>CAWBBV010000006.1:0-284724 GCA_963787125.1 uncultured delta proteobacterium
CCAAGCGGCTGGAAAACTCCCCGCCGTTTCGTCTTCTGTGTTCAGATCAAGTCCGTAGACGAGAAAGGACAGCCACTGCTGCTCAATGACGTCCGCTACCACATACTGGCCACCAATCTACCCAAAGAAGTCACCCCGCAGCGGGCATTCGAACTCTATCGGGGGCGTGGAGCTGCAGAAGAAGCGAACAAGGAACTCAAGCACGACCTGGATCTGGAGCGACTCCCCTCCCAGACCTTCAGTGTCAACGAAGTATTCCTTACCTTGGGGACCATGGCCTACAACCTGCTTATCCTGCTGGGTCAGCAGTGGCGGGATGAAGCTGGTGACGGAGAGATGGACAGTCACTTAACACCGGTACGGCGGCGGATCAAGACCATTCAGGATTATCTGCTGCGTAGTGCGGCAATCGTGGTCAATCATGCCCGCAAGAGCCTGCTGAAAGTCAACGGCTGGTGGCTGGAGAAACTTCGCCCTGACAGGATTCAGGCAAGAATCGGCAGGCTTCAGCCGGTAACCTGCTAAAGAAAAGCTGAAAACGAGATTGTCAAAGAACAAAAAAGCAAGAACAAGGGGGCAGTTCGTCTTCAGTCCGGCAAAAAACATCGTCTGAAGAGGCAAATAGCGCGTCACTTTTTGAATTTTAGAGAAAATATGTGTTTTCGACTCCCATCAAAGGGAGCTCACTGAAAAAATACCCCCGAACTCACGCTGCCTGAATGTGTCCGGCAGAGATTTGCGGATTCGGGTTAAAATTAAAGCGACTGTAAATGTCTTAGTCCACTATGGAGCATGAACCCATGGAAACATATTTTGCTTCTGCTGAAAGGGTCAAGAAAAGAACTCTTAGCGGTCAAGTTGAAAGTGTCAGCAACAGTCCTGTCATGAATGCTATTCTTCAAACTTCGGCAGGGCTACTGGTGGTAATCAACGAAAAAAGGCAGATAGTTGCTTTAAATAAATCATTCTTAGAAACTATTGGCATATCCAAACCGGAGAAGGTACTTGGACTACGTCTCGGAGAAACTCTGCACTGTAAATATGCCTTCAATGAACCTAATGGTTGCGGAACTACGCCCTATTGTTCTTCCTGTGGAGCCGCTATTGCCATGATGGCTGCTATTGATGACAATATGGTATGTGAAAGGATTTGTGCCCTGGCAACTGATAATAATGGTCATACGAATGAGATAAGCCTAAAGGTGCGAGCTCAACCCTTTATTGCTGATAAACATAGATGGATATTAGTATTTGCCCAGGATATAAGCCAACAGCAATTCTGGGCTAACATTGAAGGAGTATTCTTTCACGATTTAAACAACATGCTCTGCTCGATGAAGAACGTCAGTCAATATGTTCATGATCACATGCCTGAGCATGAACTATTATTAAAACTCAAATTAATAGCCGATAGAGCCTGTAAAGAAGTAACGATGCAGGAATCATTGTTGAACTACAAGAACAAGGCATCTATCGTAAATAACTCAGCGATAAGATTAAGCAATATAAAAGAACAGGCATTCAATACTGTCCTTAATAAGAGCCTAATAGACAACAAAACTTTGCTCGATGAAAGTTCAGCTGATGACTTGACGATATCTACAGACGGGATGCTTGTTTCAAGGATACTGATAAACATGCTTCTTAATGCCTTAGAAGCGACTGAAGAAGGCGGGAGTGTAAAATTTAGAGCAATAGTTGACAATTCTCAAGTTAGTTGGGAGGTTTGGAACGCTGCCTCTATTCCCGAAAATATACAACTACGTATATTTCAAAAATTTTTCAGCACTAAATCAACAAATGGCCATGGTCTTGGCACATATTCGATGAAGTTCTTTGGAGAGGACTGCCTGGGAGGTAACGTTAGCTTCACTTCTACGGTTAATGAAGGAACAACTTTTAAATTCACTCTTCCGGCAATCTCTGCAGTGAGTAGAGAATTAACACTTAACCAGCATAGCTGCTTCTAGGGCAGTCAATATTGATTTATATTTATTCACTGTATTCGCACTTCAGACGACCTCTACTATCCGTTCATGCATGTTGGGCTATCACACGTTATACAAAAGCTCCCTCCATATAAATTCACCGGCGCCGACCGTGGCCCGGTAGATGATGGTTCTCCTGTATTCCACTGCCCCCCGCATCTCACTGAACCACGCAGTCGTTCATTTTCGTCCTCAACATAGAAGTTCTTCTTATTTTCCCAAATAAAATAGCTCGTGATCTGTATCGGTGAATAGGCGCAACCTCCCCTTCGCAGGAAAGGTTGCGGACGCCGGTGGCAACAGGAATTGCACCTGCCGAATTGAATTTGATGAAATTCATCTTATATGCTATATGAGTATAAATTTAAGCGAGAACACTGGTCGTTTCACACTATCTTCAAAGCGGGATATCTACCAGTATGGAGTTTTATAGTATTTTCATCCTATCGCTAGAACGTTGAAAAAATTGGCGTTACATCAGTTAACTGGCCTGTCGCATCTGCCCCGCTTGTGCAGCAATAAATCGCCTTAACCAAACCGAACGAGGAATCCAATGAAAAAACTGCTCCGAATGCTCTTCCCCCTGCTTATTCTCTCCCTGACTGGCTGTGCCTCAATTTCTTTGCAGCACTCTGCAAAAGATTCAACATTACCGGCAAAGCAATATAAAAAGCTGCTTATAGTCGGCATAACCGAAAGATCTGATAGGCGTCAGGTTTTTGAGGAGGTTCTTGCTGCCGAACTACAAAAACGGGGAGTAAGCGCTATCCCCAGTTACACCATCACCGGCGTAACCGAGAAGCTCACTTGGGCAGCTGGCGAAGAAGCTGTCAAAAAGACCGGCGCGGACGGGGCAATAACCACCCGTCTGATCGCCCTGAAGAAGGATACGAGTGTTAATACCGGCTATGTTATGACCAGCCATGGCTTTGCCGATGGTTACGGCGTCCATGTGACCTATGCAACCTTTATACATCAACCGGTTGAAGTTCTCCTCTCGACAAAAATGGCAATTGAAACCAATCTCTTCGATGCTGCTACCGGTCGACTGGTCTGGACAGGGACGTCAAGCGCCGTAGATCCTGAGGGAATTATCACCTTCACCAAAGGATTGGCAGAAGTGGTATTCAAAACAATGGCCAAAGACGGCCTGATTTAAGGAGGAGACCCAATGCAATATTCTTCAGTAAAATTTTTACTCTACGGCTTGATAGCCACCATGTTGTCAGGCTGCACTTCTCTCAAGGTAGTGGAAACCTGGAATAAACCTGCTGCTCAGGTCCATAAGAAAATCATGATCCTCGGTATAGGGAGTGACGAAACAAAACGCAAGCTATTCGAGAATATCATTGTTGATGAACTGCGGCACAGGATGATCGCTGCCGTGGCGAGCCATACAATCCTGCCGGATCTCGACAAGACTGATCGTGCCGGAGTTGTTGCTGCAGTTCATGCTAATGGTTGCGATGCTGTCCTGACAACTCGTGTACTGGTAAAAGGTGACGGCACCGTTTCCCAACAGCTGCCGTCAGGCGATTCGGTAGGCTATGTCTACGGGGCATCTCCGATGACAACCTACGGTGATTTCCTCAAAGCAACACTGCAGGCTAATCTGTATGATGCCAAAACGGAGGAGCTGATCTGGAGTGCAACTTTCAAAACATCCGATGCCGACAGGCCTGCCAGGGTCAGTCGGGATCTGGGAAAGTTCTTTTTTGAGGCCTTACGGAAAGACGGTTTGATTTAGCTGCCTGGAGGTTAGAATGAACCGTATCGCCCGGTTTTGCGTGGCACAACCAGGAGTGAGCCGGCTGGTTTTGCTACTGGTATCTCTGGTAGTGGGCTCGTTGGCCAGCAGCATTGTGATAGGTTTCCGGGTTGACGAACGCCGTGCACTGCTGGAAACAGAGACCCAGCGACGCAGCCTGGAAGTCATGTCCCAGACCCTCAACGGTAACCTGATGGGGTCGATGGCCATGCTGGGTCTGATCGACGCTGACATCAAGAGCGAGGCGCTTGGCAAAAAGTCCGGCATGTCGCAGAAATTGTTCGGTGCTTTTGAAAGCGTCGGTCGTTCCTATGATGCTCAGGGGGTTTTCCTTGTCCCCCACGACGGGGTCATCACCCTGTCGTGGGACAGTGCCGGGAAACCCTCAACCGGCCTCAACGTGAAATTCCGCCCTTATTACCAGATGGCGATGAAGGGCAAAAATAACGTCTATGCGGCAGTAAGCCTGGCCCGCGGTGACCGGGCGCTCTATTTTTCTGCCCCGGTATACCTCGGGGCCTCCAACGCTACCGAATCGGTCGGTGCTGTCGTGGCACGCACCAGTGTGCAGAAAGTGGATGAACTGCTGCGCGGCAAGGCCGATATTGCGCTGCTACTGTCGCCGCAAGGGGTGGTGTTTGCCAGCAGCCGCAAGGAATGGATCGGCCATCTGTCCGGAACGCCGACGCCAGAGCGGCTGCAGGCCATCCGTGAACTCAAGCAGTTCGGCAACCTTTTCGAAAAAACCGACCCGCCGGTGCTCCCCATGTCAGCCGAGCCTGGCGTACGCGAGATTGATGGTCGCTCCCACGCTGTGGCCAGTGCCAAGGTGCAGTGGAACGACCCCATGGGGGACTGGTCACTGGTGCTGCTGGAAGATCTGACCCGCAGCGTACCGCTGACCGAGCGGCTGCGCTATGGTCTGGGAGCCGGCATAGTCGTGCTGCTGCTCGGCTGGGGGCTGACCCACCTGCTGCGCAGCCGCTACGCCCAGCAGCTTGCCGGAGAACAGCTGGCCGCCTACAGCAGTGAGCAACGGGCAGCCGCCAGCCGCAAGGCAGAGCTCGCGGAGACCGGCTTGCAGATGCAACAGGCAGAGCAGATTGATGAACTGGTCCGCTGCTATTTCAATGCTGCCCACCGGATGTTCGGCGCCCTGCAGGGGGTGATCTACCTTGTTGACCGAACAAATCCCGACCTTTTGGCCCTGGCCGGCAGTTACGCCTGTGCCGAACTGCCACCTGATGACCTGGCTATGGGTGAGGGGCTGCTTGGTCAATGTGCCGTTGAAAAGCGCTTACAGATGATCGATACCGCATCGGCCGGTTTTGCCGCCATCCGCTCCGGCCTTGGCGAGACCGTACCTGCGGCACTGCTGCTGGCGCCGATCATGCTCCATGACCGTTTTCTGGGCGTCGTTGAAGTGGCGCTGCTGCACAAGCCGGAGAGTGCCGAGCGGGATCAGTTTGCGGAGATGGTCGGACTGTTTGCCATGAACCTTGAGATTCTTGGTCGTGCCGCACAAACTGAACAGCTGCTATTGGCGACAGCAGCAGCTGAACGGGACATGGCGCGGCTTGCCGAGGCTGAACGCTTCAACCGGCTGGCCCAGGGACGCGAGGCCCGCATCCTCGATCTGAAACGCGAAATCAATGACCTCTGTCTGCGGCTGGCCGACCCGCCACGCTATGCATCATCGGAAATGTCCAGGATGGATGATGATCCTGCCGGGGATTCGTTTGATACAAACGGTAACCGGCTGGTCAGGCTCAACTGGCATCAAAGCTTTGAATCCGGAAACGCCGATGTCGACCGGGAACACCGCTCCCTGTTCGCCGTTGCAAACGACCTGCTCAATGCCATTGTTAACGGCAAACCCAACGAGGAAATCGAACGGATTATCGGCGTTCTGGTCAAGGAGGTAACGTCTCACTTCGACCATGAAGAAGCGATCCAGCGTTCCATCGGCTACCTGCAAGCCGAAGAGCATGCCGGTATCCACCGCCAACTGGTCGAAAAAGCGGTACTGCTGATCGAAGACTTCAAGACCGGCACGCTCGCTGTCGGTCCTTTCTTCCAGTTCCTGGCCTACGATGTGGTTGCCCTGCACATGCGCCGGGAGGACAGCAAATTCTACCCATTGTTCGCTGCAGCCGGCCAGCAACTGCCGACAGAACAGGCCGAAGAATCAATCCCTAAACTCGTGGAACTCGTTGACCTGAACGAGCTACAGAAGCTGTTCAGCGCCTTTTGCGAATCGGTCGGCATTGCCGCAGCGATCATAGATCTGGACGGGACGGTGCTGGTCTCTGCCAACTGGCAGAGGGCCTGTACCGGTTTCCACCGGGCCAATCCCGAATCCTGCCAGCTCTGCATCGAAAGCGATACCGAGCTGGCGCTCCAACTGCAGGCAGGGCAGGACTTCACCATGTACACCTGCAAAAACGGCATGACTGACGCAGCCGCGCCGATCGTCGTTGACGGGCGGCACCTGGCAAACGTCTTTATCGGCCAGTTCCATCTCGGCCCGCCGGATCTTGATTTTTTCAGGCAGCAGGCGCAGCGGTTCGGTTATCCCGAAGCCGACTACCTCCAGGCTGTCAGCGAAGCGCCGGTGGTCGATGAAAAACGGATGCCGGTTATCCTCGGTTTCCTCAGCGGCTTTGCCCGGATGATCGGCACCATGTCGCTGGCGCGCTACCGGGCCGATGCAGCGCAGGTAAAACTGCAGGAACAGGCCGAGCTGCTCCGCCGGGAACGGCTGACTGCCATGAGCCTGGCCGAAGATGCTGAAGCAGCCCGACAAGTGAAACAACAAGGAGCACCTTTATGAACAGATTTATCATCGCTCTGGAACGACGCTCCCTCTCCCGCAAGCTTGCATTCGGCTTCGCCCTGCTGCTGCTGGGCACCATAGCCATCGGCCTTGAAGGGATAGTCGGTCAGCGGGCAATTATTGACGACCTGAAAGTGATGCACGACAAGGAGCTACAGGGCGTTGCCAGCGGTAAGGATGCCCAGGTCGCCTATGCAACCATCGGCCGCACCCTCCGCCAGGCCTTGATAACCGCCGATTCAGTCGAGCGTAGCCGGAGTTTAAGCCAGCAGGACGCTGCCCGGATAGCCCTCAGCATGGAGGTCACGCTCCTGCGTACGACTTTGTTTCGTGAGGACACCAAGAAACTACTGGCTCTTTTTGAAAAAAACTCAGCGATATATTTGCGCGGGGTGGACAAAGCCACAGCCCTGATGCTGGGGGGCAGGAATGCAGAAGCGCTGGCCTTTGTCTCCTCCATGGAGTTTCAGCAACCAGGCATTGATGCCAATGAAAACATGGAACAACTTGTCAAAATCAAGGAGGATGGTGCTCAAAAGACCTATCTCCGTTCGCTTGCGGATGCCAGACGAAGCCAGATCATTTCCGCAACCTTGCTCGCCTTCGGGCTGCTTTTCGGCGTCATGCTCTGGCTACTGGTATCCCGTTCGGTGATCCGGCCCCTTGACCGGCTGCGTGATGCGCTCAAAGAGCTGGCCTCGGGCAGGCTTGATTACGAGGTGCCTCACTGCGACTACAGCAATGAGGTGGGTGATCTGGCTCGCGCCGTAACCGTGCTGCAGACTGAAGCGCAACAGATGGAGGCGCAGCGCTGGATCAAGACCCACATCGCCGCTGTTTCAACGGCACTGCAGGCTGCCACCAGCTTCAGTGAGCTGTCACAGACCTTTCTCTCCAGCGTTGCCCCGCTGCTCAAGGTCGGTCATGCGGTCTTCTACCTCTTTGAAGAAGAGCAGCAGCGGCTGCACATGCTGGGAGGGTATGCCTTCCGCGAGCGGAAGAATCTGGATACCTATTTTGCCCTTGGCCAGAGTCTGGTCGGTCAGTGTGCCTTGGAGCGGGCGCCGATTATCATCTCCAAACCGCCGGCGGACTATATCCGGATCGGCTCAAGCCTGGGCGAAGCGGTACCGAATACCATCGCTGTACTGCCGGTACTGCATAACGAACAGCTGCTGGCCGTTCTTGAGCTTGCTACCTTCGAAAATTTCGGTGCCAACGAACAGGCTCTGCTTGACGGACTGATGCCGGTTCTGGCCATGAGCATGGAGATCATCGAGCGCAACACCAGGACACAGCAGCTGCTTGAAGAGACTCAGCGTCAGGCGGAGAGCATGGAAAAACAGGCGGCCAAGCTGGAAGAACAGGCCGTCGAAATGGAGGCCCAGCAGCACGAGATCAAGGCCACCGAGGCCTGGTTCCGCAGTATTGTAGAGTCAGCACCGGACGGCATGCTGGTGGTCGATGAGCATGGCAGTATCATTTTGACCAATCATCAGGTGGAAGCGATGTTCGGCTACGGGCCTGGCGAGCTCTCAGGCAGCCCGATTGAGGCGTTGGTGCCACCGGACGTGCGTGGCCGCCATGTCGCCTTGCGCGACAGCTACCTGATAGATGATGAGCATGCCCGCAGCATAGATGCCACGAATCGTCAGCTGCGTGGCGTGCGTAAGGACGGCAGCGAACTGCCGGTGGAGTTGAGCCTGTCACGCCTGCCGGCTATTGGCGGCCGAGGCAAATGCGTCTGCGCTTCGGTGCGCGACATCACCGCCCGCAAGGCGGCGGAAGACCGCCTGGCCATGGCGGAAGAGCGCAGCAGGCTGATTCTGGGTGCGGTCGGTGACGGCATTGTCGGCCTTGACAATGACGGCTTCGTCACCTTTGCCAATCCGGCTGCTCCGGCCATGCTCGGTTACCGGGAAGATGAATTCGTCGGCCAGAAGATGCATGCGCTGGTGCACCATCACTATCCGGACGGCCGTCATTTCCCCCGCGAAGAATGTCCGATGTACCTTTCCTCGGTCGATGGTCAGGCTCGTACCGTGGACAGTGAAGTCCTCTGGCACCGAGACGGCACCGCAATACCGGTGGAGTATTCAACCACGGTAATTCACAAGGAAGCTGCCATTGTCGGGACCGTCATTGTCTATCGTGATATCACCGAGCGCAAACAGAGCGAACAAAAACTGTCCGATAGCCGCGCTACCATGGTGGCATTAATCAGCTCAATTCCTGACCTTATTTTTTACAAAAACCCGGAAGGCGTATACCTGGGCTGCAACGGCGCTTTTGCAGAGTTGGTTGGGCGGCCAGTTGAAGAAATTACCGGTTCGACCGATTATGAACTCTTTCCGCAGGAAGTCGCCGATTTTTTCCGTAACAAGGATGCCGATATGTTGTCCAAACTGGAAAGTCTGTCCAACGAAGAATGGGTTGATTATCCGGATGGCCGGCATGTCTTGCTCGACACCCTGAAATCGCCGTTCTGGAGCAGTGATGGCAAGCTGCTGGGCATTCTGGGCATTAGCAGGGACATGACCGAGCGCAAACAGGCGGAGGATAAACTGCGGCACGCCGATTTCCTCAACAACCAGGCGCTCGACCTGACCAAAGCCGGCTACTGGCATATCCCGCTCAATACTGGTGACGAGTACTACAATTCGTCGGAGCGCGCCGCGACTATTTTCGGTGATCCGCCCCGCCCTGACTGGCGCTATCATCTGATGAACGAATGGGGCGCCAATGTGGCCGCCGGCGACAAGGACGCTGCGGAAGCGACATTTAAAAACTATGCAGCTGCCCTTGAAGGGACAGTGCCCCGCTACGACGCGATCTATGCCTACAAACGGCCGATCGATGGCCACGTGGTCTGGATCCATGCCATGGGCGATGTGGTTCGCGATGCCGATGGCAAACCGACGGATATGTTTGGTGTAACCCAGGACATTACCGAAGCTAAACTGGCGGAGGACAAGCTGCGGGAAGCCACGCAGATCGCTGAAGAAGCCACCAGAACCAAGAGTGACTTCCTCGCCAACATGAGCCATGAGATCCGCACCCCGATGAACGCCATTATCGGCATGTCCCACCTGGCGCTGCAGACCACGCTGGACAAGAAACAGCGCAACTACATCGAGAAGGTGAAGCGCGCCGGCGAAAACCTGCTGGGGATCATCAACGACATCCTCGATTTTTCCAAGATCGAAGCCGGCAAGATGACCATGGAGAAGATTGATTTCCATCTGGAAGATGTCATGGACAACCTGGCTAATCTGGTGGGGATGAAGACCGAGGACAAGGGGCTGGAGCTGCTCTTCAACTGTGCGGCTGATGTGCCGACCTCACTGGTGGGTGATCCGCTCCGGCTGGGGCAGGTGCTGATCAACCTGGGCAACAATGCCGTCAAGTTCACCGAACAGGGTGAAATAGTCGTCGGCGTTGAAAAGGAGCTCGAGGATGAGAACGGCGCCCTACTGCACTTCTGGATACGTGATTCAGGCATCGGCATGACCCCGGAACAGTGCGGCAAGATGTTCCAGTCCTTCAGCCAGGCCGACGCCTCCACGACCCGCAAATACGGTGGCACCGGCTTGGGGCTGGTCATATCAAAGAACCTGGTGGAGCAGATGCAGGGGCGGATCTGGGTCGAGAGCGAGGCCGGCAAGGGCTCTACCTTCCACTTCACTGCCCGCTTCGGGCTGCAGACAGAACCGATGCCACGGCGCATGTTCCTGGCCGAAGAGCTACTGGGGGTACGGGTGCTGGTGGTGGATGACAACGCCTCTGCCCGGGAAATTCTCTCCGCCATGGCCCGCCAGTTCGGTCTGGAGGTAGACACCGCCCAGGACGGCCAGCAGGCACTGAATATGATTGTCCAGGCTGAACAGAAGCAGCTACCCTACGACCTGGTGCTGATGGACTGGAAGATGCCGGTCATGGACGGCGTGGAAACGGTCCAGCATCTGCAGGACGAGCAGCTGAACAAGATCCCGTCAGTAATCATGGTCACCGCGTACGGCCGTGAAGAGGCGCTCAGTTCGGCCGACCAGCGTGGTGTTCAGCTGAAAACCGTACTGACCAAGCCTGTTAACGCCTCCACTCTGCTGGAAGCAATCGGCGAAGTTCTAGGCAGGGGGATTGTCATTGAGACCCGCGCCAGCGAACGGGCCGACGACCATGTCGATGTCATGGCTCAGCTGAACGGCGCCCGCCTGCTGCTGGTGGAAGACAACGACATGAATCAGGAACTGGCCACCGAGCTGCTGGAGCAGGCCGGCATAACCGTGGTGATCGCCAACAACGGCCAGGAGTCACTGGATATTCTTGCCAAAGACCCCGCCTTTGACGGGGTGCTGATGGATTGCCAGATGCCGGTCATGGACGGCTACACCGCCACGCGGGAAATCCGTAAAAACCCGGCCTTCAAAGAGCTGCCGATCATCGCCATGACCGCCAACGCCATGGCCGGTGACAAGGAAAAGGTAATCGAGGCGGGCATGTGGGACCATATTGCCAAACCGCTCAATGTGGCGGAGATGTATGCCACTATTGCCAAATGGGTCAAGCCGGCAGGTACGATTATCGAGACATCGACTGCTGCACCGGCACAGCAGCAACCGGTGGACGGATTGCCGCCATTGCCCGGCATTGATGTGACGGCCGGTCTGGCAACCACCATGAATAATCACAAGCTTTATACCCGGATGCTGATCAAATTCCGCGACAGCCAGGGCAAGTTCAATGAACTGTTTGCCGCAGCCCGGCAGGACAGCGACCCTATGGCCGCCGAACGAGCCGCCCATACACTTAAGGGGACTGCCGGCAATATTGGCGCCAAAGGGGTGCAGGCCGCTGCAGGTGAGCTGGAACAGGCCTGCCATGCAGGCACGGTTGACGCAATAGATGCACTACTGGCAACGGTACTGGCAGAGCTGGAGCCGGTTGTCTGTGGACTGCAGCAAGTTGGCGCAGGGGAAGCTGCGGCAGCGAATGCTGCACTGATGATCCCCAGGGAGGAAGTGCAGGCAGCGCTTGACCGGCTTGCGGTACTACTGGGAGATAATGACTCGGCAGCCGGAGATCTGCTGGGTGAACTACTGGACAAAATTGCTGCTACCCCTCAAGCACGGGCCTTGAAGCCGGTGGCTGACGCCATCAATAACTATGACTTTGATGAAGCGCTTGAGAAGCTGAAGAAGGTAAAGGTAGAAGCTGAATAGCGTTAAGAATTGAATGACAGGAGAATAGCTCTCATGCAACACGTGATTACTGTGAATCGCAGCATTATGAAAGTATGGACGCTCGCTGTTTTCGTTGCGGCAACTTTCGGTTTCAGTGCAGTTGCCGGTGCGAAAGATGAGAAAACCGCCAGCGTAACGCCCAAAGAAGCCAGGTCTATTCTGCTGCGCATGGCAGAGTTCATGTCCAGAACCGGAAACTTCAGCGTAGCTGTGCGGGACAGTTACGATGTCTATCAGCAGTCGGGGCAGAAAATAGAATTCAGCGAAATGCGCACAATCACCGTGGCCCGCCCCGACCGTCTCCGGATTGATGTCGAGGAGAGCAGCGGTGAGAAACAGATGCTGCTGTTTGACGGCAAGGAACTGACCGTGGCAACGCCTAACCGTAACGTGTATGCAAGAACCCCGCAACCAGGTTCTATCGACGACGCGGTTAATTATTTCATCGCTAATCTTGGCATGAAAGTACCTTTTTCAGTTTTGCTGCAGACCACCGCACCAAAAGAACTTGACCGGAAAACGCAAACGTTAAACTACGTTGAGAAGACAACCATATTCGGAGCTCCGGCGCATCACCTTGTCGGGCGCACTGCTAATGTCGACTTCCAGATCTGGATTGCGGACGGCGACCAGCCGCTACCGCAGCGCCTGGTGCTGACCTATCGCAAAGAGAAAGGTCAGCCGCAGTTCCGCGCCCAGTTCTCCAACTGGAATCTGGCTGCGGAGACGCCTGCATCACTGTTCGAGTTTGTCCCTTCAGCCGGGATGCATAAGATCACTTTCCTCTCACAACTGCCGCAGAGTTCAGACAAGAAGAGTGTAACACCGGTCAAAGTAAGTAAACCAAAGCTGCCGGGAGGTCCAAAATGAAAACGGGCACAGCCAGAGAGCTGAAGCAGGTTTTGATTCCCGGCAGTGTCGTCTGTTTGCTGGCATTGCTAGTCGGCAGCGTTGCTGTTGCCCACGGTGCTGGACGAGGCGGTGGAGGTGGCGGCGGGTATGCCCGCGGCGGTGCTGCCTCGACCGGCAGCTTTACAGGTGGAGCTGTTGCTGCAAGACAGATAGAGCATCCGGTTGCTGCAGCAAGAGTTCCCGATAATCGCCGGGATATTATTGACAATGGCCACAGGGATCATCCGGTCGCTGCTGCGGCAGTGGCAGCCAGGGCCGTTGACAATCGCCAGGGCTATGTTGGTGGCGGGGGCGGAGCTTATTATGCAGAGCTCCCCTGTTCGAGCAGCGAAACATATATCGACGGGGTAACCTATTACGCCTGCGGCACAACCTATTACGTACAAAGCTACAACGGCGGTGCGGTAGTCTATGTGCCGTCTCCGCCGCCGCCGGGGTACTGAGAAGATGTGTCGGGTGACAACGCCATGGATATAACCAGGCAGAGAAAGAGATGGAGCTGAACTCGTATCGAGATTCTAGTCCCTGCATTTCGGTTGCCGGCATCGGCGCTTCCGCAGGTGGCCTTGAGGCGATGCTGCCGCTCTGTGCGCGGCTGCGTCGGACTGGGCGGATCGCCTATGTGATCGCGCAGCATATGGCCAATGACGGCCATGGCGAGCTGGTCGTCCGTCTGATCCAGCGTGAATCGGCGCTGCCGGTGATGCTTGCCGACAAGACAGTACGGCTGCAGGCAGATACGGTCTATATGATCCCGGCTGGCAAAGACGGTCTGGTCATGGCCGGCATGCTGACGTTAAATGAACCGGCTGCGGGAAACATCTCCACCCCGTCCGTCAATGCGTTATTTAAATCCATTGCTGAAGAGTGCGGCAGTAATGCCATCGGCGTAGTCCTGTCAGGCACGGGATCGGACGGGGTTAGCGGCTGCCGTGCCATCAGGGTTGCTGGCGGTTTGACCCTGGCGCAGGAGCCAACGGAGGCCAAGTATGCCGGTATGCCGGAAGCTGTGATCGCAGCCGGCCTGGCGGATCAGGTTATGTCAGTGGTAGAGATGGGAGTACGGCTGGCTGCACGGTTTCCCGGTTACGCTGCTCCTGTGGTGCTTATCAGTCCCAAAGCCGTTACCGCAGCAGTGGAGTCCGACGAAGACTCTGTCAGCAAAGCCGAGCGCCGGGAACTGGAAGAGTTGCAGCGCCAGGTGCTGGAAACCACCGGCATCGATTTTTCCAGCTACAAGGAAGATACCCTGTTGCGGCGTCTGGAAAAACGCAAAGCAGTTGTTGGAGCAACATCGGCAGAGGCTTACCAGTCACTGATCCACCGAGACCCACACGAACTGCACGCCCTGCAGCACCTGTTTCTGGTCTCCATGTCATCCTTCTTTCGTGACCGTGACTCGTTTGAGTCGCTGGAGCGGACGCTGGCAACCCGGATTCTTGACAAGCAGAAGGGGGTGCCAGTCCGCATCTGGGTGCCGGGATGCGCCTCAGGTGAAGAGCCTTACACCCTGGCCATTATTTTGAGCGAACTGCTCGGCAGTTGCCGTCAGCTGCAGCCGCTTGCCATAACCGCCACCGACCTGAACCTTGAAGCACTGGCTATGGCCCGGGCCGGCATCTACCCCCGGACCGCCTTTACGGAAATGGACGCGAACCTGCGCGATCGTTATTTCATCCTCCGGGGGGAGCAGTTTGAGGTGACGCCCGAGTTGAAAGCCTGCGTCCAGTTTGAACAGCGTGATGTCCTGAACGGCACGCCACAGGGTGAGCTGGATCTGGTCAGTTGCCGCAATCTGCTGATCTATATGAAGAGTCCCCTGCAGGATCAGCTGATCAAAACTTTTTATCAGGCGCTGCTGCCGGGCGGCCTGCTGTTTCTGGGGCAGTACGAGTCTCTCAGTTTTCTGGGGAGTTCGCTGTTTACGCCGATTGACCATTACCACCGGTTGTTCCAGCGCCGGAATTGATTCAGTCATCAGACGTCAGCATTCAGTGGTCACCTGTCTGCTGGATACTGAATTGTAATATCTATTTTTAGGGAGAATTCACCCATGAATATTCTAGTTGATGCAAAAATTTCCAGAAAACTATACACGATAATACTTGCTGCGTTGGTGGCCCTGGTCGGATTGGCCGGTATAAACCTGTACCAGATAGATAAGGTCTATGATCGGGCCAATTATGCCTCAATCAACACGGTTCCCAGCTTCAATACGATCTACGAAGCCCGCAACCATTTTCTCAATGTCAGGATTCTGGCACGAGACCATACGTTAAATACCGACAACCAGAAAATGGGTGCACTCGACAGGCACATTCAAGAGCAGCGCGAAGAACTGACAAAAAAACTCAACTACTACGAAGACAAATTAATTTCCAATCCGGAAGACTTGCGATTGCTGAAGGTTACACAAGCTGCCCTGAAAGACTATTACATCGGCCTTGAACAGATTCTGGCATTTTCTCGCCAGAATAAGAATGTTGAAGCGCGGGATGAAACAGAGAAAATCCTGGGTACAGTCGCAAAGGTCCAGGAGGCGTTTCAGAATCATATCGAGTTCAACCGAATGCTTGCCGTACAAAGCTCCGCCGACGCCTTGACTGCAAAAAACAGGGCATTCTGGATAAATTGCCTTGTCACTTCACTCATGATTGTGCTGCTTTGCATCGGTGGCTGGGTGATCGCTAATGTAGGTCTGGTACGCCCTGTCGGCGTTGTGGCTGAAAACTTGAAGCAACTTGCTGCCGGCCGGATGGATGTGACAGTGTCAGGGACCGAACGACGTGACGAGATTGGAGACATAGCCCGTGCAGCACAAATATTTAAGGAGTTTGTAGATAAACTTAATGCCCAAAGCTGGTTGAAATCCCGCTCAGCTGAAATCATGGGCGCGTTGCAGCAGGCCGAGGACATTCTATCGTTGACGCAGACCGCTGTTTCCATGATTGCCCCTGCGGTTGGCGCCGGCCACGGTGCTTTTTATGTTGCTGACGATGAAGGGCGTTTCAACCTGCTGGCAACCTACGGCTGCCGCGAACGAAAGCAGCTGAACAACAGCTTTCAGGTCGGCGAAGGTCTGGTCGGACAGTGCGTGATGGAGAAAACGCCGATCATGATCACCACATCCAAAGATTACCTCCGGATCCACTCTGGACTCGGTGATGGTTGCCCGGCCTGTGTCATGGTGTTGCCGGTCATGCATCGCGAACAGGTGCTTGGAGTGCTGGAAATGGCGTCCTTCCAGCAGTTCGGTGAGCGAGAAAAGAACCTTCTTGATGCCTTGCTGCCGGTACTGGCAACCAGTATGGAAATTCTTGACCGCAACCTGCGCACCAGGGAACTGCTGGTTGCGACTCAGGAACAGGCCGAGCGGATGGAGAAGCAGGCCGCTCAGCTTGAGGAGCAATCTGTCGAGATGGAAGCGCAACAGGCCGAACTTAAGGAGACGGAACACTGGTTTCGCAGCATCATCGAAACCGCACCGGACGGTATGCTGGTGGTTGATGGCGCCGGCCGGATTCTGCTGGCCAATCCCAAAGCGGAAGAGCTGTTCGGCTATGCCTCCGGCGAACTGGCGAATGGGCAGATCGAACAGTTGCTTCCGCCAGGATTCATGGCTGAAGAGAACTGCACCCGTTTGATGGGTGAAGGTCCGCGGATAACCGGCCGACGCAGGGATGGCAACGAATTCGAACTGTCCGTCGCGTCGAGCCCGCTGCCGACCCGCGGTACACGCGGCAGTTGCGTGAGCGTCGCGCTGCGGGCGAGCTGACGTGGAAGTCAAAACCTCTTATTTTACAGGACTTAAATGCGGGCCAAAAGGATAAAGGGGATCAATACGGATAAGATCAAAACCAAACAGAAAAGCTTTTTAGTTTAAACCCAGCAGCTTGTTTTTAAAGGTTTTATCCTGTCCATCCTGTTCATCCTTTAGGCCCGCTTTGGGTCCAGTAAAAATGTTTTTGTTCTATGGTTTTACTTGCAATAGTGCTGAATCAACTCGTAATCGTTAATATTTTGCTCAAAAGGGAGTTTCTGCCATGAGTTCACTCGATACTGATACCAGTCAAAAACAGGCAACAGTCCTGGTGGTGGATGACACCCCTGACAATCTTTCGCTGATGAGCGGCCTTTTGAAAGACCTGTACAAGGTCAAGGTCGCCAATAACGGTGAAAAAGCGCTGCAGATCGCCGCTTCCGACTCCCCGCCGGATTTGATCCTGCTCGACATCATGATGCCGGGAATGGACGGCTACGAGGTCTGTACCCGCTTGAAGGCTGATGAAAGTACGCGGGACATTCCGGTGATCTTTCTGACGGCCAAGGTCGAGGTGGAAGATGAAGCACGCGGACTGGGCCTGGGTGCCGTGGATTACGTCACCAAACCGGTCAGCCCCCCCATCGTCCTGTCCCGGGTCAAAAATCACCTTGAACTGAAGACCGCCCGCGACCTGCTCCAGGCGCACAGCAAACAGCTGGAACTGAAGGTGCAGGAACGAACCGCGGAGTTGGCCTCACTTAATACCGTTTATGAGCGGTTTGTTCCCCAAGAGTTCATCACCCTGCTGCACAAGGAGAGCATTCTCGATATTCATCTCAATGACCAGGTGAGTCAGAAGATGACGGTCATGTTTGCCGATATCAGGAACTGGACCAACACCCTGGAAAAGTTAACCCCGACAGAGGCGTTCAGTTTCATCAACGCCTATCTGCGCCGGGTTAACCCGGTGATCAAGAACAGCAACGGCTTTATCGACCAGTTCTACGGCGACGGTGTCATGGCCCTTTTCCCGGGAACAGCTGATGATGCTGTGCAGGCCGCCGTCGGTATGCACAAGGCTGTTGCCGAGTATAACC
This sequence comes from uncultured delta proteobacterium, assembly GCA_963787125.1. Lineage (GTDB taxonomy): Bacteria > Desulfobacterota > Desulfuromonadia > Geobacterales > DSM-12255 > VEOV01. The sequence goes on from CAWBBV010000006.1 coordinate 17,605, forward strand.
GGGAGCGGGCGCGGGACGGCTTTGCACCAATGAGTATCGGCATCGGCCTCCACCGTGCCGAACTTATGCTCGGCATCATCGGTAGTGAAGATCGCCTCCAGGGTGCCGTGGTTGGTGACGCAGTCAACCTTGCTGCGCGGATCGAGGGGTTGAACAAGATGTACGGCTCCTATATCAGCCTGAGCGATGAGACCCTTAAGGCGATGACAGCTGCCGGTCGTTATCGGCACCGTTTTATTGATAAAGTTCGCGTCAAGGGCAAAGAAGAGCCCGTCTCCATTTATGAAGTTTTCGAGGGAGATCCTGAAGAGATCGCCGGATTGAAGGAACAGACTAAAGCCGCATTCGAGAGCGGTATAGAGCTTTACCAGAGCAAGAAGTTTTCTGAAGCCAGTGTCCAGTTCAGTCAGGTGAAGGAGAAGAATCCGGCGGATCTGGCTGCCGGAATCTACCTGAAAAGGTCCGCCAACTACATGGTAAACGGCACACCCGCCGATTGGACCGGTGTTGAAGCGCTGACTGAGAAATAAATCAAAAACCAGTTTCACGCGGATAACTTCGGATAGAATCTGATAAAAATCTGATTTTGAATCTAACCTAATGATGATACTTGTAAAACCAAGAACCATACTTTAATCCCAAAAAGGGTTAATCCGCCTTTATCCGAAGTTATCAGATTTGATCCGCGTGCTGGTTTTCGGAGGTTTTTATGCTGCATGAAGATTTAACCAACAGAATTATCTGCGCTTTCTATACTGTTTACAATATTCTCGGTAGCGGTTTTCTTGAAAGGGTCTACGAAAATGCCCTTGTCATTGAGTTGACAAAAATCGGTGTATCAGTGACGCAGCAGGAGAGCGTAAAAGTCTATTATGATGGAGTGCAGGTTGGTGATTACTATGCTGACATCGTTGTGAATGGCTTGGTTATTCTGGAATTGAAAGCTGCTGAATCTTTGAAAAATGAGCACTTTGCACAACTGACCAACTACCTGAAGGCCACTGATAAAGAAGTCGGGTTGTTGCTGAATTTCGGCAAAAAGCCGGAATTCAAGAGAATAGTTCTGGGGAATGAGTCAAAAACCAGTTTCACGCGGATAACTTCGGATAAAATCTGATAAAAATCTGATTTAGAATCTAACTCACTGAGAATACTGGTAAAACCAAGAGCCAAAATATCTGAGGTGACATGGAAGAAACAATAGGCAAGTTCCTTGAAGCGCTAAAGCTGACCGGAATGTTTCTCGATAGAGACAGAATAACGATTAATGATTTAGGATGCCCACACGCGCCCAAGGGATTACCTCATGGGAAGATGGCTATCTACACATTTCAGAAAGACGGTGTATATCTAAAAATTGGAAAAGCTGGAGCAAACAGTAAGGCTCGGTTTCAAAGCCAACACTACAGATCACATCTAGCGAAAAGCAATTTAGCCAAGAGCTTGCTCAACGACCCAGATATGGCAATAAATAAACTCGGTGAGAGCAATGTTAGTGAATGGATTAGGAGCAGCACTCGGCGGGTTGATATTCTAATTGATAGTGATACCAATATCTTCATACTTAATTTTCTTGAGGCATTCTTGCATTGCACATTCAAGCCGAAGTACGAAGGTTTCGAAAAGCAGCGGTGTTTTGTTAACACTGAATAAATATCCACTCATTCTTGCACGAATTCAATGCCAAGCCGTTTGTTTTTAGATTCTACGCGACTCAAAATATACAAATAATGAGGCACCGCATGAGTGATACAAAGCTAGTAATAATTCCTTGTGGCAAGAAGAGCATTTCCAAAATGAGGTCCGGTAAAGGGCTATTGGCTCGTGATGCATATACAGGAAATATATACAAATGGGGTGTGAGGTACGCAGATGCATGTAATGCGGACTGGGTGATCTTCAGCCCTGAATCTGGATACATATTACCTTATACAATAATCGAAGAAGCTGCTGATTATGAAAAGCAAAAACCTCCTTTTTCTTTAGCAGAGCTGCAAGCTCAGGTAATAAACCTTAATCTGATGGATTACAAAGAAGTTATAGCTCTTGGATCTGAAATATATAGTCACGTTATCAGTCAATCATTCCTCAAGACTAAGGTCATAACTCCTTTTGTTGGATTAAGTGCGGGAAAGTATACTCAAGTGCTTAAAAATGCAGCTGAAGACGAAGTATATTCTTCATTTGAGCGTACATATGAAGTGGATGAGGCTAAACCTCTTGAATATGATGAAAATGATAAATTGAAGTTTCTATGGTCATACTGGAAATTACCTGTTCCAGAGAATGCATTTTCTGGGAGATTTGAAGGCCCGCAGCCAAAAAAGGATGAAGTTGAATGGGAGCATTTCAAAATCTCAGTAGCAAGAGAGTTTTGGCGTGATTCAGGACCCAAGCCTGGCGCTTGGTCTCAATTCCATGCGACAACATATCTAATAGGCAAGAAGCTGCTTATTCAGTTGTGGGATCCTATTATGTGGCTATGTGACGATGAAGGCCCAGACCCTTTTGAGGGTTATTGTGCCGGAGTAAATTTAGCCCACAATGAAGAAGGGTATTTACAGTGTTATATGCATCTTAAGGACGTTAGATGTCCGAAAGCAGAATACGAATGGGATGCTAGTTTTTGTATGCGGGAAACCGCTGAAGGCGGATATCTGTTAAGTTTGGGGAAAGTGCTTGAGCTATCTGTGCTGAATTCTAAAGAGAAAGTATCCAACCAGACAGAAGCTGCGGCCTAAAACCGCCGGTGTTCTGCAAAGTCGTTGCTATTGATTCTAATAGATTTCGACTAAAACACGAAAGATCCAAAAACATTAATCCCAAAAAGGTTGATCCGCCTTTATCCGAATTTATCAGATTTGATCCGCGTGCTGGTTTTAGAGAATTCACCCCGAAAGGAGCCGAAACAATGACCATCGAAACCAATGATTCCCAAGACAATCTTCTGCCCTGGTTGAAGACAAACGAACTTTTCGGGCAGTTCAGCGACGTTGTCTTGCGGGAATTTCTCGCGGAGGGGGAGTGGGCCTCCCTGCAAGCAGGCGAAACTCTCTTTCGGCAGGGCGACAGCGGCGGATTTTTCTGCATCGTCCATTCCGGCTCCTTGCAGGTTTCCGTTACCCAAAAAAACGGGTCCGTCGATATTCTGACGACTCTTGGCCCGGGTAAGACCCTTGGTGAAATCCAGCTCCTGATCGGCGGTACCCGCTCTGCCGATGTCTGCGCCATTGAGGAAACACGACTGCTCAAGTTCACCCGGAAAGCCTTTGATGGCCTTGCGCAGAACTCACCGGAAATACTGCACAAATTTGCAGATATAATCCGCAAAAGGCTCAGGCGCAGCCAGCTGGTCGAGATTTTGCCCCACTTGTACGGGCCACTCAATCCAGCCATGCTCAAGTCCATTGAAGAGGCGGTTGAGTGGGTCCACGTCCCCTTTGGGCAGACTCTCTTTCGCCAGGGTGATCAGGAGTCTGACTTATATCTGCTCGTCAGCGGCCGTCTGCAGGTATGCATTCCTGACAAGATCGGTGGTGAACGGAAAGTAGCTGAAATAAAAAGAGGCGAGATCGTCGGCGAAATGGCCATGTTCACCGGCGATAAGCGGACTGCAACTATTTATGCAATGCGTGACAGTGATCTGGTGCGCATTTCCCGGCAGGCATTCGAACGGATCATCGCCGCGCATCCCAACATCATGATGTATTTCATCCAGTTCATTGTCAAACGGATGCAGGATATGTCCGCGGTAGCGCAGCGGCATGAAAAGAGTTTGAGCATCGCCGTTGTCCCTGGCAGCAGTGACGTCCCCCTGACAGATTTTACCAGGCGTCTGGTGGAATCATTGGCTCTGAACGGAAAAACCCTGCATCTCAGCAGCGCAAGCGTGGATCGTCACTGGGGTATCAGCGGTCTGGCCCAGGAGTCCGGCACCGACCCCAACAGCATCAGGTTGAACGCCTGGCTGGATGAGCAGGAAAGCAGCTTTACCAACATCGTCTACGAAGCGGATCCGGCCGACACCTCCTGGACGAAGCGCTGCCTGCAGTATGCCGACCGCAGCATGATTATTGCCCGGGCAAACGCGGACCCAAAGCCGGGAGCACTGGAAACAACCCTCTTTGCTGCTGACAGCGGCGTCAACAGATTTCACCGTATCCTGGTACTTATCCACCCTGACAGTTGCAAACTCCCGACCGGAACCAGCCAGTGGCTGCGGGAGCGGCAGGTTGAGAGCCATTATCACGTTCGCCAGGGGAGTGATGCTGACATGCAACGCCTGGGGCGCATCCTGACCGGCAATGCCGTCGGCCTGGTGCTGGGAGGGGGCGGCGCACGCGGCTTTGCCCACATCGGCATCATTCGGGCTCTCAATGAGGCGGGCATCCCGATTGATATGGTCGGCGGGACCAGCATGGGGTCCATGATCGCCTCCATGTATGCCATGGGAATGGATAATCAAACCATGATTGCTGCCCAGAAGGAATTCATCACCCATAAACCCTTTAACGAATTTTCTCTCCCCTTCATTGCCATGGTCCGGAGCAAACGCCTGGACAACATCATGGTGGACCTCTACAAAGAGGTAACCATCGAAGACATGTGGCTGAACTTTTTCTGTATCTCCAGCAATCTGACTACCGCCGAAATGAATGTTCATCGGAAAGGAAGTCTCTGGAGAGCGGTCAGGGCAAGCACTGCACTCCCCGGAATTGTAACTCCGGTGATCGAGGACAACTGTCTGCTGGTTGATGGCGGCCTCTTCAACAATGTCCCGGCTGATATCATGAAGGGGATCTGCGGCGGTAATGTCATTATGGTCAACGTCAGCCCTGAGGAAGATCTGCTCATCTCCGACCAGTTCAAGAAAACCCCTTCTGACATGGAGGTTCTCTGGAGTCACCTCAACCCCTTCAAGGAGAAAATTACCTTTCCGCGCATTCAGGACATCATGATGCGCACTATCATGGTCGGCAGTGAACGGATGAAAAATCAGACCAGCAAATCGGCGGATTACATCTTCTCTCCCAATCTTGACCGTTTTGGGTTACTTGGGTTTGAAGCTATTGACGATATTGTTGCAGCCGGTTACAGCTATGGGAAAGAGCGGATTAAAGAACTGCAGATGAAGGGGTAGTAATATGAAAATCCGCTTTATTGGCGTCGGCTCGCAATTCTCGAGTCAGGAGCTGTATCAGTCGAACATGGTCATTACCGCAGCCAGCGGCAAGCGGCTGCTCATCGATTGCGGCGGCGACGCGCGCTACTCTCTGACAGAATGCGGTTTGCGACCACAAGACCTGGATGCCGTCTATATTTCCCACCTGCATGCGGACCATATCGGCGGCCTGGAGTGGCTGGCGCTCAGCACGTACTTTGCCAGTGAACCCCAGCGCCTGACTCTGTTCGGCGAAGAAAACCTGCTGGGTAGACTCTGGCACAACTCGCTGAAAGGTGGGCTCGAATGCCTGCGCACAAAACGTATGACGCTTTCGGACTATTTCGACTGTTATGCCGTGGCAGATGGAAATCAGTTTCAATGGGAAGGAATCCACTTTACCCTGATAAAAATGCTGCATATTGTCGGCACTGACTGCAAGCATAACAGCTATGGACTGCTCATCGAACCTGCCATACCAGGCGGCCAATCGGTCTTCATCTCCACTGACGCGATTTTTCAGCCGGAACTACTACAAAAACGCGCTGCAAAGGCTGATCTGATATTTCATGACTGTGAAACGAGTCCTTATAAAACCGGAGTCCATGCCCATTATGACGAACTTTGCACTCTGCCGGCGGCGATGAGAAAGAAGATCTGGCTGTATCATTATCAGGCGAACCATGACTACCAGCCCCATGCGGACGGCTTCCAGGGTTTTGTCGCCAAGGGCCAGGAGTTTTCGTTCAAGGAGTGACATGGGTGTCCATTCAAGGTCAAAACCGTTTCACGCGGATAACTTTGGATACAATCTGATAAAAATCTGATTAAGAATCTAAACCAAAGATAGTACTGGAAAATCAAGAGCAAAAAGACATTAATCCGAAAATGATTTGATCCGCCTTTATCCGAAGTTATCAGATTTTATCCGCGTGAAATAGCCTTTGATTTTTCTGTGATTCCGGCTCGTCGGATTAGGGGGTAGTACATGAAAAACATGGAGCCAGCCGCTCCTCTTCCCGGTGCTTTCACCCGCCTCAATCTTGCCCAGGCCTGCGGCGCACTGAACGACAACCTGGTGAAGCTGCTGCTGGTCTTCTACCTGGTGAGCCGCTCCAGCTCCGGCCAGGCCGGCACCATTGCCGCCATAGGCAGCGGGCTGTTCATCCTTCCATTCCTCCTCTTTTCCGCCCTGGCCGGTTCCCTGGCGGACCGGTTCCCAAAGCAGCATATCGTTGTCGCGGTAAAAAGCCTTGAGATCGGCATTACCGTTCTTGCCGTTCTTGCCGTTGCATTCGACAGCCCGGTTAGCATCTATACCGTCATATTTCTGCTCGGCAGCCACAGCGCGCTGTTCGCCCCGGCTAAATACGGCGTGGTCCCGGAACTGGTGGCACGCGATCAGCTCTCCCGCGCCAACAGCCTCCTGGAGATGGCCTCCTATCTTGGCATCATCGGCGGCACAGCGCTGGCGCCGATAATGCTGTACTTATCCGGTGGTCACTACACTCTTACGCTGTCTGCAGGCATTGTCATAGCACTGGCCGGCCTGGCTTTTGCCCGCGCCGTGCCGCTGACTCCAGTTGCCGATGCCGTCCGTCCGCTTGCCTGGCATCCCGGGGTTTACTGGCAAACCCTCAGAGGGTTGCGCAGCGATGGCTACCTGCTCCTGGCCATCATCGGCGCCGCCTACTTCCTCTTCATCGCCGCCTTTTGCCAGCTGAACCTGTTACCCTATGGCATGCGCTATCTGGGACTGTCCGAAGTGGGAAGCGGCTATCTCTTCTTTGCCGCAGCTGTAGGCATCGGCGCCGGATCGCTCCTGGCCGGCCATCTCTCCGGCCGGGATGTGGAATTCGGCATAGTACCCGTCGGCGCCATCGGCCTGACAACGGCTGCCTTTCTTCTCAATGCAGCACCCGCCAGCCTGTACATAATTCTCCCGCTGATCACCCTCTTCGGAGTCAGCGCCGGCCTGTTCATTGTACCGCTGCAGGCATTCATCCAGCTCCGGGCACCGGCCGGCCACCGAGGAGCGATCCTGGCGACTGCTTCGTTCCTCAGCTGGGTCGGGGTGCTGCTCGCCTCGGGCCTGCTCTGGCTGCTATCCGGACCGCTGGGAGTATCTCCCGGCAGTGCGTTCTCAATCCTGGGGATTATTACCCTCATTCTCTCCCTGATAACCCTTTGGATTCTCCCCGATTTCCTGCTCCGCTTCATTGCCCTGTTTACCATGCGTTTCCTCTATCGCCTGGAGATAATCGGTGACCAGCGGGTTCCGCTCGAAGGAGGGGCACTACTTGTGGCCAATCACGTCTCCTGGATGGACGCGCTGCTGCTCCTTGCTACCCAGCAGAGGCGCATCCGCTTCGTCATGGAAAAAGAGATTTATGATACGCCGCTCCTCAAACAGCTCTGCAAACTTATGCAGGTGATCCCGGTATCCGCCAAAGGGCGAAAGAAGGAGCTGCTGGAGTTTATCACCACTTCCCGCCGGGCACTTGAGGACGGCTACCTGGTCTGCATCTTCGCCGAAGGGGAGGTTACCCGTAACGGCATGCTCAACCGCTTCAAAGGGGGCTTCGAGCGGATTGTCAAGGGGACGGATATCCCGGTGATTCCGGTGTATATCGGCGGCGCCTGGGGGAGCATTTTTTCCTATTCCCATGGCAAGCTCCTCTCCCGTTTCCCCACCCTCCCCCCTATCGGGTAACGGTCCTCTTCGGCGACTCCCTGCCGGCAACATGCTCGGCCCACGATGCCCGCCGCGCGGTGATGGAGCTCTCCAGCAAATGGTTCGACGCCCGCAAACCACGGCGCCGCCCCCTGGGTGAGCTGTTCGCCAAAACGGCCCGGGAGAACTGGGGGCGTTTTGCCATGAGCGACACCACCGGCAAGGAATTAACCTATGGCAAGGCTCTGATTGGTGCCGTGGCCCTGGCGCGCAAGCTTAAATTGCTGACTGCTGGTGAGGAAATGGTCGGCGTCTGCCTGCCGACGACGGTCGGCGGCGCCCTGGTGAATATTGCCCTGACCATGAACGGCACCGTACCGGTTAACCTGAACTACACCGCTTCGGCCGAGGGGATCCGCTCGGCTGTCGATCAGTGCGGCATCACCACGGTTATCACCTCCCGCGCCTTTCTGGAGAAGCTCGGCACTCTGCCCGAATTCCCCATCACCCTCTACGCGGAGGATCTGTTAGGGAACCTGACCGCCGCCGAAAAGCGCTGCGCTTTCCTTGTTGCCCGCTTCCTGCCACTCTCCCGGTTTGCCTGTCCGACCGGCTTTACTGCCGACCGCCTCGCCACGGTCATCTTCTCCTCCGGCAGCACCGGAGAGCCCAAGGGGGTCATGCTCTCCCACCATAACATCACCTCCAATCTGGAGGCGCTGCGCATGGTCTTCCGCATAACCCGGCGGGATAATCTCTGCTCTGCCCTGCCGTTCTTCCATTCACTCGGCTTTACCGGCACGCTCTGGTTGCCACTGGTATCAGGCTTCTCCGCTTCCTATCATACCAACCCGCTGGATGGCGAGACGATTGCCACTGTGGTACGAGAGCGACAATCGACCCTGTTGTTCGCCACCCCCACCTTCCTGCTGGCCTATCTGCGTCGGGCAAAGGCCGAAGATTTCCGGTCATTGAGGCTTGTAATGACCGGTGCCGAGAAGCTGAAAACCAAGTTGGCTGACACCTACCAAGAACGGTTCGGCATCCGCCCAATGGAAGGGTATGGTGCCACCGAACTGTCGCCGCTGATCTCCCTGTCGGTTCCTGATGTTGAGATCGACGGTGTACGCCAGACCGGATCCGTTGAGGGGAGCGTCGGGCTGCCGATACCCGGAGTGGTCGTGAAGGTTGTCGATCCCGAGAGCGGTGCAGCCCTGCCGGAGGGGCAGAGCGGCCTGATCATGGTGAAGGGGCCGAATCTCATGACCGGCTACCTCGGTAATCCGGAGAAGACCGCTGCAGTCATCAGAGCCGGCTGGTATGACACGGGCGACATCGGCCACCTCGATGAACTGGGGTTCCTGCACATTACCGACCGTCTTGCCCGCTTCAGCAAGATTGCCGGCGAGATGGTTCCTCACGGGGCGGTAGAGGATGCCCTCCACGCCGCGCTTGGCGCAACCGGCCTGGTGGCGGTCACCGGTGTGCCTGACGAGAAGCGGGGGGAAAAGCTGGCGGTGGTTTTTGCCAGGGAAGCAGGTGACGCCGCTACGCTGCACATGCTGATGGCCGCAGCCGACCTCCCCAACCTCTGGAAGCCGGGGCGTGACTGCTACGTGGCGGTTGACGCCCTGCCAATCCTCGGCACCGGCAAGCTGGACTTGAAGGCGGTGAGAGAAACGGCGCTCAACGGGTTGCCGTCATGATCGCTAGAATAGTCATACCAAATCAGAATTTGATCACATTGACAAAATCCTCAAATGTGATAGAACATTCTGAAGATATTGTTAATATCACCTCTTTAGAGAGAATAATTCTGTATTAAACCAAACGAATCAAAGGAGAAAAAATGAAAAAAATTGTTGCGGTAGCAATGCTGGCCGGTTCCCTGTTACTGAATGTCGGTGTCCTGTGCGCGGAAGGGCCGACGAAAGAGGCTGCTGTTGATCAGGAAATCAAGCTGCTCAGGCAGGATCTGCGGGCTGATAAAAAGAAGATAGTTGCTGCCAACCTGCAACTTACCGAGACGGAAGCGGTTAAGTTCTGGCCGGTTTACGATGCTTACACCCTGGAAACCATCAAATTGAACGACACTCTCCAGGCGCTGGTCAAGGAGTATGCCCAGAATTACGAGAGTCTGACCGACGAGAAAGCAAAAAGCCTGACCAAAAGAATGCTCGACCTGGATGATGGCGCCACCAAGCTGCGGCTCAAATATATGCCGCTTTTCACCAAAGTGATACCGGCCAAAAAAACTGCCAGATTCATGCAGATTGACCGCCGCCTGGGTCTGCTGGTAAACATTCAACTTGCTGCCGGTCTGCCGTTGGTTCAACCTTAAGACACACAAGCAACCTTTAGAACATCTTACCACACCACTAAGGAGGCATCAGTATGAAGCAGATCAAACTATTGTTAATGATTGCCCTGGTCCTTGTGCCTGCACTCTGCCAGGCAGAAGCCAAAGGCTACGGGTACCCGTTCCCCGGCCCATATGCAGCAACGATCCTGGGGACTCCTCCCCAAATGAAACCGGAACTCACCAAGGATGTTCGTTCCAAGGAACTCGTACTTGAACTCATCCCCGGGCTGAAAAAATCGGATGTCTTTTACTACGACAACGGTCTGCGCTGTACCTTTGCCTACCAGGATAAAAAAGCGCCGCTGATCTTTCTGATCGCCGGCACCGGCTCCAATCACAAATCCGCCAAACTGGAAACATTGATGAAATCCTTCTACCAGTCAGGATTTCATGTCATCACCATGGCATCGCCGACCCACTCCAATTTCATCATCAATGCTTCTCACAGCCATATCCCCGGTGATCTGACCGAGGACGCGGCCGATCTCTACTGGGCCATGGAAAGCGCCTGGAACAAGGTAAAGGAAGATGTGCAGGTCTCCGACTTTTACGTGGGAGGTTACAGCCTCGGCGGGACTCAAGCCGCCTTTGTCGCCAAGCTTGACGAGGAGCGCAAGAGCTTTAACTTCAAAAAAGTGCTGATGCTAAATCCGGCGGTCAACCTGTATGACTCGGTCTCGCGCATCGAGGGGACACTGGATAAGATTCCGGGAGGCCCCAAGAAGCTCAATGCCTTTTTCAACAGCGTGATGGCCAAGTTCGTCGAAATATATAGAGAGGGGGATTACGTCGAATTCAATGGCGAGTTTCTCTATGGGGTTTACAAATCCGGCAAGCTTACAGCGGAAGAAGGTGGCGGGATCATCGGAACCGCTTTCCGGGTAGCCTCGGGGAGCATGATTTTCACCTCTGACGTCATGACCAATGGCGGCTACATTGTGCCGAAGAATCGGGTCCTGAGCTCCACCGATTCCTTGAGGGAATACATGCGGGTTGCCAACCACCTCAGCTTCCTTGACTATTTCAACGAGTATTTCTACCCTTACTTCGAGAAAAAACGACCGGGGCTGACCAAAGAAGCGCTGATCCATTCATTAGGGTTGAAAAGCATTGAAGGCTACCTGAAAGGCAACCAAAAGTTCAATGTCATGACCAACGCGAACGACTTCATCCTGAACGATGCTGATCGGGATTATCTCAAGCACCTGTTTGGCGAGCGGACCATCATCTACCCGGTCGGCGGCCACCTGGGAAATCTCGAATACGTTGAGAACATAAAACAGATGCAAGATATTACCGGTATATTCAATACAGAAGGGGGTACAAAATAATGACTATCAGCATTCGCCGGGCCTACCCGGTCATGATAATCCTGACCCTCGCGCTGACCCTTGCCGGTTGCGCCACAACTTCTACCAACCTCCCTCCCGAGGAACCAGCCATGCATTCGGTGAAGGAATTTGCTGATGACGAGAATATTATTGTTAGTGACCCCATGGAAGGCTTCAACCGCAGCATGTACAAGTTCAACTACAACTTCGACAAATACTTATTCCTGCCGGTAGTGAACACCTATGAGTTCATCCTGCCAACCTTTGCCCAGACAGGAGTATCAAATTTCTACAACAATATTAACGAAGTGCGTACGTTCTACAACAGCCTCTTACAGGCAAAAGGGATGAAATCCCTGACAACGCTCGGGCGGTTTGCCACCAATACTACCATCGGCATCGGCGGCCTCTTCGACCCTGCCACCAGCTTCGGGATGAAGCGACAGAATGAGGACTTTGGTCAGACTCTTGGCGCCTGGGGTGTACCGGCCGGTCCGTACCTGGTCATACCGGTACTGGGTCCGGGCACCGTCCGCAGCACCAGCGGCTTCTTAGTGGACAGTGCTGTCCATGGTGCAATCAAGAGCGCTGTCGATCTTCCCCAGTACTTCACCCCCGAACATAATGGCGATAATCTACTTACCGCATTGACGGTGCTGAAAGCTATCGACAACCGCCACCAGCAGACCTTCCGCTACCATGACAGCGGCTACGCCTTTGAGTACGAACTGGTACAGTTCCTGTTTCGCCAGAGTCGCGAACTGCAGGTCATGAAATAACCGAAAATGCGTGGCGGAGACTTGGCAGGTCTCCTTCGCCACGCACCTGGTTTCCTGGCAATAATCTGATAAAGGAGGGGTAAACGGCACAGCGTTACCCCTCCTTTTCTGCAGTTGGACTGGTTGCCTGCCGACTGTAACAGAGGGTAACTGAAAAGCCTGAATCTACTATACTATTGGCAGCTAAAACTTCCGCTTTAAAGGGTCATACTTGTCACATACACCCGTTATATTGAGGGTCTCCTGTGTTGCCAGCCCTGACATTGATTTACCCTCTAATCTCCCGGTCAATCTGTTAATGTTCAACGAAAGAGTCAAATCCTTGGTTTTATCTGTTTTCACCAGATCAAATGTATCTCCTGCAGTTTTTAACTGATAATTTGTCACATGGTTATTGATTGTTCTTATCTCGTTTTTTATTTCATCTATAGTAAAATACATATCATCCAGGCTGATATTATTATCTGGCTTATCTTTGAATTTAATAACTCTACAATGAACGCTTGAAGTTTGTGATTTGAGTTTAATTGATTTCTTATTGCCGTAGCTTAAATTTACAACAACTGGCAACAGTCCATTGGTAATACTCCCGTACACAACATCGAGTTCTATAATCGTATCATTAAAAATCCAGCTTGATGTCTTGTTCACAAAAGAACTCTCATCTCCTATTAAAGATGTACCGTCATATGACACATGTGGCCCACCATATTTGGTTATACACCAATTCAATATCTCATCATAAGATATGATCGGAAAATCTGATGATGAAGTATTGTAAATAGTAACGATCTTAAATTTTTCTACGTTATTTGACGCATCTACTGACAATATCAGTTTATTATAGTTATCATTCAGTTTTATATCTGTGGCATAATATCTGAGCCTGTCGTCTGCTGTAGTTTGCGTCCACTTGGTTGTTTTATATAATGCACTCTCTCCTAAACTTTCCCACCTATAGGAAGACCAGAAGTCTTTATTTTGGACCAACTTCATCAATTCGTCTGTTCCTCCATACGAACTGCATGAGAAGCTGAATACAACTATCAGACTAACAATAACAGTGTGATAAATATTTTTCATGTTATCCCCTCTCACTTAGAAATCTAATAAACCCGAATCCGCAAACCTTTGCCGGACACATTCATACAGGGTGATTTCGGAGGTATTTTTTTGAGTGAGACCCCATTGAGGGGAGTCGAAATCACAGTTTTCAGCAAATTTCAAAAAGTGACGAGCTATTTTCCTCTTCAGGCGGTGTTTTTGCCGAATTAGGGACGAACTGCCACCTTGATCTTGTTTTTTGCTCTTTGACAATCTTGTTTTCAGTGTTTCCTTTAGCCGGTTACCGGCTGGAGCCTGCTGATTCTCGCCTGTATTCTGTCAGGGCGAAGCTTCTCCAGCCACCAGCCGTTGACTTTTAGCAGGTTCTTGCGAGCATGATTGACCACGATTGCCGCACTACGCAGCAGATAATCCTGAATGGTCTTGATCCGCCGCCGCACTGGTGTTGCCTGACTGTCCGTCTCTATATCACCAGTTTCATCCCGCCACTGCTGGCCCAGCAAAATTAGCAGATTGTAGGCCATGGTTCCCAATGTAAGGAATACTTCGTTGACACTGAAGGTCTGGGAGGGAAACCGTTCCAGGTCCAGATCGTGCTTAAGCTCTTTGTTTGCCTCCTCTGCCGCTCCACGTCCCCGATAGAGTTCGAATGCTCGCTGCGGGGTAACATCTTTGGGCAGGTTGGTGGCCAGTACGTGATAGCGGACATCATTGATCAGCAGTGGCTCCCCTTTTTCGTCTACAGACTTGATCTGAACGCAGAAGACGAAGCGGCGTGGAATCTTCCAGCCGCTTGGGGTGTACTCGAATTCTCCGTAGAACTCACCACCGAAGTCCGTGACTTTGAGGCTCATAACGTCTACATCGAGATTCTCGTTTACCACCCGGTCCAAAGCGCCACTGGTTCGGGCCTTGACCAGATAGTACGCCCCGGCATCTTCGCTGGCCTGGACAGTTTTGATGCTATAGAGCCCGGCATCGTAGCGAAAGAGGAGCTTGTTTCGATCTATCTTCTCAGGGAGCAGCTCTGCCGTTTCCCTGATAAAATCGTCAATCCGTTCGACAGCTTTCTCTCGTCCTGGCAACAGCCAGTGATTGATGCAGAACCGTTCGCGACCTACAACAGCAAATACGGGGGTATAGCAGAGTTTGCCGTTGTATGTGGTTTGAGCACCTTCTCGTTTGGGCGCAAACTGCTCAAAAATACTTGGATCAATATCGCAAGGGATGTAACCTTCAGCTCCCGGTTCAGCAGTGATGGTTGCCTGGGAAACAATCTTTGCGCCGACCCGCTTGAGACCGGTTATTTCCTCTTTGCCATATTTCTCCAGATGCATGGCAACAGCTCGCTCTTTGGGGAGTTTGCCAAAGCCGAGCGATTTCTTGAGCAGTTTCTCTTCCCGTGCCAGCCAGGCAAGATCAGTGTAACTAGTCCGGCGTAGGGAAATGTTTAGTAACAGCGGGATCAGATGTTCCTCTTCCCGGAAGCCGTAGTCGATCTTCTTGACCCGCACCTCGCTTCTGATTGCTCGAATCAAATCGAGACGGCGTATGAGGGTGGTGAGCAACTCCAATCCTGCTACGGAAGTTAGTGTCTGTCGGGCTGCTACATACTGGAAACCAAGATTGTCTTTCACCATTCGGGTGAACTCCTTCACTGCAATTATGTGAAGGATTATAGCATGTTACGTTACATTAGCCCAATAGTTTTGCGGATTGGGGTTAAATATAAAGTGTTATGACTATTTAATTTCAACTGCAACTGTCAACCAAAAATGACGCAGAATGCATAAGACATTATCAGAAAGCTGCATGGCTATTATCTGCCCGCATGCCAATCCTATGGCCAACTATGAGCATTCAGAGCGCTGGTCCAATCATTTTTTGCATTCTCTTTCCAATGCCTGTCCATCTTGGATCGATAATAAAATCAAGTGAAACCTCTGGAAAAACAAGATAATGTGGATATACTTAAACACAAATTCTTAAAGGAGATCGTCATGCGATACCTTTTATTCGGGGTACTGTTATCCATCCTTGTTGCAACCGGCTGCACTAACGTCATAAGCGAGCAATCGCGTAAACTTGTTAACACTGACGCAGCCTTTAAAGACGTAAAAGAAGCTCCGGACAACTATATTGGCAAAAACATATTGCTTGGTGGCCGTATCGCTAAAGTCAGAAACAGTAGCGATGGCGCCCAACTTGAAATAGTTCAGTTTGATCTGACTTCTCAAAGCTATCCAGAGGATACCTTCCTTTCATACGGCAGATTTCTGGCAACAAACAGCAGCTACATGGATCCGCTGATATTCAAACAGGGGATGCTCATAACAATAGTCGGAGAAGTAAAGGTGAAAAAAACCATGCGGCTTGATGACATGGATTACACCTATCCTGTCATATCAATGCGCGAATGGTATTTATGGCCAGGTTCAGAGCCTGACAGGGGGTGTTCTGCCTACCCTGCCTACCCTCCACAATATAATCCATACAACTACGGCTACGGTTATGAACCATTTATTCAGAGGCCATACAGCCCTATATATTCGCCACACTGAAATTGGTGGCAATATACATAAGCGCCGCCCTGGAACACCGGCAAGATCTTTTGCAAGTAAACAAATACAAAAAGCCCTCTAAGTTATGCAGAGGGCTTTTCGGGTCAATGTACAGCAAAACTATTTGAGTTCTGCTGCCGGTTCTTCAGGAAGGTTCTCTTCAACGGCAGGAGAACGAGTCTGTTTTTCATCAACTTTCTTCTCAATCGACCTATCAGCAGGCTCTTTTGCTGGATCTACACTCTCTTTAGATTGAGCAGAAGAGCTCTTGAGTTTATCATTAGTGCCTTCATCAACACTTGCTACCGGTTTTGCAACAACAGACCTATGTTCCAACGAAGATTCGGGCCCATTTTTTTGCGCGGCTTTTTCTGCAGAAACAAGTGCCTGCTTCAATCTCACATTCTCAGCCTGAAGCATGGAAAATGATTCAACCAGAGTTTTGAGGAGGTTTTCCGGCTTAGCTGCAGTTATCAGCTTCTCATTCTCTTTTTTCAACTGTTCACTATCGGATTTAAGCTTCTCATTGCCTGCCGTAACTTCAGAAAAATCTGCTTCAAGTTTTTTGAGCTTCAGCATCGTGGCATCTTTATCTTCCGCTAGTTTATTGAGCTTCAGCACCATGGCTTCATTATCTTCCGCAAGTTTTTTGCTCTTTTCCTGAAGATCACTATAATCACCCTTGGTACTATCAAGTGACTGTTTGAGCTGAATCGATTCCTGTTCTTTAGCCTTATAGGTTCCTGAAGATACGCAGCCACTAACTATTAAGACTACAACAGATAAAATTGAAAGTTTTCTCATCATCTCCATAAATTCAACCTCCCGGTAAATAATTTCGGTAAATAATAACATCAGCTGTTAGTTTGTCAATTCAACATAAACGCTGATTGACAGTTATTGATCAGCTTCTATAATCACAATTACGGGAGACAAAATGACTGATTTGATCGAAAGCGCACGTACCTACGCAATCAACGCCCACCAAAGGATAAACCAGCTGCGTAAATATACTTTTCAGCCGTACGATGTCCATCTTAAAGCAGTTGCAGACCTTGTGGCAATGGTTACAGATGATCAAGAGATGATTGCAGCTGCCTGGCTGCACGATACGGTAGAGGATACACCTGCAACATTCGAAGATCTTGAGCGGGAATTTGGTTATGGAGTTACCAGGCTTGTCATGGATCTTACCGATGTAAGTAGACCAGACGATGGCAATCGCGCCACAAGAAAGGAGATAGATAGGGATCATTCAGCCCTTGCCTCCACAAGAGCCAAAAGCATCAAACTGGCTGATCTGATAGACAACTGCCTTGACATCTGCCGGCATGATCATGCATTCGCCGTAGTCTATCTACAAGAGATGGTTGACTTGTTGGCAGTTCTCACTGAAGGAGATCAGCGTCTTTACAAAAAAGCACGAAAAACTGTAGAAATTTCAGCTAAAAAGCTACAGATTGACGTTCCGCAGCCATCTGAGAATTTTGGTAAACATATCGATTTTAATGTAGGACCATACCAGCAGGGAGAAAGTGACCATGGGATCAGGCTGATTACAACTGTTTTCAGCGCCAGAGATATCCTCGAACCGATACATTCATATGACGCGCAGCGACTAAAACCATCACTTTTCAGCGAGATTCTTGCTCTAAAAAGTGGAGTGATTGGCGTTCGTGACAAAGGTCTTGTAAAGCGCTATCTCCTGGAAGAGGATGTTCGTGCCGGCAGAGTAGTATTGAGAGCAATTGAAAAACGGCAACAGGTTGAATTTGATACTCCTCTGGCAACAGTTATCCATGTATTAACAATGTTCTCGTGCTGCTTTGTCATGATTAACAATGAAGCAGTGGGTGTGATTACCAGACGGGATATTGAGAAACCTGTTGTACGAATGTGGCTATTCGGGATTATCATTTTGATCGAGATCTTGATGGTAAAACATATAAAGTCAAGCTGGCCGAATGATGAATGGCAAGCTTTTCTAACAGAGGGGCGGTTGGAAAAAGCGATTGAGCTACAAAGGTTGAGGTATGAGCGCGGCACAAAAGCAGACCTGGTTGATTGCCTTCAGTTTTCAGACAAACTGCATATTGCCGTAAACAAGCCGGACTTCATAGAAAGTACAGGATTCCTCTCCAACAAAGCGGCAAAGCGAGCTATAAAAGATCTTGAGTCTCTCCGCAACAATCTTGCCCACGGTCAGGACATAACCAGCCAGGACTGGCCGCCGATAGCTCGACTGGCTAGACGTGTGCAGGGGGTATTCTAGCAAGGCAACTGCTTGACATTTCAGTTACCAGTCAAAAACAACGCAACCGAAATTAAAGGCTTTCCGACCAACAAAACCTCTTAGGTGAAACTCGAAGAGCATCGGCAACAGAGGCTGTGGGTTTTACCTCGAACCCGATTCGGACTCGGGACAGTTGCAATATTACTTGCTCTTTCTCGTCATATTAGCCTTTAAATTGAAAAATCCTCAATTTTGTTCTCTGTTTTCAGCAACAGCAAATACCCGGCAACACCGGAAAAAAGTGAACCGAGTATAATGCCAAGTCTGTCCGCATATGAGAAGACCTTGCCATCACTAAAAGCCAACCCGTCGATAAAGAGACTCATTGTAAAGCCGATTCCGGTAAGGAGGGCAACACCGTACAGCTGCCTCCAGCCGGCATTTTTAGGCATGGTTGCCAGGCCGAACTTGATTGCAACCCAGCTGAAGCCAAAGACGCCAAACTGCTTGCCGATGAACAGACCAAGCATAATTCCAAGAGGTACTGGTCCAGACATCTGCTTGAGAGCTATTTCTTGAAGGTTAATACCTGCGTTCACAAAAGCAAAAAGTGGCAGTATCATGAAAGCAACCCAGATATGCAGATCGTCTTCCAGACTTTTGGCAAGTGTATGGACAATGCCGTGACGATCTTTACTCTCAAGCGGGATCATGAAGGCAAGTGCAACACCAGCAAGGGTTGCGTGAACTCCCGACTTGAGAACTGACACCCAGAGGAAAACTCCGACCATGATATAGGCGCCCCTTTTGACCACTCCGCCGATATTCATCAAAGCAAGGATGACAAGGGCCGCAAGCGCAAAAGAGATTGAGATAATAGAAATCTGTTCCGTGTAAAAGAGAGCGATAACAACAATTGCGCCGATATCATCGATTATCGCCAACGCCATCAAAAATATTTTCAAAGAAACCGGAACCCTTTTACCCAAAAGGGAGAGTATTCCAAGAGAAAAAGCAATGTCGGTCGCTGTCGGGATTGCCCACCCTCTCATTGATACCGGATCGTTCCAGTTAAATGCGGCGTAAATCAGTGCAGGAACCACCATGCCACCAAATGCGGCGATTCCTGGCAGCGCTACCTTTTGCAGTGTTGAAAGATGGCCATTAACAATCTCCTGCTTAACCTCAAGTCCTACAAGCAGAAAAAAAACAGCCATGAGACCGTCATTTATCCAGAGCAGCAGTGGCTTGCCGATAAAAAGAGCGCCGAATCTAAGTTCAACAGGGGTGAGCAGCAAGGCATCATAGGCATTGGTCAGAGGTGAGTTCTTAAGCAC
Source organism: uncultured delta proteobacterium (assembly GCA_963787125.1). Taxonomy (GTDB): domain Bacteria; phylum Desulfobacterota; class Desulfuromonadia; order Geobacterales; family DSM-12255; genus VEOV01. Next base: position 37,108 of record CAWBBV010000006.1, read on the forward strand.
CATCGCTGCGATTGTCACAAACATGAGGACAATGCCCGCAGATGATTCCTTCTGAATAAATTCCTCTACTTTATCTTCAATAGCCACATCATCTCCTATTTTTGCAAAGGTTCTTCCAGGTTTGTTTCATCCCTGTTGATCGGCAAAATAGGCTTGATCTTCTTTGGTGTGGGCACATTCAATCCAGACTTGTATTCATCACTGGTAACCTGCGTAACATCAGAGTGTTGAAGTGTAACTACTGCTGAGCTTTTTTGATCAGTCAGTTTTAAAGCGCCGCCCTTTACCACTTCAAGCTCGGTAGTATAATAAGTAGCACCGGTTTCCGAATCTTTGACAACGTAATATGTCGTGCACGCAGTTAACGACACAAGCATAAATATGACTGAAATGGTCACCACAATTCTCATAAACAGAGATCTCCGGTCATTTTCAATTCGCGATTTAAAACTCACGCTTCATCGTAAAAATCATTCTGATCAATTCGTACTCAAAGGGCGAACCGGACCGTAGGATCAGGGAATATATCTGGCAAGTTAACCACTGATAATTATCGCAAAACCGGTTTCAAATATTTTCAATTCAGCCGTAATTGAAACTTCATTAGAGGCGTAGATGAATTCTGTGAAAAAATTAAAGCATAACTATTCAGGGTGTCATTTAAGAAATCTCTTGCCCGAGTTATCAACACAGACATCGTCAGACAGATCAAAATCGGAATAACAGCCAAAACAGCGCCCTTGGCAGGAATAATTAAAAGAGTTGCAAGTGGATCCGGCCAGCACCGGACTATTGACGGTGATGCTGCCAAGACTCTGCTTGTCGTTCGGATTACCGAGATAGCAGGTGACAGTCAACGTCTGTTCTGGCATCACAGCCTTACTCAAGGGGCTTGTATTGACTGACGGCAGACTCTGTGGCCCACCGGAGGGTAACGTAGGCAGATTATTGTCCCCAAAGGCAGGCACTGCCGCCAGTAGAAAACCTGCCAGGAAGAATGGTCGCAAGGTATTGAGCATGCTAGCGTCCTGCCTTGCTTTCAGGAGCTGCTGGCAGACTTACCTTGGAGCTAAAAATTTGAATCTGTTCGCGACAGGCTGATGAAATTCTGTCACCGTACTCCTTAAAACACTCCAACAATCGCCCCTGTCCAGGCACTACCTTCGGGCAGAACTTCTCGATGTCGGTGGCGCAGATTCTCCGGGCTTCCTCCAGTCGGGCACTGTATTTATCTACTTTCTCCCGGCATATCGGGGCAATTTCCTGCTTGTGTCCGGAGAGACAGAGAATCAGCTCACCCTTGCCTGGCGGGATTTCCTTGCAGAATTTTTCAATCTCATCCATGCAAGGGTAACCTGCACTGACAATAAGCGACGCAACCTTTTCTGCCTTGTCAACCCAACCGCCTCCCATGGCCTTGTAGAGATTGGCATAGGAAATAAAGAGTGCAGCACGCAACTGAGCCAGATTGAGTTCGGCCGGGAAAAGCTGCTGCTGGGCATTAAGGACGGTGAGATAGGGAGCATAGCCGCCGTCGAACTGGAGTTTTGCAAGGTGCTCGTACTCCTTATTTGCCTTGACAAGCCGTTGCTGCGCCTGAAGTTGCCTGGTCAGCTTTTCGCGGACCACCAGAGAATTCTCCACATCAGCGAACGCATTTTGAATAGCTGCCTCATAGCTGAGGAGTGCGGCCTTCCTTGCTGCTTCGGTCTGCGCAACCTGGCCGGAGATCGCTCCGGCGGTGAAGATCGGCCCGGTGATCGAACCGCCGTAACTCCAGGTCCGGCTCGGGCCCTTGAAAAGATCGGAGAGATTGGCGCTGGCAAAACCATAATTGCCGGTCAGGGAAATTGTCGGGAAATAGAGCGCTTTGGCCGCTCCGATCTGGGCGTTGGCGGCGATCAGGCTCTGCTCTGCCTGAGCAAGGTCCGGTCGGCGTTCGAGCAGCTGGGACGGCAAACCGGCCGGAACAGCAGGATACATGAGATCGAGGATCGTCTTGCCCCGGGCAATAGGTCCCGGATTGCGGCCAAGCAGTATCGACAGGGCGTTCTCAAGTTGCACGATCTGGGATTCGAGCTGCGGAATGGCAGCTGCTGCGGTTTCGTACTGAGAACGGGCCTGCTCGACATTCATCTGGGAAATCTGGCCGTACTGGAACTGCAATTCGAATAGTTTCACCGACTCGGCGTAGGCCGCCAGATTGCTTTTGGCTACGGCCAACTGTTCGTCAAGGCCGCGCAGTTGCAGGTAATCAACCGCAACCGAGGCGACCAGGGAGAGGATCACCCCACGGCGTGCTTCTTCGGTGGCAAGCAGGTTTGCCCGGGCAGTTTCGTCGAGCCTTCTGACACGACCCCACAGGTCGAGTTCCCAGCTTGCGCCGGCAAAAAGTTGCAGCGAATTATTCGGGTTACTGACACCGGTTGGAAACGGCGAGGCATTGTTCTCGCTGCCCCGCTGCCGGTCAGCCCCGCCGCCATATCCCAGCTGGGGGAAAAGCGGGGAGCGAACCTGAGTGAGCACGGCCGCAGCCTGCTCGACGTTGGCTGCGGCGACTTTGACGTTCTTATTGTTCGTAAGGGACTCGGTAATCAGACTGTCAAGGACCGGATCCTGAAACTGCTTCCACCATTCGGCGTCCACTGCGGCCTTGGCCTCCTTATCCTCGTAGGTGAAGGATTTAGGCGTTTCCACCTCCGGCCGGCGGTAGTCAGGGCCGACCATGCAACCAGCCAGAGAGCCTGCAAGAGCAATAACAAGTATTCTGCGCATGTCAGTGTCCCCCTTCCTGAGCGGAATCATGCTTCTCCGGCAGGCTCCCGTCATGGGGGCTATCAGGTGGATGCCCTCCAGCGGCGGCTTTCTTCAATTTCTTCGCCTTGTTGCGCTCGGTGAGGTTGTCAAAAAGGTAGAAGAATAGCGGCACGTAAAGCATTGCCAGGGTGGCTTCACCGATCATCCCCCCCATGATACCGGTACCGATGGAATGGCGGGCATTGGCGCCGGCGCCGGTGGCTATTGCCAGCGGTAGCACGCCGAAGATGAAGGCCAGCGAAGTCATGATGATCGGTCGGAAGCGCTCTTCGCCGGACCGGATCGTGGCGTCCATAATTGACAGGCCCTGTTCGCGCAATTCGACGGCAAAGGTCACCCTGAGGACCGCATTCTTGGCCCCCAAACCGATCAGTACCAGCAGGCCGATCTGGAAATAGACATCATTGTTGAGACCGCGCATCCAGTTGAAGCCGAGGGCGCCGAGGATACCGAACGGAACCGCCGTCATGACAGAGCCGGGCAGGGTCCAGGACTCGAACTGGGCGGCCAGCAGGAGGAAGACGATGATCAGTCCGAAGGCAAAGGCAGCGGCAGATGAACTGCCCGATTTCTTCTCCTCGAAGGCCATGCCCGACCAGGCAAAGCTGTAGCCTGCCGGGAGTGCTTCACGGGCCACTTCTTCCATCACATTGAGTGCCTCGCCCGAGCTGAAGCCTTCACTGGCATTCCCGGTCACCTGTGCAGCCGGGAAGCCGTTAAAGTGCGGCACCAGATCGGGATTCGTCACGAATTTGGTTGTCACCAGCGCAGACAACGGCACCATCTGGCCATTGTTCGACCGGGTATAGAGCCGCGTTATGTCAGACGGAGTCTTGCGGTAGGGGGCGTCGGACTGGAGGATGACATTCCAGATCCGGCTATACTGGTTGAACTGGCTGACCTGAATCGAACCGAACTGGGCCTGCAGCGCGCTGTAGACGTCAGAAACCGGCACACCGAGCAGCACCGCCTTGTCCCGGTCGACCTCGGCCTTCAGCTGCTGTGAAGCAGCACGGAAGGTGGAGTTAAGACCGACCAGTTCTTTGCGCTGGCGGGCCTTGGCAAGGAACTGCTGGGTGACCTCATACAGTCGGGCCGGATCACCGCTCGACTTGTCCTGGACCCAGAACTCGAAGCCGCCGGTGGTGCCGATCCCCGGGATAGCCGGCGGCGGAATCGGGATGGTCACACCCTCCTTGATTTCACGCGCAGCGCCGCCTATCTGTTTCAGTACAGCGTCGGAACTTTCCTTTTTCGCACGTTCCTTGCTTGAATAACGCTCCTTGAAATCCTTGAGAGTCACGAAGAAAGTTGCCACATTCGGCTTGTACTGGCTGTCGATCAGGCTGTAGCCGCCGATCATCGTCCGGTTTTCCACGGCCGGATTCTTGGCGAACAGCGCGTCCACCTTCATGGACATATCCGAAGTGCGGTTCAGACTGGCGGCATCAGGCAGCATGATCTGCGTAAACACATAGCCCTGGTCCTCATTGGGGACGAAACTGGTCGGGATCGTTTTGAACAGGTGCACCAGACCAAACATCATAACGGCCAGCAGCACGAAGGCCACTGACATCCGCTTGATCATCAGCACCACAGCATCGCCAAACATGAGAGTGAACTTGTCGAACATCCGGTTGAACCAGGCGAAGAAGCCTTTCTGGGGCGGCGGGTTATGCTTCAGCATAACGCCGCACATGGCCGGGGTCAGGGTCAGCGCCACGAACCCTGAAAGGGCTACGGACACGACGATGGTGATGGCGAACTGCTTGTAAAGCTGGCCGGTCGTGCCGGGGAGGAAGGCGGCCGGGATGAAGACACACGCCATAACCAAAACCACCGCGATCAGCGAAGTGCCAATCTGCTCCATCGCCAGGATGGTGGCTTCTTTTGGCTGCATATGCTTCTTGATCATGTTGCTTTCCACGTTCTCCACGACGACGATCGCATCGTCGACCACCATGCCGATCGCCAGGACGATGCCGAACAGGGTCAGCAGGTTGATGGAAAAGCCCATGGCCAGCATGCCGGCAAAGGTGCCAATAAGCGAGACAAAGACAGCCACCGTGCAGATGATGGTGGCGCGGAAACTCTGCAGGAACAGGTAGACGACCAGAATGACCAGTATGATCGCCTCGTAGAGGGTTTTAAGAACCTCTTTGATAGAGAGGCGCACGAACTCCGTCGTGTCCAGGGCGATGGTGTACTCAATGCCGTCGGGCAGGGTTTTCTTCAGTTCCTCCATGGTCTTGCGGACGCCCTTGGACACCTCGAGACCATTGGCGCCGGCCTGTTGGTAGACGATGATCGGGGCGGCCGGCGCACCGTTCAGGCGGTTGTCGTCGATGTACTGCCGGCGGCCGGTCTCGGCGCGAGCGACGTCCTTGACCCGGACGACGGCACTGCCGTCCTGACTGGCACGGAGGATAATGTTCTCATATTCGGAGGGTTTGACGAACGGCGACTGGGTCACAACCGGAAAGGTCAGCTGCACCGACTTGTCACTCGGCTGTGAACCGACCTGGCCGGCACCGAACAGGGCGTTCTGCTTGGAGACTGCAGTCTGGACATCGGTGGTGGTGATGCCAAGGGAGGCCATCCGGTCAGGGTCCAGCCAGATACGCATGGCCTGGTCCGGCACGCCGAAGATCTGGGCCTGGCCGGCTCCGGGCACCCGCTTGATAGCATCAAGAACGTAGACGTTGGCGTAATTGGTCACGTATTCTGGCGTGTAGCGGCCGTCCTTGTTGAACAGCGAGATAATCATCAGGGGGCTCGACGACTTCTTCTGCACCGATACGCCGTACTGCTTGACCGCGTCGGGGAGCTGCGGCATGGCCAGGTTCACCCGGTTCTGGACGTCCACCTGGGCGATGTCCGGATCGGTGTCGAGGGAAAAGAAGACCGTGATGGTCATCTGACCGGTGTTGGAACTGGTCGAAGTCATGTAGAGCAGCTTGTCGGCGCCGTTGATCTGCGCCTCTATCGGAGCAGCCACTGAATCGCCCACCGTTTTTGAGTCGGCACCCGGATAGGTTGTCGTGACCTGGATCGTCACCGGTGTGATCGTCGGGTACTGGGCGACCGGCAAGGATTTCATGGCCACCAGACCGGCAATGACGATGATGAGGGAGAGGACCGTCGCGAAGATCGGCCGCTCGATGAAAAACTTGGAAAACATGGTAACCCTCCTCGGTCAGTTGCCCTTTTTGGCGGGAGCCTTCTTGGTGTCAGCGGCCGAAGCCGGAATCGGCTGCCCGGGTTGCGGCGGGGCGGCAGGGACCTTGATCGTTACCGTCACATCGGGGCGCAGCGTCAGACCGCCATTTACCACCACCCGTTCACCGGCCTTGAGCCCTTCGGTTATAAACCAGTCGCTGCCGATCAAGTCGCCTACCAACACCGGCCGGGCTTCCGCCTTGCTCTCCTTGCTTATGACCCAGACAAAATGTCCCTTTGCCCCCTGCTGCACCACCCGCTGCGGGACAACGATCGCGTTGGGCCGGATGGCACCCTTGACACGGGCGCGGACATACTGGTTGGGACGAAGAGCGGCTTTGGGATTGTTGACGCTGGCCCGGATCAGGAACGTGCCGGTCTGGGCGTTGAACGATGGATCGGCAAAGGTTATCCGTCCGGTCTGGGGGAAGATGGAACCGTCGACCTGGACAACTTCGACCACGTAATTCTGCCCGGCCGGAGGACGAATCTGTCCTTTTTCAACCTGGTCGCGGTAGGTCTTGATCTCGTTTTCAGAAAGGCTGAAGTTGACCCACATCGGCGACAGGACCGCTACAGTCGTCAGCAGGCTGTTCGTCTGATTGAGGTAGGCGCCGTCCTGCTGTAGAGCCGAGGAAGTAATGCCATTGACCGGTGAGGCTATCGTGCAGTAGGAAAGATTGAGCTGAGCCGTCTGCAGCTGGGCCTTGGCTATCTCCACTGCCGCTGCTGCCGACTCGTAGGCGCCGGTGGCATCATCCAGGTCCTTCTGCGAAAGGGCGTTTTTGGCAGTCAGGGGTTTGGTCCGCTCAAGGTTGAGACGGGCCGTCTCCATGGCCGCCTTCTGCCGCGACAGGGCCGCTGCTGCTGCATCCACCTGGACCTGGAACGGTTTCTTGTCCATCAGGAAAAGGATGTCACCCGCCTTTACCATGGTCCCTTCAGTGTAGACCCGCTTTTCGAGGAATCCGTTCACCCGTGCCTGGATGTTCACCTGCTGTGAGCTCTGGGTCTGGGCGACATATTCCATGGTAATCGGCGTGTCTTTGGCAACGACCTGGGTCACCTCGACCGTCGGCGGCGGTGGTGGTGGCGCCTGCACCTTTTCCTTGCAACCGCTTGCCAGTAGTGCGACAAAACAGGTAACGGCAACCGCGGCAACACCCGCTGCACCCCTGACTGACCCTGAGCTGACCCGGCTAAAAAAACAATTATTCATCTTACCCCCCTCTTTGTGCAGTGATCTTTTATCATATTTTAATCGGCTAGTGTCAATATGGTTTTCCGGAGCAGCTGCGTTTTTTCAAATCGCAACTTGTAACTAGCAACTGATTGCTTTCTAACAGAGTTCCCGCAACTCCTTACCAGGAATAGAAACCAGCACCACCACCAACTGGCGTCCTTCCGCATTGCGCAGTTCAGTGAACGTCAAGGCAGGAGCGTCAATGGATGCCTCATTATGCTTTATTGCCATCTTGTCAACGAAGATTGTTGCGCCCTTCCCCAGCAGATACTCGGCCGGTTTTCCCAGCACATCAGTGACGATCTGCAGATAGGCTTCACTTTCGCGGTCGTCGCCGCCAAATTCCTGCAGTTGTGCTTCAATCTGCCCGAGACGCTTTTCTACTTCAGCAACATCGAGTTTTTCAGTTGACCCGGTACTGAGGTCAAATCCCCACCCCTCACGTTCAAGCAGGTTCATCTTTGCCTGAAGCAACGTGCGTCGTCGTTCCAGGTCTTTCCGCTCAGACTTCACAAAGGCAAGTCGCTTGAGCGCCAGACTGAGCAGATGGTCGTAAGCCCGGCGCATCAGCAGTCGGCGTGCTTGAGTCTCGTCTGCTGCCGGGTCGACGAGACGGTGACCGTCGAAACTGACCGTCATTTTGGGGACATCGCGGATAATGATATCGCCCGCCAATTCGGCGCCGAAAATCACTTTTTCCTCTTTCTCCATTGCCAGCAGGGCAACAATCTGCGGCGAGTCGCCAGCCGGTCCCGCCAAAAACTCGGCAAGGTTCTGATCTTTACTGAAAACATTTTTCAAGTGTTTCCCGGAAACAAAAAAACCTTTGAGCCGGTCATCATCTTCAAAGCTGCCCAAAGCCACCGACAGGGGTGCGGGAAAACCGTTCACCAGGGCTACGACGTGATCAATGGCTTGAATCACCGCCGGTCGCAGTTTTTTCTTATAGCCCGATACCGAGCGCAGCCACGGATCGGTACCGTCCACTGCCCGTTCAATGGCTTCATTGACAAGTGACTCCGGGTAACTCCCCTGCTTTGCTGTGCCGAAAATGGATTGCAGCAGTTTCAACATGTTCAGCCTCCTATACCAGAGATACAAAAAACCAAGTCAGTCTTTGACGGCTGTTAACCCTTTGAGCGTGCGCTTCTTTAACCGGGAAGCCTGCCGGTGAAGCTTTGCTGACAATTCGATAAGGCTTTGCTGGCAGCTCTTTGCTTCATCACCTTTGGCAGGTATTCGCTGAATATAACTGCCGTCGGGCTGCATATCCCAGGCGCTGCGCCGGTCAGTCAGCTGTATGTCGAGAAACTGCCGCAGCTCCCGCTGCAGTTTGAGGCGCTCCACCGGTACCACCACCTCAACCCGGCTCTCCAGGTTGCGCTGCATGGCATCGGCCGAACCGATCAGATACTCCTCTTTGCCACCGTTGCGGAAATAATAAAGACGGGCGTGCTCAAGAAAGCGACCGACAATACTGATAACATGGATATTTTCGGAGAGCCCGGCCAGACCAGGACGGAGCAGGCAGCTGTCGCGAATAATGAGATCGACGCGCACCCCGGCCAGCGAGGCACGGTAGAGGGCGCGAGCGATGTCCGGATCATCCATCGCATTCATCTTGAACTGGATCAGTCCCGGATCCTTTTCCCGGTGGGCTGCTATCTCCCGTTCAATTCTGGCTATGAGCGCTTTTTTGAGAAGCTTGGGCGCCGGCAGGATTTTGCTGTAGTGACGCTTGGGGGTATAGCCGGTAGTCAGGTAGTTGAACAGTTCAGTGACATCCTGACCAACCTTTTCGTCGCAGGTAAACAGTCCCAGGTCGCTATAGAGCCGGGCAGTGCCGTGGTGATAGTTGCCGGTGCCGAAATGGAGGTAACGGCGCAGACCATTATAATCGCTGCGAATCACCATAATGACCTTGCAGTGGGTTTTCAGTCCCATCACCCCGTAAGTAACATGAATGCCGGCCTGCTCCATCCGCTCCGCCAGGCGGATGTTGGCAGCTTCGTCAAAGCGGGCCTTCAACTCCACCACCACCGCAACCTGCTTGCCGTTTTCAGCGGCGTTAATGAGGAAATCGACAATACGGCTGTCAGTCGCCGTGCGATAAAGGGTCATTTTGATGGCCCGAACCTTGGGGTCATCCGCCGCTTCTTGAATAAAACGCTCAACAGAGGTGCTGAATGATTGATAGGGATGCTGCAGCAGGATTGATCCGGCATCGCGGATAATGTGAAAAATGCTGCGCGGACTGAGCAGTTGCGGATGGTCAATCGGCTGGTGCGGCGCTTCCTTGAGATGGGGATAATCAAGGGAGGCAAGCTCCATCAGGTCGCGCATAGCCAGCATACCGGTCGTTTCAAAAACATCGGCGACTTCATCCAGGTTCAGCTCAGCAGCAAGGTGGCCGCGATGCAACGGCGTCATGCGCTGCAGCACCTCCATACGGACGATAGGCGCGAATTTCCGTTCCCGCAGTTCCGATTCGATCAAGGCCATCAAGTCGTCGGCCTGCTCCTCGTTCCTCTCCGTGTTGGCGTTACGGGTGACTCGAAACAGCTCATGGGAAACAATTACCATCCCCGGGAACAGCATATCAAGATTTTGACAGATAACCTCTTCGAGCAGGACAAAGGTGTCGCTGCCTGCAACACGGATAAAGCGGGGAATGCCCGCCCCGACCGGCACTTTGATCCGGGCCAGCGAAGTCTCTTTATCCTTGCGGTAGTGCAGTTTAACAAGAATATTGAGGGAGAGGTTGGATATAAAGGGGAATGGGTGGGCAGGATCCATTACCTGAGGAGTTATCAGCGGAAAAATATTCTGATAATAGTAGGTCCCAACCTTCTTCCTCTCCTTTGGGGTGAGATCCTTGTAGGAGTTTACGGTTATTCCAGATATTTTCAGGAGTTTTAACAACTGCTGTAGCAGCTTTTCCTTGCGCCGCTCAAGATCGTGAACCACCGCATAGCAATCGACAATCTGCTGCCGGGGAGTGCGACCATCCACGGTCTGCGTGTGGATGCCGGCTTCCACCTGTTGCTTGAGACCGCCGATCCGCTTCATGAAAAACTCGTCGAGGTTGGAACTGACGATGGCAACAAATTTACACCGCTCCAGCAATGGTGTCCGCTCGTCCTCGGCTTCGTGCAGAACCCGGCGATTGAACTCCAGCCAGGTCAGTTCCCGGTTCAGGTAGAGAGCAGAATCGTTCAGATTGACGAATTGTTGCTGTTTCCTCTCCAGGCCCGCCTTTTGCCTGACTGGCTCCGGCTTGGTTGTCTGTAACTGAGCGGACAACTCAGGTTTTGCCATGGGGACGGCATACAGATTTCTGCCGCGTCTCGGCTTTAGCTCTTCCGGATTAGATGCAGGCACTATAATCGCGCTTGACAGTTCGGCAACCGGAGCAATCACGCTTGCTTCGCTCTGGTTTACAGGCTCATTGACCGTTTTGACTGAACTGGAATTGCATGCCAATTTACTATTTTTGCTCATTTATACCTTCCGTTTATTTAAATGCAAGCCGTGCCGCTGACTGGAATAATCGCCATCACGATCGCAATTGTTGAGACTGCCCGTATTAACCTTTATCCCTGTTCATCACTTCAAGGGAAACCAGCCGTGCCAGAAGAGTGGCAGGATAAAGCTGGCCGCACAAAGCCTCCATAATGGCAAACATCCGTGACACATCGTGGGTTGGAGTAATATCGCCATAACCGACCGTAGTCAGGGTAACAAAACTGAAGTAGGTCAGGATCTGCTGACGTTCCGCACTGAACAATACCCCCGCTGCGGGAAGGCTGAAGGCGTTGGGCAGTATCTGGTCAAGGAGGCCATAAAGAGTTGACCAGGTCAAACCGAACAGCAGATAGACGGCAATAGCCCCCTTGATTTTATCAACCGTCACCGGGCCACTTTCTTGGAACACTTTGCGGAGAAACACCATAGTCAGTATGATCATGAAAATGAACGTTGCGAACCCGCCCCAGAGGAAAATTACCGGCGTCGGCGCCAAATGCATCATCCAGCGCAGCACGACAGCGATGCCCGCAACAATACCGGCTAGAAACCTTATAGCCGGGTGTAACGACATACTGATGACCCCGAAAACCATGAAAAGTGTAAGAAACAGACTTGTCAGCAGGCGTGCCGGCACGGAGTCAACAAAAGGTGCGAGAAAAAAGGCAAGAAAGAGGAGATAGAGAAATACGGAAAGTCTCTTTTCTCCCCACAAAGAGTCATGCAACTTGCTGAATATTTTTGGCACATGATAGCTCATAACAATGCGATTCCAATGAGACCTGAGGAGGTCAGCTCTATTCTGTTTCTCGGTTTAGTCACAGCTCTGCCTTTCAATGCTTGCCCAGGTGCTTGGTGACAAGTTTTTCCACAATCTGCTCAAGCGTCTTTTCCTTCCGTGCCGCTTCAGCTTTGAGCCGGGCAACGACCTCCGCTTTAAGCGCAAGAGTGACACTGGTCCGCTCCGGATCGCCACCAGCCGTTGGAGTCCCAAGGGCTGCAAAGCGGAGAATACTGTCTGCGTCGAAAACCGGTTTATGCAGGGATGGTTTGGTCTTGGCGCGCGTCATTGCCCCTTCTCCTTGAGAATACTTTTCACTTCGGCGGCAAGCGCCAGAATCTCGGCATGGGCGACCCTGTCCAGCCACTCATCTACCGACAGACCTCTTGCCAGAGCCTCGCTATAGGCCACTCGATAGCTGAGACGGGCAGTCAGTTCCTTCAGCCCCAATTCTGTGCGGGCCGCCCCGCTCACCTCAAGCGCCTCCCGGGTGTTGCCCCGGTAGCGGTTCCAGACGATGCGGGCGTCGATATCAGCCCGGAATTCACGTGCCGCACTGATAGTCTTCAGCAGATCCTGCGTTGACCATATTTCCGCAGCACTGGCCCCCAGCGGAATAAGACTGAGTCTGCTCATGACAATGATAGCCCGGGTCATCTCGGCGATACGTGGTGGCGCATCTATAACAATGTAGTGGTGCGTCTTCGAGAGCTCCTGAGCCAAACTGACCAGTTCACGATAATCACCAGCGGTAGCGAGAGTGAGGTTGGCAGACGCCACTTCCGAGTTTCGCACAGCGTACCATGAAGCGCTTGTCCCCTGGGGGAGGTCACAGTCAATCAGTGCCGTCGGCTGTTTGAGTGAAAAAACAGCCGCCAGATTGGTTGCTATGGTTGACCGCCCTACCCCGCCCTTCACCTGGATGATGCCGACTATCTGCGCCATCATCTCACTCACATTTCGACCGGCTTGCAGAGGTAGTCGCTCTCTTTTGCCACCCGACCGCATTTGCGGCAGATGAAGTGTGGCGGATTGACGAGCTCCTTCAGCTTTTCCAGGTCATCCCTGACTTCATCCTTCTCCCACTTGCAGATAGTTTTCATTCCTTTGGCCATCGAACAACTCCTTTTTTACCTAAATCTGCAGAGCGAGTGATCCAGACTGATGTCGTCCATGGATGAACGGCATCAATATGCCTCGGGGATAAACTTGAACGGGTAGTCGGGCGACTGATACTTTTTACCTATCTGCCGCTTTGGCAATTTCACTTTTTCCCGCGGCGCCTCCTTGTACGGGATCTTGCTGAGCAGGTGAGAGATGATATTGAGTCGCACTTTCTTCTTGTCCTCGGAGTTAGCCACATACCAGGGTGCCCAGGAGGTATCGGACGCCACAAACATTTCGTCGCGCGCCTTTGTATAGTCGTCCCAGTGAGTATAAGAGGCAACGTCCATGGGGGAAAGCTTCCAGATCTTGCGACCGTCGTCGATACGGCCTGACAAGCGTCTCGTCTGTTCCTCAGGACTTACTTCGAGCCAGTATTTGAGGAGAATGATGCCGGATTCGACCACCAGTTTCTCGAAATGAGGCACGAGTTCCAGAAAGCGTGTCGTCTCTTTCTCCGTGCAGAAACCCATAACCCGCTCCACCCCGGCCCGGTTGTACCAGCTGCGATCAAAGATGACCACCTCGCCGGCTGCCGGCAGGTAGGGCATGTAGCGTTGGGAATACATCTGTGTTTTTTCCCGCTCGTTAGGTGCCTGCAGGGCGATTACCCGGAATGTCCGCGGGCTGACCCGCTCGGTGATCGCCTTGATGGTCCCCCCCTTGCCGGCGCCGTCACGCCCCTCGAAAACAACACAGACCTTAAGCCCTTTGAGTTTGACCCACTCCTGCAGCTTGACCAGCTCCACATGCAGTTTGGCCATCTCCTTCTCGTAGGACTTTTTCTTGGACTTTTTACTCGGCTTCTCTCCTGTTGCGTCAACAGCGGTCGCAGCGACACTGTCGATATTCAATTCCTTAACGGACACTTCAGCCGGTTTCTTTGCTTTTTTCTTTTTTTTATCTTTCTTCTCTGCACTCATGATCAAACTCCTTTTTTCGTTTTAGACAGCTATATGCCGTATTCTTTCTGATACTTCTCAACCGCCTGTTCAATAGTGAAGAACATCCGCTCCCGGCCCAACCGCTCCCAGAGTAATGAATGCTGAACAACCGTCAGAACCAAAGGATTCATTGCCACCAGCCAGAGCATGGTCCCTTCCTCGCGCATTTCCTCCTCACCGTCAGTCAGCATCCTCAAAGCTGTGTATTCCAGGCTGGGCACCGCACTTAAATCAAGAACCAGCACTTTCGGCGCTGACTCGCGCATCAGTGCCCGTATCTTCTGACCAAGACGCGGTGCGTTGCCAAAGTATACCGCACCTTCAGGCCGAAGCAACAGCATGCCGGGGAATGTTTCGTCTTCCGGGTGTTCCGGCGAGAGAGGCCGGAACACATTGGTGCCGGGCTTGCGCCCGAGGACCAGAATGGGGTAGAGGTTGGCACGGATGATGAGCGCCAAGAGCGATATCAGCACCGCCACCAGAATTCCCTGCAAAGTGCCGAGCAGCAGCACGCCTGCCACGGCAGTGAGAGCCCAGCGAAACTCTATGGAGCGGATTTTCAGAATGGCACGAAACTCTGCCGGGCTGATCAAACCGACACTGGCGATAACAACAACGGCAGCCAGAGTTGGATGCGGCATAAGGCCGAAAAGCGGGGCAAGGAAAAGGAGTGTGGCCACGACAACCGCAGCATTCACCAGCCCTGCCACCTGGCTGCGCGCGCCGGCGCTGTTGTTGACTGCCGTCTGCGATGTCCCGCCGCCAGCCGGCATGATATGGAAGAGACTGCCGACAAGGTTTGCCATACCGGTTGCCACCAGTTCACGATTCGCGTCAGGAACCGTGTCGCCGCGCCTGATGAACGCCCGGCCCGCAGCTGCTGTTTCGACGAAACTCATCAGGGCAATACCCAGGGCTGCCGGCCAGAGCTGCTCCACCAGGGAAAGATCGGGAAGAGCAAAGGAGGGCAAGCCGGCTGCGACCTTCCCCACCAGGGCAATACCGAACCTGTCAAGCCCGACCAGGGCTGAAACGGCAATACCGGCAGCCACAGTAACCAGCGGTGCCGGCACCTTCGGTGCAAAATGCTCCAGGCCGAGCATCAGTGCCAGCATTGCCAGAGCCAGCAACAGGGTCGGCAGTGACGTTTCCGGCAGATGCTGCCCGATTGAGAAAATATCCCGGAAGAAACCGGCCTTAGTGATATGTATCCCCAGGAGTTTGGGTAACTGATCCAGAACGATGATCACACCGATGCCCGCCTTGAACCCGGTGAGCACCGGATCGGAGATCAGATTGGCAACCACGCCGAGGCGAAACAGGCCGGACAGCAGCAGAAATGCCCCGGTGAGGAGCGACAGCGTGGCAGCCGCCGCAATCAGTGCGGCGGGGTCACCGCCCGCCGCAACCTGGCCAATGGCACCTGCCGAAAGTATGGCAATTGTCGAAGTGGAGGTGACACTAAGAGGCCGCGATGTCCCCATAATGGCGTACACCACCAGGGGGATAAGGGACGTGTAGAGACCGACTACCAAGGGGAGACCGGCAATAGCGGCGTAAGCCATTGCCTTGGGGATAACCACCGCCGAAGCTGTTAATCCTGCGACAAGGTCATAACGGAGCCATTCCTTCTGATAGGACGGCAACCAATTGAGTATGGGAAATATTTTTTTGAACATGGTCAGTAATACCTCCCTGATCCGGCAACTGCTCCAACTACTGTCATGGCTTGAGCCGGATAATTTTTCACTGTGTCAGACCTGATGATTCATTTGACCTTGATAATGCCTTCTCGACAGATCGCACGTGGCGGTGGTCCTCAACCAGTAACGAAAAGTACCCACGGTGTACCAATCAGCAGGAACACCGCCATGAAGGCAAGGGTGGTAATGAGCCCCATTTTGTAGAGCTCACGCTGAGTGAGATAGCCGCTCGCCGCAAAGATGATGTTCTGGCTGCCACCCTGAGGTGTAATCACCGAGAAATAGCTGCTCGCGAAGAGCAGTCCGAAGGCCATCAGCGGCGCCGGCACCCCGCCGCGCACACCCACGTCAAGGAAGACGCCGAGCAGCGCCAGCACCTGCGAAGACTGACTGACAAACATGTAGTGGATGGCAACATAGAGGGCAACCAGGGTGACATAGAGCGTCAGCCAGGACATACCGCCCAGATGCGAGGCGAGGCGCTCTCCTGCGTAACCCATAAAGCCGAGCTCGTTCAGTTGGCCGCTCAGGGCGAAAAGAACTGCCAGCCAGAGAAAGGTCGCCAGCGTGTCACCCTGCTTGGCAATGTCATCCATCGTCAGCACGCCAGCCAGCAGCAGCACACCAAAACCCAGGAAGGCAATGCTGGTCACGTTCAGTTTCAGGCTGTCCGCAAACACCCAACCGGCGACCATTACCACGAACGTCACCGCCGTAATCCACTCGTCTCGAGACATCGGCCCCATGCCGGCGATTTCCGCGCGCGCCGCCAGCGGTGCCTCGGGTGTAGCGCCGACACCGGGCGGAAAGAGCCTGGCGACAAACAGGGGCAGAAGAGCGATGGCGATAAGCGCCGGAACGCTGGCGGTAAGAAACCAGGAGCCGAAACTGATCTGCAGCCCGGATTGCCGCGCGATCTGCACGCCAATGGGGTTAGCCGAGGTCGCCGTCATCCAGAGGGCAGAGGAGACCGCCAGGCTTGCCATGGTGCAGAACATGAGATAGCCGCCAAGGCGTCGCCCCTCGGGGCTGTCGGGTTCGGAGCCCGCCCCCTTTGCCACTGACAGCACGATCGGGTAGAGCACACCACCGCGCGCCGTGTTGCTGGGAAAAGCCGGGGCAATGGCGGCATCGGTCAACACGATGCTGTAGGCAAGACCGATGGAAGAGCCACCGAAGTGGCTCACCATGAAAAGGCTGATGCGGCGGCCCAGCCCCGATTTCACCACCGCCTGGGCGACAATAAAGGCGATGATTACCAGCAGCACGCTCGAATTGGCAAAGCCGGAAAAGGCCTGCGCCGGGGTGATCGTTCCGGACAGGACAACTGTTCCCGCGGCGATCATAGCTGCCGTAAGGAGCGGGAAAGCGCCCAGCAGTACGGAAGCGATGGCGGCGACGAAGACCGCGAACAGGTGCCACGCAGGCGCCGTAAGGCCTGCCGGCACGGGGCTGAACCAGATGGCAAGAGCAATCGCAAAGGGCGCCGTACGTTTCAGGAGCAGACCAGGTATGATCATGGCCGCGCACCTCCTGCAGTAGGTTGACCGGGCCGAACGCGACCCTTGAGGCCAACAGCGCGACCCTGAACAGAGCCGTCCTCCGCCTCGATCATGAACTGCCAGGAGAATTCATAGGCACCGGTCACGCCGGCATAGCGGCCGGTGCCGCCCAGTATGGTCCCGGTGATGTGGTTTTTCGCCGCGGTGCCTTCCCCCTTGAGCTCGCTGAATACCTGGTCGCCCCGCTCGTCTGTCCAGACGCTACGGCCCTGAAGTCCAGTAGCGCTATCATTGAGCGCAATCACTTCCGAGCGGAAACCAACGCCGGGGCGTCCGGTGCCCGCAAGCAGCATCGACCCCTTCAAATCTATAATTGAACCGCGGCGATCTGCACCCAGGGGAATGGTGTGGCGGCTGCCGGCGGCGTTCCAGGAGCCTTCGAATTCCCGCCAACCACTGCTGTCCGCCTGGGGCTTCGCCGGTTCTGCAACCGGACTGCATGCGGCCATGGCAAGCGCCAGGGCAACCAGCACCAATCGCCACCAAACGCTCCAAATCGAAGAGCGCTTCGTAATGCGTTCAGGCCGCTGCAATCGTATGAAAAAGTCCACGCTTCCTCCATATAAATAATTAGAAGTGGCAAAGACATCACATCTCCCCCAGTTGCAATAAAAACGGGGAGATGCGATGTCAACGTGGCAGCCTGACCTCTATGCTTCTTACCTGCTTATTTTTCCAAACCAAACACTTCGATCTCTACCCGGCGATTTTGGGCCCGGCCTTCCTGCGTTCTGTTATCAAATATTGGCCTGCTCAGGCCTTCGCCAACAACTTCCATTTTCACTGTGACACCAATGCTTTTCAGGTAAGCGCTCACGGCCTCGGCACGCTTCTGTGACAGCTTCATATTGTAATCGGCTTTTCCGATATTATCGGTGTGACCGGTAATTCTGATCTTGTCGGCACGACTAAGACCCGACTTTGCATCTTCGCGATATGCCTTGATTTGCTCTTTTCCTGAAGGCTTCAGATCAGCCTTGTCAAAATCAAACAGCGCTACCTCCGGAAATATCATGACAACTGGTTGCGGAACATGTGGGGGAATGAATACGTAGTTGAGGATATAAGAGTAGTCAAGGGTTGTTGCGACATTTTCCCAAATCGGAGTCAGCTCAACTTTTGATTTGGTCTTCCAGACCTTACCGCGGTTTTCGGTTGCAAATGCTGTCAGGAATTTGTCCGTATCAGGACCTTTCATATAGTCGATGGTGTAGGCGTTGAACTTGCCTACCTTCTTTGCCGCATTGACGACGTCTTCGCTCTTGACTTTGCTGTTCAGATCTTCGCCATCGGAAAAAACTATCATGATGCGAGGGTTTGTAGCCGGCGACTTGCCAACGATATCAAGTCCGGCCAGCATCGCCTCATAGAGCGTAGTTTTAGCTGTAATGCCTTGATTGCTGTAGGCTTTCTTGGCGAACGCCCGCAGTTTGCTGGTATCGCTGGATTTGAACGTCTGTACCCGGAGATCGCGGCCACCCACCTTGGTGGTGAGTTTTTTGTCGAAGACCACCATAGACACCGTATCAATCGGACGGACAACCTTCAAAACCTTGTCGACGCCGGCCAGGAGTGCTTTGACAGAGTCGCTTTCTTCCATTGAGAAAGAGTTGTCCAGCACCATGACGATGTTGACCGGCACATCCTTGGTCTCAGCAACCGACATCACCGAGACGACTTTACCCTTCAGATCTCCCTTGCTCACGGTGAAATCATCGGCCCCCAGGCCGAGCAGTGGCTGCTTTGCCGCGTCATCAACACTCACCAGAGCCCTGCCTTCTTTAATGATCCGGTCTACGGTGACCGTTACGCCGGCCTTGGTAGTACCGATCGTCACATCGCTACCGGTTGCAGCGAAGACAGTTCCACCCATTACAAGGGCACACATCAAAATGCTCAGACGAATAACACTCTTCATAATCAATTCCTCCTGGTTTTTTTACCGAGCAATGCAGCTCAGTTTACTACTCTTCAAACTTTCAGCTCTCCCCTCTTTCCGCGCATGGTCACGGCTTGAGCTTGGTAATCTTGGAACCCTGGATACCGAGACCGGCCATCAGACCCTTTTGGCTAAAGATGAAGGCATAGACGTCGTCCTTGGCAGTAGTGGTTGTCAACGACTTGGCAGCACCTTCGTCCACAACGACTATAGTCGGTCCGACCCCCACTTCCCAGCCGTCGCTCTTATCCATATAGGCACGCGCAGAGTCTGTCATCAGGAACATGGCATAGCCGAACTCCTGCACACCGACCTGGAGACCGTAGGATGCTGCCGCGATGTTGTAATAAGCCACGGCTTTGCCGTCCACCAACAGAGCGCCATTGCCGCCCTGACCGCCGATAATCAAGCCGGCCTTCAGAATGCTGGGGAAGACCAGGACTGCTTTTGCTTTTTCTCCGAGGGTCTTGGCTGCTGTAGTCGTATCATACAGTTTTGCGAGAGCTGCTTGCGAATCACGCTCGATTGCCGCCGTGTCAGCCGCCAGAGCGGGACGCGGAGCGGTCAGAAACAGTGTGATGACCAGAGCGAGAAGCAGTGTCGAAATGGTTCTGAACCGTTTAATCATCTGTTGATTCCTCCTTTCGTACGGTGGGATGCGGGTAAATGCCGTTGCTTGACAAATCTTGCAATCCTTCTGGGGTGGCCCTTATCACTACGGATATCTCCCCGAAATCCGCACAGAAGAAGACATCTGGTTTATTTTTTCGTCACCTTTGTATGGTCACCATGACACAGTTTACATTCCATATGCCCCTGCTGCTGATTCATGCCCTCTTTCGAGTGCGACATATCAGCCGGGCCATGGCAGCTCACGCAATACGCAGCCTCTTTGGAAGGTTCCCATAGCGGCGGTGTCCACTTGCCGTCGAAGTATTCATTGAGAGCTTTGACCGTGATGTAGACTACTTCACCGGATACCTTGGCGCAGCGTTCCTTCTTCTCTTTCGAGGTTACCTCAGCACCTGCTGCCAGTGTCCAACTCGAAACCGAGGTGTGACAAAGCGGCGACTTAGCCGTGACCTTGATCTGATTCGGAACTTTTGAATTATCGTCAAACATGGTACTCGGGAAATCCTGCTTGGCATACCAGTAGTAGAGCCGGTCGATCAACTGGGTGTACATCGGGTCCTTGGCATCCTTGTAGGCCACCAGGTTGATGATCAAAGAGGTTCCGCCGAGGGCGCCGCAGAGCGTGCCGTGACCGGCGTAACCGGCCGCGCCGTGCATCATCATCCGGTCGGGCAGCGTGGTCCAGGGATAACCGACCTTCTCGCGCAGCATGCTGAGCAGGGCAAAATAGGTCGTGTGACCACAGCCGCCATCAAAGTAATTGCGATAGGCTCTCTGGCCAGCTTCCAGGGGATCAAGCTTGACCCATTTCCAGGGAAGTGGCGGCGCCGCGGGAGCTGGATCAGCGGTTTTGGCCTGACCCGAGGCAGCATAGGTGAGCACGGCGCCACCTACGGCACCGCCGACCAAAAGAGAAGTTGATTTAGTCAGAAATCCCCGGCGTGAACAGCTGTTTTCTTCAGAATCATTAGAATGCATATTTCACTCCTGTAATGGTTGATTGAATTATGGCAACGTAGACTACATGGCTCTCGGCTGCCCGGTGGAGGCGAGCACACTGCTCCAGAGCCAACCATCGGGAGCGATTTTCTTTCTGATGCTGGTCGCCAGGGAAATAGGCACATGGGTAAACTGATGGTTCCAGAAACCGACTACCATATCGGTTCTTCCCGTCATCCCCGCATGCACTGCATTGTGCCCCAGCAACAGACAGAGACCGGAGTCATGAGGATTGGCCGGCTGACTGCGAATTATGTAGCTGGGGTCGATGTATTTGAGATTGCACTCTGTCCCGCTACTGGTAAAACGCCCCTTGATGACATCACGCAGGTATGTGCCGATATCGCCGAGCTTGGCATTTCCCGAAGCATCGCGCTCCGCCGAGGCTGCCAGCAACTCCTGCCCCGCACCCTCAGCCACCACGATCACTGCATGACCGCGTTGCTGGAGCCGCTCACCCAAAGAGCGCAGCAGGCCGTCAAGAGTGAAGGGAGACTCAGGAATCAGACAGAAATTAACCTGGCTGTCAATCAGGGATGCAAAGGCGGCGATGAAGCCGGAGTCGCGCCCCATAAGCTTTACCAGACCGATGCCGTTGCGCGCGCCGGTGGCCTCGGTGTGCGCTGCGTAGATGGCGCGATGGGCTTCGGCCACGGCAGTCTCGAAACCGAAAGTTTTCTGGACATAAGAGATGTCGTTATCAATGGTCTTGGGGATGCCGATGACGCTGAGCTGGTAGCCCTGCCGGCGTGCCTCAGCCGCAATGGCAGCAGCTCCCTTGAGGGTGCCGTCGCCGCCGATGGCAAAGAGAATGCCGATGCCCAGTTCTTTCAAGTAGTCCACCATCTCGGCAGGATCCTGCGGTCCCCGGGAGGAGGCGAGAATCGTCCCCCCCAGTTCGCTGATCTGGCTCACTGAAGCCGGAGTCAGTTCAAGGGGAGCAAAGCCGAGTCGCTTCACCAGCCCTTCATAGCCGTAGCGGAAACCGTAGATTTTACCTACACCGTAGTGATGGTTGAGGCTCAGCACCACGGCGCGGATCACGTCGTTAATTCCTGGGCAAAGGCCTCCGCAGGTAACAATGCCGCAGGCAATAGTCGTCGGGTCAAAGAATATCCTGTCCCGCGGGCCGGCCAACTCCAGTGACGGCGGCTCCTCTCCAGCGGCCAGATACGGCTTGATCTCCTCAAAGCGCGAGTGATACATAATCCGTTCCCCGGCAGCGATAAAGCGTCCTTCAAGCATCGGTGAAGGGAAGCGACACTCGCCAAGGTTCTCAATATTGAAATCGATCTTCTGTGTGGTCATGGCAGTGAACCTACCCTATATAACTCTGTCTACTCTCTTGTAAGTTGCTTCAACACGTAAACAAGACTCACAAGGTAGTCACTTAAAAAATGTGTTTTTACCGGTGAATGGAGGCGGCACTCTCAAGGCTCCTGAAATCCAGTTCTAACCCCGTCATACCGCCTCCCGCAATCTACCTTTACTTCTTCTTTGCCGTTTTTGCCGGTTTTACTGCAATTGCCAATGTCTCGGTAACGGTAATAACCACTTCGTCGCCGACCTTTACATTATCAAGATTTTTCTTGTTTTCGATCTTGACTACCTTGAATTTCCCGTCAGCCATCTTCAGGGTAGCGGTTGTTTTGTTCGGGCTGATCGACTCGACAGTGGCCGTGATGGTAACCTGAGCGCGAGCGATACCTGACGGCTTTTCACCTGGCTTGGCAAGGCGTTCTGCGCCGAGTGCTGCCGTGTTTTCCTTCGGTGCTTCGCCAGCTTTGTATACTTTCACGGCTATCGACTCGTAATAGGTAATATTAACCGTATCACCAACCTTGACCTGAGCAAGATTTTTGACCTGATCGCCGGCCTTGATGTCGACGATATTGCCTTCAGGCCCCTTGACCGTAACTATGCGGTTTTCAAGGTCAACTGCCTCTACCGTTGCAGTCACCTGAGTAGTTCTCTCTTTTTTTACGGAAGGTTTTTTGCCTTCTGCAGCTTTCTTTGTTTCTGCGACCGGTTTTGCATCTTCGGCAATCGATACAGCCGCAAGTGACAGGGTAAAAAGGGATGCAGCAACAACAATCAGTTTCTTCATATTCAGACTTCTCCTTTGGGGGTTATTGGGTACAGTCGTGCAGACTTGTCCCGGTTGAAAATAAATTACGTACGTTTTTGTTACTTCGGCAGAGAACGGGGTTGAGTCATATTCTCCGGTTTGAGGAGATCGTCAAGCGCGTCCTTGGTCAACCACCCTTTTTTCAGAACCAGATCATAAACGCTGCCATCAGTTTCCAGCGCCTCTTTGGCAATGGCCGCTGACTTTTCATAGCCAAGCACCGGATTGAGTGCCGTCACAAGACCGATACTGTTCTGCACCATTTCAAGGCAACGTTTCTCATTGGCCTTAATGCCGACGATGCAGCGACTGGTCAGAGTAAGGCACGCGTTTTTGAGGATCATCAGGCCGTGGAGCAGACAGTATGCCATGATCGGCTCAGCCATATTCAGTTCAAGTTCTCCTGCCTCTCCGGCCATGGCAACAGTCACATCATAGCCGATGATTGTGAAGCAGACCTGGCTGACCATCTCCGGTATAACCGGATTGACCTTGCCCGGCATAATAGATGAACCTGGTTGCATTGCCGGGAGGCGGATTTCATACAGACCGCAGCGTGGGCCTGAACCCATCCAGCGCAGATCGTTGCAGATCTTGGAGAGCTGCACCGCTGCCCGCTTCATATTGGATGACATCTGGACAAAACCGCCGGCATCCTGAGTTCCCTGGACCATATTACCGGCTTTGGTGACCTGCAACCCGCAGACTGCCGCCAGTTTTTTAGTGACAAGTTCGGCGTACCCCGGAGGGGCATTAATCCCCGTACCGATGGCAGTAGCCCCCATATTGATCTCCAGAAGCTCATCCGCGCCGCGCTTCATACTGGCCATGGCGCCTTCGATCATTTTGGCGTAAGCACCAAATTCCTGTCCAAGGGTGATCGGCACAGCGTCCTGATTCTCGGTCCGACCCATCTTCAGCACAGTGGCAAACTCCTGCTCCTTTGCCAAGAGTGCTTCCTGAAGCTCGCCAAGCGCACCCAGGGTGTCCTTGATGGAGAAGTAGACGGCCAGCTTAATGGCAGTCGGATAGGCATCGTTCGTCGACTGGGAGCAGTTGACATCATCATTGGGATGGAGAAACTTGTACTCGCCTTTGCTGTGGCCCATAATCTCCAGTGCCCGGTTAGCAATGACTTCGTTGGCATTCATATTGGTAGAGGTTCCGGCACCACCCTGAATCATATCAACGACAAACTGGTCGTGCAGCTTGCCGGCAAGGATCTCATCGCAAGCAGCGCAGATGGCTTCCATCTTTTCCTTTGCCAGTACACCCAGTTCACAATTGGCCTGGGCAGAGCCCTTTTTAACCATGGCAAGAGCATCGACAAAATGGGCAAAATTCTTCAGCGGCATTCCGGAGATTGGAAAATTCTCAACGCTGCGCAGCGTCTGAACACCGAAATACGCTGAAAGCGGCACATCGCGCTCACCCAGCAGGTCGTGCTCACGGCGCACGGCGGTGGTCAGGGCGCCAGGACCGGACTGGCCGGCCAGCTGTTCGGCGGCGAAGCGCAGCCGTTCTGCCTGCCGCTGGGCCACCCTGGCGACAAGACGATAGAAGATGCCGGGATCGTTCTGCTGCACCGACTCCCAGACTGAACGCGGCACCTGCCAGACGGTCGCCCCGTTACGGGTGAAGGCGCTGGTGGAATGAGGAGTTTCGTCGAGGAGGGCCCCTTCACTGATCATAGCCCCCATGGCCAGAGTGGAAAGATGGGTGGTGGAACCGTGCAGGCCGCGAACGATCTTGACTTCCCCCGCCTCGATGATTCCGGCCCAAAGACGTGGTGAAGATTCATGGAAAAGGTATTCACCGGCGGCGTAGATTTTGCGCTCCCCCTTGCCGAAAACGAAAATCAGATCATTCTGGGAAATTCCGGTACTGGCTGCAGCAGTTACAAGCAATTGCTCAAGAATCGACATGTTGTTTCTCCTTTATTCAGAAGTTTTAACCGGATTACCCGGTTTGTGGTCACAGGAATATGCCGCCGAACACGAAGCCCAGGGCCACCGCAAAGGCAATAGTACAGGTTCCGGGGATCAGGAACGGGTGGTCAAAGACGTATTTGCCCACCCTGGTCGAACCGGTGTCGTCGAATTCGACGGCAGCGATCAGGGACGGGTAGGTCGGCAGCACGAACAGTGCGCTGACTGCGGAAAAGGCGGCGATGGCCGCGACCGGACTGACTCCGAGAGCCAGCGCCGCCGGCATCAGCGCCTTGGTGGTCGCCGCCTGGGAATAGAGCAGCATGGCGGCAAAGAAAAGGACCACGGCCAGCATCCAGGGGTACGAAGAGAGCAGGTTGGCGGCAAAGACGTTGATCTCCTTCATATGCGCCGCCACAAAGGTCGTGCCGAGCCAGGCGACCCCCAGTACGCAGATGCAGGCGCTCATCCCCGATTTGAAGGTCGCCGCGTTGAGGATATTCTTGGCGTCGACCTTGCAGAACAGGCAGATCAGGGTGGCTGCGCCAAGCATGAAGGAGATGATCGCATCGTCCCGGGTAAGAACCGGTTTCGTGATGAGGGCAAACGTCGGGCTGATGGCCAGGGCGTAAAACACCACACCAAATAGACAGATGGCGAAGATCAGCACGGACCGCTTGGCTTCGGAAGTAATCTCCTTCTCCCCGTCAGAAGAAGCCTTCATATTGACCTGGCCCTTGGCAAGACGCTCCTGAAAGATCGGATCGTCCTTCAACTCCTTACCCATGAAGTTAGCCACGACTGCGCCGAGCATGCACGCTATAAAAGTGCTCGGAATCGCCACCATCAGCAGCTTGACGTAATCGACCCCGTATTTTTCCAGCTCCTTGGAAAAGAAAACCACGGCAGCCGAAATCGGTGACGCAGTGACAGCGATCTGAGAGGCAACGGTGGCGATGGAGAGCGGCCGTGACGGTCTGATGCCGTTCAGTTTGGCTACTTCTGCAATCACCGGCAGGGTCGAAAAGGCCGTGTGACCCGTTCCGGCGAACAGGGTCATGGTATAGGTGACCATCGGCGCAAGAAACGTGATATACTTCGGATTCTTTTTCAGTATTTTGGTGGCGATGTGAACCAGATAGTCGAGCCCGCCTGCCACCTGCATCGAGGCGATGGCGGCAATAACCCCCATGATGATGAGAATGACGTCTGTCGGGATGGCGCCCGGTTTGACACCGAACAGCCCCAGGACCAGCACGCCGAAGCCACCGGCGAAACCGATGCCGATGCTCCCCAGGCGCGCCCCCAGCCAGATGAAGAACAGCACGATCAGCAATTCAACGATCCACATGAGCTCTCTCCTTTATCGTTCCGCAGCGTAACTTGGAATAGTCTTGTTGTTGAGACAGGCTCATATTCATGGCAGTCGGAAATGCCCGCCGAGATTCCTGGTCTGGCCGGTCACGCTGATAACACCCTCGGAATCAGTCATTGTGGTAATCGATGCCCAGTTGAAGGAAAGGTCGCCGCTAATGCCGGCCAAACTGCCGTTGCCACCGATAATGGTGCCGGTAACCTGGCTCCCCTGCTGCAGCTTGTCGCTCTGCAAAGTAATGTAAATCTCCGGCCCGGCAAGATCCTTCCAGACACAGCGACCGACAAGTCCGGTCACCGAATCGGCAAGACCGACGCATTCCGACCAGTAATCCTTCTTTTTGCCAAGGGCCGTCTGCAGACTTACATGGCCAGCGAGCTTAAAGGTGAAAACCTGCCGTCCGTCCTCAAAGGGGAACGACGTCCGGGTGCCGTTGGCAATCCAGGCTCCCTTGAATTCACCTGATTCAGCCGCCTGGCTTTCGGCCAAGAATGAAGTCGCGAGCAGTAGCACCCCGCATACAAAGATTCGTGACATCAAGCTACCGTTCATGGCGTCTCCTTTAGTCCGTTTTCAAGTTTTATGAATCAGAAAGAGTGACTCCGCTGTGCCGCCCAGGCTGTAGCTACTCGACTTTCTTCCAGCCACTGCCAGGATTAAAGAGTTTTATGGAGGCAGCGACTTTACCGCTGTTCTTCCCCAGGTCTTTCTGATAAACGATGCCGTTCTGGTTGACGATAAAGGTCATGACCCCGGACGCTCCATACTGAGCAGGATAAGCCACCATGGCATAACCGAGGATCATTTTACCGTTCACCAGGTAATCGAAGGCTCCGCCTTCAGCGTCCTTACCCTGCCCTTTGAGTATTTTGAAGTAATAACCATGGAGCGCGGTATTCCCCTTTGAGTACCCTTCTTTGGCAGCCTTTGCCGCCAATGGTCCAAGTGGGCTCAGTTTCTCACCCTCTTTTGCAACCCAATAGAGGCCATCTTTTTTCCCCTCACTGCTCCGTACCTTCTGGGCAAATTCCGACTTACCGTCACCGTCCCAGTCGGTCGTAGCGTATTCACGCTGGGCATCGACATAACTTCGCAGGATCTCGATCACCTCCAGCTCGTTTCTGCCGATTCGCCGATTCAGGAGTTCCTCTTTCCCGGCCCTGGTGTCGAAGCGCCAGACTTTGCCTGTTTTCACCAACGGGATTGGATAGGGGTAGTCCTCATTGCCAATGGCAAAAACTGCCTTGCCGGTCTCAGTACCTTCAATGACGATTTTTTCGTCATACAGCTTGACGAAGCGCTCCCGGCCGGCCTTGTCAGCAACCGGATCGCCTGAAGAGATAATCTCCTTTGAGCCAGGTCCGAGAATGGCTATAAGTGCTTTGGTATCATTGTTTCTGACCGCTTTGGCTAGGATCTTTAAAGCTTCATCCGGCGAAGAAAACGCTTGCTGGCCTTTTTTAGCCGAAGCCGCCACGACCGGAGCCACGCCGGCCAGAACTAAAAATAGAGCCAGTAGCAGAAGCTGAATGATTGAAATTTTCCTGAATATCATAAACATGGTGCGGTATCCTCCAATATGGGTTATGAAATGAGGTTCGACGAGTCGCTATCTGCGACCACCGCCGCCGCCTCGACCACCGCCTCCACCGCCTCGACTCGCACCACCACCACCACCGCCTCGACTCGCACCACCACCACCACCACCACCACCACCGCCTCGACTCGCACCACCACCACCACCGCCGCCTCGACCACCGCTAAATCCGCCCCCACCTCCACCTCTCGAACCGCCGCCGCTAATACCGCTGCCGCCGGAGCTCTGCCGACTTGACATGCCACGATCACTTGCCGCCCGCGCCTGACTGCCACTGCCGCCGCCAAAAGCGCTGTCAAGCCCGCCTCTGTCCATGGTGCCAGCTGACGGACGGGCATCTGCCCCGGCGGCGCTTCTGTTCATGGTGCCGGCCGAAGGGCGATTCCCTGCTGTGCTGCCGGCTTTATCCATAGTACCGGCCGAGGGACGACTCCCGGCGCTGCCGCCGGCATTACCATAGCCACGGGAAGCTTCGCCCCTCCCGGCTGACTGGGTCGGAGATTGGCCGAATTTCTTTGCAGTTGCTCCATCTTTGTAGGCAACACCCTTGCGATGTTCCGGATTATGTTGCCACGGCTTTTGATTAGCCCCCCCCGCAGGAAGTGTTGATGCTGATGGTGGTCTAGCACCGGGTGTTCCAGGGGGTGTCGTCCCCGGAGGGCGCGCTCCTGCAGGTGGTGGTGGCGGTGGAGGTGGTGGCGGGTAAACATACCCCCCGTGCCAATCACAATGCCCATATCCATAGGACGGGCCCACGATTATCCCGACCGAAAACGAATACGGCGGATATGACGGTGGCGGTGGCGGATAATAATAGTAGGGGGGGTAGGCAGGATACATCCAGGTACCATAAACCACCGTCGTGCTGTAAGTCGGCACGTATATCACCTCGGGATTAGCCGACTGGATGATGATAGTCTCCTTCTCCACAACAACCTTCTGCTCCTTGGACGCTTTCAGGTTCCCCGCTTCGTAGGCCTTCTTCCGCAGCAGCTGAATCGTAGCCATCACCTCTTTCTGCTGGGACAGGAAAGCGTCGCCGATCTTTGTGGTGATATCGAGTTTCTCACTCATTGAAGCCAGCACAACCGGAAACCTGACCAGCGCCTTGACGCTCGGATCCCATGTTTCCTTTGCAAGCTGCCTGGCCAGGGCATCTCCGGCGCTCTGTTTGTTTTTCTTCGTCCAGCGGTCCGCCTGAACAACTTCGAGCGGATAGGTCGAAGCCATCAGAATCTGGGATACCAGCTCATCAGGATAAAGAGCAATCGGTGCCAGCAACTGCGCCAGCTCTTCAGTAGACAGCTTCTTCGCCGCATCGCTCCCATCCGTCCCGGCCATCACCTGAGTCGGCACTACAATTAATAGTGCCAGCAGAAGTTGAAGCACACCAATCCAGAGTGATTTTAATTTCATGCACCTTCCCTTTTACTGATCCAGTTATTGTTTTAATCTAATGATTCAAGGAGTTCTGAGCAGAGTTATGCCCCCCCCCTCAATTTCTCGACCAGATCGAAATGCCACTTATTATCAGTTTCATAAAATGATACCTCCGGGAGCCGGGTTGATAACTCCATGACCTCCAGAATCCTGACGTAGACGCTGCTTTCTATATGTCGTTCCAGATCCGGCAATGACCGCCATTGCTCCATGTAGAGAATACTCGGTTCTTCGCCATACCCTTCGTAGATACCGCAGCTCAGGCACCCATGCGCCACTTCCACGGGTCCCTTTACCGACTGGAGCAGGTCGAGCGCCTCTCTGTGGCTTTCATTAAAGGTAAATATTTTTAATAGGGCGATTATCATTATGTGATTATCTATCCCATTTTTATGCCAACTTTGTTAATACTTATGAATTAACAGGATAAAATCGAGAATTCGGGGGGTTATCAATAATGAAGGGAACGGACAAAGGAGACTAGCTCCACCAAGAGGACGACATTTCAACTCAAGGTCGATATGCCGTCTTTTGTGCGTTGTGAGACTATGCCTAGCTTTTTCATCCGGGAATAGAGTGTCGCCGGGTTCAAACCGAGTATCCGGGCAGCGCCGCCGTCACCTTTAATCCGCCAGCCGGTCTGCCTGAGGATATCTTCTATGTGACGACTTTCAAGCTCTTCAAGGGAAAGCTGGCGCGAGGAGCGGTTACCGCTGTTTTCCGGGAGCCTGATTGTCAGTTCACTCCCTGAACTGACAATCACCGCATGTTCAATGACGTTTCTAAGCTCCCGTATATTGCCCGGCCAGGAGTATGCCTGTAATGAAGCCAGATCATTACTGCTGACTTTGCGGATTTTTTTACCCATTTTTTCATTGAACTCACGCAAAAACTCCCACACCAGCATGGGGATGTCTTCAACCCGCTCACGCAGGGAAGGGACGGCAATGGGGAAAACACTCAGGCGATAATACAGATCCTCACGGAAAGTGCCTTTCCTGACCTCTTCCAGTAAATCACGATTGGTTGCGGTAATCACCCTCACATCCACTTTGATGGTTTTTGGCGACCCCAACCGTTCGAACTCACCCTCCTGCAGCACCCGCAGGAATTTGGCCTGAAGCTCAAGGGACATTTCCGCGATTTCGTCGAGAAAGAGGGTTGAGCCGTCGGCAAGTTCAAAGCGGCCGATCTGGCGCGTCAGCGCCCCGGTAAAGGCACCTCTCTCCCGGCCGAAAAGCTCGCTCTCCACCAGTGATGCCGGTAGCGAAGCGCAGTTCACCTTCACCATCAGTTTGTTCCGCCGGGGGCTGTTATTATGGATAGACTGGGCGATCAGCTCCTTGCCGGTGCCGGTTTCACCACTCACCAGGACAGTTGCAGCTGTGGGCGCCACCTGCTCCACCATAACCAGCACCCTGTTAAGTGGTTCACTCTGGCCGATAATTTTCTCATGGGACTGAAAGGCGCGCACTTCAGTCCGCAGGTAGTCAGCTTCAGTCTCAAGTTTTTCCTTTAACGCCGCTATCTCTTCATAAGACTTAATGAGCGCCTGCTCTGCACTATCCCTAAAAACAGCGTTAATTAAAACTTCTCCAAATATCTGGAGCCGGGGTAGATTCTCAACAGGAAAAGAAAGCCTGCTCGCAAGAGACTGGATAATAAGCACGTAAGAACTACCGTCTTTTGCCGGGAGTGGTACACGTAGCGCTGACTTTACCCCCATGACCTCATAGGAGCGGCGATCAATGGCAGCAGCCGGCGGCAGCTCGTCAAGATCGGAAAAGCAGTGATATCGTCCTGTTAGCATCAGATCGACCGACCAGGGAAACATCGACGCCAGATCTACGTCCCGAGAAACCTGTTTAATGCCATCCCGATAATAAGCGTGGGTTATCAAGGTCTTTCTGCTTATCAGATCCAGCATGATCATTGCGCACCGGTCACCGCCAACAAAATGCAGGATTTTGCCCAAAGTTTGCTCGATCAAGCCGTCCAAAGCGGCTGACAGAATTGGTCTGGAAAATTCACTTGAAAGCTGTACAAGGAGAGACTCAAATTGCAGTTGCCGGTCAACCGCTTTCTCCCTGGCTTTCCTGGCGGTGATGTCGACGGAAACACCCATGATTGAGGATGCTTTTGCCCCGGCACCACTGTAGATAGCACCGCGCGAATGTACCCAGCGGACCGACCTTTCAGGCATGAAAAGACGGTATTCTACATCGACATTAGCGCCTTCTTGTAAGGTCTTTTGTATCGCATCCCGAACCAGGTGAATGTCGTCAGGATGTACTCTTACCGCAAAATCATCAAACGATATATCGCCGGCTTTGGGAAAGCTGAACATGTCTCTGGTCCGTTCGTTAGCCCAGAAAAGGTAAGTATCAAGATCAAGTGACCAGAGGCCGGCACCGGCAGCATCCACAGCAAGTTCAAGCCGGGTTTCGTATATTTTAAGGTTATTGTAAAGGGTGCGCAGATCGTGAGAGGGATCAGTCCCTATCAAGTGCTCTGAAGATTCAGAAGAAGTCGGGGGAAAAGTTTTCAATGAAGCTCCTCTGGCAGATATATGTGTTAACCAGAAGTAAAGAATATTAGATTCCCGCCCAAAATCAAGCCCAAAGATCAACCTTTGGTCGACATTTCGTCTCCGACATTTATTTTCAATTTTGGCTCAGGATTAAAATCATTATATTCCAGCTGATTATAGCTAGAATATGTAAACCGCGTATCTGGCACAAATTTTGGATTATAAAAAATAATTTAGAAATCAAGTTTATGGCACCAGCGAAAATTCAAATAAATCATAAAGGAGAACGATCATGCTATTCAGAAGAATCTGCCTGCTACTGTCAGCTCTGCTCGGCTGTGGAACAGCCTTTGCCGCCGGTGGAGCCGGTCTGGACGTCCAGGTCACCAAACCTGGCGCAAAAGTTTCCATTGAACAGGTCATCAAAGACGGCAAAGTGCTGGTCAGTGTCGTTGATTCGGCAAAGAATCCGCTCCTCGGGCTTGGAGCCGGCGACTTCACCGTCAGCCAGGCCGCCATGAAAGGCACCGTCCTTTCAGCCCAGGCCTTCGCTGAAAACCAGGAAGTCCCGCGTCACATCGTTCTGGTGCTTGACAACTCCTTTTCCATGGAGCAGCGCAACGCCGTCAAGCCTCTGCTTGCAGGAGTTGACGAGCTATTGAAAACCGTTCGTCCAATCGATGATGTCAAAATCGTAGTTTTTGACAACAAGAAAGCCCTCAAAAGTGGTGGCCGAGATGTGCATGTAAAAACTTTCGGTTCTAATCAACAGGCCGAGTTAAGGGATTTTGTAGCTAACGCCTACCAGAGCAAGGAGCTTACCAGTGGAACGTATCTGAACGACGCACTCATGGTCGGCCTTGATCTCCTGAAAATTATGCCGACAACCGAACCGCGCTTCATGGTGGTCTTTTCCGATGGTGAGGACCTGAACAGCACCTTTAAAAAGGAAGATGTCCTGAAGTCCGCCAAAGCCACCAAACGCTTCAACGTTTATGGGATCGACTACATGGAAGGCTCCAAACCTGATACGATCCTGTCAAAATATGTTAAAAGCAGTGGCGGGCAAATCTGGAAAGCAACATCCGGAGCAAATATCGTCCCCATTTTCCAGAGCGTTGCTTCAAGGCTGCAGCACTATTATGTCATCAACTACCAGTTTGTCCCCACCGGTTCAATTTCCACCCCTACGACCAGCCTGAAGATTGATGAAGTCAAGACACTTGATGCTTCTCCGTTTCTTGCACATATCTTCTTCGATAAAGGGGCAAGCGAGATACCTGCCAGATACGTCCGCTTCAAGGGTGCAGGCGAGACGGCCGGATTTGAAGAAAAACAGTTGATTCTTACCTTACAAAAGTATTACCAGATCCTGAATGTTATCGGCAAAAGGCTGACCATCAATGCCGCCGCCACTATCACCCTGATCGGTTGCAACGACAACAGCGGCAAAGAGAAAGGGAATAAACAGCTTTCCACCCAGCGCGCCGAAGCCGTGAAGAATTATCTGCAGACTGTCTGGAACATTGCTCCGGAACGGATGACGATCGAAGCACGCAACCTGCCGCAGATGCCGAGTGCCAGTAAGTCTGCCGAAGGGCAGGCAGAAAACCGGCGAGTAGAAATTATCGCCTCTGACATGATGATCCTTGCTCCGGTACAAAGCGTGTATACGTCCGGCAAGATTGATCAGACGTTTCTGATCGTTCGCCCAAGCGTGGTAACCCCGTATGCAATCTCCACCTGGAAGATTATTACCAGCAACGCTGCCGGCACAATAGCCGAGCAGACCGGCACCGGACCGCTCGCCAAAGAAATTAAAATTTCTCTGGCTGACAAGGATGTCCTGGCGCTGGGAGCAGGCGGCGACATTACCATCAAGCTGGAGTTGCAGGACAGCAAGGGACAGCGCCTGGCAGTTTCCACCGCCCCCGTAAAAGTTACTTTCAGCCAGGTAAGCCAGCGAATCGCGCAGAAACAGGACCAACTTGTACAGGAAAAGTATGCGCTTATTCTCTTTGATTTCAACAAAGCCACCATTGCCGGCCTCAACCAGGAAATAATCAAAAGAATTGCCGGTCGCATCAAGCTACTCGCCCAGGCTAAAGTTGATATAGTCGGGCACACCGACAATATCGGCAGCGCTGCCTACAACAGCAAGCTTTCGCAGCAACGGGCCGCGGAAACCAGCAAACTGCTGGCAGCTGCCTATGGCGAAGACCTCGGAACTCGTGTCACCGTTGCCGGCGTCGGCTCAAAAAACCCGCTGTTTGACAACAGCTCTCCGGAAGCGCGATCATTCAACCGCACGGTTACCATTACCCTGGAATATTTGAGCGCTGAATAGCAGGGGCGCTTCACAGCGGGTGGTGACTGCCGCCAGAGAGGAAAAGTAAAAGCTGTCGGATCGCTTGACAGGTAGAAACAGTAAGGCAAGGTCAGGAGACCTTCCCTTACTGTTTTTTCTGTTATGCAGACAGAATTCGGGGCGAAGTTTTTTCAGCACAATCGCGCCAGGAAATATTCTTGGCGCGGCCTGTAAAGCGGATTAATTCACTCGAATCTGTATGCCGATACTGGCCACACAAATAATCAACAATAATTTTGACCTGCATGGCAATGGCTGGCAGTACCGTTTGGAGGAATGACTATGACATCGTTTTTCAAGGGTTTCGGTAAAGTTTGTGTCCGCTGCGCCCTGCTGTTGTTAGCGGCCTGGGCAGCTGTGGCCATTCTGTATTCGAACCTGCCGTCTGCTTTACGGCCATGGGCCGCCGGCATCTTCGCCATCGGCAGCCTGTTGGCGCTGGTCGGCAAATTCAGCTCACTGAAATCACGGCTGGGCTTTTTGGCAGCATTTGCAGCCGTTCTGGTCTACTGGCTCTTCATGCCGCCAAGTAACAAGCGGGACTGGCAGCCGGATATGGCAGTTCTGGCCTCGGCAGATATTGCCGGCGACAAGGTCACCATTCACAATATCCGCAACTGCGACTACCGGACCGAAACCGATTATACTTGCAGTTACTACGACAAGACCTTCGATCTGGCAAAACTCAAAAACGTGGATTTTTTTCTGGTCTACTGGGGATCGCCGAAAATCGCCCACACCATGATGAGCTTCGATTTCGAAGACCAGGGACCTGTCTGCTTCTCCATCGAGACCCGCAAGGAAAAGGGAGAGGACTACTCCACGATCAAAGGTTTTTTCCGCCAGTACGAGATCGCCTACGTCGTGGCTGACGAGCGAGACCTGGTCCGCCTGCGGACAAACTACCGCGAAAAGGGCAAGGGCGAGGATGTGTACCTGTACCGGCTGAATATAAGCCCGGAGTTTAACCGCAAGGCGTTTCTCAGCTACGTGAGTGAGATCAACCGGCTCAAGGACCAGCCCCAGTGGTACAACGCCCTTACCGAGAACTGCACCACCAGCATCCGCAAGCATACCATACCCTTCCTACCCGACGCCAAGCCGGACTGGCGCATTATCGTCAATGGTTATATCGATGAGATGCTCTACGAGCGGAAGCGATTCGATACCAGCCTGCCGTTCGCGGAACTGAAAAAACGGAGTTACATTAACCCTAAAGCCAAGGTGGCTGACAAGGACCCGGCCTTTTCCCGGCTGATTCGCGTTGGCCTCCCCGGCAGGGAGCAAAAACCATGATGCCTGGAATGTCCGGTTTCTCTGCATGGACAATGTTGCTGGCAGGCGTGATTCTCATGTCCGGCTGCGCAACGCCGATCGGGGTCAACGTGATTTCCCCGCGGCAAGCATATCAGGACGCCTATGCCAACCCGTTGAATGCGGGAGTGCTCAGTGAGCAAGCCAGGTTCGTGCTCAACCGCTATGATCTGCTCCGGAAATTTGCCGATGACCCGGCGGCAACTATGGCGGTTCTCCATGAAAAGGCGCTCCATGACGATCGCGGCGACATCCTCTACACCCTTGCCGAGGGCGCCTACCTCTATGGCAGCAAACTGGCAAACAGCGGCCTGGTGGAGGAACAAAAGATTGCCCCGGACTATTTCCTTCTGGCGGCGCTCTATTCCTTCTATTTTGTCACCAGCGAACGCTCCAGTGAGAGCTTGAACGTATTTGACCATCGCGCCCGCGCCGCTATCGATATGTATAATTTCGGTCTGTGGCAGGCTTTCGAAACCGGTAACAGCGAAGGCCTGGTCCTGCGGGCAGCTGAGCGTAAACTTCCCTTCGGCAGCATTGCCATCTCCCTTGACATGAGCCAGTTTCCCTGGAAAATGGAAGATTTTGAGAAATTCCTGCCGGCGGACAGGTATGCGGTTCGCGGCGTATCCGTGCGCAACCGGACGGCTGGTGTCGGCCTGCCGCTGATCGCCATCAGGGAAAAAACCGGCCAGCCGTTGCCGGTGACCGCCGTTCTTAAAATCGAGGGCAATCTGGCAGACTTGAGCGCCGGTAAGGCTCGCGCTTCGCTGGTGTTTTTCTCGACCCAGGATACCGGCACCGTAAACGACGCGAAGGGCGTGGCAATACCGCTTGAAAGCGATCTTACCACGCCCCTGGCCTACCGGATGGAAGGCTCCAGTTTTTTTGACCTCAGTCTGGGAGCTTTTCTAGGGAGAGAGCCGAATAAAATTCCTGACGGCCTTTACCTGAAAGAGCCATACTACCCCGGAAAAATTCCGGTCGTCCTGGTTCATGGCACAGCCAGTAGTCCGGTCTGGTGGGTGGAACTGCTGAACACCCTCACGGCTGACAAAAAGATCCGGGAGAACTACCAGTTCTGGTACTTCGTCTACACGAGTAACAAGGCAGTCGCCATATCTGCCGCTGAACTGCGGGACGCTCTGAGCGCGAAAGTTGCGGCTCTTGATCCCCACGGGAAGGATCAGGCCCTGCGGCAGATGGTGGTGGCCGGCCACAGCCAGGGGGGACTACTGACCAAATTCAGTAGCGTTGATACCGGTGACAGCCTGGTGAAGGCGTTGACCGGCAAGGAGCTTGCGTTATTGGACATGCCAGAAAAAACCAAGGACAAGATCCGCCAACTCATGGTAGTCAAACCGCTCCCGTTTGTAAAAACTGTTATCTTCTTCAGTACCCCGCACCGGGGGAGCTTCCAGAGCAAAGAGTGGAACAGGAATCTGGTCAGATGGCTGATCACTCTGCCGGCAAACCTGGTAGAAAGCACCATCGATACCTTTGATTACATGACCGACGACGTCAAAAAACTGTTGGGCGGGAAAAAAACCATCTTTACCAGTGCTGACGGCATGTCGCCGGATAACCCGGTGATCAGGGCTCTGGCAGAAATACCGCTGGCGCCGGGGGTGAAGGGTCATTCGATCATCGCCATTCAGAATGAGGGCGACCCGAAACTCGGCGATGACGGCGTTGTCAAGTACACAAGTGCCCATCTGGACGGCATGGAGTCAGAATTCATCGTCAGAAGCGGCCACTCCAGCCAGTTGAACCCGCTGGCCATTGACGAAATGAGGCGGATTCTGGTGGATAATCTGGCTAAAAACCGCTGAGCGACCCTCGTGACCACGACTCTGGTCACACCGTAAGAGCCTGAAGCGTGTTCCGTCAACCCCATGGTCACCATTACCCTGAAATATTTAAGCGCAAAATTATGGGCGCTTATCGGTAGCAAAGAAATTAAACACAACCGTCGCAAGACACAACCAAAGGGGGATAATTATGAGAATTCACAGCAGAGCAACTACATTAATTTTAACCGCAGGAATCGCCCTGCTACTGGGCGGCTGCAGTGCCAGCCAGCAGTCACGGAGCATGGAGATCAAGGAAACATTGCTGGTCAACCCTGCCATCATGGAAAAAGGCACTGGCGACCAGAGCCTGTACCGCTACGCAAATCCTAAAGCAGATTTCAAGGGTTACAGTAGAATCATTATTGACCCGGTTATCATGAGCAAAGCGGCAGATATTGATGCCGAAGATCTGGCAAACTATCAGAAACTGGTTAACAACGCCTTTGTCCTCTTAAACGATGAGTTGAAAAAAAGTTACAACATTGTCCCTGAGGCTTTGCCTGGAACTATGCGTGTTCAGGTGGGGATCCTGGCTGCCGACTCCTCTAAACCGGTGCGAACAATTCTGTCAACCGTTATGCCGATAGGTTTAGGTATAAGCCTTGTCAAATATGGCGCCACCGGCAGGCCGATGTCAGTCGGTGACATCACCGTTGAAATGAAGATTACCGATGCAACAACCGGTGAACTGCTGGCAGCAGCCATTGACCAACGTCACGGCGGAATAAACATCAAAGGTGCATGGAATTCCTGGATGACCGCTGACGACGCCCTTGCTTACTGGGCCAAACAGTTAAGCTTTGTGCTCTGTCAGAAAAGAGGCGGCAGTAACTGCGTAAAACCTGAATAGCAATCTGTCACAGTGTATAAAAAACGACCGGTTTCTCAGGTGAGAGGCCGGTCGTTTTTTATGTTTCGATATTTGGTATGGTTTTATTGTCCCCTCTGCCCCGGTTCATTTGAGCAAACTCTTCATCAAATAACGCAAGGCTGGTTATCCGGTAACACTCTTGCCTGATCACCCGGGAATACCTGGTTTACCCTGCCTGCATCTCGAAGAAATAGCATTCCCATGGTTTAAGATCGACGTACAAGCCTGCGTCCCGCATGTCATCACCACTACGGCTAAAAGTTTCACCAGTCAATTTGTCTTCAAGGCGCCACATC
The DNA here is from genome assembly GCA_963787125.1 of uncultured delta proteobacterium. GTDB lineage: Bacteria > Desulfobacterota > Desulfuromonadia > Geobacterales > DSM-12255 > VEOV01. The sequence goes on from CAWBBV010000006.1 coordinate 75,337, forward strand.
CTCTCCTTAAGCTCACCCCAAGGCAGTCTGATAAGTGCCTGAGAGTCAGCAGTCGAAAAATTGACAACAATGAGACAACGCTGTTCGGCCAAATTCCAGCACCAGGCGAGTACATTTTGGCAGCTCTGGTTGTCATCCCAGCCGAATTTTTCACAGAGAAGCCACTGGCCATTACGGAAGAGATCCCGCCCGGTGTGCTGAAGCAGTCGCAGATAGAAGCCGGTGAGGTCTTGATCGGCTGGCTCTGCCGGACGACGACCGAGAAAAACAGGCAGCTTCACTTTCCTCCCCTCAAACTGACCCTCATGGAGCAGCTTTGCCCCTGGGAGAGTGAGAATCATCACAGCAGCAGCGCGCCCTTTCGGGTCCAAAAACGAAGCAGCAGCCCTGGGTTCGTCATGGTTCTCGATGAACCGGACCATCTTGCCTTGATAAGCGGCATCAGCGAGAAGATGCTGCCGTACCCCCTCAGCCGGCCCGTGTTCCATCCGGTCATACAGTTTCTTGTCATAGCAGTAATCAAAACCCTGTTGCTGGAGCTCCCACTCCAGTTCCCAGTAGACTTCGGCAATGAACCTGAATTCCCCGTAGTTCATCTTGATCGCCGCAATCAACCCTTGCCAGTAATCTTCGACCGGTTTGACGCCAATACGCTCTCCCCAGGTACTCTCGAAGATATCGTTCAGCATCAGCATGGCCATGTCGCAGCGGATACCGTCACATTGGGCGGCAATTCCGGACAACGTCTCAGTGATCGCCTGGCGCAGTTCAAGATTAAAGGAGTTGAGTTGCAGCACATCCGGCCAGGCAGGAAAAAAAGGGTCGCGGCCGCAGGCAAACACCTTTCCCTCCACTGCCATGAAGGCTGCCGGATTATTGACCAGATCATCTGGGTTACCCTGAATAAAATATTCGGGATGCTCACTGACCCACGGGTGGTCCGGCGCAACGTGGTTAGGGACAAAATCGAGAATAATTCGGATGCCGCAACCAGCAAGGGCTTTCCGGGCTGCTGCCAGTCCCTCTGCCCCACCGAGATGTGCGTCAACAACGTAGCGCCGCACACAGTAGGGCGACCCAACATTGTCAGCTGCCGCAAAATCAGGGAGAACTCCCAGGAAATTTTGAAAAAGGCCTGCATTGCACATGGAAATGGCAATACCGGTCGGACTTCGTTCCCAAACCCCCATGAACCAGACGGCATCAAAGTTTTGGGCGGCAAGAGCATCCCAATCCTCCTGGGGCACCGAGGCAAGATTCACCGGCCTTTGGTATTTCCGGCTCAGTTCATCCAGCCAGACCCAGGTGTTGATTTCGTAAATGACGGGATGTTTCGGCCAGGCTTTCATATTTTTGCCTCCCCGGCATTCGGGGCGCCCTTCGCAAACCCTGCTTTCTTGCCCCCCGCCAGGGCCGTCTCGGCGTCCAGCTGGCCGAACAGCTGGATGGTCTTGGCCACGAGCCCGGTCCAGCCGGTCTGGTGGCTGGCGCCGAGCCCGGCGCCGTTGTCGCCGTGGAAGTACTCGTAGAAGAGGATATGGTCGCGCCAGTGGGGGTCGCTCTGGAACTTCTCCGTGCCGCCGTAGACCGGCCGCCGGCCGTTTTCGTCGCGCAGGAAGATACCGGCGAGCCGGTCGGCGATCTCTTTGGCCACCTCGAACAGGTTCATCATGTTGCCGGAGCCGGTCGGGCATTCGACCGTGAAGTTGTCGCCGTAGTACAGGTAGAAGTTCAGCAGCGCCCGGATGATCATGACGTTCACCGGCATCCAGACCGGCCCGCGCCAGTTGGAGTTGCCGCCGAACATGCCGGTGTCGACTCGGCCGGCAGGTAGTCCAACTCGGTACTCCTGGCCGCCGACGTGGAACACGTAGGGATGCTGCTCGTGGAACTTGGAGAGCGAGCGGATGCCGTAAGGGCCGAGGAACTCGTTCTCGTCGAGCATCTTCGCCAGGATCCGGCGGAGCCGCTCCGGGTTGACCAGGGCGACAATGCCCCGCTCGGCCACGCCGATAATGCCCCGGACCGGTCGGGTGCATCGTCGCCATGAGTTCGGGAATCCGGCGCAGCCGTTCATGCAGCTCAGCCATCGCCCGCGGCATGCGCTCCCGCTGCCACTTCTCGATCACCGTGGTGGCGCACAGCGGCAGCAGCCCCACCATCGAGCGCACCTTGAGCCGCGTGGCGCTGCCGTCGGGGAGCCGCAGCAGGTCGTAGTAGAAGCCGTCCTCCTCGTCCCACATGCCGTCCGTGCCCGGGCTGGTTCATGCCCGCGGCGATATAGTAGAAGTGCTCGGCGAACTTGATGACCATGTCCTCGTAGGTCGGGTCGTGGGCGGCGAGCTCGACGGCGAGCTCCAGCATGTTCTGGCTGAAGAAGGCCATCCAGGCCGTGCCGTCGGCCTGCTCCAGGTAGCCGCCGGTGGGGAGCGGGGCGCTGCGGTCGAAGACGCCGATGTTGTCGAGGCCGAGGAAGCCACCCTCGAAGACGTTCTTGCCGAAGCGGTCCTTGCGGTTCACCCACCAGGTGAAGTTGAGCAGCAGCTTGTTGAAGGTCGCCCTGAGGAAATCGACGTCCGTCTCGCCGCGCAGCGCCTGCTCGGTGCGGTGCAGGAAGAGCGTCGCCCAGGCGTGCACCGGCGGGTTCACGTCGCTGAAGTTCCACTCGTAGGCGGGCATCTGGCCGCTGGGGTGCAGGTAGACGCCCTTGAGCATCAGCTTCATCTGCTCCTTGGCGAAATCGGGGTCGACGATCGACAGCGGCAGACGAGTGGAACGCCAGGTCCCAGGCGGCGTACCAGGGATACTCCCACTTGTCGGGCATCGAGATGATGTCCTCGTTGAGCATGTGGAACCATTCCGAGTTCCGGGCAGCTGCGATATCCGGAGTGGAGCGGGTTGGAGTTGTGCTCGTCCAGCCAGTTGTCACCGTCGAAGAAGAAGAACTGCTTGCTCCAGAGCATGCCGGCGAGCGCCTGGCGCATGACGTTGGCCGCGTCGGCACTCACTGATGGCGGCGTGACCGACTGGTAAAACTCATCGGCTTCTCGCAGCCGGTCAGCGAAGATCTCGTCGAACGCCTTGCCGAACGGTTTGCCCTTCCGGTCCCGGGAAATGCTGGAGAGCCGCAGGCGAATCACGACTGTCTGGCCGGCGCCGACCGTGACCCGGTAGTGGGCCGCGACCTTGGTGCCCTGCTTGCCGGGATTGACCGCGTCCTGCCTGCCCTGCACCACGCAGTCGTTGATGCCGTCCTTGACGTAGGGGCTCTCGTTCTTCTGCCCCGGAAACAGCCGTTCGTGGTTGGTTTCGTTCTCGGTGAAGAGCAGCGGCACCTCGCCTTCGCAGGAAAGGGTGAATTCACCCAGCAGCGGATGGGCCGCCGCGACCGCGCTCGTGCCTGTCGCTGCCTTGATCTGCTTGATGCTCGGTTTCGCGGGCGACCGGTTGGATTCGGCAATCCACGCCGACCAGTCGTTGCGGAACCACAGCGTCGGCAGGAGATGCAGCTCGGCCGCCTCCGGCCCCCGGTTGACTGCCGTGATCCGGACCAGGATATCTTCCGGCACCCGCCTTGGCGTACTCCACGAAGACGTCGAAGTAGCGGTCGTCATTGAAGACGCCGGTGTCGAGCAGTTCGTACTCCATCTCGTTGCCGGTTGCGCCGGCGGTTGGTCTCCACCAGGTCGGCGTAGGGAAAGGCCGCCTGCGGATACTTGTAGAGGTACTTCATGTAGGAGTGGGTCGGCGTGCTGTCGAGGTAGAAGTAGTACTCCTTCACATCCTCGCCGTGGTTGCCCTCGCTGTTGGTCAGACCGAACAGCCGCTCCTTGAGGATCGGGTCCTTGCCGTTCCAGAGGGCCAGGGCGAAGCAGAGATGCTGCTTGTCGTCGGAGATGCCGGCCATGCCGTCCTCGCCCCAGCGATAGGCGCGCGAGCGGGCCTGATCGTGGGTGAAGAAATTCCAGGCGTCGCCGTTCTGGCTGTAGTCCTCGCGCACCGTGCCCCACTGCCGCTCGCTGAGGTATGGGCCCCATTTCTTCCATGCGACTTTTAGTTCGCGTGCTTCGTGAAGACGCCGACTTTCGGTGGTGGTTTTTGATGGTTCAGCTTGGTCCATGGGATGCGCTCCTTTTCGGGTCTGTTAAAATGAACGGCCAAAACCACGTCAATCAGGAAATTATGGCTTTTCAGTTTGGCAATTTTCAGTTTTTACCTGTTCACAGGTCTTTCCCGCTGAAGCCTTCAATGCATTCATCTCGGCGTCTTCGCCAAGCAGCAACTCTTTGTTCACCAGACCTGATAATTGAATGATGCGCGCTATACAGCCGGTCCAACCGGTCTGGTGACTGGCACCGATACCGGCACCGTGGTCACCATGAAAATATTCGTAGAAAAGAATCAGGTCCTGCCAGTACGGGTCGTTCCGAAACTTCTCCGCCATACCGTTCACCGGTCGCCGGCCGGCCTGGCCTGAGCTTGTCGAAGGCTCCCGCAGGAAGACGGAGATCAGCCGTTCGCCAAGTTCCTGAGCAATCTCCAGCAGCGTCCGCTCTTGTCCCGAGCCGGTGGGGCATTCCACGGTGAAATCGTCACCGTAATAGGCATAGAGCCTGAGCAGCGATATATACAGCAGGTAGTTGACCGGCATCCAGACCGGGCCCCGCCAGTTTGAGTTTCCGCCGAACATGCCGGAATTGGAATCTCCCGGGATGTAATCAACGCGTGACTCCTGGCCGCCGTGGCTGAAGACGAACGGATGCTCACGGTGATAGCGGGAGAGGGAGCGAATGCCGTGAGGGCTGTAGAATTCATTCTCATCCAGCATCCTTCCCAGAATGCTGCGCAGTTTGTCATCATTAACGATTGAGAGCATTCGTCGTCCATTCGCACCGGTTTCAGCCGGCATATGGACGTTGGCTGCCAGTTCCGGATGGCGCATGATAAAATCAGTGGCAAACGCCCGGAATTTCGGAAGCCGATCAAGGATGTCCTCTTCAAAGACCGCTACTGCTACCAGTGGTAGTAAGCCCACCATTGAGCGGACCTTGAGACGCAGTGATTGATCGTCAGGGAGACGCAGTACATCGTAGAAGAAGCCGTCTTCCCTGTCCCACATTTCGTCCTGATTATCCCCCATCCGGTCCATGGCACCGGCAATCCACATGGTGTGCTGGAAGAATTTTGAGACGAACTCCTCATATAGCGGTTCGTGCAACGCCAGCTCTACGGCAATTCGCAGCATCTGCTGGCTAAAGAAAACCATCCAGGCCGTACCGTCGGCCTGCTCCAGGTAACCGCCGGTGGGGAGCGGCGCACTGCGGTCAAAGACGCCGATATTATCCAGCCCGAGGAAACCTCCCTCGAAGACATTATTGCCGTTGCGGTCCTTGCGGTTGACCCACCAGGTGAAATTGACCAGCAGTTTCGAGAAGGCATATTTCAGAAATTCCACATCGCCCGTGCCGTTATTGCGCTCCTTGTCCATCAGGTAGATCTGCATGGTGGCGTAGGCGTGCACCGGCGGGTTGACATCGCCGAAATTCCACTCGTAGGCCGGCAGCTGCCCGTTCGGATGGAGGTAGTCGTTGCGCAGCATCAGGTCCAGCTGCGTCTTGGCAAAGTCGGGATCAACGATGGCGAGCGGCAGCATGTGGAAGGCCAGATCCCAGGCGGCGTACCAGGGGTATTCCCACTTGTCCGGCATGGAGATGATGTCGTCGTTGAGCATGTGGAACCACTCGCCGTTGCGCACCCCCTTGCGCTGTTCCGGAGTGGACTGGTGGTGCTCTTCCAGCCATTTGTCCACATCGTAGTAGAAGTACTGCTTGGTCCAGAGCATACCGGCGAGAGCCTGGCGCATGATACTGACGCGGTCCGTGTCAGACATGATCGCGTCCGGGGTGAGCACAGCGTAGAATTCGTCCGCCTCGGCGCGGCGGGTGGTGAACAAGGTATCGAAATCAGCAAATGTATCTGTGTCTGCGGCAGGGGCGACCCGCGACAAGCGCAGCCGTACCGTCTGTTCTGCACCGGCGGCGACCGCCAGTTGATAAAGGGGGGCCGCCTTGGTGCCGGTCTGCCCGGGATTGACGGCATCCTGCCGGCCGTGGACGAGATAGCTGTCAAAGCCGTCCTTGACATAAGGGCTGGCGTTCGGGGTGCCGAACAGCCGCTCGTGATTGGTTTCGTTTTCAGTGAAGAGGAGCGGTACGTCCCCTTCACAGTGCAGATAATAGTCAGGGAGGAATTCCTGAAACAGCGGATCGGTATGGTGGGCATGGATAACGCCGTTGCCATGCCCGTCAATCCCTGCCAGCACCGGTTTCGTACCGCCACCGTTCCATGACCAGGTGTTGCGGAACCAGAGGGTCGGCAACAGATGAATGGTTGCTGTCTCCGGACCACGGTTGCAGACTCTGATCAGTATCAACAGATCTTCGGCACCAGCCTTGGCATATTCGACAAAAACATCGAAGTAACGATCATCATCGAAAACGCCGGTGTCGAGCAGTTCGTATTCAGGTTCCTCGCGATTTCGCAGCCGGTTTGTTTCCACCAGATCCCCGTACGGATAGGCTGCCTGGGGATACTTGTAAAGATACTTCATGCAGGAGTGGGTGGGGGTGCTGTCCAGATAGAAGTAGTACTCCTTGACATCCTCGCCGTGGTTTCCCTCGCTGTTGGTCAGCCCGAAGAGCCGTTCTTTGATGATCGGGTCATTGCCGTTCCAGAGGCCCAGTGCAAAGCAGAGCACCTGGTGGTCGTCGCAGATGCCACCCAGGCCGTCCTCTCCCCAGCGGTAGGCGCGGGAACGGGCATGGTCATGAGGGAAGTAGTTCCAGGCGTCACCGTTGGCGCTGTAATCTTCACGCACGGTTCCCCACTGCCGCTCACTGAGGTAGGGACCCCATTTTTTCCATGGTTTCAGTTGCTCCCGGGCTTCGGTAAGTCTGTTTTTTTCAGCGTTCATATGGCACCTCTTTCTTACATAATTGTAATAATTATAAAGATGAAATGGCCAAGTGCAACTGTCGGCATGATTAATTATCGCGTGGCGTTGACAGCACTCTTCTACTAAAAATAAGGTGAAACAACTAAAAACCGGCGTTGCAAAGATCTGCTACGCCGGTTCAAAAGCCGTCAGCACCTGACGGTAGCAACTACGCCGTGCCTAAGTATTTTCGGAACGATGGTCACCGGATTTCCGTTCCCGCGCGAGTTGCACAGCGGGCAGCACCGAGCAGGGCAGTCCTGTCATTGAGGATAACACGCACCGGGACATCCTCCAGGAGTGGGCTGAGGCGCCCCTTGGCGGTAAAGGCGAGCATGAAGCCGGGCCCTTTCAACCGTTCGATGATCTTCGGTGCAATGCCACCACCGAGGTAGATGCCACCGGTGGCCAGCGCACGGAGCGCCACATTACCGGCCTCGGCGCCGTACAGAGAGACAAATAGATCGAGGGTCTGCTCGCAGAGCGGACATTCACCGGCCAGGGCGGCCCGGGTTATGGCGGCAGACTGGTCCCCCGACCGCATCGCTGCGGCAACCGCAGGTGTTTCCGGGAGATGACGGCCATCGCGCAGGAAACGGTAGATATTGCGCAGGCCAGGGCCGGATACGATCCGCTCGGTACTAACCCGGCCATGTTCAGCGCGCAGAAAGAGCATCAATTCCGCTTCCAGTGCGTTGCGGGGAGCAAAGTCGGCATGCCCGCCCTCGCTACGCAGGGGACGGTGGGCGCTGCCATCCCAGTAAGCCAGGGCTTCACCAAGTCCGGTGCCTGCCGAAATCACCGCTATAGTGCCGGTGGGATCGGGGGTTCCCCGGTTAAGAAACAGCAGGTCATCCGGTCCAAGCAAGTCGATGCCATAGGCATTAGCTTCCAGATCGTTCAGCAGCTGCACCGTCGCAAGTTTCAGTATCCGGGCCAACTCGGCAGCATCCACACTCCAGGGAAGATTAGGCGTTCTTACCCGCCCCTGTTGAACAGGCCCGGCGATGCCGAAGCACGCCCGTTCCGCTACCAGTCCCTGCTCCTTGACAAAGCAGCCGACAACATCCTCCAGACTTGCCGCCTCCCGACTTGGAAAGGTCTTTTCTGCCAGGGACGTCAAGGTGTCACCAGTTACATCAAAATAGGCCAGTCGCGTGGAAGTTCCACCGATATCACCTGCAAGAACCAGCATCAGCCCCCCCTCTCAGCAAGAATAAACATTCAACCTTGACCAGTGCATACATTTTATTCGCCGGCAATGACTTCCTTTTGGCCGTTTCCCCCGGAGGTTACCCACTCTTTCACCAATGTATAGGTAACTGCCAGCATTACCGGTCCGATAAAGAGACCAATCAAACCGAATGAAATAAGCCCGCCGATAACACCGGCAAAGATGAGCAAGAGCGGAAGATCAGCTCCCTTCTTGATCAGAAAAGGCCGAATGACATTATCTATCGTACAGACAATGAGCGTACAGACAGCCATGAACACCCCCCAGCTTGTCTGCCCCTGCATAAAAAGCCAGATCGTCGCCGGAACAAGAATAAGGGCGGGGCCAACCTGGGCCACACAAAGCAGCAGCATCAACGCAGTAAGGACAGCTGCTGCCGGAATACCTGCGACGATCAGCCCGATACCGCCAAGAAAAGACTGAATCATGGCAGTGCCAACTATGCCAATCGCGACGCCTCTGACCGCCTTGGCAGCAAGGATGGCAGCATCTTCACCCTGCGGACCGGCAAGACGCCGGAAAAAAAGCTTTACCCCGTTGGCAGCAGTTTCACCGTGTACATACAGAACCGCTGAGAGAATGACCGTCAGAAAGCAGTGTAAGAGCATCATGCCGATACTCCCTGCCTGAATAAGGAACCAGCCGACTACTTTCTGAGTATAAGGGGATAACCTCTCCGACAGTTCTGCCGAGGAAAGGATGGCCAGTTCCTGCCATTTAGCCGAGGCTTTGACACCGTAGGCCGGTATCTTCTCCAGCCAGGCAGGTGGAGCCGGTATTTTGAAAGCCGCCAATGCAGTTCTGTCGGCAATAATTTCCTGGGCTTTTTCGATAACCGTGGTTATGGCAAAGGTAAGCGGCACAATCAGGATGGCAAGCAGCAGCAGAGTCATCACCAAAACTGCCAACCCTCTCTTTCCACCCAGCCTGGCCTGGATAGACAGCATCAGCGGCCACGTAGCAATGACTATCATTGTCGCCCAGATGATCGCCGAGAGAAAAGGCTGCATGATCCAGAGACAGGCAGCAATGAGTAAGGCAATAAAAAGAACAGCGAGAGTTATCCTGGTTACATCCTGCGAAAACGGCCCCTTGCTCATCACTCCCCCTTAAAAAATTGATTTCGCTCTGATATCCTTCATCAGAATTTTTGTAAAATCAGCAATGGCAGAATCAATGGAATCGGTATCTTCAGTCTCTGTTGCCCCGGTCCAGACCAGTTTACTTTCTATAGCGTCATAGATGTTGGACTCAGCACGATATATTTTTTCGACATAATTGTAGGCTGGCATACTGACAATACTGACGCTGTTTGAGTAGTACCCGCCGTAACTGCCATTGTATGCGGATCCTCCATAGACATCTGTTCTTGCCGGAACGTGCACAGTCTCCTGTTTTACATCCAGAAGACGTATGACCAGAATCGAGTCGCAGCCGATAGAGGGGAGCTTTCCTTTGACTGAATCAGGAGCAAGAGATCCGATATCCGGAAATACGGTATAACTGGGCACAGCGTCGATGCCGATCTTTTTGAAACTCTCGGCAAACCCATCTTCAAGCTTCTTGCGGATAAGTGGCGTTGGTACAATTGAGACAATCAAAGGCTTTTTCAGAGAATAGCTCCTGGCTTTGCTGTCATGCCACGAAGTGAGAAGAGTTGTTGTAGAGCAACCGGAAAAAACTGTTACAGCGATGGATATTAGCAATATTTTCAAAAAAAACTGAGTCTTCATAAAAGCTCCTTTTGTCCTGACGCGTTATGGTTTATTCGCCTGTTCAACCTTCTCAACCGAGAGCGCCAAAGCCTGAGTATAGGTAATGTCGATTTGGTCACCAACCTTTACCAGTCCACTTTTCAGTTTATTGAGACTGGAAAGATTTCTGACAGCAACATCCTCGACATTCCCGTCCGGCCCTTTCAGACTGACAGTTCTGAAATCTTTGGCAATTGCCATTATGGTAGCAGTAGTTGTAACCTGACGATGGCTTTGACCGGCAGGTTTGATCTTTTCCGGGTCAGGGGTCAGCGACGCCTCAACCGTAACTCCGGGCTTGATCTTCGTTTTTCTGAGTTTGACGGTTACCGCCTCACTATAGGTCATATTGACTACATCGCCCGGCTGAATTTTATCAAACCGCTTGACCCGCTCATCAATCACGAAAGTTTTAAGGGCGCCGTTGGGCATGGCAAGAGTGAGTTTACGCTTCTCAAGATCGATATTCCGCACTACTGCAGTCCCTTCCACTTTTGTCTCCGCTACGATAGTCCCCTTTCTCTTGCTGCTGTCAGCATCGGCAGCGTAAAGTGAGACGGCAGCTACCATGATCGCTACCACGAATATTCCCGATAATATCCTTTTCATAAATACCCCCGAATGTTGTATAACAGCATCATTTCATCAATTAACGGCAGCGCCGGTTTTCTTAAAAAAGATATATCAGTAATTTCTTACACATTCAACAAGTGGGGGTATAAAAAATGCGTTTACCACTCATAACATCAATTTTATTGACCATTTTAATTTCAGCCTGTGCCACTAAACCGTTGCCTCCCGTTGCCATAAAAATTCCGACCCGGCAGATTGCTTATCTTCAGGAGGTTAAACCACTGCTTGAGAAACGCTGCACGGTTTGCCACTCATGTTATAACTCACCCTGCCAGCTCAAACTCGACTCATTTGAAGGGATAGACCGGGGAGCGACCAAAAGGGCAATTTACAATTCATCACGACTTCAGTCGATGGAGCCGACCCGGCTCTTTACCGATGCCCAGACCACCGAGGAGTGGCGTAAAAAGCAGTTTTTCAGCGTTACTGCCAGCACGGCACCTGAAGGCTTTAACGATTCACTGATGATCCAGCTCCTTGCCCACAAGATCAAAAACCCGAAAAGCACGGGCGGCTACAGACCGGACGCCGATGACCTGACCTGCGCCGAAACCAAGAGCGAACTGGCGGAGTACCTGGAAAAACATCCGAACAATGGCATGCCGTACGGCTTCCCGCCCCTCAAACAGGATGAATTCGACCTGGTATCCGGCTGGCTCTACCAGGGAGCCAAAGGGCCCTCCCCTGCCGAGCAGCTGGCGCTGGAAACACCGAAAGCAGCAGATGCCAACGCAGTTATCAAGTGGGAGGCTTTTTTCAATCAACAGGACCCGAAACATGCCATGACCGCCCGCTACATCTACGAACACCTCTTTCTCGCGCATATAAAATTCGGCACAACCACCAATGAATTCTACGAGATCGTCCGCTCGAAAACACCACCGGGAAAGACGCTGGAACTTATTCCTACTGTCCGCCCATACGACGATCCCGGGGTAGCGCCGGTGTACTACCGGTTTCGCAAGGTTCATTCGACCATCGTCCAAAAGACGCATATGGTCTATGACATGAATGATGCCAGAATGCAGCGCTACGAAGAGCTGTTCATCAAGCCGGAATGGTTGCAACCACCGCATCTTATCAGTTACGATCCGAAGCTGAGCGCCAATCCGTTCAAGGCATTCGAGCAGATTCCGGCCCGCTCCCGCTACCAGTTCATGCTCGACAGTTCCGAGTACACCATCATGACGTTCATTCACGGACCGGTCTGCAAGGGTCAAATCGCCCTCAATGTTATTGACGATCAATTCTGGATTATGTTCATCGACCCTGATCACGACCTGGCAGTGAAATTCCCCGGATTACTGAAACTGCAGAGTGACCGACTGGCCATGCCGACTGAACGCGGCAGTGATCTGCGACTCTTCTCGGCGCTCACCGACGAGCATAAGAAATTGGCCATCGCATATTACAACTCCCGGCAGGACCAGTACCAGGCGCTCAACTACTCCGGTCTGGGCTATGATGCCATCTGGAAGGGGAACAACCCTGCTGATGCGCCGCTACTGACCATCTACCGCCATTTTGACAGCGCCTCCGTCCATAAAGGGGCGCTCGGCAACTTGCCGAAAACGCTCTGGGTAATTGACTACCCGCTACTGGAGCGGCTTTACTATGCACTGGTCGCCGGCTTCGACATTTACGGCAGTGCCGGTCACCAGTTGACAGCACGCCTCTACATGGACAGATTGAGGATTGAAGGTGAGAGTTACTTCCTCGATTTCATGCCGCCGGATAAGCGACAGGAAATAATGCAGTCGTGGTATCTGAAGACTGACATGAGCAAGATTAATTTTAACCCTTCGGAGATGCCTGCCGGGATCAAATTCACCACCACCGACCCCAAACGGGAATTTGTCGAAAACCTGATAGAAACTCATTTGCTGAAAGCTACGGGCATAAAGCTGGATTCCTACAACTACCTGAAGGCCGGAGAAACCTACCCGCCCTTGCCGACCAGGTATGAAACCAACAAGGATTACCTCAACGGCTTCAGGGCGGTGTCTCGCCCCGGCACCCCCTTTGTGGCGCTGGTGAACGGCACTAACTCCAACCTGGCCTATCTGCGGGTACGGGCCAAAGATGGCAAGGACTTCGTAATAACCTCGGTGGTAAACCGCTGGCACGACAATGTGGCATTCCTGCTGGGAGAGGAGGATCGGTGGAATCCGGCCAAGGACAACGTGGAATTCGTCAAAGGGATGATCGGCTCATATCCGAATTTTTTCTTTGATATTAACCAGGATGATCTTCCCGACTTTTTCGATCTGTTTGCTCATTATGACGGAAGTCCGCAACATCTCAAACGGCTCTCCAAGTATGGCATTAACCGCTCTGATGACCGTTTCTGGGAAACTTATGACTGGTTTCAGAAAAGATTCATGGAAGATGAACCTGTCCGGGGCGGGCTTCTCGACCTGAACAGGTACTATTATTTTGCCGAATAGCATTGTCAGGTTTGGTAATGTCCGGAGAAATAGGTGCCTCGTTGGCAGGCTTGCGACTGCGGCTATTAAAACTAAACCGCTCCGGCATGACAGCTCGAATGTTTTGTCCTCGTTCTTGAGGACAAAACATTCGCCGCTATTTTTCAGGTATGATCCATAGGTGTTGATAACGGGAGTTGCACGGTTACCTCTCAAGATTTGTTCAGTCATGGGGTGGCTTGCCAGCTATTTGCCTTTCTACAATCGCCAGTTTCTGATATAGTTCTGCAACGTTATGGGAGGACGCAATGAGAAGCGGATCAATATCTGTTAAGCTGCCGGAACCGGTTAAAGTTCGTCTGGATTATCTTGCCAGAGCTACCCATAGAAGCCGCTCATCCCTGATTACAACCGCAGTTGAAGAGCTGCTCTCCGTTGAAGAGTGGCAGCTCAAAGGGATCAGGGAAGCTCTGGCGGAAGCGGACTCAGGCAATCTGATCGCCCACGAAGATATCAAGCTTGAATGGGAGACACGTCGTGCAGGTCAAGTGGACAAATAAAGCGCGGCGCGACCTCGCCAGCGTTGAAAAGTACATTGCCCAAGACAATCCAATCGCCGCCATAGAAACAGTCTTCAAGATCATCGCCGCTGCCGAGACTCTCGTTAATTTTGCCGATACTGGCCGACCCGGCAGAATTCCTGCCACACGCGAACTGGTCATTACCGGTCTCCCCTATATCGTTCCCTATCGAGTCAGTAATTGCACTGTCGTTATTCTTCGCATCTATCACACCTCCCGTAAATGGCCGGAACAACTCTGAAATGCACCCCCTGACAATTAAGCGGCACTTCCCAATAGTCCAAACTCCTTTGACACCATCTTCCCCGCGCCGACAAAGGCCGCCTTCTCGGCAACGGTCAGTGCATCGGCAATCATCAAGTCGAGCTTTTCACTGAAGGCGGCAATATCTTTTGCCTTGAACGGCTGCTTGATCGGCTTTGACTGATTAGCCTGCTTGATTATCTCCCCACGGGTAAGACCGCTAGCCTTATATTTCTGGTAGAGGGCAATCTCAGCCGGTTCACCAGCGGTGATGATGGCAGGGTCTATAGCTACGGCATAAAAATCATCGGCACAAGACCGGCAACAAGAATCAATAGGGCAACAGCAGACAGTACAAATTTTTCCGCAAAACTGACTTCCGCTTGGCTATGCTGTTCTGATTTGTGCATATACAGATTAACCACAACCTTAAGATAGTAAAATACCGAAACCGCAGCGGTCAGGATGCCGATAATCGCCAGTGCCGTCTCCCCGCCCCGGAGCGCCGCCGCAAATATCATGAATTTGCCGGTAAAGCCTGCTGTCGGTGGAACCCCTGCCAGAGCGAACATGGCCAGGGCAAGTATTGCTGCGGGAAAAGGCTGCGCCCCTCCCCCCCCTTTGTAATCCTCCAGTTGATCCGTACAGCCGTTTCGTTCGAAAATAGCCACCGCGCCGAATGCTGCCAGACTCAATAGCGCATAGACAAGAGCGTAATAAAGCGCCGCGCTGAAACCGCCGGATCTGCCAGAGAGAAGCGCCAGCCCCACATATCCCATCTGGGCAATGGAAGAGTAGGCAAGCATCCGCCGGATACTTTTCTGCAAGAGGGCCGCAAGATTTCCCAGAACCATGGAGGCGGCGGCCAGGAGCAGCAGCGGCATCCTCAGAGCAGCGGTGTCACCTGCCGCGGCCAGGAGCATGACCGCAAAAACTATGGAGGCGCTCTTTGAGCCGCCGGAAAGAAAGGCGACCACCGGCGCCGGAGCCCCTTGATAAACATCAGGCGTCCAGAGGTGGGCCGGAACAAGGGAGAGCTTGAAGGCGGCGCCGATCAGGATAAAGCCCCAACCGCAAAGAGCGACCGGATCGCCGGAACCGAGTTTCACCGCCGCCGCAAGCTGCAAAGAGCCTGACGAGAAATATAGTAGCGCCATACCGAAGGCAAGAAATGCCGCGGACAGCGCCCCGAGCAGAAGATACTTGAGTCCGGCCTCGCCTGAACGGCTACTTTTCAGATCCATGGCCACCAGGATATAAAAGCCGAAGGTCATTGCCTCCAGGCCAAGGAACAGAACCAGCAGGTTGGCCGCAGAGACAAGCGCGACCATGCCGAAGGTGGCAAAAAGAACTGTTGCCGTATACTCCTCGCCCTGGATGCCGCGCCATTCGTTGTATTTTTCAGAGAGAAACAGCACCGCCACACCCAGCAGGCAGAAAATCACCGTGAACAGCCTTGCAAGCGGAGTAGCTGCGAGTCCCAGTTGCGGTGCATAAATCGTTGGCGGTGCCTGAATACTCCAGAGAACTGCTCCAATCAGCACAGCCACAGCAATCAGTAAAGGGGTGCGTCCCGGGAATATCACCCCGAAGAGCAGCGTCAGTACGGCTCCGCACGAGATCAGCAGCAAAGGAATTGATATCCAGAGATCAGCGACTGTCACGGCAGACCTCCGCTCAAAACGGCAACGGGCAGTTTGATAAGATCAAGAAAAGGCGCCGGATGGATTCCCAGAGTAATGACGGCTACCGCCATAGCCGCCATCAGCAGGCTCTCACGGGGAGTAAGATCAAGGCTGACCTTGATGGCCCGCTCTTCCTGAAACAGCAGCTTCTGCACCAAGAGCACCGTATAGACCAGCGACAGCACCACCCCGGCAAAAGCGGCAATCGCTGCCAGCGGCTGGGCCCTGAAACTCCCGACCAGCACCAGAAACTCCCCGACAAAATTATTGAGCCCGGGCAGACCGGCTGACGCCATGGCAAAGAGCAGAAAAAAGGCTGAAAAGCGGGGAATCTTTCCCCAGAGACCGCCGAAAGCCGCCAACTCACGGGTCTTCGCCCGTTCGTCAAGCATGCCGACCATGGCAAAGAGAGCCGACGTAGTCACGCCGTGATTCACCATCTGGATAACCGCCCCGGAGAGCGCCACCGGGTTCCAGGCAGCGATACCAAGAGCCACAAACCCCATGTGGCCGATGCTGGAATAGGCGATCATCCGTTTCATATCTTCTTGAGCAAAGGCTATCCAGGCGGCGTAGACAATGCCGATAACCGCCAGGGTCATCACCAGCGGCGTCATGGCTCTGGCCGCTTCCGGAAAGAGCGGGTAGCCAAAACGGATCAGACCGTAGGCGCCGGTTTTCAGGAGCAGACCGGCCAGAATGACGCTCCCGGCAGTCGGCGCATCCGTATGGGCATCAGGGAGCCAGGTATGAAGCGGCACGACAGGAAATTTAAGTGCAAAGGCAAACAGAAAGGCGCCGTAGAGCCATAATCCGGTTACAGGTGAAAGCGGAGTCTTGAGCAGCTCGAAAAGGGCAAAGGTGTAGACGCCGCTCTGCTGGCCGTGGAGCAGGTAGATGCCGATAATGGCAAGCAGCATTAAGAGCGAACCAGCAAGGGTGTAGAGGAAGAATTTGACCGCTGAATAGATGTTTCTGCCATGCCCCCAGATGCCGATGAGAAAGAACATCGGGATCAGCATCACCTCCCAGAACAGGTAAAAAAGAAAGAGATCCAGGGAGAGGAAAACACCGGTGATGCCGCACTGCATCAGGAGAATCAGGCTGTAGTGAAGGGGAGCTTTTGTTGTTATCGAGCGCCAGGAGGTGATGATCGCTACGAGGGTGACAAAGGCGGTCAATAGGACTAGTAGCAGCGAAATGCCGTCCATGCCGAGGATGTAGCGAATACCGAAAGCCGGAATCCAGGGAAGATCAGTATAGAAGAAAAATCCTGACGGTGCGCCGCTCTGCACGAGTTTAGCGGCGGACCAGCAGCAACAGACGCAGAGTAGTTCAAGGGCCGCCACCCCCAGAGCAAGAGATCTGGCAAGCGCGGGTCTGTTTTGCAGGCAGAGAAGCGCCAGGGCGCCTGCCAGGGGGAGGAAGAGAACAGTTGTCAGGATTACGCTGTCATTCATAGGTTACTCACTGTCCCATAGCCGTAAATACCAGCCAGCCAACCACAACCGCCAAACCGGCGGCAAAGCTGAGCAGATAGCTTGAAACCCTGCCGCTGTTCCAGGCGGACAGGACTTTACCACTCCTGCCGAGCAGCGTCGCAAAGCGGTCAAGGGAGTCATCAATAAGCCCTTCATCAACCCGTTCCCAGAGCAGCCGGGAGAGCTTGACAAAGGGGGTTACGAAGAGCCGCCGGTAGAGCGCGTCAAAGTACCAGCCATGCAGCAGAAAGAGCGTCAACCTGGACGGATCGCGCTCAGACTCAAGCGCTCTCAGCCCCCGTTTAGCTGGGTTGTACCTGAGATACGCTGCACCTATGCCGGCAAGGGAGATCAGAGCGGCAGATAACGACAGGAGCAGTTCTTCAAGGTGCGTGAGGTGATGACTCTGATGCTGCAGGAGCGGGGCGAGAAAACTGTCCAGAATCCCGCTGCCGATCAGCGGCGGCAGATTAAGGAGCACGCCGCCAAGGCCGAGGATTGCCAGCGGGAGCAGCATTCGCTCCATGGTAACCGGGACTTTATGGGGATTTACCCCGTCACCTTCAAAAACCAGCAGCACCATGCGGAAGGTGTAAAAGGCCGTCAACAGGGCCGAGAGAAGCCCGACTAGATAAAGCGAAGTGTAGAGCATTCCGCCCTGACTCCAGAGGGCCGTCAGGATACTCTCCTTGCTGAAAAAGCCGCCGGTAAAGGGGAAGCCGGCCAGACAGAGCGCCCCGGCGAGGAATGGCCAGTAAGTGCCGGGAGCCATCCGTCTCAAGCCCCCCATCCTGAAGACGTTCTGTTCATGGCCCATGGCAGTTATCACGCAGCCGGCGCCGAGAAAGAGGAGCGCCTTGAAAAAGGCGTGAACAATCAGATGAAAGGTGGCCGCATTGATCGCCCCGACCCCGGCCCCCATGACCATGAAGCCGATCTGGCTAATGGTGGAATAGGCGAGAATCCGCTTCAGATCCCGCTGCGCTGTAGCGCAGGTTGCCCCGTAAAAGGCTGTCGCCCCCCCGGTAATGGCTATGGCTGCCAGAGCGACCCCTGACAGGCTGATGAACGGAAAGAGCCGCATCAGCAGGTAGACACCGGCGGTCACCATGGTCGCCGCATGAATCTGGGCAGAGACCGGTGTCGGCCCGGCCATGGCATCGGGGAGCCAGACCATGAGCGGCAGCTGAGCGGACTTGCCGCTTGCACCAATAAGGAGCAACAGGCCAATGGCGGTAACTACGCCAACCGGCAGGAGATTCCCGAGCAGATTTATTTCTGTGATGGAAACTGTGCTGAAAAGCTGAAACAGCCAGAGAATGGCGATACCGAGAGCCACATCCCCTACCCTGGTGACGATGAAAGCTTTTCTCCCGGCAGTGGCGTTCTGCTCTTCTTTGTACCAGAAACCGATGAGCGCATATGAGCAGAAACCGACCCCTTCCCAGCCGAGATAAAGCAGCGGCAGATTCTCGGCCAGAATAAGGAGGAGCATGGCCGCGACAAAAAGGTTAAGCAAGGCAAAGAAGCGGATGAAATCCGGCTCCCCAGCCATATAGGCAACCGAGTAGATATGAATCAGGCCGCAGACAAAGGTGATCATCAGGCAGAGGGACAAAGAAAGTGAGTCAAGGTAGAGGGTTATTGGGGCGGAAAAGTCGAATACAGAGAGCCAGCCGCAAAGAATGACCTTCAACGGAGTCGTGTAGCAGCTCAAAGCTGTGGCAGCGGCAGCGAAGCTTCCCCAGATGACCGAACAGGCAATTGCTTCACTAAAGCGGCGCGGCAGGTAACAGCCGAACAGCATGTTCAGCAGCGCCCCGAGTAGCGGTAGGAGGATTATCAGTTCGAGGGCGGTTTTCATTCTTCTCGCAGCTCCCTGAAAGCGTCTACATCAACCCCTTTGCGCCGCCGTTGCAGGTAGACAACCATTGCCAGCGCCAGCGAAACCTCGGCAGAGGTCATGGCAATGATCATCAGGGCGAAAATCTGGCCATCCGGCGCCCCCCAGCGGTACGAGCCACCGACAAAGACCAGCATGGCCGCATTGAGCATGATCTCGATCCCCACCAACAACATGATGACGTTGCTGCGCCAGACAAGAGTGCAGATAAGCCCGAGGGTGAAGATGATGGCAGCCAGGATCAAGATGGAGGCTAACGGGATCATTGCAACCCCCTCTTTCTGCCCAGATAAAGCGCGCCGACAACCGCAAACAGCAGCTGCATGGAGATTATCTCCACCGCTACCCCGTATCTGCCGAACAGTGCTACGGCAAACTCCCTGGCCCCGATCTCTACTCCAACCCCGCCATGAAGAGAGCGGAGCGTTGCCGCTGAAACAACTGCAAAGAGAACGACTGCCGTCAGGAGCAGCGGCAGAACCCAGATCATGACGGCAGGCCGCTTAGCCTCATCAGGATGGCCGAGATCAAGCATCATGATAACAAACATGAACAGCACCATAACCGCACCGGCATAGATGATCACCTCGAACATTGCCACCAGCGGCGCTGCCAGCAGGTAGAAGATCCCGGCCAGAGCAAAGAAGGAGGTGACGAGATAGACAATGGCATGAACCGGATGTCTTTCGGTGATCGCCAGAAAAGTGGCCAAGATCATGACTGCTGCGAGTATGTAGAAAATTATCGTTATTGGATTCACGGCAGCAGCCCCCGCACATCCACGGGCGGCTTCTCTTCTGCCCCCTCACCCCGCGACTGCCCGACACCGATCCCGGCATGCCGGTAAAAGTTATAACTGTCATCCTTGCCGCAGTGATCCACCAGCAGATCCTCCTTTTCATAAAGAAGATCCATGATATCCCGTTTGCAGATTTCATAATCGGGAGTCATCTGGATCGCCATGGTGGGACAGGCCTCGGCACAGAGCCCGCAGAAAATGCAGCGGGAAAAGTTGATCCTGAACCAGACCGCATAGCGGCGACCATGCTCACGCTCGCCGGCCTGCATGGAGATGCAGTCTACCGGACAGGCAGCCGAACAGAGATAACAGGCCACGCACCTCTCCTCCCCTTCAGGATCACGGGTAAGGATGATCCTTGCCCGGTAGCGTGGGGATGGCTGGCGTTTCTCCTCAGGATACTGGATCGTCACCGGCCTGCGCAGGATATGCTTCCAGGTTGTCCAGAGCCCGAGCAGAATCGCTTTTATGTCATCAATAACTTTCATCAGTATAAATTATCCTCGCAGCTGTAGCCACCACGCCGTAATCAGAATATTCACCAGCGCCAGCGGCGTCAGAACCTTCCATCCGAGGTGCATGAGTTGATCGTAGCGCAGCCGCGGTAATGTCCCCCGCAGCCAGATGAAGAAAAAAGCAAATGCCAGCGTCTTAAAAGTAAACCAGAAGATTGGCGGCAAAAACGGCCCCTGCCAGCCACCGAGGAAAAAGGTGGTTGCCAGTCCCCCCAGAACGATGATGTTGATATACTCACCTACAAAAAAGAGCCCGAAGCGCATTCCCGAATATTCAGTATGGAACCCGGCCACCAGCTCACCCTCCGCTTCCGGCAGATCGAACGGAATCCGCTTGCACTCGGCAATGATGCTGATGAGAAAGATCAGAAACGCCAGCGGCTGATAAAGGATAAACCAGCCATCAGCCTGGGCAGCCACGATTTCCGAGAGGCTGAAAGAGCGGGCCAGCATGACAACCGGCACCAGGGAGAGCCCCATGGAGAGTTCGTAGGAGATAAGTTGCGCCAACCCGCGAATGCTGCCGAGAAGGGCATATTTGGAATTCGACGCCCAACCGCCCAGAGCAACGCCATAAACGGCGATTGAAGAAAGTGCCATAAAGAGGAGCAGGCCGATATTGAGATCGACCACCTGCAGGGGAATCTCTCTGCCGAACAGATTAAGCGGCGCACCGAACGGTACGATCGCAAAGGTCATGATTGCGGGAATGGCGGCCATTGCCGGGGCAAGGTAAAAAAGCCACTTGTCGCCGCCAGGGGGCCTGAAATCCTCTTTGGTAAGGAGCTTTATCAGGTCTGCCAGCGGCTGCAAAAGGCCGAACGGACCAACACGATTCGGTCCCTTTCGATCCTGTATCCAGGCGAGCACCCGCCGCTCGGCAAAGACCAGATATGCCGCCAGGGTCAGAATCGCGATCAGGACTGTCGTGATTTTTACAAGGGTAACAACAATGGAGAGAATGTCAGTGGCCATGAGAACCTGCCCTGAATTGCTCTATCAGCTGAGAGATAACCTTTCCCGCAGCTCTTGGCGCACCGCCGGGAACGTCAAGGCTGTGAACTCTTGGCGGATGCCCTGATTCAATCGTCACGGCTAAAGGGACACCCGGACCCATGACTTTTTTGAACTCCTGCGTCCGCCCCTCATTGTTGACGTAGGAGCCGTCCATCTCGACCCAGGCGGTTGTGGGGAGAACTATTTCGGCATCATCAACATTTTGGGTCTTCTTCCAGTCGAGTGCGGCAATTATCGGAACCTTGCCTCGCAATTCCAACGGGACATCAGTCTCCACGGCAATTATCCCCCTGACCTTTCCTGAGCTGAGCGCCATCTCCAGTGACACCCCCGCATGATCGCGTGAGAGAGCGGCCACGCCAAAACCGTTCGGGCCGGCAAAGAGCGGGGCAAATTTTGCCTCTGCATGCAGGATATTCTCAATTTCCGCGACACTGCTCCTGACAGTGCTGAAAATGACCACCGGGTGCTCGAATATCCCTATCGGGGCTTCTTCTATAAAATCAATATCGACCGCTTCAATTGAAACCGCCGCTGTCTGACCAAGAGGCGCACCTTTACCGACCAGCAGCACCGGAGCCCCCCCACGCCAAGCCTGACGAACGGCAAGGAGCATCATCGGTGCTTCATCAAGGAGATCACATTCATAGATGACGATGCAGTCGGCTTTAGTAACGTCCTCCAGCGAAGCCCTGTTCTCGGCGGGAATATCTGAAACGGCTCTGACTGCCGCTTGACAGCCCTTTTCCTCAACGAAAAAACAGAGATGGCTGGCAGAAGCTGCTTTTGCCAGCGGGGCGAGCAGTTGAGCCGCCTCCAGCGACAATCGGGAGGAAGCAACAACAGCAATACTCCCCTTGTCAAACTGACCGGCTCGCGTTACTACTGCATCAACAGCTTCGCTCCAGGACGCCTCCAGGCCTTTAATCAGGGGGGTCCGCGGTCTAAAGTACGCATTCACGATCTTCTCGGCAAAACGGCCTTTATCACAGATAAACCAACCGTTAACAGCATCATTTCTTCCCGCTTTTATTTTAAGCAGCTCCCGGTAGCGGGCGACCGGAACGATACTGCAACCGAGGGAACACTCCGGACAGATCGAGGGTGCCATGTCGTAATCCCAGTAACGGGCTCGATAGCGGGCGGTTTTATCAGTAAAGACACCAGTGGGACAGATATCAATAAGATTGCCGGAAAAGGGTGACTGCAGCATTCCCTCCTCAAAGCGGCCAAAGTAAACCCGGGATGAGCTCCCCATAACACCGAAATCATCACCGCCGGCGAACTCCTGATAGAAGCGGACACAGCGGTAACACTGGATACAGCGATTCATCTCGTGCTCTATATAAGGGCCGAGATTCTGATTAAGGTGCGTCCGTTTTTTGCCGTCGTAGCGGCGCTGCGAATGGCCACCGGCAATGGTACAATCCTGCAGCAGGCATTCGCCCCCTTCATCGCAAACCGGACAGTCGTGGGGATGGTTGATCATCAGCCATTCGATCACATGGCGCCGCATCTCTACCGCCTCAGGATCGTCAGTCGATATGACCATTCCCTCTTGCGCCGGCACCATACAGGACATCTGCAGCCCCTTCATCGGCCCGTCAAGCACCTTGACGGCGCAAGCCCGGCAAGAGCCCGCCTTGCCGAGCGCCGGATGCCAGCAGAAGTGCGGAATGAAAATGCCGATGGCTTTGGCCGCCTCCAGGATATTTGTCCCTTCTGCTACTTCCGTAGCAATGTTGTCAATTATCAGTTTCGGCATAATCAGCTCTTTGCAAACGGGCATTTCCCGCTGGTGACATGCTCCCGCACCTCATCTTCAAAATGGCGCAGAAGACCTTCTACCGGCCCCATAGCGCCGGGAGCAAGGGCGCAGAAAGCATAGTTAAGATATTTGATATGTTCCCGCAATATCTCCATATCGCCCAGCTCTCCCCTGCCGCTCTCTAACTTTTCCAGAAGATGAACCACAAAAGGGAGTCCTTCGCGGCAGGGGGTACACCAGCCGCACGATTCTCTGGCATAGAAGCGTACCAGATTGAGGGTGGCTGCCACCATGCAGGTATTCTGATCGAAGACGACCACTCCGCCGGTACCGAGCCTGGAACCGGCAGCAGCAACCGTATCAAAATCCATCGGCAGGCTAAAGTGCTCAGAGGTCAGATAAGGGGTGGATGCCCCGCCCGGCAGGCACGCCTTGAAGCGGGTTCCCGGTCTCATGCCGCCGCAATGCCTGTCGATTATCTCGCCCAGTTCGACCCCCAAAGGGAGCTCGATACAGGACGGTTTGGCAACATGACCGCTGACACAAAAAAGCTTGGTCCCGGCAGCGCCGGGACAGTTGCCAAGAGACTTGAACCACTCGGCCCCCTTCAGAACAATAGCCGGAATATTCGCCAGGCTCTCCACATTATTGACAACAGTCGGCCCGCCCCAGAGCCCCTTTATTGCAGGGAACGGCGGCTTGGCGCGGGGATTCGGCCGTCGCCCCTCCAGGGCGTTCATCAGGGCGGTCTCTTCACCGCAGATATATCTTCCGGCAGAGATATGAACATCGATATCGCAATCAAAACCGCTGCCACAGATATTTTGCCCCATCAGTCCGGCAGCTTTCAATTCAGCAATCCCCTGGCTGAGGTTGGCGGCCGCCTGTTCGTAGCCACGGCGGATGAAGATAAAGGCGTGGCGCACGCCGATGGCAAAACAGGCCAGGAGCATCCCTTCAAGCAGTGAATAAGGGTTGGCTTCAAGAAGTATCCGGTCTTTGTAAGTGCCCGGTTCCATTTCGTCACAATTACAGATGAGCCAGCGCGGCCCGGGCAGGTTGCGCGGGACGAACGACCACTTCTTGCCGGTCGGAAAACCGGCGCCGCCACGGCCACGCAGATTGGAATCGATCACAACCTGCTGGACACCATCCGGCGACATCTCCCCGAGCGCCTGCTTAAGAGCAGAGAAGCCGTCTCCAGCCAGATACTCTTGAAAAGCGACGACCCTGCCGGGACGGTTATGCCTGAAAAGCAGCTGCTCCATCTATCAAGCACCCCCCGCTAATGCCCGCTCAGCCTCAATAGCCTTTAAAGCCGTCTCCATGGTCAGGTTTCCGTACATAGTATCACCAATCATCATGGCCGGTGACTCACCGCAGTTGCCAAGACAGCAGCACGGCAGCAGCGTAAAGATGCCATCAAGAGTGGTATTGCCGACATCAATGCCGAGATTCTTGGCAACATGGTTCATAAGAGCTTCACCCCCCAACGACCAGCAGGAGATGGAATCACAGAGATGAATGACTTTTTTCCCGACCGGGCGGCGATAAATCATTTCGTAAAAAGTAGCCAGCTCTTCCACCTGAATAGGGGAGAGCCCCAGAATTTCCGCAGCATCAAAGACAGCCTCATCAGTCAACCAGCCGTAGTGAGCCTGCAGAGTCTTCATCACATCCACAGCCGCCTCGCGATGGGTGATGGCCGCGGCAACTCTCTGTTTCAATGCAGATTTCAGTATTTCAGGAATCATAGTTTTACCTGTCCAAATCAGCCAACACAAAATCTATCGACCCGAGTATCGCCAGAAAATCCCCCAGCAGCCACCCTCTGCTCATGATCGGCAGCGCCTGGATATGCGGAAAGCTCGGAGTCTTTATCCGCAACCGGTACGGGCTGTTCAGTCCATCAGAGACTATGAAATAGCCGTTCTCACCCTTTGGCGCCTCGATTGCCGAATAATTCTCGCCTACAGGTGGGCTCATACCACGGGTGGTATTGACAAAGTGATGGATCAAAGACTCAATATCATTGAGCGCAGCTCTTTTTTGCGGCAGGACGAAACGACCATCTTCGGTCATCCAGCGCCCTGCCGGCATATTATGCAGGCACTGCCTGACTATCTGCAGCGACTGGTCGATCTCGGCCATGCGCACCTGATAACGTGCCAGGCAGTCACCACCCTCTGCAGTAGGAATATCGAACTCAAAGCGCTCATAACCGCAGTAAGGGATCTTCCTTCTCAGATCCCACTCGACCCCGCAGGCGCGCAGATTAGGCCCGGAAAGCCCCCACGCAAAAGCATCCTCTTTGGAGATTATCCCGACACCCTTCAGGCGGGCAATAAGGATCGGATTTTTATCGAGCAGATCATGATACTCCTTCAGCCTTGGCGGCAGCCACTCCAGCAACGACTTGACCGATTCTTCCCACCCCTGGGGAAGATCGTCCGCCACCCCGCCAATCCTGAACCAGGCCGGGTGCATCCTGCCGCCGGTAATCAGCTCGACTATATCAAATATCTTCTCACGATCGGTAAACGTGTAGAAAACCGGGGTCATGGCACCGATATCAGCTGTAAAGGTACCGAGCCAGACAAGATGACTGGCAATCCGGAATAGTTCGGCCAGCATGACCCTGATAACCTCTGCCCGCTCCGGCACTTTGATACTGCAGAGTTTTTCCACTGAATTGACATAGGCAAGGTTGTTCTGCACCCCGGCAAGGTAGTCGATTCTGTCCGTATAGGGGATGAACTGGTGCCAGTTCTGCCGCTCGGCAATCTTCTCCGCCCCCCGGTGATGATAGCCGATATCAAAGTCGATATCCGTTATCTCTTCGCCGGAAAGCTTGAGGATACAGCGGATTATGCCGTGGGTGCCGGGGTGTTGTGGGCCAAGATTGAGAATCAAAGTCTCGTCTGAAGAGTCTTCAAAAAATGCTTCTGCCGGGAGCGCATCGTGTTTTCTGGCATCAGCAGTCGTATATGGCGGCATCTCCGTGGCTCTGAACGGGTGCTCCTTGCGCAGCGGATGGCCTTGCCAATCATGGGGCATCAGTATCCGGCGCAGATTTTTGTGGCCGTCGAATTTTATGCCGTACATATCGTAAACTTCACGCTCATACCAGGAGGCAGCAGGGAAAACAGCGGTTATGGATGGTTGCGTCGGGAACGTTCCAGCCAAATCAATTTTCAGTCTGAGATGACCGGGCAGATCGAAATTGAGCAGATGATAATTGAGGGTAAAATCGCTGAATTCTTCCCGCTTGAGGCGACAGGAATTATCAACCGCGACAATATCCTCTAAGCGCTTGAAGGGCGCTTTTGGGCGATTTTTCAGGTGCCTGGTCACGTCAGGCAATAGCTCTGGCGGTAATCGGTAAGTGAGCATATCTGTTGCCACCGGATCGCGGCTGATCTGTTCACCGAAAAGCTGCTCAAGTTCTCCGCCAAGGCCAAACTCTTCGTAATCGTGTCGCTTGGCAACCGGACGCCACTGCTGGTCAGAACGAGGCTGCCAGGGTGATGGATGGCCGACAGAAACACCGCGGATCGAGGTCCCTTGCATGCCGGTACCACGGGGGTCGCAACTTTTGTCAATGCCGTCAATCAGCACCCTGGTTGTCGTCCCTTGAGAACCACCGGGAAGATGCAGGACTGGCCTTGCCGGACGTTCATTGGTGCGGATCTTCTCCTGGAGCAGCATCAGCCCCTGCATAAAAGCTTCCGGCCTGGGCGGACAGCCGGGTATATAGACATCAACCGGGATAATCTGGTTCACACCCTGGACAACGCTGTAGACATCGTACATCCCGCCGGAATTGGCGCAGCTCCCCATGGCCATGACCCATTTGGGCTCTGCCATCTGCTCATAAAGACGGAGAATCGATGGCGCCATCTTCCGGAAGACCGTGCCGGCAATGACCATCAAATCGGCTTCCCGGGGGGTGCCACGGAGCACCTCGGCACCAAACCGGGAAACATCGTAGCGGGAGGTAAATGAAGTCATCATCTCGACAAAGCAGCAGGAAAGGCCGAAGAACATCGGCCAGAGAGAGTTGGCACGCCCCCAGTTGATCAGGTCGTCAAGATTGGTGAGAAGAATATTGTCGGTGGTCTGGTCGTCAGTCATAGAGCCTCAAAAGTCACGTCTTTTAACTCTGGAAGGCCCCCATTCAAGCCCTCCTTTAAGCCATATCCAGACCAGACCGCACAAAAGAGCGACAATAAAGAACGTTATATGGACCAGTCCGGCAAAACCGAGCTCTTTCCAAACGACTGCCCAGGTGAAGATGAACGCGGACTCCACATCAAAGACGATAAAAAATATTGCAATGAGATAAAAAGGGACCGGAGTGGCAAGTCGGGCCGAACCGCTGGGAATAATGCCTGATTCGTAGGGGAGATTCTTGTTGTTGCTTGCACCGCCACTTCCTAAAAAAGCGGCAGCCAAAAGCAACCCGACCACAATAATAACTGTGAGAGCAGTATAAATGATGAATGGATAAAGCTGGGTGAGAATACCCATGCCACCTGGCTCCTTTAATGACTCTATGTGTATGACAAATTAGAGTAACGTTACAGCAGATACGCTGATTGTCAATGTCATGCTGGCTTAACCCATCCTCACTATCCTGTCGACGATCGTGAGCGGCGCAGGCCTGTGAGTTATCAAAAGAAGACTCTTCCCTTTGAGCCTCTGATCGAGCCGCTTGAGAATCTTCAGTTCCGTAGCCGCATCGAGTCCTTCAGTCGGTTCATCGAGGATATACAGCGGCACATCCTTCAAAAGAGCCCTCGCCAAGGCGACCCGGCGCGCCTCGCCGCCGGAGATTTCGCTTCCGCCCTCCCCTACACTGGTGTCAAGGCCATCAGGCAGTCCTGATAACCACTCATCGAGTGCGGCAGCATGAATTACAGCGGCAATCTCGGTTGGGGTCGCATTCGGATAGGCAACGGTAATATTCTCCCTGACAGTGGAGTTGAAGATGTGCGGCTCTTGGGGAAGTGCCGAGATAAGGGCACGCAGTTCGTTGGAACAGAGCTCGTTCAACTCGATCCCGCCGATTGTGATACTCCCTTCATAGTCACGAAACCGGAGCAGGAGTTCGGCAATAGTACTCTTGCCGACGCCGCTCTTACCGGTAAGGGCGACTCTTTCGCCAGCGGAAATATCAAGATCAAACTCAGTTAAAACCGGATTATCGCCATAGTTAAATCTGACATTACGACACGCTATGGAAAAATCGGCGGGCGCTTTAATCGGCATCAATGGCTCCGGCACAGGGAGCTCAGCAGCAGCGAGTTCGACAATTCGCCGGGCAGACTCGGCAGCCCCCGGGTACTGCAGCATGGCAGCAGCCATCCCGCCAGCGGCCTCAAAAGCAGCTGCAGAAAAAAGCAGCAACATGACCAGACTCGCTCCCTGAATCTCACCGGAAAGAACCGAAAAGGATGCACAGAGAAGAACAGCCACAACTCCTCCTCCGGCAGACAGCAGGCTTGCGGAGGAGACAAGAGCACTTTTATGGGCAAGACTTTTCTGCTCCATTATCAGGCTGGCAGAAAGCGCTTCAACTTTTTTAACTTGCAGCTCTACAGCTCCGAGAAGAATGAGTTCATCGCCGCCAATTATGCCGTCGGTAACGGCTCTGCGGAGCTCACCGGTCAGTGCCGCCGCATTTTTGCCATGCGGTGCTGCCAGCCGTCCTGCCAAGAGCGGCAGGAACAATCCCGAAATTGTCAGGAAGAATAGGAGCATAGCTGCGGCTGAAGCGCTCCAAAAGCTGACAAACAGAGTTGCAGCAATAATTGCAAACGCTCCGGCAGCAAGCGGAGCGATGACTCTGATGTAGAGATTTTCAAGGGAATCAATATCGCCGCGCAGCCTTGCCGCAAGTTCACCGCTGGAGTATCTCTCCAGCAGCCCTGGAGAGAGCGGGGCGAATTTCAGAAAAAGCCAGACGCGCAGTTCCGAAAGAAGTCGCAGAGCGGCTCCATGAGTTATCAGCCTCTCCAGATAGCGCCCGACCGTTCGGCTGATGGCAAGCAGCCTGATAGCGGCGGAAGGGATAAAATAATTAAAGGAAACCTTGGTAACTCCGGCAACAGCCATAGAGGCAATGAACCAGCCGGAAACTGCCATCAACAGGGAGTTGGCAGCAATGACAGTTACGCCGGCAATGATTCCGAGCAGCAACCAGCCCCACTGACTCCTGGCAACGGTCAAAATCAGAAGAATGTCACGCATAAGAAACTCCGGCAGTTGCAATCCTGCCGTCACTAATCGAAACGACTTTGTCTGCCCAGCTGACCGTATCCTCACGATGACTTATGATAAGAACGGTTCGTTCCCTGGCCAGAGCCCGCAGCGCGGCACAGACAAGCCGCTCGTTCTCGCTGTCAAGACCGGCAGTCGGCTCATCAAGGATAATCAGATCAGGGTTACGTAAAAAAACACGTGCCAGGGCAAGCCGACGGAGCTCACCGCCGGAAAGTCCGGCGCCGCAGTCACCCAGCGCTGAGTTCAGTAATTCAGGAAGCTGTTCCACAAACGCCAACGCTGAAGCAGAACGCAGCGCCGCAAAAAGTTCGTCATCACTGCAGCCGGTAAGACCAACCGCTAGATTCTCCCTGATTGTGCCGGCAAAAAAGAAAGGTGCTTGCGGAACCATGGCTATCCGGCTTTGCCAGAGCTTCGGCTCGATTTTAGATAACTCGATCCCGTTGACGACTATCCGTCCTTCATGTGGGTGGGTTAAAGAGAGAAGCAGCCCGGCAAGAGTCGACTTACCGGCGCCGCTGGCACCGACAAGCGCTGTGATCTCCCCGGAGGCAAGGTGCAGATCAACGCCTGTCACCCCTCCCCTGGCAGAGTTATAGTGAAAAGTCACCCCTTCATAAGCAATGGATAAACTTCCTGGTGGCAACGTCTGATATTCGGGTAAAGCCTGGAGATGCTCAGCATCTGACAGCAATGGAAATATCCGCTCGGCAGCAGCTATCCCCTGCATTCTTGCATGATAAGAGAGACCAAGCGTCCGAAGGGGCAGATAGAACTCAGGTGCAAGCAGGAGGATGAACAGACCATCTACCAACTGCAGCCTGCCGCTTAACAGACAAAATCCGGTGATCACCGCGACGACCGCCGTCCCGACGGTTGAAAAAAATTCGAGGGTAAATGCTGAGAGAAAGGCAACCCTGAGAACTGCCATAGTCGAATGGCGATACTCTTCCGACACGAAAGCGACGGCATCAGCCTCCCGCTTCACTGCCGAGCAGATTCTAAGATCCGGAAGGCCTTTGACAAGGTCAAGCAGATGTCCGGACATTCTTGACAGCTTAACCCATTGGCGCCGGTTAAGGCTCTGGGTACCTTTACCGACCAGAATCATGAGAAGGGGAATGAAGGGCGCTGAAAAAAGGAGTACCAGCGAGACTCTCCACTCGACTGGAATTACGAAAAAAAGAATCAGTGGCGGCAGGCTGGCTGCCAGGGCAAGATGAGGTAGAAATCTGGTGAAGTAGGATTCCAGCGAATCCACGCCTAAAGTAACAGCTTCAACAAGAGAGGGAGTATCCGCACCACGTCCGGCAGTCCCGGCGGCAAGAATCCGGCGACAGAGTCTGCTTCTGACATCCTGCTTCAGAGTTGCCGCAGCAGCGGCGACATTCTTTTCAGAAACATAGAAGAGCGCGCTTCTTGAGAGCGCCAGGAGGATCAAAGTTGCAGCGAGAGGGATAAGCGGTTCCATTGCTGATTTTTCGATGACAATCAGCTGACAGGCTGCTGCAAGGGCTCGTGCCTGTAAGACTGTCAGCAGACCGGCCAAAGCTGCCAGCAGAAAGGAAAAAAGCAGGGGGCCCTTCAGAGCTGCGGCTTGTTTGACCAGCCATCGCTCTAAAGTTCGGTCATCAACAGGCTGAGCGCTATTCATAATAGCTACTATTTAAGCGCGTTTAGGGAGAGGTATCACTTTTCTGTTGTCTTCACTTGGAAAAAGATCGGGTCTTACACGCTGAAAGGTTAAGGGAACATCACCGTTAAAATGATAGGAAGGCTTGAACTCAGGGACAATGCGTTTCAGTGACTTGATCAGCGCGGCCACATCATCGGTCCGGGCAGCCTGATACAGAATCTCTAACTCGGCTTTAACCGCCTCTCTATCAATCTGCACCGGAGCAAGAACTCTGATCTTTTCATGGGTTGTAGGAATGATTCCCTCACCGTCAATCAAGAGCTCTTCAAAAAGTTTCTCTCCCGGTCTGAGTCCGGAGAAAACAATATCAATATCCTCATACGGGACAAGACCGGAAAGTCTGATAAGCTCTTCGGCGAGATCAACAATTCTGACCGGCTCTCCCATATCAAGCACGAGAATTTCGCTGTCAGCCCCGATTCCACCTGCCTGAAGGACAAGTTGAGAAGCTTCAGGAATTGTCATGAAATAACGGATAACCCGTTTATCTGTGACCGTTACCGGACCGCCATTCGCAATCTGCTCCTTGAACAGCGGAATGACACTGCCGTTACTCCCGAGTACATTACCAAAACGGACAGTTGTACATTTAGTTCTATGCGTTAAAGCAATCGATTGGACATAAATCTCCGCCGCCCGCTTGGTCGCGCCCATGACATTAGTCGGATTAACAGCCTTGTCAGTGGAGATCATCACAAAATTTTCAGCTTTGCAGTGGCAGGCGGCATCAACAACATTTTTTGAGCCGAAGACATTATTAAGAACGGCCTGAATAGGATTGTATTCCATCATCGGCACATGCTTATAGGCAGCAGCATGAAACACAACCTGGGGGAGAAACTCGTCGAAAGCCGTAAGAATTTTTTCCCTGTCACGTACATCAGCCATCAAAGGCATGATCCTGACATCAGGATGTCTTGCTGCAAGCTCCTTCTCGATCTCATAAAGAGGCGTTTCAGCCTGGTCAAGAAGAATCAGCTTTTCGGGATAAAATTGTGCGACCTGCCGGCAGATTTCACTGCCGATGCTGCCACCCGCGCCGGTAACAAGCACCCGTTTGCCGGCAAGATAGCTGCCGATAAGCACTCTGTCCAGAACAACCTGGTCACGACCGAGAAGATCCTCAATATCCACCTTTTTAATTTGAGAGAAAGTAATCTTGCCGTTGATCAGATTGCTGATACTAGGCAGGGTACTGAAAGTTACATTCTCATTTTTACAGGAGTCGACAACTTCACGCAGAGCCTTACCATCAGCCGAGGGCATGGCAATGATGACATCGGCTATCTCGTTGGAGCGAATAATAGAACTCAGCTGCTTTGAAGTCCCAAGGATAGGCACGCCGTGCAACTTGAGCCCTTTTTTCTCAGCATCATCATCAATAAAACCAATGACATTGTAGGCAGAAGCCGGTTGACGCCTGATCTCTTTAAGAAGCATACTGCCGGCCTCTCCAGCTCCGACAATCAGGGCTCTGGTTCCATCCACGCGACTGCCGACCCGGTAACTTTCCCGATAAATCCGCCAAATCAGACGACTTGCAGCAAGGAAAGAGAAGAGGAGCATGGCATCAATCAGGAATATTGAGCGAGGAATCGGTGTAAATTGCCTCATAAAGAGAACCGCAAAAACCGCAAGAATTGAGGAAAAAACAACCCCCTTAAACATCTCGATCGCATCCTGCAGGGAAGCATAACGCCAGATATTCAGGTAGAACCCGGTGGCAATAAAGACCAGTGGCTTTACAACCAGCACTACAACCAGACATTCCCAGAAAAGTTGCATTTCAGCGGGAGGGATATAAAAATCGAAGCGTAACAGGAAAGAGAGACAAAGAGCAGCACTGATAAGAAGGAGATCAAACAGAAACACCAAAATTCGACGTCTTGTGAGCATTGACATAACACCTCTATAGTCTGATAATGTTTAGTATTTTTAAAACAAAATTGCAATTTTAGCAAGGAGATAACTGACTTAGTCTAGTCATCATCTGTAAATAATAATTTTTTGTAGTGAGATTTATTTGACAACCTTAACTTATTTCAGCCAACGTAAAAGAAGATTATTTGATTAGACACTTTAACCCACTTAACTGCCTTACATTACGATAATAGCGCTCACTTCGGTATCCATTAGGTGCCTTATGCAACAAAAGACCTGTTTTTTCCCAGTAGTGGGTTAATAAATCTCCGTCATCTTTGGTCTTAAACAGATCGCTACCGATATAGCCTTAATGTTAAATTATCAAGGCTAATCCTAGTCGTTGTTGAGTTCGCCCCTCCCAGGACTACATCGCCTGTATTCGGATTAACTGACAGCCAGATTAAACCATTACCAGTGCTGGAATTATAAGCAAAGACCGGCAAGTCAACATAGAGCTGCGGTATAAATCCAGCTGGCAACGTAAAAATCACCGTTCCGTCTGTCTTCGTACCACCTGTAATACTGCCGAAAATTGACAACAGGTCATTTGATATTTTCTTAAAGGACACTGGGGTATGGTCTGATACCTGAGTCCACGAATTCAATAAAGTAGGAACTTTATAGAGTCCTACCGTTCCAACACCCGAATCCTTGAAAAGCTGAGTATTCCTCATTGCAGTTCGCCAGTTGTTCCAAGTCTCTTGTGCTGTTGCTCCTGGCTGTAAAAAGAAGTTATCTCCAGCCAAATCGGCGCCCCAACAATTTGCGGTTGTTGTTAAAACTGATTGAGTTGTAGAATTACCTACATTAAAGCGGTTCTTGCTTAAAGATGCACCTATCACATAATCAAGATAGATGTTTGAAGCACCTGAGTCATAATTACCCAGATTAAAAGTATTTTTAGCAATGGTCGGCTGCATAATAGGAGCGCCGTTTGTTTGTGCTGCTCCGTTCAAATCAGTGTAATTAGTTGCCCCTGAAAGGACTATCTGCGCCTTTACCCCCGCCATACCAACCTGCTGTTGCTCAAACTGGTTGTTCTCAATAACCATATTCCCGGCATTCTGCACAAAAATACCACCTGAAACATTGACTGAGAGGTTACCAGTGTAATTGAGCTGATTCGCGCCGGAAACTAAATTGACATAAAGACCGTAGTTATTACCGCGTAACTCGTTATTTTCAATCCTGTTCGTATCCCCTGCACGATTAAAAGCAATCCCGTTAAAAATAACGTTATCACGGATAATCGAATTAAAGAATGTTTCCAGTGTGCCGGTGTTGCTGTCCTGAAAAATCCCGTATTTACCAAGTGGGTCGATTCTGATTCTCTGAATTATCAGGTTATTAATCTGCTGCGACGTATTAACAGTCGTATCGAGGAAAATACCGTTTCTTGCCGGTGTGCCGCTTAGTGCTGAAATTGTGAAGTCAGAAATAACCCCGTTGTTATAGGGATATGGACCTGAATTTAAAAAACTTACCCGTAAGACGTCGATAGTCGCTGCAACAGCAGAATCAACCTGTAAAATAGTTGAGTTACGGCCTGCACCTATAAGGTCAATCGGGCGGTTATACAAAATACACTCACTTGCATTTGTTGCTTTAATAGGGAGTGTCCCTGCTGGCAGCTTTACCCTCTGTCCGTATTCCGCTGATACAATCGCTTTATTGATCGCAGTAGCCCAATTCCCACCGTCATCGTAAAACCAAGCAGGGGATATTTCGGCAACATTCGCGCCGAATACTACTGACCCTGTACCGGCGAAAGCACGATACAACCCTGCATCGAAGGGAGAATCTATCTTGAATTTAGTTGTATTGCCGATGCTGCCGCCCATTTCTACTTTTAAGACTCTATCTGCAGGCCACGAATGAAGTGTAGTTGACGAAATGTTACTAAAGGTTGATGAGAGTGCTGAGGTTATTATAATCGTCTTCCCTGCACAATCGGCTCTTGTTGCGGCTGATGCAAGCGTTGGTACGGTACTAGTGTTTAGTTGCAATAGTTAATATAAGTATTATACTGTCTCCATCCCACTAGAGATGGAGGTGTCATATGCCCAGGGTTGCAATAGCGCTAACTTGTGAGCCCAAGGTCGTGCAAGAGCTAGAGCGCATAAGCAGAAGCCGGACCGAAGAAATACGCATTGTGGAGCGAGTTAAAATCATACTTTACTGTCTGTCCGGTAAGCGCAATGATGAGGTCGCAGCCGAGCTTGATACGCAAGCGCTGACTGTGGGCATCTGGCGTAAACGCTTTGCGGCTCATGGTCTTTCGGGTTTATACGACAAACCCCGTTCCGGCAAGCCAGCTAAATATCCAGCATTAGAGTTAAGGCAGCGCATACTCGCCAAGCTGGAAGAGTCTCCGCCAGCAGGTCTGGCGGCATGGGATGGCGGTGCACTGGCTAAAGCATTGGCGGTCTCAGATGATGTTGTCTGGCGCATACTGCGTAAAAACGGCATTCAGTTGCGGCGACACCGTTCGTGGTGTGTCAGCACTGATCCTGAATTCTCGGTAAAGTCAGCCGACATAATCGGCTTATACCTGGCACCGCCACAGAAAGCATTGGTACTCTGTATTGACGAGAAACCATCTATACAGGCCTTGGAGCGGTCAACCGGTTATGTGCAGACAAGCAGCGGTAAAATTGTTCGCGGCCTGAAGAGCACCTATAAGCGGCATGGCGTCATCAATCTATTTGCAGCACTAGATGTTGCCGCCGGAACTATCCAGTCGAAAACAACTGTAACTAAAAAACGACCGGACTTTCAGGCGTTTCTCGATGATATAGTGTCAACGGTTCCAGATGGTGAAGATATTCATGTAATTCTCGACAACTACTGTACACACAAGAAAAATGAAGATTGGCTGGCCTTACATCCCAATGTCCACTTCCACTTTACGCCGACCTCGGCCAGTTGGCTCAATCAGGTAGAAATATGGTTTGGGATACTTAGCCGTAAAACCTTATCTGGAGCCAGTTTCTCAAGCACGGAACAGTTGACGAATTCAATCGAAGCATTTATTGCCAGCTACAACGAAACCGCTTCTCCTTTTGTTTGGCGCAAACGAGAAGTCAGAGGCGCTCAGCTTAGAAATACAATAGCTAACTTATGCAATTAAACACTAGTTGTTCCGTCAGGGAACTTGACAAGAATAGACGCATGAGCTGATCCATACAATATCAATGATATGAAAATGCTGAAACATAACCTTTTCAAAAGTAGCTCCAATCTATATAGGAAGGCTCATAGCTTCTCCAACCGCCTCAGAAAGTTTAATCACCTCTCTGATAGTATTAAGTTACTTTTTGCGACAATGGCGCTTGAACCATAAAAACGGTCGCAACGGAAGGTATAGCCAAAAAAATGTGTCCGGTAGAGGAATTTCAACAAAATCAGCTGGAATTATCACTAAGTTGCTGATTAGAGTGGAAATAGGCGTTGCCGGCTTCATCTGTTTTATTCTTAGCGACTGCATTATTCCGGCTAAAACTTTAAATTGCTGAGAAATTTCTACAGCTGACAAAGTCATCCGAGTCGCTGCATGCAAAGACAGTTTTCTAACTACAGCATCAGAGTAGAATAGTTCCCTGAACTTTTCAGGCGGCTCTATGCCATAAATCCATTCGAGAAGCATAGCCGTCTGACCAACTACTTTCTGGAGATCGAAGAAACCGGCTTTTTTTAGCAACGACAACCAATCGTCTGCGGAGAGGTCCTGCATTAGCATGGCGAGGTCGGAGAGCCATTTAAGACACAACCAGTCATGGCGGGCACCATGATCAGCAAGAAACAGAATATTCGCATCTCTGGTTAAGTGGCTTAAACTTGCATCAAGCCAGGTTGAGGAGCGGCTTGACTCCCAAAGAGAAGCTACCTGCTCATCAGTCCAGAGGTAACTCCTCCAGTGAAGTTCAATATGAACGCACCTGATGTCATTAATGTACTCATGGTGGTGTAGTGTCTTTAGTATGTGGCATTTCTGCCTTTCACCCATCTCATTAAATCCGAGCGCATGACGATAACCAGCTTTGGACAAGAGTTCTTCAGCTTTTTCAACATCTTCAGGGTGAACCAGAATGTCCAAATCGCCTGCACTTCTTATGCAATGATCACCATATAGCTCCTGTGAAAGAGCCACACCTTTAAGTGGAATCAAAGATATTTCTGCCTCGGCAAAGAGATTTGCTATCTTTTTTAACTCGGCGACCTGGCTTAAAGCTGATACTACCTGCCGAGTTCTGTGACTTTTCAGAAGTTCCTTTGTTTTAGGAGGGACATTATGCCACCCACGCTGCCCCATAACCGTACAGAATTGCCCTACCACGCCGTGTCTCATGACCAGTGAAGCAACTTCATCCCAATCCAGAGAGCTATTGGCCAGAGTCGCAACAACTTGTTTCTGTCGCATTGCATGGATTTCTCCTGGTACCCACGAACAGGCGGCAACAAACAAAAACTCTGGCGTCAGCTTTAGTTTTTCCGAAACAGGAGGCGAAAAAGAATGAGGTGACTTGGCAGGTTTCAAAATATTCATGAGAAGTTTAGTGGTTTTAACTCAATGCCGCTTATTGGGTCATTATTTTTAGTAGCGGCTCTGGTGTCGTTCTTGATATAGCATTGCACGAAAGACCAGAGGGGACTGTTCGTGTAAAATTGCTGTATTTTGAGATACCCCTCATTAGAAAGCAATAGTTGCAGAATAATAGTTGTGACTCGAAACAGTCGGTGTTTCTGTGATAAATTATCCAGAAAAACCTTTTTATCCCAGAGCATCTTGATTGCCACTAAGAATCCGTCACGAGCTTTAGTCTCGAGCAAACCGTCCCTAAAACAGTTTATTGTGAGTTCCTGTATCATGCCAATGCCTTGGCAATCAAATTTAATAGCCAAAGCCACTAAGTGTTGTAAAAACAAGCGGTTATAATGAGTGGATATCGACTGCGATTTAACCTGGGTTAAACCTTCAATTGAACCAAAATCGGAGAACCCGTTTTCACCATGGATGCGGTAAAAACCCAGAGGCTTATCTATCAGCCCAAACTCACGGGCAACAAGCGGCGCTGCAATCATCAGATAGCCATCTGCACAAATTATGTACTCAAGTGGAATTGGATAAAGCTTTCTCAGCACCGACGTGCGCCATGCAATTCCAGAAGTAGCCGAACCTATCACGGTTAACCAATGCTTATAATTTTCGATTGGTTTTTTTGCAACTACCTGATCAAACCACTGCGGGAAAATGCCCCTTTTCTGTTTCGAGTTGTCGACCAGACACAGGGTATGATAAACCACGTCAACAGACTGTTCATTTCTGAACTTTTCCAGAACAACGCTTAACTTCTCCGGTTCCCAGTAATCGTCGGCATCAAGAAAAGCAATGAACTCCCCACGGACAATGTCAAGGCCGACGTTGAAAGCAGATGCCTGCCCACCGTTTTCTTTATAGTGATAGATAACATCAGGAAGGTACTTTTCAACTCGTTGCCGAGTATCATCGGTTGAACCATCGTCTATGACTAATATCTCATAAGAATTTCGGGGAAGAGTCTGCTGAAGAACACTGAGAATGGCGTCTTCAATATAAATGCCATAGTTATAAGAATCGATGATAACTGAAATTATTGGATTATTCTCAACTGTCATTTCTATCCTAAGATTAAGACTTTTTTTGATACTGGAACAGAACCAACTCTCGAGAACAGATTAAAATTTAGACTTGAGCAGGCGCAAAGGCTCTGTAATCCGCCAGCTACTTGAAGCGTATACTGCGGCCAAAGTCCGTTGGCTTTCTGCCAACAGCTTATCGTAGAATAACAGTTTACTCTTCATATCTGCAAATGCCGCTGCGTTTATTGTCACGCAATTGCGTTCATTGTTATCTTGCGGATACAAGAGACTCTGAACAGAATGTCGGAGTATAAAATGAACTATTTCTGAACAGTTATCCATCTCGTTCGCTTCCAGAGCGCCCAAGAGTCGATCCGATAAGAGTAGCGCCGAAGGGTTCTCCAGTAAAAGGCCTTTAAGGCTCCCGATAAACCTGGCACCAAACAGTTCCAGATGCTGTTCCCAGCTGGAATAATGTTTTACATGGTATGCAACAGAGGATATCAGGCGTTTTACAATCACTCCTTTCGATAGAAGTACCATTGGCAGCCAGTAATCCCAATATGGCAAGCCGAGATAAAAGTCAGTCTGTGGGAATAAAGTAATCAGTTGCCGGTCGAAAAAGAAATAATCAAATCCAAGGCAGTATTCATATCTTTTTTCATCGTAATCACTCTCTACGTCGATACGTGAACCGAATACCATTCCATGCTCAGCACTTTCAGCTATGAAGGAACTAAAATCACTCCCCACACGGAAACATATATCAGAATTAACAATTCCGCAGACGCGACTGGAAGACTCAGTTAGGAGCGAAAGCATAAAATTGATTGAAACATTCGGACACTCACGTTGTTCAGTTTCCGGCAGCACAACCGGCGCAAAACGCACTCCCGGAAATTCTGCCTGGAGATGGTCCACTTCTCCGATAACATTTACTGATACTACTTCAAAACCAAGTTTAAGCCAACTATCGATAGCCGCCCGCTGCGCCTCAATACGCATAGGCATTATGCTTGTCGCAATAGTGATTTTATCGATGACCACCTTTTCAGTCATCAACAAGCCGCCACTCTAAAAAGTTCATCAACCACCTCAATCAATCTCATTATTTTACAATCACCTTCAATGTTTTCATGATCAGCTTGAAATCAACCCACAAGGAACGCTCACCCACATAGCGCTGGTAATAGCGGAGCTTGAAGCGTTTTCATCCTTGTATTCAATGGAAGCATAATCAGTAATACATTGGAGGAACCGACAATATTGATTCTGGAGTCAACCATCAGGGACTGGAAGTGCAAATCCAATCATTAAAGACTTTAATGCTGAACACCCTCTTTTTTTACTACCTTAATAAAGGTCCTTAAGATGATGCGCAAATCCATAATAAAAGATCGATTATTGAGATAATATTCATCAAACTCTACCTTAACTGGAATCGGCAGTTCATCACGTCCGTTGATCTGCGCCCATCCAGTCAAACCTGGGGTTATACGATGGACACCTTTTACGGTCCGAAGTGCTATCAAATCATCCTGATTGAATAATGCCGGACGAGGACCTACTATGCTCATGTCGCCTGTAAGAATACTGATGAGTTGAGGGAGTTCATCAAGGCTGGACTTTCGCAAAAACTTACCAATTGGCGTCAGCCAGCGATCAGGATCACCAAGCAGGTGCGTTGCTACAGCAGGAGTGTCAATCCGCATGGTACGAAATTTGGGCATTCTAAAAATAGCGTTATTACGACCAACCCTGTCAGACCAATAAAAGATTGGCCCTGTTGAAGTTAACTTGACGAGTAGCGCAACAATCAACATCGGAATGGTGAGAGCAATAAAAGCAAGACCCGAACAGCCGATATCAAACAAACGCTTCATAATTGTCTAATAACTCCATAATTATAACTATCAATAAAATTTTCTTATTACAGATGAGCTAACATGAATAGCTAAAATATCAGAAGTTTATGATGTCCTTGATCCATCCTCGTAATGAATAGTGAGCGATGAAATTATCTGATAATTTCGGAACTGGCACTGCTAGGAACTCTTTAGGTATCGTCGGACTATTCCGATCTATTACACAAATCCTAGCTGTATCATAAAAATCGTGAGAAGCAATTTGCTTATTAGTGGTTATTAACTTTTTCCCTGAAGCAATAACTTCAAAAGTCCTCATGGTCAATCCAGACTGTTTTGGATGTTCGATGTCTAGAACTGCAACGCTGTTATTAAAATCGTGAGCAATTGCCTCTGCAGACATTGGCTGGAAAATTAAATGAGTCTCTCCTATTTGTTTCAAAGACGGATCAAATATTTTTCGCAGAATAAGCTCCAAACGACTTCTAACAAACAACGAATACTTAAACTCTGAAGGTGACTTCCAGGATTTCACTAAACTATTGATTACTTTTGGGCGATCTCCATTCAATGTGCCAACAAAGAATACGCCTTGACCGATACTAATCTGGCCATGATTTAGATATTTATCCAAAAAGAACAAAGGACGGTACTTAAACTGAGGAACTTTTTTACAATCTTCGGGATCAAAACTGGATAAACTATCAAAGTATGGAAATTTAAGTTGAATATACTTGCAATTAATGAGGCTGTCCCAGAGATGGAGAATCATGCGAGCATTAGGATAGCGATTTTTCAGGTGTTGAAGGAAATTCGGAGAAAACCCCTCTCCCTTGACGACAAAAATAAAATCACACGTTGCTGGACCTTTCTCGTTAAGCCATGAGATGAAATAACGGTCTGCAAATTTCCATGCCAACTTCGGGAAGAGTCTGAAAATAGCCTTAACCCAAGGGTGTTCTGACGGCAATTGTCCGTGGAATGTTACTTCTGCTCCAAGCAGCTCCAATTCACTAACAATTGCATTCTCATATCCAAATGTTTTAG
Organism: uncultured delta proteobacterium; assembly: GCA_963787125.1. Lineage (GTDB taxonomy): Bacteria > Desulfobacterota > Desulfuromonadia > Geobacterales > DSM-12255 > VEOV01. The sequence goes on from CAWBBV010000006.1 coordinate 116,805, forward strand.
GACAGATAAAGATGACTCTTTTCCCTGCTAAAAAAACGTCCTTCATTCACGCACCTTAACAACTGCCGGGACTCCTATTGCAAACCCATTCGCTGGAACCGATACAGTTAGCAGTGAATTAGAGGCCACCACTCCCTTCTTTCCAATACGAATTCCACCTAACACCTTTGCTCCAGATCCAATAACCACATCATCTTCAAGGACAGGTCTTGTTTCAGGAGTAAACCCCAGATCAGCAAACTTAGCACCAAGAGTTACACCTTGAAATATTGTGACATTACTTCCCAACTCGGCAGCACCAATGACCGTTCCTGAGGTGTGCGGAATCAAAAGCCCAGGGCCGATCTTGCAGCGCGGAGTTACTTCCAGCCCAAACAACATTACATTTGCAAGTGAAAATACCATACTTAATGGGCGAAACAGTCTGGAACCATGGCTCAACCGCGAAAGGCGGAGGAGCAAAACCGGCACAAATCTCGGATGGATTAGTTTGATCCACAATCGAAGCCCAGTAGATTGGCCAAGTCGCAACAAATCCGCCTTAACAAGTGATACAAATGTTTCTTCCATTGTTAAGCTCCCTTTCCCTGCCCCATGAGACCACGTTCTTGAAGTTCTGACACAGATTTCTGATAAGCACCTTTCTCCTCAAGTGGCTGAGTTTCAGCCCACGCAAGAAACTTATGTAAGCCTTCGCGAAATGAAACGGATGGCTTTAAGTTCAGCACCGATTCCAGTCGACTGGTTGCTGCCTTATTGTGCCTTATATCACCAAGTCTGAAAGCACCAGAAACTCTGATGTCTGACTTGTTGCCAAAATAGCTGTTTATCTCCCTGGCAACAGTAATAACTGGTACAGCTTCGCCGGTACCGACATTCAATGCACCTACAAAAGGACCATCGTGCATTACCGCCCGCATGGTCGCTTCAACAACATCATCAATATATACAAAGTCTCGCGACTCCAAGCCGTCTTCATAAACGTCAATCGGTTGACCTTGACGTGCCAGGTTGGAAAACACTGCCAAGATACCGGTATAGGGATTTTTCAGAGATTGCCCAGGGCCAAAGACATTTTGATAGCGCAATGCAAAAGCATTTAGACCATTTGTGCGGGCATGCATTAGAATAACCTGCTCCTGCACCTGTTTTGTCAGGCCGTATACCGACATTGGGCGGAAAGGAGCCGTTTCTTCTGTATCAGCCAGTGAAACAACCTGGCTACAGTACGGACAATAGACTTCGAAATCGCCGGAAGAAAGTTGTACGTTTGAACGTGAATCAGGAAAAACAAGACCATGCTCGGAGCAGGTATAACTCCCTTCACCATAAATGGCACGACTGGAAGCAACAACTAAAGAACGAACAGAACTCCCTGACTGGTTGTTTTGCAAAACATCTAGGAGGTTAGCCGTACCTTGAACATTTACGTCAAAATAGCGAGATATTTCATACATTGATTGGCCGGTGCCAGTTTCAGCCGCAAGATGAACCACAGTATCTACACCATCCAAAGCGAGTTCGAGGCTTTTTATGGATGTCACGCTATCACGAATAAATTCGACATCAACATTATTAAGCCATTCGAGACTTTGAGGGACTTGCCCATGAATCTGAGGTGACAAACTGTCCAGAATACGAATACTACAATTTGTTTTAAGGAGTCGCTTGATTAAATAGGTGCCAATAAACCCGGCGCCCCCAGTTATAAGTATTCTTCTTACAGATAAATCCATATTTGGCTCCTAAAATAAAGATGTACTATAAACCTGACACTTCTTTATATACTCTCAAATGCTCCTCAGCTGCCCTATCCCATGTAAACAGCTGTGACCGCTTCAAACCTTTGTCAATAATCTCGTTTCTGAAACTATAGTTTTCTAAAAGCAATATGGCGTTAGAAATACTATCAAAATTAAATGGATTTATTAGAATGCCTGCATTTCCGACCACTTCATGAACAGACGGGATATTAGAAGCTATCACAGGACATCCTGCACTCATTGCTTCAATAGGGGGAAGACCAAATCCCTCATATGAGGACGTATAAAGCAGGCAATAGGCATTTCTATAAAGTTCATACATACGTTCGGTACTGACATGCTCTTCACATACAATAGCTTCTTCAATACCCATACTTTTAAACAGTTCTAGTTCACACTCATTAAATTTTTTGCCTGTACATATTAGTTTTACACCCTCGCGCCAGAGTCCCGACAACAAATAACCTTCTATAGCTCCAGAAAAGTTTTTATAATCATCTCGTCCACCTACATACAGCAAGTAAGGATTACAAGGTTTAAATTTATTATTCTCTGAAGCGTGCCATGGCGTGCTTAAATTTATACCATGATGTATAACATATATTGGGCATCTGGAACTGAGCTTAGGGTATACATCAAGCAAATCATTTTTAGTGCTCTCCGAAATACATATTATGGCATCTGCAGTGAGATAACATAATTTTCTTTCATATAGATTTAGCTTTGAGCCAATACCTTTAGTTACAAACCCCTTTTCATAAATCATATCATATGCCGTAGTTATATTTTTAGCCTTACCTGTTATTGAAGTTCTGAAATGGGAAGAATGAAACACATCGGCGTTAGAAATAACAGGGATTCCCCTTAGTAGCTTACTATATCTCGTCCTACTAACTTCCAGGCCATCAATTTGACATATTCTGGATGTCATTTCCCTCCAATAAACAGAAGCTCCACCTGTTTTTTGAAGGCTAAAAATGATATCATCAAATTCGATTTTAATACTCTACCTCTCTTCAGCCATGTCTGTTATAAGTTTAAAGAGCTCAATCTCGGCTTACACGAAAAACAACGAGCAGCAAAATAAATAATTATTTAGTTATCCTTGAAAGAGCCATAAGCAATGAATACCCACGGAAGAAAATCTTTTTAAAGAGGCTATTTCCGCTGCTATTTCCACCACTAGAAACATTTTTGTCATGTCTTCTGTAGAGTATTAGTGGCTCTTGGATTGTTTTAACTTTAAAGTACAGTTCACCTATGAGTGTTATCCATAAATCATGCGGGCAAAGGTCTCTATTTTTAGGAAAAGGTAGCAACTTTGAAAAAATTTCACGTCTAAAAGCCATACACGCTCCTAGATACCTTGATTTGTACAAGTTGTTCCAAAGCCCCTGCTTCCCCCCCCTCAAGGAAAAGAATGTTTCATATAACACATTCAAGTTTTTGTCCACAAATTGAGCGTTACTGACTACAAGCTCAGCTCTATCCAAGAAGCTGAGCATTTTTTCAAGCTTTCCATCAAGCCAAACATCGTCTTGATCAGAAAGAAATATTAAATCACCAGAGGCAAAACTTATAGCATTCTCAAAATTCCCGCTGTAGCCTTTTGCCTGCTTGTTTATTACAATTTTTATACGCTGATCATTTAACCCTTTGACAATTTCAAGCGTCTTATCCGATGAATAATCATCCGAAACAATCAGCTCATCATTTTGTGATAGCTGTTTAAGTATTGAAGCAATTTGTGCCTCAATATAGTCTTCTCCGTTATACGTCGCCATGCACACACTTATTTTTTGCACTGAATATCCTCTGATGGTGAGCAGTTATTATTTTATTAGTGGCCCCAATCGACCAATCAAGCCATGATAAAAACCCTTGATGCAATACACCATGTTTTTTGCTTTTTGAGGGCCTAAAAGGGTGAAGCCGATCATGTACCTTATAGATTTTAAAAAAATATTCCATCTCATACGAAATTCCAGATATTTTTTTGTTATGGCAATAAATATACCGTTTCTAACAATATAGTAATTTCTTTCAGGAGAATGGAGTGAGTACTTTTTACCGTTAACTTCTACAGCAGAATCACCCAACGTGTGAGTTATTATAACGTTATTACAACCAATAATTCTATAACCTCTTGATTTTGCCCGCCAGCACCATTCAAAATCTACCCAGTCTATAAAGAGCTCTTCGTCCATCATCCCGATATCTGACAACAGACTATTATTAATAATCATTCCAGACGCAATGACTTGTGAAACATCCTCAAACATTAACTTCGACACAGTTTTCGTCGAGTCAATCCCATCAAGGGAAAAAAAGCCCTCACTTTCTCCTCCTTTATTTGTTTCTTTAAAAACAGGTGCAATAGCTGCGATTTTCAATGTATCCACTATTGCATCATAGTTAGAAAGCATCTGTTTTATATAGTCTTGAGGGTAAATAGTATCCTGATCACTCAGGAGGGTAAAATCTGCTTTATTTTCCGTTGCATTTCGTATCCCAATATTTTGCGCTTTCCCTATGCCAGAATTCTTATAGAGTCGTACAAGTCTATATTTTTGAGCTTCGCCTGTTATATCGACTAAGAAATTATCAATGTCATCGTCCTCAGAATTATCAATGACATATAACGTTCTAACCTGATCTTTGACGCTGGAAATTGCTTTTGTAAGCATTTCTCTATCTGGTTTGTATGTTACAAAAACAGCATCTATTTTGTAATACATTTATATTGGCCTCAAAAATTAAAAAGACGATGTACAAATACGTTATTTAAAAAAAGCATGAGAACGTATGTAGAAATAGCTGCCATAATGAATAGCTTCTGTTTAAAGCAGCGTACTAGGGACGGAAATATAAAAATAATAATTACACTTAAAATTTCTGATACTCTGACGGCAATAGCAGGTAGAAATGACATAAAATAATATACAAATAAGACCCATCCAAGGAGCTTTATAAAAATTATGTCATATTTTGATTTATATTTATAAATGTTAAAAACAGAAAAGTAATAAATTATAAGTAATCCCGTATAATAAATGCTGAATAAATTAATTCGATTACCAATATCCATCTCAAGTAATGCGATATATATTTGCACTTTATGACCTAAAAACTCTGGAAGAAATACAACCATGAAATTCAATGCTGAAAAAAGAGACTCTCTAAAAAACGCAAAAAAAAGACCGATTATTGGTAATGACAAATACAATCTATTGCTTATAGATTTGTGGTTTAGAAGATACGTAACAAAGATTACAATCACAGAATAATGAAACATCATGGCGAATACAGCTTTAAATAAAAAGGACTTACAGTTTCTTTCAACTATATCTGGTATAGCTAACAAGAAAATGGCACAAGCAACTCCTACTCGTATTTGCGTCATCGTATGTAGAGGAAAAAATAGGAACGTGAAACAAAATACTGCGGTCAGGGGGTAAGACGTTAGTTTTTTGATGGCATAGACATTTATTGAAACGTTAAGGAGTGCGTAAATGACAAGAAGGGGTCGAACACTGACATCGGATAATAATTTACTCAGATATGCAATTACCCAAAAGCTCGGTTCTCTAGCTAAAAAATCTGATCCAACAATATTAGTAAAACCGATATAATCTTCCAAGTACTGTTGTGAATCCCTGTCAAAACCGATCGGTCTTAATCCAGCCATCAATACTAAGCAAAATGCACTCATCAGTAATACTGAGTATAGCGCTGTGTTATTCAATGATCGGATGTTATTCATTCTTATAAGTCTGGCTTAGCACTGTTCTATTCATTATTTGCATCATTTTATTAGCCACTGTATACCACGAGAATTCTTGAACAATCTTCAATCCTAATGCCATTTTATTACGGCACACAGTCGGATCACTCAGTATTTGGAGTACACTATCTACTATTGATTGAACGTCTTTATTCTTTACAATCCATGCGGTCTCGTCTGTAGCACCCATGTAGCCAGTTGTAACAACTGCTGCACCAGTTGCTAAACCTTCTAAAACTGGGTAGTGTGGCGCACCATGTTGCACTGTACCAGCTGCTATCAGTATATCTACACTGCGATAATAATCTGCAAGTTCTTGATCGTTGTTAGGGACTATGATCTCACATCGTTCGTGGTGCCACCCCTCCGGTAAATTCCCGTAGGCAACACGTAAAAGATATCTCTTGTCCAGTTTGTATAGTTCCTCAAACGCACGTAAAGCATAGATTGTACCTTTCTCGGGCTCGTGCCGACCGATACAACCTATTACAATATTTGCCTCATTCGGAATATCTCTTTTAATTTCAAGAGGTTTAAAAATATTTAGATTTAAACCAGGAGGAACAAAATCTGATGCTCGCAGATTCTTGTATCGAAAATAAATAGGAGCATTAACTATTTTCTTAATTGGCAATTGATATGAGAGGGCGGATAATATTGATAACAAATAATCCTTTATATTCCGCATATTTATATAATATTCCGGCTCATAGGCCTGTACATAATATGCTTTTCTTGCCTTTCCACATGAGACCAGAGCCACTGGCCAAGCAGTAAGAGAATGATTTGCTAAAATCAGGTCATACTGATAACCAACAGACGTTAGGCCCAAAAAAAGAGTTTGCAGATGGTAGCGCCCACTTGGGGTTGCCTTACTGGTACGCGTCTCAAACACTCTGCCTTTACCGTTAACCCATAATATTTTTGCTGTGGTTGGAAAGTATGGTTCGTCGCTACTATCTGGACATAGGAACACAACCTCGTGATCTCGCTTAGTCCACTCATTTGCAAGCTCTGAAAGCACTCGGCAACCACCAGCACGCGCAAAGTTGAGAATAGGAATTAATATCTTCATTTATTCATCTCCTACCGTCACGGCACTGTCTCCGTATTAAAAAAATCATTACTATCCAATAAATCAAATAATTAGCGAAATAAGCCATCAGTGCACCCTGAACTGCAAACTTATCTGTCAAAACAAATACCATAACGATCCAAGTTACTGAAAATAAAATCTCAGTAGCAATAAATGTCCTCATCATTGCACGGCCAAGCATTACATAAGCTAATAACCAACTGCCGATTTTAACAACGTCACCTGCCAACTGCCAAGCAAACATTTTTTTCATAGGGGCAAAATCAGCGGTAAACAGGGTAACAACAACCCAGTCACGAAACAGGTAAATAGTCCCTGCACCCAATACTGCTAGTGGTAATATAAATTTGTAACCGTTAACTATTTCTAACTTTAGTTCACTGTTATCACGGATTTCAGAAAGTCGTGGCAGATAATAAATGCCCAGCGTTGAGGTAACCAACATTAAATACATTTCGCTTATCTTTGTTACTGCCTGCCAGTGCCCTGCAGTAGTCCAGCCTAAAGTCGTAGCAATATGATTACGTACAATTATCTGGCTTGTCGGCCCAACAGCAGCCGTTGTTAGAGCCATTAATACAAATTTCCCTAAATTGCGTGCAACAGCACGATCGAAACTTCCGATGAAATTTCGTAAGCGGAACCATTCTGACTTCGAACATATAGCAAGTGTAACAATAAATACTAACGACTGGTTTATTGTGAGAGCGACCAGCGCCCCGTACAACCCCCAAAAACGCGCCAAAATTCCGGTGACAATGAGAGAAACCAAACTCCCGGTAATATTCACCGTCACATAACGGCGAATATCTTTTTTGCCGTTCATAATCGCTAATAACAGCGCATTGAATACCAAGATCGAAAGTGTTGCTGCAAGCCAGATAAAGACTGATCCGTACGCTTCATCTTTGAGGAAAAGCACTGCTAGTGATTTGTGAAATAATGCAATAACTAATGCCGCAAGTAATGAACCGGCAGCAACAATTACTACAGCTGTACGCCAAACAGAATGCTGGCGTTCATCATCATCAAAATATTCAGCCGTATACTTCGTAACTCCCGTGTTAATACCGGCACTAGCAAATGTTGTAATCATACCAATTGCATTTTGAAACTGGCCAATAACCGCGTAACCAGCCGGACCAACATATATTGCCAAGAGCTTGTTTAGGCCAAGGGCCGTGACAAGTTTGATAACAACAGCAATTCCGTTGAGCAGGCTTGTCTTAACAAGATTCAAAGCTAAACCATCCGGCTTGCGGCTTCGATAACGATAGATACGTGGGCGGGAGACATTGATGGCCCCATCGGCAGGCTTAACACTTCGTTATGTACCTTTTCAGATATTGGGAAACATCCTTCCCCATAATTAAGTTCAGAATAGGCCTCTTGCAGATGTGGAGGAATCGGATAATGAATCATTGTCCCTATCCCGGCATCAGCAAACTGCTTTTGCAGATCATTACGTTTTTTGGATCTGACAACAAACAGGTGCCAAACCGGATCAGCCCACTCCGGAACGAATGGTAGCACAAGGTTCGTATTTGACTTTAATTGGTCAAGATACTGTGTTGCGATCTGCTTGCGCCGTTCGTTCCACTCATCCAGTTTTCTGAGCTTGACACTTAATATGGCTGCCTGAAGCTCGTCCAAGCGGGAGTTAAAGCCGACGACTTCGTTATGGTACTTTATCTGTGAACCGTAGTTGCGAAGCACTTTGAGACGCTCCGCTAATTCATCGTCATTGGTTGTAACGGCACCGCCATCACCAATTGCTCCGAGATTCTTGCCTGGATAAAAGCTGAACCCGGCGGCATCGCCGAGACTTCCCGCTCTACGGCCTTTATACCGTGCCCCGTGGGACTGGGCACAATCCTCAATAACTTTAAGACCATGCTCCCTGGCAATCGTGTTGATCGGATCCATATCCGCTGTTTGCCCGTAAAGATGGACAACCATGATCGCTTTTGTTTTTGGCGTGATGGCTTGTTCAATTCTCGCCGGATCAATATTGTAAGTTCGCTCATCCGGTTCTACAGGCACGGGTGTTGCACCGGCATGCGTCACTGCCAGCCACGTGGCAATATAGGTATTGGAAGGGACAATAACTTCATCTCCCGGACCTATCCCGTATGCCCTGACAATCAGGTGGAGGGCGTCGAGTCCATTGGCAACTCCGATGCAGTGATTTGCTTCGCAATAAACAGCGAACTCATCTTCGAACGTTTCGACTTCCTTCCCGAGAATATACCAACCAGACTCCATAACGCGGTGATAAGCAGCATCAAGTTCGTCTTTTAATTCTATATACGGTGACTTGAGATCAAGAAATGGTATTATCATCTGGCAGTTACCTGCGCGAGAAATTCATCGTAATTGCGAATATAATCATCGGCATTGTAAACGTCTGACGCAAGCACCATGAGGACAGCGTCAGCAGAATATTTGTATTGAACTCCCCATACCATCGGTGGAATATGCAGAGCAATTCCAGGCGAATTGAGAACGTACTCTTCACGGCAATTTCCATCGTCAACCATCACTGCACATGATCCTTTAACACAAACTAAAAACTGGTTTAAATTCTTGTGAGCATGCTCGCCACGAACTTCTCGACTGGGGACGTCAAAGACTAGAAAAAACCGTTTTGGTTCAAAGGGAAGGTATTGACCGTATTCAGCAAAAGAAAGGCTACCACGCATATCTGGGATAAACGGTAATCGTATTAATTGTACACCCTTAATAGCCGATTGACCTTCTGCGCCAAGTTTTTGTATTGATGACATTTCAGGTTGTTTCTGCATCGCTGCAGTTGTAGACACATAACCAGTTATACGCGCAGGGTTTCCAACAACAATGGCATTTGGTGGAACATCTTTCGTAACAACAGCTCCTGCCCCAATCATCGCGTTTCTACCGATGATATTTCCTGCAAGAACGGTTGCGTTTGCACCGATAGACGCTCCCTGCTGGATAACAGTTTGAGAAAATTTCTCAGGGTATTGCCTACTTCGTGGGAAAAGATCATTGGTAAACGTTGCATTAGGCCCGATGAATACATCATCATCAATGCGCAAACCATCCCAAATTTGGACACCACATTTGATAGTCACTCTGTTACCAATGACTACATCATTTTCGATAAAAACATGATCACAAATATTGCAATCTGCCCCAATAACGGCTCCAGGTAAAACATGTGAAAATGCCCAAACCCTTGTGCCGTCACCAATATTAAAAGTTTCTACGAGAGATTGAGGATGCTTATAAAACGACATGGCTGCTCCTTACAAATAACGTGCTTGACTGTTAAGATTAAAAGCACTCAGCTTCAAACAATAATTTTCCAGCGATATCCTTGGCTGCGAGAATTGGCATATTTTCTAATGGCCATTGTATCCGAATCGTCGGATCATTCCAAACTATGCTGCGTTCATACTCCGCGTACCAATAATCAGTTGTTTTATAGAGAAATTCCGCACTATCTGATACCACGAGGAAACCATGGGCAAACCCTTCCGGCACCCACATCATTCGTTTATTCTCTGCAGATAGCATCTCTCCTACCCACTTGCCAAACGTGGGGGACGATTTACGAATATCCACGGCAACATCGAACACCTCTCCGGAAACAACCCGCACCAACTTCCCCTGAGGATGCTGAATCTGGTAGTGCAGACCGCGCAGAACATTCTTGGCTGAGCGAGAGTGATTGTCCTGAACAAAGGTGCGTTTCAGTCCCGTAGCCTCTTCAAAGACGCGGTTGTTGAAACTCTCAAAAAAGAACCCGCGCTCATCGCCAAACACCTTAGGTTCAAAGAGAACCACATCTGGAATACTTAATTTTGTTGCCTTCATAACAGTAAACCTCTTGTAAATTTGACCAGCTTAATTTTTTTGAACAATGGGCGGCATTGATACTCGCCCGCACCCACCTTGATAATAAACACCTAACCCTTTTCTGCACGTAACCAAATACATCCCGTACGAGCTCCGGACCTAATACTCGCCCTGTTTTTCCTCAAGTCGTTGCAAAAGCCTGTCAAATGCAGCCTTGTAATCATCCAGCCTCATTAGAATACCTGACACCTCATCTTGGCTATAAATGTGGCTGGAAAGGTTTCGGCTCTCTATCATCTCAAGCCATATCTGCTCATCTGCAAGCAATCCCTGACTGAAAGCCTCTTTAAAGCATGCGCGAGGAGACGACGCGCTGATACCAATATAATCGAGATAACGCTTTATGGCTTTCCATGACATTTCATAGGTGAACTCGAAACGCTTTACGGCAAGGTCAAGAAAAACATCCCCGAATCCCTGATCTTCAAGTGCGCATTTTGAGGAAATAGCCGCTAAGTAGCGTTCATAAGCTCGGCTGAAATTATAAAGTCCGTCTTCAAAACGAAGCTGCTTGCTAGAGCTATATAATACCCTGCCTGTAGTAATGACTCGTTGACGAAAACGCTCTTCTGCAAAAGCAATATTTTTCACATCAATCTTGATAAGGGTTGGCAGTTTTTCTACAGCCTCTTCCACCAACCAGATTTCCTTGAAATCCTTATCATCGTAAGCAATATCGATGTCGCTTGCCGTATTAGCCTCGCCAGTCAGTTGTGAGCCGTAAAGCCAGATGCGCTGAGGCTTGGCATGAAGTAGTATTATAGATTTAACTTCAGTTATTATCTGTTCAATGTTCATTTATTCCTCGTAGAAAAGCTGGAAAAAGGCAGAACAGGATCAAAATACATTTTGCTTCAGCAGTCCCAGCATATATTTACCATAACCATTCTTTGCTAAAGGAGTGGCAAGCTGATTGAGCTGCTCATCGTTGATCCATCCATGTCGCCAGGCTATCTCCTCCGGGCAGGCTACTTTCAGACCCTGACGATTTTCCAGTGTGGAAACAAACTGACTGGCTTCCAACAGGCTTTCATGGGTGCCGGTGTCGAGCCAGGCGTAGCCGCGACCCATAATCTCTACAGAAAGCTGCCCCTTTTCCAGATAAAGCCTGTTCAGATCGGTAATTTCAAGCTCTCCCCGTGGCGAAGGCTTCAGGTTTTTAGCCAGTTCAACAACTTGGCTGTCGTAAAAATACAAGCCGGTAACGGCATAGTTGGACTTAGGGCTTTCAGGCTTTTCTTCAAGGGAAAGAACCTTGCCTGAGGCATCAAACTCGGCCACACCATAGCGCTCCGGGTCTTGTACGTGATAAGCAAAGACACTGGCACCTTGCTCACGCTGACAAGCGTTACCCAGTAAGTGATGAAAATCATGGCCGTAAAAAATGTTATCCCCTAAAACCAGCGCCGAGCGATCCTGACCGATAAACTGCTCACCAATGATAAATGCTTGTGCCAAACCATCCGGACTTGGCTGAACAGCATACTGCAGGTTAAGACCCCATTGACTGCCATCGCCAAGGAGCTGTTCAAAGCGCGGCGTGTCCTGCGGGGTTGAGATAACCAGTATGTCTCGTATACCCGCGAGCATGAGGGTACTGAGCGGGTAGTAGATCATCGGCTTATCGAACACCGGTAGCAGTTGCTTGGATACAGCCAGTGTCGCCGGGTGCAGCCGTGAACCGGTTCCACCGGCAAGAATGATGCCTTTAATAGTCATATTAGTGTCCAATCCTTTCGAGTTTGTATGCTCCACTGAGTACCCGCTGCCACCACGATTCATTATCAAGATACCACTGCACCGTTTTACGCATGCCGCTTTCAAAAGTCTCTTGCGGACGCCAGCCAAGCTCGCGCTCAATCTTGGCTGCATCAATGGCGTAGCGAGCATCGTGGCCAGGTCGATCCTTGACAAAAGTAATCAGGTCGCGGTAGGAGCTAACTCCCGGTTGCTTGCGATGCGGAGCCAGCTCTTCCAGCAGATCACAGATAGTATGAACAACGTGCAGATTCGTCTGTTCATTATGTCCGCCGATATTGTAGGTCTCACCTACCAGCCCGTTCGTAACGACCTCAACTAAAGCTCTGGCATGATCTTCCACATACAGCCAGTCACGAATCTGTTGACCGTCACCATAAACAGGCAGTGGTTTCCCGTGGAGCGCATTCAGAATAACGTGAGGAATTAGTTTTTCAGGAAAATGAAAGGGCCCGTAATTATTGGAACAGTTGGTGACCAGAGTGGGCAGACCGTAAGTACGCTGCCACGCCCGAACAAGATGGTCGCTGGCAGCCTTACTGGCCGAATATGGCGAACTGGGTGCATACGGTGTTGTCTCAGTGAAAAGATCATCAGTTCCATGCAGGTCACCATATACCTCGTCAGTACTGATGTGGTGAAAGCGAAATGCTTGCTTATCAGCTTCGTTCAGGCTGCTCCAATAGGCACGGGTGGCCTCCAGCAGGGTGTATGTTCCGACCATATTGGTTTGAATGAACTCGCCAGGGCCATCGATTGAGCGATCCACATGACTTTCTGCAGCCAGGTGCATAACTGCGTCCGGCTTATGCTTGGCAAGGATGCTGTCAAGCGCAGATCGGTCAGAAATATCAGCTTGTTCAAAACTGTACCGGTGATTAGCCGATACTGCAGACAACGACTCGAGATTTCCGGCATAAGTGAGTTTATCAAGATTCACTACGAACTTATCGGTATTCCGGATAATGTGACGAATAACTGCTGAGCCGATAAAACCGGCGCCACCTGTAACTAAAATCTTTTTCATATAAAATATCTACCTCGAAATATTATTTTTTAAGCCCGGAAAAATTCAGCAACTGGCGCTTCATGCTTATCAGAATCTCTCTGTCACTTTCCGGTAGTTTTTGCAGATATTCAAGAATAAATGCCAGAAAAACAGCACAGAAAAAAGCGGTGACAGACGCTAACATGACCATCAGTGCTCGCTTAGGCTTGCTCTTTTGAAAAGGGACGACTGCTGAGTCGAGTACCTGTATTGTTGAGGAATCTTTCGCTTCATTAAGTTTTGCCACCTCGTACTGCTTCGTTAGTTGCTCGTAAACAGCCTCCTGCACTTTCATGTCCCGCATTCGACGGGCGTACTCCAGTCCCACTCCCGGAACATTGCCGATTGATGGAATCCCCTCGCCTCCCGTGCCTGAACCGGAGATTTTTCCTGTTTCCTGCTGAAGCTTTTTGATTCCAGCCTGAAGCGCTTTTACTTCTTGGCTCTCATCAGTCTGGTAAGTACGCAGAACTGAAAGCTGCACCTCCCTGCTGGCAATCTCGGCCTTGAGTTTTGCAATCCCTTCTATGGAGGCTTTTGCCTGCGAATCAACCTGGACAACCTTATTCTGCTGGGCAAAGGTTTTAAGTTCATCTTCGGCTTTTTTGAGATCGACTTTCACTATCTCCAGTCGTTTCTCAAGAAAGACCCTTTCAGTACCGACTTTGGAAAGATTCAACCGCACAGTTGTCCGGCCAAGCTCTTCCACAAAAGTATTGGCAAGATCTGCTGCCTGCTTAGGATCTTTGTCATCTGCAGTTATGTTGATGATGCCGTTCTTTTCCGCATTGATCTTGACCTTGCCTGCTAATTTCATGCGGGCGATATCGGCGTTTTTTGCTTTCAGCTTGACTGCTAGATCCAGTTTTTTAATGACGTCATCAGCAACGGAGCGACTTTTGAGTATGCCTATGTAAAGGTCACTGCCACCACCCAGACCTCCAGCAGCAAGTGCGGCCAGACCGCCGGCCTGGCCAAGCAGAGCGGAGAGCCCTCCGCCAGTATCTTTCTGCGGTGGTAAAATTCTGGCGGTAGCAGTGTAGATATTCTTAAGTGTCAGACTGTACCCAATTGACAACAAGATTGCAGCCAACGTCACGTAAATTATCAACATCTTGCGCTTCACCAGAACTTGCAGCAGTTCCAGCAGATTTATCTCCTGTTCTTCAGGTGTAGCGACCTGAGCATCCTGTATTTCAGTCATATCCGATCCTCTATACATCAATGAATACTGATTAATACGCCGGCAGCAAGAGCAAGTTGCCCAAGGATTGTCGCAACGTCCTTAAACTCACGCATCCAGGCCACTCTCTCCAGTTTCTGTGGTGCTACAAGCGTGTCGCCGGATTCAAGCTCCTTTGACATGAAGCCGCCAAAACCGAAGAAACTAGAAGTCATCTGCTTACTGACAACACTGCCGTCAGCCTTGATAAAGTACGCATCTGCAGTCTCTGCGTCCCGAGTATATCCACCCGACTTTGACAGATAATAAGCTACGTCAGCGCCAGCATAGTATAAAAAGCTGTTCGGATTATAAACCTGACCAAATACTGTCACCACTTTTGGATCGGTATAAACCTCAAGCAAATCGCCGCCCATGACTTCAAAATTATAGTCACTATCCTTGAGCTTTTCTAAAGGCGGCAGATAGATAACCATTCGCCCTTCCGCCTTCTGAGTTTTAAGCATTGCTATCGACTTCAGCATCCCTTCAAGGGCTGCCTTAGTGGCTTCAGTCTCTTCTTTTGACGCCGAAATTGAGGAGAGTTCCCCCTGCTTTCTCATGAGAGTCAGCTCTTCTCTCGCCAGCACCTCATCCATCCGCTTTTGCTGAGTCTCCCTGATATATTCGCGTCTTAATTTAGCCCCGGGAAGGAAAGCCTTGTCTGTAAATCCGCCAGCTCGCCTGATGATGCTGTCAAGTTTTTCCCCTTTGTAAACAGGGTAGACACCAGGGAAGACAAATTCACCCTTCAGAGTTATATATTTTTCAGTCTGCTCAGACCAGTTCGGAATTCTTCTCACTACCATCTCGTCAAAAGGGTGCAATTGAATATTATTTTTCAAATCACCTTTCATTGCCTGGTCAAGATCAATATTAATCGAATATGATGATACCGCTGTCCCGGTATTATTAATTCTTGTTATTTCGGCACTTTTAAGGTAAGCGGTTCTCTTCGGATTACCGGCCATCACCAACAGATCCCGGACTGTCATATTCTGGTATAAACGATATTCACCCGGATTCTGAACGTCTCCATTGATTTTTACTCTGGGCATCTCCTCCATTTCCCAACGGGAGAAGATCCGGACATTATCAAACTCCTTGAGGGTCAGATTGTAGTCCTGATCGCCACTCAGCGCTTTTTCCGGATTAAAGAGTATCTTTTCAGGGTGAAGATCAGGAGGAAACAGTCGCGTAATTTCGCCGATATTCCGGTTATATTCGGGCAGGATATTATCCTGTTGCAGAATATCCCTGATCGTCATTCCCGGAGTCAGTGAATAGCTGCCAGGCCTGAGGACGTAACCTTCAAGATTGACATAGCCGCGCAAGGTAGCATCTATGGGAAAGATTTTGACCATATCCAGATCCTGGATCTTGAGGTTATCAACCAGTTCAGCTGAACTCTGTCCGGTTTTAGTTGGATCAAGATTAAAATCTGAAACAATTTTTTTCTCATGGGCTATAACCCGAGAGATCTGAATCCTCTGCAGATAACCACCCGAATTTATCCCATCAGCAAGGGTCAGCAGGTCACCTAGTGTTTTTTCACCTTTCAGTTCATAGATAGCCGGGCGACGGACATTACCGGCAACACCGACAATCGCTCCGATTGTCGGCACAAAGATTGTGTCGCCTGATTGCAGTCGAATATCCCGGCTTTTATCACCTTTCAGAAAAAAATCATAAAGATCAACTGTATCCACCAGTTTCCCGCCCCGTTTGATCTGGATTGTGCGGAGACTGCCGTTTTTTGTCGGTCCTCCGGCAGCAGCCAGAGCGTTCAAAAGGGTTGACATGGAGGAGATATTATAATCACCTGGACTGGCTACATCACCGACCAGATACACTTTGATCAGATGAAGCTTGCCAATGTTGACATTCAGCTGAAAATCCTTGAACACTTTTGACATATGCGACTTGATGAGAGGCTGAAGCTGACCGTAGCTGATTCCGGCTATTTTCACAGTGCCGACTTTGGGGAGGATAATTTCCCCCGAACGGTTGACTTCCAGTTCATAGATGCCATCAATACTGCCCCAGACTGTAAGGACAATGTGGTCACCAACGCCTATTACATAATCGGCGCCGACCGGCACATCTATCAACGGAGAAAACCCTCCGGCATCAGGCCTGAAAAAATTATACCCGAACTGAACTATCCGGCCGACAGCAAACGATTGCGGTTCAAAAGACTTCGTCATCGAAAGCTCGCCATCGAAAGACTTCTCTATGGCTGAAGCTTCAACGACATTAAGAGTATTGGGCAGTGCCCCTTTCCCCGCGGCAAGTTCGGCTTTAGCGCCTTCGGTTTTAGAAGTGGCACTGTTCTTATCGAGATTGGCGCCACTCTGTAAATTAGTGTTCATATTCTGCGACGTCTGCCCAGGCAAGGTACCCACCGGATTACTACCGGCAGGCACTCCCGAAACAACGACTCCGGCAGTTTTGCCTGAGAGCGACGGCATCCCGCCAGGCGCGGCCTTTCCACCACTGCTGACAACAGTTGCGCCAGCGGGTGCTGCAGCGACATCGGCAATTGCAGGCGCTGCAGCCAGAATAGTAATTATCATGAGGGTCAAAAATCTGGATAGATTTTTTGGGCAGAGTAATTTCATTTGACACTGTCTCCGTATAACTTTTTTGCTAACTACTTTTGCACATCCTGCATATCTGAGTCGGTCATCATATTCACCAACTGCTCGAAACTTGTATTCAAAATCCAGCCAAGCTCGCGCTTCGCTTTGGATGGGTCACCAAGAAGCAGGTCAACCTCAGCCGGTCGAAAATATTTAGCGTCGATCCTGATAACAGTTTTTCCAGTGACTGAATCAATCCCTGTCTCATCCAGACCTGAACCTTGCCACTGAAGGGGCATACCGAGACGAGCAAACACCATTTCGGCAAAAGTACGTACCATATAGGTCTCGCCGGTGGCAATAACATAATCATCCGCCCTCTCCTGTTGCAGCATCAGCCACATTGCTTCAACGTAGTCGCCGGCAAAGCCCCAGTCACGTTTAGCATCGAGGTTCCCGAGATAAAGACACTCTTGAATCCCGAGTTTAATTCTGGCGGCAGCACGAGTAATTTTTCTGGTGACAAAGGTCTCGCCACGTCGCGGCGATTCATGATTAAAGAGAATCCCGTTGCAGGCGTACATGCCGTAACTTTCGCGATAATTCTGGGTAATGTAAAAGGCATACGCTTTGGCGCAAGCATAGGGTGAGCGCGGATAAAAGGGGGTTGTTTCGGTTTGTGGCGTCTCAACGACTTTCCCATAAAGCTCTGATGAAGACGCCTGATAGAATTTAGTATCGAGGCCTGTTTCCCGGATGCCTTCAAGGATACGCACAACACCTAGCGCATCCACTTCACCGGTATATTCGGGCACATCGAATGAGACCCGGACATGACTCTGGGCACCAAGGTTGTATATCTCGTCAGGTTTGATATTCCTGAGAAGCATGTTTATGGAACTGGCATCGTTTAAATCGCCGTAATGAAGGAACATACGGACATTTTTTTCATGGGGATCGCGATAGATGTGATCAATACGGCCGGTATTGAATGATGATGACCTGCGGATCATGCCGTGGACTTCATACCCTTTTTTGAGCAGCAACTCTGCAAGGTAGGAACCATCCTGTCCTGTGATGCCGGTAATCAGCGCCTTTTTCATCTTGAATCTCCCTGTCCCTTATTTCCGGAAATTATCACTGTTTTCAAGAAACCATCGGTAAGTTTTTTCAATGCCTTCATGCAAAGAGACTTTAGCGCGCCAACCGAGTGAAGTCATCCGCGCTATATCCTGAAGCTTCTGGGGAGTTCCGTCAGGCTTTGTGCTGTCAAAGCGAATCTCGCCGCAAAAACCGGTCACATCTCGCACGAGAGTGGCAATTTCTTTTATGGATGCATCAACACCAGTGCCAAGATTAACGAAACATGGCTTGGGATAATTGAGAAGCTCCGGCTTGAGCTCTGCTGAAGGAAGTTGCAGCAGATGTAAAGATCCGGCAGCCATATCATCGACGAAGAGAAGTTCACGGCGTGGAGTCCCGGTTCCCCAGACCACAACTTCCGCGGCGCCACAAACTTTTGCTTCGTGAAACCTTCGGATGAGGGCGGGAAGAACATGGCTGTTTTCTGGATGAAAATTATCTCCGGGGCCGTAAAGGTTTGTCGGCATAACCGCGATGAATTCGGTGCCATACTGCCTGTTGTAGGCTTCACACATTTTTATGCCGGCTATTTTGGCAATGGCGTACGGCTCGTTGGTCGGCTCAAGGAGACCGGTAAGGAGATATTCTTCTTTCATCGGCTGGGGCGCCAAACGTGGGTAGATGCAGGACGAACCCAGGAAGAGCAGGCGCTTCACCCCACCCTTCCAGGCGTTGTGAATCACATTATTCTGAATCATGAGATTATCGTGGATGAATTCAGCAGGGTAGCTGTTGTTGGCAAGAATTCCGCCGACTTTCGCAGCAGCCAGAATCACATATTCAGGATTCTCCTGAGAAAAGAAATCTGCAACCGATTGTTGACTGGTAAGGTCTAATTGATCAATCTCGGGAAGAAGCAGATTTTCGAAACCAGCGCAGCGAAGAGCACGTACCAACGCTGAACCGACCAGACCCTTCGAGCCTGCCACGAAAATTTTTGACCCTCTGTTCATACCCTTATCGTCCTCTAAACATAAGCTGCATTCAGCTAATTTCAAAAGAGTTTTAATACCTTAACCCCACTCAAAGGTCAAGAAGAATCAACCGCAATTCAATAACATACTTGATTTAATTCACCAAAAATGTACTATTGCAAAAACAACACACTAGGAGCTGAATATGAGCCAGATACCTTTTATTGACCTTGCAAAACAGCAGAGCAGAATTCTCCCGGAGATTGAGCGAAGAATGGCTGCCGTACTTAAACATGGCCAGTATATTCTCGGACCGGAAATCACCGAACTTGAGAGCAAACTGGCAGCTTACACCGGAGCCAAGCACTGCATTACCGTCTCAAGCGGTACGGATGCCCTGCTTATTGCCCTGATGGCAATCGGCATAAAGCCGGGTGATGAGGTCATCACCACACCGTTCACCTTTATTGCAACTGGCGAAGTCATAGCCCTTCTGGGCGCAAAGCCTGTCTTTGTCGACATTGATCCGAAAACTTACAATATCGACCCGACTCTTATCGAACAGGTTATCACGAAGGACACAAAAGCAATCATGCCTGTGAGCCTCTACGGACAGTGCGCAGATTTCGATGTTATTAACTCAATAGCCACAAAACACTCGTTGATCGTCATTGAGGATGCCTGCCAGAGTTTCGGGGCAACCTACAAGGGGCGCAAATCGTGCGCCCTCTCAGATATTGCCTGCACGAGCTTCTTCCCCTCGAAACCGCTTGGCTGCTATGGCGACGGTGGCGCCTGCTTTACCAATGATGATGCCCTGGCCATAAAAATGAGGCAGGTCATGAATCATGGCCAGGACAGACGCTACCATCACCCAATGATAGGCCTTAACGGCAGGTGCGATACACTGCAGGCGGCAATTCTGCTTGCTAAATTTGATATTTTTGCAGAAGAAGTTGCACTGCGTTCCGAGATCGGCGCCAAATACAGCAAAATGTTTACTGAAGCTTCGAGCCACATAGTTACCCCTTACATTGAGCCTCATAACACAAGTGTTTATGCTCAATACACCATTCAGGTTGAAGACCGTGATGCTCTGCAACAGACGTTGCAGGCAAAAGGTGTACCTTCTGCGGTTCACTACCCAGTGCCTCTGAACCTTCAACCGGCCTTTGCTTCGCTGAGCAAGCCGGCAGGAAGCTTTCCTGTTTCAGATGCTGTTGCCGGTAAGGTTATGAGTCTGCCGATGCACCCTTACCTTACTGAAAGCGATATGAAGAGAATAGTCGCTGCGGTATGCAATAAAGAGGAGTCTAATTAATGCTTAGCGGTAAACAGAAAAGACATCTGCGCAGTTTGGGGCATGGGCTGAAGCCGGTTATCAGGGTGGGGAAGAACGAATTTAATGATGCTCTGGCCGAAGAGACGGGAGCAGCTCTTGCTACCCATGAACTCATCAAGGTAAAACTATTGGAAAGTTGTGAAATGGATCGACACGAAGTGGCCGAGAAGTTGGCTAAAGCAGCGAGCGCTGAGATAGCACAGATCCTCGGGCGAACAATTCTGCTTTATCGTCAGGGAGAAGAACCGAAAATAGAGTTGCCAAAAGACAAAAACAAGTAGCTAATGTGGTTCAGATGCTTAATTAATTCCGAGACCTCCGGGGCAGTTAAAACCCCGGGGGTCTTTTTTATCAATCCTTCCAGAAAATAGCTGTAACAGGACACCCGTCGACGCACTGCTGAATTTTTGCTTCTGGTGCACCCTGCGGATTGTATGCAAGGGAAGCCCCGTTTTCGAGTCTGAATACTTCGGGGGCAACCGACACACACAGCCCACAGGCAATACACGCTTCACGATCAACTTCGACAATTTTTGCCATAAATAACTCCTTTGTTCTTTCGCTCAAGGTCTGGCACCAGGGCCAACCTCAAACTCTTTCGTACGGTTCAAACAATCTTTTATACTCATCCAAAGCAAACCTGTCGGTCATACCTGCTATGTAGTCGCATATAACCCGTTCCCTGCCGTAAAACTCCATTTTTTTCACATATTTTGCCGGAAGGAGTGACGGGTACGCTGAATATGTCTGGAAAAGATTGGCAATATAGCGCTCAGCCTTTACTCTCATTCTCTCAACTTTATAGTGACGATAAAGATTTTCAAGCAAAAAAATCTTTAATTCCCTATTTTTCCTCACCAGTTCGGGGCTAAAACCAGCGACTATTTTATTTACCTGTCGCAGATCATCAAGAGAATTAATACTGTTCTCAGAAATCATCCTCGCTGTCTCACGAGTCAAATCATCAATAAAGAGGCCAATAAGCGAACTTATTGTCTGATGCTTCAAGCGTTCCGGGTCAGCATCCGGAAATTTATTTCTGATCTGCTCATTAACTTCTCGCCAGAGTTGCACTTCGGACAGCTGCTCTAAAGTGATGTAGCCCGACTTGAGACCATCATCTATATCATGATTGTTATATGCTATCTCATCTGCATGATTTATCAACTGCGCCTCAATAACCGGCACCACTCCAGGGAGAAACTCTTCTATCTGCCCGGTGGGGGTATCATAGGGGGATGAGTGCTTTATCAGCCCTTCTCTCACCTCAAAGGAGAGATTAAGCCCATTGAACCCGGCGTAACGCTCTTCCAGTTCATCCACAACACGCAGCGATTGGCGGTTATGTTCAAACCCGCCATGATCGGTCATCAAGCGGTTCAGTACCTCTTCACCTGTGTGCCCAAAGGGGGTATGACCAAGGTCATGGGCAAGGGCCAACGCTTCTGTCAGTTCTTCGTTGAGCTGAAGTCGCCTTGCCACAGCCTTGCCGATCTGGGCAACTTCCAGAGAGTGGGTAAGGCGGGTCCTATAGTAATCACCTTCATGATTTACAAAAACCTGTGTCTTATACTCAAGCCTGCGAAAGGCGGCGCAGTGGATTATCCTGTCCCGGTCACGCTCAAAAGCAGGGCGATTATCGCGAAAATCCTCTCCATAGCGCCGACCTAGCGACAGATTGCTCTTTGCAGCATACCCGGCAAGGTCCGGACGTTCGACAGACTCCAGTTTCATCGTCACCTCCATCTCCATAAAATACCTGTGGCTGGCATGCTGTCAATTGGAAATGTTTGCTTGACGCTTCACAAGCATCATGATAAAGAGTTAATTCTTTAAATAACACGGCTTTATCACGGTTAAGAAGATGACTTTCGAAAGTTTTAAACATTACATCCCGGATCATGTAAAAACCCTTCTCGGCTCAGAGAGCAAAGTCTGCATTATAAATGGCAGCTGCGCATTCCGCAGCACCGCAGCAATGCCTTTCATAATTATGGCCTGCAACCCGAGGATAAAGCATGTCATCCCCGGGATAATGCGTGCAGCTGAAGAGTTGAATGCTTTGGTTGCCTTTGAGCTCTCAGCTACCGAAGGAGGGCTCGACGGCGGCTACACCGGTCAAACGCCGCAGCAGTTTGTTGAGACCGTCATTGACTACGCTGAAAGAACCAGGTTTTCCAAACCTTTCATCATTCATGCTGATCATATAACAGTCAAAAACACCACAGCAAATGAACTGAAAACCGCAGAACTACTGATTGAAGCACAGCTCAATGCCGGTTTTACTTCGTTCGCAGTTGACGCATCTTACAACTCGATACAGGAAAATATCTGCATCGCTGCAAAACTGCTGCAAAAGCTTCAAGATATGGGAGCAGGTCTGGAGGTTGAGCTTGGAGAGGTCACTCCGGTAGGACGTGAATCCAATCTTACCACCATTGAAGATGCTGAAGAGTTCCTTGGCGGCTTGGCAGCAAAAGGGATCACTCCACACCTTTTGGCGATAGATAACGGCAGTAAAAGCGGCAACTATCTGGATGGCCAACTGGTAAATATTGACCTGCAAAGAACCGGCGAGATTTTTGAAACGGCGAGAAGGTTCGGCGTCTCTGGCCTGGTGCAGCACGGGATAACCGGGACACCGCTGAGGATAGTCGGAAAACTTGCCGAGTACGGTGTCAGAAAAGGGAATATCGGCACTCTCTGGCAAAATGTCGCTCATGCCGGTCTACCGCCTGACCTTGTTGATGAAATGCGGGATTGGGCAAGGGAAAAGAAGCGGGATATAAAATACGCTACTGCCGTTTTTAGCGACAAGATAAACTCTATTCCGGCTGAAGATTTGAAACTGATCGCTGATCTGGCCTACAGGGAAGCAAAAGAGTTTATCACTGCTTTTCATGCCAAGGGGAGCGTTTCTAAACTGGCTGAAACGTTGCAACGCATTTGAGAGTAATATCCGGCTCTGCCCGCGGGAGAGTCCTGTTTCCTCCAGCAGGAAGCAGGATCAGACCGACCGCCGACAGGGTAAAAGAGGCTGTTTTCAGCGCCCTGGCAAGCAGGTTTGGGTCGTTTGAAGGCCTTGGCCTGCTTGATCTGTTCGCAGGCTCCGGTAGCCTGGGGATCGAGGCGCTCAGCAGAGGGGCAAAGAATGTGGTCTTTGTTGATTCACATCCTGAATCGATCAAACTGACCAGAAAGAACCTGGAGTCAACCGGGTTTGACAAAACAGCAACCGTTTTGCTGATGGAAGCTGCCCTGGCGATTCAGACTCTTTCCTTAAAAGGATCACTTTTTGACATAATTATTGTCGATCCGCCTTATGCAGAGAAAGAGTTAACCGCGGGAGTATTAAAACTGCTTGCCGACTCAAATCTGACCGCCCCGAACGGGGTTCTTGTTTTTGAGACTGACAACAAAAGTCAACTTATGACGCCTGAAAAACTGCAGCTTTCCAGTAGAAAAGTCTATGGTGACACAGCAATCTGGACGTTCGAACAATAATTTACCAGTCACACATTTATTCAAAGGCCTAGAGATGCCCAGAAAAACAGCGGTTTACCCAGGATCATTTGACCCGATAACTTACGGACACCTCGATATTATCAACCGTGCCTTGAAGATTTTTGACACTATTGTTGTCGCCGTTGCCTGTAATAACTCTAAAAATGCGCTCTTCCAGGTAGATGAGCGAATCTCACTCATCCGCGAAGTACTCGCAGGCGATGACCGTGTCAAAGTTGACACTTTCGACGGCCTTCTGGTAGATTATGTGCTTACGCAAAACGCTACCGTTATTATCAGAGGCCTCCGGGCAGTTTCAGATTTCGAATACGAATTTCAGCTGGCTCAGATAAATCGTGGCATAACGCTGGAAGTTGAAACTCTCTTCATGATGACCTCGGTACCCTACAGTTACCTGTCATCATCTGTAGTCAAAGAGATCAGTTCGCTTAGAGGACCGGTAGACAACCTCGTGCCACCGGTTGTCAGAAAAGCTCTTGAAGCAAAGTTTTCGTAGTATCAGAAGTATAAACCCTCAAGGAGAAACTAATGAATCCATTGGCTGTTGAACTTAATGACCTGCTTACCCAACACAACCCGTACGTCCTGGAAATGTTGTCGGATTTAGGCAAAAATCTCTTTTTCCCCAAAGGAATCCTTACTCAATCAGCAGAAGCCAAAGAAAAAGCGTACAAATTCAATGCGACCATCGGCATCGCCACCGAAAAAGGTGGTCCGATGTACCTTCAGTGCATCCAGGACAAACTTTCCGGCTTCGATCCAAAAGATATCTTCCCTTACGCACCTCCAGCCGGGAAACCGGAACTTCGATCCCTCTGGAGAGAGAAAATGCTGCGGGAGAACCCAAGTCAGCAAGGTAAGCATTTCAGCAACCCGATCGTCACCAATGCCCTGACCCACGGACTCTCCATCGTTGCCGACATGTTCATCAACAAAGGCGACCACCTTATTCTTCCCGATATGCTCTGGGGGAATTACAATCTGACTTTCGGCACTTGTAGCGGCGCCATTGTCAAGAAACATCCGACTTTCACCGTCAACGGCGGCTACGATGTTGACGCTTTTAAAGCTGAATTGCAGAACACCGCTGAAGAAAAGGGAAAAGCCGTGGTACTGCTTAACTTTCCCAACAATCCAAGCGGCTACACGCCAACAGTTGCCGAAGGAGATGCACTCGTAGCTGCAATTCTGGAAGTGGCTGAAGCAGGTTGCAATATTGTTGCTATAACTGACGACGCCTATTTCGGTCTCTTCTATGAAGACAGTCTTAAAGAGTCATTGTTTGGCAAGCTCGCCAACATTCACCCGCGCATTCTGGCGATCAAACTGGACGGTGCCACCAAGGAAGAGTTCGTCTGGGGCTTCCGTACCGGTTTCATCACCTTTGCCGACGGCAACAGCTACGAAAACACTCCGGTTATAACCGCTCTTGAAAAGAAGACAATGGGTATCATCCGTGCCCGCATCTCCAACTGCCCGCACCCTTCTCAGACTTTTGCAGTTGAAGCTCTCCGTTCACCAAAATTCCTCGAACAGAAAGAGGAGAAGTTTCAGATTCTCAAGGGCCGTGCCATTAGGGCAAAGGTCGTTCTTGACAGCGGCAAGTACGACGAAGCCTGGAGCTATTATCCGTTCAACTCCGGCTATTTCATGTGCCTTAAACTCAAAAAAGTTGATGCCGAAAAATTGCGTCTGCACCTGCTCGATAAATATGGTGTTGGTGCTATCTCCATCGGCAAGACTGATCTGCGGATAGCCTTCTCCTGTATTGAGGAACCGAACATTTCAGAACTCTACGACATAATTTTCCAGGCTGTTCAGGATCTGACTTGATAAATCGGGGAATGTACCGGATCGGGACAGAAACAGCAAGCTGACGGAAGCATCTAGAATATTATTATTTTCAAGGCGGGTGGCCAACACCTGCCTTTTTTTGCTCCCTGCCCTTCCTGAGGCAAAAGCTTCAACGCAGGCATGCTGGTAGCGCGGGTGAATTAAGCCGTACTTGACCTTGCGGCGCTACGCCATCATTGCCGTTGATTGACGAGACACGATCAGTGCCTTGTCTGCCCGGTTCAGACTCTTGATCTGCGCCTCTCTCTTGGCGGCGCTGCTACGGTTGTGGCCGCTCTCAAGATAGACCACCTTGAGCGGCTGCCGACCGCGGAAATACCTTGCTCCCCTCCCTGCTGCATGCTGGCGAAAGCGGCGGTCAATATCTGTGGTTATCCCGGTATAGAGGTGAGAAAGAGAGATTCATTGTGGGAGTTTGAAGGTGATGTAACGCATTTGAGGCTTCTCGAACTGTTCAAGTATCGGAGCAGAATTGTTGAAGACGGTTATGTTGGATTATCCAATTTCCCCGGGGCTCGAGGGTTCATTAATCCTATGATCAAAGTTTACTTTAACCTCAATAAAATTACCACAGAACAGGTTCTGCATGTGGGAATGACCTCTGACCCGGAGAAGTTAACAAGAGCAGAGAAAAGCTCGTTTTTTGTACTGGACGACGATTTGCGATTACATGATCTTAGCGACCAGGTCAAAAACCTGCTTTTGCTCTGCAGACAGGCAAATCTTAATCCGTCGATGCCGGAATATATCAAGGAAATCAATAAGATTACGATACAGACAAATCTAAAAATTGATGAGATTACCCATAAGGTCCAATAAAAATACTGCCGAATTTATCAACCCCGAAAATTCATCGGCACAATCCGGGTACCAGGCCCCTTCTCACCCCTCGCCAGCCGGAATTCTCGCCGGTTAGCGAGTATGGATTGCCCCAGAGCCTCTTCCCATATCCCGCTTTTCAGTGATCCCGATACCCCAGCACCACCAGTATGCAGCTTCCATCGGCAATTACATTTACACCACTGTCAATGCACTGCTTAACGGCGGCAGCACTCTCTGCTCCCGGCTGCATCCAGATATTGCTAATACCTTTTGCTATCGCCTCAGCAACCACTTTCTCTGTCACATGCGGCGGTGTAATTACCGAGATACTCTTGACGTCATCCGGCAACTCAGAAACTGTAGCAACCGTTGCCAACCCTTCAATGATTTTTTCTTTCGGGTTTACCGGTACGACCTCAAGACCGTTCATCTGATAGCATCTTAAAACTTTGTTGCCGTATTTACTTCTGTCAGCAGAAGCACCAACAACAGCAAACCTCTTCTCTGCAAGGAATAAATCCAACCGCTCATCTCCGCTCATTTAATTCCCCCTAAATATTTTAATGAACAACCTAACTGACTGATAAACTGAAGTATTAAATAAATTTATTTTGATTTGTCCAGCTGAAACACTTATTGTAGATTCATATCTTAATGAGAGAGTGGGAAATGGCCAGATTCGTAATAAGAAAGCTTGATCGCTTCATCAACTTCCTAACCATAGCCGTTATGATCAGTGGTGGACTGTTTATTCACATTTTGACTGCCCTGACAATAAAGAGCTACTACGGCTCACCCTGGGGGTATGTCTCTTTTTTCCTGCCCGGTATTGCCGAATTTTACCTGGTTGCGCTCCAGTTAAGTGAGAGTATGTATAACTACATGATTCTCCTTGCCGGCTTTATCTCTGTAGTAACTGCTCTGTGTGTAATCCGGCACATCAAGAATATTTGCAAATCCAGAATGGAAACTGCTGTAGAGTTTTAATTTTGACTTTCCGCTTTTCAAACTCCTAACGTTCTTCCAACTGCTCCTTCTGCGGTACATACCATTTGACGAAATTATGGCCTATCCCCGCCGGAGCAGGCTCAATGCCTCTGAATCTGGCGCTTATTACCGGCAGTGCAGCCGGTACATAAAGAAATGTGTATGGCTGTTCATCAGCAATAATCTCCTGCATTCTGAAATAGCATTTCTTGCGTTTATCCTTGTCAAAAGTCCCTCGCCCCTCTTCCAGTAACCGGTCAACCTCCGCATTTTTATAACCGATGAAGTTCAGCTCTTTGGCGCCGGTCTTTGACGAATGCCAGATGTCGTACTGATCAGGATCCTGAGAAATACTCCACCCCATCAAAACCACGTCAAAGTTCCGTGTATCAATATAGTTAGTCAGGAGTGATGCCCACTCAAGAACCCTGATATTTACATCAATACCGATCTTTTTAAGCCGGTACTGAACTATCTGGGCGGTCTTGATGCGTTGCTCGTTCCCCTGATTGGTGAGGATGGTAAACCTGAAGGGCTTGCCTTCTTTTGAGAGCAGCCCATCTTCACCTTTGAACCAACCGGCTGAAGCAAGAAGTTTTTCTGCTCGCGCCGGATCATAAGGAAAAGGCTTCAAATCGGGGCTGTTAGCCCATGTCCCGGGCTGAAACGGTGTATGTCCAGCCAGCCCAAGCCCGAACAGTACCCCCTGAACCAACTCTTCCTTATTGATAGCGCAGGTAATGGCCTGCCTGACTCTCTTGTCGGTAAAGAGCGGGTTTTTGAGATTGTAGCCGAGATACGTATAAGACGGGACAGGATAGGTGAATTTGTTAAAACGCTCAAGAAAGTCGCGGGAATTTGTCTGCCTTTGATACTGGACAGGAGTCAGACTCATCATGTCGAGACCGCCGGCCTTCAGCTCCATGTACATGGTAGATGTATCCGGGATTATTCTGAAGATCCGCCGCTCTATGTATGGTCGCCCCTCAAAATAGTTATGATTGGCTTCGAGAACAACACGCTGCCCCGCAGTCCACTCACCGAACTTATAGGGACCTGTTCCGACTGGATTTCTGGCAAGGTCACTCTTGGTGATATCTTTGCCTTCAAGGAGATGTGCAGGCAGGATGTTTAGCCCCCAGGAAGCAAGTGCCGGCGCAAAGGGTTTGGCATAGACAACTCTGAAAGTGTAGCGATCAAGCTCCTCGGCTTTTTTAACCTGGAGGAAATCCTCTGCATAGGCGGTAGGGGTTTTGGGGTTGATAATGGTTTTGTAGGTATAAAGAACGTCATGAGCCGTGAATTCATGGCCATCATGCCACTTGACACCTTTCCTCAGGAAAAAGGTGATGGTCAAGCCATCGCGCGAGACTTCCCAGCGCTCGGCAAGATCGCCGATCAGATTAAGGTTTTTATCGTACTTGAGTAAACCGTTATATATGAGTGAAGCGACTGAGTGTGAGGCGGAATCGGAAGCCAGTATCGGGATAAGGGTTGAAGGTTCGCCAATAGAGCCTTCAACCAGAGAGTCACCATAGGCAGGGGTGCCCGGCTCCCTGGGAACAGCTTTGAAGGATTCGTCGCTGACTGTACAGGAAATCAGCAAGAGCAGCAGCAAGGGTAAGAGGGCAAAAAGCCGACTCATTTTTCTCCACTCTCACCCTTGATTTTCTTGATTTTGTCGGCAATGTCCTTACGCTCAGGTTCTACAAGAAGAATCTGCTTGTAGACCTTGACTGCATTCTTATTGTCATGAACCGCAAGATACGCATCGGCCAGATGACTTTTGATGGTCATATCGTCATCAACTATTTCAGCGGCTCGCTCAAGCTCTGAGACAGCATCTCTGTAGCGTTTCAGCTTGTAATACACCCAGCCAAGACTATCAAGAATGAAACCGTCATTGGGGCGAAGTGCTGTCGCCCGCTGAAGTAGCAACAGAGCTTCTTCAAGATTGGTTCCTGTCTCGGCATAAGTGTAGCCCAGATAATTAAGAGCCTGGGGGTCATCAGGAGTTATGCTGAGAGTTTTTCTCATCCGTTCAACAAGTTTATCCCTCTCGCCAAGCTTGTCGTGAAGTAGTCCGATTCTGAAATGAATTCTGGCGTCATTGGGGAATTCGCCTTCAACGGCAAGAAGAGTATCAAGAGCCTCTCTGTAGCGCTTCTGCCCCTCGTAGACTCCGGTAAGATGAAGATAAAGATCAAATTTGCTCTTGTCGGCGGCAATAGCGTCTTTAAGCAAAGCAATACCTTTGTCGCCGTTACCTGTTTCCAGATAAAGATAAGCCATATGCCCAAGTGCATCAGTGTAGTTAAAGGCGCTCGACGGGATCTTGGCAAACTCATCAATCGCCAGTTGCAGATCACCCTTATCTTCAAGTGCCGAGGCAAGATAAAATCTCACCTGACTCGCCTTTGGTTCCTGAGCAAGGATAAATTCGAACTCCCTGATGGCGTCAGCATACTGCTCCATTTCGAGATATACCAGACCGGCCTTGCGGCGGGTATCAAGCCCCCCGACACCTCTGGAAATAAGAGTTTTGAGTATCTTAAGAGCATCATCCAGGCGCTTTTCCTGAATATAAAGCTGCACAAGGTGCTGCATGACAGAAAAGTTGTGTGGATTTACCTGCAGTAGCGCTTCAAAAGAACGGATCGCCTCACTTCTTTCCCCTTGTGCCTCAAGAGAGAGACCAATATCAAGATAGACGGGCTCAAAATCCGGCTTAAGCTCCAACACGCGCCGGTAGTAGACCAGAGCCTCTTTGGGAAGCTTCATCTGTTCATAACTCTTGCCGAGGTAATAATATGCCAGAGGGGCGTCCGGAGTCTTCTCAAGGAGCGCCTTCAAGGTTTTAACAGCCTCTTCGTATTCAAAAATCCGCAGGTAGGTAATGGCAAGCTGCAGATAAGCCTCTTCCTTGTCAGGCAGAAGCTCGATCCCGCGTTTATAATGTTCGATGGATCCTCTCTCCTGTTTAAGCCCGGAAAGTATATTGGCAAGAAGAAGCTCTGCTTCACCCAGTTTGGGATTAAGGGCAATAGCAGTACGGCAGGCGTTTATCGCTTCCGGTATCCGGTTTAGTTTCAGATAAAGATCGGCAACCGAGGCGTGCAGAAAGGCACTCTGGGGGTCAGCTTCAACAGAAGCCTGGAGGAGGGTGACAGCACCATCATAATCACCTTCAAGAGCGTGAAGCCTGGCTAGCGAGAAGAGGTACATCGAGCGGGACTCAATAATATTGAACACCGGCGGAGCATCGACAGGCCTCTCAAACGTATCCGGCATGACGTAACGCTCAGTCGCACAGCCGACCAGCAGAAAGAGGAGCAAACTCAAATTGAAAATTAATCTTGACATTAAATCCTGCCCTTTCACGATAGCCTTGTAAGTTCTCAGAAATTAACACAAGTATGCAGAGTCGTCAAACGAGTTTGTTGCGATTATTGATAACTACTGAATAAACATCCTATTGCTTTTGAGATGAAAATATCCTATTATTTCAAACTTCCTTAAAGACGGATTATGCCGTCAAAATAACTGGAAAAGGAGTAATACCGGAAAATGCTCGGCATAATGAGGAAATATAAAGAGTCGATTGTAATCAAGATTGTATTTGTCGTAATTGTTCTCTCTTTCATCGGAACAATATTTCTGGTCTGGGGGAAAGGTGGCGACGGTGCTGGCGGTGCAACGGGCTACGCTGCCAAGGTTGACTCAACTAAAATCGGTCTGGATGATTTCCAGCAGTCCTACTATCGCCTCAGAGGCATCTATGAGCAGATTTATCAAAAGTCACTCCCGCCTGAAGTCGAAAAACAGCTCGGCATAAAGAAAATGGCACTGGACAATCTGATTGAATCGCTTCTAGTCCGCAAAGCTGCCAAGAAAATGGGGATATCCGTCAGCAAGGATGAAGTTACTGCAGCAATTGCAGCTGTACCTGCTTTCCAGAAAAACGGAGCTTTTGACTTTCAGCAGTACCAACAGACCCTTAAAGGAAACAGGATGACCCCTGGCGATTTTGAGGAATCACAAAAGAATGAATTGATGATAAAGAAGGCTCGTAAAACCATTCAGGACAAGGCAACTGTATCAGATACAGATGCAGAGAGTTATTTCCATAAGAAAAACGACAAGATTGAACTGCAGTACACAATTATTTCGCCTGAATCGGTTATTTCTGACGTCAAGCTTTCTGAACAGGATCTCACCGGCTACCTGCAAACTCACCAGGAGCAGTTCAAGACAGCAGAACAGATCAGCATCCAGTACATCCTCATAGATCCGTCAGCTCTTGCTACCAACGTGTCTGTTTCTGATGAAGAGATAAACAGTTACTATCAGAAAAATATTGACCGCTATCAGGGCAAAGGTGGCATCCTTCCTCTTGCCGAAGTTAAAGATAAGGTAAAGGTCGATGCCGTAAAACAAAAAGCCGGCAAAGAGGCTTACGAAAAGGCTGCTGACACTATCAACAAAAACATAGCCGCTGCAAACCTTCAGGGGACCGCGTCGGCTCTCGGCGGAAAAATCGTGGAATCGCCGCTCTTTACAGCAAAAAACCCACCGGCAAATCTGGCCACCGAAACAGCTCTCCTCAAGAAAGCTTTTCTCCTCAAAGCAGGGGAGATGGCTGGCCCGATAGAGACGGCAAAAGGTATTTACGCAGTCAAACTGAAAGAGCGCAAAGCAGCTGAAGTACCCCCTCTTGCTCAGATCAAGACAGCTGTTGAAGCTGTTGCAAGGATGGATAAGGCCAAGGAACTTGCTGCCAAGCGGGCTGAAGAGACTCTGGCCAACCTTGCCAAGAGTCCGACTGCCGTAAAGATGCTGGAGACCGGCAGTTTTTCCTTTAACGACCAGAACAATCTTCCTGGCATCGGCGTTTCCAGGGATCTGCTGGAAGCGGCTTTCACCCTCACCACTGCGGCACCACTACCTAAGACCGCCACAAAAATTGACCAGAAATGGGTTATTGTTAGGCTCAAGAACAGGACTGCAGCAAGTAGTGATGCTTTCCAGAAGAGCAAAGAAGATATCAAAAAAGAGATGCTCCCTAAAAAGCAGCAAGAAGCGCTTGATGCCTGGATCAAAGAGTTAAAGGCTGCTGCAAAGATTGAAATCAATAAACAACTTATCGCCGATTAACCTGAAGGAGCGCTACATGTCAATACTTGTTCTAAATACCGAATTTAACGATCTCAAACTGGCAGCCCGCGGCAAGGTTCGAGATATCTATGACCTTGGCGATACGCTTCTACTGGTTACTACTGACCGGATTTCAGCCTTCGACGTTATCATGAATGAAGGCATTCCTGACAAGGGGTATGTTCTCAATCAAATATCAAGCTTCTGGTTCAAAATGATGGAAGATATAATCCCTAATCACATTATCTCTACTGATGTTAATGACTATCCGGAAGTTTGCAAAAAATACTCTGCAGAGCTTGAAGGACGCTCGATGCTGGTTAAAAAAGCGAAACCCCTCGCTGCAGAGTGCATCGTCCGTGGCTATCTGTCAGGTTCCGGCTGGAAAGATTATTCAGCAAACGGCTCGGTGTGCGGCATAAAGCTCCCTGCCGGCCTTGTCGAGTCAGACAAGCTCCCTGAACCGATCTTTACCCCCTCAACAAAAGCTGAACTGGGTACTCATGACGAAAACATCTCCTTTGATGAGATGGTGAAGCTCTGCGGTAAAGACCTTGCCGAACAGGTTCGTGATGTCACCATCAAGATTTATGGCAAGGCAAGGGATTACGCTGAAACAAAAGGGATTATCATTGCTGATACTAAATTTGAGTACGGCATTTTTGAGGGTAAGCTTATCATAATCGATGAATGTCTCACCCCTGACTCCAGCCGCTTCTGGCAGCAAGATCTTTATAAACCGGGCGGCGCCCAGCCAAGCTTCGACAAGCAGTTCCTCAGAGACTACCTTGAAACACTCGACTGGGGGAAAACAGCTCCTGCCCCGCCGCTCCCTGACGAGATTGTCAGAAAGACCGGAGAGAAGTACATGGAAGCTCTGGTCAAGCTGACAGGCAAAGGCAGATAGATTAAACAGGCCCCGGAAGCGATTCCGGGGTTTTTACTTTTAGTAGGTTAGAAGTATTTTTTTGCGCATTACCAGCAGATAATTACTTCATTAGCGCACTTACCCTGTTTAACGGGTTCAGGAGTCATTGATGCAAGATAAAATAAGACTGATCGATTCCCATGCTCACATTTACGGCAAAGAGTTCGCTGCTGATTTCGACCTAATGATGCAACGGGCAGTTGATGCGGGGATAGAGACAATAATAGTCGTCGGGGCAGATCTTGAGTCAAGTATTCAGGCAGTGACGTTGGCGCAGAAATTTACGAATCTTTATGCTGCAGTAGGTATTCACCCTCATGACGCCAATCGTGTTACCGAAGAGTGTTACAAAAAGATTATAGCTCTTGCCGAAAACAACGATAAAGTTGTGGCCATCGGTGAGATCGGCCTTGATTTTTATCGTGACCGTTCACCACGGCCCGATCAAGAGCAGGTTTTCCGCAGGTTCATTCAGATTGCCAGAAAGCTTTCCCTGCCGGTCATCATCCATGATCGTGATGCTCACGAACGAGTCATGAGCATCCTTCGCGAAGAGTGTGCCGCTGAAGTTGGCGGGGTACTGCACTGCTTCTCCGGTGATCTGCAGATGGCACAGGAGTGCATTGATCTTGGCTTTTACATTTCCATTCCAGGGACCGTTACTTACCCCGGCAACCTCGCCCTCCACGAGATAGTCAGAAGTATCAAGACTGAGCATCTCCTGGTAGAAACCGACTGTCCCTATCTCTCGCCGGTCCCTTATCGCGGCAAACGGAATGAACCTGCCTATGTGAGACTTGCCGCTGAAAAAGTTGCCGAGCTGAAGGGGCTCACCCTTGCTGATGTTGCGAGGATCACAAAACTCAACAGTGAAAGGCTTTTCCGGCTGGGAAATATATCAGGCAACGAAACTATCGCCTATAAAATACGCAACTCTCTTTATCTGAACATCACCAATCGCTGCTCCAACAGCTGCACTTTCTGTGCAAAGTTCGAGGATTTTACTGTTAAAGGTCATCATCTTCAGCTGCAGCACGAACCCTCGGCACAAGAAGTACTTGAGGCTATCGGGGCGAGAGTCGATTTTGACGAAGTAGTTTTCTGCGGTTATGGTGAGCCGCTTATCAGGCTGGATGTTGTCAAAGAGGTGGCAGCAGAACTCAAGCGAAGGGGAAGCAGGGTCAGGATCAACACTGACGGCCAGGCAAATCTCGTTCACGGTAGAGACATTCTCCCTGAACTTGCAGGAATAGTTGACACCATCTCGGTCAGCCTGAATACAGCTGACCCGGCACAATATCAAAAACTCTGCCGGACACCGTTCAAGGATGCCGGATTCAGGGGGGTCTGCGATTTCCTTAAAGGCGCCACCCAGTATATTCCGGAAGTTGTCGCAACGGCGGTGACAGTCCCCGGGGTAGATATCAGCGCAGTTAAAAAGCTGGCGGAAGCACTCGGGGTAAGTTTCCGCGAGCGGGAGTATGCTGAGGTAGGCTAGGAAGACACGGAGAGTTCCAGAAGCTTCTGGTAAAACCCTTCTGGTGAAGCATTAAAAACATTCGGTTCACACTGAAGTTCTTTTGCAATATCATCAAGGGTCACTTCATCCAGAAACAACCCTTCACCCTCCTTGAGCATCACATCAGGGATGAGCAGTAAAGAACCCGTTTCCAGCCCTTGCAACTCTTTGAGAATATCTGCACCTGTGACAAGTCCGGAAACGGTAACCTCTTCACCGAAAAAACGGTTCCTTATCGGAATAAGATTGATACTTATGCCGGTCACAACAGCCAGTTTCCCTATGAACTCGGCAATGAAACGATAGGGAGAAAGCCCGGTGACAACCGTTACCGGCGGCAGTGATATTGCCATTGCAGATTCCAGAACGTCGCCACTCTCTACAATAAAAAGCGGAATCATCCCCACACCATTCTCAAACTGGGGCAGCTCCCCGTAACTTGCAAGGTGCGGGAAGCTGCGTCCACCCTTTATAAAAAATTCGTCGGCGAGATAGAGAAAACCCCTTCCAAGCCTCTCTTCAAGCTGATACTGCTTAGGTAGCCACTCATCGACGAAAGCAGCAGCATACACCTCGCTAACGGGCAGAAGAATCTCAAGTCCACTTCTATGCTGAGTCAGACCAAGCGGCA
Source organism: uncultured delta proteobacterium (assembly GCA_963787125.1). Classification (GTDB taxonomy): domain Bacteria; phylum Desulfobacterota; class Desulfuromonadia; order Geobacterales; family DSM-12255; genus VEOV01. The sequence continues at coordinate 152,777 of CAWBBV010000006.1, forward strand.
CAATTGCCACAGACTCAACCATTGGATAAAATGCAGCAAGATCTTCCACCGTATTTGCCAGAATTTCGCCATCATTTATACCAGGGCAGAGAACTATTTGCGTATGCATGACAATACCTGCATCTGCCAGGGTTTTTATTGTTGCCAGAATCGGGACAAGGTTATTGCGACCGAGCAGCCGCTCCCTTAAAGCATTATCAGTGGCATGTACCGAAACGTACAGGGGAGAGAGGCGCTGCTCTTTGATTCTTTCGATCTCTTCAGGAAGGATATTGGAAAGAGTTACATAATTGCCATAAAGAAACGACAGTCGATAATCTTCATCTTTGACGTAAAGAGGGCTCCTGAGACCTCTCGGGAGTTGATGAACAAAGCAGAAAATACAGTTATTGCCACATGAAGCCGGCAAAGGCGGCGGAAACGATATCCCCAGACCTGAATCAGGTCGGTCGAACTCGATCTCCCAAAGCTCATCATCAGGTTTTTTTATGAGAAAAACCAGTTCATCATCACCAGCGTAGAAATTATAATCGATGATATCTCTGACAATGGCACCATTAATCATCAGCAGCCGGTCACCCGCCTCAATTTCCAACTCTTCAGCGATACTGCCTTTTACAACTTCTTCAATAAGCAGACCATCGGCAAGCATTAACTCTCCTGACTCCGGAACAGAGTAATTCCATTTCTAAATCAAAGCGCCATCTTCGTTGGCTCGTCTTCAGCTCCTCAGCGTACTGATGTACTGCTCCGTCGCTTCAATCCTCGCCGCCTTGATTTCAGCTTCGATTTAGAATTGGAATAAGTTTTACCTTAATAAACAGAAAAGGGCTCCCGAGGAAGCCCTTTCAATCGAATTATCAAGTACAAAGATTACTGATGCAGTCTGAACTGGCCGTCAGTCGAGGTCAATGAGGCCACCGAATGTTTATATATGAGGATATCGCCTTGAACTTCAAGTAGAATTGAGAAATTATCAAAAGACTTAATATAACCCTCTATAACATCACCTGACATCAGTTTAATGGAGATCTTTACGCGCTCCTTACGGGATTGGTTCAGAAATTGATCCTGAATATTGAACGGCGCCTTTGTCATAACATCTCCTCTAAGATAATAACGTTCTCAAGCTTCGTAATAATAGCAGAAGTTTTGAGATAATCAAGAACATTGAAGCGTCAGGCAGCAGGTCCGTAGCCACCCATCTTGAAACTGAATACCCCTTTAACCAGGTATTTAGGCGCTGGAGACACCGAAGAGTCGTAATCAGTCAGAACTACATCGAAAGTTCCGCTGACACTATCAGACATAACGGAATCCTGAGTAAAGATAATTGTCCCTTTTTCAACCTTTTTGGCAGTAGATTGGAGGCCATCAAGGACAGAGAAGGTGCCTGGAAACTGTTCATGGAGGCCGCCCGCTTCAATGGAAAAAGGCTTGTTCAGGTCTGGTAAATGAACAGAATCTGTTTTAGGGATATCTATTCGAAGGACAGTCCGGGAATTAATGTCTGTCAGGGAGGTAGCTACATTGGCCTGAATCGACCAGAAACTCTGATTGTCCGTTGAGTAGTAGAAGTTCGGGGCAACCGAAAATTTATAGTCGCTCTCCGAAATCTGCAGATAATTTGTTTTGATGAGATTGGAAACAGCTTGATGAACCGGAGTGGAAGTTGACACTGCCACTGAAATGGAAGGAGCAGCAATCTGTGGGCTACCACCACCGCCGCCACAACCCTCAAAAGAGAGCGCTGAAAGTGATACAACCGTCACAAGAACAGCTCTTAAAAGTTTTCGCTGAAGATTGATCCCGCGGTTTACCTGATGAGGATGCGCATACCCCTCCTCAACCAGCACTTCGCCAAGTTTCTTACGTGATTGTTGTTGTTTCTGCAGAGCGTCTGATAATTGTACCCGGGTGATATACCCTGAAGATATAAGAATTTCGCCAAGCCTCAGAGGTGATGGCTGAGTCTGACCAAGCTCCTGATTCTGCTGAAATCTTAAAACCGAATCAACCTGAGGCTCAGACAACAGCCCCATTTTTACAAGAATGTCCCCCAGCCTTTCTCCGGTAATTTTCTGTTCTTCAAGAGCGAAATCAAGCTGCTCAGGCGTCACCTTACCAGTCATAAGGAGAAGAGAACCCAGCATCTTTCTGATACCGGCTGCCGACCTGACCGCATCTTCCAGACTCGAGAGATGATCCTGAATCGACAGGGCTGCATCAAGATCAGTCTTGTCAAGAACACCCATATTGACAAGCACCTGGCCGAGTAGCTCATTAGAGTGCTTCTGCACTTCAAGTGCAAGCTCAAGATGATCGCTTTCTATAAAGCCGCCATCTATGAGTATCTGGCCTAGCGGTCGCCTTGATTTAGCTGTATTTAACATGGCCGTTTCCTTATGAAAGGTGGAGCATTATGGATATCATAACGCTTCTGTTCAAAAAAAGTACACTAAAAAATTACCAATCAATTCCGCTGCTCAAAAACTTGGTCACACAAGCTGAGACGTCTTCACGAATTAATGGAAATTTAAACCACTTCACTTCTTGATCGCTATTAAACCAGGTAAGTTGCCTTTTGGCATAATGCCTGCTCTTCTGCTTTATAAGCTCTATTGCGGCAGAAAGACTGTATTTGCCGGCAAGATATTCGCAAATCTCCCTGTAGCCAATGGACGCCAGTGACTTGGTTTCAGGAGAATACCCCTTTGCAAGGAGCAACTCGACTTCTGCAACAAGACCGGCGGCGATCATCAGGTCAACCCTGGCATTAATCCGCCGATAAAGTTCTGCCCTTTCAACATTTATTCCAATTTTCAATGAGTTATACCATTCTAACGTGAATCGGTGCTCACTCTGGAGCGCAGAGATTGGCTGTCCGGTCTGCCTGAACACCTCCAGTGCCCTGATAACCCTCACCCGGTTGTTAGGGTGGATCTTTGCTGCGGAAGCCGGATCAACCGCCCGGAGAGATTCAAGCAGTTGCTCATTACCGAGCTGATCCGCAAGATTATTGTACTCGGCTCTGGCGGCATCATCCGCACCTGGAACCTCTGCAAGCCCGTGCAGAAGTGCTTTTATATAGAGACCGGTGCCACCAACAATTATCGCAGTTCTATCTCTGGCGCAGATCTCATTAACTACGTTTCTGCCAAGTTCGCAATAATCAGCAGCAGTAAACTCCTCGTCTGGATCAACAATGTCGAAGAGGTGATGGGGAATATGCTGCATAATCTCAGATGAGGACTTTGCCGTTCCGATATCCATCCCCCGGTAAACCTGCATGGAATCGGCGTTGACAATTTCACCGGCAAACTTTTCAGCCAGATTTACAGCCAGATCACTTTTACCGGAAGCGGTCGGGCCGACAATTATAATAATTTTCTGTTTTTTGGTTTTGGGAAATTCGCTAACGGTCACAAAGTCTCTCCGTCTGAGCCTGATAACAGGATAAATGCTATAAAAAAGTAATTTTCTAAAACTGAGTAGAATAAATCGAACTTACTAAAAAATTACTACAGATTCATTCTTGTCGCAATTTCTTAAAAAATGAATATCATACAAAATATGTATTTTAACTTAACCCCCTACATAATTTTGCCACTCCTCTCAGCCTTGATAAATGCCATACTGGCAGGGATTGCACTTCGTGAGAGGAAAGTTGCCGCTGCTACCCCAATCTTCTGGATGACACTCAGCCTTTGTATCTGGTCTTTGGCATTTTCCATCGAAACCGCATCCAACGTTTTAGAACTTAAAATTATCTGCCGTAAAATCGTGGCAACATCCAACTGCCTCATTGCCCCTGCCCTGATCGCACTTGCCCTGGAAGTAACCAGCCTCAAAAATTTACTAACCAGACGTCTTATTCTACTCCTCAGCGTAATCCCGCTACTGTCAACACTGCTTTTGTGGACGAGTGACCTGCACAACCTGCAACTCTACAGCTTCCATACTCACCGTAGCGGGGCACTACAACTGCTTGACTATGCCCAGGGAAATTTTTTCACCCTGGGGCACTATTATTACATTCTGGCCCTCTATTTCATAGCCATCGCCATCTTCTTTTCCGGCTACTGGCGCTCGCCCCGCAGTGAATGGATTCGCTTTACCTACCTTATCAGCGCAGCACTTATTCCCCTTTTGATTGAAGTTTTCAAGATAACTCCGCTTGAGGGTTTTAACTTCACCTCCTCAACTTTTTTTATCTCGGGAGCTTTATACTTTACCGCAATATTCCGTTACCGATTGCTTGACCTCGTCCCGATTGCCCGCGAAACGCTCATTGAGCTAATGGCTGATCCGGTTATCGTTGTTGATCGCTATGGCCAGGTTGCTCTGGCCAATCAGGCCGCGCGGACAATGTTCATGCTCCCCAAAGACCCGACCGGCGTTTCATTCGCGTTATTGGAAAATCACTACCCGCTCATCGCGGAATTTATTTCTGATCTTGCTGATCATGGTGAAGAATGCATCTTAAAGGATGGGCCGGAGCAACGTTCCTGGCAATTCATCAAGAGCCCCATAGCGCCGCAGGGCGTTCATCAAGGCTGGATAATCACCCTGAAAGACATCACCACGCTCCGAAGCGCCAACGAAGCTCTCCAGAAAAGTAATGAGCTTCTCACCACACTGTCGCTGGCAGTGGAGCAGAGTCCAATTTCCATAGTCATCACCGACTTGAATGGCAATATTGAGTTTGTTAACCCGACATTTACCCAGGTAACCGGCTATAGTCAGGAAGAAGCATTCGGACTTAATCCACGCATTCTCAAGACTGAGCTAACCTCGCCGGAACTGCACAAGAACCTCTGGGAAACCATAATTGTCGGCAGGATTTGGGAAGGCGAACTCATTAACAAAAAGAAAAACGGAGAAGTTTTTACCGAGCAGGCAAAAATAGCACCTATTAAGGACAGAAAAGGAAACATCCGACATTATATCGCCTTCAAAGAAGATATAACGGCGCGAAAACTGGTTGAAAAAGAACTTAATCAACTCAACACATCCCTGTTGGGACGGATAGACGAAGAGTCAAGGCGGCGGATGGAGCAGGAACGCTTACTGGCAAATCAGGCCCGGCTGGTAGCCATGGGCGAGATGATCGGTGCTATTGCCCATCAGTGGCGGCAACCTCTTGCCACCCTGGCGATGATTGTCCAGCGGATGCATGCTGTCGGTACCATGCAGAAGTTGACTGTTGAACAGCTCACTGAGTTCAAAGATAATGCCATGCGACAGATAAAATATATGTCTGACACAATTGAAGAATTTCGCAGCTTTTACAGTAAAGACAAACATACTGAAAAATTCTCTCCCTACACCTGCATAACTAATGCAGTGCGGCTCTTTGAGCCTCAGTTTTCCGGCAGCAACATCAAGGTAGAGATAAATGCGGCAAACACTTTCGATCTGCAAGTCATGGGCTTTCCCAACGAATTCAAACAGGTTGTTCTCAATCTGCTCGGCAACTCTCGTGATGCAATTGCCGAGTCCCGCACAACTGCGGGAAGGCCACAGAATGGGCGCATCGTCATAGACATCTCCATACCGGCTGATAATCTGATGCAAATTGACGTTAGAGACAACGGCGGCGGCATTCCGGATACGATCGCCAATCGAATATTCGACCCCTATTTTACCACCAAGGAAGACCGTGGCGGTACCGGCATCGGCCTCTACATGTCGCGCATGATCATGCAGGAAAGCCTTGGCGGTTCGCTCAGGCTCATTAAAACAAAAGAGGGCGCCGTCTTCAGGATAAAACTGCCGCTGGGAGAATTAACATGAACGATCTGAAACAACTGAGCATACTGCTGGCTGAAGATGAGGACGAACTGCGTCGGGAGACCGCCGCCTTTTTAGAACTCTACTGCGGTAAAGTCTATCAGGCGGCAAATGGTCGTGAAGCGCTGCAACTCTTTGAGCAGAACAGGCCGGATCTGGTTATCAGTGACATCAGAATGCCGGTCATGGATGGACTTGAACTTGCTACCAAACTGAAAAACCTTGCGCCGGAAACACCTTTCATCTTCTGTACCGCCTTCTCCGAAACTGTTTACCTGCTGAAAGCCATTGAGCTTGGTGTAGCGGCCTTTATCCGCAAGCCGGTAGATACTGATCAGCTCCTGGACATAATCTCCAAAGCGGCGCTACCGACACTCCAACGCCGGGAAATCAGGGAGCTTTCCGAAGAATTGATAACGTCAATAGCCGCTCAGCTTGGCGGTGGTACCGCGCAGGAAGCTGTTGCCACACAGGCTGCCAGGGTAGCGCAAAGCCCGTTTTCCATTCTTCTCCAGGGTGAAACCGGCACCGGCAAATCCCGCCTGGCAGGTATCATTCACTCTCTTAGTCAAAGACGTAAGGGCCCGTTTGTCACGGTACAACTGGGCGCAACTCCTGAACAGCTGGTGGAAAGCGAGCTTTTCGGTCATATCAAAGGATCATTTACCGGCGCTGATCGCACCAGAACCGGCTTGATCGAAACAGCCGCCGGTGGCACCCTTTTTCTCGACGACATCGAAACCACTCCAGCCGCAGTACAAGCTAAACTTCTCCGGTGCGTCGAGGAAAAACGCTTTACCCCGGTTGGCAGCAGTAGTGAAAAAATTGCTGATGTCCGCATCATTGCCTCCAGCAATCGGAACCTCAAAGAGTTGGCCCTTAACAGGCTGTTTCGCGAAGACCTGTACTACCGCCTGGCAGACTTTACCCTCCGACTCCCGCCGTTACGGGAGATGCCCGAGAGTGTTCTGCCGATGGCTCTTACTTTTCTGCGTGATACCTGTGGCGAACTGGAAAGAGATGTCCCTCTCATTGACGACGCCGCAGCCTTTCTCCTTACAACCATGCCGTGGCCCGGCAACATTCGCCAACTCAAAAGCGTCATCCGGCAAGCCGCCCTCTCAGCCGGAGATATCCTGACTTCAGCTGATATTGCCGTTGATATTGATTTCCATGCCGCGCTCAATACTTCTCCCCCCCCTCCGACCTCGCCACCCCGCCACCCTTTCCCTGTGAAATGGACGTCCTTGAAAAATGGTCACTGGAGCAGGCGCTGCTTTTCTGTGGCGGCAAAAGAATGAAAACTGCCACCATGCTCGGGATGAATTACTACACCTTCCGCAGACGCCTGGAAAAACATGGCATTGCTGAGAGTGAGTGAAAAAACCTCACCAATCTGCTGAGTCAATGAAATGGGGACTTGAGACGAACACGCACCCAGGCAGGGCTTCTGCGACAATCAAGAATCGCATGAACAATTGCAACAGAGTTTCCACTGAGTAATAGATCGCAAAGGGGAATCTTTTGGAGAGCATACGATAAAAATCAGAATGAACGAGCTGGTGAATACCGGCAAATAAGCGCAGTGAATCGATATCAGAATAAAGCGTATCAAGGAAATAGTTGCCAAGACCCGACTCCTGAGCTTCATAAAAACGATGCCCATTAATCAGGTCATGCTCAGCGGAAGAGAGTATCTTGATATTCATTTGACAAATGCTCTAATTCGCTCTTTTGACTCCTCCCAATCAGTTAAACTCTCTTCTCCTGCAAGAAGAGCATTCTTTCGCTCTGCAAGCAAATCAAGATGCCAGTCAGGAACTGCCACCTCCTCTACCCGATGACAAAAATCATCCCAAATACTCTCCATAACCTGGAATTTCTCAGAAACAGTCATCTTATCCAAATGAAGAGAAACCGGCATATACACCCCCACATAAACAGATTAATTCACATAATTCAGTACTTTATCATCCAATAGCAATACAAATCAATCGGCAATTCCACCCCCTCCCCCACTTTTACTATCTATTTCAGCTATCTGTTTTAGCTACCCACCAACAACAAAATCCGCCACACCTCACACTGCCACAGGCAACATACTGATATAGCAGCACTTTTTACTATTATCGCATTGGCACGGTTACTGCTCTCATGAAAGCTATGGACAAGCCAACCAAAACATCAAGCAACGACCTGGCGCTTCACTTGTGTGTCTATGCCGTCATGCCTTTTATGGACTGTTACTGCCAGAAAATCACCGGCAGCTCTATCCCTAAAATAGCTAAATTCTGCATGACAGGTAATAGTGACTGCCCGGTTTTCGAGAAAATAGTTGCCAAAAAAGTCAGGCAGGCGGCGTAAGAACTGACGATCTTTCAACCCCTCCACGGGGGTACAAAAGATCATCATTTTCAGCCGAGCGACCTCTTGATTTCTTGGCAGCTCAATTAACTAATTAGAAGGAGCAGCAGATGGAAGGATACAGAATTTCAAATAAAAACAGACTGAACCAGCGTCACCCCCCCGTCCCCGGAGGTGGCGGGAGGCCGCCGAGCTGTGCCGGAGATGCTGCTCGCCGGTAGCAAGATGCACATAATCAATTTGATTGCGGGTAAATATACTTTAAGTAAAGAAACAGTATGAAGGAGACAAAATATGAACAAAAATTTCGGAAAAATTCTTTCAATATTTGTAGCGCTTACCCTTTTGGCTCTACCGCTGGCAGCCTGGGCAGAACCGAAGGTCGCCATCTCCGTCAAGGCGGAAAAAGAGGTTACGGTTACGGTGAAAGGTAAAGCAGTTAAAAAGAAGATTGTGGCCAAAGGTTTTCTGCCTGGAGAAGAGATTATCTACACTCTGAGCTATGTCAATTCAGGAACTGAGCCGGCTAAAGATGTATTCATCACCGATCCGATACCGGCAGGCACCAGCTTCATCCCCGGCAGCGCCAGCGATGCAGACAAGGCGACTTTTTCGATCAACAACGGCAAAAGCTACAGTAAACCGACTCTGTTGACCTACGAGATCAAGTCTGCTGATGGAAAATTTCAGAAAAAAGTAGCAGCGCCTGAAGAGTATACCGACATCCGCTGGACGATCCCATCTGTCCCGGCAGGCGGGAAGGGTTCAGTCAATTTCAGGGTAAAAGTGAAGTAATCACCATTAAAAGAAACAGTACCGATGAAAGGAGACTCTTATGAACTGTAGAAGCAGAGCCAGACCGCCGACGAATACTTCAGGCATCGGATCGACAACGGAGAAAAGAAGCAGGGCGCGACCACCGACGAATTTGCAGGAACGAGGATCACCGATGAACAGAAACCATGAAACATACACAGACAGTACAAAGAAAATCACAAAGGAGAACGTCATGAGAAGCACACAAAGCAGTTTTCTTCACAAGCAGCGAGCCCTGCTGGGCCTCCTGGCACTGGCAGCAACAGCTGTTGTCGGCATGCCGGTCAGCGCCTCAGCCAGCTCGACCGCAGGCACGACCATCATGAACCACGTCACCGTCAACTACAAGGATGCCGGCGGGTTCAACACCTACAACGCCGACGCCACCACCATCGTCACCGTCAACCTGGTTATGGCGCCTCTCACCCTCAGCGCTGCACCAGTAGGCAACGCAGCACCCGGAGCTCTTTCCTGCACATCCATCGCCACCAACTACGCATCCGGCAGCACGATCAATTTCCTCTATGCTATGAGAGCAAATGCCAACGGTGCTGACACCACCGGCGGCGGCACCAAGCTCTCCATGGCGAACACGCCGGCCAACACCAACAACGTCACGGTCAACTACTCAACCCTTGACTACACGGGGGGGAGCCCGGTTGCAAATCCGGCAACCCGGATTTTCGGCGCTGCCATTCCGACCGCCGTCCTCAGCGAAACACAACTGCAGTTCCCGGGCGGCGCCCTGTCAGGCTTTGCAGTCAATGACCTCGTTGCCGTGCCCACATCTGCCGGCGTAAGAGTCTACCTGGTAACCGCTGTCAGCGTCGGAGCAGCACCGGTATACAGCCATACCGGCAATACCACCTATACCGACGTCGGCACTTTTGTAGGCGGCGCTAATCACGTCGAAACCAAGGGAACTCTGACCCTTGGCGCCTGGGCTACCCAGTCGATCACCCTGAACGGATCCGCCACAAGCTTCGGCGGCACCCCGGCTCCGACCCTTGCCACTGGCAACACGTTAACCCCCAATACCCCGATCGGCGAAATGGTACTTGTCAAGGTTGACGTCTCAGCCAACAACAGCAACCTGCTCGCCGGAACCGTCGACTTCACCCTGACCACGACCGACAGCGCAAGCGGCAACCCCGCAACTGCTCCATGTACTGCCGGCACGTTCCAGGCGCCGACGCTCAGTATCAAGAAAGAGGCCAGCAACTTCACTGCAGCACCCGGTACTTTTGGTGCAACCGCAACCGGTAACCCCGGCCAGATCCTCGAATACCGCGTGACCGTCACCAATGCCGGTGGTCAGGCAAGCCTGGTAAATGTCTCCGATGCAGTGCCGTCATATACCTCCCTGGTTACCGGGTTAACGTACGGCACCGGCGCAGGGACGATCTTCGCAAAAGTAACTGACAATGCTGCACGAACCGTCGAACTGACCACAACCGTCGATTCGGAAACACAGCCGGTCGGCAACAAGCTGTCCTACGGCGATGCTGCCGGGACAGCTGCACTCTCTGCGTTGAAATTCTGGATGGGAGACACCGCAACCAACGCAGCAGGCGGTAAGCTCCCCTACTGCAGCTCCGGCGCTTTCACCACTTCAGCAACCTGCACCGGCGGTGGCGGAACCTGGATAACAACCCTGACGATCCTCTACCAGGTAAAAATAGACTAAACAGACCATCAGCCCCGCCCCTATAAAAAGGGGCGGGCAGCAAAAGGAGAAGACAGATGAAAAAGTCGATGCAAATATTAATAACTGCGCTGTTCCTGTCGATTATGACACTTTCAGCGAGCACCGTTCTGGCGTATACAACTGCGTCCAACACCCAGATCATAAACACTGCAACGCTTAACTTTACCGGCGGCACGGCAACAGCCAGCGTCGTTGTAACTGTTGGCCTGATTCCGTCTGCGCCGGCACTCGCCATCACTAATGGCACTTCCGCCTATACTGCCGCCAACACTCCAGCCATTATTGACAGCCTCTCAATCACCTCCAGCGCCAACGGCCCGGCGCAATACACTGTCAGTGCTCTGGCAAGCGCAGTTGCCAACTCTAATCTGGCACTCAACTCAGCGATAACTGTTGCGCTGCCAAATCCGATCACCATCGGCGCAACCATCACTAATGCCAGCACCACATGGGGAACCCTTAAAGTCCCTTCCGACGGCACTGCCGACTCAATAGTCAACAATATCCAGCTCAACTCCTGGATCACCTTTAACGTCGGCACCGGCAACATTACCAGACAGGTACTTTCTGTAACTGACCCTGGCACAACAGGGACTGCAACCATAACCTTTGTCACAGCCGGTGGAGATCCTGCCACAGTCCCGGCCGGTACGCCAATCTATGAGAAGGTTTTTGTAAATCTCACGGTTGTTCCCGGAACAGTCGCTACCCCCGGAACTCCGATCGACGTGACCGTAACTGCAACAGTTGCAACACCAGGCGTAGCAGTCAGCCCAACGATTACAAATGGTGCACCCAACCATTGGACAACCCCCCCTGCCGGCGTAACAATCGACAAATATGTGCGTAACGCCACAACTGATGCGTCTACTTTTTTCATAGCACCAGGAGTAGCGCCGTCACCATACAGCACCACTATTAACGGGGCAACCCACAACTACTACAGAAGTACTTCTACCTCCGGTGTCAGTGCCAAACCGGGTGAAGTTCTCGAATACCTCGTTGAAGCTACCAATACAAGCGGCCCACCATCTGCAGTCCCTGCCATGGATATTGCCGGCTGTTTCATCACCGACGCACTCCAGACAACCTATGTCACTCTTACCCTCGGCCAAATGTCCGGCGGCAAAGACCTCTGGTACATTCCACCTGCTGGCGGAGTTGGCGCTAACTACAACATAGCCGATCTCGGCTCTTTTGTGTCGCCGACACTCTCCGTGAACGTTGGCAACGGCGCCGGGGCAGGAGCAGCTACAGGAACCATTCCGGCCGGAAAGAAAGTCTCGATTCTTTACCGTGTAACCGTGCTCTAAAAAGAGTTTTTTCAAGTAAAGGAAAGTCAACAACGTGCTTATAACCCGGACTCAAAATTTCTGTAGCAGGATCAGCGGCTCATTCGCCGCTGCCCTCCCCCGTATATCGGGTGGCAACGACGCAACTGCGCCTCGCCATGCTACAGAGGTTCGTCCGGTTCATTCGCACGGCAATAACACCATGAAGTGGCTCTGGACGGCGCTCTTCCTCATCTGCCTCGCGCCGTTCCAGGCCATTGGAGCAAGTAATAACACCCAGATCGTAAACAGAGCACAGCTCAATTCTGACGCCCCTGCAGCAATCGCAACCAATGTGGTAACGCTGCAGACGGGCCGCACAGCCTCAACAGTAGAATTCCTCAAATATGCGCCCGGGGTTGCAGGCACCGTCAACACTCACGTCGGCAACAGCTATTACAAGGACTCTTCCGCTGCATTTACTCCGGTAAATAACCCGGTTGCGGTCGGTACAGGCACCCCCATAGACCTGTCAGCCCCTGTGCCACTTATGAAAACAACCATGTATCACGCCGGTGAACCGCTTTTTGTCAAGGTAACCGACCTGGATCAAAACCTGGATAGAACCGTCGCGGAGACCGTTCTGGTAACCCTCACAGACAAAACCACCGGAGACACCGAAGTTCTCAGAATCACTGAAACCGGCCCCGATACGGGCATCTTTATCGGCTACATCCAGACAGCATCTACCGCTGCTAACGGCGCCGGCAACGGAGTGCTGACTGTTTCCGAGTCAAGTTCCATCGATGCTCATTATGTCGATACCGTTGACGGCACGGACAGCTCCGCTGACGCAGCGCTTGTAGACCCGTTCGGGATACTCTTTGACACCATGACCGGCAATCCGGTTGACGGCGCAACGATAGAACTTTTGAACGCCGACGGCACAGCTGCCACTGTTTATGGTGACAACGGCCAACCAACCAACAGCTATCCGAACAAGGTAATATCCGGCAGCACGGCAAAAGACGCCGAAGGCAACACCTACACCTTCACTCCGGGTGGCTACAGATTCCCCTACGTAAATCCGGGGAGCTACATCCTGAAGGTAACTCCGACCAATAACTACAGCTCCCCTTCAACAGCCACTACCCAGTCCATCCAGGTGCTGCCGGGCGCTCCTTATGTCATCCTTGAGCCGGGTTCACGGGGTGAAACCTTTACCGTACCTGCCGGCCCGGCCATACGGGTTGATATTCCGCAGGACCCAAAAATCGGCACTCTCTGGCTCACCAAAAGTCCCGGCAAAGGTATCATCTCCGCCGGAGAGCGCCTTAACTACGACCTTACTCTCGAAAACAACTCTGCCGTGGGAACAATTTTTTCTCCGGTGATTACCGATATACTTCCACCAGGCTTCCGCTATGAAAAGGGCTCTACCAGAATCAACGGCACCGCTGCCCCTGACCCATCAATCTCGCCGGACGGCAGCAGCATGACTTTTGCTCTCGCCACTATCCCGCCAGCAACTACCATCACACTCCGCTATGTGGTTGGTATCGGCGCCGGCGCCAAAACCGGTACAGCAACAAACATCGCTTTTGTCAATGCCGCCGCGGCGGTGAAATCCAATATTGCCAAAGCTGCGGTTCTTGTCCAGGAACCGTTCATGCAGAGCCGCAACATTATTATGGGGCGGGTTTCAGTAGGCGTTTGCGGTGACAACGGTGATGACAACAAAAAAGGGATGGCAGACATCGGCATCTATCTTGAGGATGGTACTTTTGTCATGTCCGACAGGTTCGGCATGTTCCACTTTGAAGGGGTACAATCCGGCTCGCACGTTGTCCAGTTGGACCTGGACTCTATCCCTGAAGGGTACAAAATCCTGCCATGTGAGCAGAACAGCCGCTTCGCAGGTCGCGCTTACTCCCAATTCGTTGATCTGCAGGGTGGGACAATGTGGCGCACAGACTTCTATCTTGGCAAAGATCTGCTCACACAACCTACGGCAGTTGCGTCAACAGAAAAAAGCACAGCAGCAGGCAGGGGTGCTGAAGCGCAGCCTGCCACTGAGGTTGCCACTCAGATTGCTTCTGTAGAGAAGAGCTCGGCAGCAGATTCAAAGCTGGCCGCAGCCAGCGTTAAAGGTTCTGACACTGCCACGCCGGTAAATTACAAAGGTGAGATTAGTCTGGAGATGATCAGCAGCCAGAGCGGAGACTTCATCGATTACCGTATTCCGCTACAGACAGCAACAGTGCCGTTAACCAATCTACGCCTCACGGTTACGCTGCCGGCGGGAGCCATTTATGTCAAAGGGAGCAGCAGTCTTGACAGCGCTGCACTCACCGACCCCACAGTCATTGCCGGCAGAATCCTCGCCTACCAGCTCGGCGCTACCGGCGCCGACTCGCAGCAAGAGCTCCGTTTCCGGGTAACTATCGACCGGAAAGCCAGGGGTGGCGAACTGCAGACAAAAGCCGGCCTTACTTTTGACAGCCCGGCGACCAAAGACATTACGGCGCCCGCTGTAGACAATCTTCTTTCTCTCGTTAAAGAAGAAGGCCGGCTGGCACTGCCGAAAATAGTTATCCGGCCTCAATTCCCGACCTTTGGCGCCGAATTGAGTGAGGAAGATCGCAAGCAGCTTGATGAGCTTGCCCAGATGCTCGCTCGCTTTAAAATTGACCACATTGACGTAGTCGGTCATACAGATATAGTCAGGATCGCACCACGCAGCCGTAACATTTACGCTGACAATACCGCCCTCTCCTTTGCCAGAGCAAAAAGCGTCGGCCGTTACCTGACCGCAGCTCTCCATCTTCCACCCGAAAGCCTCAACCTGAGCGGCAGCGGCGAAAGAGAGCCGATTGCGACCAACAAAACCGCTGAAGGCCGGACCCTGAATCGGCGTGTAGAGGTTAATGTCTCGGCAGCGCAAACTATCGAAACTTCCAGACTCACGATTACCAAGGAAAGAAGTGGGCTGAAAAAACAGGATACCACCGGCGTAACTATGAAGCAGACCGGTGAAGAGCTGAACAACCTCTCCCCGCTGCAGCCGAAATATGAAACCATGGTTGTGCAGCCAGCGTCCAATGCCACAGAAACCGTCATTGCTGCCGGGAATTCAGCCTCAGCAGCCCCACTGCAGCAGGTTGCCCGGCAGGAAAAGATGGCAAAGCAGGAAACAACCAGCACACAGAAAAACACCTCTGCTTTAATCCCTGCAAAAAGTGAAGAACACGTTGCACTGTTCTCGGCCATCAATGAAGGGGTTGTGCACTACCGGCTCAAACTGGTCAACATTAAAGAGCCGCTGAAAAATGTTACCGCGACCCTGATAACACCAAAGAGCTTCCTCTACGTGACCGGCACCAGTAAGCTTGCCGGGCTCTCTATAGCCGATCCGGCCTCAACTGAAGCGGTAGTCAGCTACAGTTTCACCCAGCTGCAGGATGCGAAGACGTTTGACGTTACTCTCCAGGCACTGATTGACGGCGATGACAGAAATGAAGCGCTTGGCAGCAGTGTCACGGTTGTCATAGCAGACAAAGATGGCAAGCCTCTGAAAACCTACACAGCTACAGCTGAACTCTCTGACAACATGGAGGATATCAATAAGCAGGATATTCCGGTCACAGCGCCTGTAAATGCGGCTGCAGCGGAGAATAACGAGAAAGAACCCGGCATTAAAACCAATGAGCAGCTTTACGAGTATATCGAGAAAGTCGCTTTAAAAACAAAGGACGCAAAAACAGATGCAGCAGTTACTGATAGCGGGCTCCATGTAAAAGAGATGGAGGGGATCCTTTCACCGGCTGACACCTCTATTCTCGCTACCAGGATCAACGCGGTCAGGATTGTTCTGAACTCTGCCTTGACTCCGGTTTTAACCGTTGACGGCAAAGAGGTTTCCGCCGAACGGATCGGTTTCAGCATGAAGGATAAAGAGTCCGGCAAATCCCTTTATACCTATATCGGCGTTGATTTTGGTGAGGAGGGGGAACATCTTCTTCAGCTTAAAGGGGTGGACGGCTTCAATGTTGCCCGGTTTGACAAAACCGCTAAAATCACCAGAACCGGCGAGATTGCCTCAATCAGGCTTGTTTCTGCCGAAAATAACATTGCTGACGGTAAAACCCCGGTCCGGGTCAGAGTCCAGCTGTTTGACAAACTGGATAAACCTGTCCCGGCAAACGCCGAACTTTCTATCAAGGGTGGTGATCTGAAGGTTATCACTATTGGCGAAAGCTATTCCAGAACAGCCGGCAACGCCACGGTAACTGTTGCTGAAGATGGCTGGATCAGCTTTGCACCGGTCACTTCCAGCGGTCTATACCGGACACACCTCGCCTACAACAAAGCTGAGATTGACATCGAGACCTACGTCAAACCGAAGATGCGTGACTGGATTCTCGTTGGTTTGGCTGAAGGCACTGCCGGTTATAACACTGTCTCCGGCCATATGGAAAACCTGAAAAACTCGGGTGAGGAAGACCATCTTTACGACAAAGAGCGGCTGGCGCTGTATGCCAAAGGGACGGTCAAGGGTGAATGGCTCATGACCATGGCTTATGACAGCGCCAAGAAAAACACCGGCGTCGTCGGAAACGGGCTCTTTCAGACCATCGACCCTAACTCCTACTACACTATCTATGGCGACTCTTCAGCACAGATGTACGATTCTGCCAGCCAGAGGAAACTTTACTTAAAGATCGAACGTGAGCAGTTCTATGCCATGTTCGGCGATTACGATACGGGTCTGACCTTTACCGAACTATCACGTTACAGCCGCAGAATGAACGGCGTCAAATCGGAATACCGCTCAAAAAATTACGACGTTACGGTTTTCGGCAGTGAAACCGGCCAGTCATTTGTCAAGGATGAGCTCCGCGGCGACGGCACTTCCGGTCTGTATCGGCTCAGCAAACAAGGGATTGTCCTTAATTCCGAGAAGATCACTATCGAGTCCAGGGATAGATTCCATAGTGAAGTTATCACCGAGACCAGACAGATGAACCGTTTTGTCGACTACAGCATTGATTACGACACCGGCGCCATTTTCTTCAAGAGTCCGGTTCCGAACAGAGACGAGAAACTTAACCCGGTTTACATTATTGTCGATTACGAGATCCTGAATGCAGGTAAAGATGCCTTAACCTACGGTGGCCATGCAGCCACCAGACTGATGAACGGCAAGCTGCAAGTCGGCGGCACCTATGTCCATGAAGGCCACATCAGCGGTTCAGGCAATTTATATGGTGCGGATGCAACAGCCATTCTGGCGCCAGGGACAAAGGCAAGAGCCGAGTTTGCCGCCACAAATGACGATACCGGTGTCAAGAAGAGCGGCAATGCATATCTGGCAGAAGTTGTTCATACCGGGAAATCGATTGATGGCAAGGTCTACTTCAGGGAGCAGGAAGAGGGCTTCGGCCTTGGCCAGCAGAAAGCCAGCGAAGGGGGCACCCGTAAATTTGGCGTCGAAGCCGCTTACAGGCTGAACAATAAAGTTACGTTGAATTCCCAGGGGTATCGGCAGTACAACCTGTCTACCGGCGCAGTCAGGGACTTTGCAGAAACGCTTGCCTCCTACAATGAAAAACAGTACACCTTGAGAACCGGAATCCGCTATGCAAACGACACCCTCCCTGACGGCACCAATGCAACATCAGTTCTGGCAACTGCCGGCGGCAGCTGGAAATCTGCCGATCAAAAATTGACCCTGCGTGCCGACCATGACCAGGCTCTTTTCAGTAAAAATATCAACACTGACTTCCCTACCAGAAGCGTTCTCGGCGTTGATTACCAGGCAACAAAAGCTGTCACGCTCTTCGCCCAGGAAGAGCTTACCTACGGCGCCGCCGCCAATACCAACACCACCAGAGTCGGAGTTAAATCTACCCCCTGGAGCGGCGGCACCGTTAACTCTTCAGTTGTGAATGACATACGGGAAAATGGTGAAAGAACTTTTGCCAATGTAGGTTTAACCCAGAAATGGCAGCTCAACCCGCACTGGGCTGTAGATGGTGGTCTGGATCACAGTGAAACCATCCATAAAAAGATCGGCTATACCATGAATGCCAATGTTCCACCGGCTTCAGGCGGAGAGGACTTCACCGCCGTCTCTTTAGGCGCAAACTACACCGAGAAAAAACTCACCTGGTCAAACAGAGCCGAATACCGTAACAGTCGCACTGATGACAAATGGGGACTGGTTTCCGGCCTGATTAACGAGCAGGGGCTCAACTGGGGTTGGACAACCAGATTGCAACTGTTCCATACTCAGTCTGTCGGCGGCAACAGCAACACTAATGCAGACTTGAGATTCGGCCTTGCTTACCGGCCACCGGTGACAAAGTGGATAATTCTCGATCGCCTCGACCTTCTGGCAACCGATACGAAGACCGCCACTTCTTCCACTCTGGGGAAACGTCTCGTCAATAATTTAAACGCCAACTACAAACCGGACAAGAAAACACAACTCTCGATCCAGTATGGCGCAAAATATGTGCTGGAGAGTATTGATGACAAGGATTACAGCGGCTACACCGATCTGATCGGACTTGAAGGTCGCTATGACATCACCAAGGAGTGGGATATCGGTTTAAGAGCTTCACTGCTCCATACCTGGGCAATTGACCAGTTCAAATACAGCCTCGGCTCTTCCGTCGGCTACAATGTCACGGAAAACGCCTGGCTCAGCCTCGGTTACAACTTTGCCGGTTTCACGGACAAAGACTTTTCAGCGGCAAATTACACAGCACAGGGGCCTTTTGTCCAGTTCCGCTTCAAGTTTGACCAGAACTCGGTCAAGGACGGCTTAAAGTCGTTGAACCAGTAAGTCGTCGTGGGTAACAGCACAGGGGTACGGCTGGCAGGATTTCGCCACCAGTGCACTGCCGGAATGAGTAACCACCTGATTGTCAGTCGTTCATTTCAAAGGCTCACCATGCAACAAGGCAATAAAAAAAAATATCTGCATCTCAGCTGACAGCTATGGGCAGACTGTCTAACCGGGCAGCCGGGGCCATCAAACCAGCCCTGAAGTGTCTTGCGGGCATGGCCTTCACCGCTTTGTTGATCGTGATGATAACGAGCCTTCCGGCGCACGCGGTCCAGCGCAGCTTCCTCAACAACGGTTTCGAGTCGATCTGGGGACCATTGGTCGGCGCGAACACTAACTATTGCTGGGTATACGATGGTTCTGAGTACCCTTGGTTATCAAACGACAACTCAGCTGCTGGCACCGGCCCATGTAATGGTTACAACGGCGGCAGCTATGGCAGCGGAACCAACATTGTCGAAATCTGGTTCAACAATTTTAATGGGGTTCCAGCACGCGCGGGGAATGTCCACGCCGAGCTCAACGCCAACACCGCTTCCACCCTCCATCAGAATGTCTGTGTGCTGCAGAACGAGGATATAACCTGGCGGCTCAGCCATCGGGGAAGAGATGGCGTAGATCAGATGCAATACTACATCGGCAACGCCGTGACCGGCATGGTGCTTGACGCATCCACCGGCAACACCGGCGCGACGACTATCAACGCCTGCCAGACCGGAACTTCTGTAACTACCACCAGCGCCTGTACACAGTCCACAGTTAACACCTGGGGAGATTATGGCGGCGTCTTCAAGTGGTTGGGCCCTTCAGCTGTCACCTCTGTCAACTTCCAGGCGATCAGCACCAATGGGGGGGCCGGATCGCTCACCGTCGGCAACTTCCTCGACGAGGTCTATTTCTACCTCAAGCCCATCGTCGAGTTCTCTGCCAGCAACAGCAGCGGTCTGGAGTCGGTCGCGACGCCGGCTTCGCCCAAATTGCGCGTGGTCGGTGCGCTGACCTCCCCTCTCACCGTTTCCGTTTCGATCACCGGCGGCACGGCAGTGCGTGGAATCGATTATACCACCCCCAACGGATCAGCAGATTTCACGGTCACCATCCCGGTCGGCAATTACGTTGAAACCGATTCGTTCAACACCGGCATCCAGATCATCAATGACAAGATCGCCAATGGTGACAGAACCATCATCATGAAGGTCAACGCCGATTCCGCCTACATCATCAGTTCTTCTGCGACCTGCGGCGGGGCAGTCAATAACCCGGCCACCTACACCATCCTCGACGACGACGCTAACATCCGGCTTATCAAGACCACCATCGGCGGCACCGGCACCTTCACGTACACCCTCACCAACGTCGACACCAATCTGGTCACCGCCGGCAACCAGACTGCCGCCAGCATCACTACAACCGTAGCGGGAACGCCGGTAGAGTTCGACGCCGACAGCGGCACGGCCGGGATCCAGCCGATCTTGGTGGCTGCCGTCGGTACGAGAGTGGACATCACTGAAACGATCCCTGGTGGGTGGTCCTTGTCCGGCAGCTGTTCAGTGACCGGCGGCACCAACCCGACCGCCGCGCCTATCGCCATCAACTCCACAACAGGCTTTGTGAGGATACCGTCCGCAAATTTGACAGCGGGCTCGACTGCGACCTGCTTTTTCAATAACACCAATAGTCTAAGCCTGACCAAGGGCTTCAGCACCGGCACCATAGGTGTCGGCCAAACCGCCAGGTTGACCTACACTATTACTAATCCGGCAGGGGGGACAGCCAAAACCGGCCTCAGCTTTACCGACTCATTCCAGTCAAACCTCGTTGTTGCGGCAACGCCGAACGTTGTGAACAACTGCGGCGGCACGACGCCAACAGCTACTGGAGGTAACACATCGTTCGCAGTTACCAGCGTCAACGCCGCGGCCGGCACTTCCACCTGCACCATCTCCGTGGATGTGACCAGCACTATTGCCGGCAGTTACGTAAACGGCTATGGGCAGGTTTCGACGACTGCCCCTCTGGTTAACGGCGTTACCGCCCAGACGCTGAACGTCGTCCAAGCCGGCCTGACAAAATCCTTCAACCCCACCACCATCGACCCGGGCGGCACCAGTACGCTGACCTTCACCCTGGCCAACGGCAGCGGTAACCCGGCCCAATCCGGCATTAACTTCAAAGACACCCTGCCTGCCAATGTCGCGGTGGCGGGAACGCCGGCAATCACATCCACCTGTTTATCAGGAACAGGCGTTGTGACGACCACTGCCGGCCCTCCCGGCACCATCACCGTTACCGGCGCGTCCATGAGTAACGACATGGCCACCTGCACGATCACAGTCAACGTAACAAGCAACGTGCCGGGCGGCCCTTACAGTAACACCAGCGGCAGTATCTCCGGACTGGCAAGGTTGACCAACAATGTCACCCAGAGCGACCTGTACGTCCGGGGCGTTAACCTGACCAAATCCTTCAATACCGGGACCATCGCCGTCGGCCAGACCGCCAGACTGACCTTCGCCATCCAGAATCCGGCAGGGTCCGCGGCAAAAACCGGCCTCAGCTTCACCGACTTGTTCCCAACCGGCCTCGTCATTGCTGCGACGCCGAATGTGGTCAATACCTGCGGCGGGACGACACCATCGGCTAGCGGCGGAGCCACATCGTTTGTCGTTAACAGTGTCAACTCCGCAGTGGGCCCCTCAACCTGCACCATCGCCGTAAACGTGACCAGCAGCAGTGCCAGCAACGGCTATGTCAACGGCGCCGGCCAGCTGACGGTCACTGCACCGCTGTTGAACGGCGTTACCGACCAGACACTGAAGGTGCTCGCCCCGCCGACCATCGCCAAGGCCTTCGGCGCAGCCAGCATCAGCCTGAACGGGACAACCTCACTTAACCTCACCGTGACCAACCTCAACACCGGCACCGCCATCAGCGGCATTGCCTTCACCGACACCCTGCCGCCCGGCCTCACTGCCGCTAATGGCACCACGGCGGCCTGCAACGGCGGTTCGCTGGTTATTTCGGGCAGTAACCTGCTGACTTTCACTGGCGGCACTCTGGCAGCCGGCGCCAACTGCGTCATCTCCGCCACCGTAACCGGCACCTCCACCGGTGCCAAGAACAACACCACCGGAGCAGTTTCTGCCAGCGGGCCGATTACCCTCAACGGTCTAGTCTCCAACACTGCCACGGTAACTGTCCGGCCGATTCCGACGGTACAGATACAGAAAACCTCCACCAACGGCACCGGCGCTTTTGGCTATACCATGACAAACCTGGCAGCTGCTACCGCAACTATTACCACAGTAACTGCCGGCACTGCAGTGAACGGCACAGCCAACAATGTGACGTTGACGACGAGCAATGTCACCATCACCGAGGGGACCGTCCCGTCAGGCTGGCCCGCCAATCCGGTCTCTGCGTCCTGTTCCGATTCCAACAGTGCGGTCACCGGTAACCCTGCTTCTTTCGGCTCACTGGCAGGAAACGTACTCACGATCCTTTCGGCCAATCTTCTGCCAGGGGGGGTGATCACCTGTTCGTTCGTGAACACGGCAACCGCCACCATCACCGTCAACAAAACGCTCTCCCCTTCATCAAGCGGCGGCACCTTTAATCTACTTGTCGGGGCCGCCACGGTTGCCTCAGCAGTCGGCAACGGCGGCAGCGGCGTTGCAACAGTGCCGGTTGGCGTGACAGTGTCTGTCAGTGAAACTGCTGCCGGCACAACCAATCTGGCTGATTACGATTCATCCTATAGCTGTACCGGAGGGGTTACCGGTTCGGGAACCAGTGTCAACATTACACCGACCATTGGCCTGGCAGTTACCTGCACTTTCACCAACACTCTCAGGATGCCGCTCCTCTCCATACTCAAATCTGCCAACAGAGCAACCGTTAACCCCGGACAAGTCATCGTCTATACCGTGCAGGTCGTCAATTCCGGCGCCGGAGTGGGCACCAATGTCGTCCTGACTGATGACCTCAGTCCTTACTCATCGTTTGGCCTGAACAGTTACGGAGCTGGCGTCCGTTTCGCCTTTACCGACAGCACTCCGACACCATCAGGACTCTCGCTCGGCACGCCGGAGTATTCCTACACCAATGGTTCAAGCTGGTTCACAGCGCCTCTCACTGATCAAGGCGGCGGTGCTCCAAGCGGCTATGACGGCCTCGTCACCAACTGGAGAATCCCAATGACCGGCACCATCAGGGCAGGTGGCAGCTTTATTCTCAATTACCAGGTGATTGTGAAGTAGGCACGTAGCCAACTTAGTTAAACTCTGGATATATTATCCCGGTGATAAATGACTCTAATTGAGATGGTACCCACTACAGGCTGCTAATCCCGGTCAACCGGGAAATTTTTGATATATTTGCATAGAAGAATTTTTGCGGAGATGCTCAGATTGTAATCGCAATGATTTGCGGAGAAACAGCAATGCTAAATATTTCAAAATCACTTCTTACCATTCCCTCCCCGGCGAAATTTTATTGCCGTCGTTTTCTGCTGCTATTCTATCAACTATTACTCGCTTATCTGATCCTCCCGCTCTTCAGTATTTGCGTGGCTCACGCCGCTGTCATCAACGAACCGATGACCAATGCCACTGCGCCATCCTGGGTTATCGGCGGTTCAGCCTTCCTGACCGCCAGCTCCGGTCTTGACCCGAACGGCAACGGCTGGCTGCGGCTGACAGATCTCAACACGAATCAGGCCGGCTTCGCTTATCTTGACTCCGGTTTCAGCATCTCCTCCGGCGCAGTGATTTCTTTTGATTACACGTCATGGGGGGGGGCTGGTGACGGCGGATTCGGCTGCGGCAACACCGGTGCCGATGGCTACAGCGTGTTCCTGTTTGACGGCTCGCAAAGTTTTTCGGTCGGCGCCACGGGCGGATCACTCGGCTATGCGCAAAAGACAGTTGCACCGGTCAATACAGGCCTTGCCTATGGCTATATCGGTATCGGCGTTGACGAGTGGGGTAACTTCGCCAACCAGACAGAAGGGCGGATCGGCGGTGTGGGGGGTATTTGTAACGGCGTAGCAGTGCGCGGCCCCTACAACCATCCATCCGGCAAATACAACTATCTTGGCGGCAACGCCAGTGGAGCCGTGCTCGCCTATCCAGGACTGGCCTTCCGCCCCCAGCAGGATGGCGGCCAGTACCGCAAAGTTCTCATCTATCTCACCCCCCAGGCAGCGCCCAACTACCTGAAAGTAGACGTCTACCTGCAATCAGGCTACAGTAGCTTCCCGGTTCAGGTAGTCAATGGACTCATGGTCGCCCAGCCCATTCCGGCAACGGTCAAGATCGGCTATGCCGCCAGCACCGGCGGGTCGAACAACTATCATGAGATTCGTAATCTGATCATCGATCCGCTCCCCACTTCCGATATCGACCTGACAATGGCAAAAACCGTTTCCTCTTCTACGGTGACGCAAGGGGGGGCGATCTCGTATGGCCTTATCGTGCGCAATACCGGCCCGCTTAATGTTACCGCCACCAACGTGCCGATCACCGACACAATTCCTGCAGCCATAACCGGGGTCACCTGGACCTGCGCCGGCTCAGGCGGCGCAACCTGCGGTGCGGCGTCAGGCAGCGGCAACAGCATCAACACCACAACAACACTCCCCCTGAACGGCTACGCGACCTACACCATCAGCGGTACCGTCAGCGCGGCAACCCCGCTCGGCACGGTTATCAACAATACTGCCACCCTGACCCCGCCGGCAGGGATCACCGATCTGAACGCCGGCAACAACAGCGACACAGCAACCACGACTGTTACCAGCGGCACTGTTGCCCTGTCAGGAAACATCTTCATTGACAACGGCGCTGGCGGCGGCACCGCCTACGATGGCATCAAAAACGGCACTGAAGCCAATGTTACTGCCACGACCATCGGCAATACCTACTATGTCAAGGTCTACCGGTCCAGCGACCTCACCACGCAGGTCGGGATTGCGACAGTGGCGGGCGGTGCAAGCACCTATTCCATCAACGTTCCTGCTTACGGCACGTATACGGTCATTCTCAGTTCAGACAATACGACTAACTTTACCCCCTCCTTACCAAACGTTCAGTATATCTATACTTTGCCCCTGAACTTCACCCTGACGAATGTAGTAACAAGCGGCGCCGCCCTGCCCAATCAGAACTTCGGTGTATTTCGTGGCAGCCGCATCAGCGGCAAGGTCATCCGTGACACCGGCTTGAACGGCAGCATTGCCAATGCCAACGATGGCATACTCAACGCCGCCGAGACCGGCATTTCCGGCGTTACCGTTACCTTGCGCAACAATACCGGCGGAACTACTTATGATACCGAAATTACCGATGCTAATGGTAATTTTACCCTTTATACCAATCTTGCCACCACTCCCCTGCGCATTTATGAAGCAAACCCGGTCGGCTACACGTCGGTGAACGCAAATATCGGTACCACCGGCGGCACCTACACCATCGGCACCGATTTCATCGACTTTCCCGGCTACACCCGGTATACCGATTACAGCGGCATCATTTTCAGTGATGTTCCTAACAACACCTTCCTTCCGACACCGCAAAGCGCCGGCGGATCGTCACAAGCCCCGGTATACTTCCCCCATACCTTCACCCCTGGCAGCGGCGGCAGCGTCACTTTCGCCACCACCGGGCGAACCCAGACGACCTGGCCGGCGATAGTCTACTATCGCGACACAAACTGCAGCGGTACCTATAACCCGGGCGAACCGGTCATCAGCGGGGCAATTACCGCCTCGGCCAACACCCCGATCTGCATCCTGGTAATGGATACTGTTCCCGGTGGCACCACCCCCCCCGCAACCGACACCATTACCACGACGGCAACCTTCACTTTCACCAACTCTGTCGGCCCGGTAACTTCAACGCATGCGGTTATTGACACCCTGAACGTCTATACACCGCCGACCCTCACCAAGACCTTTGGAGCGTCGAGCATCCTTGCCGGGGGCAACACGACCCTGACCTTGACTCTAACCAATCCGGCCGCCAATCCTGCCGCTATCACCACCGTCAGCATGGATGACACCTTCCCCGCCGGGCTGACCCTGCAGAACAATACAATCACCTTCACCCCGGCTTTCTGCGGTACGGTCACCAGGATCTCCGGCGCTGCTTCGGCAGCCGGCGACAACAATGTCCGCTTTACCGCCGGATCCATAGCTTCAGCAGCCACCTGCCGGGCGGTAATGAATGTTACCAGTTCGACCGCCGGCAGTATCACCAACACCACCACAGCGCCGACAGCGGCCGGACCGGCAACAACCACCGGCACTGCGGCTTCGGCGGTGCTGATCATCTATGCCAAACCGACGGTCAGCAAAGCTTTCGGCTCTTCCACCATTTCCAGCGGCGACAGCACCACCATGACCCTGACACTCACAAACCCGAATGCTCTGCCGCTGAGTGGCGTCGCCATCGCCGACACCTATCCGACCAACCTGCGCAACCTCAACACAACCACCGGCGGAACCTGCACCGGCACCAAGACCGCGTCCGCCACCGCCACCAATCCCGGCACCCTTACCCTGACCGGCGGCAGTCTCGCCGCCAATGCCAACTGTACCATCACCGTCACCGTAACGTCGTCAGTCGTCGGCGCCTACACCAACACAACCGGCGCCCTCACCTCAACCGAGACTCCGACTGCCGACAACACCGCAACTGCCCCCATGACTGTAGCGGCTACCGGACTGGCGCTTACCAAAACTTTCAGCCAGTCTCAGGTGCAGGCAGGTCCCGCAGCAGCCGGTCTCGACATGATCTTCACCATCACGAACATATCGCTTACCACTGCGGCGCAACAGATCGTCTTCAGCACACCTGACACCATGCCGACTGCTGGCGGCTCACAGATGACGCTTAATACCATCCCCAACGCCTGCACAATCACTGCTGCCAGCCCGGTCGGTTCCTGCGGTTTCAACGGCGTTACTGCCCTGGGCACCGCCGTTCCGAATACGCAGGCAAATACTGCGCTGCAATTTGCTACTACCGGCACCGGCCTGAGCCTGGCCCTTAACTCGTCCTGCACCATCACCTGCCCGGTAACCATTGCAGCCGCCACCACCGGCGGCACCTACACTAACAGTGCACCAGTGCTTGCCTCCGTCGGCGTTCCGGGTGTTACCGGTAGTTCGGCGTCGGTTGTCGCCCTGAAGCCGCCAACCATCACCAAAGCGTTCTCACCCGACACGATCGGTACCGGCCTGACTTCAACCATCACCTTCACGCTTGGCAACACTGCTGCCAGCACCGTTGCCTACAGCAGTTCCACCTTCACCGACACACTCACCAACATGAGTATCTCCGGAAATCAGACAGCAGGGGGCACTTGCGGCGGCGTTGCCGGTAACAGCTTTACCAGCGGCCAGACCGGACTGCTCACCCTGACCGGGCTGACGATTCCTGCCGGCGGCAGTTGCACGGTGACGCTGCTGGTCACCAGTTCAACTGTCGGCGCCAATGCCAACACCACCAGCGGCATTACCACCACCCAGACACCTGCGGCCGGAGCAGGCGCGACCCCGGTTAACCTGACTGTTGTCGGTACCGACCTGACCAAGGTGTTTTCACCGGCTACAGTCAGAACAGGGCAGAAATCCACGGCAACTTTCACCATTACCAACGGCGCCAGCGCGCCGGCCCAGTCCGGCTTCGCTTTTACAGAAACTTTCCAGTCCAACCTGGTTCTGGCCACCCCTGCCAACCTCTCCACCACCTGCGCAAGCGGCGCAGTCAGCGGCACTTCCGGCACCAGAATCCTTACTTTCAGCAGCGGTAGCATGACACTCGGACAGACGAGCTGTACGGTTACAGCAGACATCGTCAGTTCGGTTGCCGGCAACTACTCGAACCCGACTGGCAACATAACCGGAAAATCAACCGGCATGACCTACAGCAGTAACCCGTCACTGGCTGTATTCAACAACCCGGTACTGACCAAAGCCTTCGCCACCAACCCGATCGGTGTCGGCCGGGTATCAACTCTTACTTTTTCAATCGCCAACCCGGCAGGAGCCCCGGCCAGCAGCGGCCTGACCTTTACTGACACCTTTCCGGGCGGGCTGGTGATCGCCGCAACACCGAATGTGGTTAACAACTGCGGCGGTACTCCCACCATTACCGCCACTGCCGCCAGCGGCGTTTTCACCATCGGCGGCAGCGGCGTTGTCACAACGGTTGGTCCGTCAACCTGTACTATTTCGGTTGACGTCACCAGCAACAGTGTCGGAAGCTACACCAATGGTGCAGGCCAGATTACCCCTATCTCCGGAACCCTGTCGAACGGCGTCACCAATCAGACCCTTTCCGTGGTAGGCACAAAACTGACCAAGGCGTTCGGACTCGCAAGCGTCGGTGTCGGCGGCTCCAGCACGCTCACCTTCACCATTACCAATGATGCTACCCACCCGGCGCAGTCTAACTTGACTTTTACCGACACCCTGACTATCGGTGCAGGCCTTTCCATTACCGGTGTCACTCCCCTGTCAGGAGCCAACTGTTCTGCCACAATGCCGACATTCAACACCACCAGTAACCCTTCAGTGACCCTGACCGGGGCTACGATGGCTGCAGGAGCAACAACCTGTACCTTTACTGCTACGGTCAGAGGCAATACTTCCGGCACATACAGTAACAATAACAGTAACTTCAGTGCTACTTCTCCGGCAGTTGATACCTCCGGTGTAAATGCCACACTGACTGTTTATGATCTACCGTTGATCTCCATTTTAAAGTCAGCCAATGTTGCAACCGTTAATCCAGGACAAGTCATCGTCTATACCGTGCAGGTCGTCAATTCCGGCGCCGGAGTGGGCACAAGTGTACTTCTTACCGATGACATGAGCCCCTACGGAGCACTTAGAATCAACAGCGGGGCGCCATTTACCTTTACAGATACCAGCACCCCTACCCTATCAGGACTTACACTCGGCACCCCTGAGTATATCCACAATTACAGCGGCACTTGGGTTACAACGCTTACTGACGGCGGCGGCAACGCTCCGGCAGGTTATGACGGCACTGTCACCAACTGGCGGATTCCGATGACCGGCACCATCAGGGCAGGTGGCAGCTTTACTCTCAATTACCAGGTGATTGTGAAATAGCCAAGGCATTAACCGTCCTTCGGCTGACTGCAGCCTTGCAGCGGAGCTTTTGTCTCTTTTTTGACTTTTAGCGCTCTCCCGGTTAAGCCTGCTTGACGACAAGAAATTTTAATGTAATATGGATTAGCAAAATCTGCATTTTAATGACTTTAATCACTTGGCAATCATGAGGGCGCCGCTATGAAAGTTGCAATGACCCTGTTATCTGGAATTTTAACTGCAGCGACCACCAAGTCCCTTATTTTCGGCTTAACAATCTCTGCGGCACTCTCACTCCCCATTGTGGCGCTCTCTGCTGATAAAGAGCTACCGTTGATACTCGCCCAGGCTGACCTGACAACCTTCGGGATTGAAGAGCTGATGGAAATTACCGTCACCTCGGTATCAAAGAAATCTCAAAAAATTGCCGATGCTGCGGCAGCGATTTACGTTATTACCCAGGACGACATTCGCCGCTCCGGCGTCACCAACATCGCTGATGCCCTTAAAATGGCTCCAGGGGTGCAAGTGGCGCGGATAGACAGCAATAAGTGGGCGGTGACTTCACGTGGGTTTAATGGGCGGTTTGCCAATAAACTCCTGGTCCTGATGGACGGCAGAAGTCTATACAACACTTTTTTTCTGGGAGTCTACTGGGAAGTTCAGGACACTGTCCTGGAAGATATCGACCGGATTGAGGTCATTCGCGGCCCCGGAGCAGCTCTTTGGGGAGCTAATGCAGTCAACGGAGTTATCAACATCATCACTAAATCAGCTGAAAAGACAACCGGGACTCTCATCAGTGCCGGTGGCGGGAACTATGAAAAAGCCTTTGCCACTGCCAGGCAGGGAATAGCGATTAATGACGACACTCATCTAAGAATTTATGGCAAGCATCAGGAGCGGGGTGGGTTTGTTGATGCCGCCGGTCAGGATTCCTATGATGACTGGCACACCACTCAAGGCGGATTCCGGCTCGACTCACAACTGACAAGTCAAAACACACTGACCGTTCAGGGTGATTATTACGACGGGAAAATCAAGGAAACCTATCTTTTCTACAATCTGCCGTCCCCCGCAAATCCGGAATATTCGCGTTACGTGCAAAGCAGATCAGGGGTCAGCGGCGGCAATCTGCTCAGTCGTTTCCAGCGAACCCTTTCCGCTACAGATAGTTTTTCGCTGCAGTCATACTATGAACATAGCAACTACGGCATGATCGTTGCGCCGGAAGAATTCAACACTTTTGATCTGGAATTTCAACACCGTTTTTCGTTTACGAACTATCAGGACATTATCTGGGGAGCCGGCTATCGCTTCAGCCAGTATGATGTGAAAAATTCTGCAACGCTCTCTTTTGCGGAGCAGCGGGTCAACAACAATCTTTACAGCTCCTTTATTCATGATGAAATCACGCTCATCCCCAACTCCCTATCCCTGATCATCGGCTCGCGCTTTGAACAGAACGATCACTCGGGTTTTGATGTACAACCCAACGGTCGCCTGCTCTGGGCGATAACACCTCGCGATTCTCTCTGGGCCGCAGCTTCACGAGCAGTCCGCGCCGCTACCAAAAGCGAGCATACTATCCAGTACAACTATCGCACCATTCCGCCGAATACAGGTCTCAATACAACGCCAATTCCCCTCAGGCTGGAAATTGTCGGCAACCCGAACTTTAAATCCGAGGAGGTTATCGCTTATGAACTCGGTTATCGGACAGAAGTTAAGCCGCACCTCTCTTTTGACGTTGCCACATATTACAATTCATACAAGAAACTGCGGGTAATCAGCCCGGGAACGCCGTATACCGAACCGATTGGAGGTCCGCCGGCAAATGCTGTTATCCCTTTTGTCTTGAGCAATGATATGCATGGCCATGCAGTCGGAGTCGAGCTTTCAACCGACTGGCGCCCCTTCGACTGGTGGCGGCTTCAGGGGACCTACAGTTACCAGAACCTCACCATGCACCTGGACGGCAGCAGCAGAGACACAATCAATAAAGGCAACGCCGAAGGCGATGTTCCGCAAAACCAGTTCAGTCTCCGCTCGGGTTTTGACATCGGTAAGCAGATAACTCTCGATCTCTGGCTGCGCGGCGTCGATCATCTGGCCTCTATCGATGGTAATCAGATTCCTGGTTACATAACAATGGATACCCGCCTTGCCTGGAAACCGTACAAAGATCTTGAACTGGCGCTGGTCGGCCAGAATATCTTTAATCATCATCACCCGGAATTCATTCCTGAATATGTCAATACTGTTCCAACCGAAACGGTAAGAAGCTTTTACGGCAAGCTGACCTGGCAATACTGATGCGCTGTTGTTATCCGATGGGTATCCAATCATGATCAAGTTTATTGCGCAAACGCTCCTGTTGATAACTGTGCTGACGCTCTGCTCACCGCAGACCGGCGCTGCCGGGTCAAGCAGGCTGAGCGAACATGAGGTAAAAGCCGCCTATCTTTATAATTTTGCCAAATATGTCGAATGGCCTGCAAACACCCTTCTGCTTGAAAACAGCCCCCTGACTTTTTGTATTATTGGTCAAAGTCCCTTAAATTCGGTCATGGAGTCCTTTGGAACAAATACGATCAAGAATCGCCAACTGGCAATGCAACAACTCGGCTATAATGAAGATCTGAGCAAATGTAATATCCTTTTCATCAGTAGTGATTACAAAACATCTCTCCATAAAATATTGGCGGCAACCGTTCACCGCTCAATTCTGACCGTCAGCGATATTAAAGGCTTTGCAGCGGCAGGAGGGATCATCGAATTTGTCCCTGTCAACGACAAGATCCGCTTCGCAATCAATAACAGAGCCGCCAGACAAGCAAATCTCAGAATAAGCTCCCATTTATTAAAATTGGCAACAACCGTAACTGACTCTACGGGGAAAGAATAATGTTCGCATCTATCCGCAACAATTCAATCCGCCGTAAACTCATGACCATCATGCTCATCACCGCCGGTACAGTGCTGCTGATGGTTTCTTTGGTATTTTTTATCAATTCGGCACTGTCGTTCCGCTCGATGATGCTGAAAGACCAACAGATTCTGGCAACTATCGTTGGCAGTAACACAGCCGCAGCAGTTACTTTTGACGATCAGAAAGCGGCCGGCGAAACGCTTGAAAAGCTTTCCGTAAATAAGCATCTGCTCGCAGCTGCGGTTATTAACTCTTCAAACAGACTTTTCGCCTTGTACCTTCGCAGCGGGGTTGATGCCGACGCCTATGGGCTTAAAATCATCACAGATGGTGCAACCAACCCGATCGCAGCTGCAGACCTGGTAGCGCTGGAATCGAAACAAGTCCCACTATGGTCTCGAAATGCCAACATCAAAACAGTCGTCCCGTTCCTGAGCGACAATCAACAACTCAGCACCATTGTCATTGTCTCCGATACCGGTGAGCTCAATTCTCGACTGTTACGAACGCTGCTTTTGCTGGGGGCGGTTTTTGTCTGCGCCCTCCTCCTCGCCTACTTAATTTCGTCCAGGCTGCAGGGAATTATCACCGAACCGGTGCTCCTGCTTGCCGCAACCATGAAAAGGGTATCGCGGCAAAAAGATTACACCATTCGAGCTGATTTTACAGTTGAGGATGAAATTGGCGATCTGGTCAACGGATTTAACGAGATGCTGGGGCAGATAGAGTTGCGCGATGAGCAGTTAAAGCAGTATCACCTTGAATTGGAAGCGGAGGTGAGTTTACGTACCGGTGAGCTCTCCAGCGCCAAACTGCAGCTGGAAAGCAGTATTGTTAATCTGCAGCAGGCAACAAAGGCAGCCGAAGCAGCCAACCTTGCCAAGTCACAGTTTCTGGCTAACATGAGTCATGAAATTCGTACGCCGATGCATGGCGTGCTCGGCATGACAGAGCTGCTGCTGGAGAGCAATCTTTCGCTTGAGCAGAAGCACTTTGCTGAAACAGTACATAATTCGGCCCATACAATGCTCGCTATCATCAACGACATTCTCGATTTTTCAAAGATAGAAGCAGGTAAACTTGAGCTGCAGACAGCGCCATTTTCAATTTCAGCTACTGTGATGAATGTTGTGGTTCTTTTCAGCGCAATTTCGCAGAAAAAAGGTCTCAAACTCAGTTGCAATATGGATCCGCAACTGCCGGAACTGCTGCTTGGCGATGTCGGTCGCATTCGACAGATACTGACCAATCTCGTCAACAATGCCTTGAAATTTACCGAACAGGGCGAGATTCTGGTCTCTGCCATCCTGAAAAAGCAGGACGAAGCCAGCATCGAACTATACGTGGAGGTGACGGATTCGGGAATCGGTATCCCTGTCGACGCTCAGGATCTTATTTTTGAGCGTTTCTCACAAGCCGATGGAGAGATGAATCGCAAATTTGGCGGAACCGGACTTGGATTGACAATCGTCCGCCAACTTGTGGAGTTGATGGGTGGCACTATCGGCTTAACCAGTCAACCTGGGCAGGGGTCCTGTTTCTGGCTCACAGTCCGGCTGCAAAAAACCCATCCTGAACAGACTGGCAGCCTGCAAGCCAGTGCCGGTCTGCAGGTTTCAGAGCCTGCAAACCTCCAGCAGGACCTGATAAAACCATTACCGCCACAAAAACAGGTGCCCTCCGAAAAAGCCCTGAATATTCTGGTCGCTGATGACAATCCGGTCAATCAGGATCTTATGAAAATCACCCTGAACATGTTGAACCACGAGGTTGACATTGTTGCCAATGGAGAAGAGGCGCTGGCTGCCTGGTCGCAAAAAAGCTACGATATAATCCTCATGGATGGTCAAATGCCGATAATGGATGGCTTTGAAGCTACCCGTCTGATCCGGACACAAGAAAAAACCGGGTCACTTTCCCGGACGACAATAATTGCCATGACCGGCCAGGCTTTGGAAGGAGACCGCGATCTGTTTATCGCTGCCGGTATGGATGATTACCTTCCCAAACCGTTCAACACAAAACAGTTACGCAATCTCCTCAATCTCTGGTTGCCGACTGACAGCCGCTGACAATCTTCGCAGTTGCCACTCTCTCAGCTGACTCTTTTTCCTCGCACCATTTTCGTCAGAATTCTATCCAGAGAAGAGGCAAACTTCTGCCGGTCTGTCATGTTGAATTGAGCTGGGCCGCCCTGAACCAGCCCTCCGGAGCGAAGTTCCATCATCAGATCACGGATGGAGAGCCGCTCACCGACATTTTCCTCAGTATAAAGCTCCCCGCGCGGATCCAGCGCAACCCCGCCGTTAGCAACAATTCTTGCGGCTAACGGGATATCAGCCGTTATCACCAGATCTTCCGCTGCCGCATGTTCGGCAATATAATCATCCGCAATATCAAAACCATCGGCAACGACAATCGCTTCAATCAGCTTATTGTTATGCTTGGCAAGGCTACTGTTTGCCACCAGCAAGACCGGAATATGCAGCCGCTCTGATGCCCGGAAGATGATCTCTTTTATGACTCGTGGTGCGGCATCGGCATCAATCCATATTTTCATTACGGCAACACCACCAACAGCGCGCCACCAGCCAGCACCGTCAGATTGCAGACCGCAGAAACAGCATGAAGTTTGGCAAACTGCTGCCGGAGCGGATGATCCTTTGGAGTTGCCTCGAAGGAACCGATCTGCAGTTTCAGCTCTGCTGCACGGGGCTCAACGTAAAATGCCTGAAAAGATGTCACTACAAGCATGCTTAACAGGACAATTAAAGGCAGCCTCAGTGTCAGTCCACGACCGCAAAGACGACAGACAAGCGCAATTACCCCGCAAGCCAGCCCCCAGCGAAAATAGCCGGGAAAAAGGTTACCGACTATGCGGGCCGCAGTGTCACGGCTCTCGGTTTTGAAGAGTATCGGCGTTAGCATCAGGGTGAAAATGGCGTTACCGCCCGCCCAGAGGCTGACAGCCAATCGATAAAGCATGTCTATGTACTGCATACACTCCTCCTATTTTTCCAGTGCACCACTTTTCTTGAGCAATTCGGCCAAAGCTTCGGCCAAGAGCCGGTAACCGGCGGCGTTTGGATGGATATGATCCGACTTCAGCACACTCTTCCCCAAAATATGCGGCAGGACTTTAAGTTCGATCGGAATATTAAATTCTTTGGCCACTTCCGCGTACAGATTCGGCGGTTTCAGCGTTAGGTCCGGCGCCGGCACCGCCACCAGTAACACTGCAACACCCCGCTCTCCGGCAGCGCGAATCATGGCCCGCAGATTGTCGGCAAGCAGCTGCTGACTCTGGCGGGCAAGAAGATCATTGCCGCCGTGGCAGAGGATCAGCAGGGCAGGATGCTCCCTGTCAAGCAGTTCAGGCAGACGCTGCAGACCACCGGCCGAAACCTCCCCCGGCACCCCGGCATTGACAACTTTTCTGCCGGCAAGCTGGGCCAGCTGCATGGGATAACTCTCGTTAGCGCCTGCGCCGTTACCGGCTGTGATGCTGTCGCCAAAGGCCAGGATCGTGGCATCAGCGGCAAGTAGCGGCAGCTGAGCCGGTTTGCTGCAAGCTGACAAAAGCAGCAGGGTTGCAACTAAGGCCAGGGGAATCAATCTGCCCGGTTTAGCAATAAGTTTTCTAGCAGACAGCAACAATATCGTACTCCATACTTTTTGTTCCTGCTTCTATTGCCACCGAATCACCGGCGCTCTTGCCGAGCAGTTCCCTGCCCACCGGTGATACGGGGGTTATAACGACAATTTCCTCCCCTTCATGCTCTATCTTCAAGCCACCTTCTGCCGGACCGATAAACACCTTCCTGGTCACCCCTTCTGCATCTTCAAGGGTGACCAGTGAGACCAGACGAATGGTATCATCAGCTACTTTTCGGCTTTCAAGCTGCTTGTAGATCTCAAGAGAGGTGCGAATCTGGTTGGCACGGTTAGCCTGCCCCTGAGCAACATATGACGCCTCCAGGGCCATGGTATCGTACTTGTTGTCAGGAACATTCTCTGCGTGCCGTGAAGCTTCATGAGCCGTTTTAGCCGCGCTGAAGAGAATTTCCAGATCATGGGAGAGTTGCGTAATAATTGCCTGCAGAATTGATGTTTTGTTCATAAGTCACTTCAGTCTGGTTATGACTGTCTCTACGGTATGCTCTCCACAGGTCAGATACAGGGAACCCTCAGTTATGGTAATCGACCAGACAATAGCGCGCTCAAGAAAAGAGGCCAGCCGGGAGATAAACGCCTGATCAAGACAGATTACTCTCAGGTTGGCAACTCTGCTCAGTTTAGGCAGGGA
Source organism: uncultured delta proteobacterium (assembly GCA_963787125.1). Lineage (GTDB taxonomy): Bacteria > Desulfobacterota > Desulfuromonadia > Geobacterales > DSM-12255 > VEOV01. Next base: position 188,940 of record CAWBBV010000006.1, read on the forward strand.
TTGCTGCTCCCAATTCTGAAAAGTTCTGCCAAAAGCAAGGAGAGCCGCTCGTTCAGCATGACGGCTGGCCTTAACAAGCTTTTCCGGTTCGGGCAGACCAACTTCAACCCAGAGAAGCAACCGCCCATCCGGCCCTTTAAGCCAAAGATCCGGCTCATCACCGGCACCGATACCTTTGGTAAAGGAAAGCTCCGGCTCAAAAAAGAGTGCGTAGGCCAGCAGCCTCGCTATCAGGCGCTCTTCAGTCTCCGAAGGATGGCGGGCTGCCGTCGCCTGCAATGTTTCGTAAATGCCTCTGTCAATATCAGCAAGGGTGATATTGACCCGATAAATGGTAGAAGGTAGTGCCATATTGAATATATTTCCTTGGATGCAGGCAAGCTACCTGTCAAAAGATATTTGCCTGACTCTGTTTCAAATAATCTGCTGACGCATTTCTGCCAGTTCAGACAGTGAAGTTACCTGCAGGTCAGCCAATTCACGCCAGCGAAACTGGCCTGCAGGATCGACGTGGACCGTCCCTGCGCCGATGCTCCTGCCACAAAGTAAATCGTATAGATAATCACCTGTCACAACCATATCCTGCGGCAGCACCCCCCACATCGAAGCCAGCTGCAGCGCCCCTTCCGGAGCAGGTTTTGGCGCCGCCTCGTTTCTGCCGATTATGTATGACGTCTCCGGGAAAAACCCGGACAACCCTGTCAGTTCCAGGGTCAGACGGGCAATTTTGTTCGTATTGCGGGTCAGGATTCCGATCAGGCAATCATCGCCGGCAAGCATTGCAAGCAGTTCATAAGCTCCGCTTGCAGCAGTCGTCTTTCTGGAAAGTTCTTGCTCGATACTGTCAAGCTGCTTGTGGAGCGGTGCAGCGTCTACCGGAGGGAGCGCTTCAAGATAGGCCAGAATATCGGCTTCAGGAGGTATTCCCAGTGCCTCCTTGATAGCTTTAAAGTCGTGTACCGCAACAGTCAGAGTTCCATCAAGATCAAATATCCAGTGTTTTCTGGAGAGGATTGCTTTCATATCAGTCACTGTTTATCCTTACGCTCCTTATTCTTGTGCTCAATTATCTTTGAATCGCTCTCTCTGCCCCCCTCCGGGGTTTTCACTCTCCAGATTTTTTTCTGTTTCTGTTCTCGCTGAGCCGGTCTTTGGCGAGACATTTCTCCCGGTTGGATGTTTGTCTGCTGCGGTGCGCTTGGTGGTGACTTGACATGTTGCTCCGGCACGCTCTTTTGAGGATTTATGCCAGGTGGCGCCTGCTGAGACTGCTGCCGTGAATCGGTTTGCGGTATGACTCTTGGGAAACGCTGCCGCAGTTCACTGTTTTTCCGCTGCTCTATCCGGGGAGCAGGGGGAACTGTCATCTTTGGTGCTGTCTGCCTGCCGACAGGCGAGTGTGCATCCTTCACTGGCCTGATTCTTGGACTGCCGACAGCAACAGGGATTGAAACCGGAGAATTCACTGCCGCATGTGACGTAACGATCACCCCGCGGAGAAAATCTTGCTGCGGCAGAACGGTCAAGCCGCCGCGATGGTGACTATTCCTGTAATCGACACTGTTGATGTTGACCTTCGCGGTTGAGATATTAACGCTTTGGCGGCCATGGTTTCCATAGCCGTAATATATTTCCCCCGGGGCTAGCGGTGTCCAGCCGACATGATTGCCATTACGATACCAGCCGACATACCCCGGCCCCCAGTAAACATCTCCGCGCACAGGTGGAATCCAGCACCAGCCATAATTACTTACAACAGTCCAGCGACCGTAATGATACGGCGCCCAACCCCAGCTTTCAGAAGAGATCCAGACGTAGTCGGACCCTTTCCAGATCCAGCGGCCGCTGCGATAGGGCGCCCACTCGTCCGACAGAATAACCGTCGGTCTCCAGACCATACCATATTCCGGGATCCTTACCCAAATACCGTTGGCTTCCATTTCTGTTGAATAGCTGCGCAGTTCATCAGGCAGAGTAGCATCGGTTTTAGCTACAGGCGACTGCAGCCGGTCCCGGTCCATGTTCCAGGTTTCCCAGTTATCAGGCGCGTTGAGCGGCAAAAGCTCACTGTGCCACTCCTCAAGTGCAATATGCTCACCGGCACGAACTTTTGTGCGATTGCCGTTACCCTCAACATAAGCAGAACCCTTGAAAATTGAGACATCTTCCTGGGAATTAGCCAGCATATCAAGGCGAAGCCTTGTCCGTGGAGCCGGCAGGACGGTTGTGTCATCGGCATCAATCTGCAGCGAATTCGGGGTACTATATGGCGAAGTTTTTAAATAGAGTCTGCCACTGGCCAGATTGAGGTGAATGAAATTATCCTCATTGGCGACCAGATTTAGCTGAGAATCGCCATCAAGCCTCACTATACTGCCATCCGGGAGCTGAACCTCGGCTTTTGTCCCGACCGGACACCAGAGAGCATCACCTTCGTCGAGCGAAGTATTGGCCGATACAGACATCCAGTCATCTGCGTCAGCAGCCCGGAGCATGACCTCGCCATCAACAAGATTTACCCTGGCAGGCGCTATAACAGCCGCGACAGCATATACAGGAATAACCAACAATATTGTGAGCGCTATTAAAATGATTGGCTTCATCCAAACCCCCCTGGCGATCTATTCACCTATCCTGACAGTCGCAATCTGACTGTTTCTACTTTGCGAGGATTGTGCCAATGAAAACAACATGATTATCAGGATGTTAGACATTTGACGTTTCAGAAAAAACCGCAAATAAGGCAGCTTGTAGATTATATGCAACCTGAGCCTATCTTTTATCAATCAGCAGCGAGTGCAGCTCAGCTATCGCTCTATTTTGTGCTTCCAGGATCTCCATTATAGCCCTGATCTCTATTTCCGCTTTCTGATTTATCTCATAATCGTTGTGTGCTTCGATACGATCCCTGGCCGCCTGCCGGTTCTGGCTCATCATGATCATGGGGGCCGTGTACGCGGCCTGAAGCGAAAGCACAAGGTTCATGAGGATGAAGGGATACGGATCCCAGTGATTGATCCAGGCGGTAACATTAAGGACGGCCCAGATCCCGAGCAGACTTGATTGACCTATGATGAAGCCCCATGATCCGACTTTTGCAACGACCCAGTCTGCAGCGCGCTGACCGAGAGTCAGCTGTTCGTTAATCACTTCATTGACGTTTTTGACCGGCGCATGATCATGCTGATATGGCAGGGGGAATTCTGGTATTGTCATCAATCAACTCCAGCAAGCATTCAGGCTGCTTTTTTCACGTTTTTCTCTTTTTCCTATCTTTAAAAAGGATAATCAGAAGATAAAAGACCACTCCGACGTTGATACTGAGCACAGTCACTTTTGGCCAGGATATGCGCTGCACAACCTCAAATACCTCGATAGGTATATACATTCCACCGGTAAGTATTGCAAACCACTCTGCCCAGGACTTTCTCAGCCACAGCCCCACGGCTTCTACCATCCGCACTATAAAGTACATGGCAGCCGCAATTGCCAGGCTCCAGAGCTTTGTATCGTTAACATTTGCCGTCAGGTCGAGAAATATTTGCGGATAATGGCTGGCAGGATTCAAATGAAAGTGTTCGACCAGGCGCATGGCCGCGGCGTGGAGGTCTTTGTGAATGAATGAAAGCAGGCCAAAGCCTGCTAAAAGGACGAGCAGCCCTTTAAAACCCTCAAAGAGCGCCACAATATGCAGTCCACGCGCGTGAGCATTTCCCGTTCCAGGTTTATGAGTTCTGCGCTGTTTCATTTCCAGATCTCTGTATTTGACAACAGCTGATCCCTATATAACAGCAGATCCTTTTTCAGTTGCGGATTGTTATTCAATCAGGGTCAGTTTGTGCACGATCTTCTCATCAATCAGGCCATCAACGGCATTGACGTAATTTTTAAAATGATCCGTGTTCATGTGAGCTTGAAGATGGGCGAGACTCTCCCATGTTTCATAAAAGAAGAAAATCTCCGGGCTGTCATTGTCCTGATGCAGAGCGTAGCCAATGCAACCCGTCTCTTTTCTTGTTGGTGCAATCATTTTAACAAGTTCGCTTTTGACGATCTCAAGACTCCCCTTCTTTGCAACGATTTTCGCTACTACAGACAGTTTCGACATTTAGCACCTCTGAAATTTTAACCTGATGAATATCCTTACTTACATAAGCTTTCAAGAAACATCCGCACGCCCTTCTTTTCGCTGAACTTGAGGGCGCCCGTCAGACAATTACCCTTTTTCAGAATAATGACCGGGCCGTAGAGAGGATCGCCACCTTCAAGAAAAAGTTCTTTTTCCTTTGAACCTCAAGCTTAGCATTAACCAGCTGAGAACGATAGCGATCTAGAACTGCCGCTGCGGAAACGTTTGTTTTATCCAATAAGAGGAATATTTGAAAATTTACCCCTGCAACGACTACATCCGTCATAATGCCTTTACCCAGGAAATCATAGCCAAGGAGACTCTCCGGCAGATAGCGCTCACTCCCTTTTACTGCCTCAGGACGATCTAAAACCTTGAGTTCAGGCGGCCTTTGCCTCTCAGCCGGCAATAATGCTGCGACCTTCCGGGCACATTCAGACAAAATATTTGAGTCGACACTGTCTGTCCCGGTCAGCTGAATATGGACAAAGTAGCGACCTTGATAGAAAAAGATTTGAGCACCGGAGAGATTTGCCTCAGTTCCGATGTCAAGCGTGCGCCCTTCTTTCTGGCGGTAGTTGGCATAGATTCCAAAAGCATCAAGCGGGGAACCCAGCCGGTAGAGTTCGACGTCGACTCCTTCAGCAGCTTTCTTCCCGAAGAGATAGCGAGCGGCGTCCATCCCGTCAAAACCATACGGGAAATAGAGTTCTGCTTCACCGTTGATCCGCTCGGAAAGAGTGTCCCGGTCGTACTTAACCGGTTTACCGTCGATCTGCCAGCCACTGCCGCAGGTGTCCGGCAGCGTTACTCCACCCTTCTCAGCAACTGCCACAGAGCTCAATGATATCAGGCAGAGGAGAGCCAACACCAGCTTGAACGAATAGCGCGTGCAACTTTTCAACTTCATGCGAACACTCCACGGGCTCGCGCCATCTTGGCAGCAATGTCGAGGCCGTTGACACAACGGGCGGTACACTCTCCACAAGCAACACATAATCCGGCATTTGTCTGTCCGGGAATTTCATCATAGGTCGAGCGGGCAAGTTCCATATCCCGGTAACCCCCTTCAGCATACATGAGGGCACGGTTGACAGTCGACACCTCCACCCCTTTTTGACACCCGGTTTCACAAGATCCACAGAAAGAGCAGTAGAAAGAGGCTATCATTTCTGAATAATGATCGAGGCGACGCAGGTCTGCATAGGTAAACGGCATCCCCATGACGGCTATATCTTCCTTCAACTGCGCCATATCCTTCATGCCCGGGATGGCTGCCGTCACTTTGGGATTCTGGAGCGCCCATTTTAAGGCTGCCTGGTGCGGGGTTATTTTGCCCAAAGCCGTTGTTTCATAACCTCCGGCCTGAGTCTTCATGGCTATTATACCGATTCCGGCCGTACCGGCACGATTGATCGCCACAGACAGCTCCTTGTCGGACTTGAAGTTGTATTTGACAAGGCAGGTGTCAAAGAAACGATCAGGATCGTCAACCAGAGCGTTCAGCACCGCAACTTCATTTTTGTGGGTTGTTACGCCGCAAAAGCGGACTTTACCCTGTTTTTTAAGCAGGGTCAGAGCTTCGCGCGTTTCGGCAAAGAATATTCTCTCTGTTCCGGTAACGTTGTGCAGCTGGATGACATCTATATGATCGGTTCCGAGAGCTTTCAGGCTACTCTCCACATCCCGGATGATCTCGGCTTTAGTTTTGGATTCGGAAGGGGTCTTGGTGGCAAGATAAACTTTATCGCGCAGCCCTTTAACAGCTTTGGCAACGATCTCCTCGTTCTTCCCCCCCATATACTTGCGGGCAGTGTCGATATAATTGATGCCCTGCCCGATAGCGGCACGGATGACTTCCGGTTCCGGGGTGAGCATGGCGCCGAAACTGACAACTGTTATTTCCAGGCCGGTGCGCCCCAAAGTCCGGTAAACCGGCTTGGGCAAAGGAGCGGGATCGGCTGCAGCCAGCTGTTGCAGAGCCTCTGCCATAACCGGCGGAGCGATCAGCGCTGTTGCAGCGCCGACCATACCAGCCTGGATAAAAGTCCTGCGGTTCATCCCCGTTTTCTCATTTTTATCCATAAAAACCCTCCCGATTTTGAATCAAAAAAGTTTCACTTTTCAGCCCATATTAAGACAGAGCGCTGCATAGATACGGGCAGCAGCATTAATTTCTGTGAGTTTGACATGTTCATCCGGGGTATGCGCGGTTTCCAGCAAGCCTGGACCAAGAATGAGCGGTTTGCAGCCGGCAGCAAAAAACATATTGCCGTCCGAATGGGAGCGGAAGGCATCCTGATGGAAATCCAGATCAAGCAGAGGATATATATCCCGGAGAGTTTCGGCAACTCTGTTACCAGTGCCTATATCATAGCCGGCAGAAGCAAACTCAAAAGCAACCTCCATCTCAAGACATGAAACAACGCCATCGGCTTCGATAACAAGTTGGCGAATAGAATCCTGAAGAGCAAGCGGATCCCTGTCCGGGGGGAGATGCAGGTCTATCCAGGCTTCACACCGATCCGGCACTACAAAACCGGCGCGCGACGAGCGCAGCTCCCGGATCGAATAGACAATCTCGGATTGGGCCCGATCAAAGAGAGGATCCTGCCCAAGAAAAAGCAGTGCCCGCAGCATCGACTCCACGGCGTTATGCCCGAGTTCCGGGAGAGAGGAGTGACTCTGCCGGCCATGGGTAACGAAACCCGCTTCAAGATAACCGTAATGGGCAAAACAGGCTGCAAGGCCGGTAGGTTCTCCGATTACAACCCATGGCGGTCGGCACTCTTTCAAAAAGGCATCGCTGCCATCGCCGTTCTCCTCTTCGCCCACCACCAGCAAAAGTCCGACTGCCGGGCGTTTTGCCGGAGGAAGTGCATCGGCTATAGCCAAAAAAGCCTCGACCATGGCAGCGCACCCTCCCTTCATATCGGCACTGCCAAGCCCGCGGATGACATCGCCGTTCTCACAAGGACCAAAAGCCTCCAGATCCCAGGCTGGGACAGTATCCACATGACCAACAAGGTAAAGGAGCGGCTCTTCTTCACCCATCGTTACCCGCAGGTTGTAACGCTCCTCATCAACCTCCTGGCGCGTAACTACAAAACCAGCCCGACTTAAGAGATCTTCAAGGTGGAGTTGAATGTCTTCTTCTTTTCCTGACGGTGAATAAATTTCCAGCAGATCAAGAACAGTTCTGTGCAAACGGTCTGGATCGATAGCCTGCCAAACACGGTTCAAACGGTCTGTCATGGCTTCTTGACCGCTTTCTTTTTCGTTTTGCGGCTCAGGTTAAGCGACATATACAGATGCTGCTGAGTATCACCGAATCCCTGTTTTTTGAAGAAATTGATTGCAGGCTGATTGTCGGCGGCGGTGTCGATCATGATCATTCGCACCCCCTGCTCCTTCATCCGGCGCTTGATCTCCTTGAACAGGCCACTCCCAACACCGCTCTGCTGAAGTCCGCTGCGAACCCCCAGCCAGACCAGATAGCCGTATTTCCACGGCGAATTGTGTTTTTCCACTGTAGTCCCGAGAGCGAAGCCAAGAATCTTCTCTCCGGCTTCCGCCACAAGACAGAGGTGGTTGTCGGAATTGTAGAGGGTCGTGATCTCGTATTCATCCCAGGTCCGGTAAAGACTTTGGGAATATTCAGCGGTAAAGACCTGCTCCCCGATATGAAACACTTCCGGAAAATCATCTATGGACATATTCCTAAAGCGCAGAGTACTGTCAACTCCTGAAGCCGGTTCTGTCATGGTGAGACCTCTTAACACCCAGATAGTTATTCAACAGCGGTACTTTTAACTTTAACAGGTTTTCAGCGTGTCGCATGTCTCCATTAGAGACTATTCTTCCCGCCTCGCTCAATTCAGTCCCATCTCTCAGGAACAAGTAGTGAGTTTTTCAGTTGGACTGCGCCGCACTCTTGTCAAATTATAATCCAAGTGAACTATCCACAAAGCGGTGTTGACAGGTTCACTTTATCTGTGGAGAAGAGCGAGAAAACCCCCTGACTTCAGGCCCCCTCCTCAACGTCTAAAAATCAGACAACCCATGTAACTAACTGAAATACAGCGCCAATAGCAATTTAATATTAGCTGACAACTGGCTTTTAAGCCTGTTCAAAACACCAGGTTAATATTGATTTTTTTCCGAAGCACTGACGAAACCGGTTTCAATGTTATACTTATGAATCAAAGTCAAGCAACTCGGAGAGGAGACTACCATGGCTGACCTGATGCCGGCAATATTCTTCGGGCATGGCAATCCGATGAATGCCATTGCAAATAACGATTATACCAAAGGGTGGCAGGCTATCGGCCAGACCGTTCACCGCCCCGCAGCAGTGCTGGTTCTATCCGCTCACTGGTACATCCAGGGGTGCAAGGTGACCGCCAATGTTGCTCCGCGCACGATCCATGATTTTGGCGGTTTTCCGAAAGAGCTTTTTGCTGTTGCATATCCTGCCCCCGGCAGCCCGGAACTGGCCCAGCGCGTCAAGGAACTCCTTGCGCCTGTCGCAGTCGAACTCGATGACAGCTGGGGACTGGATCACGGTACCTGGTCAGTCCTGACACATGTATTTCCGCAGGCAGATATTCCCGTTGTGCAACTCAGCATAGACAGCAGACAACCAGCGATCTTCCATTATGAATTGGGAAAAAGGCTGGCAAAACTGCGGGAGGAAGGGGTACTGGTCATCGGCAGTGGCAATCTCGTTCACAACCTGCACACATACGCCTGGGGGGAAACCGGTATACCCCCCTTTGACTGGGCCGTGCGCTTTGAACAGAAGATTCTGGAGTTACTGCTCCAGGGCGATGATGCCGGCATTATCGCTTATGAGGAGCTTGGCCACGATGCGCTGCTCTCTGTGCCGACTCCTGATCACTACCTGCCCTTGCTATACATCCTTGGCCTTCGCCGGGGAGATGACGCAGTCAGCTTCCCGCTGCAGGGGGTAGATGGCGGTTCAACCTCCATGCTTACGATCCGGATAGGATGACCAATAAGAGGCGGGAGTTGGCACAACATTTGGCCGCTTTTTCCGGAGTCAGTGGAGCAGTAGAGCCAGCCGGAATTTAATAAGTATCTATTCCTTTGTTTCAGGGGCAAACTCGACTAGTTTGAATCTGGAAAAAATTGCAGCCTGCACGCTAGCCAGCCAATTATTGAGGATACGGAAATGCCAGCTAAAATCTCTGCCGTTATGATTGCCTGCACGCTGTTTTTCACCGCAGCCGTGGCAGTCAATGCCGAAATCGTCACCGTTGGCGGTTCCGGCGGCATGATACCTTTGCTGACGACCCTCGGCGAGGCTTATATGAAAAAGCATCCACAGGATGAGATCCAGGTAAACCCTAACTCCCTTACCCAGTCAGGGGGAATTCTGGCGGCGAAGACCGGCGCAGTGGACATCGGCATGTCGGCCCGCCAACTGGATGCAAGAGAACTGAGCTACAGTGTAGACAGTTATCATATTGCTGATGTGGCGGCCGGTGTGGCGGTTCACAGCAATGTGACGGTCAAGACCATTACGTCAAAACAGCTGTGCGCTATTTACTCGGGGAAAATTCACAACTGGCGGGAGCTCGGCGGTCACGATGCCAAAATTGTTGTTTTTACCAGACCTGACAGTGACTCGACCAAACAGGCGTTTCGTCAGGCAATCCCCTGTTTCAACGAACTGAGAGAAACACCTGAAGTCATCAGCATGTTCACCTCCAATGCCATGTTAGCCGTGCTGCAGCGAACACCTGATTCTATCGGCATTATCGACTCAATTGCCCTTGAACAGTCCCGCGGCAGGGCCCGCCTGCTCAGGCTTGACGGCAAAAGTGCCACGGCTGAAGAAGTAGCCGGCGGTCGCTGGCCGATAATCAAAAGATATACGCTGGTACTCGGGAAAGACCGCAGCAAAGCCGTTGACCGCTTCATGCGCTTTATCAAGTCCCGGGAAGGAGCCGCCCTGATCAGCAAACATAACAGCCTCCCGATTACTTTTCCCTACCCTTGACAAGGAGGATATAACTCATCGTTGTGGTCGTTTTACGACTACCTGACCGTTATACCCGCCGCATATAGTGCATACTTTCTATCCTCTTCCAGCACATGGTGTAAAAGCCATTTGCCGATAAAGACGATCAGCTCCTTGGTCAACTCCAGCTGATTCGTGTGACGAATCCGCTTCATCTCCTCCATCTTGAAAACAAAATTGTTATGCCTCTCGACATGATCGTCAACCTCAAAATATTCAATCCGGCGCATATACTCCTCTTCCGCCTTGAAATGATATTCGGTGTAGGCAAGCAATTCATCAAGCTTGGGGCTGACACAATTCTCGTTGTCAACATCGAGACACTCAGCGTACAAACGATTAAGAATTGAAATCAGCTTTTTGTGATGGCTGTCCAACTCCTCATTATTGACTGAAAAATCATCATTCCAGGACATGAGCGGCATAGTCTCTTCTCCATGATTGCAGATTACCGAAACAGTGAAAACATTTGCAACGGTCTTAAAAAGGGTGACATCCGTAGACTGACAAACCTTATGGAACGTATTGCGAATTCTTTTCAGTTTATCGGCGCTCAACATAATTCAACTTGCGAACCTAAAAAGCCCGACACAGCCGGGATAAAAATCATTTGGTCAGCGGAAGAGCTTTTACAGGTTCACTGGTAATCGATCTTTCGATATTTGCACTTTTATCCCCATAAACTACAGTGCAGTTGGTGCTGAACGGAAAATACCAATATCCGGTTTCACCGATCAGTTCTACGGTGTTGATGTTACCGTTAGCCGCAGCTGTTATTATTGAACCATCTCCGAAAATGGGAATGAAATAGAACATATTTAATGTACAGGATGACCCTTTTTTCATTGAAGTCAGATCAATAAATTTAATATTCTCAACTCCAACTGGAGTGTTGTCGGCATACCGCAATGTCTTGGCAAGATCCTTTGTACTTGTACAACCCGAAGTACCTAGTAAAATAGTTAAAACAGCCAGCAATTTTTTCATATCGATCCTCCTGTACCCTTTAGTCGTTGTGTCAAACTTCTTGACATGTCTTTTTGCTTTTCAGTTCTAATTTCAATGCATTACCAATCAAAGTCTTGCCTCCCCCCGTGATTCTGGTTAAGAATGCCAGTTATGGAGGGCTAGCTCATGTCGTACCTATCCAAAACTGCCCGGTTTGTTGTCTGGATTTGCTCCAAGTTTACAAAGACCGAGATTGAACAGATCGTCGTCGGGTTGTCAGATGTCCTCGAAAATCGTAATCCTGAAGTTAAGCCAAAGGACGATTTCAAAGAGAAACATCCGAACTACAGAAACTTTATTGTCGATCCCAAGCCGCCACTGACTGAGCCCCCAAAGTTTAAAAAAAAGACCTCGATCAAAAAGACTACCGGCAACTCCTGATTGAGTACGAAACACTTCACGGAAAGTCTCTTGCTCCGGTCAAGCTCCGGGCGGGTTCATCACCGGTTCCAGTGCATGTCACCTGTCCCTGCTGCGGAGCGCCAAATACTTATCTCTACTTCAACGACGGAAAGAAGCGCTCTCAAGTTCTCTGCAAGGTTTGCTCTCAACTCTTCCAACTCCAACAGCGCTTCAGAACCAACAGAAAGTCAAAGCTCTTCTGTCCCCATTGCGGGCTGGCTCTCTTCAGGTGGAAGTCGCAAAAGGAAGTGACCATCCACAAGTGCCCAAATGATAACTGTCCTCACCGTATCCAGGCGCTTGCCAAGCTCAATAAAGCCGAGAAAGAGCTGATGAAAAAGAAAAGTTCTCAGTTCAAAATCAACTACCAGTACCGCGAATATCACTACAAACCGGAAGAGTTGGAACTCTCTTCTCCGGACAAACCGCCGGTCGAACTGGCGAGAATCCATAACAGCGAAAACGTGCTTGGCCTGATTCTGACTTTCTATGTTTCATTCGCCGTTCCGGCCAGAAAAACTGCTCAAATCCTGCGCGAAGTCTTCTGTATCAAGGTTTCTCATCAGACAGTTCTCAATTATGCCGCTGGCGCCGCCTGGCACTGCCACCGATTCAATCTCAAGCATAAAGGCCATATCGATAATATCTCTGCAGGTGATGAGACCTACATCAAGATCCTGGGCAAGCACCATTATGTCTTCTTTTTTATCTCGGCAAAGAACCTGAAAATCTCCGCCTATCACGTGGCCGATAACAGGGGCACTCAGCCTGCCATTATCGCTATGAATGAAGCCATCAGGACTGCTTCTGCCGATCAGCAAATAACCCTTGTCAGCGACGGAAACCCTTCTTATCCAGCTGGCATTCATTTCATCAATGCCCAGACTGATGATTCCCAGACGATTCAGCACAAAAAGGTTATTGGCCTCCAAAACCTTGATGCCGAGTCCGAAGAGTACAGATCCTTCAAGCAGCTCGTTGAGCGGCTCAACAGAACCTTCAAGTATCATGTAAGGCCAGCAGCAGGATTCAACAGCACAAACGGTGCGGTATCTTTAACTACGCTGTTTGTGACCCACTACAACTTCCTCAGGCCTCACATGTCGCTAAAATATCTACCACCGGTGCCTTTGCAGGAGTTGAAGGCACTGCCGACCATTCAGGCTAGATGGACCAAGATCCTCTCGCTAGCTGCCTGACTTCCCGTCTTCAAAGATCAATTTACTGATTGTTGTTTTAATCTGACCAACTATCTCACGTGCCTGGTCACAGAGTGGCTTGCCCAAAATTCAAGCCAGTAACCACAAAGTAGTGAAGTCACAGTCTGGACAGACTCGGAAAAGATGCAGATGAAGGGCATCGTTTACTTTCGAGTACTTTCCATTTCAATATCCCGGCTTTTCATGAAACTTTTGACACTATCCCTTTAGTCGTTGTGTCAAACTTCTTGACATGTCTTTTTGCTTTTCAGTTCTAATTTCAATGCATTACCAATCAAAGTCTTGCCTCCCCCCGTGATTCTGGTTAAGAATGCCAGTTATGGAGGGCTAGCTCATGTCGTACCTATCCAAAACTGCCCGGTTTGTTGTCTGGATTTGCTCCAAGTTTACAAAGACCGAGATTGAACAGATCGTCGTCGGGTTGTCAGATGTCCTCGAAAATCGTAATCCTGAAGTTAAGCCAAAGGACGATTTCAAAGAGAAACATCCGAACTACAGAAACTTTATTGTCGATCCCAAGCCGCCACTGACTGAGCCCCCAAAGTTTAAAAAAAAGACCTCGATCAAAAAGACTACCGGCAACTCCTGATTGAGTACGAAACACTTCACGGAAAGTCTCTTGCTCCGGTCAAGCTCCGGGCGGGTTCATCACCGGTTCCAGTGCATGTCACCTGTCCCTGCTGCGGAGCGCCAAATACTTATCTCTACTTCAACGACGGAAAGAAGCGCTCTCAAGTTCTCTGCAAGGTTTGCTCTCAACTCTTCCAACTCCAACAGCGCTTCAGAACCAACAGAAAGTCAAAGCTCTTCTGTCCCCATTGCGGGCTGGCTCTCTTCAGGTGGAAGTCGCAAAAGGAAGTGACCATCCACAAGTGCCCAAATGATAACTGTCCTCACCGTATCCAGGCGCTTGCCAAGCTCAATAAAGCCGAGAAAGAGCTGATGAAAAAGAAAAGTTCTCAGTTCAAAATCAACTACCAGTACCGCGAATATCACTACAAACCGGAAGAGTTGGAACTCTCTTCTCCGGACAAACCGCCGGTCGAACTGGCGAGAATCCATAACAGCGAAAACGTGCTTGGCCTGATTCTGACTTTCTATGTTTCATTCGCCGTTCCGGCCAGAAAAACTGCTCAAATCCTGCGCGAAGTCTTCTGTATCAAGGTTTCTCATCAGACAGTTCTCAATTATGCCGCTGGCGCCGCCTGGCACTGCCACCGATTCAATCTCAAGCATAAAGGCCATATCGATAATATCTCTGCAGGTGATGAGACCTACATCAAGATCCTGGGCAAGCACCATTATGTCTTCTTTTTTATCTCGGCAAAGAACCTGAAAATCTCCGCCTATCACGTGGCCGATAACAGGGGCACTCAGCCTGCCATTATCGCTATGAATGAAGCCATCAGGACTGCTTCTGCCGATCAGCAAATAACCCTTGTCAGCGACGGAAACCCTTCTTATCCAGCTGGCATTCATTTCATCAATGCCCAGACTGATGATTCCCAGACGATTCAGCACAAAAAGGTTATTGGCCTCCAAAACCTTGATGCCGAGTCCGAAGAGTACAGATCCTTCAAGCAGCTCGTTGAGCGGCTCAACAGAACCTTCAAGTATCATGTAAGGCCAGCAGCAGGATTCAACAGCACAAACGGTGCGGTATCTTTAACTACGCTGTTTGTGACCCACTACAACTTCCTCAGGCCTCACATGTCGCTAAAATATCTACCACCGGTGCCTTTGCAGGAGTTGAAGGCACTGCCGACCATTCAGGCTAGATGGACCAAGATCCTCTCGCTAGCTGCCTGACTTCCCGTCTTCAAAGATCAATTTACTGATTGTTGTTTTAATCTGACCAACTATCTCACGTGCCTGGTCACAGAGTGGCTTGCCCAAAATTCAAGCCAGTAACCACAAAGTAGTGAAGTCACAGTCTGGACAGACTCGGAAAAGATGCAGATGAAGGGCATCGTTTACTTTCGAGTACTTTCCATTTCAATATCCCGGCTTTTCATGAAACTTTTGACACTATCCCTTTAGTCGTTGAAACGCACCCGGTGTAAAACAAGGACAATACTCACATTGATATTGGAATATTTTTATTGTAACGTCTCTTCGACAATTTGCAAGGTAACAGGACAGGTGGGCAGAATCGGCATGAATTACTGAAAAACAGAGTTGGTTGTTGAGTGACACCACATCGAGAGCGGATCTGTTTCATTACTAAATTCTGAACAAATTTGGAGAAACCAATTTATGCAGAACTCATCGACTATTGTGCTGGGGACAATTATCTGCCTGACTATCACGGGCTGTGCCGACCTCCAATACCTTAATACTATTCACCTCTCAAAAAAGGAGGCCAAGTACATGGTTATTGATGACGGCAAAAGGTTTGTAATAATACCATTCAATGAAGACGCGGAGCAACTTCGCTATGCAAAATCAGTAGGCAGCATAATGAAAGGTTTCAGTTTAACGGTTGTCGACAGCTTTGTTGATATCGATGAAGCAAAAGTTGATCCGATGGGAAAAGAGTCAGATGATGCTACCCAAGTGGCATCATCCGGCGCTGGAAAGGAAGAAAAAATTTCCGGAAGTGACAATGATAAAGTTGCTGTCAATTCAACTGCTGCTGACAAAAAAACCGAATATTTTATTGAAACAATGGCTAATAAAGACGGTGACGGGACGGTAAAATTTATAAGAAGATATGACAAGACTGTCTTGGGAATATTCAGCATTTCTCCAGTCAGGTTTACTATGCGCCCCCAATTATATGCTGCCTTGGTAAAAATGAAATTGCTAACGGGCAGAAGAAGTCCATCGACCTGAGGTTTTTAGTTGCAGACCTGATTTTTGCCGCTATTTTTTGCCCGCAAAAGAGCTGCATCCGCTGCCGCAATGATTGCCTCCTTTCTGCTGCCCGGAACTGCTTCAGCTACTCCGACAGAAAAGGTCAAATACGGCAGGGGATTGCCGTGATGATCTTCGATGCTCGCCTCCATTACCTCGCGCCGCAGTCTCTCGGCCATGATATTCGCTGTGACCGCTTCGATTTCGGGAAGGATAATAACGAATTCATCTCCACCAAAACGGGCAGCCAGAATCCCGGGCCGGCTGTTGTTGACGATCACCTGAGCCACGCCGTGAATGGCTCGGTCACCGGCCAGATGACCAAAACAGTCGTTGATCTCCTTGAAGTTGTCAAGATCGGCCATGATAAGCGATAACGGTTTACCGGCCATATTGCAGCGCACCAGCAACCTGTCGAGCATCTGATCGAACCAGTGGCGGTTATGCAGGCCGGTGAGTGAATCGATGGAACCGAACTGACGGTAATTATCAATCAGGTTCATCCGCTCTTCAATGATTCGATTGGCGTGGCGCAAGCGGTGAGTAAGGATGGTGAGAAGGTTACAGGCCGCAGCATGGGATACCTGCACCAGTGACCAGAGGAGCTCTTCCCTTATCTCTACAAGCCTGCAGAGCGAGTCCGCAACCACGTAAGCGGAGACGACGCCGCCATCAATCAGGGACATCTCCCCCAAAGTCTCCCCCGCCCCAAGGGTAGTAATCGGCTCATTGATCGTACTCCCCAGGTGAATCCGCACTGATCCCGAGATAATCACATAGAGAAAGGAATTCTTCTGTTCGGACGCCAACAGCAACTCGTTATTCGCTAACTCCCTGATGCGGCACTCCTTCAGAATACCTTCCACCGATTCAGGGGTAACAAAGCGTAATAGATTTGAGTTCAGCAGGGCAGCAACATCTTGTTCATTGAGTAGCAAACGATCCACAATTTACCCCCGTAAAAAATATCTCATCATCTTATACGTGTAGCCGCAGACAGGTCTACTTATCGCGTGCCTGACCGGGATTTGAGCCCCTTCTGGGCGGGTATCTGTGGGAGCGGTTTTTATTGCCTCCCCCCCTGGGCGCTTCTGCCTTTGGCCGCAACGAAGCGAGCAGCTCTTCTGCCCAGACGCTGTCGCCAAAACAGCACTCTGCGGCAACATAAGCGACATCGTCCGCTTGCGAACCTGCAGTCTTGACCTGCAGCAGTCGCTCGATCAAGGTTTGCGCCCAGTAGTACTCTCTGAGCACTTTTTTACCGTCGATTTCATCATAGGAGTAATCACTGCAAGGGATTCTGTTTTTCAGGGTCTCCCCGGAACAGCCGAGCACCTCGGCGGCCTGCTGCTGGGTGAACATACCGGCGCTGGACGCTTTGCGCACAATAACCTTGGCACCTCCACCGGGCACGACCGGCCGCTGTTCGGCTGCGTGGCTGGCCAGCTGCGCCCTGAAATCGGCCTTTTCGGCTTCTTTCAATCCGGCAAAAGCAGCTTCCAGCGCCTGTTCCCCCAGATCACTGATTGCCAGAAAGCGGATAACCCCTTCGGTCAGAGTCAGGTTTGAAACAGTGACCTGTATGTCACAGTTGTCGGCAGAAAAGAGTTCCACCTGCTCTGCATCGGCAGTTTGAAGAACCACTGCCACAAGTGCAGCACGAAACGGACCCTCTTCCGGCCTGAAAGTGATCGTAGTAACAATATTCTTTAACAGCTCAATCATCTGATGTACCCCATTTTCAGCAGTCCATGCGGACCTGCGGATTTGCACATATTACTGCGAATGTCGGTTATTTACTGCATGGTAACACAAATAAACAGATAGTAATCGGTTACCACCAGACCTGCCAACTTACAAAAAAAGAGCCCTGATTTCTCAGACCTCTTTTTATAATTGGTGCGAGGAATGGACCAGAACCATCACAAGGTTGCCCCCGCCAGCCCCTAAAAGCAGGCGGGATAACCTTCTACGAGCCATTCTACAAAACCGTAAACTAGAAAAAGTCCTTGATCTTTGGCATAGTATCAATAGTATCGCTTCAGCAGTTTTCAACCTTTTCCAGCTGTTTCCAGCCCTGTTCAGTAAACAAAAAGAACATGCTCCAGGTCAGCATATCTCCAGGAGCCAGGAAGATACTACGTCAAATCCAGAATAACCGACACTAGCAGAAGCTGGAACAATATACAATAACTGCATTGAGATGTTCAAGAGGGGCTTATGTCGCGAAACTTCCGAAAAGCGCCGATCAGGGCCAGGTTGTTGGCTTCGGTAGCTCCGCTGGTAAAGACAATTTCGCTCTCTTTACGACAGCCCAGCACCTTGGCAATAGTCTGCCGCGCCTCGTCAACAGCCTGTTTCGCCCAGGTTCCATGAAGATGATAGATACTGGCAGCATTGCCGTACACTTCGCAAAAATACGGCAGCATCTTCGCCAGCACCCACCTGTCTACCGGCATTGTAGCGTTGTGATCGAGATATATCGGCTCTTCCATTGTTCTTTTCATCTCCTCACCTGCATGAACTCAAAAACAAGCTCGCCTGGCGCTGTAAAATCATTTTGACAGATTACGATTTAGTGTTTAATGTAGTGCTTAATAAAGCATCAAATGTGAGGTGTTCCATGTCCATCAGTCTCGCAGAAGACATCCGCTCGGTTACCGATCTGAAACGGCATACACGGGAAATTCTTGATCATATTCACCGGTCAGGTCGGCCTACGGTGCTTACAGTCAATGGCCGGGCCGATGCGGTCATCATCGACGCCAAAGTCTACGAAAAGCAGCTCAAAGCAATGAACCTCGCCCGCCTGTTGTCAGTAGCAGAGGAACAAGTTGCGAGCGGCCAGACTCGTCCGGCCCGCGCCTTTCTGACAGAGTTCAAGAATGCGCGTAACATATAACGTCGAAATCACCGCGGCTGCGGAGCGAGATGTTGAGGAGATCTGGATTTACATCGCCGACGACAGCCCGGAAAACGCCACTGCCTTTATACTGCGCCTTGAGGAGCAGATCGACACGCTTGAGCAGCTTCCCGAGCGCTGCCCGCTGATTCCGGAAAACGAACAGCTCGGTACATCCTATCGCCATCTGCTTCATGGAGCCTACCGCACCATCTTCCGTATAAACGGCAAGACCGTCTATATCCTGCGCATCATCCACGGCACCCGTCTGCTCGATTCATCCTGCTTCGAAAACTAAGAGCTAAAAATCTCTTCAACCAGCCCTTATCAACTGGGCCAGATTCCACCCCCCGCACCCGGTTCACCAGCAGTTCAACACCGCGATTGATATGGGCATGGAAATAGTCTTCCAGTTCTTCAGGATCAATTTCCTTCTGATGACACCACTGCAGGAACAGCGACGTCAACACCGGTTCATGCTCGCCAAACAGGGTGGAGACATGACAGCTTCAACTTGGCAACTTGGAACCCCGTGTCCCCTCGGAACTCCGGCCCCACTGTTGCCTTCTTGCCACTTGACATTTACCGTAGCCTGATGAATAGTTTATCAAATTTAAAACCTTTTGAGGTGTGTCATGAGCCCAGCAAAATCGGCATGTGCCAAGGAACTCTTTCACGAGATCGAAACCACGCCGGAGGAGTATCTGCCGGCTCTTCTGGAAATTGTACGCGGATTCCGCCACGGCATTTTTTTGAAACCTGCGGACGAAAGTTTTCGCCAGGGTATACAGGAAGCGTTGCAAGGGAATACCTTACCGATATCTGAATTATGGAAGGGCATCGATGCCCGCTGATTCGGTCTGCATCTCGTTTACCTTCGAATTCAAGCGCAACCTGCGTGCGCTTGCCAAGAAATACCGCTCCATCCGCACCGACATTCAGCCCCTCATAGACCAACTTAATACCGGCATGCTACCCGGTGATCAAGTCCCTGGCATCAGCCTGACTATCTTCAAAGTACGCCTTCAAAACAGTGACATTCAAAAAGGGAAGCGTTCCGGTTACCGTTGCATCTACTATCTCAAAACCCGAAACGACATTATTCTGATTACCGTCTACTCCAAGGCTGAGCAATCAGACGTAACTGCGGCAAGAGTACACACTATCCTCCAAGAAATGGGAAAGTAGTTTCCGCCATGAAAGTTCTCACCCCTAGGCCGACATAACTGTTTCAGGTCTTCGGCTCGGTACGGGTAATCATGGTGTTCAGCCCCAGACCGAGCAGCTCCTTCGCCTCCACCATCGCCGTCGTAAAACCTCCCTTGACCGCAGCATGGATCACGTTGGGCTCACCCTCTTCGTCCCAGGGCCAGCCGGTCCGCACAAGGGTGATCAACAGCAGCTCCAGCTTATCCGCTTTTTTGACCAACTCGGTGTACTCGTCCTCCAGTTCCGTCACTAGGGACGGGTCGATTCCCTGTTTCTGCAGCTTAATTTTGAGTCTTGCCATTGCATTCGGCATCATAGCCCTCCTGGTTGTGCCGGGAACAGCAGAAGGGTTCCCCGGCAGCAGATAGTCAGCGCTGGTGTATAACGATGCCCCCCGGTAGCATGCGTTGCTCCAGCCAGCTCTTCAGTAAATGTTTCATGATCGTGCGGCTGACAGGGAAGAGAAAGAAGAGACCGGCATAGCAGACGTTCAGGAGGCGGTTGCCGTTGTCATCCTGTCGCTACAGTTCAAAGCTCATGACCTTGATAGCAGCGCCAGGAAAAAGCGGAACCGGTCTACCAAAAAATCGAGGCTGTTCTCCAGAGTGTGGCCGTCCGGCACCATTGCCAGCTCCAGGCGGTGCTGGCAGGCAAAGTCCATCACCGGCCCCGGCGGGACAATTGTATCGTCCCAGCCGTGGATGATGACGGTCGGTGGTACATGGGTCAGCGTTGGCAGATCGGGGTATCCGGGAATGCCGATGGCCGGGGCCATCAGGAACAGGCCCGCCGGCCTGATCACAGGTGCTGCCGCCAGCGAAACGCTCCCCCCCATGCTGGAACCGGCCAACACAGTAATGCCGCCGTCCTGCGGGTGCTGCGCCAGCAGCATCCGCACCCGCTCCGCTGGATCGTCCACCCCGCGGTAGTCGATGCTGAGGACCGCGAAGCCCAGCTCCTCCGCCACCGGCGCAAGGCGGCTGATCTTGAGCCCCCAGGGGCCGGACTCCTTGCCGTGGGAGAAGATGACGGTTTTAGTGAGCGGGGCTTTTTCCATGGATATTTCGGGCATATAACGTCCTTTTGAGTGTACGTGTGATTCGTATGTTCAATGCGCCTGCTTGAACGGATGGCAGAGCAGGCAGTGCTCCTTGGGTGGATGCTTCGGCGGCAGCGGTCGAGTAGCGGCGTTGTGGCAGCTCACACAGCCACTTTCCACTGCTACCCGCCTGTCGCCCTTGGCCAGGGCTCCGCGAAACGGGCGGTGCCGGTCGTCAACGGGGGTGCTTTTGGGCTTGTCCCGGAAGCTGTTCAGAACCAGAACCAGCAGCAGACCTCCCACGACAGCAATGAAACCCAGATCACGTTTACGCAGAAGCATGATGGTCCTTTTCACCTCACAATTTCATCCGGTAAAACCCTACAGCCGCCACTCTTTCCGATGGTCGGCCAGATACTCGCGAGCCGGCCATTGATACCGGTCTACAGGCGGAATGATACCACGGCCAGAGAGAGTCTGGAGGAAGCCGGGGACGTTGGGATCGGCGGCGATCTGGCGGGAGGTGATGACGGCGTAGGAGTCCGACACCCCCATCATCCCCTTGTCAAAGGCCCAGTGACAGAGCTTGCACAGGGCCATGCCGTTGCGGATGTCGTCGTTCTGGCTCCTGCTCCAGGGGACGATATGGGCGGCATCCACCACGGTGTGCTGTTCCGGCGTGATGATCCGCACCCCGCAGAGGGCGCAGCGGTGGTCATAGGCCTTCACCACAATGCGGCGAAAGCCCTGATCACGGGCTGCGGGGCGGTAGTTGTCCGCCTCGATGATTTCCTGCACCAGCGGCAGATGGGATTTTTCTTCCAGCAGTCTGACTGTAGGCGAATGCCTCGCGATTGATGATCGACTGCTCCCGCAAAAGAGCCGCGGCTTCGGGCGAGAAGCAGGACTGCAGCAGTGCTTCCCGCAACGCCTCTCTCCCCTCCCCGCTCTGCATGACCTGAAACAGCTCCTCGTCCAGCTTTGCGCCCAGGGCGTACTTGCGCAGGTAGGTGACGGAGGAGGTGTTGTTGATGATTGCCGGGGTAATGGTTGTGCCCGGTTGCGGCACCAGTTCCCAGAACGGCTCCCGGTCGAGACGGGAGAAGGGAAAGGCGATGCTGCTGGTCTGACCGAGGGGGATGATCCGCCGCCAGTAGAGGTTGAACAGCTCGTTCAGCTCCACCAGATCGCCGGTCACGGCGATGAACGGCGAGGTGATGACGCCGCGATGCACCAGATCCAGCACCGCCAGCAGCAGGAGCGGTTTGTGCGGGGCCTTGCGCTTGGTGGCGTCGGTCCAGGTCGCGCCGGGGGCGCGGTTGAGGGAGGCGAAGTGTTTGATGGATGTGGTGAGGTTGGTCATGGTTTCTTTCAGATTATTGAGAAACTAAAGAGAGTTGAGACACGACATCTAGAGGCGATCAAAATGTCAAAAAGTCAACCCTTACCCCGCAGGGTCCCACCCTTGATCTGTCCGCCTGCCGGGACTTGCAGTTGCTGAATATCCTGCTCCAGTTCCTTAAGACTTACTTCATGCTGAATCTGCCGCTGCACTTCACGATATTTGTCGAACTCAAGCGCCGACTTTTCCAGCGCCATCTGGTGGCTGATCTTTCCGGCATGGGTGAGCAGATCGCGGCCATTAAGCTGAATTATCGCGTCCAGCCGGGCAATCCAGTCATTCATGTACATGGGAGTTCGCTGCAGCACCATGGTTTCTGCAAAGGCCAGGTACTGTTCAACCAGCAGTCCGAGCAGCTTCATTTCATCCTCTGTCAGATAATTCTTGGCAATGCTCACATCGCTTTTGCGCACCGCCAGTTCACCCTTTTTGTCACAGGACTGCATCCCCATGAGCGGCAGCGCAGCATCGGCCCGGCGGAATACCAGCTCCGCCGCTGTCTGCTGGCTGATGGCCCAGAGCAGTTTGTTCTGCACCACCTTGAAGAACTCGATCGTCTTTTCGTCCCTGGGATCGTAGTCGATACTGGTTGCGTAGATATCCTTGATTTTCTGGTAGAAGAAGCGCTCCGAAAGTCGGATTTCACGGATGCGTTCCTGCAACTCGCTGAAATAATTCATGGAGCTGCCGCTCTTGAAGCGCTCGTCGTTCAGGGCAAAGCCCTTGACGATATACTCCTTGAGTCGCTGGGTGGCCCAGATGCGGAACCGAACGCCCTGTTGGGATTTAACCCGGTATCCGACCGAGATGACCAGATCCAGGTTGTAAAAGTTGACCTCTTTCGACTGAGTTTTCCCTTCAATTGCGCCGTGTCGGGTGGTTGTCCGGAATTTCCGGATAACCACCTGCTCGTCCAGTTCACTCTCGTCGAAGATATTCCGGATATGCTCCGATATGGTTTTTTTGCTTTTGCCGAATAACTGCGCCATATGGTCCTGCGACAACCAGACCGTCTCGTCCTCCAGTCGGACATTGATCCGGATTGTCCCGTCCGGCGCCTGATAAATGAGTATTTCCGAGTTATTCACGCTTATGGGAGAATTGGTCAGGTCTTTGCTCATTGGTATTATCCTTTAACGGATTCTCTGTAAATGTGAAGAATGGAGAACCGGCCCTCGCATTCTCCTCAACAGCTCGTTCTGCTTCCAACAGTGAAAACAGGTTTCATCCCTCATAATTCATCCTTCATAATTGTATTTCGCTTGGTGGCGTCGGTCCAGGTCGCGCCGGGGGCGCGGTTGAGGGAGGCGAAGTGTTTGATGGATGTGGTGAGTGAGGTCATGGCCTTGTTATCATAATTTGTTCGGATTTGGAGTTCGACCAGCTTTGGCTTTAGCAGAAGAAGCTGAGTTAGTCAATTGATCACTATCCCTTAATCCCATTCAACAGATTTTACACTGTTTTTTGAACTGGAGAGGTTCTCAGGCTTAAGCCAAAAATATAAGTTGACAATGGCAGTAGCTTTAGTAAACTTACTACGTGCAGTAAACATACTAACCAGGAGAAAACATATGCCATACGAAACGAAACAGAAGAAGAAAATTGACCCGACTGACGAACTCCCACAGAACCTTTCACACAAGCCTGTATATGCATTGCCATATGAATATTTCGATGGGTTTTACGCTGGGAAAACTGACGCAAGATTCATTTCCATCGGCTTAGCACAATATGATCACGACGAAGTTTCAGTTAAAGTTTTTAGGCACACAGGGGAAAAATGGACGAGACAATCTGAGGAACTTCCACTTCACAGGATGATAGATGCCGTCACCTTTTTAACGAAGATTATTTTTGGTACGGACAATGGAAATGCGGTTTTTGAATCAGAAACATTTGAGAATCAGTCTGAAACATTAAAGCTTACACGTGAGGATAGGACGGCAGGAGAGTTGGCAAGATTTCATAGATTTTTGGCAGACAATGACAAATTAATAAAGGATCGATTGAACGTATTATATGATCTTATGGGCGAACTGAAAGAAAAAGGTAAATTTTAATAATCTGACAACATTTTTGGAATTAAATACATTAAGGCGGCCGATCGGCCGCCTTCCGTAATTACACTATGCTCTTCTACAAAGAGCAGTGGGGGCAGCCGTGGAAATAAACGCCGCGTGTCCAGCTTCAAATGGAGCGACTGAAAGAATATCGTTTTCAAGCGAGATAATGATAGTTCCAGCGCAGCATGCATTTACGGTTTTACCGGCAGAAAATGTATTAACAAGATGATCTCCTGCGTTTTCAGGCAACATGCTAGCGCAATGCTCTGAAAGCTGTGTGCAGACGATTCTTGCCCCTGGCACAACCTCCTTAATGGCTTTTATAATATTTGGTTGTGGTGTCGAATATCTGCCTCTTCCGATTGAGAACACAACGGTATTGGGTTGAATACAATTACATACCTGTTTCGTGAATTCTATTAAGTCAGCCCCCTCAACTTTCCCCCCATGGTGTGGAAATACAATTACTGGTGCTGTGGCATCAACTTGGCATTCAGTAAGATATTCCATCATGTTGAGAAAGCCGGTATTATCTATATCCCCAGTGAATACTAGAATCGGCCTATCGTTTTGCAGGACTCTAATTACTGCACTTACGGAATTAGACGTTATCGAACGATTACTCCGGTCCTTTGAACCAGGACCTTTCCCTGCCAAGTAAATGCTAGGTGCAAGTATTTCAACCTTGAAGGCTCCAAAGTTAAAGGTGTTTGAATCGCTGACTGTAAGAGCTACACCGAAGTCGACGTCCCCACCATTATGAGCCTTGCTCAATGTAAAGAGTAGGTCGTCCCAAATGATAGAAGCTTTACGAGAGTCCGTATTGAGCCGGACTTTTCCAATTGTGAATTCCTCAGAACTAAGCAGCCCTATTAAACCTGCAATATGGTCTTGATCTGCATGCGAGATTAGAAGTACATCAACGTTCGAAATCCCTTCTGCTTTAAGGAACTCCATTAGAGAAGCTCCTGGTCCGGCATCAATTACGAGTGTATGATTATCTTCTCTGACAATCGCACAATTGCCGTGCCCTACGTCCAAAATGAATGCTGGCATGACTAGAACTACCTCCCGCGGAACTCAAACTCGTCAAAGTACAGTTCTTCGTCAGACTCAGCTCCGGTGTTTACCTTTGCAAAAAACCTCGTTCCAGGTTTAATCTCGGCTCTAAACTCGAATGGGATTATATCCATTGGGAATCTTATTATCTCTGACGGGTTCCATCCGGGAATATTCGCAAAGACAATAGGGTTTTTCGTATCTAAATCCACCTCTTCAACTCGAAGAAGAGTTTTCCAAGGCCGTCTTTTCGGCAAAAAATGATTACTAAATTCTTGAATACAAATTTCGAATCCTTTAGCTATAACATCAGGATCAGCTTCATCATGTGAGAGAAGAACGGGTATCTTCCTACGAAAGCGTCTCATATCGTCGATTAACGCTTTACTCCAACTTGTAACAAGCACAGCAGGAAATCTAACATCATAAGATATTGCAACTGCTTCAGCACCGGTGCAATAGGCATAATTTCTGGTGCTTAGATGATGATCACACACAATTGCGTCAGCTTCTCCGCGCGCAATGCCGACCAACTCGTCTGCACTCTTGAAAGGTCCAATAAGAGGTTTAGCATTAAATTGTGCATCTCTGAGTTCAGCAGAAAGGGTTTCTCGGGCATCGTCAGAATCATCGACTACAGCAATAGATATTATGCTCACATTACGCTCCAAGTATCGGCAGTTCTACCGAAATTTCCGCACCACCCAAAGATCCATTTGACAGTGCGCTGATGGATCCACCCAAATCTTTTACAGTGTCACGGACTATTGTAAGGCCAAGGCCTGTGCCATTAGGATAGGTAGTTTCACCAGGGAGCCAAATATCCTTAAGGCTTATTCCAGATATGCCTGGACCATTGTCAGCGATGACAATAGTCACTATCCCATCTGCGACTTGCGTCTCAACAGAAATCAAACGATCCTGAGGAGGAGCCGTCTCGAAAGCCTTCAAGGAGTTTGTTATGATATTTGAGATAATTGACTCTATTGCTGCCTCGCTAGCCCGGAGATACGGATTCCCCGCATCATATTTGAACCTTACTTCGGTTTTTCTCTCTTTTATCGTTAAAGCAAACATATCAACAACATCACTGATAACCTTATGAATATCGACCCGAGAAACCCGTCGTTTTTCATGATCTATAAAATTCAAGGTCAAGCTACCAAATGCTTTAAGTATTTCCGCTTGACGTTGAACAATTCCAATAGGACCTTCAAAGAACTCTTCAAATTTATCTGATACCGCTGTTTTCGCACGATTCTCAATGAGCTTTGCATTTTTTTCAATAAGCCTAAGTGGATGTTTTGACTCATGAGCAAAAATACCTGCCGTAATCCCTGCAGTACTAAGAGTCCTGTAGAGTTGAACTTCCTTTTTGAGGATTACAGTCTCCTTAGTTCGTGCTCGATCATAATCTTTGAATTTCTCTTCTACGTTTTTCTTTTCTTCAGATGGCAACAATTTAATAGCTTCATCAATAGTTTGTTTAGCCTTGTCAACTTCACCTTTTGCTTGTTGTCTTTGCTGTTGTCTTTTAGATTCTCTTTCTTCTTTTCTCCGTCGATGCATCCAATCAAGTGCATCGGTAGCAAAGCGCTTCAATTCATGAAACAATTCACTCTCAACAAGGCCCGAACGATCCGTTTTCTGAAGAAGGTCTTCATTTGTACCAATTACAGCCATTCGGCCAATTGACGTATTAGTTCCAGGGCGTAACTCAGGATCTCGAACGCGACTAAGATTCATGTCAAGCCAGTCGTTCCCTGGGTTTCCATATGGCGAGACACGAAGACCATGTATATATAAGTGGACTCCACCAAATTCCTTAAGCCATGCTTTGACCTCGCCGACGGTTGTTGGACGAAAGGAAAACGTATCGCTACTGAGAATATACGCCCAAATGTCAAATGTAGCCGGAGGGCAATTGTACTTACTGACCTTAGGACTTATTTCATCGTGATCAGCGGCAAAGAGCTTGTTTCCTTTCCAATCCGTAACCGTTGCTTTAACCTGCCCATTTGTGTCAACTTCTGCAAAAAGATGAAATTCAGCATCATCAAAATATCTTCGCTGAACAAGTTTTTCTAGATCTTCGAATTCAGGAGCTTTCAATATGGGCTGAAATCCAGAAGGATTGTCTCCAAAAGGATCCGCAAGCAACAACAGACCCCTAGCCAGCCTTTTCACGTCATTGCGAGTTATCCTATAACGAAGGTTAGCGATTCTTATCTCGGTTCCCCTTCCGACACTTGAAGCACGAACAGTTTCTTCTATCTCCAGGTCAACTTCTTCAACAACATCGAACTGGTCAAATTTTCTCCAATCTATGAACAGTGAGTATTGTTTTTTCTCCTCTTCTAACGGCCTAGTAAGCAGGGTGGTTTCAGTACCTAGTCTTAATGCAGCGAGCCTTCCAAGCCCTTTATTCCCGGCAGGAATTCGTCCTAAGCGTGTTACCTTCCTAACATTTTTTGCTGACTTTCCAAGTAGCAACCAACTGTTTTCGATATCCTCTTTTTCCATTCCTTCGCCATCATCACTTACAGAAATCGTTCCTCCGAGTACTTGTGTATTCCTTATCTGGATCGTGCAAGTATTAGCATCTGCGTCATATGCATTCTTTACCAATTCAAGAATTCCTTGGTCGGGGTTTGGGTTCAACTCCTCACCAAGACGTCTAAGAATATCGGTAGAAAATTTTAAGTGCGCTTTACTCATACCTTTCTCCACGGGATCTCTGCGATTGAAGATATAGTTAAATGACGGCATCTTATACGCTCATTTAACCAATCATTTGCCCACTTTGTGCTTAGCATATTCAACAGCGCTTGGCAGGTTTCAAGTGATTTATCCTTAGGCTGTAATACTATTAAATGATTATCGACTGCTACTGAAGAGTCCACGTTAATGATAGTCGATACTGCTCTAAATAAATCATCCGGCCTTGATGTCCTTCTAATAACTACAAATGGCGAAGGAATTATCTTACGAGAATACCTTCGACTGTGACTAACATGGCTTACAATTGACCATTTCGGTAGATCTTTAGAGATAAGATATGGCACCGTCGGACCATCGTGCGAATCTCTATAATCAACCACTGTACCTATCGACAAATCAAACATACTAGAAATTGTGCTGCAATTGTTTGTTACAGGGTAGCTCCAGTTGAGAGTACTATCATTGTTATTAACAATTAAGGCATCGATTAGGAAAACATTCACATCAATACTAGGTTCAAATTGTCCCAATGCTGTTATTTTATTAACTAGCATTTTTTTGCTGACAATACGTCTCCATCTTTCATAGCGTGCACCTGATCTAAGTACTTCTGGAAGTATTGCTATAATTCGCGTTCCCACATTGGATTTAACAACATAATCGTGAAAAAAAACGGCTGCGTAGTTAGTTTTTCCTGACGACCATACACATCCTTTTGGTGTGTCAACAAGATTGTAAGGTGGATTCATGACAACATAGTTAAAATCCATACCGATGTCAGCAGTAGTTACTCCACAGCCCTGTTTTATGTTTTTGAAATAGGTACCTATTCCTTTAAATCGTTGAGGTAGTGCCGCTCCTTTGTGTAACGCAGTAAGTGCAAGCCTAGCTTTTGTTGCCATTACGAATTCATGGTGCAAATCACTTCCGTAAAAAATATTGCCCCATGAAGACATCGTATTCTCGAAATCTTCAGTAATAGTTATGTTTTTTGCCACGTCTACCAGCAAATCACCAGCACCGCATGCAGGATCAATGATTTTATGTTGGCAACCAAGTAATTTTGAGTCAATCAGCTGAGTGGTTTCATTCGCTAAGAAACCTCCAGAAAAAAAAGCACCAGACTCCCTTCTTGCTTCGTATGACACAAGTTGCTGAAGCTTCCGCGCTGGCTGACCATTAAGGGCAGAAATTACCGAAACATCATCCTTCGGAATAGATCCAAAAACGATCCCTTCGCACAATTTTTCTAGATGTGAAACGTATCCAGCGTATGCTTTCATAATAGTCCTAAGGTGTAATGCAAACTACGCAAACATAACACGATTTTGCAAAAATACACATACCTTCTGTTGCCTGTGAAGAGGTGCTTCATCAATTCCCGACTACCTACCCACCCCTTCTATTATCCTCAAACATCTCCACCGGCATCTGATGCCTGAGCCGCCAGACCATCTTGATCGGCCGGTCGCTCTCGTAACTGACCATATCCACCGGCCCCAGATAGGTAAACGGCACCTTGACATTGTTCCGCTTTTTTTGGTCGCGGGCAAACCGTTCAATACCCGTTTTTACTTGCTCTTTCCTCGAGGTCACGCCATTCGGCAATTTTACTTTCCAAATATCTGAGCTGACTTGTACGGTCTCTGCTGAAGAAGTGGCTTAACTCACTTGAAAGATCAATACGTATAAAAATTCTATTAGGTTTGTCCTGGTCCTGGTCGGTAAGGCCAAGTTTTATCAGGTTCTTCGAATCAATCGATTTTCCCAAATTTAATTCAAACACCAAATAGGCAGGCTGATTGTAATATATACCTATCCAACATCTATTTCCTTCTGTGTAGTAACCGATATACTCTTTGAACTTCCCCCGAGATTGTGGACAGTCCGAAAAGCTGCTACAAAAGCAGACGGAGGACAGTCATGGTATCGAAGAGAAAGTCGTTCACCCGCGAGTTCAAGATCGAAACGATCAAACTGGTTACCGATGGAGGTGCCGATGTAAACCAGATAGCGAGCGATATGGGGATTCACCCCAACACGCTTTACAACTGGATCAGGCAGTTATCGGTTAAACCTGAAGAAGCGTTTCCCGGCAAAGGGCATATGACCTCTGACGCGGAGATAATCCGTCAACTTAAGCGTGAAAATGAGCGTTTAAAGATGGAGCGTGAAATCTTAAAAAAAGCAATGGCCATCTTTTCAAAAGACCCGACTTGACCTTTAGCTTCATCCGTGAGAATCAGACTGAGTTTCGGATCTCCATCATGTGTAGCGTTTTCGACGTTTCACGGAGCGGATATTACGCCTGGTTAAAACAGCCAGAAGGCAAAAAAAGTCAAGAAGATCAAGCGCTATCAGAGGTGATCAAAGAGATTCACCAAGAGAGCAATCGCACCTACGGAAGTCCCAGGGTGCACCGGGAACTACAGAGGCGCGGCAAGCATTACGGTCGTAACAAGATTGCCCGCCTGATGAGAAAAGATGGCCTTAGAGCGAAGACGAAGCGCAAGTTCAAGGCAACGACCAACTCTAAGCATAAGTTGCCCGTGGCGGCCAACCTTCTCAATCGGGAGTTCACGCCAAAGCGGCCTAACCAGGCATGGGCCGCAGACATCACTTACATCTGGACCGGCGAGGGGTGGCTCTACCTGGCAATAGTTATGGACTTGTTTTCACGTGCCATCGTTGGGTGGTCCATGTCGGAGCGAATGACCCGGAATATTGTCATCGATGCTTTCATTCTCGCAGTTAAGCGACGAAACCCGCCGCGTGGACTGATTCATCATTCCGATAGAGGGTCGCAGTATGCAAGCATTGAATTCCAGGCCCTGTTAGTGAAAAATGGCACAACTTGCAGCATGAGTCGCAAAGGTAATTGTTGGGACAACGCACCGGCAGAAAGCTTCTTTGGGACACTTAAGAGAGAGCTTGTATTTCACTGCCAGTATTCAACCCGAGCCGATGCACGCCAGAGCATCTTCAGTTACATAGAACGTTTCTATAACCGTAAAAGAATTCATTCTTCGCTGGGGTATCGGACTCCATACGAGGCGGATCAACTCAAATTTGCAGCTTAACACCCTGTCCACTGAACCGGGGGAACTTCACTTTCCCGCCGCTAAGCGGTTTTGATTTGATCGAATTATGCTCGATTGCTTTGCCAATCATATTAAGCAGATTGTGGAGCGACGTTACGCCTTCAACAAGTTGCCAACTGACATGATCCATGACGATCCCCTTTGACTCTAAGAATTGCTTGAATTGATCGACTACATAACGGCTCAGATCTTTCGTAATTATAAGTTGTGTGAGGTACTCATAAATGTCAGACCATCTAAGACATAAATCCGGTTTATGGTGATTTAATCCGTTTCCTAAAGGATACTTAGTTAACAAAACAAGAAATGTATCAGCATAGCCACTCTTTGATAAAGCTGATCTGTAACGCTTTATCTGGTCCAGCCCCAATCCTGATTCGGATTTAACTTCAATATAGCCAAGAGATATTGTCGATTTGATCTGAATATCAGGCCTACCATCGCTTGTTGCTACCTGGGTGATAATAGTAACTTCATTACAATCGGCAGCAGTGACGTCGATGTGACCATTACTGATTTTTTTGAACAACTGGACAGCAGCAACCTGCTCATGTTCTTGCAAAAATTGAAGTAAATAGACGAATGCCTCCGTCATGAAGTTTTCGTCCTGCCGGTATGCCCAACGGTTCAATCTTGATAAAAGATCCATAGAAAATCAAACTCCTACAAGGTAAGTACGGGTTCCGGAAGCATATTGTTAACGCCCACTCACCCCTACCCCCGCCACAACAATCGGCATCTCAAACATGAACCCCAGATACGGCAACTCCCGCGCGGCCTTCTCGTAACTCATCATCCCTGAATAAACCGGCGACCGCTCACTTACAGAGTTCTCCCGCGCTCGCTTCTGCCCCAACTCGCACAGGAGCGCCGCAAAGGCCGTCATCGGACAGAGAAGCAGGCCGAGCCTGGCAGCCCTGTATTTACGGGCCAGCATGAACTTTACATAGTCCTGGTAGTAGGAGCGGGCATTGCCGAACTCCACCTCTACCCAGATGCCGTTCTTCTCGAAATCGCACTTGAGCCCCAGTTCCGGCACAACCCGCTGCTCCCGCTGCCAGCCTCGATCAACTAATCCTGCGCTGATCAAACCGTTGTAGTCCGCCTGATTGAAAGCAGCATCATAATCCACCGCGGCCAGCGACTCCCTGATCTGGTGAATCTCTGTGATGCCCTCCATTTCCTGCCTCTCCAGGTGATGCAGCTGTAGAGCGCCGATCTGCAGGGCTGGAGCGGTACTCTTCAAAATCGGCTTGAACAGGAAGGTGAACGGCGCAACCTCGACAATCTCCAGCAGGTTCCCTGCTACCGATCCGCCGAATACCGCAGCCAGCCAGAGCCGCAGCCGCTCCTGTGACTTGTTTTCATAGCGGAACTGGAGATGGCCCGGTTTGTTGTTCAAGCGGCGTATCTCGGCCTTCACCGGTTCTTCAGCACCGCAGAGTATTGTCACCGCGACCTTGCCGCCCTTCTCTATCGCCCGCAGCCGCTCCGTCTGCGCCTCAAGCGGAATCGTCACGCCGTACCTGAAGGTGGACAGACCGACCGGGTGGAGGAACTTCAAGTTTTCAAACAAAGAAGGCTGCATCATGTGTGCAAGAACACCTCTTCCCGGTGCATCTGCATAAACTCGGCATCCGGTGGAAACTTCTCCGGCATCACGATCTGCTTCCCTTCGTAATCAAGGAAGTTACGCGCAAGCGAATCGTTCGGCAAATACTCTCGCAGATAAGGGCTGAGTACAAGACGATACTCTTCGTCCAGAGTGATTAGCCCCTTGTCAAATGCAGCGTCCTGGGTCTGCGCAAGGCAAAGGCCATTCTGCGGATTAAGACGCTGCTCCGGGTATTTGCCCCACGGGAGGATGTGGCTTGCCACTAATAGCGCCGGAACCGGATTTCCGGTAATGCAGCAGCAGCTGTTGTAGGAAGCGAGCACGCTTTGGCGAAAGAACTGCTGGCCGAGGCGTGTCTTTACCGAGACGATCTTTTCTGTCGGTCCGGAAGGTTCTGTGATAGGGAGCTTGAATATGGATTGGCGGCGTGACGTGCTCTTTCCTGGCACAGCAGCCGGCTCCGCCACTTCGGTCTGCCCGATCAACAGTTGCAGCTGTTCTTCGCTGGTTACGCCATACTCTTCCCAATTGGCGGTGAACTCATTCCACGCTTCCCGATCAGCGCGACTTGCCCCCTGCAAACCCTTGATGCCACGGGCCTGATGGTACGGGTCGAGCGAGGCAAGGTTGCACAGCTTCATGGAAAGGCTGCTGGGCGTCCTGCCGAGCTTTTGCGCGACTTCGATGATCAGGGGGTTGCCATGGCGCAGCTGACCAAAGGGAAGCTTGCAATACAGGTTCATTGCCAGCATCAACTCATCATGTGACCACGCTTTACCTTGTGCCATTTACAGCCCTCAAAATCAAAAAAGCCGCTCCACCGGTCGATCCCGGCACAACGGCTTGCAGTCATCTATCTATGCCCATCTCCATCCACCCACTCCACACCACCTCATAAATTCGCTTAATTAATACACTTTGTCTATCTTGACGTCAATGCGATTTAATGGCACTTGAAACGGCCTTATTACTGCTCTAACAATTTGCGGGCTAAGCTATGCAGCTCTGAGTTTGCTAATGCGACCACCTTTTTCTTAACTGAACGGGAATAATACTCCTGTTCAGTCTTGGACAAAGGGAGGCCTTCGAGTTTTTTCTTAAACAGATCCTTCTGTTTTGGCGAAAAGAGCTGAGAAAGGGCATACGCTAGAGAAAACTCCTCATACTTCTCCTTGCTCCGCCTGGTTTTATCAACGTTTTGTTCGAAGTACAGTTCAAACAGTTTCCTGAGACGCTTAGAGTCGAGTTCCTCATTATCCCAGGCTAGTGGTTGATTATGAGCTAGAGAGTTGCGCCACTCCTTTGCCTGAAACTTGTCTTCATTGGAGAGTTTCTTTTTAAGCTTGGTCAACCACGGAAATGTCAGGTGGTAGGACGAGTACACGGATGAAGACAGGAGTAACAGCTTGTGAAAGTTATTCTTATCCTGGTCAGATAAAAGTCGCTCAACCAGTTCGGGGGTAAACTGGTAGTTTTCAGCGGCATTTACCAGCAGCACCGGAAATCCTTCCCAAAGACGGGTGTCATGGCTCTTAACCACATCTGCAAGAGTTTTATTAACATCCAGTTCCTCGCTTGGCTCAAGCATAGGAAAACCGAGCTTCGATAAGCTGTGCATCAGGTCATTGTTACTCATAGAGACCCTTCTCCTTTAGCAATGCAACGAAATGCTCAATGTTTGGTTTCAGCCGACTTTCTGCCACGTCATAGCTGACCATCTCATTGAAGTGCTCAATAAGCCCTGTTATGGATAAATCGGCTATATGGGCTTCAGCCAGAGCAAGGCAATCCGCAAAATCGACTCTTGTCCCACGCATCAGCTTACTGGAAATCAGATCATAGTCGTTTAGGATGCCGATATAAAGGTGTGAGTACTCTTTTAAGAGAGTGTGCCTCCCCTCTTCCAATGGAGATGTCAGCAGCCCGGTTGTATGAATGGAGTTCCCACGAAAGATATCAAACTGAAATTGTTCCCCTGGTCGCTGCCAGCCCGCATGAGTTACCGGTTCATAATCCAACGCCTTGAGATTGTATATTAAATACTTATACTCACTGATACTCGGAACCATGAAATCTACATCTTTCGTCGACGGTTTGACTCCAAGCAGGGTCATGGCTGTTCCACCACAAGCGATCAGGTGAACTTTGCGTCTGAGGACGCGGTTCCACTCCTCCATAATCTCAAGCAGCTGGTTTCTGTTTAGCCTGTAGTCCATTTTGTAGTTATCCATACAATATTTTGTACTTATTCATACAAACTCTTGTACAGTATTATACATTTAAACAATATTATTCAAGCTCAATTTGTGAGTTCCGGTTATCCCTTGTCTTGAGTGAAGTGGTAATGTCTGCCTTACCTCCAAACGAGTTACGAAGGTCAAGCGGTATCCATTGCCGATAATAAAAGTGACCATTACGGTTAAGCAAATGCTTAGACATAAAAAAAACCTGCCTTCGGCACAGTCGTTAAACTGTGACAAAAACAGGTTCTCTCTAGTCGAAATCAAGCTAACTTATTGATTTCATTATTATTGGTGCGGTGGAATGGACTCGAACCATCACAGGGTTGCCCCCGCCAGCCCCTCAAGCTGGTGCGTCTACCAATTCCGCCACCACCGCACAAAGAGGATATTCTGTTGTCAAACTGTCCTGCAAAAAGAAATGAATATGTACCTTAAGACAGCTGTTGCTGTCAACAAAAAACTGCTACTTTGCCGGTGCAGCCGGTGCCGGGGCTGGCTGGACAGGAGCAGTACCCTGGGGAGCGGCAGGTGCTGCCGGAGCTGTCTGCTGAGCCGGGGCAGCCGCTGGTGCCGGAGCAGATTTTCCTGACATTATCGAGGAACTTCTCCCGGTTGAAGAGAGATGAGCCAGGGTAAGTGAGGTCAGCATGAAGATTACCGCTGCGCCTGTTGTCATTTTGTTCATGAAGGTGTTGCCGCCACTGGCGCCGAAAACAGTCTGGCTGCCGCCTGCACCAAAGGATGCGCCCATTTCTGCGCCCTTGCCCGACTGCAGCAGAACAATCCCTATCAAAGCGACACTGACAAAAATATGAAGAACTATGAGTACGTAATACATAAGTTTTTTCCTTTATTGTCCCGTAACGGGATTAAATTAAATAACACAACAAACACAAAAAACAAAGTTATTTTTGCGCAGCGTTAACCAGAGCGGCAAATGAATCCGCTTTGAGACTTGCTCCACCCACAAGAGCACCGTCAATGTCCGGTCTGGCTATCAGCCCGGCAATATTATCCGGTTTGACGCTGCCGCCATAAAGAATCCGCATATTGTCAGCCGCAGCGGTGGTGTACAGTTTCTTGAGTTCAGCGCGGATAAAGGCGTGAGCCTCCTGAGCCTGGTCGTCAGAAGCTGTCTTGCCGGTGCCGATCGCCCAGACAGGCTCATAAGCCACAATGACGCTGGCGAGATCTGTTTCGGGAACTGCTGTCAACCCGCCTTTAATCTGCCTTGCCAGGACATCAAAGGTGCGGTCGCTTTCACGTTCGGCCAGAGTTTCGCCGATACAGAGTAGCACAGTCAGTCCGGCAGCAACTGCCGCCTTGAGCTTTTTGTTAACGGTATCGTCGGTTTCGCCGAAATACTGGCGGCGCTCCGAATGGCCGATGATGACATGACTGCAGCCTGCATCCAGCAGCATTTTCGGGGAGATCTCCCCGGTAAAGGCGCCTTCTGCTTCCCAGTAGCAATCCTGGGCTGAGAGTTTAACATTGCTGCCGGTGATGACGCTGTTGACGCTGTCCAGTACGGTGAATACCGGGGCGACGACTATTTCAACATTATCGGCGGCGGCGACAAGCGGGAGCAACCCGCTGACCAGCTCGACAGCCTCTGCTTTAGTTTTAAAAAGTTTCCAGTTACCGGCGATTACAGGTTTACGCATTGAATCCTCCTATTTAACCTTTACGTCGAGAGCTTTGACTCCCGGCAGCACTTTACCTTCCAACAGTTCCAGAAAAGCGCCGCCACCGGTGGAGATGTAGCTGACCTTGCCGGCTACGCCGGCCTTGTGGACAGCAGCATCAGTATCGCCGCCGCCGATAACGGTCGTGGCATAGCAGTTACCGACTGACTCGGCCACCGAGAAAGTACCGCGGGCAAAAGCGTCCATTTCAAACACTCCCATCGGTCCGTTCCAGATAACGGTCTTGGCATCACGAAGCGTTTCGCTGAAAAGTGTCGCCGAGGCCGGGCCGATATCCAGCGCCATCCACCCTTCGGGGATCTCCTGAACGGTCGTTATGAAGTTGGTGGCTGTCGCTTCAAAAGCGTTGGCAACGACGCAGTCAACCGGCAGGTAAAAGGTTACGCCCCGTTTTTTAGCCTTGTCCATAATCTTTTTGGCGGTCGCGATCAGTTCGTCCTCTACCAGCGACTTGCCGACCGAATACCCCATGGCTTTGAGAAAGGTAAAGGCCATGCCGCCGCCGATAACAATCTTGTCGACCTTGTTGACCAGTTTTTCCAGCACTTCAAGCTTGCCGGAAACTTTAGCCCCGCCAAGAATCGCCACCAGCGGCCGCACCGGATTGCTCATTGCTTTATCGAAAAAGGTCATTTCGTTTTTCATCAGAAAGCCGGCAGCGATGGTCGGAATGATCTTTGTGATGGCCTCGACCGAGGCATGGGCGCGGTGGGAAACGGCAAAAGCGTCGTTGACGTAGATTTCGCAGCCGTTGACCAGCTGAGCGGCAAAGGCCGGATCATTCTTCTCTTCTCCAGGGTAAAAACGGACATTCTCCAGCATGACGACTTCGCCAGGTTTCATGGCGGCAATGAGAGCGTCAACTTCAGGGCCGAAGCAGTCAGGCGCCTGGGTAACTTTTTTGCCGAGGAGCTGGGCAAGCCTTTTGGAGGCCGGAGCCATGGTGATACTTGGCCTTTTTCTCCCCTTTGGGACGTCCGAGATGTGATGCAAGCATCACTTTGGCTCCCTGTTCGATGGCATATTTGATCGTCGGGACAGCACCGGCAATCCGGCTGTCTTCGGTGATGTTTCCCTTGTCATCCTGGGGGATATTAAAGTCAACCCGGATGAAGACCTTCTTCCCTTTCAAGTCCTTGAGCTGGTCGATATAACGGATAGGCATAAAAACCTCCTTGGTAGAATAAAAAAAGAGGGGGAACATGTCCCCCTCCGTCTGCTTGCCAACTGCTGCTATTTGGAGATGAAGTTGATCAGGTCAATTACCCGCTTGGAGAAGCCGGATTCGTTGTCGTACCAGGAGAGAACCTTGAGCAGATTGCCGTCAATAACCTTGGTGCTTTTGGCATCAACTATGGAAGAGAGCGGGCAGCCGTTGAAATCGATGGAAACCAGTTCCTCTTCCGAATAACCGAGCACGCCCTTCAGGGGCCCTTCTGCTGCGGCTTTGAGAGCGGCATTGACTGCGGCGACATCGGTAGAGTTTTTGAGCGTACAGGTCAGGTCGACCACGGACACATTGGGGGTCGGGACGCGAATGGCGAAACCGTCCAGCTTGCCTTTCAGCTCCGGCAACACCAGCGCAACCGCCTTGGCAGCCCCGGTGGAGGTCGGAATCATGGAGAGGGCAGCAGCCCTGGCGCGACGAAGATCCTTGTGGGGCAGATCAAGGATATTCTGGTCGTTGGTGTAGGAGTGAATGGTAGTCATCAGACCTTTTTCGATGCCGAACGAGTCGTTGAGAACCTTGGCCACCGGCGCCAGACAGTTGGTGGTGCAGGAAGCGTTGGAGATGATGTTGTGCTTGCTGCCGTCATAAAGAGTGTGGTTGACACCCATGACAACAGTGATGTCTTCATCGGTTGCCGGAGCGGAGATGATAACCTTTTTTGCACCGGCTTTGAGGTGAAGCTCAGCCTTGGCACGGGCAGTAAACAGACCGGTAGCTTCCAGAACGACATCAACTCCCAGCTCTTTCCAGGGGAGTTCTTCAGGATTTTTGACTGCCAGGATCTTGATCGCTTTGCCGTCGATAATAAGTTCGTTGGCGGTGTACTCAACTTCACCGGGGAACCTGCCATGAACAGAGTCATATTTAAGCAGATGAGCCAGAGTCTTGGCATCTGTAAGATCGTTGATTGCAACTATCTCAATCCCCTTCTCCTGAACGGCGTAACGAAGCACTGTCCGCCCTATTCTTCCGAACCCGTTGATACCCAATCTGATAGCCATGAATTCCTCCTGTGTAGTTTGTTCTTGCCTCGCAGCTGTCCGTTGCAAGCTCTAAATAATATACAAATCTTTAGTTCATCGTCAATGGTTTTCCTTAAAAAATTCATATATGCACAGCAGGGCAACACGAACAACTCCTGCTCAGCAGCCGGTCATCTGTAAATTTCCGGCAGCAGCAACCTCTGCTGCCTGGTCTACCTTCGGATCCGGGCCGTTACTTGAAGGGGCAGCTCTTGTTGCGTACTTTGGTTTCAATTCTGAATAACGATGCCGTCGAAGCTGACAGTTCCGGCGGTGATCGTGATGGAACCGTGAACCGTGGACAGCCCGGAAGCGGTCGTAAACCCGGCATCATAGCCGCCGATCAGGGTATATGTTACTGCCCGGTCCAGGGTCAGCACTTCGTAAAAATCACCGGTCATCAGGGCAAGATCACCACCTTCCAGAACATTAATCAGACCGTCGCTGACTGTCCCAAAAGTGACGCCGTTCGCCTTGACACTCCCCCCGGGCACCAGAGTGTAGCCGGTGCCGCTAAGGGTGATATCGGTATTGGGTGCGTTGACATCACTGGCGGAGACCCTTAGCGTAGTGCTCTTTGCGCCGCTGCTGGTGGGGCTGAAGCTGACTGTCAGCGTGCAGCTTGTGCCCGGTTCCAGGCCCGGCGTCAGCGTACCGCAGGTGCCGCCGGC
Source organism: uncultured delta proteobacterium (assembly GCA_963787125.1). Lineage (GTDB taxonomy): Bacteria > Desulfobacterota > Desulfuromonadia > Geobacterales > DSM-12255 > VEOV01. The sequence continues at coordinate 228,585 of CAWBBV010000006.1, forward strand.
GCCGTTGCCCGGGTTGATGCTGTACTGGCCGGAAGCTGCCCCGGTCAGCACCATGGCGCTGATTTGCAGCGCACGGGAACCGTTGGCGGCGGTGTTGCTGATGGAGATGGTTTGACTGACCGTCCCCCCGCTGGCGATATTGCCGAAATCTTTGGACAAAGGTGAAACCGCAATAACAGGATTACCGGACTGGCCGCCGCGAACCGGCCAGACATAGCCGACGTTGGTCCTGCCGTCGGCGTAGGTGAGGCCGTAATCCATACTGACGCCCCAGGCGCTGGTAGTACCGCCAGCGTTGATACTGGACGACCAGTAGAAGTACGCCTGAACATCAGTAAACAGGTTATTATTCAGCCAGGTACCCGGGCTGTTTTCCGCTTTATTGAGCAGACTGCCAATTTCACTGATATTGGGAAGCCGCCAGTCACTATGCCCCTGATAGTTACTGTTGTTCAGGCCATTAATATAATTCAGTGCGCCTTGCCAGGTTTTAGTCGGGTGAATAACACCTGCAATATTGCCGCTCTTGCTCCATATCAGACCGGTCAGGTTATCAGTTACCGACTGATCGCCGTTATCGGAAAACCTGGGGGTTGGCCAGGCCGCGCCAAGCTGTAACTCACCATCCTGTCCTGTGCCACTGCAGGATACGGCCAGATTGGACGCGTTGTAGCAGGTGGTCTGCCCGGTTTTCGCAATAACCGGATCACCGGACAATCCGGACTGTCCGCCGCGAACCGGCCAGACATAAAAGTTGAGGGTCTTGGTGTTCATGCCCACGTAGCCATTGTTCATAGCGACGCCCCAGGCGTAGATGGCAAGGCCGGCGACGGTACTGGACGACCAGTAGAAGTTAGCGCTGGCGGCGGTAAAACCACCACTGTTCAACCAGTCAGCCTGATTTCCCGCCCCGCGACTGATCAAGCTCTGCAGCTCATTAATATCAGGCAGGCGCCAGTCATTGTGCCCCTGATAGTTACTGCCGTTAAGATTCTTGATATAGTCCAGCGCTTCATGCCAGTTTTTTGTGCCACTGGCAATATTCCCGTTCTTGCTCCAGATCAGCCCGCTCAGGTTGTCGGTTACCGTCTGGTCACCATTATCCGTAATGCGGGGGACGGGCGCAACAAGGCCCATCCGCAGCTCCCCGTCCTGGCCGGTCCCTGCGCAGCCGGTGGGTGCACCGGCTGCGTCGAAACAGGCGCTCTGGCCGGTCTGGGGGATCTGCACGACAGCACCCCCCTGCTTATAGGCGACACAGTCTGCATCCGGGCCGTTGCTTGCTCCCTGGCAGATCCAGCTCCAGGGGCCGGTACCTGTGACGCTGGTCGGTGTGCCGGAGTTGCAGAGATTGGCTGCCGGTGCAGTGGTGACTATGGAAGTGTGGCTGCTGCCGCAGGTCTGGATAAAGGTGGCAGTAACTGCTTTTGCAGCGTCCATGGTGAGCTGACAGCTGCCACTACCGCTGCAGGGGCTGCTCCAGCCGCTAAAGCTGTAGCCGGCTGCTGCGGTGGCCGTCAGGGTGACAGCGGTATCGATATCGAAGGACTGGCTGCAGCTGCCGCGGCAGTCCACGCCTGGCGGCTTGGGAAGGACTGTCACCTTCTCGTCACCACTGCCGGCAAAGGTGATGGTCAGCGGGTAGGTGATCGTGGTGAAGGTGAAGCCGACGGTGCAGTTGGCCGTGACAGCGCCGGTGGTGTAATCGTTACCGTTCCAGGAGCCTGGCGGGCAGTCGCCGCTGACACTGCCTGCCGGCTGATAGGTGGCAGCCGGGGTCAGAGTGAAAGTCGCGCCGGCGCCGCTTGCCACGGTAAGCGGATTGGTGGTGGCGATAGTGCCGTTGCCGCCACTGACGCTGGCGGTGGCAGTGTAGTACATGACCCCTGTTCCGGACAGCGCGATATCGATGTTGGGCGCATTCGCATCACTGCCGGAAACCCGCAAAGTGGCGCTTTTGGCACCGGCGCTCGTCGGGCTGAAGCTGACCGCGACGGTGCAGGAAGCGCCAGGGGGGAGCAGCGGCGTTTTGCTGCCGCAGCTGCCGCCGGTACCGTCACCAGGATTTATATTGAACTGGCCGGGATCGGTACCGCGCAAGTCGATGGCGCTAAGTTGCAGCTTGCTGGCGCCACCAGCAGCGCTGTTACTGACCGTAACAGTCTGGCTGCTACTGCTGCTGACCGCAACATCACCATATGTGCCGGCTGCAGGCAGAACCGAAATAACCGGATTACCGAACAGCCCCCCGCGAACCGGCCAGACATAGTGTCCGCTGGCCTTAAGGTAGCTGTAGACGGTGCCATTGTCCAGATTGACAACCCAGGCGGAGGTAGTACTGCCAGCGTAGGTAGTGGACGACCAGTAGTGCGCCTGGACGGCATTAAAAGGATGACCGTCAGGCAGTGCAGGGGTGTATTTTGAGGCGTCTAACAGGCTCTGCAACTCCGTGCGATCAGGCAGACGCCAGTCAGCGGCGCTGGAGCCGTCGGTCAGACTGCAATTGCCACTCGCCAGACCGTTACTCCAGGTGAGGGCATTGGCCCAGGTGAGGGAGCCGCTTGCCTTGACTATCCCGCCGACAGTGTCAGTACAGTCGGCGTTCAAAAGCCATATAAGGCCGGTGAGATTATCGCTCACCGTGCCGTTGCCATTCGAGGTAAAGCGGGAAGCCGGCCAGGGGAGACCGGGTTTTAAATCCCCATCGTCACCTGGGTCATATGTTACGCTCTGGCCGGTTTCCGGAACAACGGCTTGCAGCGCCAGGGCTGAACCGTAATCAAGTAACAGGCTGCCGGCAAGTAAACAGCTCAGAAGAAAATATCTGTGATTCATGAATCGTACCTCAGTAAATGACCGATAACTACTGTCCGCCGCGAACAGGCCAGACATATACGCCGGAGTTAGTCTTAAAGTTGGCGTCAACGACACCACTGTTCATAGAAATGTACAATGCTTTGGCCGTATCGCCGGCGTAGGTAGTGGACGACCAGTAGGAGTCCGCCTGGACGGCACTGAAGGGGTGACCGGTCGGCAGCGCCGGATTGGACTTTGAAGCATCCACCAGGCTTTCCAGCTCCAGGCGGGTGGGGAGCCGCCACTGACCGGCGGCAGAGCTGTCAGAAAGCCCGCAGGCGCCACTCGCCAGGCTGTTGGCGCTGGCAAGTGCGTTCACCCATGCCTGAGAGCCATAACAGTTGGCATTCTGCAGCCAGACAAGGCCGGTCAAGTTATCGGTAACCGCGCCGTTTGCAGCGGTAAAGCGCTGTGCCGGCCACGGCAGACCAGCTTGTACCGCGCCGTCATCACCGCTGGCATAGCTGCTTGTCTGGCCGCTGCGGGGGAGGTTGATCTCCGCTGAATGGAGGGTGGAAAATGTTGCAAGGAGCATCAAAACTGTACAGACCAGGATGGGAACGATCTTTTGCAGCATGGGGTTGAACCTCTTTGCAGAAGGAATAGTGACACGAAAAACCATGTAAGGACTCGTCCCTTGCAGACACTGACGAAGCTGTAGAAATAAATCCAGCCGTGCAGATCCACAACCAAGGAGGTGAGTCGGCAGAATGTTAGCATATTTGCTGAATTTTCGACTCTTTTTTTGCTGGGTTTATCGAGCCTAAGCGGGACATCCCGGTAAAATGTCTGACAGGCAGGAATTACACCAGCCTGATAATTTTACTGAATTTTTCATCAGGAAGATTAGCAGTGGAACTCGTGTAACATCAGTTTTCATCTTGAACAAAAAGCCTTGATACGGTATAAATTTTGATTCACTCTATCTTGCTTGTTTAAACTTGAATCCGTCTATTCAAAAAGAGCAACGCTCGGAGAATTTATTGAAAATCAGCATACTTGCCAGTGGCAGCAAGGGGAACGCCGTCTATATTGAGACCGGTGAAACGCGCCTTTTGATTGACGCCGGCCTGTCGGCTACCGAGATTATCAAGCGTCTCGCCGTCATCGGTGTTGAAAGTTCCAGCATCCATGGCATCCTCATCAGTCACGATCACTCCGATCACACCAGAGGCGCAGGCATTCTGGCAAGGAAGCTGAAGATTCCTGTCATTATCAGTTCCCCCACCAGAGGGGCCTGCGAGCAGCTTCTGAAGAAATGTGCCGTTACCGAATTTGAATCCGGCCGCGCCTTTGCATTCCGCGATATTGCTATCGACCCTTTTCAGACGACTCATGACGCGACTGATCCGGTCGGCTTTGTCATCGAATCTATTGAAGGTCGCTACGGTCATGTCACTGATTTCGGTATTGTTACGCGACTGGTGACCGAAAAGCTTAAAAAATCAAGAGCATTGGTAATAGAGGCAAATCACGACGAAGAGATGCTGATGAACGGCCCCTATCCGTGGCATCTGAAGCAGCGGATAAAATCCAGGCATGGCCATATTTCCAACAATGAATCAATCGGCCTCCTGGAAGAACTGCTTCACAACCGCCTTGAAGGGGTATTTCTGGCCCATCTCTCGGAAGCGAACAACGACCCGAAGTTGCCGCGAATTGCCGCTGAGCAGCTTCTGGCAAGGCAGAACTGTTGCAACCCACGGCTTTTTATTGCCGACCAGTATCAACCAAGCACAATGTTTGTAATATAAATTCAGGCTGAAGGTTGCAGGTTGAAGGAATAACCTTCAGCCTTCAGTCTAATTACCTTTTACCAGTTACTATTATTTCAAGGAGCGTCAAAAATGATTGCACGTTACACAAGACCGGAAATGGCTAAAATATGGGAAGCTGACAACCGCTTCCGCATCTGGCTGGAGATTGAAACCCTCGCCTGCGAAGCCCAGGCAGAACTGGGAGTTATCCCGAAAGAGGTTATCCCGGTCATCCGCGCCAAAGGAAATTTCGACATCGAGCGGATTGATGCCATCGAAGCCGAAGTAAAACATGACGTTATCGCCTTCCTCACCTCTGTCGCCGAGCATGTCGGCCCGGAAGCCCGCTTTATCCACCAGGGGATGACCTCTTCCGACGTGCTGGACACCTGCCTCTCCGTGCAGATGACCCAGGCGGCCGACGAGCTGCTGGCCGATCTTGACATGCTGCTGGAATCGATAAAAGTCAGGGCCTATGAGCACAAGGATACGGTCTGCATGGGCCGCTCCCACGGTATTCATGCCGAACCGGTGACGTTTGGACTCAAGCTGGCATCCTTTCATGCCGAGATGCAGCGCAACCGGATCCGACTTGCCGCCGCCCGGGAAAACATCGCCACCGGCGCTATCTCAGGGGCTGTCGGCACCTTTGCCAATATCGACCCTTTTGTCGAGGAGTACGTCTGCGAAAAGATGGGGCTCAAACCTGAGCCGGTCTCTTCACAGGTCATCCCCCGTGATCGGCACGCCGAATACTTCTGTACCCTCGCCATTATCGCGTCGTCCATTGAACGGATCGCCATAGAAATCCGCCACCTGCAACGAACCGAAGTGCTTGAGGCGGAAGAGCAGTTTACCAAGGGGCAGAAAGGCTCCTCAGCCATGCCGCACAAACGCAACCCGATCCTTTCCGAGAATCTGACCGGCCAGGCGCGCTACATCCGGGCCATGTGCATCCCGGCCCTGGAAAACGTCGCCCTCTGGCATGAGCGGGACATCTCCCATTCCTCAGTCGAGCGCTACATAGCACCGGATGCGACTGTCGCCCTTGACTTCTCCCTGCGGCGGATGAACGGACTGATCAGAAATCTCGTTGTCTACCCTGAAAATATGCTCAGGAACCTGAATCAGATGAAAGGGCTGGTCTTCTCCCAGAAGATCCTTCTCGACCTGACCCAGGCCGGCGTTTCCCGCGAAGACTCTTACCGTCTGGTACAGAAAAACGCCATGAAGGTCTGGGAGGACGGGAAGGATTTCCAGACCGAGCTGCTGGCCGACCCTGAAGTGTCAGGCGCACTCGGCGCAGCGAAGATCCTCGAATCCTTCGACCTCGGCTATCACTTAAAGCATGTAACCACCATTTTCAAGCGGGTCTTCGGTGAATAGGGTTCTCGACTACTATCGCGTGCAGGAGAGTGACAGCCTTTATCTTTTCTGGGCAAAAGAGATCCTGCTGGCGATTCTGATTTTTGCCGCCTTCTGGCTGCTGGCAAAATTCGTCCGCTATTTTATGACAACCTGGGGGCCGAAATTCACCTCTTTTACCACCACCGACCTGGACGACCGGATTCTTTTGCGGATAACTCCGCCGACCTCCATCATGGTCGTCTTTGCCGGTCTTTATCTGGCGGTAAAATCGCTGCCGCTTCCTGAAAAAGCCCATCTGGCGGCCTCCGGTGCTCTTTTCATCATCACCATCGCCATCCTGACCAACATCCTTTATCGCTCGCTGGATGAAGTTCTGGCATGGTACTCCGGCAGACTTGCCGAAAAAGGTGGCGGCGGGCTCGACCGGCAGGTACTGCCGCTGGTCGAAAAGCTGGCGACAATCTTTCTGGTCGGCACGGCGCTGATCATCGTCCTCAAACATTTCAACTACGATATACTTTCTCTGGTAACAGCACTGGGCATAGGCTCCCTTGCCCTCGGTATGGCGGCAAAAGACACCCTTGCCAACATGATCTCCGGCTTCACTCTGATGATTGACCGCCCTTTCAGGCTGGGAGACCGCATCCAGCTTGCCGCCGGGCAGGTCGGCGATGTTCAGGATATCGGCCTGAGAAGCACCAAGATCAAGACCCTCGATAATCAGCTGCTGATAATTCCCAATTCGGATCTCTGCAACACCATCCTGACCAATCAGGCGTTCCCTGACCTGCGGGCAAAAGCCAGGATCAACCTGGGGGTAGCCTACGGCAGCGACGTTGAGCAGGTAAAAAGCCTGCTGACTGCGACGGCGTTTGAGGTCGGGGATGTCCTTCGCGACCCGCCGCCGGAAGCTTATTTCGCCTCCTTCGGTGACAGTGCCCTGCAGATGGCGCTCTTTTTCTGGGTGGATGAATACACCAAGGTTTTTCCGACCACCGACAAAATTAATTCTCTTCTCATAAAAAGGTTGGGAGAAGCGGGGGTTGTTATCCCCTTCCCCACCAGCAACGTCCATATTCATAAGGAACAGTAGATGCCAAACAGAATCGAAGTTGCACTCAAAAGCGGTCTGCGCGATTCGCGCGGAGAGCGGATAAAAAAAGAGATTGAACACCTCCTGCAGCTGAAGGTGGCGGAAGTCAAAAGCATCGATGTTTATACAGTCGACGCGGATCTTAGCGAAACTGAGCTGGCAGCTGCGGCTTCAGGGCCGTTCAGTGACCCGGTTATCCAGAACTGGAGTATCGATGCCCCGCTGGCAAAAGGCTTTGCTTATGCAGTCGAGGTCGGTTTTCGCCCCGGAGTGACCGACAACACCGGTCGCACCGCCCGGGAAGCGGTCGAGTACCTGACGGGGAGAAAATTTGCCCCGACCGAGGGTGTTTATTACTCGGTGCAGTACCTGATCACCGGCGAACTGTCTGCCGCCGAAGTTGAGCAGATAGCCACCGGCCTCCTCTGCAACGTTCTTATTCAGCGCTATACGATTCTGTCGGCAGCCGAATTTGCCGCCGGCAAGGGTTTCCCGGTTACTGTCCCCAGGGTGCTGGTGGAGGCAAAAGCCGAGGTCCGGGAGATTGACCTGGAAGTTGCTGATGAAGAGCTGCTGCGCATCAGTAAAGATGGCGTTCTTGCCCTGACCCTGGAAGAGATGCAGATCATTCAGGCTCACTACCGCGACCCTGAAGCAGTTGCCGCAAGGGGTGCTGTCGGTCTCGGCGCAAAGCCTACCGATGTGGAGATCGAGTGTCTGGCACAAACCTGGTCGGAGCACTGCAAACACAAGATATTCGCCGGCACGGTGCATTACGAAGACGAAACCGGCAAAAAAGAGGAGATCAAATCTCTTTTCAAATCATTCATTCAGCGGACTACCAAGGATGTCCGCGCAAAGCTGGGCGAGCGTGATTTCTGTCTTTCCGTTTTCAAGGATAACGCCGGAGTCATCAAGTTCAACGCCGACCATTCCCTGGTTTTCAAAGTCGAAACTCATAACTCCCCCTCGGCGCTCGACCCGTACGGCGGGGCGCTGACCGGCATTGTCGGCGTCAATCGCGACCCGTTCGGCACCGGCCAGGGGTCGAAGCTGATCTTTAATACCGATGTCTTCTGCTTTGCCGATCCGTTCTATGCCAAGCCGCTCCCCAAGAGGCTCCTTCACCCGCGGCGAATCTTTGAAGGGGTTGTGGAAGGGGTGGAACATGGCGGCAACAAAAGCGGCATCCCGACTGTCAACGGTTCGCTGGTTTTTGACGAGCGTTTCTGCGGCAAGCCCCTGGTTTTCTGCGGTACCGCGGGGATAATGCCTGCCGTACTGAACGGCCAGCCGAGTCACGACAAGTCGATCAAGCCGGGCGACCTGATCGTCATGTCCGGCGGCAGAATCGGTAAGGACGGCATCCACGGGGCAACCTTCTCCTCTGAGGAGCTGAACGAAAATTCCCCGGTCACCGCAGTCCAGATCGGTGACCCGATCACCCAGAAGCGGATGTTCGATTTCCTCATCAGGGCCCGTGACAAAGGGCTCTACAGGTTTATCACCGATAACGGTGCCGGCGGACTCTCCTCCTCCATCGGCGAGATGGCGGGCGAATGCGGCGGCTGCCGCATGGATCTGGCCAAAGCGCCGCTGAAATATGCCGGCCTCAACCCCTGGGAAATCCTCATCTCTGAAGCCCAGGAGCGGATGAGCATGGCGGTACCGCCGGAAAATATCGACCGCTTCATGGAGATGTCCAAACAGTTCGGCGTCGAGTCGACTGTCATGGGTGAGTTTACCGATAACGGCATCTTCCATATTCTTTACGAAGACAAGACCGTTGCCTGGCTCCCCATGGAGTTCATGCACGAAGGGCTGCCGCCGATGCAGCTCCCGGCCAAGTGGACCCCGCCGGTGTTAACCGAGGTAGAGGTAAAGGTAAAGGATGACTACAGCGACGACCTGAAGCAGCTGCTGGCGGCGCTCAACATCTGCTCGAAGGAATCTGTGGTGCGGCGCTATGACCACGAAGTTCAGGGTGGCTCGGTTGTCAAGCCGTTCACCGGCGTCAATAACGACGGCCCTTCGGACGCTGCGGTTGTCCGCCCGCTCCTCGACTCCTTTGAAGGGGTTGTCACCGCCCACGGCATCTGTCCCCGCTACTCCGACATCGACACCTACGACATGACCGCCAACGCGGTGGACGAAGCACTGCGCAACTATGTGGCAGTTGGCGGTTCGCTTGAGCTGGTGGCCGGTCTGGACAATTTCTGCTGGTGCGATCCGGTTCTTTCCGACAAGACTCCGGACGGCGATTACAAGATGGCCCAGCTGGTCCGCTCCAATCAGGCGCTCTACGACATCTGTATGGAGTACAACCTGCCGCTGATCTCCGGCAAAGACTCCATGAAGAACGATTTCTACGACGGCACGGTAAAGATCTCCATCCCTCCAACCCTGCTCTTCTCGGTTATCGGCAAGATTGACGACGCCAGAAAAGCGGTCACCATGGACCTGAAAAAAGCTGGTGACCTGGTCTACCTGCTTGGAGCGACAGCAGATGAGCTTGGCGGCTCCGAATACTTCGCCCTGCAAGGGGCACTCGGGGTCAGAGTGCCGAAGGTTGATCCAAAGAATGCCTACAGCCGCTATCAGGCGTACCACCAGGCGGTTAATGCCGGACTGGTAGCCTCCTGTCATGACCTCTCCGATGGCGGCCTCGCTGTTGCTGCCGCCGAATCCGCCTTTGCCGGTGGTTTCGGGATAGATATGGATCTGGCAAAAATTATCTGGAAAGGTGATAGCGCCGGTAAAACCGATGCGACGCTCCTCTTCTCCGAATCAGCCTCACGGCATCTGGTCACCATCCACCCGGAGCAGCAGGCAGCCTTTGAAACAATCATGAAAGGCCACAGCTTGGCCGCTATCGGCATAGTAACTGTGAAGCAGTCCGTCACCGTCACCGGCAGCAACGGCGGCTGTGTGATTAACAGTGGACTGACAGAGCTTAAAGAGGCCTGGCAGAAAACCCTCCGGGAGTTGTAATAAATGCCCGCAGTTGAACTAAAATCAGCCGATAATCCCATCGGTTTCAGAAAGCTGATCGGTCTGAAAGCGAAGCACGCTGCGGACGGTTATGCCGCCATGGAACTGACGATCTCTGCCGAGCACCTGAACAGCCTCGGTGCCCTGCACGGCGGCATTATCGCCACCATGATCGATCACTGTGGCGGTAATGCCGGCTGTATCTGCCCAAATACCGGCTCACGGAGAAAAGCTGTGACCCTCTCCCTGACAACCAGCTTTCTGGCGCCGGTATCCAGCGGGACGGTTACCGCCACCAGTCGCAAACGACCGGGCGGCCGCCGTATTTTTGTTTCGACAACAGAAGTGACCGACGAAAACGGCATGCTGATTGCCGTAGGAGAAGCAACCTACCGCTACATCGACCCTTGATAACCCGGACTTTTTGATGGAACTGATTTTTGATGGCATAAAAACCGCGCTGGCGCTGATATTCTCTCTGGATGCCGAAGTCTTTGCCGTGACGCTTCTCTCCCTGAAGGTCTCTTCGCTGGCCACCTTGATCAGCCTTTTTACCGGCTTACCCGTCGGTGTATTTCTTGCGCTCTCAAACTTTCCCGGCAGACGTTTCATCATCAGTCTGGTCAACACCGGCATGGGGCTCCCGCCGGTTGTTGTCGGGCTCTTTATCACTATCTTCCTCTGGCGCAACGGCCCCTTGGGCTTTCTGGAAATCCTCTACACACCGGCGGCCATGATCCTTGCCCAGGCGGTGATAGCCGCACCGATAGTCACCGGCATCACCATCGCTTCCATCCAGCAACTCCCCGCCAATCTTAAACTTCAGGTAAGAGCACTGGGTGCTACCCGCCTGCAGACTGTCTGGATACTTGTCCGGGAAGCAAGGCTGCCGCTCCTGGCAGCGGTGATGGCCGGCTTTGGCGGGGTAATTTCCGAAGTTGGCGCCTCCATCATGGTCGGCGGCAACATCAAAGGTCAGACCAGGGTCCTGACAACCGCAACGGTCATGGAGAGTGGCAAGGGTAATTTTGAAACAGCAATCGCCCTTTCCTTAATCCTCCTGACTCTTACCTTCGGCATAAATTACTTTTTGACACTGATCCAACAGCGCGAGCGACCCCGATGAGCGCGCAGAATCAACTTCTCACTGTTCAAGGACTCCGCATAGTCCGTGGTGGGGTTCAGGTACTTGACGTCGAAAGTTTTGGCATCTGCCGTGAAGAGAAGGTCGCCGTAATCGCCCCCAATGGCGGCGGCAAATCAAGCCTGCTCCTTGCCCTCGCCAGCCTTATCCCAAGAGAAAGCGGCGCCTTGATCTTTAATGGCGCAGAGGTGACAAGCAGTGGCGAAACCGGCTTCAGACGGCGGATTGCCATGCTCTTTCAGGAACCGCTGCTTTTCGATACAACCGTTATTGACAATGTGGCTGAGGGTTTGCGCATCAGGGGGGTAAAGCGAAACGAAGCCCGGGAGCGGGCAATAGAAGGTCTGGAACTTTTCAAGATAGGTCATCTGGCAAAACGCTCTGCCCACAAACTCTCGGGTGGCGAAGCCCAGCGGGTCAGCCTGGCACGGGCCTTTGCGGTAAAACCCGAACTCATCCTGATGGATGAACCGTTTTCCAGTCTCGACCTCCCGACGCGGATCATCCTGGCCGAAGAACTTGGCGAGATCCTCCATAAATCAGGAACTGCAGCGATCATCGCCACCCACGACCGGATTGAGGCGCTACGGGTGGTGGAGAGGCTGGTTGTCCTTGATTCCGGAAGGATTGTACAGGAGGGGACGCCACAGGAAGTTATGGAGAACCCGGCAAACTCTTTTGTGGCTGCGTTCAAACGGACCAGCTATTCTATGCCGGTTCACTAAGCTCAACCCACCGGAAACAGTCGTGAGTATGATCATTAACCATTCCCACCGCCTGCATAAAAGCGTAACAGATTGTCGGCCCGACAAACTTGAAGCCGCGCTTTTTCAACTCCCGGCTCATCTGCTCTGACTCAGCAGTGCTGGCCGGGAGATCGGCGTGACTGGCCCAACAGTTCTGCAGCGTCACTCCGCCGGTAAAACTCCAGATATAGCTGTCAAAGCTGCCGAACTCCGTCTGAACCTGCAAAAACGCCCTGGCATTGGTAATCGCTGCCCCGATCTTGAGGCGGTTTCTGACAATGCTGGCATTACCCATAAGCAGAGCGACTTTTTCATCGTCAAAGGCAGCAACTGCTGCAGCTTCAAATTTATCGAAAGCCAGCCTGTAAGCCTCTCTTTTTCTTAAAACAGTAATCCATGACAGTCCGGCCTGGGCCCCCTCCAGGATCAGAAACTCGAACAGTAGCCGGTCGTCATGGATCGGCACGCCCCACTCACTGTCGTGATACTGGCAGTAAAGCGGGTCGCTGCCTGCCCAGCCGCAGCGGACAGGCGATTGCAGAGAATTATTCATCAGTCCCCCCTTTCAAAGTCGTTGTTGACCGAACAAATCAAGCGTATCACAAGCACCCCACCGGCACCGAACGCACCGCCGGCCCAAGCGGCAACGATTGCGTCGCCAGACAGATAACAGCGCCAGGACCGACCGGCATCTTCAGGTTTGCCAATACCCCAAAGTTGCGAATATCACCCATGCCCGGCGATGCGCTCTTTTTGCACTCCAGCGGATAGATCGTCCCGTCCTGTATTATCAGCAGGTCGATCTCTTTTTTATCCTTGTCGCGATAGTAGAAAAACGGCGCCTGACGGCCATTGTGCCAGTAGCTCTTCAGCAGTTCGCCGATGATCCAGGTTTCCAGGATGGCGCCGGACATGGCCCCCGACTCAAGGGTTTCCGGGGTAGACCACTGGGTAAGGTAGGCGCAAAGGCCGGTATCCAGGAAGTACAGCTTGGGGGTTTTCACCAAACGTTTGGTCAGGTTGGAATGGTACGGTTCCAGCAGATAGACAATGCCGGAGGCCTGGAGGATGGAAAGCCAGCTCTTGGCGGTGTTGAAGGCCACGTCGGCGTCGCGCGCCAGGTCGGCCATGTTGAGCAGCTGACCGGTGCGGGCAGCCGCGGCTCGGAGGAAACGGAGAAAGGCCATTTCATCCCCCACACGGGCCAGGTCGCGGATGTCGCGTTGCAGATAGGTCTGAATATAGGAGCTGTAGAACAGGTCGCGGTCACCCTGTTCGCTCAAGGCGATGGCCGGGAATGAGCCGCGCCAGATCAGGCGATACAGCTCCATCAGATCGAGGTGGGAGCTGGGTTCGGTCTCATCCGGCAGCGGGAGAAATGGCCGGGAGGTTTCCCCGCAGCCAAGCAGTTCACGGCGGGAGAAGCCGAGAAGCTGGAGCACCCCAACCCGCCCGGCCAGGGATTCCGACACTCCCCGCATCATCTGAAACTGCTGGGAACCGGTCAGCCAGAAGAGATTGGGCGAGCGGCGCTGGTCGCAGGCCATCTTGATATAGGGGAGCAGTTCGGGAGCGTACTGGATTTCGTCGATCAGTACCGGTGGCGGAAAACGCTGCATGAAGAGGGCCGGGTCGCTTTTGGCAAGGGCGAGCACCAGCGGGTCATCCAGGGTGACGTAGGTTCGCTCCGGTTCGCTTACCCTGCGCAGAAAGGTTGTCTTGCCGACCTGGCGGGCACCGGTGACCAGCAATACCGGGAATTGCCGGGAAGCTTCCTTGAACCAGTTTTCGAGAGTGCGGGTGAGATACATGGAAAGCCACCTATCGTCTGAATTGCATAGTGATTGCAATATAGACGATGGATGGTTATTTTGTCAATGGTTTTAGCGGGATAGGTGAGGTGTGTTCTCTTTAAACAAATCAGACCTTCAACAGATAAATCCGCCAGGACATGGAAAAGCCATGCCGTGGAGTACGTACCACTTTGAGGAGCGGTTCAGGCTGCTGTCATATATCATCTGAAGGTAAGTTCATTTGTTGGCCTATTTATTCCCCATTCGCCGTAGAAAGTTCCGCCTGCTTCAAGACAAGCTGAGTCGCATCTTCTGAAAGATCAGGCGGGTAGCCATACCGTGCCAACAGCCGCCGCACCTGCCGCCGTAAATCGGCACGGACCGACTCGCGTTGCGACCAGTCCAGCTTGGGCAAGCGCTTTACCATCTCCGCAAGTTCACGCGCCATCAGACGCAGCTTATCGCTCTCCATTGCCTGGCGTGCCGATTCGTTCTCGGCGATGGCATCATAGAACGCCGCTTCATCGGTGCTGAGGCCGAGCTTCCGACCGTGGTTTTGTACCTCGCGTACCCACTTCGCAAGATCCAGCAGCCGGGTAATCATCTCGGCAGTCGTAATGGCCTTATTCGTATAGCGTACCATCGCCTCTTCAAGGGCTTCGCGGAACTTCTTGCTCTGCACGAGATTGGTTCGCTCGGTGCTGCGAATCTGGTCGGTAAGAAGTTTGCGCAGCGTCTCCAGTGCCAGGTTCTTTTGCTTGAAAGGAGAAAGGCATATATGTAATTGAGATCATTACTTTTATAATTGTGTGCGGTTGTACTTGTGTTGAGGAAAAGTTGTTTATTTGCTGTAGGTTAGATTCACATTCTCGCTGAAAAAGCTCTATATTGCTTACGAAAGCTATTTTTATAATTCGGGGTAAAAAATGGCTGATTCGGGCTGTTGTGTGTGTTTGCGAAAAACATTTTTATAATTGTGTCGCTGGGAGGGTTGTAGCGTTTAAAAATCTGCAAATATCATTTAAACGCCCTTTTCATGCCATTTAAAAAGAGATCACACTCGGAGGCTGTCAACAGCGCTCAAGGTGAAGGAAGTGAGCGCCGTCGAAAATCGAATGCAGAGCCGCTGTTGTCAATGAGCAGGGAACAAAAGACGCGGGGAGCGTGCTAAAACAGCTGAAATAAAGTTAAATCAGCGCGAATGCTGCGCTCTAATACAAGAGTTTGCTTTTATAAGCTGATTTTATTTGTACCGGAACCATATATCTTCGGGCAAAGCATACATGCTTTTTGATATTCAGACGTTGCGGATGCATATTCCGGAGGAATCCGACCATGATTCCGGCGTGAAACCGACCGCTATTCCGATTTGAAACCGACCAACATTCCGCTGGCAATCCGACCAGCGTTCCGGAATGAATCCGACCAACAGTTTGTAGTCGCAAGGTAACTCAACAGCGTATTGTACCCCTCATTTATTTGAGGAGGTCACAATGCCGCAGAATCGAGTTACTATGCGTAAAATCCGAGAGATACTCCGTCTTGCCTGGTCTTGCAATCAGACCAGACAATCCATTTCCGACAGTTGCGGTATCGGCAAGACAACCGTCACCGATACTCTATACCGGGCTTCTGCTGCCGGTCTGTCCTATCCCTTGCCAGCCGACCTCGATGATGAACGGCTGGAACGCCTTCTCTATCCTCAACATCCTCGTGCCATAACCAGTAGGCGGACACCTCCCGACTGGGCATCCCTGCATAACGAACTACTCTCCCACAAGAACCTGACGCTGATGCTTCTATGGCAAGAGTATAAGGAACGGGAGCCATCCGGTTACCAGTACAGTCAGTTCTGTGACCTGTTCCGGTTCTGGCGTGGCAAACTCGACCTGTCCATGCGTCAGGAACATCGTGCCGGCGAGAAGATGTTCGTGGACTACTGTGGTCAGACTATTCCGATTGTTGACTCGAGCACCGGAGAGATACGTGACGCTCAGGTGTTTGTTGCGGTCATGGGAGCCAGCAACTACACCTATGCCGAAACCACATGGAGCCAGTCCCTTGCTGATTGGACTGGTTCACATGTCAGAACATTCTCCTACTTCGGTGCCGTTCCTCATTGTCTCGTTCCAGATAATTTACTGTCTGGTGTCACCAAGACCTGCCGATATGAACCTGGCATCAATGTCACCTATCAGGAAATGGCGACTCATTACGGCACCGCTGTTGTTCCCGCCCGTGTCCGCAAACCACGAGACAAGCCCAAGGTAGAAGCCGGTGTCCAGTTCGTGCAGCGGTTCATCCTTGCCGGTTTACGACATCACACCTTCTTCAGTCTGGCAGAAGCGAATGCTGCCATCAAAGAACGGCTGGAACTTCTGAACAACCGTCCCTTCAGGAAACTTCCCGGTACCCGCAAGAGTCGGTTCGAGGAACTTGACCGTCCGGCAATGCTGCCACTGCCGGAACTCCCTTACCAGTATGCCCAATGGAAGATTGCCAGAGTGCACATTGATTACCATGTCGATGTGGAAGGGCATTTCTACAGTGTGCCGTACAGACTGGTACGGGAACAGGTCGATGTTCGCTACACGTCTGCTACTGTGGAGTGTTTCCATAAGGGAAATCGTATCGCCTCGCATCCTCGCTCGTTTGTAAAAGGGAAACACACCACTGACCCCGAGCATATGCCAACAGCCCACCGGGAGTATGCTGAGTGGACTCCGGAACGCCTCGTCACCTGGGCATCCCAGACCGGCAAGGCAACGGCGGCGGTTGTAGAATCCATTCTCTCCAGAAGAGCCTATGCGGAACATGGCTTTCGTTCCTGTATGGGAATCATCTCCCTTGGTAAAAAGTTCGGCAAGGAACGACTGGAAGCAGCCTGTGAACGTGCCCTGTTCATAAAAGGGATTAGTTACGCCAGCATCAAGTCGATTCTGAATAATAACCTTGACCAGAAACCTCTCCCCAAACAACAGGAACTGCTGACCGTTACCCACGATAACATTCGTGGTACGGATTATTACGGATGAACAAAGGAACCCCATGCTGACACAACCGACCATCGAGAAACTCAAAGTAATGAAGCTCACCGCTATGGCTCAGGCATTCACTGAGCAGATGCAACGTCCCGACATGGCGTCCCTCACCTTTGAGGAACGCTTTGGTCTGCTTGTAGACCACCAGATGACAGAACTGGAGAACCGTAGGATGCAGAATCGACTGAGAACTGCCAAGCTACGCCTGTCGGCATCAATCGAAGACTTGGACTTCAGAGATGCACGAGGTATGAACCGGTCACAGGTAATGTCCCTTGCCCAGAATCAGTGGGTGCGAAGCCATCAGAATATCCTCATCACCGGACCAACCGGAGCTGGCAAGAGTTATCTCGCCTGTGCACTGGCACAGAAGGCGTGCCGGGATGGACACACAACTCTCTACCAGAGACTGCCACGATTGCTTCAGGACATCTCCATTGCCCGCCACGATGGTCGCTATCAGAAACTTATGGCTCAGGTGACCAAGTGCGAGGTGCTGGTGCTTGATGACCTGCTCATTTCGCCGCTCTCGCAGGATGACCAGCGGGAACTGCTGGAAATCGTCGAGGAACGTTACGACCGGAAAGCGACTATTGTTACCAGTCAGTTACCCATTAAGGCTTGGCACGATGCCATGCAAGACCCAACGCTGGCTGACGCTATTCTGGATAGGCTGGTGCATAATGCCTACAAGGTCGAGCTGAAGGGTGAATCTATGCGGAAGCGACGGACAATTACTTGACCGAAACAGTAGATATGTGACAATTTAACATGAATGCTATAATTGCTATTACAAACCATAATAAACCTGACTAACGGAGCAAGATGACTATGAATAAATTTTTTCTGGTTATTTTCACCATATTACTTACTTCCCCTTGTTATGCTTTTGCTGGGAATGAAAGGATTAATCGATTCGAAGTAGAAGCCGGTGTCCTTGGAACCAAAAACATGGAAATTCATGGATACAAGCAAGAAAATGCGACTTCGGACTGGGACGCAATTGAGCCAACCGCACGTTTTGAATTCTGGTCGGTCAAAAAGGATGGGTGGAATTTTGGAGGCGTCTTACAACCTCTATATGCTCATTACTCTGATACGCTTACTAATGACCTCAATTTTAAAGGCACAGTATATCATGCAGGACAGCATGGAACCCTTGACTATCAATTTCATTCAGCTCGGGCAACAGCAAACTATCCCGTGCTTTCATCAGATATTACCGGCAACTACCTTCGGCTTGGAGGGTCAGTCATCGCACGTTATGCTGATTTAAACTTTAAAACTACGTCGGATTCATTTCATGACACAAACTTTATTGTATTCCCATTGTTCAATATTGAAGGGGAAGCTGCAATTACGTCAAATCATAGTTTCTTCACTCGGGCTGACTTTTTACCATCGCCTTCTGGCAATGTATTTTTGGACGGTCTCTTTGATGTCTTTATTGGGGTAAAAACACATCTTAAGTCAGGTAACTCAGTAGATGCAGGCATTCGATTGTTTTTTGGCGGGTATGACCCAAATAAAGCAGACGAATATGCAAATAAAATATTTTTCAACGCCGCAGTTATCAGATACTCATGGTGACGATTCGGCATTAAGCTACAGACTGTGACACCCCATACCTTGCGACTATAACTCCACTTGGTCGCTTTCGCCGGAACGCTGGTCGGATTCACAGCGGAACACCGGTCGCCATCACGTCAGTTTCCTTGGTCGGATTCACCGGAATACGCAGCGGAGTCGTCTTTATCTTCTTTCAAGTATAACTCCGCTAAATCGTAATGATAATCTGCCAAATGCCGTTCAACCATTTCAAAGCAGTTGCCGCCCATTCCTTCGATATCTTTCTTGATGTAGTCGTATGCCCTGGGACTCTTAACAACAGAGTCAACTTGAGGTAAGAACCGTTCAAACAGGGCTATAAGGTCGTTTCGGTCTTTAGCTCGTGTGTTGTATTCTGCAACCTTGGGATAAAGGAGAAACGCCGGGGCGTGGTCTGGATCAGCAGCCAGGCAGTTATCAAGCAAGGGGTAAATCCTTCTCTTGAACTCAGCCTGAAGGCGGATACGTTCCGCCGCGTCAATAGTAGTCTGCTGCGTTGTCCCGTCCGGCGCTCTTGTTGTCTGGTAGGTGTCGGTAATGATAGCCATAAGTTCTTTATCTCTGCGAACAGATAAAGGCACATCTGAAGGTGCTTGATAAGGGAAATCGTAAAGGCACTGAGCAAGATCTTTTGCTACCTGGAAATAGGAATCGCTTGATATTGCAACTGGAGCGGCCACCGACTGCTGTTCAGCGTCAACCGGCCCTTTTACCGGTTGTGGTGTCGGTTTTAAACCTTTCAGAAAGTCAAAGAATCCCATAAATTACACTTTCACGCGTCTGATAAATACTGAATCCATCAACCGGCCATAATCACCCTGGGATAACTTTATTTTTCTTCCATCAATCATTAATTCACCATTTTCAAGGTTGTTTTCAAGATACATAAAGACTGAAAACATATCCTTTATTTCCTGCATTGCCGGGAGATCGACGCGCGATTCAGATATCAATCCGGCAATGTCAAAAGCAGCGTGAGCATATATATTGGCTATCTTTGAATCAACTTTACCAGCTGATTCAATGGCTGCCTGGATAACAGGAACAAACAGCTCATCATGTCCTATTTCAGATAGACGTTTACCACCACTACTTCCCCGCGCCATTTCGCCTTCACCAGCTAGTAGCCATGCTGGGTTTATATGTGGGAATGCAGCAAGTATCTTGTTCAGATCGTCAACGTCCGGCGTCCTTTGGGCTCTTTCCCACCGTCCGATAGTATTCAAATGCACCCCTACCTTTTCGGCAAAAGCATCTTGACGCATAACACCACGAACGTTTTTTATCCTCTCGCCTATACCCATTTTGTAACCACCAGAAACCCAAAAAGGTTGTTGATCTCACGCGGAGAAGTTACAACCATTTCAAAAAAGGTTGTAACTGTTTATATCTACTTGAAACATAACAAGTAATTTATAATATTTGTCACTTAGGCAGAAAACAACACTAACAACCCATTTTAATTTTATTTATTGACAATGTACCCGTTTGGGTTTATTTTCACGGGCATGATGTTGACAACGGACAAATTAAAAGAAACACGCGTTTTAAGAGCGTGGGTATTGTTCAGGCTCGCAGAGAAGGGATTGACCTTTACTGCCTTGGCAGATCGTTACGGAGCAGGCCGGGAACTCCCCTCAAAAGTGTTTACCAGTCCCCATTATCCAAAATGGGAAAAGATCATTGCTGACGCAATCCTGATGATGCCTGAAGAGATTTGGCCTGAACGATATAAAGAGCGGGCCGACCGCAAATCAAAGCAACTACTGCGTAAGGCTAAATCTACAAGAAAAGAGCGGGGGGCGCAATGACTAAGAGCAAACAAAGTTTAGTTCCCGACCCGGCGCAAATGTCCCTATTTGACAGCATAAAACAGGATCAGGCCGAACGGATCGAAAAGAAACCGGGGCGTATGTGTGTAACCCACCGACTGCATGCTGCTTACAAGGCGGCGATCAAGGGCGCGTCAAAGTCCCGTGAGCAGATAGCTGATGACATGTCGGAACTGTCATGCCGCAAGGTCACAGTATCCATGATTAACAACTGGCTTGCTGACAGCCACCCCCACGAAATGACATGCGACTTGATAGACGCATTCTGCGAAGCAACCGGAGATAACAGGCCGCTCCTAGTACTGACAGACACATACGGCATACACACTATCGAAGCGCCGGACAAAATCCGCGCCCGCCTGCAAAAGCTTGAAGAGCAAAAGAAGGAGCTGGACAAGGAAAAACACCGCTACGCCTCATTACTGCATGAATTGGAGCGTAAACCATGATGGGATTTCCGGCCATACCTTTCAAACTCTGTGATTTTTGGGCAATCCATAGCGAGACTTGGAACGGTGACACGCTGACAGTATCCGGCCTACTGCCAGGCAATACAGCAGCGGTTGCCACTTTCATGAGACAAGCAACGTCAAAAGGCAGTTGGCTTGCTGCTACCCTGGAAGGCCACAAACAATGAAGCTGTCTCCAGTTCATGCCGAATTTCACGCCGCTGTCTACGAATATGAAAACCGCCTGCCGGTCTATGCCCTCTCAATTATAGAAATTGCTGAACATCTTGAATTATCACAGCAACTAATTGACAAGCAGCAAAAAAAATTCAACTGGCAACCGACCGGCGAACGTGTTCAAGGCGGGGGCGATAAGTACAATATCGACTTAATCAGGTTCTACAAGTCAAACGAAAAACACGCCGCCGCCCTGGAGAAGATAAAGAGCAAAATCAGAGATGAGAAAATAGCCCTTGAGCAAGATCAGGAAGCCGCCGCCATAGCTACCCGCCTTGCTAAGATCAAAGAGCAGATACGCATTGACCGGTTGTCTGAAGCTGAAGAAGAGATGAATCACGATGACCGTGAATGGCTCTGGAACCAGATGGGGAAGAAAGGCACGAAGCAACAGGACAAGGCTATCATGAGAAGC
This sequence comes from uncultured delta proteobacterium, assembly GCA_963787125.1. Taxonomy (GTDB): domain Bacteria; phylum Desulfobacterota; class Desulfuromonadia; order Geobacterales; family DSM-12255; genus VEOV01. Next base: position 249,915 of record CAWBBV010000006.1, read on the forward strand.
ATGGCCGTGGCCAAAGTTAAGAGTCTTCTTGCTGCCGGAGAATGGGAGCGGCACGCAATAGAGCAGGTTGCCAAAGAGATTGGAGTTCATGAGCAGAGCGTACGTGGTTGGGTGAGAAAAACCAAAGATTGCCACCCCTCTGACCGCGCCGCAGTACTGGTAAATCAGATACAAGGCAAAGGTGAAGAGGCTGAATTTACCTTTGAAGCCTGGGAAGCCTTTAAAAAAGACTATCTCCGCAAGAAGAGCCCTTCTTACTCTTCATGTTACCGCCGCTTGCAAGCCGCCGCCGTTCTTAACGGCTGGACAATCCCCACAAAAAAGACGGTTGAAAACTGGATTAAACGCAAAGTTGACGTAATGGTTATCAAATTCAGGCGTGAAGGGATGGAGGCCGTTGAAAAGTGCTTTCCGGCGATGAAGAGAAACAAAGACATGTTTGACGTAATGCAGGCGGTGAACGGTGACGGCTTCGCCCTGGGGATATGGGCCGATTTCGGCAACGGCACTATAGTCAAGCCGATTGTCTGGAGCTGGCAGGATATCCGCTCTTCAAAGGTTCTCGCCTGGAGAATGGATATAAGCGAAAACCGTGAGCTTGTCAGACTGGCAACTCTTGACCTAATAACCGATTGGGGCATACCTGAATTTATGTATCTGGATAATACGCGGGCGGCTACTTCCAAGCAGATCAGCGGCGGCCTGCCGAATCGTTACCGCTTCAAGGTCAAGGATGATGACCCGTTAGGAATCATGCCGCTACTCGGGATTGATCTGAAATACACCCTGCCAGGGCACGGGCAAAGTAAACCTGTTGAGAGAGTTCACGGCATAGGCGGTTATCTGGACTTTGACACACTGCCGGTGTTTGAAGGCAGGGGCACAAAAGGCCGTCCCGTGCCGATTTCCGAAGTTGAAGAGCTGTTTAAAAACTTCGTCAACGAGATCAACGCCCGTCCGGATCGGCGCGGAGATTCAGTCAAAGGCAAAAGCTTTGACCAGGTATTCAGTGGACTGTATCCGGGGGCAATCATTACCAAGGCAACTGAAAAGCAGCGTAAATTCTGCCTTTCAGTTGCTGAAGTAGTCACGGTAAGCCGCACGAATGCAGAAATTACCCTGAAAGCTGGCAGGTCTGATGGTGGCGAGAATCGTTACTGGAATAACGAGCTTATAGCACGCATGGGGCAAAAGGTAACAGTACGGTTTGACCCGGCGAATCTCCATAGTCCGGTTTATGTCGAGACCATAAGCGGAGTTGAAATCTGTACTGCCGCGCCGTCCATTACCGGAGGCTTTAAAGATGCTGCCGCCGCCCGTGAACATGCCAGGAACAAGGGCCACTTCAAGAAGCATGTCAAGCTTGCTGCTGAAGCGATTGGCAGAAATGACCTTGCTGAAGCACGGCGCTATATGGGGACAGTACCGGAGCCGGAGAAACCGCGAGCGAAAGTAACCCGGCTTGCTGCCAATGTACCGACAAAGGGCAAGGCTACCACGGATCAGGATAGCGGAGCTGTTGAGACACCTGCCTGTAAGACGCTACAGGAGTTGTTCCCGATTAAGAAAGTGGTGAACGGTAGTGATTGCGAACATGACGCGGAAAGCGTTGCTGCATTGTGGCATAAGGGCGCTGCAAAGCTTTATGGGAAGAAAAGTGTGCTGTCATAAAGAAAAAGCCGTGCTGTAACACGGCTCTTCACTCCCCCAAGGGGGAAATTTCCAGATCAGGAGGAACGATACCAGATGAGTGAAAATGTTGCAAGAATGTTTGAAGAATTATCGGATGCAAGCGAACTGAGAGTCCGCGTAAGCGACATTATCAGCGAAACCGGCACGACACAGGGGAAGATTGCCAAGGAAACCGGCATTTCTCCTACCGCCCTTTCACAGTGGCTGCAAGAGAAGTACAAGGGAGACAATGCCGAGGTTGAAAGCAAGCTCCTGAAATGGCTTGCAGCCAGGGAGCGCCGCACAGTTGCCGGTGAGACCATGCCCGCCGCTGCTGATTATGTGGCGACACCTGCCGGAGAGCGTATCAAGGGGGTTTTGAGCTACGCACAGGCCGCCGCTGATTTGGCTGTCATTTATGGTGGGGCCGGAGTGGGCAAAACCCGCGCAATCAAGAGCTATGCCGCTTCAAGTCCTAATGTGTGGGTCGCTACCATGCGACCGGATACCGCTTGTGTTGCTTCGTGCCTGGAAGAGATCGGCGAGTCCGTAGGGCTGAAAATGGCGAGCCGCGCCGCGCGCCAATCGCGGGATTTGACTCACAAATTTGCAGGAACCGGCGGGCTGTTGGTAGTGGATGAAGCACAACACCTGAACATTGCCGCCATCGAAGCAATTCGTTCAATTTATGACGTTACCGGAATCGGCCTTGTCTTTTGCGGGAATGAATCGGTTTACGTCAGGATGACAGGAGGGAGCCGGGCCGCCACCTTTGCACAACTCTTCAGCCGGATCGGCAAGCGGTTAAGGTTGTCACAACCAAGTCAGGCAGATGTAACCGCCCTTGCTGACGCTTTTGGAGTGAACGGCACGGCAGAGCGTCAGGCGCTTATAGAGATCAGTCAGAGGCCGGGGGCGCTTCGTTCTGTGGTTAAGGTAATTCGCTTTGCTGCTGTTATGGCTGCTGGCAATGGTGAAGGTGTCAATCTTCATTATATTTCGACGGCCTGGAAAGAGTTGGGGGGGGAAGCATGACGTTACCAGCTGGGACCATACCACCGATTAAAATGGGAATTGAACAAGAATTAACCATAAGCCAAGTTGATTTAATAATGGAACTTGAAGCCTGTAGAGCAATGACTTTGTTTATCTCGGATGCTGTCGGCCTCATTTTGACAGAACATGGAAACTATAATGAAATATATCCTGTGCCATACGGCGCGGAGGTTTGCTTAACTTCACTGTCAGATAAAATTCATCAGCTCAGCATGAGAGGATAGTGTCAAAAGTTTCATGAAAAGCCGGGATATTGAAATGGAAAGTACTCGAAAGTAAACGATGCCCTTCATCTGCATCTTTTCCGAGTCTGTCCAGACTGTGACTTCACTACTTTGTGGTTACTGGCTTGAATTTTGGGCAAGCCACTCTGTGACCAGGCACGTGAGATAGTTGGTCAGATTAAAACAACAATCAGTAAATTGATCTTTGAAGACGGGAAGTCAGGCAGCTAGCGAGAGGATCTTGGTCCATCTAGCCTGAATGGTCGGCAGTGCCTTCAACTCCTGCAAAGGCACCGGTGGTAGATATTTTAGCGACATGTGAGGCCTGAGGAAGTTGTAGTGGGTCACAAACAGCGTAGTTAAAGATACCGCACCGTTTGTGCTGTTGAATCCTGCTGCTGGCCTTACATGATACTTGAAGGTTCTGTTGAGCCGCTCAACGAGCTGCTTGAAGGATCTGTACTCTTCGGACTCGGCATCAAGGTTTTGGAGGCCAATAACCTTTTTGTGCTGAATCGTCTGGGAATCATCAGTCTGGGCATTGATGAAATGAATGCCAGCTGGATAAGAAGGGTTTCCGTCGCTGACAAGGGTTATTTGCTGATCGGCAGAAGCAGTCCTGATGGCTTCATTCATAGCGATAATGGCAGGCTGAGTGCCCCTGTTATCGGCCACGTGATAGGCGGAGATTTTCAGGTTCTTTGCCGAGATAAAAAAGAAGACATAATGGTGCTTGCCCAGGATCTTGATGTAGGTCTCATCACCTGCAGAGATATTATCGATATGGCCTTTATGCTTGAGATTGAATCGGTGGCAGTGCCAGGCGGCGCCAGCGGCATAATTGAGAACTGTCTGATGAGAAACCTTGATACAGAAGACTTCGCGCAGGATTTGAGCAGTTTTTCTGGCCGGAACGGCGAATGAAACATAGAAAGTCAGAATCAGGCCAAGCACGTTTTCGCTGTTATGGATTCTCGCCAGTTCGACCGGCGGTTTGTCCGGAGAAGAGAGTTCCAACTCTTCCGGTTTGTAGTGATATTCGCGGTACTGGTAGTTGATTTTGAACTGAGAACTTTTCTTTTTCATCAGCTCTTTCTCGGCTTTATTGAGCTTGGCAAGCGCCTGGATACGGTGAGGACAGTTATCATTTGGGCACTTGTGGATGGTCACTTCCTTTTGCGACTTCCACCTGAAGAGAGCCAGCCCGCAATGGGGACAGAAGAGCTTTGACTTTCTGTTGGTTCTGAAGCGCTGTTGGAGTTGGAAGAGTTGAGAGCAAACCTTGCAGAGAACTTGAGAGCGCTTCTTTCCGTCGTTGAAGTAGAGATAAGTATTTGGCGCTCCGCAGCAGGGACAGGTGACATGCACTGGAACCGGTGATGAACCCGCCCGGAGCTTGACCGGAGCAAGAGACTTTCCGTGAAGTGTTTCGTACTCAATCAGGAGTTGCCGGTAGTCTTTTTGATCGAGGTCTTTTTTTTAAACTTTGGGGGCTCAGTCAGTGGCGGCTTGGGATCGACAATAAAGTTTCTGTAGTTCGGATGTTTCTCTTTGAAATCGTCCTTTGGCTTAACTTCAGGATTACGATTTTCGAGGACATCTGACAACCCGACGACGATCTGTTCAATCTCGGTCTTTGTAAACTTGGAGCAAATCCAGACAACAAACCGGGCAGTTTTGGATAGGTACGACATGAGCTAGCCCTCCATAACTGGCATTCTTAACCAGAATCACGGGGGGAGGCAAGACTTTGATTGGTAATGCATTGAAATTAGAACTGAAAAGCAAAAAGACATGTCAAGAAGTTTGACACAACGCATGAGAGTTAAGGGAGGCATAGCATGAAAACAATCAAGCGATTTATTGAAGAGCAGATAGCAAAAGTCAGATTGATGGCCGCCCGTCGCAGTGCCATGCAAGGCGCAACCGCCGCCGCTTGCCGCATGGCCTTGAACGGCTGCCGGTTGTGAATATTATGAAAGAATTAAAGATAAGGCTGCGACGAATCTTGAGAGAAGAGCAACAAGGGAAAAAGGGGGCACACCATGGCACAAAAAGCACACAAGCAGGCCGGGCCACCGATAAGCGCCGCACAGATCAAGAAGCTTCACACCCTCAAGACCGCGCTGAAGTTTGACAATGAAACCTATCGGGCCGCCCTGGACAATGCCGCCGGGGTTACTTCTTCCAAGGATTTGACCATACAGCAGGCCGCTGCACTTATAGACGACTGGCAGACAAAGGCCACCGCTGCCGGGGTCTGGAAGACACGTCAACCGAAAGCGAAAAAGTTTGATGACTTAGAGAACCGCCGTGGAGTGGTAGCCATGGCAACCGTTCCACAAATGCGAATGATTGAAGCTATATGGGGTGAAGTCAGCAGAGCCACAGAACCGGAGGCAAGAGCCACCGGTCTTCGGCACTTCATCAAACGGATTGCCAAGGTCGATAGTCTTCGCTTCTTGGATAGAGAAGGAGCAAGCGCCGTGATTAACGCATTAACCGCTATGCAGAAGAGTAAGGCATCTCATAGTTAAACGATGTACGCGCCTCATTATGTCGAGATAGGTGAACCATAGACATAAAGAGGGTTTCCGGGGTGGGACCCGGTAAACGGGTATGGTTCACCAGGGGCAATGCCTGAGAGACCCCAGCTTCGCCTCAAGCTGCTAATCAGGCAATAATAAGTTGAATGTCTTGGGAAAGGGTGGAAATCGCAAAAATGACCGTGACGCGCTTTTTACCGTAGTTGGCGCATGAAGGGCAACGGTTTTATCCGAACGCCGAACGTGGGGAAATTTAAAGATGGTTTAAACGCGGTTTTGGGAATGGGCGCACCTGTAAAAAACACGAAACACGAAACAACACAAAAATGGAGGTAATCGCATGTTCAGTTTTGAAGAGTACGTAATGTTTCAGGCACTAAGTGATTCCATGAAAAAAGCGCTTGCAGAAAAGTTTGCAGCAAAACGAATACCTTCTGAAGAGGCCAAAATTATTAAACAGATGGGAACCTCTTATGTAGATGCATGGGCACAAAAGCAGATTGACACTATGTAAACGCGAAACCGGCGGGCAACATGCCGCCGGTCTGCCGGGAATGGCCGCCCGGCACTGATGAGCGAGGCCGTAAGGGGAATCAATATGGGCGAATTATGGAAAGAGCAAGTGACTGTATCTGAAGGAATATGGCTTAACGTTCTTCAACACGCGACACAAAGCGAAATTGAAACCTTTGTGTCGCTCCTGGAGAAGAACGGACTGAAAATCATAGAAGTCGAGAAGTACAACCGTGTGATGGAATTGGTTGATCGTTCAATAGAAGAAATTGAGGCGCTGGAGTACCGGATCAAGACTCTTACAGAGCAATAACCCGTATAAGCAGGGGAGAAACAACTGTGCCGTTTCAAACTGCATTAATACAAGCCACTGCCCTAAGCCCACATGTTGATTATGATTCATGGCTATCAGCAAATACCGCCTATTGCCAGCGCCACCGCTGTAGCCTGACAATTGCCGATTGCGACAAACAAAAGGCAGAAAGCGCCGGTCATTTTAGTGATTTACGCTGTCAAGGCTGCGGCGGTCTGGATAATCAGCCGGAAGTTACTGACCATATTGGCACTTTTGGGGTAGTGACTCCGCGTCGGTTGCAGCTCGTCAAGCAGCAATCCGTTGAAATTATACTGCCGGTTCTTACCGAAAAAGAAGAGTTGCCTCCGGAGACCGCCGCGCAGATCAGCGAGCAGGCAACGGCGGAAACCTGCCTTGACCTGGAATGTTTGCATAACCTGGACTGTTGCGAAAGCTCCTTTGACCTTGCCGCAATCAGCGCACTAACCGGGGATAATGGCGAGCTTGCAAAAGAGCTGCAAATTCTCTTTATGGGTGAAGATGAAGAGGTTGAGACCAAAGAAGAGATAGCCGCTCTATACAAAAAGACAAGTAATCGGGCCAGAATAATAAAACTCTTCGCAGTGTATCAAGGCCGCTGCATCCGTTGTGGTGGATACATGGATAACACCAGGGAGGAAGGAACTGACGAAAAATGGGATGATGATGTTTATCGCTGCCTTGCTTGTGGATGGCGCACAAGCCCGGCCTATGCCTGGAATCGCGAGAACCCTGCTGTAGCAGGATGGAGGGGCTAAGATGGTAGACCAACAGGATTCAACCAGTAAACAGCATGAAGAGGGCCGGGACAATTTACAGCTGGGAATAATGGTAATCATTATCAGAGTTCTGACCGGCAAGGGAGTTAATAACGCCGCTGCTGTCAGGATTGCTATGGATATTATCAAGGAGCTTACAGCTACTTACGGAGGACATTCGATATATCTTCCAAAACAGGATGCAGTAAAGCATGCCGAAAAAGCCGCCTCAATACTGGCAGAGTTCAATGGTAAGAATCACGCCGCTCTTGCAGAGAAGCATGAGCTTTCAAGTCGGCAGATTTACAATATCGTCGGACGGAAAAAAGACAAGAAACCGGAAAAGCCGGATGTTGCCGGATTAGCAGCACTTCTAAAAAGCAGACAAGGAACGGGGCATTCATGATGGATAAAGTTAAAGGCTTGACTGCTGAGGACTTAAGAGTTTGTGAAGTTATGGGAATGAACCCGCACACTCTCATTGAGGCGTACGGAGCGGAAATAGCCTGCAACTCTGCGCCGTCTTCGCTTGAAAAGATGACGCCGCAAGCTGTCAATACAGCAAAGCGACAGCTTTCTGTAGCCATTGGGCCGTCAATATGGATACCGCTGACAGCAAGATAAATTTGCACGGGAGGCATTATGGCAGACATGAAACTTTTTATCGAATTAATGGCACGTTCAACCGGCCTTAAACGCGAACTTAACGACTCCGAAAGAGGATTCAAGCAGTTTGGCAATGTTGTCGGAAAGGAGATGGCGAGAATCGGTCAGTTTTCCGGCTCACTCCAGGGGAAGCTTGCCGGTTTGGGGGTGACAATAGGAGTTTTACAGCAGTTTAGAATATCTGCTCAGCTTGATAAAGATCTTACCCAGATAGGCCAAACTGCTGGAGCTGGCTCTAAGATGGTTACGCTGTTACGTTCTGACCTTTTTCGCATGGGCAAAGATAGCGGTCAAGACCTTGAGAGCCTGAAAAACGGGTTTGATTCACTGGTTCAATCAGGTCTGAATATGCGTGAAGCAACTGCTACACTGGATGGAATCAACATTGCTATGGCTGTCACCGGTGCAAAAGCTGAAACTCTTTCCAGTGCGCTGACGGTTGGCGGGACACACTTCGGCTTTGATTTAGCTAAGCCGGGGCAGGCGCTGACAATGTTGGATAAAATGACTGTTGCAGGGAGACTTGGAAATGCTGAGCTTGGTACGCTGTCAGCTACCTTTTCTCGTGTAGGTGTCAGCGCAAAAGCAGCTGGTATGTCTTATGACAAGACGCTGGCTTTTATCGAAGCGCTGTCTTTGGCTGAGAAAAACCCCGAGCGACTGGGAACGCTGGCAACCAGTTCCCTCCGGGTGTTTACCGACGGGCGTTATATGATGAAGGCTCAGCAGGGGCTGGGGATGAGCAACCTGTTTTTTGATAAAAAAGGCGCACGCCGTGATGTCATGGATGTTTTTACAGATATCCAAAAGAAATATAAGACGCTAAAAACTGACCGTGAACGGGCTGGCTTCATTCATAAAGCCTTTGGTGAAATGGACACTGAGACGAAAACCGGTGTTCAGCTGATGTTGGATGGAAAGAGCCTTGATAAGGCGCGTGAATTTCTTGGGATTATTGATAAGGCCGGGGGCACACTAAAAAAAGATTTCAATGCAGCGACCATGAATCTTATTACACAAGGCGGCCGACTTAAGAACACCATGCGTGATGCTGCTGATAGCTTCATCCAGCCAATTAATAAAGTAATGGCCGAATGGTTACAATTCATGCTGGACAAGAAAGAGGACGGCGGCTTAGGGCTATCTGGCAAGCAGATTGCTGGGGGCGCGGCAGGCATAATCGGCGGAACCTATGTTCTTTCCAAGGTCGGAAATAAAATCCTTGGGGATTGGGCAAAGAAAAAGGTCGGTGGGTTGAGCGGCAGCACCGCTGTGGGGGTGGCTGAAGGCAAGATCCTTCAGGCCGCCGCCGGCGTTACCCCTGTATATGTTACCAACGCGGCTGACATAGCCGGTTCGTTTAATGTCCTGCAACAGGGGGCCGGTGCTGTCGCAATGTCATCACCGGCTGTTGCAGCAGTTCCGGCACTTTTCACGGGTGGCATTGGTTATGCCTCAATGGAAACAGGGAAATATTTGGCACGGGAAGAAGCTAGCTGGCGTAGCAACGCTGACTTGGCAAGAATACGTTCTCAGCACATGGTCATGGGGGGAGGGGGGAATTCATTCCAGGTGCAGGCTATTGACGAAGAAATAGGAAAGCGTTGGAGATCAACCTTCGACGATTCCCGCAAAATATCTCCTTTTGATAGAGAGGGTGCTGGTCATCGTCCGGCAAGAGCAAATACAAATAATAACATTAATGTTGAAGTGCACTTTGATGAACTCGCACGGGCATTCACTAAAGTCAACAGCATGGATACAGGTGTTAACGTAAAGAGTGGTGGCAGAGGCGATTTCTTTGAAGCTCTAACCAGTACAAAGAGCATGTAACTCAAGCAGGGCTGCATTACACTGGTCTTTGCAGCTCAAACTAATAATCCGGAGGCTATAATTATGTCAGTAATCACAAGTAAGAAAGCGTTAAAGGAAGTCCTTGAATGTCAAGTTTCTCTTGAAGGGGTAAACACGGATAAGGTGAACATGAAAGAGGCAATTCTGTTGCAGCAGCAAAAGCTTGATTCTGCTGAGGTATGCAAAAAGAAACTTGCTCTGTTAATGGAAAAGCGCCGGGGCTTATTGGCTGACGCCGCCTTGGGGAATGGCAACAATATAGAGCTTGCCGCGCTTAATGCCGAAATTGAAGTAAACAAGGCGAATACGGTTGATAGCGACTTGTTGATTGTTGCTGAAACCATAGCGGGATTAACCGCAAAACTTAACGCTGTATCCACTGTCCAGGAAGAACTGCAACGCAAGAAATCAGCACTTATTGCTACGCTACTGTTGGCCGAGGCTGAAGAACTGGGAGCGGTTTACATTGAGGATATGAACCGCCTTGCTGCTACTCACCGTCAACTATTGGTTAATAATGCCCTCTTGAAGCAGGCTGGTGGTGCCGGGATAGTTCCGGAATCAAGTGTCAGAATTGATGTCCCGCTTTTCAGACTTGAAGCTCACAAGGGGCTTGAAATTGGAGATATCCCCGGTAAAGTCAGGATCAACAGCCAGGCGCAGTATTCCGATACACTTATTTCTGCTGAGATAGCCGAGAGTAAGCAGCGGTTAAATCAATGGGGGGTTTGTTGGTAGCAGGTAAGTTATAAAGGCCGTTTACAGACGATGTAAGCGGCCTTTATCATATGTTAACAGGGGGTAGATATGTCGGGGAAACTGGATAAGATTATAGAGATTATCGGTATTGAGCTTGCTGCTAAACTCTGTCATGACTTCGCAGGCAAACAGATACGCATAAAGAAATTAGAGTCAAAAATAGGCACATTCCAGGCGGTTATTGACAGTATAGGGATTAATGCCGCCAACCTGTTGCAAAAGGAAATAACCGGACTTGTATATATTCCGAACTTAACAGCTGAGCTTGGCAAGCAGAGACGACAAGAAATTATTGAAAATTATCGGGGTGAAAGGATTGAGGATTATGCTCTTATAGTAGGGCTGACCTCCCGCCGGGTATATCAATTATTTAAGGAGACAGGGGTTAAACTCCCAGATAAGCCACTACGAAAGAAGCTGATTATTGATGACTACAAGGGTGAGACGGCAAGAGAGTATGCGGATAAACACGGGATTAATATAAGGTCTGCCCGAGCAAGGTTGAAGTCAAACGGTATAATACCTTGTAGCGGGTTGCGACAGGTAAAATGACCAGGTCAAATAAATCTTGCTGCTTTGTGCTGGGGGTAACTTTTTGACTATTAAATATGCTGGCACGTTGGCCCTGATTCAGGGGGAGCCGGAATTTAACCGGGTTAGAGCCATGAAGCGCTTTTTGCTCCTGAAGGATTTTGAAGATAATTTCCTACAGAAGTATAAATTAGAGTCATGCCGAAAAGTTTCTCTTACAACTGCGCGGAAAGCTTATTGTGAGCAAAGATCCCTTTCATATACGACATTTCTGCATTGGTCGGTAGCCTATCGAAAACGTGGCATCAAGGGGCTTTTACCGAAATACGGGAGGACACTGAATCCATCAAAGCGCCCTATCCGGTATCGAAAACAAAAGCTGATGGCAACAATAGCCATAGACTTAAACAACCCCCTGAAATGCCTGGAGACGTTGCAGCGAATTATTCAGTGGTGTCGGAAGATTGAACCGGAAGTTAAAAGCAGGACGCTTTCTCTGTTAAAAAGTTTCTTTGAGGATTCAGTTGCCGATCATCCTTTATCCTTGCGTATCCCTCTTACAGCTGAGGAAATTAAAGCTTTAAAGCGGTATAAAGCCGGGTTACATAAGAAATATAGTCCAAAAGCGGAAGCCATTCTTTTAATAAATGAAGGCCGTATGCTCCTAGAGGTAATGAACGCAACCAATGTATCGAAACGCACAATTTACCTTTGGATGCGTAACTTTAATAAAGACCGTCTCGACTCTATAAAGGTCCGGATCAACGCACCCGAAAGGGAAAGAGTAAAGACAGAGCGGCAAACGAGAGTTATCGACATCATCCACAAGATGCCCTCGCTTTATGGGATCAATAGAACAACCTGGACATATGGGGCAATTGCTGAGGCGTATGAGAAAGAATATGGAACCGCTATCTCAAAGGATAAGGTTCAAGGCGTCATTCACAATACCAATTACTGTTGGCGACATGCCAGAAGGGTCTTGACCAGCCCAGATCCTGAATACAAGACAAAGGTGGAAAGGCTACTGGATGCCCTACAAGGGCTTAAAGAAGGCGAGCGATTCTTTTTCATAGACGAGGTAGGGCCGTACCAGGTGAAGAAATACGGCGGCAGAATACTGATGCCAAAAGACCAAATTGAAACGCTGCCAGAGTTCCAGAAGAGCCGAGGTAAGATCCAGTTTGTAGCCGCACTGGAGGCAGTCACAAATCAAATGTTATGGATGTTCACCCCTGACAAGAGCGCCCTTTCCGTGATTGGCTTGATAGAGAAACTGGCTATTGACTATGCTGTTTCTCCGGCCATATTCATGACGTGGGACGCTATATCAGTACATGGTTCAAAGGTCGTCATGGAATGGATTGCGGCGCACAACGAGGCAGACAAGGGCCCACGTATCGAGGTTGTTCCTTTGCCCTCAAAGTCGCAGTTCCTGAACGTCATCGAGTCGGTCTTTGGAGGGATGAAAAAGGCAGTGATCTGTAACAGTGACTATGCCAGTCTTAACTAAATGCAAGAGGCTATAGCACGCCATTTTGAGGACAGGAACCAGTATTACCTGGAGAATCCCAAACGGGCCGGAAACAAAATATGGGACAAGCAAGCTTTCGACTTTGACAAGCTCATAGGTGGGCTTTTCAAGAAGATGTAAACGCCATTTAAATCAGTATTAAGGAGCATGATAGAAGAGATTAAACGCCAGGACCGGCACAAGCATAGTAGGAGTAAGAACGATATTAACTACGTTTAAGGGGGTAAAGGCCGCTGACTCACTAGAGTTGTGCCTTTTTTGTATTTAGTTGAAATCAAACATATTTTATTATATTTGTGGTTTGCTTAAATTATAAAAAAGGGTTTCGCGCTACATTTTGCTCCAGCGCGGCCACGCGCGTGAGAAACTCCTCGGAGAAAATATCAAGCCTCGCATCTTCCAGTCCAGCCGCCGCAAAGAGGTCGATCACTTCCCCGGCGTTCACGGCTCCGCCGATAACTTGCCGAACTGCTGCGTTGATATCGGAATTCCCCGCCGCAGGCGCGCCCGTTCCGCGTTCGTCCGCCAGCCGCTTGCGAATCATCGCCTGAATTCGCTGAAAAAAAGCCAGATGCGGGGTAATAGCTTCTGCTTCGGAAAGCGGCACAACGAGGGCAAAGGCCATCGACAGTTCCTTCACCATCGCCCGAAACCTTTTCCAGCCATCGTCCTGAGCGAAGACATGATTCGCGGCATCGGCATAAACCTTCAGTACCGACGTCGGCGCGGCATTCAGTGCCAGGTCATAATCAAAGTCATGGAAGAAAGCCTGCAATTTCTCGAAAGCGCCATTCATTGCCGGTACGGCTTCGTCCTGAACTTTCTTAACGGCATCACCCCGCCCGCCAGCTTGCGTATAGGTCGCCAGGGCGTCGGCCAGTTGGTCCGCCAACCCCAGCAAATCCACCACCAACCCGCCAGGCTTTTCGCCGTAAACCCGGTTCACTCTGGCAATGGCCTGCATCAGGCTATGCCCAGCCAGCGCCTTGTCCAAATACATCGTGTGCATAGGCGGGCAGTCGAAACCGGTCAACCACATGTCGCAAACGATTACCAGCCGGAGATCGCTGGCCGGATCCTTATATCGTTCAGCCAGCCGCTTGCGCGCCGCTTTGGTTCTCCCGTGGTAGCGAATCGGTTCAATGAGTGGTTCGATTCTCTTCTGGTAGGCATCATCACTCTCTCCTCGCCGCTGTGGCGGAATGCCAGCATCCATCACTACCTTGACGAAACCGAGGTTGTCATCGTCAGAATGCCATTCCGGACGGAGTGCCACTATCTTCGCGTACAGTTCCATGCAAATTTCGCGACTCATGGTCACGACCATCGCCTTCCCTTCCATCGCCTCCCCTGCGCTTTTCCCAGTGCTCCGCGATGAACTCAGCCTCGCGCTCGATTCGCTCCGGAGCCCCCACCAACGCCTCCAGCGGCACTCGCACCGATTCGTCCAGGTCCTCACCCGTGTCCGACGCCTTGGCTGCCGAGTCCAATTCGGCCTCGGCGACTGCGGCGCCCGCTTCGTTCACCAGCAGCTTGATAATCCGCGACTCGTAGTAGATAGGCTTGGTAGCGCCGTCCTCCACCGCCTGCCGAATATCATAAATATCGGCGTATTCACCGAACACGCGCGGCGTGCTCCGGTCGTCGCGGTCCAGCGGCGTACCCGTGAAACCCACGAACGTTGCGTTAGGCAGCGCCTCGCGCATCCAGCGCGCGCCGCCTTCAGTAAAGCCGTACTGGCTACGGTGCGCTTCGTCGGCCATCACCACCACATTTGCCCGTTCACTGATGACGCCGTGCTCTTCGGTGAACTTGTAGATAGTTGTGAAGATCACCCCGCCCGAGGCGCGATCCAACAATTCCTGTAGATGCGCCCGGCTCTCCGCCTGCAGGGGGGCTTGCCGTAGCAGCGCCCGCCCGCCTGCGAAGGTGCTGAAAAGCTGGTCATCCAGGTCGTTGCGATCCGTCACCATGACGATAGTCGGGTTGGCCATTGCCGATTCGCGAACCAGTGCCCCCGCCAGCATCAGCATCGTGAGGCTTTTGCCCGAACCTTGCGTGTGCCATACCACGCCGCCCTTGCCGGCCTCCGTCGTCGTGTTCACACCCGCCGGAGGCTTCAACGCCGCCAACACATGTGCACGGGTTTCGCGCACGGCGCGGAACTGATGATAGCCCGCCACTTTCTTTGACACGTTCCCGCGTTCGTCTTCCTCGAACACCACGCAGGTGCGCAGATAGTCCAGCAGTGCCGACGGCGCGAACAGCCCATGGATCAGAGCGTCCAGCGTTGGATCGCCGCCAGTCGCCGGACGCCAGGGCATGAAGCGTTGCCGCCCGCTCGTGATCGAACCAACCCGCGTCAGCAGACCATCACTCGCCACCAACATCATGTTTGCTACAAAGAGGTCCGGGCTGACGCGCATGTACCGCCCCAATTGATCAATCGCCTTCCACAGGTCCGCCGTCTCGTCTGTCGGGTCCTTCAGCTCAATCACTACCAGCGGCAGGCCGTTCAGGTACACGGTTAAATCTGGGTAGATCGGTTTTCCGTTAGCAGTAAGGACTCTCAGCTGACGCACTATCAGGAAGTCGTTGTTGGCCGGGTTGTCGAAATCCACCAACCGCGCCCGCCCACCCCGGTTTTCGCCCGTCGAGGTGTCGCGGTATTCCACCTCCACACCGTCAGTCAGCTGGCCATACAACCAGCGGTTGTTCTCGATCAGTGTCGGGTGCGGTGGACGCTGAACAGTTCGTACAACCAGTTCGATGGTGTCAGGTGGCAGCGCGGGATTTAATTTGCGGACAGCTGAAGTAAGACGCTTCGCAAGCAGGACGGTATCCGGCCCGGTTCTTTCGCCCGCGTCGTCCACCTCAATACCGCTCAGGTTGGCAAACCCATGTCCACCGAAAGAACTGGCGGCACCATATTCCACTGTTGCTTCACTGACCCTGCACTCGTGAAGATTCATTGAACGATCCATCCTGTCAGCATTGTCCTTGTAAATTCTCCGTCGTCACATTCAAAAGCAAACCCCCTCAATCCCCTTTGCAAAGGAGAAGGCTTGAAAGTCCCCCCCTTTTTGAAAGAGGTTTAGGGGGGATTTGCTGCTTTCATCCAATCGAACTATTAAGTGGTACTTAATAGTTGCCTACTCCGACACCCGCACCTCACCGCTCAGCAGCTTCGGCAGCAGATAATCGCGCAGTTTTTCGAGGGACTGGGATTCCCTGATGTTTGCAGCGAGTTTGTCGAAAAGTGGCTCGACAACCGCTGTGAAGGATTCGAGAACCGGCTTTGTCGGCACGCACAACTTGATCGGTCGAAAAGCGGTCTTGCTAATCTCCGGGAATGTCGTTCCACTCGCGCGGTTCTTGATTTCATCCATAACCGACTTTGTCCAGTGAAAGACATAGAGCGGGGGCAGCGGACCGTCGCAGACCATGGCAATGAAGCCCTGGTTGATCGCTGTGGGTACACCCGAAAGGACGAGATAGCCTACCGGTGCGCGCGACGACAAGAGAACAGTTCCAACGGGAAGGAGGCCGGAACTGATTTTTGCCACTCCCTTGTCAGTAATCTTTCGTGCAGTAGTTAGTAGAATGTGATCTTTCATTCCGGAAAGGTCTTTGGGAGTTAGCCAGCAATGAGTGCCATTTTCCCAATACTCCCCAACTGTTGTGCTGGGTGTGCCACCGCCCCGCACGCTCACGTTATCGCCAATGCTCCCAACATCCCACCCTTCCGGCACCGGCCCCAGTTCCGACTCGAGGAGACGAGTGGGAAGGCCGTCGAAGGCATCCTGGGGCATACCTGGAAAGGAGCGCGCTCCGGCGGCCTTGGCCTTCACCGGCTCGAAATCCACGAACCACGCCCGGAATATCGCCCTTGCTAACGCCTCCAGCGCCCGGCTCGTCCGGCGATTCGACTCAATTTTTTCGTCCAACGAGCCCAAGACTGCTGCGATGGCGCGTTGTTCGGGAAGGGGGGGAGAGAAATAGGGAAACTCCTCAAATATGCGATATTAGTTTTGGGAACCCCAGTTGACTCAGAGTCTTGGATGATTTTCTTAACATTCTCAGGTGCAGACACAAAATAATACACGAATAACGGATCTGCCAAATCTCTATTAACTGTCAATTTCATTTGGTTAGATGAGAGCAGAAATAGACTGTATTTCCCTCCACTTGGCACCAATCCTGTTTGTCCAAGTGTACCTTTCTTTGTAAAAATAATATCATCTGGACGACAAAGACTTCGCTCAATTTGTTGTGCAGTCTTTTCGGAAACATAAACAAATTCATCAGCACGAAACCTAGTGATACCTAGGCTTAGGTTGGAACCACGAATAACGGGAATGCCGTGATCTGTGTAGAGAGTGGCTGGGAGGTTAGAACCAAACGGTCCATCTACAAGGCCATAGCCATGTTTGTCGGCGATTGTGCCAAGAGTACAGAGTTTCCATTCTTCCGCCATACCTAACCTTACGTCCGTTTGTTTGGCTTCTTGCAAAACCACATATTCCCTACGGATAATCTCCCGAAAACGTTCCGGCACTTCATCCCAGACGTGGAGGTCAACAAGGAAGGGGATGGCGCTGCTCTCGGCAAGCTCATCTTTCAGTTCGGAGACAAGCGGGCGTTGCTCCGGCGTGGTGAAGGCAACCAGATCCAGGTCGGAGTTGGGGCGGGCGGTCCATTTTACGCGGGAGCCATAGGCCCACACAGCGACGCCCGGAATATAGCGGCGCAAGAGTGCAAGAAGCGCTTTCCGCTGCTCCTTAGTGATGTCGATAGCAACGGTCATTCCCAGGTGGCTCCGGTCATAACTTGATAGAGGCCGATGGCATCATCGATAAAGTCTCCGACAATCAAAAGCGTTTCCGCCGCTTTCTCTCCGCTGTAATCATGGGCAGTGCTGGTTCGGGCGTCCGCGTATTTCAGCCACTGTTCCACGGAGGATACGAACAAATCATTCTGTCCGGCCAGCTTCAGAATCGGTTTCGGGCTATTGGGGACATCAGCCAAACCGGTTTCTTCAATGAGGTACCGTTTCAGGTCTTTCCACAGGGTGTCATAGCAGGTCTCAAAGCGCTGGATAACGGACTCGGCAATCCCCTCACGGTCAAGATCGGTGAGTTCAGGACGATCCTGAGCAAAATTGTAATTTGCAAATTGCAGCTCCAGATGTTTGAGCGATTTTTGAAGTTTATCGTAATCGATCATGGTCTGCCTCCCGTTTGCAGCAGTTTCAGGCTGCTTCTCACCACCGCCGTCAACCGCTCCCCCTCCGTCAACTCCTCCTCCAACTCCGCCAGCAACCGTGGGTACTTCACCTCGAACGGCTCGCCGTCGTCTTCCACTTCCTCTGCGCCAACATAGCGGCCGGGCGTCAGGACAAAGGCGTGCTTTTCAATCTCCGCCAGCGACGCCGCTTTACAAAAACCGGGTACGTCGGCATAGGCCCAGGGGCCGTGCTGTGCCTCGTCCCACTCGGCAGGCTGCGGCTCCCCGCGCCAGCGGCGGAAGGCATAGACGATACGTCCGGTGTCGGAATCGGGGGGCGGTTCACCTTCAACATCGCCGGAGAGTACGCGCAGGGTGCGCGTTTCCAGCGTCCCCATCTTGCGAGCGTCGATGAAAAGCGTCTCCCCTTTGCGTCCGCCTGGGCGTCCGGAAGCGCCGTTTTTGAGATTCTTGCCGGTCTTGTCGCGAGTCAGGAACCAGAGGCATACCGGAATGCCGGTGGTGTAGAAGAGTTGCGCGGGGAGTGCCACGATGGCGTCAACCAAGTCGGCTTCTACGATACGTTGGCGGATTTCACCTTCGCCACCGCTGTTGCTGGAGAGGGAACCGTTGGCCATGACGAAGCCTGCCACGCCGCCGCCACGACCGTTGGGCGGGGCCAGGTGATGGATGAAGTGCTGAATCCAGGCGTAGTTCGCATTGCCGACGGGCGGGTCGCCGTAGGTCCAGCGGCGGTCGCCACGCAGCAGGTTCCCTGACCAGTCACTGACATTGAAGGGCGGATTAGCGAGAATATAGTCGGCCTTCAGGTCAGGGTGCTGGTCGCGCAGAAATGTGTCGGCATGCTGTTGGCCGAGATTGGCCTCAATGCCACGAATGGCAAGGTTCATATGTGCCAGCCGCCACGTCATGGGGTTGGATTCCTGGCCGAAGATGGAGATGTCGGTTTTCTGGCCGTCGTGAGCGGCCACAAATTTTTCCGACTGAATGAACATGCCACCCGACCCGCAGCACGGGTCATAGACGCGGCCGTTGTAGGGTTCGAGCATTTCAACCAACAGGCGGACGACGCCGCGTGGAGTGTAGAACTCGCCGCCCAGCTTGCCTTCGGCGGCAGCAAACTTGCCAAGAAAGTATTCATATACTCGGCCTAACGTATCGCTGGCCTTGGCGCGGTCACCTTTGAACCCAATGTCGGAGACGAGATTGATCAGGCCACCGAGCTTGTCCGACGGAATACCGCGCCGGGCATAGTCGCGCGGGAGTTTGCCCTTCAGGTTCGGGTTGTCGCGCTCGACGGCAAGGATGGCGTCATCCAGCAGTGTGGCGATATTGGGCTGAACAGCCTGGGCGCGCAGGTTCGGCCAGCGCGATTCCGGCGGTATCCAGAAGACATGTTCGGCGGTGTATTCGTCACGGCTTTCGAGGAGTAGTTCGATCTGATCGGCAGCAATGCCGTCCCTCTCCAACTCGGCCTGCAGCGCCTCCCGGCGGGACTCGAAGGCATCGGAAACATACTTGAGAAAGAGCAGGCCAAGAACTACGTGTTTATACTCGGCGGCGTCCACCGTCCCGCGCAGCTTGTCAGCGGCGGCCCAAAGAGTGTCTTCAAAGCCGATACCTGTTTCGTTTGCTTCCGGTTTAGCCATTATTCCTCCATGGGTGCTTTAGCACTCATAAAATAAAACTCCATCTAAATGGAGAGTGTTTTTTGCTTACTTGCAAAGGCGAGGTATGCCATTGAAGGTCTGCTCCAGGCGAATCTGCGTCAACAGTTCCTACTTGGTGTCCCCTTGGGAAACGGAGCGGACGGTTCATTTGTCACCGGCATTTGCATTTTGCACAAGATTAAAACTGCTTGGGTATAACATGTGTAGACGCGGTACGAAAGGAATTTTGTATGAAGGATGGAGCTATTCTGACCGGCTTACACCAGGCAGATCAAAACTGGCGAGATTATCTGCTCATCCTGTAATTGACAATTTCAAAGTAGACTTCAACTTTTCAGCTCCCCTCCCTGTTAGAAAAAAAGGGGCCACAGCCTCAAGCTGTAACCCCCATCAGTCCCATAATGAGCCAAAACTGCTTACTTCTGATCGATACCGCTAAGTTTCCATGGACCGCTCCCCACGGGACGGGTGAAGGTCCAGAACTCCTCGAACTTTACCGGCTCTGTCTTGCTACCGGAAACCACCTGGCCGCTGGTATCGTCGGTGGTGTAGTCAAGCAGATTGGCATAAATCAGGGCAGTGATGTAATCCTGACCCTGCTCCTGCCATGCTTCGGAAATCTCGACAGAGCGCACCGCAATATTCTCCAGCCGGTTCACCCTCTTTTCACTGAGAAGTCTGTCGATATCAGTCTGGAAGGTTCGGCGCATTTCCTCCGCCAAAAGGGAATTGACCGGGGCAAGATCGCGATTCATCCAGGCACCCTGAATCTTGAAAAAGATATCCATGACCTGATCGGTGAACCGGCCTTCGTCGAAACCGGCATCCATCTGGCGGATGCTTGTCAGCCCCATATTCAGATCATCCTGAGTGGAAATCTGGGCATTTTGCGGGGTGATGTCATAAACAGGAGGCTGTGAAGAATAGCTGTTATATCCACCCTGCTCGGCTGCCTGGCGTCTTGATTTAATATAGCGATAAATCAGGTAACCAATACCGGCAAGAAGCAGAATTTCGAACAGGCCGATACCACCACCGCCGCCACCCATACCGCCACCGCCGCCAAACCCCATACTTCTGAAGAGCATACCGCCGAGCATGCCACCTACCAGACCGCCTGCCATGCTCCGGAGGAAACCGCCGCCTGCCGGTTGTGGCTGCGCAAATGGTGGCGGGCTTACCGGACGCGCCTGCTGCGGGGCAGCTTTATAAGGACTCGGTGCGGTAGACGGTGATGCCGGTTGCGAGTAGCTGCGGGTACCACGACTGCCCATTGATCGACCGCCACCGGCCCGAGCTTCCGCTTCAGCCGCCATGAAGCCTCCTGCTGTCAAAGAGACCAGTAACGCCGCGCAACTCCATAAAGCAATTTTTCTCAGCATATTTTCCCCTCATATAATCTTTGTTGTAGTTGGCCTTAGCGGCCTGAATATTACCATAGTAATCATTGTCTCCATAAAAAAAAGGGGCCCAGGGCCCCTTTTCAATAAACAGTGATATTTTTCCGCAAGTGCCCTTAATCGTCAAAATTGCCGGTTGGGCCTTTATCGCCATCAAGCGTCTTGGCCCGCTCGATAAGCAGCGCTTCGGTCCAATGGGCAGGATCTTCCAGCTGGCTCCCTTTTGCGCCAAGATCATAAGAATTGGCCTTGAGGATGGCAGCAATCGCCAGGGGGGCGGTGTCTTTGGCGTTGAACACTTCCATAAACATCTTGTAGGCAAAAGCTTCGACCCTTTTAGCCATTCGCTCGCGAATCGCAGCCGGCTGGGCAAGCAGTCTGTTTTCAAAGGGGAGATTAAGGCTCTTGTAGTCGCCCTTCTTCCACCCTTTTTCATTGGCATAGGCAACCATCTCCGCCCACATCTCCTCGGTCATCCCTTCGCCCTTCACCTTGATGAGATTGCCGTCGGCATCAAGCTGGGCATTGCCGTAATCATTGACCTCAAGACCCCAGGAGATCATCTGCAGCGCGGTGGCGACATTGGCTTTGGTGGTGGCAGTCAGATCGGCAATCTCCCGCAGCCGCTCGGAGCTGTTGCCGGAAGTGCCGTGCTGAGCGCCGTTGACCTTGTATGTTGCCAGCGCCTTGTGAATATCAGCGGTCAAGCCGACCTGAATCCCGGCATCCGACGCTTCGAGACCGTGAGTCGTGCCGTTATTGAGCGCAATCCAGTCAGGGAAGATATCATGGGCATTCAGCCCCTGGATAAGGAATTTTGCTTCCGGAACGGTGGAGAGACCCTGATTCCCCTTGATTTCACCGACTTCCGTTTCCAGACCCGCCCACTTGGGGATGAACTTGTTAATGGCAAGATTGGCAAGGAGATTCTTGTCATCAGGGAGATGGGAAGCGTCAATGGCAATCGATGTTATGCCCGCTTCAAACATCGTCGGGATCTCGATCTTGGCAGCTTCCAGATCAGCGTCATTTTTGATGCCGTAATGATCGGCATGAATAGCGACCGGGACAGTTATCCCGAGTTCATTACAAAGAGCATCAACTATTCGGGCCATATTCCAGTAGTTAACCGCACAGTAGGCTTTCTGCCCGCCTTCCGACTTGGCTATTTCGATAATAACCGGGCAGTTGGCACGCTGGGCGGCCTGGAGTACACCCTTGATAACGAAGATATTACGGCCGTTGGCAGCCATGGCGATGGCTTTGCCCTTGGCAATCATGGCTCGGTCAATTACCTTGCCGCTGACAATCAGCGCCTTGGAATTCGGAAAGAGTTTCGTGATATTCGGCGGTCTCCCAATCTGGAGCGCTTTTTCAAAATCTGCAGAAAATGCCATCTGACTTCTCCTTTTCAACTAAAATGGTTTTAACACCTGCAAAAGCACGATTCTTGTAACATTTTAACGGAATAAAATCAAGCCGCTTGCACCAAACACCTCCTGCTGCCTCGCCCCACGATTACCGCGGCTTTCGAGGTCCGGGCGCGAAATAACGTCCCAGCTTTGCATCCAGAGCGTCGATCCAACCGGCCTTGGAGTCCGGAAAGGCATCCGCGTAGGGCACATAGGGCTTGATATCCAGAACCGGGGTGCCGTCCAGAAGATCAACACCTCGAAGGTGCAGCGTCCGGCCCTCAATCTTTACTAATTCTACCGCCGACAGGCCAATCGAATTGGGACGATGGGGTGAGCGGGTGGCCAAAACGCCTCGACTTGGTCCGCCCCGAGGCGGCTTGACACAGCTTTTCCAGCCCTGACTCAAGTGAAAGGCGAAGATTAACCAGAGTCTGTCGAAACCGCTCAGATCCTGGATGACTTTCTCGTCAAGCCAATCCGAAAGTTCTAAAGTGGCGCTGGCGAAAGCCCCGGTTTCCGTCCCTTCCACTACCGTACTTTGATGGGGTGCATCAATGCGCCGGGAATAAGGGGATCGCAGTATGCCAATGGGGCGATAAGTGAAATGTGCGTCGTGGGTCATATGAATCTGTTTTTTGTGGGGCGTTTGGGGGACATTCTATCGTCCCCAGAACCGCCGGAGGCCAACCGTTCCATTGTCCAGGCATCTATCTTCGCGTCGGCCATAACTGCACCCCTTATCAGTCTGATGGATACGGATGAGTGTCAGGATGACTCAGTTGCATTTGATTTCGCGTGTAGTCACGTTGCCATAACCGGTAGCCCAGGATTTTTCGATATACCAGCCATTAGGACACAGACCCGCATTATTGAGATAATGCGACAATAATTTGCTTGCCTCCTCTTCAGTGGTATCTGCATAAGAGTCTTGCATCCCTTTGCTGCCGTCCGGTTTTGTATATGGTGAAAATGAATATAGCGGTTTGCGGGAAAAGCACCCGGTCAACATTCCCAGAACCACGACCAAAACAAAAATACGCACAACGATTAGTGAGGTGAAAGCCTCATAGGTAAAAGTTCTCAAATTCATGTGCATCCCCTAAACTTATTTCATTCAGCCCTGCAAAACCGGTTATTTCGCCTCGCCCGGCTTGACACATTTAACCCCGCCGCCACGCATGTCGCAGAAGATAAAACGGATCTGCTGCGCCCAGTATTCCAGTGCATCATTAGCATTGGCCCAACTGCTCCAGAGCTTGTCCACCTCTTTGCCGCCGACGCGACTGTCAAGGGCGGCGCCAAGCAGTTCGCCGGTATTGGCGTCGGTGATAAGAATTTCTACAGAGATCTCGCCCACTCCAGACTGCTTGCCGGTCGCACTATACTTTACCAGATTGAGGCCCCAGCCGACCGGAAGGAAGGTCGAAAGGGTATTACGAACGGGCTTGGAACTATCGGCATCGGTTATCGCCATCTGAATACGCATGGCACCGGGCTCAGGTGCCAGCAACATGGTGTAATCCTTACCGAGCTCCTTGTTTAGAAATACATAAGCGTTGTAGGTAAGATTCTGATAATCCTGCAATTCGTCCTTGTCAAGTTGGCCATCCTTTCTCACCAAAACCTTGTCTACAAATATCTTGGTGTACTGCTTTATATCTGCTTTCGGGCTGACATAGCGATAAAGAGCCTGATCATCTTTACCTTTTTTCAGGATGGTTGGATCAAACAGAGTGGCCTGTTTGATGTCAACACTCCTCGCCTGGTAACTTTCAGAGCAACCTCCGAGCAGTGCAGCCATCCCTATAATCACTGCAACAGGCATACTGAAGTGTTTCATGGAATTTCTCCTTTGTATTTATGCCCGGGATGACCTTGTACATTCAATACAGGTTCCGGATAGCATGAGATCACTATCTATGTTTATAAGTATTTTATTCAAACGTAAAGTCTACATGGTGGTCTTTAGGCTGGCATTAGTACAATCTTTGCTTATATAACAACGGCTGGCAAACCCGAAAACGGTCAACGTAAAATGACAACCCCATTTAAAAGTGAAATTTGCACTAAATAGAGGCTCACGGATTACCCATGAGCCTCTATATTAGTCGATTACATGGATTGCAGGCTTACTTCCAAACCTTCCAGCCATCATTTGTTAAAACCACTTTTATATCGTATTCGGCAGTCTCTTCCTTGGCCTCGCTATTTAGCAATTTCATTAACTCAGTAGGAATTACTTTGCACTTATATTTAACTGTGGACGCTTTTGAACCAGTCGAATCAGGAGCAGGTTCAGTGAACTGTAACACCTCCAAGACTTCTAGGTTAGCGGCCTTAAGTCCTTTGTCTTTTACAAAGAATTTCATGCCCTGATCAGAAATGGAGAATATGATGGCGTTTTGAAGCACATTGTTAACATAATACGACGTCCCGCCAGGATGGGTCTCTTTCGCATTTAGTACTCCGGCTTTAACCATCTTCTGAAATAGCCCCCTATTAGGGAAGTCTTCCATTATTCCAATCTTGAATGGGAACTCCTTGGTGTCCTGATAGAATCCAGCATTGTCTTTGGCCCATTCTGCCACAGCCTTCTTGAAATTCTCTTTGCTGGGTGATTTGGCTGAAGAACATCCGCTCGCGAACAGGCAACACAACATCAGACACAAAAATAATACCTTGGATAGCATTTTCATTTTACTCGATCCTCCCATGTGTATATTGGCATTTTAGTGAACTCTTGACTGCAATTACCAGTTGTTTGTGAATCACATCTAATTCTAACCCATCATCGGCGTTTAAAAGTGACCCACAGAAACCTTAACGGGCTGATTTAAGATAATTTATGGAGAAACATGGGTCGAAATTTAACACTGATGATGGGTCTAATTACGACGCCATTTCACACTCTCTGCTGATAGTCAATAATACTGACATGTTAGTCGTTTCTATATATTTCATTTTGATCATAACTTAATTTGCTGAGTACTCAGCCGGTGTTTGGCTTTGATCCATCCACAGTCCAATGCTACCATTTAAAGCACTACATGGATTTGTTCACAGCGGCTGGAATTCGGCATTGCTGCCCTTACTTTCACGCACAAAAACGTTTATATTGTCGCCGGTCATCATGTATTGCTTGCTCCCTTGCATGTGCTGGGTCACGAGTACATAGGATTCTCCACGCTTGTCGTAGCCAATAAGGGCGTACTATCACTTGAGGTTCAGCGCAAAGTTGTCAACAGCATCTGTGTAGCTACAGTCTTCCATCTGCTGGATATGGACGAGCCCAAGCATGGCATAGAGCTCATTGCTCTTTCGACCTCTGCACTCATCGTAAAACGGAAAGAGTTTCTCTGCCTGGAGATTGTGCAGTATCTCTTCCCGAAATAGATGTGCCCATGATGATTCCAAAAGAGCAAGACGCTTTGGCCATGATGAGCAAACGGGGTGAACATGTCACGTTGTTTGTGGTCTTTTACGTGAATCATCTGATTTCCTTGCAACATGCTGTTATTACAAGAAGTTTATAGCATGAAACCAGGTCAAGCACAAGCAATATTAGTGATTTTGCTCAACAATATCAGATGGTTAACACGGCTTGCGCTTTTGCGGTCGCTTCAGATTTAATAAGTCACACTTTGTGGCAAAACAGGCAGCGCATTGGCCCAGTGGTTGGCTTTCCCGGGTGCTTTACGGGGAACTTGACCCTGTTTCCGTCGTGGCACTCGGCGCACAGAGGGTCAATGTCGATCTTGCTCTTCCCGGACTTCATCAGGTCATGGAATCTCAAGTGATTTGAATCCTTAGGGAGTTTTTTGGTCTTCTCCTCACCGGATATTCCCCAGAAAACGCCGAGAACCGACAGCAGGAATAGGAGCCCTCCTGTAGCCACAACGATAAGGACAATGACCAGAGCTTTGTTACCCCCTTTCTTCATCACCTGCCGCACGCCGCAAAGCGGGCAAACCTCTGACGCTGCATCAATCTTCCCGCCACAGTCAGCACAGAATTTCATCTTATCTCCATTCAATGAGCCACTTTCTGTTCAGTTATAAGATGGCCTTGAGCCATCAAAAGCCCAGGGGGTTCCTTTTTTCAAGTCCGCCAGGACTAGTTCAGCGGCAAGAATTCGGCATTGCTGTCCTTACTTTCACGCGCAAAAACGTTTATATTGTCGCCGGTCATCATGTATTGCTTGCTCCCTTGCATGTGCTGGGTCACGAGAACATATGATTCTCCACGCTTGTCGTAGCCAATATCTACATTCTTGGAGACATTTCCACAGCTTGTCTCGGCAAGAGAGGTTGGATACTTCTGCTTGTCAGCATAATAGGACTCAAGGCAGGTTTTAGCGTTCCTGATGTCAGATATTGCCGCTGAGTTATAACCTTTCATCCGATAGGCAGAAAACTGCGGAATGCTAATTGCGGCCAGGATACCGATGAACACGACCCCCACTAAAAGTACAACAACCATGATAATGACCCATGAAGGGCCTTTGGTCTTCTTCTGTATTTGCCGTACACCACACTTCGGGCAAATCTCAGCCTTGCTGTTGATCTGCTCGCCACAGTCGGCGCAAAATTTTACCTGTGCATTTACTTCAGCCATTTTGAGTCCTCTCTATGAACAGTATTTTGCATCAAAATCTGCATCGGACATGGTGAGATAGATGATACCCTCTATCAAGCCGACAATCGCCGGTATTAACGTCCAGCAGAGCAGAATATAGATCAGCCCGCGCAAAGTGTTCCCAAGGTAAAAGTGGTGCACACCTAAGCCACCTATCAGGATCCCAAGGATTGCTGCCGTCACCCGTTTGCCACCAGCTCCGCCACCGGTGGCAGGTTGCCGGACACCGCATTTCGGACAGATCTCGGCCTTCACATTCAACTCATTACCGCATGTCGTACAAAACTTCACATTTCCAGCCATACTCCCTCCTTATGAATGAAATTACTCATTGAGCCAATGACGTACCACACTCGCTGCAAAAACTTGCTGTAGCCGACATTCGCACACCACACGATTTACAAAACCTGTCAATACTGGTCCTGGCCACTCCGCCCTCTATCCGCTGACCTCTACCGACAACATAATAGACGACCATCCCAATCAGCGGCAGGAGAATTACCAGTACAAGCCAAACCACCTTATTATTACCAGGATACTCGGACTTGATGATTTCAACTAAGCAGAGTACCCAGATCACGGTGGACGCTAATCCGAGCAATAAAATAAAAATCACAAATAACTCAGGGAATCCAAATCCTAACATCATCGCGCTCCCATCATTTATCTGCTTTTATGATTATCGCTTATTCTCAGCTACTTGTTGAGCCATCTGATCACGGTACATGCCCTGCATTGCCGAGAAGCCCCATAACCAACTACCGTAACGGGAGAACTTGGCTTCTTTGATTTTCAGTTCCCCATAAACCCCTTTAAGGAGTTTAGCGCCAGCCAGCAAGTTCTCTGTTGTAAAGACATCCTTGACAGAGTTTGCCTGCTTATTTGTCCACTCTTTCACTTCAGCACTTTTAATCTTATCAATATTGACGGTATAGATTGTGTCAGGGTTCTTTTCCAACTTCTTAATAAATCCATCAATATCTGTCAGTGACAACTTCATAAAGCCTTCTTGGTTGCCGGGATGAGTAAGTGTAGCAATTGCCCAAGCAATACCACCGACAAGATAGACAGGGCGACGGTTCTTGTAGCCAGGTTTTTTCTGCGACTCTGCACGCAATTTCCCCAACAGTTGTTCTTTGAGAATCTTGTCGGCGGTAGAACCAAACTTGTCGCCACTCTGGTCGGCCTTGTTGATAGCATCAGTGAAAGTGACCGTGCCAAGCGGAATCTCAGTTGATACAGCTCTCCACCCACCAGACGGGTCCATATAGCCAATCTTGGTGTTACCGCTACCGATATCAAGGGAAAGGGACTTGTCGCGGTTCTTTGAGGGGATAGCCCCTGCGATGTTAAAGAGAACTTCCTGCTCAACGGTTATGAAAGACAACTCCTTGCCAGTCAGCTCCTTGACCTTGTCAGTAAGTTTGTCTTTGTTTTTGGCTTTCCAGAGGGCGCTGCTGCCTGCAACAAATATGTCGTTCGGATTTATCTGAAGTTTTCCGGTCAGCTGCTCGTAGATATCCTTCACAGCTTTTGCTGTCTCGTCTATTGAGGATTGGTCAAACTCGCCGCGTTCTTTTACACCGGCGATGATGGTGGTATTGATGGAACGACGAAACTTTTCATTAACGTCGTAGTCATCATCACCTATGGGGGTCATCACTACCACATTTGCCTTGACCCCTTTGGCCCCGATTTCGATACCGGCAACCGTCTGCGGTGCGTTGAGTTTATCTAAAGATGATTGAGCATCATCTGCTGCTCCTGTTGCCCCGAGTTTCTTTAACAGAACAGCAGCCGCCTGAAGGTATTTTCTTGCGGAAGCACGGTCGCCTGTATCTTTGTAGAGCCAACCAATATACTTAAATGCAATCCCTTCCCAGTAACTATCTCCTGCCTTACGGATACGTTCCAAACCATCCAGCAGTGTTTTTTCTGCATCAGCATAGTCACCTTTTTGCCTGTATGTATCGCCAAGGTTTAATAGCTTTTGTGCAGCACCGTGATAATCGCCACTCCGCACGCTGATATCAAAAGCCTTCTGAAGGTTTTCAATGCCAGCGGTAAAATTTCCCTTCTGATTATAGATAATGGCAATATTGTTGTATGTGGTTGCCTTTGAGTTCTCTTCTTTTGCTTGTGAAAGCGACTGCTGATAATAATCTAGCGCCTTATCAAGTTGACCATTTGAATCAAAAACACTTGCGATGTTGTTTAATAGTGATGCCTCCATGTCGGGTTCACCTGATTCACGGGCTAGACCAAGTGATCGTTCATAATAATTGAGAGCAGCGGCACTATCACCTTTTTTCACTACAACCATCCCAAGTTGGTTGTAAATGTACATCAGATCAGTTTTGTTTGAGGTAAACTGCTCCGCCTGTTTAAATGCTTCCAGTGCATCATTGAGTTTTCCTGATAATCTGTAGGCTTTGCCAAGGCAGAAATTTGCACCGATGTCTTTCTGAGAAGACTTTACGGCACGTCGACCGCTTTCAATGGCGCGCGCATAGTCGCCACTTTCTAGAAAGTTGTTACAGGCCTCTTTATCCGTAACCGCAAATGTCAAAGAAGTGCTGGTAACAATAACCAGCATGGAGATTACCGCCAAAAACCATTTTTTCATTATTCGCTCCACGTTTAGATTTGAACCAAATATCATTGCAATATGGTTTCGGCTCATTCTGAAGAATCATTCTCTTCGTCATCAGTATTACCGATTGTTATGGTTGTCTCACCATCACGCTGCCTACCACATTCCCTGCAGTTACTGTAAATGCCGCTATATTCAGTTCCGCTGCAAATTGATTTTACTGTAACCTTCTTCGTGCCGCCACTCGCGCAGTTATGAGTTTTGCCACTATTCTTATTCAGAATTTAGTTGGCGCTTTAAATACAATGTTAATTAAATTAAATCAAGCTTTTATTCGCCTTCCAGTCGCCAACAGTGTCAGGCCGCACACATTTCACCCCTGAAAACTGACCAAATATTTCGACCGATTCTAGCGCTTTTCTCATTTATTCGGAGCTTACCGCTATTCTCCCGGCGTATAACAATCAAGATCCTCGCTCTCCTGCTTCGGTGCCTGGTTATCACCCCACCCTCGGCACAAAAAACTTCGCCCGCAAAAGCTTGGCCTTTCTGTCATCAAAACCGTTCAATCCGCCGTTGATTCTCCTGGTGATGGTGGTGATATCGTCCTTGTCGGCCAGCTGGTTGAGATTGTGAGTTGTCCAGAACCAGCAGGCCACGTCCACAGCTGTCTCCGGGTCGCTGGCGATCAGCTTTGCCCCATCAATGGTGGTGTAGTCGACCCTGCGGGCTTTGCCGTAGGCGATGTAGTTGCTCCGGCCGGTCAGCTGAATCAGGCCGCGCCCCTTGAAGCGGCGGCCGTCCCCCGGCTGGCTGTTGCCCAGATCCTTGCGCCCTTCGTAGGCATCGCCGCTGGCGAGCTCTTCGCAGTAGCGCAGTTCGCCGCTTTCATGGCCAACCTGGGCAAGAAAGTGGGCAACCCGCAGCGGCGTGCTTATGCCGTTGGCAGGCATTTTGTCGGCCAATGCCTGCCAGTAGCGGCTTACCAACTTGTCGCCGGCGTTGATGTAGATTCCTTGCAGCACCCTGGCGCAGAAAGTGGGAATCCCCTTGGCCATGGTCAGGATGGTTTTGCCACCGGGGTCAATCTTGCCGTCGGGAGTGGCGCTGCCCACGATATCCCGCTGGAACGTCTCTATCGCCCTTTGAGTGGCCTTGCCATAAGCGCCGTCCTCCGCCAGCTCAGCTAGCTGCGGCAGCTTGCCAAGGTGCATACTAAGAAGGATCTGCACGGTTTTGACGTCGCTGTTACCGTTTTTACAGTCACGGCCGACTGCTGCGGTTATGCACATGGGAGACTCCTTCAAAGATGGGTGCTGCGCCCTCTCTCCTGTCGCCTTTCCTGCGGATAGACCTTTTCATACTTATAATCAGATTCTTAGCAGATTGCATCAGAAGTTATCCGTGTGAAACGTTTTTGACCTTGAGCTGCTTTACCCATGCCCCTTATTCATGACAACTCTTCCCTCGGAGCAGCTACTAACCACCCTCCTTGCAATCCACCCCTCTTCTCCTTTATACTCCGGGACAAGGAGAGCTTATTGTGCCTGAAACCGTAACATTCCATCCCGAGCTGCTCGACAGCCACTGCATCGTCGACGCCCGGACCCCGCTGGAATTCGCCGAAGATCATCTTCCCGGAGCAATCAATGTGCCGCTCCTCAGCAACGAAGAACGGGTAGAAATCGGTACCCTTTACAAGCAGCAGGGGGCTCACATTGCCCGCATCAGAGGGCTGGAGCTGACTGCCGGCCGCTTTCCGCAGATTGTTGCCGAGATCGCCGCTGCTGCTTCAGGCCGTCCGATTCTGGTTTACTGCTGGCGCGGCGGGCTGCGCAGCAAAACCATTGCCGCCATCCTGGATCTTACCGGCTTTCCGGTACAGCAGCTGGTCGGCGGCTACAAGGCTTTCCGCCATCAGGTATCCGCCTGTTTTGATAATTTTACCCCCCTCGCGCCGCTGGTTGTGCTCCACGGCATGACCGGTATCGGCAAGACGACGCTGCTGACGCTCCTTAGCCAGCGGGGTGAAGCCGTCATCGATCTTGAAGGCGTTGCCTGTCACCGGGGCTCTGCTTTCGGCTCTCTCGGCTTAAGTCAGGATCATCTTACCCAGAAGCATTTTGAAACCCTGCTCTGGGAGGCCTTCAGAAAACTCCCCCCGGGGAAAACCATCTATCTTGAAGGCGAGAGCAGAAGGATCGGCAAGATGACGCTGCCGGGCAACCTGTATGAGGTCATGGCTGACAGCGTCAAGGTCTGGTGCACCGCCTCGCTTGCCACCAGAGTCGGAAGGCTTACCGACGAATACGGCTTGAGAGAGTATGAAGAAGGGCTGACAGAGGCGCTCCAGAAAATCAAGAAGAGGCTGGGTGGCGATAAATACCTTGAGATAGCCGGCTATCTTGAGCGCTGGGAGATGGAGCCGTTCATGACTGAACTGATTGTCAGCTATTATGACAAGCTGTACTACAAGGTGCGCGACTGGAAAGAGGATCTGACCCTGTCACTGGAAGACTTTGAGGCCGCTGCCGATGAGCTGGTGAAGGGATTTGCCGCCTTACGGGTATGAGGACGACTACAAATAACTGAGAGCCAATGGCCAATCTGAACCGCAATATAGTCCTGCTGTTTACAACCCGCACCCTCAGGCTCTTTGGCTACGGTTTTCTCTCGGTCATCCTTGCACTCTACCTCTCGGAAGCGGGCCTGAACGACTTTTCCATGGGGCTGCTGTTCTCGTTGACCCTTGTCGGTGACGCCGGCATATCGCTCCTGCTGACAACCACTGCTGATCGCTTCGGCCGCAAAAAAACCCTCATCATCGGCGCAGGTCTCATGATGCTGGCCGGTATCGTTTTCGTACTGACCAATAACCCGCTGCTGCTTATTATTGCCGCGATCATCGGAGTAATCAGCCCGAGCGGCAATGAAATAGGGCCTTTTCTTCCTGTTGAACAGGCAATGCTCTCCCAGCTTGTGGAAAAAGAGCAGCGCACGAAGCTGTTCGCCTGGTACAATCTGAGCGGCTCCCTGGCGACGGCCTGCGGCGCGCTCGCCGGCGGCTTTCTGGCCAAAATACTGCAAAGCCGCGGCTTGAGCCCGTTCGACTCCTATCGAGTGGTCCTGCTCGGCTACGCTCTTATCGGCGGCCTGCTGGCGCTGGTTTTCACCGGCCTTTCCCGGGAGTGTGAGGTCGCTCAACCTGTTTCTCCGGCTGCGCCGCAAAACCGCTTTGGACTGCATAAGTCTCGCGGTGTGGTTTTCAAACTCTCCCTGCTCTTTTCCCTTGATGCCTTTGCGGGCGGCTTTGTCCTGCAGAGCTTTATCGCCTACTGGTTTCATGTCCACTACGGCGCTGATGAAGCAGCGCTTGGGAGTATTTTTTTCGGGGCCAACCTGCTGGCAGGACTGTCGGCGCTCCTGGCCGTACCACTGGCGAAAAAAATCGGCCTGATCCGAACCATGGTCTTTACCCATCTGCCGTCAAACATCCTGTTGATCCTTGTGCCGCTCATGCCGAATTTCCCGCTGGCAATCACTGTCCTGCTCCTGCGCTTCAGCATTTCCCAGATGGATGTGCCGACACGCCAGGCCTATACCATGGCGGTGGTCGATCCGGACGAGCGTTCTGCGGCAGCGGGCATTACCGGCATTGCCCGCTCGGTCGGCGCCTCCCTCTCGCCGGTTGTGGCCGGTGCCCTTTTGTCCCTGCTTCCGGGCAGCCCGTTCATCATCGCCGGCGGTCTTAAAATTGTCTATGATCTGATTCTGTATCGGAGTTTCAAGGCATCCAATGTTGCCGATGGTGCATAAAAAAAGGCCCACGTAAAACGTGAGCCTTTTTATTTAACCGTGACTGGACTGTTTAAGCCGTCAGCATTGACAGGTCATGGAGGAAATGAAAATCTATCACTGCTCCTTTTCTGACGGTCGCACACTCTGCCGGCAGGATGCCGACAACATCGGCATTGAGGAGCGTTTTCTGCAGGCCGGTCTGCTGATTGCCGGCAGAGGTTAACCTGAAAGTGTCGCCATCCCGTTTAACTTTCAGCCTGATGATACCCGCCTTCCCTGCCTTCTTCTGAAGATCCTCCTCCAGCACCCCCTTGAAAAGCGGCCTGAAGGTTGCGGCATGCCCCATCATCCGCAACAGTGCCGGCCGGGTGAACTCTTCGAAGGTAAGCAGCGACGAAACCGGATTTCCGGGGAGCGAGAAGACCGGAACAGCTCCTTTAATGCCAAAAGCTGTCGGCCCTCCCGGCTTGACTGCCACCTTCCAGAAGAGAGGCTCCACCCCTGCCGCACCCAGTACCTCGCGGACCAGATCCCGCTCGCCGGCAGAAACTCCGGCGGTGGTTATCAGAACATCATACTTGAGACCTTCGGCTATCTTCTCCTCCAGGCTTGCCACGGTATCCGCTGCAATCCCCAAAAGGACAGGTTCCCCGCCTGCCTCCATAACTGCTGCAGCCAGAGCATAAGCGTTACTGTTGATAATTTTCCCTTCCGGCAGCGATTCAGACGGCTCCACCAGTTCATCACCGGTAGAAAGTATGGCAACCCGGACCCGCCTGAACACTGCCAATGACATGACTCCCGCCGCCACCAGCATGCTGACCTCTGCCGGCCGGATCAGAGTCCCGCCAGTGACAACAGGGTCTCCAAGGTTCATGTCTTCACCGGCAAAGCGGAGATGCTGCCCCTTTTTGACCCCTTCCGGCGTGGTGATTCTGTCGCCGCTATCAGCCAGCAGCTCTTCAAAAGGGATTACGGCATCAAATCCGGGCGGAATCGGCGCACCGGTCATTATCTTGATTGCCGATAAGGGGACTGACTCTTCCAGCAGGGACTCACCCGCCATAACGGCGCCAACAACCGGCAGTTCAGCTGAAACGCTGCACTCATGAGCCCTGACAGCGTAACCGTCCATGGCAGAGTTATCAAAGGAGGGGAGGCTCCGACTCCGCCGACTGTTGCCGCTGCCACCATGCCAAGGGTCTGCAGGGTAGGCAGGGTTGTCAGCGGCAGCGGTTTGACCGATTCAAGAATAAGATTTCTCGCTTCATCAAACTGGAGAAGCACAGACAGGTCGCCTTTCCCCTTGAGAGGGGTCAGTGGCTCGGAACCAAACAGGATAATGCAGTTGATTCAGGCCCTTTAATAGAATTTTATAAGATTCAAAATCTATTGAGACATACACTGATACGTATATAATTAAAAAGTAATAAAAAACTTGTTCGACCCGTGATTGTCAGTCCAGGGCAAGGGAAGGTCTCATGAAGAGAGTCTGTGCGCGGTGCAACAAGCTGATGAGTCCGGTGAACACTGGCGATAAGGCGCTCGAGTTGGGCCAACCACAGCATAGCATATGTACTGGTACCAAGTGTGTGAACAGTAAAAG
>CAWBBV010000007.1:0-605492 GCA_963787125.1 uncultured delta proteobacterium
TCGAAGAGTTGGCACAGCGCTGCTCCGGGATGCTGGTGCTGGACGAAACTTATGCCGATTTTGCCGGGTTCAACGCACTTGAGTTGCTCAAGAAGTATGACAATCTGGTGATAACCCGCTCTCTCTCCAAGAGTTATGCGCTGGCCGGAATGCGCCTCGGCCTGGCAATTGCCCGCCCTGAGGTAATTGAAGCACTGGACAAGATCCGCGATCATTACAATCTCGACCGCCTCGCCCAGGCCGCCTGTGTGGCGGCGCTTCGCGATCAGGATTATCTCCGGGAATGTTGCCGCAAGATTTGTGAAACACGGGAATGGTTTTCAGCAGAACTGCGCGCCAAAGGTTATGAGGTCATCCCGTCGCAGGGAAATTATGTCTTTGCATCGCCTCCGGATCGCAACGGCAAGCGGATTTACGATGGTCTTTATGCCCGGAAAATACTGGTGCGACACTTCTCTGACCCTCTTCTGACACACGGCTTACGGATATCAATCGGCACTCGGGAAGAGATGATTAAAACGCTCAATGCAGTTCAGGAGATTGGATAAGGAGACGTTATGAAGCGCAGCGCTGCAATCGAACGTGTTACCAGAGAGACCAGTATCCGGCTTTCCTTAAACCTAGATGGAACCGGTATCAGTAAAATTGCTACATCAGTCCCCTTTCTTGACCACATGCTCGATCTTTTTTCCAGGCACGGTCTTTTTGATCTGACCGTCGAGGCCAAAGGGGATATCGATATCGACTTCCACCATACCGTGGAAGATATCGGCATTGTTCTGGGGCAGGCTGTGAAAGAGGCGCTTGGCGACAAAAAAGGGATCCGGCGTTATGGCCAGGCAACTGTGCCGATGGATGAGACACTGGCGGAGGTTGTGGTCGATCTCTCCGGGCGACCGTATCTGGTTTACAACGTGGATCTGCCCAAGGTGAAGATTGGTGACTTCGATGTTGAGCTTGGCCGGGAGTTCTTTCAGGCCTTTGTGAACAATGTCGGCGCCAATCTGCATATAAATGTAAAGTATGGTGACAATGTCCACCACGTGCTGGAGGCCTGTTTCAAGGGGGTTGCCAGGGCACTGGATATGGCGACGCAGGTTGATGCAAGGATTGAAGGGGTCATGTCAACTAAAGGCAAGCTGTAGAAAAAGTGGGAACTGTAAACTGTGAAATGTAGAACCAAAAGCCTTTACTGATCCCTGTTCCCAGAGGTTTGAAATGATCGCAATAATTGATTACGGGATGGGCAATCTCCGTTCCGTGCAAAAAGGTTTTGAGCAGGTCGGGTTTGAGGCGGTTGTCACCGCTGATCCGCGGGTGATTCTGGAGGCGGAGCGGGTTGTGCTGCCGGGTGTAGGCGCCTTCAGGGACTGTATGAAGAACCTTGAGGAGGGCGGTTTTGTGGAACCGATTCTCAAGGTTATCCGTGAAGGTCGGCCATTTCTCGGCATCTGCCTGGGCCTGCAACTCCTTTTCACCGAGAGTGAAGAGTTCGGCGTCCATAAAGGACTTGATGTTATCAAGGGCCGCGTTGTCAGATTCCCTGACGGGATG
Organism: uncultured delta proteobacterium; assembly: GCA_963787125.1. Taxonomy (GTDB): domain Bacteria; phylum Desulfobacterota; class Desulfuromonadia; order Geobacterales; family DSM-12255; genus VEOV01. The sequence continues at coordinate 1,555 of CAWBBV010000007.1, forward strand.
ACGGAATGTGGAGAAAAGCTGGCTGTGCCGCACATGGGGTGGAATCAGCTCAGCTTCACAAGGTCGCTACCGGTTTTCAGCGGTCTGGAGGAAGGGACAAATGTCTATTTCGTCCACTCCTATTATGTCAAACCGGATGATGCCTGCATTGTTGCCACCACCACCAGCTACGGCCTCGATTTCTGTTCTTCGATCGTCAGGGATAATCTTGTTGCCACCCAGTTTCACCCCGAGAAGTCCCAGGCTGCCGGGCTTAGAATCTTAAAAAACTTTGGAGAGATGTCGTGATTGTCATACCAGCAATTGATCTGAAAGAAGGTAAATGCGTTCGTCTTGAGCAGGGTTTGATGGAGCGTGACACGGTTTTTAACGATGATCCGGGCGCCCAGGCAAAGGCCTGGCAGGACCAGGGGGCTGAGCTGCTGCATATTGTCGATCTGGATGGAGCTTTTGCCGGCGAACCGAAAAACCGTTCCGCCATTGAGCTGATAGTCCGTGCGGTGACCATCCCGACCCAACTTGGCGGTGGAATTCGCGATCTGGCGACGATTGAAGCGTACCTTGCTCTTGGTATAGGTCGGGTTATCATCGGTACGGCAGCCCAGAGAAATCCGGAATTGGTAAAAGAGGCCTGTGCAAAATTTCCCGGCAGAATTGTGGTTGGTATCGATGCGAAAGATGGCATGGTTGCGGTGCAGGGGTGGGCTGAAGTTACCGGCATAACAGCGGTGGAGTTGGCAAAGAAGTTCGAAGGCTTTGGCGTTTCGGCGATTATTTATACTGATATCAGTCGCGACGGCATGCTGCAGGGGCCGAACATCGAGGCGACACGGCAGTTGGCAGAGGCGATCAGCATCCCGGTTATCGCTTCCGGCGGACTCTCTACATTGAAGGATATCGAGAACCTTATGGCGATAGAGTCGGCAGGTGTGACCGGCGTCATCACCGGCAAGGCTATCTATACGGGTGCCATAGATCTTGCGGAAGCGATCAGAGTGAGTAAAGGGTAGGGCTGGATGATTGGTTTGCATGATCTTTTTGAATATGATGACCGCAAGGCATGGACAAACCTGAAAAAGCATCGCGTGTCATTCGAAGAGTCTATGACCGCATTCATAGATCCATTATCCCTTACTATTCAAGACCCATTGCACTCCGCTGACGAAGAGCGCCGTATCATTGTTGGGCGGTCAGTAAAGAACCGGTTGCTTGTTGTTGTCCATGTTGACCGCGGAGCAAAAATACGGATCATCAGCGCAAGAAAGGCATCTGCCAATGAAAGGAAAAGATATGAAGAAGCTTGCTGACAGGGTCAAGGAACCGGATATGCTTGCAGAGTACGATTTCAACGGTGGAATACGCGGCAAGTATGCAGAGCGCTTCAAAGAGGTTAAAAATGATGTGATCGTATTAGCTCCTGATGTTGCAGAAGTCTTTGGTGACTCCAAAGCAGTTAATGAAGCGCTTCGGGTAATTGCAAAAATTGCCGGTAAGCAAGCAAAAAAACTTGCCGCTTGAGATGAGGTTTATAAGTAATGCTGACTAAGAGAATTATTCCCTGTCTCGATGTAACCGGCGGACGTGTGGTGAAAGGGGTTCAGTTCCTTGAACTGCGGGATGCCGGTGATCCGGTTGAGATCGCAGAGATCTACAACGCTCAAGGTGCTGACGAGTTGACTTTTCTGGATATCACCGCTTCCAGTGACGGCAGGGATACCATGGTTGACGTCGTCCGCAAGACGGCTGAACGGGTCTTTATGCCGCTCACTGTCGGCGGCGGCATCAGAGTGGTCGAAGATATTCGCCGGATGCTCAATGCCGGTGCTGACAAGGTTTCAATTAATACGGCAGCTGTCCATAATCCTGATTTTGTCCAGGAGGCGGCGCAGCGTTTCGGCTCACAGTGCACGGTCGTGGCGATAGATGCCCGTAAGGTGCCGGGAGAGCAGCGCTGGGAGGTTTATACCCATGGCGGGCGTAAGTCGACAGGGATTGACGCGGTCGAATGGGCTGCCAGGATGGAAGCTTACGGCGCCGGTGAAATTCTCCTTACCAGTATGGATCGTGATGGCACCAAAGATGGCTATGATGTTGCCCTTACCCGTGCGGTTGTCGATGCGGTCGGGATTCCGGTGATCGCTTCGGGCGGGGTCGGCACGCTGGAACATCTCTATGACGGTTTTGCCGTCGCCGGAGCGAGCGCCTGTCTGGCCGCATCAATCTTCCACTTCCGTCAGCACACTGTGGCTGAGGCAAAGGAATATCTCAGGGGCAGGGGGGTTTCGGTCCGACTATGAATGACGATACGCTACAGGTCCTTTTCAGAACCATCCTTCAGCGCAAGGCCCACCCGGCTGAGAACTCCTATACCGCTTCACTTCTTGCCAAGGGTGGGGACAAGATCCTCAAGAAACTCGGGGAGGAATCCACGGAACTGGTGATTGCAGGAAAAGGCGGGGTGCAGAGTGAGATAGTCTGCGAAACAGCCGATCTCCTTTATCACACCCTTGTGCTGCTGGCCTATCACGATGTGACTCTGGATGATGTCTATGCTGAGCTTTGCCGGCGTTTTGGAATGTCAGGGATTGAAGAGAAGGCGTCAAGAGGGGCTTCAGTTGTATGATATTTGATGTTTCACTTGTAAAAGGAAAAACGATGTTATGTCCATTGTGTAATGGCTCCATAAAAAAAGGGGCTGCCAATCTTCCTTATCGCCTTTCAGATTAACAACTCGTTGTTATGGTGGATGTTCCTGCCCTTGTTTGTGAGCAATGCGGTGATGAATATATTGAAATTGCTGTTGTCAGAAAGCTTGAAAAGATGATTGAAAAGGGCAAGTCTGATGGTATCAGTATGGGATTTGTAGAATATGATCTGGCCGCATGAGTTAGACTCAGGCAGTGAATAAGTCTGTCAGTGGAAAGAATGAAAATAGTTGACTTTTCCCTCGCTTAGTGTAAATTCCTCAAAAAAATATTACAAGGCATTTCTAATGCACAGCCCACAGCCCACAGCCCACAGCCCACAGCCCACAGCCCACAGCCCACAGCTAAGCATGTAAGCAATAACTGCATATTCCCGCACGTTCAGACCTCCGGGGCTTTCAAAGCCTTAGAGGTCTTTTTGTTTGATAGTTACACGCCGACATTGGTTATCTGCCGATGAACAGCGATTATTTCTAATAAAGGAGGGTTAGTGTGAACAGATTACTTTTGCTATTGTTTGTGGTTGTAGCGTTTTGCTCAGGTTGTGCAACGGCGGTGGAAACGGTGGTGCCACCGTCATTCTCTTTCAAATGGGAGTCTGATGTTTCTCTAAAGTTGACGCAAGATCAACAAAACACCAGATATGTGCCAAAAGATGGTATTGGAAAGGCAACTCAGGACAATGTCACAGTTGAAGTGAGTGATATTGTTTCATCACAAAGTGAAAATGATTACACAATCAAAGTCAAGGATGGCGAGAAAGAGCATAATTTTAGCGTATTTCCTATGTTGCTTGTTCTCAGAATAATCAATAACACCGATCATATTGTGACACTTGAACGAACTATCGTAAAGATTGAGGACGACAAGCAAAACGATTACCCGATGATAAACTCAATTGCGGAAATCAAGCAGCAGTCAAAAGCAACTTTAGAAAGAATGTATGCGGAGCATCTTAAGCAATTCAGGGAAACGTATTTGGCCGATGTTAAAGATAAAATCAATGGACCTTATAAAACTCAATACGATCAATTTGCTACAGATGTCAGGGCGAAAATGGCTAAAGAAGTTCAAATTCGATTTCCCGAAACTGAGCCTGGCAAAATAGTCACAGTGTATGGCCTAAATGAATATTTAAAATTTTATTCGCCTGTAGAGGTTTATGCAAGGCAGAAAAAAGCTCTTGATGAGCGCAGTAATAAAATAGAGGCGCTTAGCAAGAGCATCGTTGAAAGATATTCTCAGCAAATCGATAAGAAAATACCTTCTAACATGAAAGGTGTTATAACCAGCGGGGTCTATCAGCCAATTAATATATTGCCAGGAAGAAGTGAAAAAGTACTTGTACCGTTCAGCAAGAGAAAAGAGGATGAAGTAATCAAAAAAATCAATATAGGAATTTATGACCTCCCGACCATGGTGAACGAAGCTGGTGTGCCGACAAAACGTGCAAAATTCAATTTTGAGATGGTGGCAAAATAAACTATATGGAAGGAGAAAAGATGAAGAAAATAATAAAGACAGTTTTCGCGGTGGTAATTGCAGCATCTCTGCTGGCATGTGGTCCAACGCATAAGCTAATCGGTGAGAATAAGTATAGCGTCAGGGCTGATGATTTCAACACGATACCAATTCTTCAATTTTTGGTGCCAAATTTTGGGTGCTCTACTGCTGAAGAGCGTTTCGACGAGACTGCCTTAAAACTTTGCCATAATGGATTTGATGTGACAAACAAGTCTCAAACGGGTGGAACTAGTAAAGATCCTCTTTGTGTCGTATTTGGGGAGATTGCATGCAGAGCAGCCAGTAGCAAAGTCGAATAAAGAAAAAATAATGAGATTTTAAAAGGTAGTCGGATATGTTCGGCTACCTTTTTTGTTTAGGAGGAACCATGTACAGACTCATATTGATATTTATCTTGCTTGTGACCGGATGTGGAACAGTGCAACGCACTACATCAAAAATTTCTTATGACGAAGTTGACTTGGGTAAAAAACTTCCCATGACTTGCCGGATTTCATTTGCACCCAGTGTTGACAAGCTTAAAGCTTCAACCAGTTATGAAATGAAAGTCTCCATAAATGACGAAAAACAACATGAGCGAATGGGTGTAGACATGGGGCCTTCGCTAAAAGAAAGCATGATGAGTGCACTTAAAGGCCGTTGTACTGAAATAATAGACGAGAGTTCGGCTGTTAAAGATTCCGGTGCCGCAACATTTAACCCTTACAACACGACTTGTATTATTACATTTGACCCGGATCAACCGGTAGTAACCGGAAAAGGTGCCGCTGCCGGATTCAATAGCAAAACTCAGGGTGGCTATGCCCTGAAAATGAAAGTAAAAGTAACGATTAAAACAGTGGCCGGTGAGGTCTTTAGTACTGAGGTCTATGATGTAAAGGGAACAGGTGAGTTGGGAGGGGGGGGGGCTTTTGTCGGCGGAATGGCAGCAGCTTTGACGCTTGGTTTAGCCGCTGATGCTTCTGCCGGGCAGCAATTGGTAAACGGCGCTGAATCTTTAATCGCAGATCTTATCAGTAAAACATTGCGTTCATTAAATGCTGATTTTGTAGCTGAATTCACAGAATTCACAGTCTATTCCACAGCAATGAAGAGTAAATCGGTTAACGACTTGCAACTGTTCCTTGATAAATATCCTCGCGGCAAGCGTGCCCGCAAGGTGCAGGCTGAGTTAGATAACCAGATGTATGAGTTTGCGGTATCCTCTAATATGCTGGAATCTTACATTGATTACCTGGAAAAGATGCCTAAGGGTAAATACCGTCCTCAAGTCAAAAACAAGGCAGAGCCCCTTATGTTTGCCGAGATAGCCAAAGGAAATCTGTTCTTCTGTGGAAAGTACAAGGAACTATTGCCCGATGGGGAGAATACCAGTGAAGTCAATCAAAAGTGTAAATAGCATCTTCAAGCTGCTTCTGCTGGTTCCCCAGGTTTTTGTGCTTTGCTCATGTATGGTTAATGGCAAAGTAGTCATGAGGCCTGAGGATATCATAGCAAATGTTTCAGGTCGGACGGAAGATCAAGTCATTGCCACCCTGGAAACAAACTTCAACGCATACAAAAATGCAGCAACAGTCGTCAACGATTATCAGTCCGTCATAATTGCGGGGAAAAAAGCGCAAAGCGCGTTTGAGGATGCTTTTTCACTTTTGGGTGACAAGGATGGCAGCTGGAGAAGTCCGGTCTATGTTAAGAAAGAAGGGAATCAGGCTCCTGTTGTCAGTGACAAGACTAGAACAAATTTGACCAGGGGATATCTCGCACTCTTGCACAATATGGCGAGGTGGTCGCTGATAGTGAATGATGTGAACGGTTATTACAGCTATATGAGCAGGGTTGTATCGCCAGACTCAAAACTTGTCTATTACAATCTGCTGGATTCTTCTCTTGATGGACCAGAGCAACTGGAATTCACGCTGCTCCACAGCATGGAAACAAGTTATCGATATTTTCAGGAAGGTCATATCGACGAAGCTGTTGCTATTGCCGAAATACTGAAGTTAAGTCTCGACCGAATCACCAAGGATAATTCAAGGCTCTGGGATGTAAAGGGGGTGTCATTAGGTGTAACCTATCGTCATTTCTATAATTGCCTGATGTACATGTTGGCGAATTACTACGCAATTTCTGGCGACTATACCAAAGCGGAGGATATGGCTAAAAACCTTGTTACACGCAGCAAGGATGCAGATTTATCTGTTCGGGCGTATATGTTGATGGCGATTGTAAAGGAGCATTTCAATGAGTCCTACTACGCCAAGGCTTATGTAGAGAAAGCCCTTGGCTTGCTCAAAGAAAATAAAAACAATACGATTCCAGCCAGTTTCCTGGCATCACTTCCCTATGACTTTATTGATAAATATCTATCGGGAAATTCATGGTTAACCGAGATTTTGGATGCAAGGTATTCGGATAAGACGACATCTGCTAATGACATGCCTTTCGGTTATTCAATGTTTGTAAATAACAACATTGATCTTGTTTCCGCCGGTATTTACCGGAGTTTTGGTAAACGTGATCAAATGAATCAGTGTTTATCCAGATTTGAAAATGTTTTTACCCTTGACACTGTATTGGCCGTCAACGACTTGGCAATTTACACAAATTTGTTGGCTCGTGAGAAAGATTGGAACCGGATCATCGGCTTTGTCTGGCCTTTTATCGATGCCGCCGAATATTACCGGGAGATAATCGCCAATTCCAAATACGCTTCTACAGCTTTTAGCTCGGCTTCTACTTTGTTTGCGAATATGGCGCTTGCTGTTTACACTGCTGACGGGTCACGTCAGGTTGCGGCAGCGATGAATAACTGGCCGGTAAGCCTGGGTGAAAAAACTTCTGATAAAAACGAGGTAGTTTTTAAAATCATTCAACTGGCAAAGTCTCGCGGCATACTGAATACGCTCGTCAGTAAAACAGCCCCGAAACAGTCCGCTAAGCTCTCGGAAGAAGTGAAAGTTTTCGAATCAAATAAGATGCGACTTATGCAGGATACCATCTACAAAACGACGCTTGAACAGATCACAAAAGAAATTCTTCCGCATAAAAAAACCGTTCGAGCTGAATGGAAGAATATGAAAAAATCAATAATGGAAAGTGATGGCGGTGGCCTCGCCAAATCTGAATACAAAGACGTGCGTCTAAGCGCAAACGAAGTATTATTGGAATATTGCGTAGCCGCCGACAGTATCCTCTATTATACGATTGGCGACAGTGCCTTGAATGTGGGTGTAGTGAATCGAAGCTACGAGCATATACAAAAGATGATTCTGGCATATTACGAAATAGCCCAGAATCCTTTCAATCACATAGCCGACGGAAATGCTAAGGATTCACGCGGAGTTAGTATCAAACAGCGCCCATCTTCGGGATATGTTGATGAAAAAACCGTTGCAATTGAGTTGTTGCAGTACCTTATTCATCACGCAAAAATAGATACTTCCAAGTTGACACACCTTACTATTTCACCAGACAAAGCTATTGGAATGCTTCCGTTTGATGTGCTTTTACGCCAGTCCAGCGATCCCGCTATGCAAAAAGTCGATATTTCATATATTCCGTCGGCAACGGTTCTTGCCTTATTGGGGGATAACTTTTCAAAGTTTAGCAGCGATAGCCTCTTACTAATGGGAGACCCGCTGCCGTTTATCACGTCTGGAACCGACAGCACTGCGCAAGACAGCCAATCAGTTAACAATATCCAAGTGGCTCTGAGAAGCATTGTTGTTAAGTCCAAAAATCAACCCACGACTTCAGCCTCTAAAGATAAAACTGCTTCCCCCGCACCGTCGCTGTTCGAGAGAATTCCTTATACCGCTGTGGAAATTCAGCGGATAGACGCTGTCATGAAAGGGAAGGGATTCAAGACCGTTTCCCTGTTGGGCAGCAGTCTCTCAAAGGATAATATTAGAAAGGGCTTGGCTGGAAAACCAAGAATACTGCATTTTGCTACCCACGGTGTCATGTCCAATGAAATCCCTTATATATTGAATCCAACGCTACTTTTGTCAATGGCTGAAAGGCCAATTGATACATTCCTGCAATCTTCAGAAATTGAAAAACTCGATCTTTCAGGTACTGACCTGGTGGTGCTTTCCGCCTGTAAGACCGGAATAGATGTAACTTTTGACAGTGAGGGAGTTTCCGGTATTGCCAAATCCTTTATGATAGCGGGGGCTAAAAACGTTCTCCTAACTCTGTGGAGCATTGACGACAAGGCAACAAGCGCCTTCATTGAGCAATTTTATACAGGTATCGCCAATGGTTTGTCTGTGGCTACTGCGCTGACAAACACGAGAAAGCAGTTCATAGCAGCTACGGAATATAATCAACCATATTTTTGGGGCGGATTTGCTCTGTTTGGTAGAGGTTATTAGGCAGAAGAGTTTTATAAGTTGCCACGAGCGGAAATAAAAGTTTGTTTGAAGATTAAATGGAGAATATCCATGACCAAGTTGCTACCATTGGTAACCTTGATTTTCTTTTGCGCCATATCTCCAGTACTCGCCGGAGACTACATCAAAGTAGAATCAGAAGGCATCGCTTGCACAGAAGGCGCTGAGCTGCCGACAGAGGTAGAGCGCCGCGCCGTGGAAGACGCCAAGGAGCGGGCTGTACAGCATTCCCTCGATCACCTCCTGAAAAGAATCCATCATGACGATACTAAGCATGAACGCCGCTTGAGAACCGAATACGCTCATGCCCAAGTGGAAGTGGAGCAGGAGCTGGAGAAGGAATGGACTCAGTCAGGGAAATGTTGCCGGATCCGTCTGTCTTTGGCAGTGCATCCAGCTGAGATTGATGAAACTTGGAATATTCGAAATGACGGTTCACAAGGGACTATTAATCGCCCAGTGTATGCAAGGGTTGTTGGGTTAGGGCCGGAAGGCAATGCTGGCGCAGTGGCAAAGCAGGAGCTTGGCGACGCAAAAGTTGTTGCCGGCGGAGATGCTCATTCAGCCGGATCAGAAAAGAGTGCAAAAGCCGCTCCGCCAACTGTCAAGCCACAACCGCCGAAGGTAATTCAGCAGCCAGCTTCACTCCCTAAAGTTGTCGCTATTAGCTCAGTGAGCAAACCTGCGAATCTAGCTCCGACAGCAGCGAAGACAACTACTGTTGGGAATGTCAGTAGCAAGGTAAGGAATCCATTAGATTCGCAATATACAAAAATAATGCTAGATCTTTGCGAGTACAATTCTGATTATAATAAAAACCATAGAGGCGTTGATATTAAGGTGCCAGATGGAAAGAAAGTTTATCCCATTACAAACGGAAAAGTAGTGGAAAATCACAAGGCGAAAAGTATATGTGATCCAAAGGACTCCTCCTGCTATAATAAGGAGCATTGGAATGCTTGCTTAATAGTTGAGCATGACATTTCAGGGAAGAAGTATTACACATATTATGCACATATTACGTCAGAATTGGAGAAAGGAGCTGTTGTGTCAGTCGAAAATTCTATAGGCACTACAAATATTGGTCACCTGCACTTATCAGTAAATAAAGAAAATAAAATCAACTGGGGATATATTAATGAGGCCAGAAAAGAAGCTTGTGGAGAAATAAAAAATGACGGATGGCTAAGGTTTCAAGACGTGTTCAACCTAACGGGGTATAAGAAGTAACATGAATGCTTGTGAAAATTGGAGTTTTAGTTAATTTCAATAGTTTGAGGCCATTAGTGACGTGGGTGAGAACTGTTTTCGCAGATAGAAGCAGTAAGTTTTTGAACTGAATAACTATGTCGAACTGAAAAGATGTTGACAATTACTCTGTTCTTGCTTATCGTTAACAGCCTTTGTAAGTAAGACCGGCCTACCCTGGTTGGAAATTAAGATAGGGGGGGGTGAATATAAATGCCGGGAATCAAGGTAAAAGAGACCGAGCCGTTTGAGCTAACACTCAAAAAGTTCAAGAAACAGTGCGAAAAAGCTGGCATCCTGTCGGATGTCCGTAAACGCGAGCACTTTGAGAAGCCAAGTATCAAAAAGAAGAAAAAGGCTATCGCAGCTCGTAAGCGCGCACTCAAAAAACAGCGGAAGATGGTTGACTAAGATCTTGCTGAATTTTGAGTTTGACGCACATTGAAGTGAACTAGTAGGGGCGATTTTTAATTGCCCCTACTTTAATTTTCAGGGACAGACACCGATACAAATATGATATCGGGGGGCTGATGAATCTTGTAGACATTCTTATCTGGCTGGTTCTGACAGGATTTGTTGTTAAAGGATTTACTAAGGGTCTTGTCCGCCAGATATGCTCTCTTGCCGGATTTCTGGTTGGTGGGTGGGCAGCCATCAAATACCATCTCTACCTTGCCGAGGCGAGCCGCCACCTCATTCAACTGCCGCATTATCTGGCAACTATTCTCTCCTTCATCTTAATCTTCCTGGTTGTCGGACTGCTTTTCTTTTTTCTCGGGCACATTCTGACAATCATGTTCAGAGTTGTTCTGCTCGGGGGCGTCAACAGAATCGGTGGCGTGGCACTGGGGTTTCTGGAAGGAGCTTTTATTGTCTGCATCTTTCTTTATATGGCCACCAGTAAACCCGTGCCGGAAAAATTTAAAGGTTATGTCCTGCGGTCCAGAACAGCAGAGCCGTTTCTGGATACAGGTAAAGAGATTGTGTCCGGATGGGGAGGGGTTCCTGATCTGCTCGAATCTTCGCGAACGGTAAAACGAATCAAGCCTCAGGCCGCTGAGAAGGATTAGCAATAATGATGATCCCGGATGAGAAGATTGCTGAGGTTCGGGAACGTGCAGGAATTGTAGAGGTTATTTCAGATTACATCAGTCTGAAGAAATCCGGAGCTAATTTTCAGGGACTCTGCCCGTTTCACGGTGAAAAGACCCCCTCGTTCAACGTGAATCCTTCCCGTGGTATTTTCCACTGTTTCGGCTGCGGTGTCGGCGGCAATGCTCTGACTTTCGTCATGAAGATGGAGGGGATCTCTTTCCCTGAGGCGGTAAAACTTCTTGCCAAGAGGGTTGGTGTGGAGATAGAGGAGCGTCTGCCGACTGCTACCGAAATCAGACGGAAGAGTGAGAAGGATGATCAGCTAAAAATAATTGCGCTTGCTGCCGGTTATTACAATACAACTCTTCTGAAGTGCAATGCGGAGAGTTCGGCTGCGCGCAGGTATCTCACCGGAAGAGGCATCGGGGAGGAGTTTTTTACCTCCTATCGCCTCGGTTACGCTACGGAGAGTTGGGATGGGTTGACACTTTTCCTTAAACAACAAGGTGTTGCTCTTGAACAGGTCGAAGCCCTTGGCCTGATCAAGCGGAAAAGCAGTGGCAATGGATACTTCGATCTTTTCAGAAACCGGCTGATGTTTACGATTGCCGATGTGCATGGTCAGCCGATCGGTTTTGGCGGCAGGGTTCTGGACAACTCGCTGCCCAAGTACATAAATTCGCCGGAGTCGCCGGTTTATCTGAAGAGTGATGTGCTTTTCGGTGCCGATCTGGCGAAGCAGGCGATGCGAGAAGAGCGTTCCGCAATTATTGTCGAAGGATATTTTGATCACCTCGCTCTTTATCGAGCCGGGATAAAGAATGTTGTTGCAACTTGCGGCACCTCCCTTACCAGAGGGCATCTCCAGCTGGTAAGGCGTTACGCCGAAAAGGTATATCTCCTTTTTGACAGCGACGGTGCCGGTAAAAAAGCTACCTTGCGGGCAATGGAACTCTTGCTTGCGGAACAGATGCCCTGTTTTGTCATAGAACTTTCCGAAGGCGATGACCCGGACAGTTACCTGGTAAAGCATTCAGTTGAAGAATTTAATGATCTGCTGAAGCGGGCCCGGCCAGTGCTGGATTATTATCTGCGGGAGCTGGTATCACAAGAGGATACCGGTACTGTTGCCGGGAAGAAAGCCGTAATCGATCAGTTCAGGCCGTATCTGCAGAAATCAACTGATGCCGTTGAGCGCGGACTTTACCAGCGAGAACTTTCAAGGCTTCTAGCAGTTGATGTCAGAACTCTCGGAATGGAAAGTACCAACGTGGAAGCGAAGCTCCAAAAAGCTTCAGTTCCCCGGGTTGTTGTCGGAACTGCGGAGTCCCTGGTGGCGCTACTCTTCAGATACCCGGCAATTGCAGACGAATTCAGAAGCTCCGGTACAGAGAATCTTCTGCCTTCAGGGCTACGTGTCGCAGCCGCAAAAATAATTGAAGCTGTAGTGACAGGTGTAAGCATTGAGCCGACCGACATAATAGCGGCAGCCGGTGAGGGTTTAAACGCCTTGGCCGCTCTTCTGATAGATGATTCGCATTTGGCTGATATCGATCCATTCAAGGCGTTGCATGATTTTCGCAATGCTCTTGAACGGGAGTCTCTGAAAGCGTCTGACGCCAAGAACCTGCGCAGGGAGTTGCTCCAGCTTGACTCGGATTCTCCGCGCTATTGGGAGATACTTGCAACACTTAATGACTTGCGAAACAGAAAATCGCAATTATCATAATAGAATGCTTCACAAGAAAGTATTCACGTTTAAATTAATCTATCCGCCTTCAACAAGGGGAATTTCATGGCAAAAAAGAGCATCGAAGAGGTTAAGCAGCTGATAGACATGGGGAAAGAGAAGGGGTTTCTTACCTATGAAGAGGTTAATGACCTTCTCCCCCCTGATATTGTCTCCTCAGAACAGATTGATGATGTAATGAGCATGTTTGGCGAACTGGAAATCGAGATTGTCGATTCTGTCCAGAAAGTTAAGCTCCCCAAGGCTAAGCTTGATCTGGAGGATGATGAAGAATCCGAGGGTGAGCAGGAAGAGCAGGAGTTTGAGCCCGGGGCGCTTGGGCGGACAAGTGACCCGGTCAGGATGTATCTGCGCGAAATGGGTTCAGTCTCCCTCCTCACCCGTGAAGGTGAGGTTGAGATTGCCAAGAGGATCGAAGAAGGGGAGCGGGATGTTGCCGGGGTTATACTTAACACGCCGATAACACTCAAGGAGATGGTAGCCCTTGGTGATCGCCTCAGAAAATTCCAGATAAGTGGCTCTGATATAAGTAAAGAGGTTGAGGAAGAGCAGTTGGAGGAGGATGAAGAGGATCATCAGCGTAACCGCCTTCTGGAGGTAATGGATGAGATCCGCGACATTGATACACGGATGGATGTTATTATCGCCGAACAGGACTCTGACTCACTCAGTGGTGAGGTTGCCGGTAGTCTGTTTGCGGAGAAGGATGCCCTCAAGGTCCGTCTTGCCGAACTGGTGAAATCGCTCCGCTTGAAAGATCGCCATGTAGAGAAGATATCACTGCGATTGAAAGAGCTCTCCGGGAAGGTCGACCGGATTATGAGGGAAGTTGCTGAGTTCGAACGTGAAGCTGCTGTTTCGGTAGGAATTTTTTCAGCTTTTTTGACTGATCCTGAAAGACAGAAGGATGCTTGTCGCGCCTTTATTGAATCTTTGCAGCTCCCTGAAGAAGAGTCAGGGCGGTTGGAGAAAAAGCTGACAGGTTTGGAAAAGAAATTGAAGAAGGTGGAGGATGAATCCGGGTTTAAGGCGTGTGAACTTTCTCAAGCTCTTACGGCTGTTGAAAGAGGCGAGTGGCGAGCAAAACTGGCAAAGTCTGAACTGGTGGAGGCAAACCTGAGACTTGTTGTTTCCATTGCCAAGAAGTACACAAATCGTGGGTTACAGTTCCTTGACTTGATTCAGGAAGGAAATATCGGCCTGATGAAGGCAGTTGACAAATTCGAGTATCAGCGCGGATACAAATTCTCTACCTATGCGACTTGGTGGATCAGGCAGGCAATAACAAGAGCGATTGCTGATCAGGCAAGAACAATCCGGATTCCGGTGCATATGATTGAGACTATAAACAAGCTGATCCGCACCAGCCGTCAGCTTGTTCAGGAAATCGGTCGTGAGCCGTCTCCGGAAGAGATTGCCGAGCGGATGCAACTCCCCCTTGACAAGGTACGTAAAGTTCTAAAAATTGCAAAAGAACCGATTTCACTGGAAACCCCTATTGGCGAAGAAGAGGACTCACACCTTGGCGACTTCATCGAAGACAAAGGTGTCGTCTCCCCGCTGGAAGCTGTTATAAAGGCAAATCTGACTGAGCAGACAGCGCGGGTACTGGCAACACTCACTCCACGAGAGGAGAAGGTTCTCCGGATGCGTTTTGGCATTGGTGAAAAGAGCGATCATACGCTTGAGGAAGTCGGCCAGGACTTTGAAGTCACCCGTGAGCGGATACGGCAGATAGAGGCAAAGGCACTCCGGAAACTGCGCCATCCAAGCAGAGCCAAGAAGCTGAAAAGTTTTGTTGAATAATGAAAAAGGCCGTAGCTGTTTTCAGCTGCGGCCTTTTTTATTGACCATATTATTGAATCTACCCATTTACACTTTCTCTATAAATTGGTAATTTGTTGCCGTGAGTAAATATTGTCAATCTGATTTTAAGTGCACTGCCCAACTGAATAAGTGAAGTTGATGTATTTAAAGGGATTATTGACATAAGTGCCCGTTAAGTGATAGTAGGGATTATGGGTGCGGTGGACAAGAAAATGGAGTATATTGCACATAAGTGATAATATTACCCTTACCTGCCGGATTCACTACAAGAGCATAAATGCCTATGCAGCCGTTTTGACAAGGCTCTTCTTGACAGAGTTGACTCCCTCATGGTGACAGCATTTTAGGAGTATTAGTGGTAAAAGGCAAAATCGAGACGATTGAGTCTGTGCGCTTAAGTCGCTCCGCTTACAGCTGATATTTATGATTAAAACTATAATAATTGCAGCATTAATTACCTCTCTTGGGGGCAAAGATGTTTAGAGTTCTCCTCTCCCTTTTACTTTTCATTTTTCCACTGACTGCTCAGGCGGCTCATCAGGTTAAGTTTATAGCTGAAATCCCCGTTGATAAACCTCTTCATGTGGCATCAGATCAATCAGGTAATATCTACGTAATTACAAAAGATGGATCGATTGCTCTGTTTTCGCCTGAAGGTAAAAAACTGAAAAAGATACAAGCAACAGACTCTAAAAATGAAGCGGCTCTTAAAAAACCAACCGGTATAGCTGTCCATGGCGAGAGGATATATGTTTGCGACAAATCAAGGGACAGAGTATCCATATTTTCACTAACAGGTGAATACCTTGAGAGTTTTGGCGAAGGTGGCAGCAGCTCAAAACAGTTCAGTAATCCTGAGGGGATATTTGTTTATCAAGGTGTTATTTATGTAGCCGATTATGGGAATGACCGTATTCAGGTGTTTAGTGACAACGGTGTTTATCTACAGACGATAGGCAGGACAGGCGAAGGGGAGCAGTTGCTCCGGAAGCCTACTGATGTAATTGTTGACACCAGGGGGACTGTATATGCAATCGACGGTGACAGCAGGCAGATAAAGATCTACCGGCAGAATGGAAGCTTTGCCGGTAAAATAGCTGCAGGAGCAAAACCTTTTTCTTTAGGCATCACCGAAGACGGTGTTCTGGTTTCTGATATTGATAATCACAATATTACCAAATTTAATTTTAAAGGAGAGAAACTGTTTTCTTTCGGTACGGAGGGGACAGGCAGAGTGCAGTTCAAGGAGCTATGGGGGATATCTGCAGACAGTTCTGGCAGAGTTCTTGCTGTTGACGTTGAAAAAAACAGTGTCCAGATAATTGCTACAGACAAATCCTCTTCAAGTGATCTTCCTTTAAATGTTGCCCCGCCGACAGCGGTCAGATGGAAAAGCGACATAAGCCTGACCGCAAAGAAAATTGCATTGGATAGAGTAAACAAGGTAATTTATGCGATAGAGCCTGACAAAAAGGCAGTTGTTTTAATCAAGAATGGTAAAATTGTAAAAACCCTGAAGCTGAAAGATATAAATCCGGTAGCTGTTGCTTTAGACCCTAATGGGATGCCATGGATATTCGACAAGGAGGAGAGCCAACTGCTTAAGCTCGATCAGGATGGCAGGATAGTTCTCAAGGTCGGTTCCTCCGGTAGCAAAGAAGGGTATTTTTCAAAACCAAGGGATATATTTATCAGTAAAGACGGACTTATCTACGTTGCTGACACCAAAAATGACCGGATACAGGTGTTCAATGCGGAAGGGGTCTTTATGAACGCTTTTACCAAGGGAGTCGGTGGGCAGCCACTTGAAAGCCCTATTGCTCTGGAGCAGGATGTAAAAGGGAACCTATACGTATTGCTGGAATCAAATAACTCGATAGTGGTTTTAGCTCCTAACGGCGAACCTCTGCGAGACTTTAACCCTAAGACTCAAGGAAATGGCAAACTTGAAGAGCCGGTTGGGCTTGTCATTAGCAACAACGAATTGATGGTTCTGGATCAGGGGAGCAATAACCTGAAAGTGTTCAGCCTCCTTGGTGATTTCAAAAGAGAATTTGGTGCCAAGGGTGCAGGCAAGGGAGACTTCAAAAAACCTTCAGCCGTAGCTGTTATTGACAGCAACAGCTTTATGGTAGCTGATACCGGTAACAGCAGGATTCAGGAATTCATCACTATCCATACGCCACCACCACCACAAGGGGTTGCCGCAAAAGCTGGGATGAGAAACATTGATATTTCCTGGAACATTCCCAATGATTCCGTTGTTGATTCGTTCAGGGTCTTCCGTTCAGGTCCTGAGAACCTTGGATATAAAGAACTTGCCGAGATAACATCAACTTCATATCAGGACAAGGATGTTCTGCCTGATGCAAGCTATTCTTATAGAGTAAGTGCGCTTGTCAAAGGTGGTAACGAGAATATTTCAATCGAAAGCTCGACTGCCATACCTATGAAGTTTACGCCTAAAGCGCCGGTATCCCTCGAAGCTAAAAGCCAGGAGTGGTCAGTGGACCTGGCGTGGAAATCTGAGGGTCAGCCTTATATAGACTACTATGCCATTTACCGGGCAAGTGCCGAAAAGGATGTGTCACCCATACTCCTTGGCAAGACTAAAGAAAGCAACTACTCAGAAGGTGGATTGGGGTCTGATACAGCTTACAGGTACTTAGTTGCTGCTGTAAGTATTGATGGGATGGAGAGTGAGCAGGTCGGAGTTGATGTCAGGACTATAGTTGCCACTAAACCACCACTTGAAATAGATATTGTTGAGATGAGCGATATTTTTTCTAATACCTATAAAATTTACGAGAATGAAGGCATTGGCAAGGTACGGCTAACTAATAACACAAGAAATGAGATCGTGGCATTGAAGCTTGCTTTCAATATCAAGGAGTTCATGGATTTTGCTACTGAAACTGAGATAAAAAGCCTGCCTCCCAGGCAAAGCAGTGAGCTGACCCTTAAAGCGGTATTTAATAACAAAATCCTGGAAGTGACTGAAGATACGCCGGTGCAAACAGAACTGAAGGCCTCTTATTTCGAGAATCAGAAGCAGCGTAGTTTCTCCAAGAACAACACGATTAATCTTTACGAAAAACACCGGATGATGTGGAACAATAAGGACAGGGTCGCGACTTTCGTTACCTCGAAAGATCCGGTTGTTCTCGAATTCACAAGGTCAGTGGTGACTCAATATTCGGATATCGGCTCTCCGCTCGTTTATGCAGCAGCAATCTACGATTATCTTGGCTTTACCGGGATGACATACCTGCAGCATCCCAATAACCCGTATCAGATAGTAGAAGGGAAAACAAATTTCATAGATTACGTTCAGTATCCTCGGGAGACATTGAAACGAAATTCGGGAGTTTGTACAGATCTGGTCGTATTTTTCACTGCTGCACTTGAAGGCCTTGGCATAAGGACAATGCTTCTTGGAACACCGGATCACCTGTTTATGATGTTTGCTGTAGGGCAGGTGGCAGAGCTCGGCGAATCCACCATGAATGGCATGTTTGCAATCTACGAGGGGACGGTATGGGCGCCGATTGAGTTGACTCTTGTTGGCTCTAACTTCATGAAGGCGTGGGAAACAGGTAGTAAGGAGTATTATGAATGGAAGGAAAAAGGGTTGGAATTTACAGATCTCGGCAAAGCCTGGGGCAGATACAAGCCGGCCACTCTGCCAGTTACGGAGTGGCGTGCACATGTAGTTAAAAGGGCTGAGATTGACAATCGTTACGCAAACGAGCTAGTCAAGCTTAATAAAATCAAACTTAAATACACCAGTAATAGATATTTCGTTCAGATTAACAGCAATCCTGCTGACGGGAACGCATATCATCAACTTGGCATAATATACGGAGAAGCCGGAGAGTTGGACGACGCTCGGAATTATCTGGAAAAAGCTCAGGCAATCTTTCCGGGCAGCGCTGAAGTGGTAAATAACCTGGCAAATATATACTATCTTAAAAAAGAATACTCTGCGGCAGCGCAGGCATATGAAAAGGCCGCGGAACTTGATCCGGCAGACCCCAATATCCTGGTAAACCTTTCGCTTTGCTATCTGAAGCTTGATAATAAGGCGAAGGCGACAGAAGTTTTTCAGCGAGCCAGCAAGAAGGATCCGTTGCTTGTGAAGAAACACAGGACAATTGCCATTGAACTTTTAGGGAGCATGTAACTTAGTGCAGAGGTTACTCTGTACTGATAGTGTCAAAAGTTTCATGAAAAGCCGGGATATTGAAATGGAAAGTACTCGAAAGTAAACGATGCCCTTCATCTGCATCTTTTCCGAGTCTGTCCAGACTGTGACTTCACTACTTTGTGGTTACTGGCTTGAATTTTGGGCAAGCCACTCTGTGACCAGGCACGTGAGATAGTTGGTCAGATTAAAACAACAATCAGTAAATTGATCTTTGAAGACGGGAAGTCAGGCAGCTAGCGAGAGGATCTTGGTCCATCTAGCCTGAATGGTCGGCAGTGCCTTCAACTCCTGCAAAGGCACCGGTGGTAGATATTTTAGCGACATGTGAGGCCTGAGGAAGTTGTAGTGGGTCACAAACAGCGTAGTTAAAGATACCGCACCGTTTGTGCTGTTGAATCCTGCTGCTGGCCTTACATGATACTTGAAGGTTCTGTTGAGCCGCTCAACGAGCTGCTTGAAGGATCTGTACTCTTCGGACTCGGCATCAAGGTTTTGGAGGCCAATAACCTTTTTGTGCTGAATCGTCTGGGAATCATCAGTCTGGGCATTGATGAAATGAATGCCAGCTGGATAAGAAGGGTTTCCGTCGCTGACAAGGGTTATTTGCTGATCGGCAGAAGCAGTCCTGATGGCTTCATTCATAGCGATAATGGCAGGCTGAGTGCCCCTGTTATCGGCCACGTGATAGGCGGAGATTTTCAGGTTCTTTGCCGAGATAAAAAAGAAGACATAATGGTGCTTGCCCAGGATCTTGATGTAGGTCTCATCACCTGCAGAGATATTATCGATATGGCCTTTATGCTTGAGATTGAATCGGTGGCAGTGCCAGGCGGCGCCAGCGGCATAATTGAGAACTGTCTGATGAGAAACCTTGATACAGAAGACTTCGCGCAGGATTTGAGCAGTTTTTCTGGCCGGAACGGCGAATGAAACATAGAAAGTCAGAATCAGGCCAAGCACGTTTTCGCTGTTATGGATTCTCGCCAGTTCGACCGGCGGTTTGTCCGGAGAAGAGAGTTCCAACTCTTCCGGTTTGTAGTGATATTCGCGGTACTGGTAGTTGATTTTGAACTGAGAACTTTTCTTTTTCATCAGCTCTTTCTCGGCTTTATTGAGCTTGGCAAGCGCCTGGATACGGTGAGGACAGTTATCATTTGGGCACTTGTGGATGGTCACTTCCTTTTGCGACTTCCACCTGAAGAGAGCCAGCCCGCAATGGGGACAGAAGAGCTTTGACTTTCTGTTGGTTCTGAAGCGCTGTTGGAGTTGGAAGAGTTGAGAGCAAACCTTGCAGAGAACTTGAGAGCGCTTCTTTCCGTCGTTGAAGTAGAGATAAGTATTTGGCGCTCCGCAGCAGGGACAGGTGACATGCACTGGAACCGGTGATGAACCCGCCCGGAGCTTGACCGGAGCAAGAGACTTTCCGTGAAGTGTTTCGTACTCAATCAGGAGTTGCCGGTAGTCTTTTTGATCGAGGTCTTTTTTTTAAACTTTGGGGGCTCAGTCAGTGGCGGCTTGGGATCGACAATAAAGTTTCTGTAGTTCGGATGTTTCTCTTTGAAATCGTCCTTTGGCTTAACTTCAGGATTACGATTTTCGAGGACATCTGACAACCCGACGACGATCTGTTCAATCTCGGTCTTTGTAAACTTGGAGCAAATCCAGACAACAAACCGGGCAGTTTTGGATAGGTACGACATGAGCTAGCCCTCCATAACTGGCATTCTTAACCAGAATCACGGGGGGAGGCAAGACTTTGATTGGTAATGCATTGAAATTAGAACTGAAAAGCAAAAAGACATGTCAAGAAGTTTGACACAACGTCTGTACTGACAAGGAGATTCAGCCATGATAAAAAGGATCATATTTTCTCTGACACTTATTCTGGCGGCTGCGGCAGCTCATGGTGAGCAGAAGGACGGGTTCTGGGACAAGCTTCAGTACAAACTTGAGAAGGTTACCCCAACGAAAAAGGCAGCTTCAACGACCGCAGTCGGAGGCGTACGAGGAGCCAAGAACGATGAATCTGCGGATATTTATTGGAAAGGTAAAGATAAAACTTTAGAAATGAGTGAAGAAGAGCTGCTGAAGTTCAACCAGGCTGTTGAGACCAAGATGAAGGGGGACAATGAACTGGCTCTTAAGCAGTTCGAAGAGTTCTTGGCTCTGTATCCGCAAAGTTCTTACAGGGTAGAAGGGTTGCAGGCAGTCGATAAAATCAAACTTGAAATCTATCTTGCCAAAAACCCTCCCAAAATTGAGGCTGTTGTCCCCCCTCAGAAAGAGATCGCAGCTACTTCAAATGGCATCGCTGCTCAACCGATTGGTGCTGCGTTTCCCGTGAAAGAGATCGTCCCCATGAAAGAAGTTGCCCCCCCTGCAGTGCAGCCTCCGGCTCCGTCGCTGGATTCAGTCTCTGAGCCTGTGAAATAGACTTGCCGGGCACACATGTGAGGAGAAGATAAGCATCTTCTCCTCATTTTTAATTCATGATCTTCACCACCGTAACACCGTCACTCCCTTCGAAATTTTCTCCGGAGCGAAAACCTTCAACATGGGGGCTCCTTGAGAGATATTCCCTGACCCCGCGCATCAGAGAACCTGTCCCTCTGCCATGGATGATCCGGACTTCATTCAAGGCGTGGAGAGTGCAGCTGTCGAGAAATTTATCGAGTTCAACCAGAGCTTCTTCAACCCTTAACCCGATCAAGTTGAGTTCTTGCAGAGCTTCAGGCCGACTTTGGGGGGTGCCTTTAATTTTGGCAGGTCGTCCCGGTTTTTCATTCTCAGCTGCTGAAACTGCTGATAATGGAACCTCAAGCTCGAGGCTGCCGGCTCGCAGCCGGAGCCGTTGCTGCCTGCTGTCAACAGTTAATACTGTTGCATTGTTGCCAAGGGATTTAACGTAAACTGTAGCGCCGGGTTGTAATACCGCAGCCGCAATAATCTTTTTAGGGTTGAGCTCGTCCAGTTGCGTCACTAATTTTGCCTCCAGCTGCGTTATTTTTTTTGCAGACTGGTTGCTTTTCTCTTTTTTTGCTTCATCAAGAATTCTGTTAATCTCGGCCTTTGCCGAATTTACAAGCGCTTTTGCCTCCAATAACCCTTTCTCTCTTGCTTCGCGCCGGATCCGGTCCAGATCTGCTAAAGCGGATTCAATGGTTTTCTCTCGTCCATAAACCTGCTCCTCACGATTGAGAAGCTCGCAATGCAGGCTTTCATTTACTCGCTTGCTCTCCTTAAGTTCAGCGAGAAGGGAGTGAAATTCTGACTCCATTTTTCCGACTAAAGATCCGGCCGTAACTATTAAGCTTTCAGGCAGACCACAGCGTCTGGCGATGTCGAGAGCATGGGACTGCCCGGGTGCCCCCATGCTCAGTCTGAACAATGGAGTCAGGGTCTCACTGTCGAACTCCATGGCAGCGTTCAACATCTCAGGGGTTTTCTGTACAAAGGCGACAATATCGACGAGATGTGTTGTCGCCAGGACGAGCGAACCTCTTTTCATGAATTCTGCCAGAGTAGCGCAAGCGATAGCCCCACCCTGAACAGGATCGGTTCCTGTCCCGAGCTCATCAAGAAGAATGATTGTTCTTTCATCTGCCCGTTGAAGTATTGCAGCTATTTTGCGGACGTGAGCCGAGAAAGTTGACAAGCTCTCTTCAATAGACTGTTCATCGCCGATATCAGCGGTTATCAGCGCACTAGCTGGAAAGACAGATTTCCTGTCAGCCGGCACCGGTAAGCCGGACTGAGCCATCAAAGCCAGGAGGCCGGTTGCTTTGAGGGCGATCGTCTTGCCCCCGGTGTTTGGCCCGGTGATCAATAAAGTTCTTATTCCGGTACCTTCTCCAACCTTAAGGTCGAACGGGACCACATTCAAGACAGCATGCTCCTTTGCGAGTAAAAGGAGCAGCGGATGGAATCCAGCGACTATTTCCAGCGTCATGTTATCGACAACCTGCGGTTTTTTTGCGTCTATAAGTTCGGCAAAACAGGCGATCGAGTTGAGGAAGTCGAGGTTTACCATAGCTCGGAAGTTTGCAAGAATTGCGTCAGCATCCTCCCTGATCCAGCCGGTTATCTCTCGGAGGATTCTTAACTGCTCGGCCTTTTCCTCTGCACTCAGGTTCTCAAGCTCATTCACCAGACCGATCACCTCTATCGGCTCCATAAAAGCAGTCTCACCGGTTCTGGACACATCATGGACAACGCCCGGGACCATCCCTTTCGAGTCCATCCTGACAGGAATCACCCATCTGCCGTTCCTTTGAGTAATGAAGTCATCCTGAAGAAAAATGGCAACCTGCCGTTCTCTGACGATCTCTTCGAGGCGCTTTCTTATCCTGCCCGTAAGATGTCTCTGGTTTTTACGGAGAGTGAAAAGAAGGTTTGATGCCGTATCCAGAAGGCCTCCATCCGGCGCAATAATCTGCTCAAGAGCTTCCAGGATCTCAGGAAAGGCGGCAATGTCCTGCGAGAACTCCGTAAGCAGCGGAATGTCGTCGCGATAGAGAAAAATTGCTGTCAGCCGTTGCGAGATCTTCAACAGGGGGGGCAGCAGAGAAAGCTCATCGGTAGTCAGTAAAGAGCCTTTTGCCCGGGAGAGATTAATTATGTCGACTATGTCATCAAAAGGATCAAACGGCAGTCTTAACCCTGAGAAAAAAAGTGTGCGTATCTCTTCTATCAGCGAAAGACGCAGTTCAATTTCTACCTTTGATCCTAGCGGGGACAGCCGGTGAATCAGCGGGAGCGTCGCTGGTGAGTGGGCAAAAAGAGTTATGCGGTCAAGAATCTTGTTGAATTCAAGCAGGCGGGGGGTATCGTTGCTCATTATACCTCATCTTTTTCGGCTCTTCTGCGCTTTGAACGCGATTTCTGCCGTCTAATTCTGTCTCTCTTAATATCCACCGCAGTAGTAAGTCCCATCCCGGCCGCTATCTTTTCAAGCAGTTCCCTGCGGGCAATGAAACGGTTTACGGATTGACTACGTTCGCGCATGCATTTTACCTCCAGCCCTGAGGGGAGATGTAAGAGCTGGACGCAGGTAGAGGACTTATTAACATGCTGCCCGCCTTTACCTGAAGAGCGGATAAAGTTTTCCCTGAAATCTGCTTCAACCACGCCGAGTTCTGCCATCCGCTTGCAGAGCAGCCTCTGTTTTTCTTCACTGACCGCAAATAGCATAATTGAAAAATTTCCCCACTGACTTGACTCTGCATAATACCCTTATCTGTTTAAACTGCAAACTGGCAATTTAGACAGGAGCCTTGTCACCTTCACTATCGTATGTTAAGTTACCGGCGATGAAAATTTCAATAGTCATACCGGTGAAGCCGGGTGGTGCGGTTGTTGCGATTACTGCGCTGAAAAATCTTGCTCCCGATTCGCCGGATTTCGAGGTCATTGTTGCCGAGGGTCGTAGGCCGAGCTGTCAGCGCAACCAGGCTGCAAAAATGGCTAAAGGTGACATTCTTTACTTCCTTGATGACGATTCTCTGGCAGTTCCTGATGCCCTTAAGCGAATAGCTGCCTGTTTTAAAGATGAGGCCGTTGCCGTTCTGGGGGGGCCCTCTTTAACGCCTTCAGAAGATTCACTTTTCCAGCGCGCTGTAGCCTGGGCTCTTTCTTCTTCATTCGGGGGAGGGGCGATCAGGAACCGTTATCGCAGTTATGGAATCCTGCGCAATACCGATGACAGGGAGCTGATTCTTTGTAATCTTGCCTTCAGGAAAGAAGTTTATCTTGCTTATGGCGGCCTGGATGAGCGGTTGTATCCTAATGAAGAGAACGAGCTTATAGACAGGCTGCTGGCGTCCGGAGCGCGCCTTCTCCACGATCCGGAAATGTTCGTAAAAAGAAGCCAGCGCCCGAATCTCGCTGCTTTCATCAGGCAGATGAAAGGTTATGGCAAGGGGCGAGCCGAACAGTGCCTTATCAGCCGCTCCATGAGTTTTAAAGCAGTACTCCCGGCGCTGTTCGCGCTCTACTCACTGTCCTTGCCGCTATTTTTTCCTTTCTGGTGGTATAATCTGCCGGCACTCACCTACCTTGTGGCAATTTTTGCCAATATGATGATAGCTGTTCAGGGAGGGGGGGTGCTGCTTGCCTTAAGGCTCCCGTTGGTATATACACTGCTTCACTTCTGCTACGGCGCAGGATTCATCACCGGGCTAGTTGCCCCAAGATTCACCAGTGGTAATGGAGTTCCGGTGGAAGTCACTTTAAAACCACTGAAAAATCTTGGTAGCGACTGGCTATATGATGGCTAGTTTTAGCATGCTCGGCTATATAACGTAGAAGCTGCTTTAATGAAAACTGCATCCGTTTTCTCAAAGTGCTAACAGTCCTCTGACTGCCTGATAAAACAGCCCTTTTCTGTAGTCTTGAAAAGGCAGGCTGGAGGAATGATTTTGGCGTAAAATTTGCTTTGATTGAATATCGACTTTTCCGTAATTGATTATCCCGAGGAGGATTACATGAAATTCAGGTCACTTCTGACTGCCATCTGCGTACTGGCAACGGCAAACATTGTATCTGCCGCACCGTTTGCATATGTTGCCAATAGCGGCACCCACACAGTTTCGGTGATTGATACTGCCGACAACTCGATCAAGACTACAGTCAATCTACCTGATTCAGGCTCAATTCGTCCATATGCTTATGGTGTTGCTGTCGGTGCATCCGGGCAGTTTGCATATGTCGGTCTTCAGGACACCAATGAGGTAGTCGTGATCGATACCGCAACAAATCTGGTAGTAAAAAGAATCGGTCTCGGAACTGATTCTCCTGGCGGATTGGCGGTAAATGCCGCGGAAACGCGTCTATATGTTGCCAGCGTCAAGAGTAATACGCTGATAATTGTCGATATCTCAGGAAAGGGTGCTGCCGAGGTAGGGCGAGTGACTGTGAGTGATTCTTCAATCAGCAATCCTGAAGGTGTGGTGCTGTCACCCGACGGGATCAAGGCGTATGTAGCCAACTCCACTCAAGGGACAGTTGCCGAGATCGCTCTTGATGAAACCAGCAACATCTATACTAGGTCAGCGCTGATTAGTTTGGGAAATAACGCACAGCCAATGGGTTTGACGATAAATTCTACCGGAGCAACGTTGTACGTTGCAAGTCTTAACGGAAAAGCTTCAATGGTTGACACTGCAACCAGAATAGTGACTGAGCTGCCTCTTGTCACTGGACCTACTGGAAACGAGTCTGCCAATGGGAATGTTTCGGTTGCAATCACGCATGATAACAGCAAGATCTTTGCTCCTTCAAACAGCTCTGACAAGATTTACGTTATAGATGGAACTGCCAATACGGTTTCTGCAACTACGTATCTCGCAACTGCCGGACCATTCGGGAGTTCTGTGACGCCAGATGGCACAAAGCTTTTCTTGACCATGAACACAGCGACTGCCGGTGAAACAGTTCAAGTCTTCGACACAGGTAATCTAAGCACAGCGCCAGCAGTTATCTCTCTCTCCCCTGGCGCTAAGCCGACCAGTTTTGGCTCTTTCATCGGTCCAGTCTTTCCGTTCACAATCACTTCAACGCCGAATCCAAACTGCGGCATTGAACCTTCCGGGACAATTCAGGTCAACAGTTTAGGGCGTACTTTTGATATCAAGCCGGCAACTCAAAGCACTGTCTGTTCAGTTACAGTTGACGCAGGTACAGCTGGCGCAGTTACAGTCGGTAGTCCGACAGCTTATACTTTTAGTAATGTCGCAGCTAATCATACGATAACCGCTGCGGAGCTAACCGGTACTTACTACACGCTGTCAGGCGACTGGCTTGCCTCCAATGGCGGCTATCTTACCAGTACTCCCGCTGGCATTGGTGCCTCAAGTAAGAGCGCTAAGTTCCTGGCAGGGACGGTTACCCTTACGGCTCCTGCTGGGTTCCTGGCCGGAAGCTGGACAGGTGATTGCCTCGGAACGTTAACGGGCATTTGTAGTATAAATATGAATGCCGATAAAACCTTCGGGGCGACAATAACGAAAACTCATTTCACCTTGACCAATACAGGTTGGGTACCTGCTGCAAGTGGTTATCTTGTCAGTACACCGGCAGGTATCGATGCAACACACCAGAGCGCGATGTTCCCGATCGGGTCAACCATTACTGTAAAGGCTAATTCAGGCTACGCCGCCAGCGCCTGGACAGGTTCCTGTGCTGGCACAGTCGGCGATACCTGTATACTTAGTTCAATGGCTGCAGATAAACCTTTTGGGGCTACTGTAACTCAAGCTGGCGGGTTGGTTTTCAATGTAACCAAGACAGCCTACTATCCGAGCATTGCAGCAGCAACAGCTGCTGCCGCGAACGGCGATGAGATCAGAGTATCAACCGGTATAGCTTCAGATGTAACTACCGGCACGGGTGGAGTTTTTGTCAAACTGAGCAGCCAATGGCAAGGACCCAGTTGCACCCAAGCTAGTGGTACATATGCAGCATTAGCCCTGACAATCACAGATGCAGGCGTTATTGCAGATGGCCTCATACTGTAGTCTGTAAATCCATTGTGAATCAGAAGAGGGGGCTTACAAAGCCCCCTCTTTTTTTAACTTTATGGTCGTAGCGGAGCAATAAAATGCCTTTTTTGATCGCGATTCTTGCTGCTATCTCAGCCATTGTCACTCTGACAACCTCTGCTGAAGCTGCCCAACTCGTTCGCATCGGCTACTTTGCCAATATTACCCATGCACAGGCTCTTGTAGGCAGGGCAAACGGGTTATTTGAGAAGAGTAGCGGCGGGAAGATAGAGTGGAAAGTGTTCAATGCCGGGCCAACAGCCATGGAAGCGCTGCTTGCCGGTTCTCTGGATATGGCGTATGTCGGGCCTAATCCGGCGGTCAACGCCTATTTCAGAAGCAAGGGGAAGGTTCTCAGGGTTATTGCCGGCGCTGCCAGTGGTGGCGCATCACTGGTGGTGCTGAAAGATTCCGGGATTCGGACGGCTGCTGACCTGAAAGGCAAGAAAATCGCCTCACCGGAATACGGTAATACCCAGGATATTTCGCTGCGCTACTGGCTCAAGTCACAGGGGCTGAAGCCTGGCCGAGACGTACAGGTTATGCCG
Source organism: uncultured delta proteobacterium (assembly GCA_963787125.1). Lineage (GTDB taxonomy): Bacteria > Desulfobacterota > Desulfuromonadia > Geobacterales > DSM-12255 > VEOV01. The sequence goes on from CAWBBV010000007.1 coordinate 29,390, forward strand.
ATTAAAAACAGTGAGATATTGGATTTTTTCGGACAAAAGAGGATTTCAGCAGCCTGGGTGCCGGAGCCTTGGGTTGCGCGTCTTGTTGATGAGGCTGGCGGCAGAGTTCTCCTGGATGAAAGATCTCTTTGGCCGGACGGAAAGTTCCCGACAGCAGTGCTGGTGGTTCGCAAAGATTTCCTTGATAAGAATAGAGAACTGGTCTCAAGGCTGGTCGATGCCCATATTGAAGCCACCAGGATAATAAATAAGTCGCCGCTGGCAGCAGAGAAAATTATTAACAGCGAAATTGCTAAAATATCTAAAAAGCTCCTCCCTGAGCCGACCTTTCACGATGCTATGTCGCGACTTACAATATCGTATGATCCTGTCCGAGCTGCCCTCTATACTGCCGCAGAAAGAGCTCGTGAGCTTGGATTTCTCCCCTCAAATTCAAAAGTTCCGCTCGCTGAAGTAATAGACCTCTCGTTACTCAATGAGAATCTCGCCAGAAGAGGTCTTGCCGTCATTAAATGAACTTAAGTGGCTGAACTTTAATCCAGTTTGTGATACAAGAGATCCATGCCTCATATTCAATTCAACAATGTCTCCAAACTTTTCCTTTCTCAGTCAGGACCTGTTCAGGCGCTGGCTGACGTCTCTTTGCGAATCTCCGCCGGTGAGTTTCTCTGTGTTCTCGGTGCTTCGGGATGCGGAAAATCAACCTTCCTCAATCTTGTCGCCGGGCTGGAGACGCCTGATAGCGGCAGTATCATGGTTGATGATAAGGAGATAACCTCCCCCGGCCCGGAGCGCGTTGTCATGTTTCAGGAAGCTGCTCTGTTTCCGTGGTTGAATGTTCTGGATAATGTTTCATTCGGCTTGAAAATGGCCGGCATGCAGAGAAGTGACCGGCTTGCCAAGGCCTTTGAGCTGCTGAAGCTGGTCAAACTGGAAAAATTTGCACGGGCATGGACTCATGAGCTTTCCGGAGGGATGAAACAACGCGTTGCGCTCGCTGCAGCACTAGCGTTGAATCCCGGGATACTGTTAATGGATGAACCATTTGCGGCGCTAGACGCCCAGACTCGTGATCAGCTTCATGTTGAGATAGAATCTATCTGGGAGCAGACCGGGAAGACGATCATTTTTGTCACGCACAATGTTCGCGAGGCAGTCAGACTCGGAACCCGCGTACTGCTTATGTCGCCAAAGGGTGGCAGAATCAGCAAGGAGTACTCAATCGATCTTCCCAGGCACAGGCATTTAGAAGATGTCGATCTGGTAAAAATTGCTTCTGTCCTCAGGGATGATCTGAGTTCGGAAGTGCTGAGAGCAGGTGGTGTACATGTCTGATACGCCGCAAAGCAGGCAGGAAATCTCCACAGAAAGAGTCATTCAGCAAAGGCTCAAAGTAAGAAAATTATCGTTCATCAAAAAATCAGTTGCACGGATAATATTCTTTTTGCTCATCCTGGTGTCATGGCAACTGCTGGTCTCAGCCGGTTTCTGGAGCGAACTGCTGTTCCCCTCGCCTTCGCAGGTGTTTGCTTCACTGTTGCAGACATTTACTGATGGCACCATGCAGGGTGCTATTCTTGCCAGCATGAAGCGCTTGCTGACCGGTTACACTGTTGCCCTTTTTATCGGAATACCCGTGGGACTTCTGCTCGGAAGAATTGTGCTTCTCGATAACACACTTGGGACGTTGACACTTGGTCTGCAAGCGCTACCCAGTATCTGCTGGATGCCGCTGGCAGTTCTCTGGTTCGGACTGAGTGAGGCTTCCATGCAATTCGTTGTTATAATGGGATCGGTTATGGCTATTATTCTTTCCGTTCGTGATGGAGTGAAAAATATACCGCGCCTTTATATCCGTGCCTCCAGAGTATTGGGTGCAACTGGATGGAAGAGTTATTTATACGTAGTTTTGCCGGCGTCACTGCCGTCACTGCTTATTGGCGCCAAGCTTGGCTGGTCTTTTGCCTGGCGGGCGCTCATGGCTGCAGAACTCATTTATGTCAGCACCGGTCTCGGCTCAACGCTAATGATGGGGAGAGAATTGCACGATATGGCGCAGGTCGTTGCAACCATGTCCGTTATTGTTGTAATCGGTCTAATCACTGACAGGGTTGTTTTCGGGACGCTGGAAAGGGCAATGCACAAGCGCTGGGGTATCAGCCGATTATAAAGTACTATTTTTTACGAAAAAAAAGTGGGGGCGAGATTTCAAATCTCACCCCCGCTTTTTTTATAAAGTTCGAGATCAGCCTTAGATTATCTTGTTCAGCGGGTATTCGACAATCCCCTCTGCGCCAAGTTCCAGCAGTTTAGGGACTATCTGCCGCACATCCTTTTCCGAAAGGATACTTTCAATAGATACCCAGTCAGACTTGTATAGATGTGATACCGTTGGCGCCTTCTGGCTTGGCAGAACTTTGGTTATTTCCTCGATTTTGTCGCCTGGGGCATTCATTTTGATGCCTACCATGCCTTCAGCTGCAAGTGCGGATTGCAGCAGGGTGGCGATCTGCTTGATTTTAGAACGCTTCCAGGGGATTTCCCATGCTGCTTTATTGGCAACCATGACAGGCACCGACTGCATCAGGTCGCAAACGATACGGAGGTTGTTTGCTCTGATAGTTGAACCGGTTTCCGTTACCTCGACAATAGCATCACACAGGCCATCAACTACTTTTGCTTCAGTTGCACCCCAGGAAAATTCGACAGTAACCGGGATCTCTCTTTCTGCAAAGTAACGTTTAGTGAAGCCCACGAGTTCGGTAGATATTGTGGCACCACGAAGGTCTTCCGGCTTCTGAACAGGTGAATCCTGGGCAACAACGAGAACCCAGCGCACAGGGCGACGAGAAACTTTTGAATAGACCATCTCACAGACTTCAACAACATCGGAATCGTTTTCGCGGATCCAGTCACGCCCGGCGATTCCGACATCAATGGTGCCGCGTTCCACGTATTTACCCATCTCCTGTGGCCGGATAAGTTTGCAATTCATCTCATCATCATCAACGCCGGGGAAATAGCTGCGAGAAGAGATGCTGACCTTCCAACCTGCTTTTTTGAAAAGCTCGACAGTTGCATCTTCCAGGCTCCCTTTCGGGATGCCGAAGTTGAGGATATTACTCATTTTTTGTATACCTCCGCCGGATCAAATAGTGGCTTGGAGTTTTCAACCCAGGCACCGTTTTCCCATTTAACATAAAAACAGCTTCTGTTTCCTGTATGACAGGCAGCCGGACCGTTCTGCTTGACCCTGATAACAACCGAGTCAGCATCACAGTCAGTGTAAGCTTCAACAACTTCCTGGGTATTGCCGGACTCTTCGCCTTTCATCCAGTATTTGTTGCGCGTGCGGCTGAAAAACCAGGTCTTGCCCGTTTCCAGGGTCAGATTGAGGGTCTTTTCATCCATAAAAGCGACCATAAGCACGTCACCGCTAACGTGATCCTGAATTATGGCCGGGATTAAGCCACCCATTTTAGCAAAATCGATTTTTATCATTAATTCCTCCCGTAAAAAAGGCGGCACAGGAAATCCCGCGCCGCCTTCCCAAGCCTGCTATCAAAGTCTTGTTACTCTGCCTTGCTAACAACCACTTTAAGGGTGGCAGTCACTTCAGGGTGAATCTTGATAGATACGGAGTATTCACCGGTATGCTTGATCGGGTCAGCAAGAGCGATTTTTTTACGGTCGACCTCAATGCCCTGAGCTTTCAACTGTTCAGCCAGTTCCATGTTTGTTACGGAGCCGAAAAGCTTACCTTCTTCACCTGACTGATGAACGAGATTGAGGACAATGCCTTCGATTTTTGCAGCAAAAGCTTTTGCCTGCTCAAGCATCTTGTTTTTCTTGTACTCAAGCTGTCTTTTGGCATGCTCCATAGCTTTGGTATTTTTCTCATTTGCCAGCATGACAAAACCTTTGGGGATCAAGAAGTTACGCGCATAGCCAGGTGCAACTTTAACAATATCGCCGATGTGTCCGAGGTTTTCCAGGTTTTCGAGCAGAATTACTTTCATTTTTCCTCCAGCCTGTTTACAGGTTTTTTTGTTTTGGGGTACGAAAATTCCCCCATGTGTCGAATAAGCCAAGAATTACGATTGCCAGAACCAGGTAAGGCTGGAATGCAAGAGCCAGCCAAAAAATTATTCTCGCCAGAGAAGGGACTGAAATACGCTGAAAAAAAGTCAGTAAAACAGCCAATCCTTGAATAAAATAGGTAAAGCCAAGCACGATGAGTAGATTAAGTGCAACTCTACTGATATCAGGCTGGGAAAGCATCAGGGCAAAGCCAGCTGAGATTACCGCCCAGACGAGAATATCGGGATTTCTAAACGTTTGTAAACGACCCGGTTCAGGAATGTTGGGCAGCCATTTTGCCCTTAGCCTGAATATTAGCGCCATGTTGACAGTTGCAAAAGATGCAAGTGCAACCAGGGCCAGCGCCGGGAAAATCTTCGCAATGAGATCTCCAGCCTGTCTTACCCCCTGGGTAAAAAACTGCAGTTCTTCAGGGGTTAACCCCTGCTTGCCATAAACAGTTATTGCCTGCTCGGTACTGCTCTTGATCCCTTTGACGAGGGAGCCCTGTAGGTCAGCACCTGCCCAAAGAATGTAAGCGGCAGCGAAAACAGCTATCAGGATAACATTGATGCCAACAGCGTAGGCAATTGACCTTGCTGAACCTTTTCCCTGCAGATAAAAAAGCGGCAGCAAAAGCCCGATCAGACCGGTCTGCAGGAGGTAAAGAAGGGGGACAGTGGTGTCCCCCATAATAATAAGTACAGTCAGGGTTATTACAAAAACGGAAAGGCCGACAACCGCTCCCCTCTTACAGTAATAATAGATTGAGGGGATAGGAGCAAAAATGCCGGCTGCAAGACCTAATACCGGAAATGTAATGTACGCCAGGAAGAGCGCCAGAGTCAGCACCCCGCCTTTGACTGCATCTAAAAGCAGTTCTTTGCCGGGCAGACTCATCTTCGCAGTGACCTCTATGGCAGAACGTGAGTGCCGGCGATCGGAAGCAGGGCAATGTTTCTGGCCCGTTTGATTGCTTCTGTTATCTCTCGCTGGTGCTTGGAGCAGTTCCCGGAAATTCTGCGTGGAACAATCTTGCCGCGTTCAGTTATAAAGTAGCGGAGGGTGCGGGGATCCTTGTAGTCAATGGTTACCTGTTTGTCGGCGCAGAAGCGGCATACTTTTCTCCGCTGAAAAGGTCTTTTCTTCCTTGGCCCGCTCGGGCGCTGTGAACTTCTTTCGTCACTCATTTTATATATGCCTCCGTCAGTTTACTCGTTTTCAGATGCGGTTTCCTCTGAAGGAACCGTCTCTTCGGCCTCTACCGGGATTTCCGGTGCAGCAGTGATTGTGTCCTTGTCCAGCTTGACTGTCTGGTAACGGATTACCCGGTCGTCAAGGCGGAGACGACGCTCCAGCTCAGCAATCAGTGCGGCATCCCCGTCAGAACGGAGATACATGTAGCGGCCACGGGCTACCTTGTTAATCGGGTAGGCAAGTTTGCGAACCCCCCAGTCTTCAAGTTTCCTGACTTCACCATTCATCTTTGCGATGGCTTCGTTGATTCTGGTTGTGAGAGCTTTGTTCTCGTCTTCAGCCAGATCAGGTTTGACGATATAGATCGTCTCGTACATCCTGCTCATCTTTATAACCTCCTTACGGTTTGTGTGTTTCACAGTTTCCAGCGAAACAGATAGCCCCGGTCCCACCCGGAGCAAGGAGAGGCAGCCCCAATAGCTGCTCGTAGGAAATTTAACTTAATATCACATAGTTTGTCTTGATACAAGAAAATTCAGATAGCTATTTGAAGTTTGCATAAGCATCCCTCTGCTGATACATTTCATTTCTTTTTAGAATTTTGCAGACAGCAGGGGGCCATTCCATGTTTGATCAAAACAGTGATCTCGGTGCAGCACTCTTTAGTACCTGGACTGAGAAACAGCGCATTGACGAAATAGAGAAGCTGGTACAGGGTTATCGAGGTGGAGTGCCGGTCGGCATCCTCTGCAAAATGGCGGAGACGATAGCCGGCAACCAAAAGAAAGCCGCAAAAATCCTTAAAAAAATTCTTACGGCTGAAGAACGTCAATTGGCGATAAAATCTGCTGAAGGTGGCATGCAGCCGCTGGTAAAATCTTTTCTGGAGTAAACTAAATGCTAACTTTTACAATTGCCACTGCCGATCACTGCCGTCAGGTGGAAAGTTTCCTCAACAATCTCATGCCTGGTGCAACCAGAGGTTATATGCAGAAACTCGTAAGAGGGGGGCATGTCCTGCTAAACGGGGCAGCAACCAGTCCTGAACAGCTTCTTAAAGTTAATGATACTCTGACTCTTAAGGAGAGTCGCAGAAGCGCAGAGCTTACCAGAGAGACGCGGCCGGTTGTTGATATACTCTATGAGGATGACATGATAGCTGTTGTCAATAAGGAGCCGGGTCGGGCTGTCCATAACACTGCCGAGGATACCGGGCCAGACCTTGTGCTGCACTGTGAAAGCTATATGGAGCGCAGGGGAACTCCCTGCAAACTCAGACCAGTAAACAGGCTTGATCGCGGCACATCAGGTGCAGTCATCCTTGCAAAAAGTCCGACCGCTGCCGGCATTCTTGGCCGGTTTATCAGGGAGGAGGGGCTGGGCAAAATATACCTTGCAGTCGTTATGGGGCAAGTTGACAGCAAAGGTGAGATTGATCTGCCGCTGGAGGGGAAAGAGTCCCTGACTCGCTTTGAGAGAATCTTTCAGGGACGCTACGACGCAGTTGTAGCTGTTTATCCGGTGACAGGGCGTACGCACCAGATCCGGAAACATTTCAGCAGTTGCGGGCATCCGGTTGTGGGTGACAAGCGCTATGGCGGTATTGTGGTCAAGGGTCTTGGCGGCCATGCTCTCCATGCATTGGCAGTGGCATTTCCTCATCCAATGACAGAATCGGCGCTGACGGTATATGCGCCGCTCCCTGAGGGGCTGATATCGCTGCTGCAGCAGATTACCGGGGAGAGTTATCAGGCATTTCTGGCAGAGCTGCCGAAGCTTGGAATTGATAAGGAAGTGTCTTCCCTTGCAAGTTTCTCAGAGGAATAAGCGGATCAGCGTCCTTCTCGCCGCTTACGCATGTACGCCAGATATTGCTGCCCCTCTTTCAGTAGTTTCTTCCGCTCAACACTGTTCACGATCATCCTGCCGATGCTGCGGAGGATATATTTAGGCCGGAAATAGAATTTGTTGTAGAACTCCTCGACGGAATTGAAGATTTCGCTGCTGGAGAGGTCGGGATAGCTGATTGTGCACTGCTGGTGGCCTGAACCGTCAAGGAAAGCGTCAGAGGTGATCCAGCCATTTTCGATACAGAGATCGTAGAACTCTGTCCCGGGGTAGGGCGAGGCGATCGACGCCTGAACGGAGTTAAGGTCGAGCTGGATGGCAAATTTGATTGTTTCGGCAATGGTCTCGCGGGTCTCGCCCGGAAGTCCCATGATAAAGGCTCCATGGATCGATAGACCGAGTTTCTGACAGTCTTTGGTAAAGCGCAGTGCCTGCTGCTTGGTTATTCCTTTTTTTATATTCTTTAAAATCCCGTCATTGCCAGATTCATAGCCGACAACAACGTGCCGTAGGCCTGCTTCACGCATGATCTGCAGTGTACCGTAATCGCAGTTTGCCCTGGCGTTTATCGTCCAGGAGATGCCGAGCGGTTTCAGCAGCCTTGCAATCTCCCGGGCGTGGGCAACATTAGCGGTGAAGGTGTCATCGTCGAAGGAGATCTCTTTGGTTTGGGGAATATTTTCGACTATCCACTTTACCTCTTCAAAAACGTTTTGTGGCGAGCGACAGCGCATTGAACGACCGGAAAAGGTCTGTGGCCAGAGACAGTAGATGCAGCGGGACGGGCAGCCACGGCTGGAGTATATCGATACGTAGGGGTGACGGAAGTGAGGTATGATATATTCATTAACCGGCAGGTCGCGGCTGTAAACTCTGGATGCAAAGGGTAGAGCATCAAGATTGGCTATTGGCTGGCGCTCAGGAGTATGAACGATGTCAAAGCCTCTCTTGAAACTGATACCGTCAACCCGTTCCCAATCTACCCCTTCACAAAGCTCTTTTATGGAGTAGTCGAATTCACCGCGACAGATTATGTCGACCGCGCCATTAGCCTGTCTGAGTGACTCTTCCGGCAGGACCGAGACATGCGGCCCGACCAGAACTGTCACAATATTGGTGCGTTGCGCTTTGATGGCTCTGGCAGTATCGATGTCAATGGCGAGAGTCGGTGTGGAGGTGTACATGACAACCATGTCAAACTCTTTGGTAATTTCAAGGCAGGCGGCAAGATCAAAGCGCTGCACAGGAGCATCCACAACCTTTGAACCGGGTATCATCCCGGCAGGATAGCAAAGCCAGGTTGGGTACCAGAAAGAGGTGACTTCGCGGGAAGCCTGGTAGCGCGCGCCGGCGCCGCCGTCAAAATCTTCAAAAGTCGGAGGGTTAAGAAATAGAGGCTTCACAGCAGGTTGTCCACGCGGACAAAACGCTCTCCGGACTTCCGGTAGATCTCTTCCGGCAGGAGAGAAGCTGCAGATAGAAGTGGCTCAATCTGCTCACGGTCTGCGGATGCATAACGGATGGCCAGACCGCAGTCTGAGCTGAGGGCCCGCGGAGCAGGGATCAACAGCATGGGCAGCTTCTCTGTTTTGAGGAGTTTCTCAGCTTTCATGACCTTGTGAACCGAATTGAAAATTGCGACATAATCGCCTTCATGTACCATCTTGTTTCCCTGTCAGTATAAGTAGGATTGACATTGCCCTGATTAGGAGCTTACTATATTCGGATGAATATGCCTGTTCTGCTCATCGGCCTGATTGCTCTGGCTATCATCGTGAATCTTCCCCTTGGCTACCTTCGTCAGGCCGTGCAAAAATTCAGCTTTGCCTGGTACTTTTATATCCATATCAGCATCCCTTTAATCATATACCTCAGAATCAAGTCAGGATACAGCTGGAAATTCATTCCTCTTACCATCGGTGGGGCTGTTATTGGCCAGATCGCCGGTGCCAGGATCAGAAGAAAGCGGGATGCTGATGGCTGAAAAACGCCCGAAAATGAAACGGCCGCTGCCGCTGGCCTCGCTTCTGGAGTCGGTTTTTGCCGGCACGCCTGCACAGAAACGGCTCAGAGAAGCAAAAGCCTGGCAGTTCTGGAGCGAAGCGGTCGGAGATCATATCGCCAGTAAGGCCACTCCTGTTGCTTTCAGGGAGGGAACGCTGACTGTCCGGGTCTCCGGTTCTGCCTGGATGCAGCAGCTCTCCATGATGAAGCTGGATATAATCTCCCGGCTGAACTGCGCCATAGGTGAGCCGCTGGTAAACGATCTTTTCTTTAAGCAGGGGGTTATACAGCACAATTCTGATAATACCTCTGCAGCTAATGTCCAGAAACGAATTCTCTCCGACTTAGAGGTGAAGCTGCTAAAGGAGCGCACGGCCGGGATTGCTGACCCTGAACTCCGTGATGCCTTCATTGCGCTCTTCTCATCCCAGCTTGCTGTTTCTCCCCGTAGATAGAATCCTTTACCACGATAGGCGGCAGTACCTCAAGCGCACTTTTTTTACCTTTCAATAGTTCCAGCATAAACATTCTTGCCGGCAGTGAAAAGTCTCCATGAACCATCTGCAGCCTTGCCGGGGAGAGTTTGAGCTGGAGTGACAAAGCGAGCAGTTCTGCAAGTCTCTCCGGATGATAGATGAAACAGATACTCCCCCCGGGTTTAACCATCTTTTTCGCTATTGAGAGAAAGTCGGCAAGTGTTGCAGTTGACTCGTGTCTGGCAATGTCGCGTCCTGCTTTTGGACTTACTTTGCCTTCTCCCGGACGTCTGTAAGGCGGATTGCCCATGACAAGGTCGAAGCTGTCGGCGCGGTACTTTTGGGGTAGATGCAAGATATCTGTCTCTACAACAGTGACCCCTCCGGAAAGATTATTGTCAACGACATTGCGGCGGGCGATTTCCGCCATCAGCGGCGAAACTTCCACTGCTGCAATGGTTGCCCGCGAATTTTTACGCGCCATAATCAGGGCGATGACGCCGCAGCCAGCGCCAAGATCAAGAATCTCGGCTTTTCCGCCGGGAGCAAAATCAGTTAGGAGCAGCGGGTCGAGCGAGAACCGGTAGCCGGATTTTGGCTGGATAATTTTCAGATCGAAATCGCGGAGATAATCTACTGTCTCATCAGCACCGCATTCAGGCTGATTCTTGCGATTAACCTCATCATAAAGCGCTATCTGCTCAGCTATTGAGAGCTTCTTTTTGCAGCAGCTGTCTGACCGTAAGCAGAGCGCGCAACGGTCATCACTGCACCATTGGCAGAAGGTGCAGTCCGGGCAGGGGTGTTTTTTAAGATCAGTAGACGACATTTCGCTTCGGAGCGGTACCGGCAAGAACAGCGGCAAAACTTTTCCCCTGGTCAACATTTATCAGCAGGTAGCGTGGCAGCTTCATGACATTATCTGCAGCGGTAGCATGGCGCCGCTCAATGGTGAAGGTGCCCGTATACCCGGCGGCTGCCGCCCTTTTGAGAAGATCATCATCGTAAATGCCGAACGGCCAGGCCAGCAGATCAACAGTAACCCCGAGCTCTTTGTTGATTTTATCTTTAGCTTTTAACAGCTGACTTGATACCAGCTTGTCAAAATCGGCTGGCTTGAGTTTTTTACGTTCCCTCTTGAAATTAGGGTGCCAGTAGGTATGTGACTGGAAATCAAAGAGGCCGCTTTGCTTGAGCTCCCGCAGTTGATCCCAGGTCATGGCGTATTTTGCATTGGATACGGCTGACGGGTAGATGAAGATTGTCACCGGCACATTGTATTTTTTTGCCAGGGGGTACATATCAGAATAGACTGTTTTGTGGGCATCATCTTCGACAATCACCACCGACTTTGGCGCCGGGGCCGGGCCTTTTTTCTGATACCAGTCAACAAGCTTGCGCAGCGGGATAACTTTATAGCCGTTATCCCTGAGATATTTGAGATGTTCCTCGAATACCGAAGTTTTGATTGTCATGCCGTCTGCCACGGTTGGACCGAAACGGTGATACAGCAGTATCGGTACATTTACGTCTGCTTGGGCTGCGTGGGAGTCAGGGGTGATAAAGAAAAAAAACAAAAACAGAAGAATCGCGCGGTTGAACATCTACAGTAAAACCTCCTTAAAAAGCAGTTACAATCAAGACTGCCGTTTGTTTGCCGGTTGATGGGTTATATTTATGAAAGGGGTTACCTGAACACAATAAACATCTTGGTTATAAAGAAGTCTGACACGAGGATGAAGACCGATGCCAGGACCACTGTCCGCTTGACAGCGACACCGACACCTTCTGCGCCTCCAGAGACTCTGAGCCCGACGTGACAGGCGATCATAACGATAAGAAAGCCGAAAAAGGCGGGTTTGGCAAGCCCTTCGATGAGATCCTGAAACTTCATGAATTGCGGCAACGATTTCCAGTACATCAGCGGACTGATATGATAGCCGGAGGCGATGATGTAGCCTCCTGAAATCGCAATGGTATCAGTCACAACCGCCAATAGCGGCATGGCAATCAGCATCGCTTTGAGTCGGGTCGTCACGAGTCTCTTGACGATATCTGTGCCTTCAACCCGCATCGCATCTACCTGTTCAGTTACAATCATTGTGCCCAGCTCTGCTGTGATGGCAGAGCCGACCCGGCCGGCTACCATAAGGGATGAAAGTACCGGCCCAAGTTCTTTGATCATCGTTACTGCCACCATTCCGCCGACATAGCTGGTGGCAGCAAACGGTTTGAGCTGGATCAGCGCCTGCAGAGCCATGACCATGCCGGTGAATAGCCCTGTCAGGCAGACTATGAAGAGGGAGCCGACGCCGATTTTGTCCAGCTGGGTGATAAACTCACGGTAGTAAAGCGGACGTGAAAATATGTTGGCAATAGCCTTGATTGCCAGTTTGGCAACGGCCTGAAGTTCGGCCAGGAAGAAAAGAATTTTCTGTTCGGTATATCGTATCGGCATGGTCTCTTCCCTACTGTAACGCTTCAGAGAGGACTTGACCAAGCTCTTTTACGAAAATAAATGTCAGTGATTTGTGAATCTCTGCAGGGATATCATCCAGATCATTGATGTTCCTTGCCGGAATGATCAATTTAGTCACACCGGCACGCCGAGCTGCCAGCACTTTTTCTTTTAATCCACCTATGGCCAGGATGCGCCCGGTCAGACTGATCTCGCCGGTCATGGCGGTGTCACGGCGGGCCGGGCGGCCCGTCAGGAGCGACACCAGGGCAGTTGCCATGGTGATGCCGGCGGAAGGGCCGTCTTTGGGGATGCTTCCGGCCGGCACATGGATATGGATGGTGGTCTCCTCAAAGGCGTCTTCCGGAATTCCCAATGCCGCCCGGTTTGCCTGGGCATAGGAGAGCGCCGTCCGGGCAGACTCCTTCATGACGTCACCGAGGGAGCCGGTAAGGATCAGTTCACCCTTGCCTTTCATTCGGGTCGCTTCCACAAAGATAATATCGCCGCCGGTTTCCGTCCAGGCCATGCCGGTTACGACCCCTATCCGGTCATGTTCAGCAGCAACTTCATTAAAAAATTTCGGGTGACCAAGAAACTCCTCCACCAGTTCAGCAGTTATCGGAGTTCTGAGCGGTTTCCCCTGAGTGATTTCCTTGGCAAGTTTGCGACAGACTGAGCCGATGGTACGTTGCAGATTGCGTACTCCGGCTTCGCGGGTATAGTCGCTGATAATTCGCTTCAGGGCGGGGAATTCAAAAGTCGGGGGGGTGCTGAGGAGGCCGTTTTCCTCGATCTCCCTGGGGATGAGGTAGCGATTGGCGATATGTTCCTTCTCCTCGCTGGTATAGCCGGAAAGGGTCAAAATCTCCATTCTGTCTTTCAGCGCAGCAGGTACCGGGTCGAGTTGATTGGCGGTAGTGATGAACATGACATTGCGCAGGTCAAAAGGGACATCCATGTAGTGATCGGTGAAAGTGTTGTTTTGCTCCGGATCGAGCACTTCCAAAAGAGCGCTGGCAGGGTCGCCGCGGAAGTCCACTCCGATTTTGTCTACTTCGTCGAGCATGAACACCGGATTATTGGCGCCGCAGCGGTAAATCTCCTGAATGATTCTTCCCGGCAGGGAGCCGATATAGGTGCGTCGATGGCCGCGGATCTCCGCTTCATCCCGCATGCCGCCAAGGGAGATGCGGATGAACTTACGGCCGAGAGCCTTGGCAATGGAACGGCCGAGACTTGTTTTACCTACCCCCGGGGGGCCGACAAAGCAGAGGATCGGTCCCTTCATGTTCTCTTTCAGGGTGCGCACCGCCAGATATTCGAGGATTCGCTCTTTTACTTTCGTCAAGTTGTAATGGTCATCATTGAGAATCTGTTCTGCCTGAAGAATGTCACGGTTATCCAGTGTGCTTACCAGCCAGGGCATGCCGGTAAGATAGTCAAGATAGGTTCTGGCAACCGTATGCTCAGGCGAAGCAGGGTTGATCCGCTCCAGACGTTTCAGTTCCTTTTCGGCAATGGCTCGCACTTCATCAGGCATAGCTGTCGTTGCCAGTTTTTTCTTCAGTTCGTTCAGGTCAGTATCTGACTGCTCTTCATCGCCAAGCTCTTCCTTGATCTGCTTCATCTGCTCCCGGAGAATGTACTCTTTCTGGGTCTTCCCCATCCGCTTGGAAACTTCGGCCTGCACCTCACCCTTTATCTGGAGGCGTTGTACTTCACTGGTGAGACTGGTGTAGACCTTCTTGATCCTCTCTATCGGGTCGATCGTTTCCAGAATCTCCTGCTGCTCATCCAGAGAGAGGTTTATGTAGATGGCCACCAGATCGGAGAGCCTTGCCGGGTTGTCGATGTAGTTGATCATTTTCATGACGTCATCAGGCAGAGGACGGCCATAAGAGAGGGATATTTTTAAAAGCGCCGAGAGGCTTGAAACCAGGGCGTCGGAAACGATGGTTTTTTCGACAAATTCACTGATTGCTTCGATCCGGACCAGGGGGAAAGGACTTTCTGTAACTACTTCCAGAAGCTTTATTCTGGAGATACCTTCAAGAGTCACTTTTGTGGTCTCATCCTCAAGGCGGGTAATTTTGGTGACGCGGCAGATAGTCCCGATATCATGAATCGATTCGGCAATGGCCTCACCACCTTCCCGTCTGGTCTTGAAGAGGGCGATCAGGTTATTGTAGTTGCCTGTCGCCTCGAACAGCGGCAGTTCCCATCCTTTCAGGAAGATGGTGAAGAGCATGTACGGGAAAACAACCATCTCCCGCAGTTGGTACAATGGAACCGTTTCTGGAATATGAGTATTATCGGGCATAGTGAGCCTTGGTGTTTAATGGAAAATTATTAAGCTTGTTGTGCTTCCTGTTAAGAGTAACTACTCAAGGGGAAGGTGTCAAGGAGGGGAGGCGATGTTGCGTTGCAACTCCTCCCACTCTTCATAGCGCAGCGCCAGTTGTGCTTCGGTTGTAGAGTGTTCACCGGCAAGCTTTTGCAGAGTGGCATAGTCGCCGGCTAATTCCGGGTCGGCAAGATTGCTTTCTATGTTTTTCAGCTCAGTCTCGGTTATTTCGATAATTGCTTCCAGTTCCTGCAATCGCCTTTGCTGGGCGCGCTCCTCTTTTTGCCGCTGTTTATCATCTTCGCGCTGTTTTTGCCGTTCGTCTTTTGATACTGGAGGCTGGAGTCCGGGGGCAGTGACGTGCGTAGGGGAATTGCTGACCGTCCCCTCCTTTTTGGCAAGGTAGTACTCATAATCGCCGTGATAGGAGGTTAGGGCCCCGGCTTCGACCTCAACAACGCGGGTTGCCAGTCCGTCGATAAAGTGGCGATCGTGGGAAACGAAGACAACCGTGCCGGGAAAAGTGCGGAGGGCATCAAGGAGCATCTCCTTGCTGAAGAGGTCGAGGTGGTTGGTCGGCTCGTCCATGAGGAGGAGATTGGAGGGCCGCAGAAGCATTTTGGCAAGGGCAAGGCGGTTGCGCTCGCCGCCGGAAAGGACATTGACCTTTTTGTAGATATCATCGCCACAAAAAAGGAAAGCACCGAGCAGATCACGCAGCCGTGGTACCATGTCGTAGGGGGCGTCAGTGTAAAGCTCGTCATAGGCACTCTTTGTGCCGTGGAGTGCCTCAGCCTGATCCTGGGCAAAGTAGTCGATGACGACGTTGTGGCCGTCAAGCCTGCTGCCACCCTGGAACTCTCCGCCGCTGAGAATTTTCATCAGGGTGGACTTTCCCGCGCCGTTATGACCGACCAGGGCGATCTTGTCACCTTTTTCGACGGTCAGTGAGATTTGATCGAGAACTTTATGGGCGCCGTAACTCTTAGTTATGCCGACCAGTTCCATCACCACCCGGCCGCTTTTCGGCGGGTCGGGAAAGTTGAAATGAATCTTTTTCCGCTCCGGCGGTATGACGATTCTTTCAATCTTCTCCAGCATCTTGATCCGCGACTGGACCAGGGAAGCCTTATCCGCCTTGTAGCGGAAGCGTCTGATGAAGTCTTCCAGTTTTTCCACCTCATCATCCTGGCGGCGCTTTGCCTCCCTGAGAGCGTAGACCCGCTCTTCTCTCTGGAGAAGGTAGCCGGAATAGTTGCAATGGTAGTCGCTGATTGTATGGTTCCAGACTTCGGCGATGCGGCTGCAGACTTTGTCGAGAAAGAAGCGGTCGTGGGAGACAAGCATTACGGAGAACGGGTAGTTGCAAAGGTACTCCTCCAGCCAGTTTCTCGCCTCGATGTCAAGATGGTTGGTCGGTTCATCAAGAAGCAGGACGTTAGGCCTTTGCAAAAGGAGCTTGGCAAGGGCAATCCGCATCTGCCAGCCGCCTGAAAATGTGCCGCAGTCCCGGTCCCATTGCTCCGGAAGAAAGCCGAGACCGGTCAATACCATGCCGACATCGGCCTCTTTACTGTAGCCACCCTTGACCCGGAACTCTTCCTGCAACTGGCCGAAACGGTCAAGCGCGGCTTCATGGCGCGGTCCTTTGTGGTCAATGGTTTCAAGTTCGGTCGTCAGAGCCAGAAGCTCTTCCTCCATGGACTGAAGTTCTTTGAGTGCGGAGAGAGCCTCTTCAAAGAGGCTTTTGCCGCGGGAGACGATCCCGTCCTGAGGCAGATAGCCAACTGTCGCCCCTTTGGCAAACTGGAGTTCACCGGAAGAAAGCTCTACCTGCCCGGCGATGATCCGCATGACGGTTGATTTTCCGGCGCCGTTCTCGCCGACCAGTCCGACTCTTTCACCTTTTTTGAGGTGCCAGGAGATGTCGGTGAAAAGAGGTTTGCCGGCAAACTCTTTTGTGACGTTTTTTAGGTGGAGCATGACCTGCCTTTGTGGTTCAGTGATGCTGTTGTTTACGTAAATCTGCTTCCATTCTATGGAAACAGCGGTGGTAAAGTCAATTTTCATCGATGCTTAAACTGATAATAAACGCTTTTGAATGTGCAAGTCTTGAGAATTCTGTTATAGTTCCAGAGTTTTAGACTAAAGTTATTCTCTTTAACCCTGTTTTTTCGAAGGAGAGCAGCTGATGCCGCCGAAAGAGTCTGAAGATAATTCAGTACCGAACTTGACCCCTCACGATACCCGCTATCTTTTTGTGCTGCCGTTTTCCACTGACAGGGAGCTGGCGCGGCGCTTTCTCGTCAGCGAGCGGGAGATTGTCGGCAATATCCGTTTCGGTAAACTGCTGGAGACTCTGGACAAGGTTGCTGAAAATACGGCCCTGGCTTACGTGCACCGTTTCTATCCCACGGCAAGGGTTGTAACTGCAGCTATTGATAGTGTCATTGTCCGTAACCCGGCAGATACAATGAATGACCTCATTTTCTCCGCCCAGATTAATCATGTCGGCAGGTCTTCCCTTGAGGTTGGCATCCGGGTTGAACATCTCGGGACAAGGTCGTGCCACGTTGCCAGTTGCTATTTTACCATGGTTGCCCGTTCAACGGACTGCGTTGAGGCCAAGAGCCTGTCGCTACCGCCACTTGACTACAAAGCTCCTCAGGAAGAGGCCAGATACAACAAGGCGAATGCCCGCCGTCAGGAGTACCGTGACAGTCTGGTCAAGGCTGAGGAGATGCCCTCACTGGACGAGTATCTTTTTTTGAAGAGTCTGCATAAGGAGCAGGAAAACTCTGCCTTCAAGGGGATTTTTGTCAGGGATCTTCTCCTTGAATCTCACTGCCGGGCATATCCGGATCAGGAGAATGTTCCGCGGACAATATTTGGCGGCTACCTGATGAGAAGGTCGTATGAAATAGCCGCCCTGGCCGCAGAGATGATAGCGCCCGGCAGGGTTATCCCCTGCCGGGTGAACCGGATTAATTTCAATCAACCGGTGCTGCTGGGCGACCAGCTGAAATTCAGTGCCAGAGTTGTTTATACCGGCAAGACAACAATCTCGGTACAGTCAGACATAGAGAGGTTCAATCGCGGTGCCGGGGAAAAGGCGCTTTCCAACTCCTGCCTGTTTACTTTCAGGAATGTTGACAGTGACATGACGCCGCAACAGGTACCTTTCATCTACCCAACCACCTATGCTGAGGATGCCAGGTTTCTTAATGCCTATCGTCAGCGGATTGACTGACACAATTTAACAAAGCTGCAGAATAGAAGCTGCGGCGTCCTGCAGTCAGGCAAACTGGCGCAGGTTGAAAAGGATCAGAGTAAATGCCAAAGAAAATGCTTATCAATGCCCTTCATCCGGAAGAGTCGCGGGTTGCGATTGTCGATGAGAATGGGCGCCTGATAGATCTCGATATCGAGATCGCAGGCAGTGAACAGATGCGGGGAAATATTTATAAGGGGGTCGTGCTCCGGGTTGAACCGGGACTGCAGGCTGCTTTCATTGATATCGGCCTCAAGAAACCGGCCTTTATCCAGTTGGGTGAACTTCACCCGGACAACTGGCAGTGGCGAGAGGATGTCACTGAGGAGCAGCGCAAGCGGCGACCACGGATACAGGATGTCCTTCGTCGCGGCCAGGAGCTGATCGTCCAGGTGGAGAAGGACGAGCGGGATATGAAGGGTGCAGCGGTAACGACCTACATATCCCTCCCCGGACGTTACATGGTGCTCATGCCGGGGAGTGATTCCACCGGGATTTCCAGAAAGGTTGAGGGGGAGGGTGAGCGGAAGAAGATGAAGGAGCTCGCCGCTGCCATGACTTTCCGTGAAGGGGTCGGTTACATTATCCGGACGGAGGCAATGGGGAGAACTCTTGAGGAGTTGCAGTACGATCTGGACCAGCTGCTGGCCAAATATGACGAAGTCATTGAAAAAGGGGCGAAGATTAAGGCTCCGGCCATTATCTACAAGGAATATGCTGTTGTCATCAGGACAATCCGTGACTACTTTTCTGCTGATATTGATGAGGTTCTGGTCGACAGCAAGGAGGTCTGCAAGGAGGCAAAAGCGTTCTTCAAGGAGACCATGCCCAGTTTTGAGAAACGGGTAAAAATGCACCAGGAAAAACGTCCCATCTTCTCCCGCTTTCAGATAGAGGAGCAGATTGATCAGATCTACGAGAAAAAAGTTTTACTCAAATCTGGCGGGTCGCTGGTGATTGAACCGACAGAGGCGCTTGTCTCCATAGATGTCAACTCGGGTAAATCAACCGGCGAGCGTAATGTCGAAGACACTGCCTTTCGCACCAACCTGGAAGCGGTGGACGAGGCTGCCAGGCAGCTGCGGCTGCGCGACCTTGGCGGGCTCATCGTCCTTGACCTGATAGACATGCGGGAGATGAAGCATGTCAAGGAGGTTGAAAAGGCGTTAAAGCTGGCGTTAAAGGGTGATAAGGCCCGCGTGACCGTTGGCAGGATCTCCCAGTTCGGCATGTTGGAGATGTCCAGGCAGCGGATTAAGCAGACCCTTGAACAGGGAAGTATCCTTGACTGCCCGCACTGTTCCGGTAGAGGCAAAGTCAAAGGGGTCGAGAGTATGGCCATCTCTTTTCTGCGCAAGGTCCATGGCGCTGCCGCCAAAGGGACGGCTTCAGAGGTGCGTGGTGAGCTGCCGCTTGACGTGGCTTATTATCTTCTGAACCGCAAGAAGCGTGAACTGGCGCAGATAGAAAACGATTACGATATTGAGGTGACGATAAAAGGTAAGCCGTCTTTCCTTATGAACCAGCTGGAGCTGGTTGCCATCAAGCGGGAAAAAGTGGCGGTGCAGGAATATACTCAGCCACAGATTCAGGTAGAGGCAGAGAGAGTCCTCCCGGTAGAAGCCCCAGCGGTTAAAGTGCCACCAGTGGTGGTTCTGGAGGCGGAGCAGCCGGTCGATGACGGCAAGCCGAAGAGGAAAAAACGAAGTCGTATGAAGGTGGCCGGAGAGCCTGTTGAAGAGCCCGTTGCCCTGGAGATTCCAGCCGCAGAAGTGCTTGATGACGCGGCCATTGCTCCAGCCGCAGTGGTTGACGCAGCTGCCATGCCGATTAACGAGACCGGGGACGTTGAGTCTCTTCCTGAAGAACAGAAGAAAAAGCGCCGGAGAAAGCGGCGGCGCAAAGGGAAGGGTGGTGCTGGCGAGCAGCCTGCCGGAGAGGAAGCTGAAGGTGTTGAGGCTGCTGAAGTTGAAGATGACCATGTCTCTGAAGCTGTTGAGTTGCCTGATGCTGACGAGGAACCGGTTGCTCAGGAGGACGCGTCTGCAGAGACCCTTAAAAAGCGGAAACGTCGCCGGCGCAAGCGTGGCGGTGCCAAGCCGGCAGACGCTGATGCAATTGCTGCAGTCGAGCCGGAAGAGATTGCTCCGGTTGAGCTTTCTGCTGTTGAATCTTCTCCTGTTACAGCGGAAGAGAAGCCGAAAAAACTACGGGTGCGCGCCCCGCGCAAGAAAGTGGCTACTGGCGAACCAGTTGTAATTCCGGAAATAACTATTGCCGAGACGGCGGCTGTGCCTGGTTTGTTGCCTGTAGTTGAGGCCGTAAAGCCGAAAAAGGCCAGGGCAAGAAAGGCTGCAGTTATAGCAGAGCCGGTGGAAGTGTCTCCGATTCCTGCTTCAGTTGCGATAGTGCCTGAAGAGAAGCCAAAGGCAAAGCGCGCACCGCGAAAGAAAGCAGTAAAGTCTGTCGAGGATGTGCCGAGCAGTCAAGATTAGTAATTCTTCCGGAGAGTGTCTCTCAATGTTAAATAAGTAAGTTAAAAAGCGCGACCTCATAGAAATGGGGGCGCGCTTCTTTTTTTCAGGTATTCCGGTAGTCCCCGTGCATCGAAACTTTTTTTGATATAGTCAAAAATATTGTTGCCTCAAGTCTCCTCTGAATATATCCTTGCAAAATAGAACGCTGTCACTATAGAGCGGTTCCGTCTAACTTTGCTGATTTTAGCATCTGCCTATGGGTTAGTCTTAATGATGTGTTTTGATAAGCGCAGATGTTAGATGATAGCAGTCAGGTGTTTGCATAATTAAATTGTCAACAGCATCATTATTTGTGATGCCCGGCAGCTTTGATAAACAACAAGGGAGGAGCATATGATCTGTAAATCAGTGACTGAGGCGCTTTGCGGCATCTGCGACGGGGCAACAATAATGGTAGGTGGCTTCGGTCTGGTCGGGATCCCGGAAAACCTGATTCTGGGGCTGCGGGAGACAGGGGTGAAAAACCTGACCGTCATCTCCAACAACTGCGGCGTTGATGACTGGGGGTTGGGACTGCTACTGGAAAACCGCCAGATAAAGAAGATGATTTCGTCGTACGTTGGTGAGAACAAGGAGTTCGAGCGGCAGTATCTTTCCGGTGAACTGGAAGTGGAACTGGTGCCGCAGGGGACGCTGGCAGAGCGGATAAGAGCAGGAGGGGCGGGAATACCGGGATTTTACACTCCTGCGGGGGTGGGTACGCCAATTGCCGAAGGGCGTGAAACCAGGGTTTTTGACGGTAAGGAGTATCTGCTTGAGTTCGGTCTGAAGGCGGATTATTCACTGGTAAAAGCGTGGCGTGGAGATGGTCTCGGCAACCTCCAGTACCGCCGGACGGCACAAAACTTCAACCCGATGATGGCTGCTGCCGGCAAGTTAACAATAGCCGAGGTTGAAGTCATGGCAGCTGTCGGCGAACTTGAGCCGGAGAGCGTTCATACACCGAGCATTTATGTGCAGCGGATTATCTGTTGCGACAAACATGAAAAACGGATCGAGCGGCGGACTGTTCAAAAAGGAGGCGCGTAACATGGCCTGGACACGTGAAGAGATTGCCCAGCGGGCAGCGCAGGAGATAGAGGACGGTTTTTATGTGAATCTGGGAATCGGGATGCCGACTCTTGTGGCGAATTTTATCCCTAAAGGGGTGAAAGTTGTGCTGCAGTCAGAAAACGGTCTGCTCGGTATCGGTCCATATCCAACCGAAGAGCAGCTTGATCCGGATCTGATAAACGCCGGTAAAGAGACGATTACCATGATGCCGGGCGCGGCACTGTTCAGCAGCGCCGAGTCGTTTGCCATGATTCGCGGCGGGCATATCGATCTGGCAATCCTCGGCGGCATGGAGGTGTCAGCTTCAGGTGACCTTGCCAACTGGGTCATCCCCGGCAAGATGGTTAAAGGGATGGGAGGGGCAATGGATCTGGTCCACGGCGCCAAGAAAATTGTCGTCATCATGGATCATGTCAACAAGCAGGGCGAATCTAAAATTCTCAACAGCTGCACTCTGCCGTTGACCGGCAAGGGGGTTGTTAACCGGATCATTACCGATCGGGCAGTGCTTGATGTGACCAAGGATGGTCTGCTGCTTGTCGAAGTTGCGCCGGGACATACAGTCGCAGAGATAATGGGTTGCACCGAGCCGCAGCTTGCGGTTGCGCCAGGGCTTGAATAGGGGGAGAGATGCTTAAAGGAAAATCTGCTCTGGTTACCGGGTCTACCAGCGGCATAGGTCTCGGTATTGCTCGTGCCCTTGCGTCACAGGGGTGCAATGTCATGCTGAACGGCTTTGGTGAAAGCTCGGTTATAGAGAAAAGCCGCGTTGGACTTGAAATGGAATTTGCTGTTAAAGCCTGCTACAGCCGGGCTGACATGACAAAGCCGGATGAGATTGCCGCTCTTGTTGAGGAGACGATAGACCGGCTTGGTAGTCTGGATATTCTGGTAAACTGTGCCGGTATCCAGCATACAGCCGAGATAGAGGCCTTCCCAGCGCAAAAATGGGATGCAATTATTGCCATAAATCTTTCATCTTCATTTCACACTATCCAGCATGCCGTCCCCTTCATGAAAAGACGTGGCTGGGGGAGGATTTTGAATATTGCTTCTGTGCACGGTCTGGTCGGCTCGGTCAACAAAGTGGCATATGTTGCGGCAAAGCACGGTCTTGTCGGGTTGACAAAAGTTGTCGGACTTGAAACCGCAGGCAAGGGGATAACTTGCAACGCCATCTGTCCCGGCTGGACACGCACAGAGTTGATTGAACCGCAGATCGCTGCAAAGGCTGCGGCCCTTGGGGTTGACAGCGAAGAAGGCGGACGGTCACTGCTGGCTGAAAAACAGCCTTCGAGGCAGTTTGTGACCATCGACCAGCTAGGTCAGCTGGCAATTTTTCTCTGCTCGGATGCGGCGGCGCAGATCACCGGCACGGCGATTCCGATAGACGGGGGGTGGACAGCTCAGTAGCCTCTGTTTGCAATGAGTCTGTCAGTAACACTGCCAGTCTCTCTGCAAGTCTTGTTGATTTTTTTCTAAACTTGGACCAGAGTTAAGTTAGAAGCAAGTCGTCTGGTTCATGACTGGATTTACAATGAAAACCTTGAAGATCCAGTTGATATATTAAATGTTGTTTGATTCAGCAAGAGGCAGTTTGCAGCGGAGGTAATGTCCCGGATGAAAAAGATTCTGCTTGTAGATGACGTCAAGCTGCTCATAGAAGCGCAAAAAAAGTTCCTGGCCTCATCCCCTGTGCAGATACTAACCGCCCATGACGGTGTTGAAGCCCTCGAAACGGCCCGCCGCGAACTCCCTGATCTGATAATAATGGACAAGTTCATGCCCAATATGGATGGTCTGACCTGCTGCCGCAAACTAAAGGACGACCCGGCTCTTGCCCATATCCCGATCATCATGGCTACTAACGCTGCAACGGCGACTGATAAACAGGAGTATCTCAGCGCCGGCTGTACTGATGTTCTCGCCAAGCCGCTAGATTGCAGACTTTTTCTTGAGGCGATTAAAAAGCATATTCCAAATATCGAGTGTCGCACTGTCCGGGTTCCCCTGAACATCGAAATGCAAGTTCTTCACAATGGAGCACATTACAAAGTTGTTACTGAGAATCTGAGCCTCAACGGCGCCTTTGCTGTGACAGAGCGGAATATTGCTGTCAATGATGAAGTGAAACTTACTTTTAAGCTACCGCAAAAAGAGGTTCCACTGGAGATTAAAGGACGGATTGTCTGGCAGCGCAAGAGTGGTATCGATACCGGTTTTGGAGTTGAGTTTATGGAGGTGCTCGGGCAAGGGATATCCATGCTCAGGACCCTTGAGCTCAAGACATTCGTAACTACATACATTTCGACTATAATACGGCCTGGTAGGGCAATGTACTGAAGTCACACACCCGCGCAGTCAAGTCAGTGTACTACTAAAAACACCTGCAATCGCCCCCAGGAGTTTTTTATTGTCAGTCGCCCCTTTCACCGCAACCCTGAAAAAACGACTGTCGAGACCTTCAAAGTTGCTGCAATCACGAATCAGTATCAACTCCGGCAAAAGTTTATTTTGCAGCTCAGCCGCTGTCAGGCCGTTGTTGAGCTTGAGGAGCAGATAGTTAGCCGCACTCTCGAAGAGTTCAACCCCGTTCATTTTGGAAAAGCCGGCTATCAGCGTCTGCCGTTCTTCTTCAATAACAGCTCTGGTCTGCCGGCAGTGATTACTGTCGGCAATGGCTGCAAGAGCAGCTGCCTGGGGAATAACCCCGACGCTCCAGGGTGGCAGGAAGCGTTTCAAACGCGCGGTAACCCCTGGTGAAGCAATTGAGTAGCCGACTCTTATCCCGGGAAAACCGAAAAATTTGGTCATTGAACGGAGTATCAGGCCGCTGTCCGCGGTAAGAATCAACTGTTTTGCGGAAAATTCTTCTGCAAAGTCGATAAAAGCCTCATCGAGAACGCAAAAACAGCCGCTGCTTCTGCAAAGACGGTAGAGAGTTTCAACCTCATCCAGAGAATATAGCTTTCCGGTTGGGTTGCCCGGATTGCAGAAAAAGAGAAGGTCATAGCCTTTTGCAAGTTCAACCGCTACTTTTTTGCAATCAAGAACAAACCCTCTTTCATGCTCCAGAGTGAGATAATCGAATTTCCAGCCGGCAAGCTCAAGGGCGTTGGCATACTCGGAAAATGCGGGCGCCAGCAGCAGCGCGCGACCGGTTGCGCGGCGAAAGAGTCGCGGTATCAGATGAATCAGTTCGGTGGAGCCGTTGGCAATGGCAATATTCTCAGGGGAAAGAGAGTGATAGGCTGCCAGAGCGCTGCAAAGAGCAGGTGAGCCAGCTTCCGGGTAGTGGCCGATCAGGTCAAAGGCAGTGGTGGTTGCGCTGCGAACCGCGATGGCCGGGCCAAGAGGGTTTATGCTTGCAGAGAAGTCCAGAATCGAGTCAGGATGTACCTTCAACTCTCTTGCCATGGAAAAAACGGTGCCGCCGTGACTGAATGACCTGTTCATTGAAAAACTGCTCTCCTCACTACTCATAAATCTTCGCCATAATCTGAACTTTTTCGGTTAGTTCCAGACGAAGATCCGGCGGTTCCAGAAGTTCGACATGACCGCCGTAAGAGAGTATCCAGGCGATTATCTCCATCCTGCCACCCGCTGTAAAGCTCAATTCAATACTGCCATCACGGAGTTTTTCAATTTTCTGATTTGGCTGCCATATCCGGTCAACAATTGAATGAGCAACCTGGCTGCTGAAGCGAAGGCGCAGCTTAAGAGGCGATTCGCTGACAATACCAAAAGCCTCTCTGAACTGTTCTTCAGGTTGGTATTCAGCTGGAATTTCGAATCGTTCATGTTCTGTCACTATACCGTGTATTCGTTCAACGGCGAACGTTCTGACACTTTTGCGGTTATGTGCATACCCCTGGAGATAGAGTCCGCCTTTATGAAAAATGAAAGAGTATGGGTCAACGGAGTAATGCACAGGTTTTTTCCCAGTAGGAGTTTTATAAAGGAGCTTTATCTTCTGCTGGAAAAGAAGCGCCGTGCGCAACCCGGATAACAGGTTGGCAGCCTTGGAGTAGTCGCGTCTACCCTGCATCAGCGGCAGTGTAATCCTTGAAAGTCTTTCCAGGTGAGCGGCGTAGCGTGGGGGGAGCACCGAGTTAATCTTGCCGAAAACACTCTCAAGATCGTCATGGAAAGGTGTCCCCTGAAGTATCTCAAGCTGAGAGCGGAGGAAATAAAGTGTCAACAGTTCCTGGAGGGTAAATCCTATGGGCGGAACATCCTTGAAGCCGGTGATGAAACGGTACAGCTTGCGGTTACCTGACCAATCAGCTATCAGCGGGTAGCCTGCCGCCGCAATTGCGTTCAAGTCACGATGAATCGTGCGCCGGTCAACTTTGCCCTCTTCGGCAAGATCTTCAAGTGAAATGCCATGACGGGATTCTAGCAGGCGGATAGTATCATGCAACCGAGCCGCTTGTGAGTATTTTTTAGCCGGTTTGCCAGGCCTGTTTTTCTGGGTCATTTATAGGGGGGATCTCGAACCTTACTCTCTGAAGTTCACAAATTGCATCTCTACGTCAAGATCCTTCCCCCGAAGAAGGGCAATCGCTTCCTGCAGATCGTCACGGTTTTTGCCAGTGACCCGAACCTGGTCATCCTGGATTTGCGCCTGCACCTTGATTTTGCTCTCTTTAATGACGGCAATGATCTCTTTGCCTTTCTCTTTGCTGATCCCTACCTGCACGGTTATTATCTGCCGCACCATGCTGCCGGAGGCCGGCTCTGCCTTGCCGTACTGGAGTGATTTTATCGAAATATTCCGTTTGATGAACTTCGACTGAAGCACGTCAATGACGGCTTTAAGCTTGAAGTCGTCATCGGCGAGAACCTTGATCGACTCATTTTCACGGTTAATTTCCGCTTTGGAGCCTTTGAAGTCGTAGCGCTGACCAATCTCCTTGACTGACTGGTTGACCGCATTGTCAACCTCCTGCATATCCACTTTTGAAACAATGTCGAATGACGGCATATTGAAGCCTCCTGGAAGAAATCAGGTAAAGGTAGAGGTAAAGAAAAATGTTCTACCTTTACCTCTACCTTTAACTATTGTTTTATTATTTCCACCCCTAAGGGTGGCTTGAATGAAAACCGATCTGCTGCAAACCCGGTGTTTATTCTGATATTACTGTATTCGATAGTTGTGCGGTTGCCAAGCTGATCAACGAGAACCGATGCTGCAATCGGGAAAAAAACCGAGTTCTCGGTGCGCGCTTTTTCTATTGATGTGTCCGAAATGGAGAGCAGTAGTTTTGCTACGGCACTATTCTGTTTTTTGGGGGTAAGCTCAAGCTGGTAGAGTCCTTTTTTGTCAGGAACATCTGTCATAAGTTTTATGTTGAAATCTTCAGCCAGGCTGCCAAGGCCGGTCAGATAACTTATGGCAATTCCGTTGCCGCCGGAAAAGAGTTTTGCCGTGTCAGTGAGGATGACCTGCCTGTTTTCGGGGAGATAGTACCAGACATTTTTGCCATTGGAAATGATCTGCTGTTTAGGTCTTAAGTAGTTGAAGCGAAACTGGGCGCTGCCCCCCCTTTTTTTAAGGAAAAGTTCGCCGGAACCTTTCTCTTCCCTTTTGAGGCTGGCTATATAGGTTCTCTGGCTGAAGTCGGCATGGAGATCCTCCATGGAGCCATACCCTTTTTTGAGCGCCGCAAGAATTTCCTGAAGATCCGTCTTTTCAGCAGCAGAAGCAGCTGAAGCCAGCAGAAGGGTTAGAGCGACTGCTCCTGCCAAGTAACTTTTTATTAGTAAGTAAGAAGTTATTTTCTGCATGTTTCTGGCAGAAAATAACTTCGTTAACGCACTTATCCTGTTTATCAGGGTTAGGGTGATAAATTTCATCTTGCCACCGGGGGACGCACTACCTGTGCATTTGGTGGGACATCAAAACTGAAAAGCATATCGGAAACCATACTGTTTGTCCTTGCATTGCTGAATTCCATAGTGGTGCTGTTGCCATCATGGTCAATCACTGTTGTTGAGAGAATCGGGAACGGGTTCAAATCCGGCATTCTGCCCGGGGGCAGACCTGTTGTGCGTGGACTGGTGCCGGTCTTGCTTGCTACGGCCTCTTTGTTGACGGTAATGAAGAGTTTTTCTATGGTAGCACTGGCTCTTTTCGGGGTTAGTTCGAGGATGAAATTACCGGCCTGATCAGCAATTATCTTATTGAAAACAATATTGAAATCCTTGGATATTCGCCCAAGCCCTTGCAAGAAATTAATGCCTCTGTCCCGCACTGAGTTGGCTCTTGATGGCTCGAAAAACTCGGCTACATCACTCAGAATCACCTGCCTGTTCTCAGGAAGATATATCCAGAGGGTCCGGCCATCGCAAACAACTTCCTGTCTTGTCGGACGGTAATAATTAAAGCGGAATTTAAGAGCGTCCTTGCTGGATGCCGGCTTAAGATACATCTCCCCTTCAGCCCGAAACTCTTTTTTCTTTTCGGCAATTGTTGATCTTTGGAAAAAATCGGCTCTGACGTCGGCGATTTCGGGAAAGCCGTTGTTGCCGGGAGTAAAAGGTTTTTCAACTGTGGCGATAACTTCATTAAGGCTTATATTGTATTTTGGCGGCTGTAACGCCAAGGCCGGAAGAACCTGTAGTCCGATAAGCAGCAGAACGGCTGGTAGTCTGGAAAAGCCCATGAATGCCCCCTTTACAGAATCTTACTGAGAATATCAATTATAAAGACAATTTCACCGTTGCCAAGCACTGTTGCACCGTTGATTCTGTGAAGGGCGGTAAGCGGACGATGAAGTGGTTTTACAAAAACTTCCTGGTTGCCAAGGAGCTGATCGACTTGAATTCCTGTCTTGCAGCCTTTAAGCTCAGTGACAAATAACTGAATAGATTCTTTATTGTGCCGATTTCCCGGGAGGTTAAGAAGTTGGCTTAAAGGGACAATCGGAATGGTCTCATCGCCGAGGAAAAAGAATTCACCACCGTCCATTGCTACAAGATCTTCTGTTTTCAACTCCATAGTTGTATTCACCGCAGTCAGCGGCAGAGCAATGGTAAAGGTGCCGACTTTTACCAGTAGAACATTGATAATGGCAATTGTTAGTGGCAAGCGGAGGAGAAATGAAGAGCCTTTGCCAGCTTCACTGGCTATCGAAAGTGAGCCTCCCATGCACTGAATGGCGGTTCTGACCACGTCCATCCCGACCCCCCTGCCGGAAACAGATGTGACCTTTTCCGTTGTTGAGAAGCCGGGGTGGCAGATCAGCAGCAGTTTTTCATCGGCAGTAAGTGTAGCACACTTCTCTTTTGACAGAAAACCTTTGGTAATCGCAGCAGCAACTATTTTTTCAGGGTCTATCCCGGAGCCATCATCCTCAATGTTAATGACAACCTGATCTTTTTGCCTGGTAATGGAGACAGTGATTTTTCCGCCAGGGGATTTACCTTTGCCGGTTCTTGCAGAAGTTGTTTCTATCCCATGATCGACAGCGTTGCGGAGCAGATGGGCGAGAGGGTCTCCAAGAAGCTCAAGGATGCTGCGGTCGAGTTCTATTTCCGCCCCTTTAATGGCAAAAGTGATCTCTTTACCGGATTTGCGTGCCAGATCACGGACCATACGCGGGAATCTTTCTGTTACCAGTGAAAGCGGCATGAGCCGGATTGCCATGACTTGATCGTGAAGTTCACGCAGGTGTTTGTCGAGAGACCGCAGCGCAGCGGAAGTTTCATAATTACGACTGTTTTTCGCAAGCATGGTCAGCCGGTGCTTGACAGTGATCAGCTCGCCGGTGGTATCCAGAAACCGGTCGAGAACCGCCGTTTTTACTTTGACTGTTTGCATTGCAAGCGATTCTTCCAGGGAAAGTTCAATCGGAATCTGTTCGGGTGCAGCTTCAGCGCTTTGCCGGGCTTCAGGTGGGTGAGTGAACTCGTCCGGATAGGCGGTAATTTTTGCAAGAAGATCACCGCCTTCAAGATTTCCGCTGCCGCCGTCAGCTATATCAGCCAGCATTTTAGAGAGCATTGCTTCACCCTCAAGCAGGAGGTCAAAGAGTCCGGCATCGACAGTGATCCCTTTTCTGACTCTGTCCATGAGGTCTTCCATTTTGTGAGCAACATCTGCAACAGTATCAAAGCCCATGGATGCGGCCATGCCTTTTACCGAATGAGCTGATCTGAAAAGGGAATCAATGGTTGGTTTATCAGTATGGTCAGACTCAAGGGCAACAGCGAGCGCTGAAATGTTTTTCAGATGCTCACGGGCTTCCGTGAGAAAGAGATCATGATATTGTGACATATCCATGGAGCTTGTCCTTGATTACTGCAGGAGCCAGTCGGGCCTGGATTTTCCAAGTCCGGCCGGCGCTTAGGAAACTAACGCCTTTTCAACAGATAGAAGCAGAGTTTCAAGGTTCAAAAGGGCAAATTCCCCTTCCGGGAGGGTAAAGATTGTCTGCTCGAATTCAGCGGAGCCAGCCGCAAAGGAGATGATGTCAGAGGCTAAAATCATTCGCTCCATCTGCTCTACAACAAAGGCCAGGGCTGTGTCAGGCATCTTCAGAAGTAGCAGGTTATGCGCATTGCAAACAGGGCCGCTGCCGAGATACATGGAGAGATCAAGAACTGCTGCGAGCTTGCCATGGATATTTACCACGCCACGGAGGAAGCGGGGTGAATCCGGTATGGGATATTCCGGCAACAGCTCGGCTATTTCATCGACAGCTGCGACATTAACTGCATAGCGGCGCCCGCCGGTGGAGAAGAGCATATACCTGTCAACGGCATTATTCATGCTCTTGCAGCAGGTCTGCCGGTAGCCTGAATCGCTCAACAGCGCTCAAAAGATCGGTCGCCAGAACTGCCAGCTCTCTGGTTGCAGCCGCCATCTCCTGCATTGCAGCCGACTGCTCTTCAGTTGCTGCAGAGACCTGTTCGGTTGCAGCGGCATTGTCCTCGGCAACCTTTGTAATCTCATCAATGGTTTTTACCATCTTCTGGGTGCCGTCACTTTGCATGCTGGAGAGATCTGCAATGCTGTTTGCTTTGCGCTCTGCCTCCATGACTGTTTGAACAATGGACTGGAAAACCGCGGCGGTACTGTTGATTTTTTTCTTACCCTCATTTACCTGTCTTGAACTTGAGGCAAAAGTATCTCGAACCTTGACGCTGTCCTCTTTTATCAGGCCGACAAGATCGATGATTTCAGAAGCGGAGCGGCTTGTGCCGTCAGCAAGCTTGCGTACCTCTTCGGCAACGACTGTAAAGCCTTTGCCATATTCGCCGGCACGAACAGCTTCTATCGAGGCGTTGAGCGCCAGCATATTTGTCTGGCGAGCAATCTCGACAATTATGTCGGCAATTTTGCCGACTTGCTGAAGCTTGCCGTTGAGTTCGGCAAACTGATGCCCGGTGTACTCGACTGTTTCTAGAAACTCTTTCATCAGATCCATTGTCTGTCTGGCCAGGTCAGTTCCCTGCTGTGCAGTGGCTGTTGTATCTCTTGCCGACTGGGCGGATTCTTTGGCCCTGTTGGCTACAAGTTCTACAGAAACAGCAAGTTCATGGATAAGTGTTGAGCCTTTTCCTGCCATCTCTGCCTGAACCTCTGCACCGTGGGAGATCTGTTCAAGGGCTTTGGCAATTTCTTCTGTGGTTGCATTCACTTCCAAAGTTGTCGAAGAGAGCGTGTGCGCAGATTCGGAAACCTGTCCTGATGCCAGGCGGATCTGACTTACCAGTCCGCGGAGATTATCTGCCATCAGGTTTATCGAGTTGGCTATGCCGATAGTTTCATCCGGGAAAACCTTTGACTTTATCTCAAGCTCTTCGGAAAGATCCCCGGCGCTGATAGCTTCCACCGAAGCTGTGATTTTGCCGATATTCCGGCTCAAACCTTTTGTCAGGAGCCATCCCAGTATCAGGCCGGTAGTGAGAGCTACAGCAGAGGCAAAGATGTGGGTCATCTCTTGTGAGTAGCCGAGAGCCATAACAATTGAAGGGGAAAATTCAACTGCAGCAACAACGAGGATAATTCCCAGAATAAATTTGTAGCCGATAGGGATGTACATTTTCAGCCTCCTTGCAAAAAAAACAGTAGTTATATAACTCCCAACGGGCGGTATATCCTTTCCAGCGGGCAGACTGTCTGGAATTGGCTCCTGGTTTCACCGAGGATTGTTTCAGACTTGCCGAGGACAAGAAGGCCGGTGTTTCCCAGGGCACTGGCGATATTCCGGAGGACTTTTTCCTGCTGTTCACGAGCAAAGTAGATCAGTACATTGCGGCAGAGCAACAGATCGCACTTTTGATAGATA
The DNA here is from genome assembly GCA_963787125.1 of uncultured delta proteobacterium. Lineage (GTDB taxonomy): Bacteria > Desulfobacterota > Desulfuromonadia > Geobacterales > DSM-12255 > VEOV01. Next base: position 60,959 of record CAWBBV010000007.1, read on the forward strand.
AGATTGTTGAACATCTCACCTTGTTTGAAGCTGACCATTTTTCTTATGGCAGGGGCTAGATTATATTGAGTACCCTCTTCGGTAAAATATTTTTCAATGTAGTTACTCGGCGTTTCCAACAGACGATCATAATTGTAGGTAGCTTTTTCGGCGTTCTGGAGAATGGCGCTATCCACGTCGGTCCCTTCGATTATGACAGGGATCTCCTCCATTTCGCGGGAAAAGTGTTCCGCAAGAATCAAGGCAAGTGAGTAGGGTTCTTCGCCACTGGCGCAGCCAAGACTCCAGAAACGGAGGCTCTTTGTCCTGTTTTGTCTGGCCAGGGTAAAAAGATGCGGGATAATTTCAGTGCGCAATTTTTCAAATGTGGTCAAGTTGCGGAAAAACTGGCTCACATGAATGGTGAGCACCTTAACCAGCAGATCTATCTCCGTTTTCTCAGCCAAAAGCAGGTCGCAATAGTCTTTAACTGTTGCGCAGTGATTTGCCCTGATTCGAATCGCGATTCTTCGCCTGACGCATTTATCCTTATAGGCTTCAAGGTTGAAGCCGCGATTGAAAAGCAGGATTTTGCGGATCTGCGTGAATTCCTGTTCCGAGATCTCAAAGGAGGACTGTTCTGAAACCCGGAGCGGTCCTTCCGGAGCTATCGTTAATGCTGCATCAGCTGACAATTAGCAGGCTCCCTTTTCAGTTTCAATGAAGTGGTCATAACCACTGGAGACAGCGTCATAGCAACTCCCGTCGCTAAGAGCAAGATAGAGACCCGTTGCTTCGGTTATCTCGCCAATAACGGTAATGACTACCCCCGTATCTGCCGCCGCCACCTCAGCTTCTTTCAGCTTTGAAGGGGCGAGAGTGAAGAGGAGTTCGTAATCTTCACCGCCGCAAAGGGGTAGACGGTAATAGTCGGCCGAGTTTTTACCGACATAATGTTTAAAGTCGCTGGAAAGCGGGATGCTGTCGAGGCAGATTCGCGCCCCCTTTAGCGAAGCTGCAAGGATATGGCCGAGATCAGCATACAGACCGTCACTGATGTCTATCATGGCAGAAGGAATAGCTCTGGCTGCCAGGGCTTTACCGAGTTCTACCCTCGGAACAGGGTTTAGATGTCTATTTACGGCGTCTCCAGAGCGTGAACCGCTTTTGAGCAGATTCAACCCGAGAGCAGAATCCCCAAGCGTTCCACTTACACAGATCAATTCTCCCGCCGCGGCGCCGCTACGTTTGACTATTTTTTCAGGATACTGCTCACCCAGCAGGGTGACATTTATCACTAGAGAGTCTTTTGCCGAGGAGGTGTCTCCGCCGATGAGCGAAACTCCGTATTTTTCAGCCTGTTCCAGAAAGCCGCTGATAAAGCTTTCCATAAACTCGAAAGAGAGTTTCGTCGGGATGGCAAGTGATAGCAGGGCGTAGCGTGGGTTTCCACCCATGGCAGCAATGTCGGAGAGGTTGACGGCAAGAGATTTGCGACCGAGGTCGGTGGCGTCGCTCCAGGCGAGATCGAAATGAATCCCTTCAGCCAACAGATCGGCCGTAGAAAGCAGCGCCATCCCGGGGGTCAGGCTGGTTGCTGCCGCATCGTCACCTATGCCGAGAAGGATGCCAGGGCTTTTGCGGCACCTCTCTCGCACACTGTTAATAAAGCCGAACTCGCCGATCTCGGAGAGTTTCAAGCAGATACCCCTTTATGTGAGGTGACAAGCAGTTTACCTACCGGCGATTTTTTCTTCTTCACAATCGGTTCTGCAGGGTTGACCGCAGCAATCGGAAAGTTTTCAAGCGCAATCCTGAGAACCTCTTCAACCTCTTTTACAGTTATGATATGCACCTTTTTAAGAATGGTCTTGGGAATATCGTGAAGGTCCTTTTCATTTTGAGCAGGGATGATAATGGTTTTTATCCCTGCCCTGACAGCGGCAAGGATTTTCTCCTTGAGTCCGCCGATAGGGAGAACCTTGCCCCGGAGGGTGATCTCTCCGGTCATGGCGACCTCTTTTTTGACAGGAGTCTTGGTAAGCGCCGACACCAGTGCCGTTGCCATGGTAATCCCGGCTGAAGGGCCGTCTTTCGGGATGGCGCCGGCTGGGACGTGGACATGTATTTCAATGTTCTGGAAAAGGTCATCAGCGAGATTAAATTCTTTACTTTTTGAGCGAATCCAGGAAAGAGCTGCCTGCACAGACTCTTTCATGACATCGCCAAGATGACCTGTGAGGGTAAGGCCACCTTTGCCATTCATTATGGTCGCTTCAATATGAAGGGTCTCTCCCCCGACCGGGGTCCAGGCAAGTCCGGTTACCAAACCGATTTCGTTCTTTTCCGCTTCCGGTTCACGGATGAATTTCGGCGGACCGAGATACTTACTGACATTGGCAGCGTTGATCATGAAACGTCGCTTGTCTCCTTCGGCAATCTGGCGGGCAACTTTCCGGCAGACTCCACCGATTTCCCGCTCCAGGTTTCGCAGGCCAGCTTCTCTGGTGTAGCTGGCAATCAGCGTCTTGATTGATTCATCGGTAAACGTGATGTTTTTGGTTGTAATCCCGTTGTCTTTGGTCTGTCTCGGGACAAGGTAGCGCTTGGCTATCTCCAGCTTCTCCTCTTCTGTATAGCCGGAGAGATTAATCACTTCCATCCGGTCCAGCAGTGGGCCGGGAATCGTATCTATCTGATTTGCCGTAGCAATGAACATTACATTGGAAAGATTGAATGGCAGATTTATGTAATGATCGGAAAACATGTAGTTCTGTTCAGGATCAAGTACCTCAAGCAGTGCAGATGACGGGTCACCGCGGAAATCGGACCCGAGTTTGTCGAGTTCGTCAAGCATGAAGACGGGATTGTTCATCCCGGCCTGTTTCAACCCCTGAATGATCCTTCCTGGCAGAGCACCCACATAAGTCCGTCTGTGGCCGCGGATCTCGGCTTCATCACGCATGCCGCCAAGGGACATTCGTACAAATTTTCTCCCCATGGCCCTGGCAATGGACTTGCCAAGAGAAGTCTTGCCGACACCGGGGGGGCCGACGAAGCAGAGAATCGGCCCTTTCATTTTCTTACGGAGTTTGCGGACCGCCAAAAACTCAAGGATGCGCTCTTTTATTTTCTCAAGACAGTAATGATCCTCATCCAGAATCACCTGTGCCCTTTTGATATCAAGTGAGTCACGGGTAGATTTACTCCAGGGGATCTCCACCATCCAGTCAAGAAATGTTCTGAGCATGCCCGACTCTGCTGAATCGGGGTGCATCTGCTCCAGTCTGCCCAACTGTTTCAGCGCTTCTTTTTCGATGGTTTTGGGCATTTTGGCAGCTTCGATAGCTTTCCTGATCTCTGCAATCTCTTCCGAACGGGAGTCAGTTTCGCCAAGTTCCAGTTGTATCGCCCGAAGTTGCTCGCGCAGGTAATACTCCTTCTGGCTCTTGCCCATCTCCTCTTTTGCGGCCGTCTGGATCTTGGCCTGCATCCCCAGCAGCTCATGTTCCTTTGCCAGAAATTCGTTTACCTTTGTCAGTCTTGCGACCGGATCGGTAATTTCGAGAAGAGCCTGTGCTTCTTCAACCTTTAGGCCGATATTGCTGGAGACCAGATCCGCTAGGCTGCCGATATCCTGCATGTTCTCGACTATGACGATCACCTCAGGGGAGACCGGTTTCCCCAAGGCGATAATTTTATTTAGCTGATCCTTGACAGCCCTGACAAGCGCTTCAAGCTCCAGAGAATCCTCAGGCGGCGGCGGCTCGGTAATCCGTTCTATATTGACCTCATAGCAGGGCTCAAGGCTTTCGAACGAGCTGATGCGTGCCTTGGCAAGGCCTTGCACCAGAATCTTTACCCGCCCGTCAGGGAGCTTCAGCATCCGCATGATCATCGCCACTGTACCGACCTGATATATCGCCTCAGGCGCCGGATCCTCCTCACCAAGATCTTTCTGGGTGGCAAGAAAAATCAGTCTGTCTCCGGCCAGAGCCTTGTCGACAGCGTTTATCGAAACTTCACGGCCTACAAAAAGCGGGAGGATCATGTATGGATAGACAACTACATCCCTGACTGGTAGAAGCGGGAGTCGGTCCGGAATTTTCAGCTCATCACTCTCCTGTATCGCTTCCATTGCAATTTCCATTGGTGCTCTCCTAAATAAGACAGTATTCAGTAGTCGGGTGTCAGTTGAAAGAACTTTACGCTGACATCTGGATGCTGACTCCTGACTCCTGATTTCTTCTTGCTATTTTTATCGATAGAACGCCCCGTTCACAGGACATTGATATCTTCTCGGGATCAAAATTGCTCGGGATCTCGATACTCCGTGAAAAACGACCAAAGTGCCGTTCAAGGCAGATATAACTCATTGCAGAGTCAATTCTTTCCTGACGCTTTACCCCTTCAAGGCGGATTGTCGACCCAATTGTTGTGATGGTAAAATCGTTTTCAGAAAAACCGGGGAGATCAACTTCAATTACATACTGTGAGGCTGATTCGCAAATGTCCATATACGGCGAAAATTCATGCTGAACAGAGCCCTGCTCCTTCAAACGGAACATGTAATTGAACATCTCGTCCATATGTTGCCTGAACATTGACAAGCAGTCAGCGTCATCGTTTGGTTGAAATGCCATAGTCCCCCTCCGGCAGATTTTCACCTAGTATACCAGATGATTTAATCATCTTTGTCTTGAAAGTCAAGCCATTCCGCCGGATGTCAAAGGGCGTAGAACTGTAATTTATTGAACTTTTCAGCCCGTCAGTGTATGATTCGGAACTTTAAATGGCAACAGTCCGCAATTTTGAGCAGTTAAGCTGTTTTATTCATGTAACTAGACCCTATGAAGGAACCTATATATGAAAAAGATCATTCCGTTTCTGCTAATAGCTGCGCTTACGTCCGGTTTTACATGGGGGAAAAGCTCTTCTGACAAGTGCGACGAAGCAAAGCAACTGGCATTTGGGCTTACATCATTAACCGACAGGGGAAGTCGGCTCGAAGCAGAGGCTGCAATCCGCCAGCTCTGTCTTGACGGTGCAGCTGGTCTTTTTGTCAAAGGGTATGCTTTTGAAGTAGCCGGAAACCTTGAAAAAGCGCTGCTGTCATACAGGGAGGCGCTGCGGCTGGATCCGGAGTTCGCTCCGGCAAACGGCAGGGCGGGGCTGATCCTTCTTGAAAACAGGCGCGATGATGAAGCGGCTATTGAGCTGACAAAAGCGATGAAGCTCCATGCTGATGCTCTCTACAATAAGGGGCTGGCAAAAATTTTCACGGGGAGAAAGCTGTATTCACTGGCTATCTTCCACTACCAGGAGGCGATCAAGAGCTTCCCCTCCGATGCCACCCTTTTTTCAGGAATCGCCCAGGTTTATCGTGATACCGGCGAAATACTGAAAGCAGAAGAGGCTTACCGGCGGGCACTTGCTTTAAATCCCGGCAACAGGGAGTCACATCTTGGTTTGGCAGCTATTTATACCGATTCCAGTCAGTACGATAAGGCTCTTGACCAACTCAAGAAAGCAGAAGTGTCTACACCGCTCGACAAGGATATTCACCGTCTGATGGCAGAAATCTACCTTAAAAAGGGAGACGGTGCCAATGCCGAATCAGAGTCGATCCTTGCCGGAATTCAGCCCAAAAAGATCGAGTTGAAAACAGCTGATGGTGACCTTTTCTTTGCCGCCAGAGAATTTGAAAAGGCCGCAGCTGCATATCGAACAGAAATTGCAGCGGATCCTGAAAATAGAGATCTGCGCCGTAAACTTGGCAACACTCTTATGCTTGCCGGTCATGAAGATGACGCAATCCTGGCTTATAAAGAGGCGCTGCGACTAAAAGCCGAAGGCCAGGAGATTCATTACAATCTTGGCCTTCTTTATGAGAATAAGGGGCTGCATGATGAAGCTGTGGTCGAGTATAAACAGGCGCTGAAATCTGGCGAGAATGTTGATGTACGGTACCGTCTGGCTGATATTTATACCAAAAGAGGCAGCCTGCAGCAGGCGATCGAACAGTACAGAATACTGCTAAACGCAACTCCTGCAGACCAGGCGCTCCTTTTGAAGCTTGCCAAGGCTTACACTCTGGCCGGTAATCAGAAAGAAGCTATAGCTACTTACAAGGAGATGGTTCGGGTAAACTCCGACCATCTGGACGCTCACCGCGAACTGGCGGCTCTTTATAAAAAAGGTAACATGCAGGATGAAACTGAAAATGAGTATCGTGAGATATTGCGCCATAAAAAAGATGATATGGAGACGCGCAACGCTCTCACTTCAATTTATGTCCGGAAGAAAAGCTATGATGAACTTGTAGCCCTGCTTAAAGAGAGTGTGGCGATGGCTCCACAGGACTCGGCCCAACTGTACAAACTTGGTCTTGTTTATGAGTTCCAGAAGGATTACGTTAATGCCGCTGCCAGCTATGAAGAGGCGATCAAGCTGAAGGAAGATAATGCCAAGGTCCTCAATGCGCTTGGCCGGATCAACATGAAGACCGGGCATATCAAGGAGGCCAAAGAGTATCTGGAGAAAGCAAAGGCTGCTGATCCGAATATGGAAGAGGCTACCCTGTTGCTCAATAACATCCGGGATGAGCTGGCACCGGATCCGTCGAAATACAAGAAGAGCAAAAAAGGCAAAAAGAGTAAAAAAAGCAAATCATCCAAAAAAAGTACCAAAAAGAGCAGCGCAAAAACCACTAAAAAACCGGCTGCAAAAGCCGCTTCCGGAGCGGGGCAATAACTGTACTGAATATTTATCGCTAGCTAAGACATCCGCGCGAGGGCTGCCCAATGAAAATTGAAACTCTTATGCAGCAAGCCTGTCAAAAGTTTGCCAATAGACCTGCTTTAAGGCAAAAAGTCGGCGAAGTTTGGCAAGAGACCACCTATGGGCTGCTCTGGACAGCTTCGGACCGGATTGCGGCGGGGCTGGTACGCGAAGGATTCAAGCCGGGTGAACATGCGGCCATCCTGGCGCCTTCGTCAACGCGCTGGGTTATTGTCTATCTTGGTATCCTTAAAGCCGGTGGCGTAGTGGTGCCGGTGGACAAGGAGCTTAAAAGCGCTGAATTGCGCCATGTGTTGGGTGACTGCGATGCCAGGGTGCTCTTCACCGATCAGCCCTACCTCGATACAATTCTGGAGATTGCCGGTGCCTTGCCGCTGCTCGGCAAGATCGTTACCCTGCACCCCTCCAACAGTGAAGGTGGCATTGATCCGCGAATAGCCCGGGCTGTTGAGGCATTGATCGAAGAGTGGCAAGGTTTTGTAGCCACCACCGGTATCACTCCGGAGCGAGTTTCCCGCCTGGAGACTCTTGCCAGCAGCGTTCATAGGTCGCTGCTTACCTCCGGTAAAAACAGAACCGAACAGAGCGCGCCTGACGATCTCTTTTCCCGTGCCAGGCTGCTGCGCAAAGATCTGGCCAAGCAAGGCCGGCTTTTCCCTTATGAGGCGCTGGAATACGAGGCGCCACTCCCGCCCAACAACCGCACTACTGACGACATCGCTGTCATTCTTTACACCTCCGGCACCACCGGTCGCTCCAAAGGGGCAATGCTGAGTCACGGCAATATAGTCTCCAATATCCTCGGGACTTCGACACATTTCGGCTTGACTGATACGATCCATACCCTCTCGTTTCTGCCGATAAATCACGTCTTTGAACAGGTCTGCGGTGTTTTTACCCCCCTGTCGCTTGGTGGTAAAGTTTCGTTTTGCGAATCACTCAAAAAGCTCGGCGAGAATCTTAAAGAGGTGCAACCAACCTTTTTCCTCGGTGTTCCGGCTGTCTATCGCATGCTTTTTGATCGGATCATGAAGAACATCGGCGCTAAAACCATCTCCCAGCTCCTTTTTTCTTTTCCCATCACCCGGCCGCTCATTACTGCCAAAATCAGGCAGACTTTCGGCTCCGGCACTATTTTTATCAGCGGTGGTGCGGCTCTCGATCCGGCTATTGCCTCAGGCCTCACGACCCTTGGTTTTAAAATCTATCAAGGATATGGAATCACCGAGACAGCACCGGTTGTCAGCGCCGAATCTCCTGGTCGCCAATGTGTCGGCACTGTTGGTCATACGCTCCCCGGGGTGGAGATCCGTATCGACGATCCGAACGAAGAAGGGATCGGCGAAATGATTGTCAAAGGGCCGAATGTCATGCACGGCTATTACAAAAATCCTCTGGCTACCGCCGAAGTGTTGACAGATGGCTGGTATCGTACCGGTGACCTTGGTCGCATCGACAGTTCGGGCTACGTTACCATCTGTGGTCGGGTGAAAAACCTGATTGTCACTCCCAACGGCAAGAATGTTTATCCTGAAGAAGTTGAGATTGAACTGCTCAAGAGCCGCTTCATTGCCGAGGTAATGGTTTACGGTCATAAGGTGGGTGCTGCCGAGGACGTGCACGCGATTATCTACCCGAATCAGGAAGCAATGGATGACTACATCCGCAGTAAAGACGCAGCTCCAATGACGGTTGCCGATGTTCAGGCGCTTATTCGTACAGAGGTTCATGCCGCCTGCAACAGCCTGGCCGACTACAAGCGGATCAAGAAGTTCACGATCCGCGAGGATGAATTCCCCAAGACGACAACTCGCAAGATCAAGCGGTTTGAAGTCGGGGCGACTGTTTCGATGCATTAGGGTCCGGCTTTTCTGATATCTGCAGTGAGACCGCCGGGGTTTTTAGAAGCTCTGGCGGTCTTTTGTCTGATGACTTATCTTATAACGCTCTCCAAGTCTCTGAGCCAGTTCCGCAAACTCTTGCCGTAAAGCTTGCGGGGCATGAACTTCCACTCTGTCACCGAAACCCCGTAACCACCAGCGCAGCTGCAATGAATCGTCAACCGTTGCCGTCACTTCGAAACTGCCATCCTCTCGTCCATCGATTGTCTGATTCGCTGCAATCGGAGCCTCTGCAAGTCTCTGTATGTCGGCAGCCCGCTCAAATCTGACTCTCAGGCAAATCTTGCCACCAAGTGGAAACTTCATCTCTCTGGCAATATAATCGTCCAGATTGAAGCCTTGCGGCAGAGTCACTGTTTTATCCAACAAGATAACGTTTTTGATCCGGTGCAGTAGCAGCAGTACCGGGTCAGCGTGCTCATTCAGCGAAGCAACCAGATAGGTCAAGCCTTCCACGAAGACCATCCCCAACGGATTTACTTCATGCTCCTTGTTCTTCCCGCCAACTGTCCGATATTTCGCAATAAAACGCCGCTCTTCTAAGAGAGCCGTATACACAGACTCGGAAATCTCTTCAGGAACTTGCGGTGGAATAATTGCGAGGTTGCGTGATACCACCTTCACTTTGTCAGGCCAGCGGGAAAGACTTGAATCACTGCACTGTTTCAGGCGCTCATCTGCACTTTTGATATACGGCTTGAGTGCCGTCAGGACCCCGTGGGGCAGCATCTGGCCGACATGTTTTTCCGCCAGTTTGAAGGTAAGCGCTGCCACAGGATCCATGTTGGGAATATCGAAAGCTGCAGCGTCCTTGCTCCAACTCCAGCCTGCCGGGCGGTTGTTGTCACGACTCAGGGGAAATAGTCTGGAAAGCTCATTCAGGTCACGCTGAATGGTTCGAATATCAGGTGCAACGCCATCATCCGACTGTAGTCGGTCAAGAATGTCTTTAGTTGAAATGCGTCTGTGGCGAGAGAACATGCGCAGAATTAACCATTGGCGGTAGATTGTTTCCATTATCATAACTCCATAGTGATGTTTTTAGGCGACGTATTATGTCGTTTTATTGGAGTATATTGAATAAAACCGGATTTGCAACGACTATCATTATCAGCAAAAAGGACCTGGTAAATGTCCAGACATGAATCCATGGGTGAACGGAAGAACTGTTTTTTTGAATGCTAATGAAAGCAAATCAAGTTAGAAAGGATCACAGAATAATGACCCTCAGCAGAGTTATCATACCGGATGTAAAAAACTACAGCACCAAAGGGGAGAGACTATGCAACTAACTGACGATGAAATGCTTCTTTTACAGCAGGCCTGCGATAAGCTGGATGACGGTGGAGATTATAGAGGGAAGAATTTCATTGATAACCTGATGATCACCGTACTTGATTTTCAGATGAATGTAAAAACCGTGAAAAAAGCACGCTATTACTTTATGGAGAAATATCCTGCCATAATAGAAAATCACGACAGTTCACTCCCTGAGCTTAAGCGCATTCTTGAAAAATATCCCGACAGCAGAGAAGACAACCTGGAGCTGGCCCATGATCTCTGGGATAACAACCACTGGTCGCGGGCTAAATTTCTCCGCAAACTGATAGAATGCCTTGAGGACAGAGGCGTACATGACCAGGCAACTCTTGTGGCATGGGCGAAGAGCGCTGACTTTGAAGAAGAGGTAAAAGGACAAATTAAAACCGAAGAACACAGCATGGGGATCGCAATCTTCAAATGGTTACAACTGCGCTGTGGCGTTGATACCGTGAAGCCGGATGTTCATATCCTCAATTTTATCCATAAAGCTGTCGGTCGAAAAGTTACCCCTGAAGTTGCTGTTGAGGTTTTGGAGAAAATTGCCGAAAACTCAAACCGTAAACCAAATTTACTGGATGCGGCGATTTGGAAACTGGGGAGGGATACTCCGAGGAAAAAGAAGAAAAAACGGAAGAGCCCGAAGAAAAAACGGTAGACTTGCACTGAAGCAGTTCGATTTGGGCTGGGTTAATAAGAGTCAGGGTGACGCGGCGTGGCAGGCCACAGCATCACCCTGACTCTTTTCATTCTATGAGCTGCGCTGTTATCGCGTTAAACTTCCACCCAGGACGCTGCATCACAGATTTGGAAAACCTTGCCATCCTGCACATGGCAGACACCTGCCCAGCCTGCACTTCTTCTTGGCGACATCTCTTCACCAGCCCGGACCGGCACCTTTGCCTGGCGGAATAACGACTCAAGAAAGCTTAAAAAACCGGCCCCGAAGCCGAATGGCACAACATACACAGAACGCATGAAACCATTGCCGAAATTGCACGATTCTGTGCGCCATTTCCAGATTGTCGCCGGCCCACGGAGCCCTTTGTCCGCAAGCCACTGTTGCGCCGCAAGGAACATAGTGTCTTCAAAAGAGCCGATATAAGGGAGTCTGTCGACATTCACCTCAAGGCTGGGGAATGTGCCTTGTTCCATAACCATGGCAGGAGTCGGAATTTCAACCTTTTCGGGCTCTTCCATGTCGACCTCTTCGGGCTCCTCCACCGGAGCAGTGGCCACTATCGGCTCAACCAGTACGACAGTAGCCGCTGGGGCGGTAGTTCTTGTTCTGCGCTGCCGAAAGTTTTTCAGATGTTTTCCGCCGTTGACCTGATTCCCCTCTCCATCAAAAGCGACAAGCGCAAAGTCCGGATAATTGGGGGTAAAGCGGACTTTTATCCAGGCCGCCAGTGTCAGCGAACCGTCAGCAGCCTTGGTGAAGGGGTAGTCGCTAAAGCCGCCCTTATCTGCTCTGACCTTATTTCCCGCTGCATTATAAAGTTTTACGCTGAAGCGCTCTACCTGTTCAATCTGCTGTTCCAGTTCCCGGCATGTACCCATGATTGTTTTCCTCCCTGGTTGTACTGCTGCAGGTGCAGCAGCTGTCGATTCCGGCGCTGAAGTTTTCTGCTCCGCCGGTTGCAGCTGATCCGGCTCAGCCTGCTTTGGCAAGCTACCCTTCTTCCCCGAAGATATCTTAATTGTCCGACCTGATTTGATCCGCTCCAGCAGCACCGCCGCCGGTTCGTCGCTGGGGTTCTGGGGCACCAATTCACCGCGAAAAGCCTTGGCGAGGATGGATTGGGTGAGCTTGTCTACGTGGGTCTTGGCGGTCCGGTAGCGGGCTTCCAGTTGGTCGGCCAGGGTGAAGAAGGATTCGACCCGGCGGACGATTTCTTGTTGTTCGGGGAGAAAGTATAATTGATCAACCCGGAAACACTTCTTTGAACAACCGCTTGTAATCGGCCTTGAATTCCTTGGGGCGGTCGTTCTGGTAGATCAAATACCCGGCAATCTCCCGCACCTTGGCCATTTCGATATGACCACATTCCAGCATCAACCTCAGCAAATCTAGCGTCTTGAACGTTTTGACATCAAAATCATTTGCCAGCGCCAGCATATCGGTATCGTCAGTGACAACCGGCAATCCAATAACGTAGGCATGGGCAAGCACAGTGACATCCACCCGCGACACCGTGGGGTATGCAGTTCTCTTGTGGTCAAACATGAAGTCGAACGCCTGCTCGATTTCATTTCTCTCTTGCTTGGATAGTTGCACACGGTGTGAGCGGTTTTCTGTGTATTCCGGGTCATTAACCCATGGAAACTTGTTTCGCAGGCGGGGACTTTTGTTGTACTCGTCCTGTAGCTCCTTGATTACATACAGGCAGTAGGGCGGTGCGCCGAACTCCGTTTTGAGCAGGGGGCGGATGCTTTGCGCCAGGCGGAAATAGGTGTTGGTATCGACAAGGATCTTACTTTGCGCCACTGCAAAGCTCCTCATATACGTTCTGGGCGTCTATGAATGGTATATTGAGGATGCTTTGGACAAAACTTGCGGGTTTATGACCCGTGTTCAGGTAATTCCTGAGAATATCGAAGAATGGGCTTTTAAAGGTTTCTTTGGCGCAGGCAATATAGCGGGATGATGGCGGCTCTTTGGTAGCAAAGAGAATTTCGCTTACCGGCTTGAACATTTTATTGAAATTTATAGTCGCCTTATGGATTTCTTTGTCCGAGTCGAGATCGATCCTTTCCGTCCCCTTGAACTCGGCGTACTTGTTGATTTCGTAGTAAACCGTTAGCGGCGACACAACAAGCTTGGCGGCGGTCTCCTTGATGCGGTTGATCTGCTGGCCGATGTTGCTCGTGTTCCGTAACGCCTCGTACTCCCTGGCTGCCAGCTCCTGGGGAATCAGCAGCGCCCCGGCAAACGCCTCGGCAAAATCCTCCCCATCGTCGCCCTGCAGTTGCGGAGCGAGAACGTGGCCCAATTCATGGGACATCCAGAACTTGAAATCATGCAGACGGCAATCGAGGTTAAGGTAAATCCAGGTTGACAGCGACTCGGGCAAATGGATATGGAGGGCGTTTTCATGCTTGTCCTTGTGCGCCCAGAGCACCGGTACAAGAACAGCATGGAGTTTGCCAAAGAAATCGATCAATTTCTCAAAGTGGATTTCGCCACCTTCAAGCACACCGATCTCTTCCCGTACCCGCCGGGCGGCCTTGTGTACGTACTCGTAGTCGCTCACCGGTTTGCGGAGCGTTGCCGGCTGGACCTGGTCGTCGAAGGGAAGAAATGGAACAAGCGCTTCAAGAATGCGCCCCATATCCTTTGCCTGTTCCACATATTCCGGGGTTATCTTGTGCGCCCCCTTTTTGCGGAAAGCGACAACCGGCTCGTTCGGTTCCGGGAGCTTGATGACCAGATCCGAGAAAGACAAGGCGAGCAGACGCGCCAGCTTCAGGAGCTTGTCCGGGCGAGGGTACTTATCCTGTTTGAACCATTGAGAGACGGTTTCGCGGGAAACGTCCAGGGCTTTGGCAATGGAGGATTGGTTGAGGCCGAGAGCTTCAGCCTGCTGAGACAACTTTTCAATGTTGAGTGTGTTTGTCATGGGTAACCTGTATACAACATTGTCAACTTTTGTCAACTACAGTATACGTTTTTTACGTTTTTAGTGCCGGACTTTTTTGGTCTTTGCTGGTGTGGTCTTGGCCCGCTCTGCCCGGATACGCTCCAGCAGCACCGCCGCCGGTTCATCGCTGGGGTCCTGGGGCACCAATTCGCCACGGAAGGCCTTGGCGAGGATGGATTGGGTCAGCTTGTCTACGTGGGTCTTGGCCGTCCGGTAGCGGGCTTCCAGCTGATCGGCCAGGGTGAAGAAGGATTCGACGCGACGGACGATTTCTTGTTGTTCCTCTGGAGAGACAATCGGGAATTCGAGCGATCCAACGACTTGCTGATTCAGATTCGTCATCGTACTGCCGACGGAACCCTCTTCAAGGAAGGCACAAGTATAGGGGCTTCGCAGCAGTAAGCAGAGAAAGTCGGGAACAACATTTTTGCTGGTTGCCCGTAGGATAAGCGACCCGGTCCCACACATAAGACCAGGAGCGCGAACCACTGCAGCTCGTCCCATTTCACCCCTTCGGCCGAGAACAATATCTCCCGGTCGCAGTACATATCGAGTAAGTTCCTTCATTTTGGTTTCAGAGACGCTTTGATCTGCATTGGGAAATATTTGACCTTCCCGAATATGCATGGGGTTGATTAAAGGGACTCCGTTCGATACGTAGTCATGCTTGTGAAGTGCACTGCCGAAAGGTCCTGTTTGAACGGAAACATCTTGCTTTGAAAGCGTGGACCATTCCCATTCTTCAACCTTGTTTTCCTCCCTCCAATCCGCCGTCAGCCGCCCGGAGCAGGCAGCGGCCAGCACCGCCTGGCGGAAGCGCTTGAGGATGACCGGAATCTTCGCCAGCCGCTGCTGGCTGGTGTCCACCTTGGCGAGCACCTCTTCCAGTTTGGCGACGATGCGGCGTTGTTCGTTGAGGGGGGGGAGCGGGATTGGATGCCTTCTAACAATTTCCTGACTGATGTTAGGTTGTGCACCCCCTTGTCCAAGCTCAATAAATGTCTGTCTTTCGGAGAATAAATAGAAAAAAGCATATTTTTCTGCAACGAGATTTTCGTTCGGGATTAGATTGGCGCAGGCTTGATTTGTCGCAGCAGGGAAAGTCATGATGCCAAGCTTGCCAATCGTAGCACCGTAGAGCGCCATGGAGATTGTCCCGGCAGGCAGCATTTTTGCTGATGAACTTTTGAGGCCGCTTTCGGTGATTTCTTCGTCCGTCTTTAGAATCAGGCCATCGGGCAAATCACCACTTTTTACCCATGGGATGCCTTTCCCGAAATACTCGGGTTTGCTACGCGAGGGGGTTCCCCCGCTGCACCAACTTCCAATTTCAGCGAGTGCAGTATTAACCCACCCCTGCAGTAATTCACTCATCTATCTTCACGCCTTTCTTTGCGCCCTTTGCGTCTTTGCGGTAAAAAGATTCTAAAGACTTCGAACCGCGAAGACGCAAAGATCGCCAAGGAAACAAAAATCTATTCTGATTCGCTCAGTTGGACCGAATCATCCAACAATTGCCTGCCATGCCGCACGGTCAGAATGTGAATGTCATCCGTCACCTTATAGATAACTCGATAGTTGCCATAAATCAGCTCACGAATATCTGAGCGTTTCAGTTCCGGGACAACCCGGCAGCTCAGGGGTTGCTCCGGCAATCCACCCACCGTTTCGAACAGCTTTTTTACCCATTTTTCAGCGGCAGAAGGCTTGTCTCTGGCAATATAGCGGGCAATATCCCGCACGCGTTCCAGAGCCAAGGGCGACCAGACGACCTTCATTGCGCAATACCCGCGAGAATGTGCGTCAGAGCCTCATCATGGCTTAGTCCATTGCCTGACGCCAATTGACGTTCCGCCGCATGAACGTCCTGCAGCAATTCAAGCTGCTCCAATAGTTCCTCATATTTCGCTACATCAAGCAGCACCGCAGCACTGCGGCCATGATTGGTGATGACAAGTGGCCGGTGAGTAGTCTGTACCTGTTTTATGAAACCGGTTACATTGCCGCGAAACGTTGACAAGGGCTGAATATCGTTAACCAGCGAAAGTTGCGCCATATTCGTACCTCCTATATTTTGTACTTTATTATGTACATATTTTTACCCAGTTGCAACTAACTTTCTCAAACCTCCGCCCCCTCTTCCCGCTCAATCAGCCGGATGATCTCCCGCAGATCATCCACCACCGCCTCCAGCTCGGTGATCGCCTCGGCGGCCAGATCCTGGGGTTCGGGGAGTTCGTTGCCGTCCTCAAGCGATTCGTCCTTCAACCAGGTGATATCCAGCTTGTAGTCGCGCCCCTTGATATCGGCCAGGGTGAAGGGGCGGAAACGGCCCGTTTCGCCGCCATCAGTGCGGGGTGAGCGGCCATTGGGGTCTTTGCCGTAGGCAGCGTCAAACTCGGCAAAGTGCTGGGCTGAAAGGGGCCGGTCCTTCTTGGTGATGCCGGGAACGTTGGAACGGGCGTCGAAAATCCAGACGTCTTTAGTCGGCAGACCTTTCTGGAAGAAGATGACATTGGCCTTGACCCCCTGGCTGTAGGGGGTGAAGGTGCCGCGGGGGAGGCGCAGCACCGTGTGCAGGTTGCAGTCCTGCATGAGGATTTCGAAGACTTCGCCGGCCTTCCCTTCGAAGAGGCAGTTGTCCGGCAGGACCATGGCGGCCCGGCCGCCGGGCTTCAGGGTGTTGACCACGTGCTGGACAAAGTTGAGCTGTTTGTTGCTGGTCTCGATGGTGAAGTCTTCCCGGTCCGGCGCCTGATTGGCTCCCTTGGTGCCGAAGGGGGGATTGGTGAGAATGACGTCAAACTTGTCGGCACCGGGGGGCTCATAAATGGTGTCACCCAGCCGAATCTGCGGCTCCACGTTGTGCAAGTAGAGGTTCATCAGCGCCAGCCGCCGCGGCCGGGCCACCAGGTCCTGGCCGTAGTAAGTAGAGGTGCGAATCCGCTTGGCATCGGCCCGGTCAAAGGCCCCTTTGGTCTTCTCAAAGAGCCATTCATAAGCGCAGACCAGAAAACCGCCGGTACCGCAGGCCGGGTCGCAGATTTTAAAGTCGGCCTTGCCCCGCGGATCGGGCTGCATCACCCGGACGATGGACTGAATGAGCACGCGAGGAGTGAAATACTGCCCCGCCCCTTTCTTCCCTTCACTGGCGGCCTTCTCCAGCAGCCCCTCGAAAGCGGCCCCCTTCACATCCACATCCAGACCGGTCCACTCTTCATCATCAATCAGGCCGATGATCTTTTTCAGGCTGACCGGGCTATTGAACTGGTTCTTGGACTGGGCAAAGATATCCCCCAGCATCCCCTGCTGACTGCTCAGGGCACGGAGCACTTCGGAGAAATGGTACAGCACCGCCGTGCCGGACTTGTTCCGCAGAGCGGCCCAGCTGCAGTCAGTGACGATCTTCTCGTGCTTCTCGTTGACCCAGGAGATGGCGTGCAGCTCAATCCCTTTTTCATCGGACATCTTGAGAAACAGCAGGTAGGTGAGCTGCTCAATATAATCGCCATAATCGATGCCGTCATGGCGCATCTGGTGGCAGAAGCCCCAGAGTTTGTTGACAATGTCTGACATTGGGTTTCCTGTGTTATGAGTTGAATTGAGCCAGAAACTCTTCTGCGGTGCAGGTTGTGATTGTCGCCGCACGAAAATCCTTTCGATTACGGGTAACAATGACAGGCAGGCTATTTTCTAGAGCGGTATAGTACTGAATTGCATCCTCAAAATCGCTGAAATTAGAATCAAGTGCCTTGGCAATGACAGTGTCGTCAACAGGCAGTATAGGCACAAGCTTGCGCAGATTTTTTAATGCTTCAACCGCCTTATGTGAGCCTATGGATTTACGCAGTACGTAATGGAGGTTTGCATAGGTCAGCGAAGAGGCACAAGCCTCAACCTTTCCTTTGTCAATCGCGGAAAAAAGGGCAGCAGCTTGGAAGTAAAACGGTTCGCGTCGACAGAAAAGATCAAGAAAAATATTGGTGTCGATGAATATGCGCTGTTTCATCGGTATTTTTTCTCAAGATAGTCAGTGTACTCTTCCCTGAAATTATCAGCAGCATCAGGAGGCAGGATACCGGAAAGACTTGCCACTATCGGCGTGATTTCTTCCGTTGAACTATCTTTGCGCACAACCAGTTTCAGATAGTTTTCCACCATATTGGAAAGGCTTCGATGCTGCTGGCGCGCATATTCCTTGGCCTGTTCGATCACATCGCTTTCAATGCTCAAGGTCAGTTTGGTCTGCATGGCACACCTCCTACGTATAAAATATTACATGCTATACGTATTGTCAACTTGCTTTACACCGCTACCGCCTCATTAAACCGCTTCACCAGCACTTCCAACTTACCGCTAAACTCCCGGTTCGCCCGCCCCCAACCCCCGGCATGGGAAAAGACAGGCATATCATCAAAATCATCCCGGCTAATGGAGAGGTTCTGCACCAGATGCACCCGCACCCGTTCCAGCCATTCCAGCTGCTGCGGGGTAAACGTCTGCCCGCCGGTGATCCGCATCATGGCCCGCTGTACCCGCTCCTGGGCGGTGAACAGCTCTTTCTCCGCCGCTGCCGCATGCTGCACCATGGAGATAATGTCGGCCATGGCCTTGTGATAGGTCAGCTCATGGGCCTTCTGCAGCCGCTCTTCGTTGAAGCGGAGTGACGCAGCTGCCAGCTTGCTGCGCAGTTCGGTCAGGGCGGCCACATTCCAGTCAGCCGGCCGATCGAGCAGGATCTGCACTGCCTCGATATCGCTTTTATGCTCCCGGATGTAGTTGGCAAAGGCCGTCAGATAGTCCGCCGGCTTGTATTCGTTCCCTTCGTTATCCCGAATCAGCCAGACGCTCTCCACCTGATCTTCCACCTCATACCCTTTGAGAAAAGTCCGCTCCGGGCGTTTGTAATTAACCAAAAGGTCCTGGAAACCGGGATTGCGCAGCAGTTCCATGGTGGCGGCGAAGCGGCTCTTGAGGTTCTGCGGCAGTTCGTCGGCATAGCGGGCCAGGTCGCCGCAAGCAATGAAGGCGCTGAAATCGGTACGGGATTCGCCGCTCATCTCCTTGTCGATCCGCTGCAGCCGCTTGACCAGACAGCGGCTGTTATACTCCCGATCCCTGTTCTGCCAGATATCCTCGATGATCTCGATGATTGTGCGGGTCTTGGGAGCCGGTTTCATGGCGGTAATAGCGGTGGCGCTGCGGAAGAACTCCAACAGGGTGCCATCGAAGCAGTCAAAGACGGTGAAGTGGGACTTGTCCGGGTATTTCTCCCCCTTGCGGGTGCCGCGGCCGAGCATCTGCTCGAAGAGGATGCGGGACTTGACCTGGCGCAGGAAAACGATGAACTCCAGATCGGGGATATCGACGCCGGTGGTGAGCAGGTCAACAGTGACGGCAATGGATGGCTGGGGGCGGTTGCGGAACTCACGAATCCGCTGCAGCGGCCGGTCCACCCGGCCGGTGATCTTGGCGGCAAAGGAATCACCCTTGCCGAAGACCTCCCGCGCCAGCTCCACCAGCTGATCGGCATGGGAAGTATGGGGCAGGTCGTTGGCAGCAAAAATCAGCGTCTTCGGGAAACGGCCGTATTTTGCTTCGTGCTCGGCAGCGTACGTTTTAATTTCTTCCAGAATTTTCCGGTTGGAGCTGGGGACGGTCACCTTGCTTTCCAGTTCCGAAACCTCAAAGCCGCGGTCATCTTCCAGATTGTCCAGCTGCTCGGCACCGCTGGCGGTATCCACCAGGCCGACGAGTTCCCCTTCTTTCAGGAAAGCCCCGTTCATCCTGACTTCCGAGCGGATCGCCACCACATCGTAGTCCACCAGATGCCCTTCACGGATGGCCCGCTCGTATTCGTAACGATAGACCACGTGCTTGAAGAAGGTGGTGGTATGGGCCGCCGGGGTGGCCGTCAGACCGATCTTGATGGCGTCAAAATGGTCCAGCGTCGCCCGCCAGGTGGCAACCTCCTGAGCGGTGTAGCCGCGGTGGCACTCATCGGCAATGATCAGGTCAAAGGCGTGAATCGGGATGTCAAGCTGGCCGGCATCCTCTTCCTCATCCCCTTCGCCGTTGAAAGCGGCATTACGCCCGAAGAGGTTGATGGTCATCCGCTGAATGGTGCTGATGTAGAGAAAGGCGTCCCCCGGCTTGGGGGCGGTCAGATAGCTGTTGGGAAGCACCTTGGGATCAAACTTTTCACCCTCTTCGAAATCGCCGGTCTGGAAACGCTGGCTGTAGACTTCATAGATGGCATCGAACTTGTGCCCCGGTTCCGGCTCAAAGGCTGCAAAGGAGCGGACCGCCTGGGCTGCCAGGGCGCGTCGGTCCACGAGAAACAGCACCCGCAGCGCCACGCCGGACTTCATCAGCCGGTAGACCTGGTTCACCATGGTGAAGGTCTTGCCGGTACCGGTCGCCATGGCCACCAGCATGTGATGCTGCCGCTCACCGATAGCTTTTTCCACTGCGGTGTTGCACTCCCGCTGGTAGGGGCGCAGCCGCTGATGGTCGTTCGCCAGCTTCTGCAGGGCACTGCAGGCGGCATCCAGATCCCGGCCCAGCTTTTCCTGTAGGGCTGCGGGGGTGTGAAAGGCGCTAAGCTGCCGCGAGCGACTGTTTTCGTGGCGAATGTCGTGGTGCCAGATCAGTTCGCCGTTGGTGGAGTAGAGAAAAGGGACATGGTAGGGGCCAAAGGAAAGGTCACTGCCGCTAACGCCGCGTGAGTAGCGCTGGGCCTGGGTCAGGACGTTCTGCGGACCGAGGGATAGTTTCTTTGCCTCAACAATACCAAGGATCGTGCCGTTAACGCAGAGGGCATAGTCAGCCGGGCCGTTATCAGTCGGGTATTCGACAATTGCACAGCCATCATAGGCAGTAAGCGGTTTGGAAGGTTTGTACGGACAGATCTTCCAGCCAGAGGAGGTAAGTTTCGGATCAACCAGCTTGCGGCGGGTAAGCCATTCCGAGTTGGCAGTGGAAGCGGCTGTTCTGGATGAAGGCATCTTACCCCCGGCTGCGCCGTTAATAAACTTTTACCTGCATTCAATTAGCATGCTTGGGGGGTTTATTCAAGGCGTAAGACCAAATTCGAGCAACAGCCGTACCAGATCACCATTCGCCTCAAAGGTTGTGGCAATCGTAATGAGATCACCATTTTCCTCGTCATGGGCGTTCGGATCGGCGCCCTGTTCCAGTAGGTAGCGAGCCAGTTCCAATCGCTTTGCCTGAAACGCACTCTCGGTCTCATTGTAGTAATGTGAAAGCGCCATGCAGTTGTACTTGAGCGCTTCTGTTAACCCTTCCTTCGACAAACCATGCGCCACCAGCAGCCTTATTACCGGCAGGCGCAAACCAACTACTGCCGCTTGAGCGGGACTGATGCCATATATGCTGATTTTGTTGGCATCAGCTCCGTTTTCAAGAAGAGCTTTACAGCACCCTTCAAAGCCCCTTACCGCCACAATTTGCAGTGCAATAGACATTATCCGTGCCGGAATCTCCCCGGATTCGAGGAGTTCGATCATTTGCTGCGAGTCTCCCTCCATGGCAGCTTTGCAAAGCTGAAGGTGAGCCATGTTCACGCCAAGTTCTACTGGAAGGTCAACACCTTTGATGCTTGCCATAAGAGCATAATCAACCGCCAGAAAACCCATTTTGTCCGGCTCCGCATGCTCGATGCCTGACTTTATAAGCAGTCTGATGATACCGCTTGATAAGTCCTTTGGATTTTGTAACTCTTCGGCGTCACTGGCCCATTGGTACATAACCAGAAAGGGGAAATCGCCATGCCGATACATGGCGTGCATAAGAGCGGAGCGCCCTTTTGTGTCGCGGTGATTGATATTCGCCCCGGCACTGAGCAAGCACCGCAGTATGTCGAGTTGCTGGTTTTTTGCTGCGAACAGTAGCGGAGTGAAATCTTTGTACCCCTTGTCAGGATCAGCGCCAAATTCGAGCAGGAGTTGCACATACTCTTCATTGCCATGGATTGCGGCCAGGTAAAGAGCGCTGGCGCCAGTGCCGTCATCGCTGTTCGGATCGGCTCCGGCACTGAGCAACCTTTGGAAAATGTCAGCAAGCTTTTTTCGACAGACGATTTTGCAAAGGAGTGAACACCCTTCAGCATCCACGGTGTTTGGTTTTGCGCCAGCATTGAGGAGCAGCTTCATTGTTCCGGATATGCGTTGCCAGACAGCGTGAACCATACGCTTACCGGGCCGCTTACTCTCAGCTTTGTAAGGGGTATGCCGCCAGATCCAGTCAGCAGCCAGGATTGGATTTTCAAGAGCATCTATTGCGCCAAACGCCAGTGATGCTGCCCTGGCTTTAACTTCCGAGGACAGCTCTTTTCTCAGGAGTCTCTTTACCAGGGCAGCATTCCCGGACTGAGCGGCAACAGTCAACTTTTGAGCAAGTTTATTTTCGTAGTTGCCGTTCATAACTGCCTAAGTTTCCGGAGTTTCATTTTCGGATTCATCTTCTTCGTCAGCAATATCTTCGGACTCATCCTCATCCTCAAACATTTCGTCGTCCAATTCAATGTCCTCCAGGTCAAAAAGATACCGTTCCAGCAGCCTGTCAGGAAGCTTGCGAAAGCTTGCCAGTTCGGTATCCAGCATAATCACCAGATATGAATTGAACGGTATCAAGCGGTACTCATTCTCTAAAAGCTCCTCATCTATCTCCTGCAGATATTTTTCGCTGAGCCCCCCAGCAGCTCCGGTAAGGGTGCGCAGCTGTGACCAGGTGATGCGGAACGGTTCACTGAAATCCCTGCCAAATTGTTTCCCGTACAGATCGGAAAGAATACCTGCTGTTTCTGCTGCTGTGCGTGCCATGTGAAGCCTCCTTGATTGTGTTGTTGAGGCTATTATGGCAGGGTAAAGCGACAAGATGCGTCGTTTTGCAGCGCTTGCGACGATGTTTCAGCTACGGGGGTGGTAAGGAGTGAACTGGCAGGAAAATTGGTTTCGTGGAATCGGCATGATTGGTTGATATAGTGCTTAACAGGGTTACAGGAAAAGCGGGAGAAACCGGAGTAAAAACTCCTTTACGCCACAGGCAGCAACCCGGCTTTCTCGCCCCTTTCCATCAGGACCGCCACAGCTCTTCGCCCCTCACTGCCAAGGTCACGGGAAAAGTCGTTCACATACAGGCCGATATGGGCAGCGCAGACATCGCTGCTCAGCTCCTGTGCATGCTCACTGATGTATTGCCGCGACTCCAGAGGGTTGGTAAAGGCATAGTCGATGCTTGCGGCGATGAGGCTACCCAGAGAATTAATAACTTCAGTCCCCAGAGAAGTTTTTGCCACTATTCCGCCGAGCGGAATGGGGCAGCCGCTGTCAGTCTCCCACCACTCGCCAAGATCAACAAGTTGCTGAAGACCATATCCCTTAAAGGTAAATCTCGCTTCGTGGATTATTACCCCGGCGCTGACTTCACCCGCAGCAACGGCAGGCATAATCCGGTCGAAAGGCATATAAACAAGATTACCCAATTCCGGGGCGAAAAGGCGCAGGAGCAATGCGGCGGTAGTGTATCTGCCCGGCAGTGCGACAGGCTTGTTGCTGAGGGACTTGATAGCGCAGGGGGCCCTGCTGATCAGCAACGGGCCGCAACCTCTGCCGAGCGCAGCACCGGCCGGGAGGAGCGTGTATTTGTCACGGATATGACCGTAAAGGTGAAATGAAACCTTGGTGACGTCAAGCGCTGCTGTCAGAGCGAGTTGATTCAGCTGTTCCACGTCATGAAGCTGTTCTTTGAATGCCAGTCCCCGGCTCTTTACCAGGCCTTTTATCAGCGCGTGAAAGATGAACGTATCGTTCGGGCAGGGGGAGAACCCGAGGGTTAAAATTCTCTGAGCTGATTTCAAGACAGACCTCGCTCAAGGTATTTGCAGAGAAAGCGCTGGACCATTTCCACGGAACGCGGAATGTCCCACTTGGAGATATCACGGTCTTCAACCATATTGCTGATCCCCCGCACTTCCAAAAATGGAGTGTCGTAAAGGAGAGCAGTGTGGGCTATTGCCGCCCCTTCCATGTTTTCACAGATGCCGCCAAAGAGTTCTTCAAGCTCATCACCGCGCCTTGATGTACCGCTGCAGGTGGAGACCGTCACAAACTTGCCCCGTTTCACCGGCAGACCAAGGGATGTGGCAAAGTGGAAAACTTTGGCTGCCTGCTCCATTGAAAGGGGGAATTCATTGCTGTAGCGGTTTCC
Source organism: uncultured delta proteobacterium (assembly GCA_963787125.1). GTDB lineage: Bacteria > Desulfobacterota > Desulfuromonadia > Geobacterales > DSM-12255 > VEOV01. Next base: position 84,831 of record CAWBBV010000007.1, read on the forward strand.
TTTCCGCTCCACAGACGGGATGCCGATTATTTCGAGAGTATGCCAGCCGTTTACAGTCAAGACCCCCTCATCGCCATAGATCTCGGCAGTCGCTACTGCCAGATCGCCTACTGACAGCCCGCTGCCGGAGTATGCTCCGCCGCAGCCGGTATTTATAATCAGTGTCGGTCTGAAACGCTCGATCATATGAGTAGCGATAATTGCAGCGTTGACTTTGCCGATGCCGGTAAGGGCAAGATAGATCGGGTGCAACGGGGCTTCGGCTCTCCAGGCTCGGCGCGGGCCGGTGCCGTCGAGCAGTGTTGCGCCAAGCTCCCTGACAAGAAGTGACAGCTCCTTCTCTACCGAAGCTGTTATGAGAATGGACCCACCCGAATACTCTTTCATCAACGATCCTGATATCAGCGTCATTTTTAGATAAATTATCCCGGATAATAGCTTGATTAGCACAGCGATACAAGTATCTCCTGATTGGCATTAATCCTTGCATGAGGGGCTGTTTTCAAATATATTCACTTACTGTTCAACTGCTTAATTTACAGAATAAAATTGATAACAGGTTTGCTGTGAATAGATGGTTACTGCCGATAAATTCAGTCCTTGTTGTCGCAAGCATTGCAACTCTTGCCCTGATTGCTTCTGATCTTGCCGTCTTTCGCATAGCGCGACTCTTCCCGCCTAAAGCATCAAAGCCGACACAACAGTTGACTGCTCCGCAAGGTGGCGATGACCTGATGTCGTTTGCACCGATTCTCTCTAAAGGGCTGTTTGGCAAAGCGACTGTAGGGGTGTTGACCCCTATTGTGGCTAAAACTACTGCTACTGAGAAAGCCCAGACTCCTGCCTTTAATCAGGCTGATTTAATCCTCCTCGGCACAGTTCAGGGCTCATTCAGAGAGAGTTTTGCCTTGATCCAGAAGGTCAGCTCAAAAGAAGAGCGGGTCTTCAGGATGGGTGATACGGTTTATAATGCCGGTCCGCTGGTGTCAGTCAAAAAAGAGTATGTCGAAATCCTTGCCGGTAAAGTCCGGACAAAAATCATGACCCCGACTGCTTCCGCCGCAGCTGCGGTAGCTCCGCCTCCTGTTGTCGGCGTTGCTGCCGGCAATACTCTGGCATCACAGACCGGTTCCGGGAGTTACATTATTGATCAGCGTGCACTGAATGCATCTCTAGACAATATTGGTCAGGCCATGACCGATGCCAGGCTGCTTCCCAGCATGAAAGACGGCAAGGTGGAGGGCTTTCGTGCTTCGGAAGTAAAGCCCCAGGGGATTTTCGGCACCATCGGCATCAAAAACGGCGACGTTCTGTTGCGCATGAACGATTTTCCAATTGATTCGCCGGAAAAGGCCATTCAATCCTTTGCAACCCTTAAGGGGCAGAGCCGCATCAGACTCGATCTCATTCGTGACGGCCAACCGGTAACATTCAATTATGACATCAGGTGAAGGCTGAATTAATCAAGAGGTATCCGTGAAATTATACATAACAACCCTGCTTCTCATCATGACGATTCTTCTCCCTGTGACAGCTTCTGCCAAGGGGGTCATTCTCAACTTCGCCGATGTCGACATCGCGACAATGGTCAAATTCATCAGCGACCTGACCGGCAAGAACTTTGTCATGGATGAACGGGTGAAAGGGAAAATCTCGGTGTACTCCCCGGCAAAGCTTTCCAACGAAGAGGCGTTCAATGTGTTCACCTCTGTACTTGAGCTGAAAGGTTTTACCCTGATCCAGTCGGGCAAGGTTTTCAAGATTGTGCCGACATCTTCAGCCAAACAGTCAGGCACAAAACTTTACGCTGACAAAGAGAAAATCCCGGTTAATGAGTCCTACGTTGCCAGGGTTATCACCCTTGAAAATATCCAGGCTCAGGAAGCGCTGACATTCCTCCAGCCGGTAATCTCCAAGGATGGTCACGTCTCTGCTTTTGGCCCGGCCAATATGCTGCTGGTGGTTGATTCATCATTTAATCTTCAGAAAATCCTGGCAATAATTCAGATGATAGATTCTGAGAAGCGGCGGGAGATGCCTGAAGTTCTTTATCTGAAGAGTGCCGGAGCAGACAATGTGGCCAAGGTACTCCAGGACTGGATTGGTAGCCGGGCAAAGCAGCCGGGGCAAGGATCTCAAGCAACAGTCGGCACGACGATTGTTGCTGATGTGCGGTTAAATGCGGTGTTGATTTTCGGGGCGGAAAAGGACAAGGAAGAGATCAGGAAGCTTGTGGCACTGGTTGACGTCGCCCCACCTACCAGCAGCGGTAAAGTTAACGTTTATTACCTTGAGAATGCCGATGCAACCGAGGTTGCCAAAGTGCTTGACGGGGTTGTCAAAGGGATGTCTGCCCAGGTTCAGCCAGGCCAGGTTGGCGGAGCACAAGCATCTCCTTTTGATGGCGGCAAGATCACCATTACCCCCGACAAGGCTACCAACTCTCTGGTTATCATGGCGTCACCCACTGATTACCAGAATCTGCTACAGGTGGTACAGAAGCTCGACCGCAAGCGCCGCCAGGTGTTCGTTGAGGCGATGATTGCCGAAGTCTCGCTGGACAAAGCCGCGGAGCTGGGGATTCAGTGGGGCTTCTTCGGCGGGGGGAGTACCGGATCGGTAGCCACTGCCGGGATCTACGATCCGTTCAGCACCCTGACCCCGTTTTTTGCTGCTGTTGCAGGTCTGACAACGGCGGGAGTCCTCCCTGCTGATATGAAGCTTAATACGACCGCCAACTTTCCCTTTATTCTGAAAGCGATGCAGGGCAGCGGCATGTTGAATATCCTGTCGAGCCCGACCATCCTGACCTCTGATAACAAGGAGGCAGAAATATTTGTCGGCGAGAATGTTCCGTTTCTCGGCACATCCACCATCAACGGTGCTACTTCCCAGCAGTCGATCGATCGCAAGGATACCGGTATCACGCTCAAGATCACGCCGCAGATCACCGATGGGGATTACATCAAGCTTGACGTGCTGCAGGAGATCTCGGCGCTCAAAGACACCATAAACATTGGCGTATCTTCCACAGACCGATCGATAACCAAGCGTTCAGCAAAAACAACAGTCATTGTCAAGGATCAGGAGACCGTCGCCATCGGCGGACTGATCTCCGAGATCGAGCGCGAATCGGTGACCAAGGTGCCGCTGCTTGGTGACCTCCCGCTGCTGGGTTATCTATTCAGGTCAAAAACCATGAAGCGGGAAAAGACTAATCTGATCCTCCTCCTCACGCCAAAAGTCATCAAAGATGGCCGTGATCTTGTCGATACGACGCAAAAGCAGAGGAATCGTTTCTCTGAAGCGTCCAAAAAGGTAGAATCTATCGATATCCCGAAGCAGATCGGCAATCAACCGGCAGAAGCCAAACCAGTCATCAAGAGCGAGGTGAAGTAGCTTTGTCACTTTCCAGCGAACCGTCAGGACTGGCAGAGATAGCCACGCGACTGCATCTGGCCTTCCGGGCAGAAATTCATGACGCTGATATCGATACAGTCTGGATTTCCCGAATTCCGCTATCTTTTGCCAAAGCGAATCTGCTGTTACCGCTCCGGGAGGAAGATGGTGTTCTTTTCGTTGCCAGCGGCAACCCTGCCAATCTGCTTGCCCTTGATGAACTTCAGTCCGCTCTCGGACACCCTGTAAAAGGGGTTGTTGTCCCGCCCGGGGAGGTGCTCTCTGCTATAAACCGTCTTTATGCGCGCCATTCCGGTTCTGCCCAGGAGGTCGTAGCCGAACTTGAAGCGGAAGAGCTCTCGACAGTGGCCGGTCAGTTCAACCGTCCCCAGGATCTGCTTGACCTGACAGATGAAGCGCCGGTAATCAGGCTACTCAATTCGGTGCTCTTCCAGGCGGTCAAGGAGCGGGCCAGCGATATCCATATCGAGCCTTTTGAACGGGAGCTTGATGTCCGCTTCCGGATTGACGGCATCCTCTACAAGATGCTCTCCCCCCCCAAGGTTATTCAGGAGGCGCTGACCTCCAGGGTCAAGATCATGGCCGGACTGAACATCGCCGAGAAAAGACTCCCCCAGGACGGGCGTTTCAGGGTTATTGTCGCCGGTCGTGATGTTGATATCAGGGTCTCGATAATTCCGACTTTTTTTGGTGAACGGACGGTTCTCCGTATTCTCGACAAGCAGCGCGGCGTCCTCTCCCTGACCGACATCGGGCTCCCAAAGCGTGAGAACAGCGTCGTGGAGCGGTTGCTGACCCGCACCAGCGGTATCATACTTGTCACCGGCCCGACCGGCAGCGGCAAGACGACCACTCTCTACAGCGCCCTGACGCAGATCAACTCGCCGGACAAGAACATCATCACCATCGAAGACCCGATTGAGTACCAGCTTCCAGGCGTCGGCCAGATACAGGTAAATCCGAAGATTGACCTCACCTTTGCCAATGGCCTGCGCTCCATTCTCCGTCAGGATCCCGACATCATTATGGTCGGTGAAATCCGCGATGCCGAAACCGCCGAAATTGCCATGCAGGCAAGTCTTACCGGCCATCTGGTTCTTTCGACCCTGCATACCAATGATGCGCCGACAGCCATCACCCGGTTGATAGATATGGGCATCGAACCGTTCATGGTCGCCTCAACCCTTTCCGCTATTCTGGCGCAAAGGCTGGTGCGCCGAATCTGTCCCCACTGCTGCGAAGAGTACCGTCCGGAGAGGGCATATGCAGGCATCGCCCTTCCTGAGCGGCTCTATCGAGGGAAGGGCTGCGAAAAATGCTTTAATCTCGGTACGATTGGCAGGGTAGGCATATATGAGCTGCTGCCGATTGATGCCGAGCTCTGCTCGATGATAATTCGCCGGACCTCCACCAAGGAGATCAAGGAGTACGCCGTCTCCAAAGGGATGCGGACCTTGCGTGATGATGGTCTTGACAAGGCTTTTGCCGGTGTTACGACTCTGGAGGAGGTTCTCAGGGTGACGCAGGAAGATTATGCCGATATTTCGTTATAAGGGGTATCGTCAGGACGGCAGGGATTGTTCAGGCTCCATAACCGCGGACAGTGTCAGAGAAGCGCGGGAGCGGCTCAAAGGGGACGGTATCCTCCCCGTTGAAATTGAGGCAGATGAGTCAGGCCATGTCAAAGGGAGCATCTTTCCGCTCAAGAGAGCAGTCGGCCTGGCAGAACTCGCGCTCCTCACCAGACGCCTGGCAACACTTCTTGGCGCTTCGATGCCGCTTTTCGAGGCGGTTGCAACCCTTATGGAACAAGAGCGCCCTGGTGAACTCAGGAGTGTTCTCTCCCGGGTAAAGGAGCGTCTTGCCGAAGGTAGAGGTCTGGCCGCAGCGCTGGCAAGCGAATCACAACTCTTCAGCGAAAGTTATATCTCCATGGTTGCTGCCGGCGAAGCCAGCGGAGCGCTGGATCTGGTGCTGGAGCGGCTGGCCGATTTCCTTGAAGATCAGGAGGCGGTCAGGAGCAAGGTTACGACAGCGCTTGCCTACCCTATCCTCATGGCCGTTGTCGGCGGCGGAGTCATGCTCTTCCTCCTTACCTTTGTCATTCCGAAAATTACTACCGTATTCGCCGATAATAAGGCGGCTCTCCCGCTGATTACCATCATCCTCCTCAAAGTCAGCACTCTGCTCCGAAAAGGTTGGTGGCTTCTCGCCGCTCTTGGAGGTGCACTGACATTCACTTATCGTCGTCTGATGCAGGAGGAGTCTTACCGGCTGAAGCGGGACAGCTTCCTGTTGCAGGTTCCCGGGATGGGCACACTTCTGCAGAAACTTATCCTGGCCCGCTTTGCAAAAATACTGGGTCTCCTCCTCTCAAGCGGAGTGCCGGTTATCAGGGCCATGGAGATTACCGGCGAAGCTGTTGTGAACCGGGCCTACAGAACCTTCCTCGGCGAAGCGAAAGCTGACCTGATAGAAGGTGGCAAGCTCTCCTCAACCCTTGCAAGAAGCCAGCTCTTCCCACCGCTGCTCATCCATATGATCGGCATAGGCGAGCAGAGCGGCACAATGGAGAAAATGCTGGAGAAGGCGGGGAACGCCTTTGAAAAAGAGTTTGACACCGGCACAACCCGTTTTATGGCTCTTTTGGAGCCGGTGCTTGTGCTTGCCATGGGGTTGGCGGTCGGTTTTGTGGTGGTGGCGGTGTTGTTGCCAATATTCCAGCTTAATCAGCTGGTGAAATAGTAGAACTGCTGAAACCTACTCCCACAAGGATATCGACTTTGAATTTGGCTTTTTGTCAGGGGGAAATTAACGAGTGAAGCTATGAATGAATTGGTTCAGGTCGTTAACATTGAAAAGCGTATCTACACCATACGCGGCTTACAGGTGATGCTGGACCGGGATCTGGCGGAACTCTTTGAGGTGAAACCAATACGGCTTCGCGAGCAGGTCAAACGCAACATCGATCGTTTCCCGGAAGATTTCATGTTTCAGATCTCCGAAGATGAGGTCGATTATTTGCTATCGCAAAATGCGATACCTTCCAGAAAGCATCTCGGAGGCACTCTGCCATATGTCTTCACGGAACAAGGTGTTGCTGGGATATCTGGGGTATTAACCAGTAACAGAGCCATAGAGGTAAACATTGCCATTATGCGCGCCTTCGTGAAAATGCGTAAGTTTCTGGCAAACAACGCCGATCTCTTTATGCGATTGGAGAGTATCGAAAAACGCCAACTGGTGCATGAAATAAAAGTCGATGAAAAATTTGAGCAGCTTTTCAACGCACTTGAAGACAAAAGTATCAAGCCAAAGCAAGGGATATTTTTTGATGGGCAAATCTTCGATGCCTACGCCTTTGTTTGCGACCTGATTCGCTCCGCCAGACAGCGGATTATTCTGATCGACAACTATGTGGATGAAAGTGTGTTGACTCTGTTATCCAAGAGTGAGACAGGGGTAAAAACTCAAATCCTGACAAAAAGCATCGGCAAGGCATTGGCCCTGGATATCGAAAAATTTAACCGGCAGTACCCGGCAATTGACGTGCAAACGTTCAATTCATCGCACGACCGTTTTCTCATTATCGATGATGACATTTATCACATTGGTGCTTCGCTGAAAGACTTGGGTAAAAAATGGTTTGCCTTTTCGAAGATGGAAGTCAGCGCGATTGAAATGCTGCAACGGGTGAAGATGTGAATGGGGGGATGGTTTGCTGATTGTCAATTGGGAGTTGGAGCGGTTGAGCCGGGGCTGAGTGGTCGGGGGGAAGGGGTGAATAAGGGGCTGGCATGTGAATACAAAAGCAACTTTGCATCTTGGAAGCCTGGTACCAGGTGTTTACGTAAAGAGGCTGGAAACTTAAATGTCTGTTATCTTTTTTATTTTGGAGGGCATTATGAAATTGCGAATCGTATTGCAGTTGTTTGTTCTGCTGTTAACTGCTGCACAGGCTTTTGCCGGCTTTGATGAAGGATTGGCTGCAGCGAAAGCTGGTAATTTCAAAACTGCTTTGGCTGAATGGCGACCGTTAGCCGACCAAGGGAATGCCAGTGCACAATATAATCTTGGTGTAATGTATAGCAATGGCGAAGGTGTGTCGCAGGACTTTGCTGAAGCTGCCAAGTGGTATCGCAAAGCTGCGGATCAAGGGAACGGCAGTGCACAATTTAAGCTTGGTTTTATGTATGATGTTGGCCAAGGTATTTCCAAGGACTTTGCTGAAGCTGCCAAATGGTATCGCAAAGCTGCGGATCAAGGGATTGCCAGTGCACAATCTAATCTTGGTTTTATGTATCATATCGGCAAAGGTGTTTCCAAGAATTTTGCTGAAGCTGCCAAGTGGTATCAAAAAGCTGCGGGTCAAGGGAATGCCAGTGCACAATATAATCTTGGTGTAATGTATGCCAATGGCCAAGGTATCTCCAAGGACTCGGCTGAAGCGGTCAGATGGTATCGTAAAGCTGCGGATCAAGGGGACGCCAGTGCGTACAATGGACTTGGATTCATGTATTTCAACGGTCTGGGGTGTGACAAGGATACTTTCACCGGAATGAAGTGGTATGCCATAGCCGCATATAACGGCATTGAATTGGCAAAGAACATCTTTGAGAAACATGAGAATGAATTCACTCCTGAAGTGATTGCCAATCTCAAGGATGCTGCAAAAGTCTACAGACCCAAAGCCCTGAAGATGTCTCCTGATGACGAGGCCTCCTGGCTCAATACTTACCGTAAGACCTTTGCCGAGGCTAAAACCTACGGACAAATGAAGCGCTTTATCACTCTATACGTGGATGACGACCCAGAGAACCTGCTCCCAAAGGTGAACGACAAGTTGATTACACTGGCCGTTGAGGAGAGTAAGAGAGCAGAAGCTGAGGAAAAAAAGCAAAAGGCAACGCTAAAAAAGCGTCAACAGCAGTTCATAACCAAGCTGAAAACAGGCTCTGACAGCCACTGCGGCATGGTTATTGAGATCAAGAAGCCGCTGGCAAAAATCCAGACAATGGTTGGCGAAAAGTGGTTCAGAATCGAGCAACTCTATCCGAAAGGGGATGCTGACTGTAGATTTGTCAATGGTGAGTACGTAGAAAAGAAAGAACAACAAGCAGCGTTAAAATAACAAAATAGCGGGGATTGGACTGACCCCATGTAGCAAATATACAGGAGGCACTTATGAGGCAAAAACTGATACTTATACTGGCACTTTTTATTATATTTACAGGGAACGCCTTTGCAGCATCTCAAAAAACTATCAAGGCCAAATTACTCACTGGTCAAATTGCGTCTGAAAGTCACGGTTCAGACGTTGTTGCTACAATACTACATGAACCTTACAACGAGTGCTTCATTATTGGTAAAGCGAAGGCCAATATGGAGAATAGGATAATTTCAATTGAGTTCAACAATATCAGCTGTATTACAAACAATAGCGCAATAGAGTATTCTCTTAATAATTGGCCTGTAATAAGTGGCAGCACGATAGGCATAAAAGCTAAAAAAGGGACTACAAGCAAAAGCACTTTGGCAATCATTGACTCAAATATTGCGCTTTTAACTAAAATAAAAGCAAATATCTCGCAAAACAATGAACTCATAACGATGATCAAGAGTTTAGAGTCTGCAAAAAATGGATACTTGTATCTAGAAAGCGGCTCTATAGTCAGTATACAGGCTAATGGAGATCCCGTACAAATCCACCCTTGACCTAAGAGGATAGGCGGTGTCGGCCCTTTAAAGTGGAACCACTGCAAGTAGCCCTATGTTCAAAAACAATGCTGGAGCTCCAATGGACCACGAACGGCTACAAGAAAGAATCGGAGATTATCTAAAGGCTGCCGGGCAGCTGGAAAAAGCCGCTCGACAGCCAAAGGACGAGTACTTGCGAGACTCGGTGATTCAGCGGTTCGAGTTTACCCACGAGTTGGCCTGGAAGATGCTCAAGCTCCGTCTGGAACAGGAACATATCTTTGCGAGAACACCGCGGGAAACGCTGCAGGAGGCGCTTCAGGCCGGTTTTATCGAGGACGGCAACGCCTGGAGCGATCTGCAGAAGATGCGCAATCTGACCAGTCATACCTACAATGAATCGTTGGCTGACGATGTCTACGGTTTCGTCATCGAGCATGGCGTTCGGCTGTTCCGGCAACTGGCGGACAAGGCTTCATCATGGCTGACGACAAACTGATCTTCGGTCTGGCCGAACACCATTACCGGACGCTCGTAGAAGTATTCGGGCGTTTTTGTTCCATTGAACGGGTGCTGATTTTCGGCTCCCGGGCTAAGGGGACTGCTGCTCCCTGGTCGGATATAGACCTGGCGGTGATTGCCCCCGGGATGTCAGATGGGGAATTTTCACGGCTTTTGCAGGAGCTGGAGGCACTCCACCTAGTGTTCAAGCTTGATCTAGTGCACTGGGACAGGCTCACCGGTCAGCCGAAGCTGCTGGAATCGATCGAAAGGTATGGCCTGGATTTCCTACAGCACGGTAAGAGTTTCTGACAATACCGGCAAACACATTACCAATCATAACTCGAAGGAGATATATATGACCCACAAACTAAGAAGCAACAGCGGCTTCACCCTTATTGAGATCATGGTTGTTATCGTCATTCTGGCCCTGCTGGCAGCGCTGGTCGGTCCGAAGATCATCGGCAGAAGTGATGATGCCAGGGTTGCCGATGCCAAGGTGCAGATACGGAACATGGAGACTGCGCTGAAACTCTACAAGCTCGACAGCAGCGCCTTTCCGACAACGGATCAGGGGCTGTCGGCCCTGGTTTCAAAGCCGACAACAGGGCTCATTCCGAAAAACTTCAGAGCAGAAGGTTATCTGGAGAGCAAAACTCTGCCGAAAGATCCATGGGGCAATGAGTATATTTATCTGTCCCCAAGTGAGCATGGCGACTATGAACTCTGTTCCTGGGGTTCAGACGGTGCCAAGGGGGGCGAAGGGAAGGCAGCGGACATCTGCAGCTGGAACATGCAGTAGAGGCTGAAAGGCTAAGGGCGGGAACTGGGAATTGGAATCTGTAAAGGCCAAAAACAAAGGGCGTGAACTGGGAGCTTGGAACTGGAAAAACTTTACAGATCCCAGTTCTCGCATTTCTGGACTTTCCAGTTCCCAGGTTTCCGGCTTCACCCTCATAGAGCTGCTGGTGGTTCTTGTACTGCTCTCCATAACTGCCGCCCTGGTAGCGCCACGCCTTCCGGCAACTGACAGCATGAATCTGAAGAGCTCGGCGAGATCCATGGCCTCACTGCTACGCTATTTAGGAGAGCGCTCGATCGGCAGCAAGAACATCTATCGCCTCCATATCAACATTACTGATAACAGCATGAAGGTTACCCGAAAACTTGCAAGCGGAGATGAAATCCCGCCGGATGATCAGCTGCTTGCAAGGAGTGTCCTTGCCGCTGGTGTTACTATGACGGCTGTGCAGAGCCCCAGGCTAGGCAAGGTGACGGAGGGAGAGGTGCTGATCGATTTTGGTGCCGGCGGTCTTTCCGAGTTTCTTACCGTTCACTTGAACTCCCCAAAAGGAGAAAGCTTTACTGTCGTCGCTTATCCTCAAGGGGGGAAGGTCAAGCTCCTCCCTGGTTATCAGGACGTGACCCTGTGAAAGGCTTTACGCTTCTGGAGGTGCTGATATCGCTGGCAATTATGGCTGGCGTTATCATGACCGTGATTGTCTCCTTCAACTACCACCTCGGCATTGTGGTCCGGGACAAGGAGGAGACCGCTGCGGTGCTTCTGGCCAGGGCAAAAATAGATGATCCGGCTTTTCTCGTTCTTCCAACGGGGAAAGGGAACTTTGCGCCGGATCGAGCTGATATCTCCTGGGAAAAGAGCATTACTGCCACTGAGCTTCCCGGCGTGCAGCGGCTGCTGTTAACCGTCAGCTGGGATGGTAATAAAAGGAGTCTTTCGCTTGTCCGCTATGCTGTCAAGCTCTGATAACAGGGTACAGGCAGGATTTACCCTGCTGGAAATACTGATTGCCCTGGCGCTCCTTGGAGTGCTTGCCGGTGCGCTCTACGGCACCTACTTCTCGCTGATCAAGGGGCGTGAAGCTGCCAATGAAGGGATGGAGGCAAGAAGAGAGTTGCGAACGACCCTGGATCTGCTACGGCGGGAGATCAACTCGGCTCTTTATAACAAAAATAACAAAAGGCTCCACTTTTCGGTAGAGGACAGGGATGTTTTCAGCAAGCCGGCATCAGTTCTGGCCTTCACGGCGATTGCCTCGCCACAGCCGGGTGGCCTGGTCGTTTCTGATCAGGTTGACCTGAAATACGAAATTCTGGAGCGGGAGAAGCAGCTGATCCTTACCCGCCGGGCAAAGGATATCTATCACTCCGGTGAAGCGGCTCGTTATCCGCAAATGGAGAATATCGAAGGCTTCTTGGTTGAATGCAAAAACGGCGATAAATGGGTCAAAACCTGGAATGCGCCAGCCGTTAATTTTAGTCTGCCGGAAGCGGTGCGGGTAACTGTTACGGTTAAGGATGGAGAGAAAACAGCCACCTACACAGTGCTGGCAGCACCGAGGTTGACTCAATGAAAGTCGACAACCGCGGCTTTGCTCTGGTGTTGACCCTGATCGTCACGGCCCTGCTGGTGGCGCTTGTGGTCGAGTTCATCGCCGAGGTTTACGTTGATACTTCTGCAAAATCGAGTTATGTTGCCGCGCAAAAAGCCGGGCTCATGGCTGAATCCGGCGTTTCCGGAGCGCTTGCCATGCTCCGGTTCGCGCTGCCGTCCAAAAACTATACCTCGCTGCACGACCTCTGGGCAAAGCCGCTGGATCTTCCCGAGGAGCAGGGTGCGCTCCATGTGACGGTGGAGGATGAAAGTGCCAGGCTCTCGCTCAATCAAATTGTCGGCGCCAACGGAACATTCATCGATGAAAACGACCCGACCGGTTCTTATTACGGCACGGCACTTCGCCTTTTCAGGCGGTTGAAGCTGCCGGCAAATGATCTCTGCGACGCGGTTGCCGACTGGATTGATGATAATGATATCCCCAAGCCGGGCGGCGCTGAAAACCAGTGGTACCTGGCGCGCAAGCCCTCATTTCCGGCAAAGAACGCCAGGCTGGGCAGTTTTGAGGAGCTTGCCCTGGTGAAAGGTTTCACTGCGGATATTATGGAAAAGATCAGACCTTTTGTAACTGTTTATGCTGAAAACAGTGTTGCTGCGCCGATAAACATAAATACTGCGCCAAAAGATCTGTTGACGGCGCTAGACGAGCGGATTAGCGATTCTGTTGCCGAGCAGATTGTTGAGTTTCGCAAAAATACTCCGTTCAAAGACAAAGCGGACCTTGTCAGAGTCCCGGGAATGGAACAGATTGCTACCGGACTGCAGAGCCGCATCACAGTAAAGAGCAATATCTATCGTATCAAGGCCGAGGCTCAAGTGGATGGTACAACCAGGATTGTGGAGGTAGTTGCCGCTTTTAGCGCTGTTGCCGGCGCGGCGCCTGCCATCCTTTACTGGCGCGAGTATTGATGGAGTTTCCAGAGGTGTTTGCATGTTCATAACCGTAATCCAGAAAAAAACCGATGAATTCATCCTGTCCCGCTATCAGCGCAGGCGCGGGACTCTCCAGTTTGTACGTGGGGTAAGGCATAGGTTGGCCGATACTGACGTCAGCTGTGACGACATTCTTGCCACCTGGGCCGGTGAATGTCAGGGTGACAGAATAGTTTTGGCATTACCGCCATCGCTACTGTCAATCCGTGAGCTTGACCTGCCGGTTTCCGACCGGAAAAAGTGTCGGGAGATACTCCCTCTGGAGCTTAAAGGGGAACTGGCTTCAGACGCTGAAGAACCGGTTTTCGAGGCGTTGCCCCTTGCAGGCGGGAAGATGGCCGCTATCTGGGCAAAACAGACGGTTGTGGCCGCGGAGATAAAAAGTCTCGCCGATAAAGGTCTTGACCCGGAAGTTGTTACCTGTTCGCTGTTCAATTGGCAGAATCTGCTTCCTGAAAGTTGTGATGGTGCGGTAGCTGTTACTGACGGTGAGAGTGTGGCGGTCTTCTTGGACAAAAAACCGCTCTTTTTCAGGGCATTGCCACAAAGTGGCGACAGTCCGCTGGCGGTCACCCTGGCTGCTGTCGAACTTGCAAAAGGGGTCAAGGTAGAAAGAACCTTCACCCTGGGAGATTTCCAGCCGGAAAGTTTGCTGGAGACGACGCATCTACCTCCCGGGAACGCACTGGCGATTGCCTTCCCAGGAGACGTTGCTGCCGCTGCTGATCTTGCGCCGCAATTTTCCATGGCAATGGAGTTTGTAACCGGTGAGTCGATAAACTTTCGCAGAGGATTATTAAGCTTCACTAAAACCCGCGACAAGTTCAAGAAAAAACTGCGTCTTACCTACGCTCTTGCCGCTACAGTCGTGCTACTTGTACTCGCTGAAGCGGGGGTTAGGTATTTTATTGCTCAAAGGGAGCTGACTTCGCTGAATATGTCAATCGGCAGCATCTATAAAGAGGTTTTCCCGACGCGGACAAAGCCTGTCGATGAAGTTTCCGAGCTTAAAGCGGAGATTAAAAAACTGGGGGCAGCTGGCTCTGAAGGGGTTCTGGCGCTTCTGAACAAACTGACTGAGGCCAAGGGCGATGATCCGCGCGAGATCTACGAGGTGGATTTCGACGGCAGTCAGGTTTCGGGCAGAGGTTATGACCGTTCCGCTCAAAGCGTAAATGACTTCAAGACCAAAGCTGCCCAGCTTTTCGCAAGTTTTGAGGTGAGTGAGATTAAGAGCCGTCCTGACGGTACAGTCAGTTTTGCTTTCAAAGGCACCTCCAAAGGGGGTGTGAAATGAGTCTCCGGGAGCAATTTAACGAAATGGAACCCGCTGCCAGACTTCGCTGCGGTTACTGCATCGCAGCGCTGTTGCTGCTGGCGATTGTCTACACAGCGCTTCACGACAGGATTGTGAAGCTGGAAAAGAAGCGGGTCAGTAGGGAAGCAGCCCTGACAGAAATTATGCTACTGAAACAGCGTCATCGTGAGGCTAATGCAGGCGCGCAGAAGCTTGCCAACAGACTCTCTGCCGTGACTGCCGATGACACTCTTGCCAAGCTGATCGAAGAGATCGGAATAAAAGGGAAGGGTATCCAGATAAAATCCCTGAAAGGGGAGGATAGGCCCGGATTCAGTGAAGATGCCGCTGAAATCAGGTTTGAAGGGCTATCCGCGAATGAAGTTGTAAATCTGCTTTATCGCCTGGAGAAAGGGGTAAAGCCGGTAGTTATAAAAAAAGCCAATCTGAAGACACGCTACGATGAACCGGCGAAACTGGATGTAACCCTCAGTGTAGCTCTCCTCAAACCAGCTGCCCAGGAGAAGAGATGAAGCTGTTCAGATTCTGCCGTATTGCAGGTCTGACTCTTGGCGGAGTGATTCTCTTTATCATTCTTACCGCGCTCTTTATTCCGGCAAAATCACTGCTAAACGCCGCCAACCGAGGGCTGACGCAGTATGGGCTGAAGCTTGAAGCAATAAGTTTCGGTAAATTATTGCCTCTGGGGATAAAAGGGACTGGAGTGACGCTCTCGTCAGAGTCGGGAGAGCTTCTTAAAGTAAGAACGGGACGTGTCTCAATTGAGTTATTGCCACTTCTGTCAGGCAGGCTGATTCTCTCAATTGGTGCTGATATCGGTTCAGGTTCGCTGGTCTCTTCCCTGTCGCTGTTGCGCAGCCCGTCTACTTATTTGGAGCTTAAAAACGTTCGCCTTGAAGATATTCCTTTTTTTCAGTCCGTTGCCGGGATGAAAGCCGGCGGGATTCTATCCGGAAAAGTTGAGATAGCTGGTCTGTTGGCAAAAGCAAAAGGCACTGTCCAGCTGGAGGTGAAGGGTGCGGAGTTGAGTGGCATTAAAATTGGCGCGATGCCGCTTCCGGACGCTTCTTACCATACAGTGCAGGGGCTGATAAAAGTTGCCGAGGGCAAGGGTTCAATAGAGAGCTTTACCCTTCAGGGCGCGGATCTTTATATCAGGCTGAAAGGGGGGCTGCCGCTTGTTGACCCCCTTCCGGCAACTCCGCTTGACCTGTCGCTCGAAATTATGCCCAAACCTGAACTGCTTGAAAAGCAGAAGTTTGTTTTTCTGCTATTGGTTAAATATCAGGATACTCCCGGTCATTATCTCATTCCGGTCAAGGGGACTCTCGGCAAGCCGCAGGTGCTGTAACTTGTAGCTTCATAATAAAAGGGCCTGCCGCAATTCGTGCGGCAGGCCCTTTTTCAATTATACTTGGTCAGTGGTAACGTTATAGTTGGACAGCTGCTATCAACTACCTTTGACCTCTTTGATGCTCCCCGGCAGGCCGGCGGTATTCAACAACAACTTCTTTCTGCGCTCTTGGCGCTCCCCATTTCTGGCGACGATCACTTGTCGGCGCAGCTCCGGCACCGGCACTGGCATCTTTTCTGAAACCTTTACCCGCAGCATTGGAGACGCCAGGTTTTTTACCTCGGCCTGCTCCAGGTTTGCCGCTGTTTACCGGCAGCCGTGGCAGTTCACGGGTCGGCTCAAGTCCGACTATGACCTGACGGGGCAGTTTCTGGCCGATGAAACGCTCGATTTTGTCGAGATAGCTGAGTTCATTCAACGAAACGAACGATATTGCCGTTCCTGTTGCCCCGGCACGCCCGGTTCTGCCGATACGGTGGACATAATCCTCGGCAAAGCGCGGCAGGTCGAAATTGATAACATGGCTGATGCCGTTGACATCAAGGCCTCTGGCCGCAACATCTGTGGCCACAAGCAGTTTGACGCGTCCGCGACGCAGATCGGAGATCGTTCTGTTGCGAGCGCCCTGGCTCATGTCGCCATGGAGCGCAGCGGCGGAGTGACCTTTGCTGTGAAGATCCATTGCCAGCGCATCGGCATCTTTTTTGGTGGCAGAAAAGATGATGGCGCTGGAGAGCTCTGTATCGGCAATCAGATGTTGTAGCAGTCTGTTTTTGTGCTGGAAATTATCGGCAACATGAAGCCTCTGTTCGATTTCATCAAGAGTTACCCGTTTGCCGGCGATTTCAACCCGCTGGGGGTTTTTCAGCATCCGGTTGGCAAGTTTTGTCGCTGCTGCATCCATGGTAGCAGTGAACATGAGGGTCTGACGGCCTTCCGGTGTCGCGGCGGCAATCTTGTCCATGTCTTCGCTGAAGCCCATGTCGAGCATTCTGTCGGCTTCGTCGAGAATAAGCATTTCTACGCGGCTGAAATCGATCCGGCGGTTTTCGAGGTGATCCACAAGGCGGCCCGGGGTAGCGACGATGAAATCAACCGGCTGGGAAAGGAGGCGCAGTTGCTCACGATAGGACATGCCGCCAAGAATGGCGCCGCTTTTGATACGGCTGAAGCGGCCATAGTTCTTGACAGCATCGGTCACCTGGTTAGCCAGCTCTCTTGTCGGAGTCAGAACCAGAATCCGCGGGCCTTTGCCTCTTAGAGTTGAAGGGACGGAAAGTTTCTGGAGGGCCGGAAGGACAAAACTGGCGGTTTTGCCGGTGCCGGTCTGAGCGGAACCAATCAGGTCATGACCAGCAAGAGCAACAGGAATAGCCTGTTCCTGAATCGGGGTCGGGGTTGTGTAGCCGCAAGCTTCAATTGCTTTCAGTATCTGCGGGGTGAGGTTGAGTTCTGCGAATGTCATCATAATTCCTTTTGTATAGCGGCAAGTCGGGCGAATAAAGGCCGTTTGTGGTGCACGGCACAAATATCCAATAGAGTCCGCAGAACTTGGATGACGTCTCTTGCCTTAAGGTCGTCAGCGTCGGCTCTGTGGAGCAGGGCGGCTTTGGCATCGTCGCCAACCGGACTTGTAGCTGCGTTGTCAGGAATTTCTGAACAGCAGGGGGGTCAGTGAGCGATGGGAAAGGGAGAGCGGTTAACGGCTCTCCGCCTGAATGAGAAACTGTACTACTTGGTTGAAGCGTCCTCCATGATAACGGCATACTTGTAGCCGCCACCAAAGTCTACATTGTTATGAAATACGCCGGTAAATGTGACAACGTCACCGGTATTAGGTGAAGCCTGAGTGGTAATGACAAGCTTGTTGGCGCCGTTTTCGCCGGTGCCGTCCTTGATGTGGACCCAGGTACGATTCATGACTCCAGCCGTAACCTTGACGACCTGACCACGTACTGAGATGATCTTGTCCTGAAGCTCTGCCCGCTTGGCAAAAACTTCGGCAAGATCATAAGCGTTGGCGCCCTTTGCTTTTTCAACCTTGAGGCCTTCAACGATTGGCTTGCCCTCTTTTTTTGCGTTGCCAGGTGCGGGTGCACTCATGTCAGCACCTTTATGGGCGTTTACTTTTCGCCTTTCATTATACTTATCAGTCGGTCCGCTTGAGAAAACGATCTGTTTGAAAGTTTTATTGAGCGCTTTACTGGTCCATTCGCCCATCGGAGTGCCGGCATGGAGTTCAACTTCTTCACCAACCTCAACGTAAAGTACCGGAATGGCAACCCAATCCTTAAAGCCGTCAACATCAAGCAGCATGTATGTGTAGCCACCACTATCCATTGTTTCCAGCACTTTACCGACTATCGGCTTGGCAGTCACCTCTTCAGCCGCCGCAGCTGGTTTCATGTCAGGCATTGCAAAGGCTGATGAAGTCAGGCTCAGAACTGTTATGAGAGTTGCTGCTGCAGTTTTGATTTTCATGTTTGTCTCCTGCTTACAGAGCAACAAAAAAGACCCATAGCTGCCCAGGGTCTTATTTGTTATAAAGATTGGCGTCCCCTGCCGGATTTGAACCGGCGTCGCCGCCGTGAAAGGGCGGTGTCCTGGGCCGGGCTAGACGAAGGGGACATTTGAGGTTTGAAAGATTTGAATTAAACCGCTGTCGCCTTGGCTCAAAGAATTCTTTTTATACAATAATTAGCATTGCAAGTCAACCACTTATTTGTTTTCATCATGGCAAGCCATGCCAGCTGACCTTATTTAAATAGCAATCTGGTTAAACCAGACTAAAACTATCCTGTTGACTTTATCTGCTGTTTGCAATAAATTGTTCGATGTATACAAACCGTACCGGGGAGGGTAAATCAGAATGAATTTCATAACACTTGAAGAGATAATCAGTTTTGCTGTGGAACGTGAGGATACCGCATACCGTCTTTACAAGCGAGCTGCTGAGCTTAGTACCAGTATTGCTTCCAGGAAGATGTTTGAGGAGATGGCTGCCGAAGAAGCCGGCCACAAGGAAGTTTTCAGCCGTATAGACACTGAAAAGGCCGAAAATCACAGAAGTGTCAGGATTCCTGATATGCAGATTTCGCAATATCTCGTAGACGTACCATTTCGCAAAGATATGACGTACCAGGAAATCCTCACTTTTGCCATGAAGGCCGAAGAGTCAGCGTACAAACTTTACGAAGCTGCGGCGGCGGCAACTGAGGACGCGAAACTGAAAAATGTGCTGAAAGTGTTTGCGGATGTTGAGCGAGGTCACAAGGCGCGGATAGAGCAGCTCTATGACGAGCATGTCCTGACTGAAGGCTAAGGAGATATAAACAGGATGCCACGTTCACTTTACTTCGGATTTTTTTCAGTTAGCTTTTTTGTGATTTTATCATTTATAACGATGACAGCCGCAATTGCCGCACCAGTCGTGCTGATAGACCAGACCCATGATCAGCGCTTTGTAATTGAAAAGGACGGGCCGCTCCAACTGTCAAGTTTTGCTAAAATATTGACAGATGAAGGTTTCGCGGTAAAGAGCTCATCAGAACCTTTTACGGCTGAAGCTCTAAAAGGTGTGGACGCGGTTATAATTTCAGGGCCTTTCAGAACGCTGGAGCCAGGGGAAGTTAATCTCCTCCTCGGTTTTCTTGAGCGCGGCGGGCGGCTCTCTTGCATGTTGCATATAGGCTCGCCGTTTGCTGAACTGCTGCATCGACTTGAAGTGGATTTTACCAACTATGTTCTTTATGAGCAGGAGAATATCATCGATAATGACCCAAGAAATTTCCAGGTCAAGGCTCTGATGTCTGATGCCCTATTCGGCGGTCTGGATCACTTTTCTCTCTATGGCGGCTGGGCGTTGATGAACACAGCGCCATCCGCCAGAATTATTGCCTCAACATCACCAAAAGCATGGGTCGATCTGAACGGCGACAAGAAACTTTCTAATGGCGATGTAGTTCAATCTTTTGGAGTAGTGGTTACCGGCGAGTTCGGTGCCGGCAGGTTTGTGGTGTTCGGGGACGACGCGATCTTTCAGAACAAGTTCCTTGACGAAAGTAATCGTAAGCTGGCGATGAATCTTGCCAAGTGGCTCAAATAATGAAAACTTACGCTAATATCTCCCCTGCAACTCAACTTTGTGCTGTTATCGGCAATCCGGTGGCGCACTCTCTTTCGCCGGCTCTCCACAACGCGGCTTTTAATGCTCTTGGCCTTGATTTTGTGTATGTTGCCTTCAGAGTTGAAGATCTGAAAAGTGCATTGGCAGGGATGCGGGCGCTCCAAAATTTCCGCGGCATGAGCGTTACGATCCCACACAAATTGGAAATAATCGACTATCTTGATGATGTCGCCGAGATTGACAGGTTTATCGGCTCTGTTAACACCGTTATCAATGAAGATGGCAGGCTTTGTGGCATTGGCACAGACGGTCCAGGGGCTCTCAAGGCGATAGTTGATGCTGGAGTGAACCTTGTCGGGAAAAACATTCTCATGCTCGGAGCTGGCGGTGCTGCAAGGGCGATAGCGTTTACCCTTGCCCGGTCTGCGGCGCTTGACCGGCTGGTTCTCCTGGACCTCAACGAATCGCTGCTCAAATCTCTAGCCGCTGATTTACGAAAAGGCGTTTCAGTACCGGTTGAGGCTGAATCCCTTGACCAGGGCTCTATTGCTAAAAGGGTATCAGCAGCGGACATCATCATCAACTGCACGCCGGTCGGCATGCACCCGAAAGAGAACGCATCGCTCGTTCCGGTGGAACTCTTCAGGGAGGCTCAGACTGTATTTGATGTTGTTTATACCCCCCTCGAAACCAGACTCCTGCGGGATGCGGCAGCAAAAGGGTGCAGAGTCATATCAGGAGTCGAGATGTTTATAAATCAGGCCGTGCTGCAGTTCGAGCGTTTTACCGGAGTCGACGCCCCAGTCGAGGTCATGCGCCAGGTTGTTATGGAGCGGCTCAAAGGATGAACATTGTCCTTATCGGTTACCGTGGCACCGGCAAGAGCCATGTCGGTAGGATTTTGGCGGAAAAATTATCTTTTCCGTATGTCTCGGTTGACAAGGCCATTGTGTTACGTGCAGGGATGAGCATCCCTGAAATTGTCAAACAGTTTGGCTGGCCCGCATTTCGGGACAGGGAATCTCTTGAAGTAAGAGAGATTTCAGTCTGGGATAGCATCGTTATTGATACCGGTGGCGGAGTCATAGAGCGTCCTGAAAATATCGACCATCTTCGGGAAAACGGCTGTATTATCTGGCTTAAGGCCTCTGTTGCGACAATCGTGGCACGGATAGAAGGTGGAGCTGACCGGCCGGCCTTGACAGAAGGAAAGAGCTTTGTTGAAGAGGTTACAGAGGTGCTGGAAAGGCGAGCACCTTTATATGCTGCCGCAGCGAAATACGAGATAGACACAGATATGCTTGAGCCTGAAGAGATCGCAGAGCAGATAGTCAGGCTCTGGCAGAAACGCTCTGGTTGACGTTTGTGAAAAATGTTTTATTTTCAGCCTGAATCTGATAGTTAGTAGCAGTCGTTAATATAATCAGGTTGCCGTTCAGAGGATTGAAAATGGATAAACAGCAGATGCTGGATCAGGCAAAGGATAAGCTCTCCCCTTTTGAGACCGGCAATATTGCTGAGTTTATTCAGCATCTTACCTTGAAGTCGGCAATGGAGCATCCGTTTATAATAATAGTTTTTCTGCTTTTTGCCTTCTATGCCGTAGTTAGAAGGTCTAGAATTGTTCTGCTCTTTCTCTTCGCTGTCATATCAATAATGTTACTGGTGAGATATACGCTTGCACCGGAGATAGTTGGTGGTGGTATGACGATTGAATCTATTCTCCCTTTTGTCGCCGGCGGTCTGGTCATAGGGGGCGCGCTTATTTACTTTAGTTTTATCAAGAGTGATTGAATTATTTAGTAACTTCGTTAGTTAACGTATCTTAGTTTATCAGGTTAAAGCTGTTTGGAGGTTTTGGGTGAAGATAGGTAAACGTGACTGGATTTTTATAGCAATAGTTGCAGCTGTTCTACTTTTTTTCTACGCGATCTCCGGCAAGGAGAAAACTAAAAAACTGCCGAAGGATGCCACTCATCAGCAGTTTAACGACATGTTGAACTCAGGCAAGAAAAAGATCGACGTTGATCCGCTCTGCGAAGCTTGTCATGACGGGATCAAAATCAAATTCCCCGAGAAACATCCTGCAAAGCCGGGCGGCGCGCCGATGCGTTGTCTGTTCTGCCACAAGCAGCAGCATTAATCAAGCGAGGGCAGGTATTAGCCCGTCTCACTTACCATGACAACCCTCAATCTGACTGCGGAACTCGAACGCCTCATTGCCGATATAACAGCGCGACATGAGGCGTTTTCGCATATAGATCCCACCAGGTTGATGGTTTGTATAAACTCCTCACGCAGCAGTCGTTGCGGTCTCTTTGCAAAGATACACCCGCTGAGGTTCCCGGAAGGGAGAACTGTCCAGACTGTTAAAAGGGGGCGCGCAACTTACCGCTGCACCATGCCTGAAGTCTTTCATAAAGGAGTGGATCTGCTTTATGTAATTTACTTCTCCCTTCCGAGATTTTTCGACAGGCCTTTCAGGGATAAACTGATCACAGTTTTTCATGAGCTATACCATATTTCACCTGCATTTGACGGTGATATCCGCCGTTTTGAAGGGAAAAATTATGCTCATGGCAGTTCGACCAAAAAATATAACAAGCTGATGGAACGTTTTGTTGATGAATATCTGCAGAAGCATGACGGAACGGGACCGACTACTTTTCTGGAACAAGAACTGTCCATATTGAGAGAGATGCACAGGGCTATTGTCGGGAGGAAGATGGTTGTGCCGAAGATTAAAGTGGAGAGATTATGACGGCTTGGCACTGACTGCCAAGCCGCCTGCTGTTTTATTTACGCCATCTCAATAACGGTCTTTACGCACTTTTCAATGCCGTCAGCAGCCTCACTGATGCACCCTGCCAGCATGTATGCGGGGGTCGTGACAATCCGGTTTTTTTTGTCGACGACAAATTCGCGAACCTGACAATCGAGGTGAACGCTGCCGGTAGCATTAATGGCTGCAGCCGTTCCTGGATCATTGCCGATGGTGACTGCAGGCGCACACTCTTTGCCGAGGACGGCGGCAATAAGAGCTGGAGCTATACAGATGGCGCCGATCGGTTTTTTAGCCGCAATTATCTCCCTGATAAGTCGGGCTACTTCGGGATTTACTGAGGCGTCAGCGCCTTTACTGGCAAAATCACAAAGATTTTTTGCAGCGCCGAAGCCGCCGGGGAAGATAATGGCATCAAGGTCGGCAGCACTTATTTTGGCTATGTCAGTGATATTGCCTCTGGCGATGCGCGCTGATTCAACCAGGACATTTCTTTTTGCTCCTGTCGGTTGACCGGCAAGATGGTCGATTTCAACAAGCTCCATATCCGGCGCCATGCAGACGGCTTCTGCACCGTTTCTGTCGATGGCGAGCAGAGTAAGCACTGCTTCGTGAATTTCGCTGCCGTCATAAACTCCGCAACCTGAGAGAACCACACCTATCTTCTTTTTCATAGTTTTTACCTCCGGCAAAATTTACTTCGAGTACAGGACTGCAACAGCTTTCGCTTTTGCGCTGCCAAGGGAGACGTAGCCGTGCGACTCGGACGAGTCGTAGTAGATGCTGTCGCCAGGTTGTAAAATCATTGTCTCCTGGCCGTAGTGGAATTCGAGTTCACCACTTAAAAGATAGATGAATTCTTCGCCGTCATGCTTATAGAGAAGCGAATCATCCCAGTTGCCGGACTCAAACTCTACCAGGAACGGCTCCATGGATTTATGCCTCATGCCGGGGGCAAGTGAATGGTAAAGATAACTCTGGGGGGAGTCATTACCGGTGCGCCTGCGGCTCGATAATATATCACTGCTGCGGAGCAGGACCAGTTTCTGTTTGTCCTCCGCCTCCTCAAAGAAAAAATGGATGCCGACTTTAAGGCCTTTGGCGATTTTAAGCAGTGTGGCGATCGGCGGGATGACCTGATTGTTCTCAATCTGGGAGAGGAGAGGCTTTGAGAGCCGCGACAGGTCGGAAAGATCCTGCAGAGTAAGGCGCAATTCTTTCCTGAGTTTCCTGATCTTTTCTCCGATATTGAGTTCTCTAACATCACATTGATTGTTCATGCCTTTTTCTCCTCGACGCTTTATATTCCAAAGCACGCCAAGGGTCAACACTGTTTTACATCCAGGCTCATGTCCGGTAAATGCCTTGACATGAGGCTAAGCAGTGACATAACATCACATATTTGATTTATGAAAAGAGTGCCTGGAGGGTTTTTGAGCTGGAAAGCGATAGGGCTATTTGACTCAGGTGTGGGCGGACTGACAGTTCTCCGGGAAATTGTCAAGGTTCTCCCGCAAGAAGACACTGTCTATCTTGGCGATACTGCCCGAGTGCCGTACGGGACAAAATCACCGGAGACGGTTGTCCGTTTTGCCCGGCAGATAACCTCCTTTTTGATAAGTCGTGATATCAAGCTGCTTGTGGTAGCCTGCAATACTGCTTCGGCAGTTTCGCTTGAGGAGTTGAAAGCCGAGTTTGCAATTCCGATTGTGGGTGTCATAGAGCCGGGCGCACTTCAGGCGGTCTCTGTCACCAGAAACGGCAAGGTGGGAGTAATCGGGACTGCCGGAACAATCAGAAGCAGTGCCTATACAAAAGCTATCAAGCGGATCAATCCTGATATCGAGGTGATTACTGCCGAGTGTCCTATGTTTGTCCCCCTTGCTGAAGAGGGGTGGATCGATAATGATGTTGCCAGGCTGACCGCAAGTATGTATCTGAAAAATCTCAAGGATAGTGGTGTTGATACTCTGGTTCTCGGCTGTACACACTACCCACTCCTGAAAGGTATCATCAGCGAAGTAATGGGCGAAGGTGTCACGCTTGTCGATTCTGCCCAGGAGACTGCCAGGGTGGTGAAGGAGATCCTCGCTGCAAGGGGCGAAACAAGACCGGTGCAGGAGAAGGGGAATCACCATTTTTTTGTGACTGACGTTCCGGCCGGATTTATTCGTGTTGGCAATCGCTTTCTTGGTGGAGCCCTCGGAGATGTTTATCAGGTGAACCTTGAAGATTATATTCCGACAGGGAGGGCCGAGGGGTGAAAAGCCACAAGAGTCCAAGACGGGGTGTATGGATCATTGTCCTGGCGTTTCTGCTACTGGCGGTTTTCCTCGGAGCACTGCTTTTCAGGAAACATGATAGAGCAATAACACCGCCACCGCCACCAACTGAACTGCAAAAATCCGGGCTTGTAACGGTGACACTTTTCTTTGCAGCACCGGCAGGCGAAGGTCTGGTAAGGGAAGGCCGCGAAATCGAGCCTTGTGAAGAACTTTCGGCCTGTTTCGAGGAGATTCTGGAAGAGCTCATTAATGGGCCGTTGAGCGATCTGGCCCCGGTGTTACCTGCAACAGGAATGTTCAACAGTGTCGCCCTTGATGGCAAAACTGCCCGTGTGGACTTTGCCCATGAACTGCTTGATGGCCTGCCGCCGGCAAGCAACAGCGAGCTGTATGCAGTCTATGCAGTGGTCAACTCCATCTGCTTCAACTTCCCGCAGGTGCAGCAGGTCGTCTTCACGGTGGATGGAACACCGTTGACAACATTAAAAGGGCATCTGGATACAAGTAAGGCGATTTCTCCTGATTTTTCTCTTGAAAAAGGTGTTGAAAAATCTAAAGAAGTGAAAGGGAAAAAATGATAGCAAAAGATTTTATGCAGACCATTGAAGAACAGGTCCTGGTGCTGGACGGGGCAATGGGGACGATGCTGCAGGAACGCGGCTTGAAGCCAGGGCAGTCGCCGGAAGAGATGAATCTGACCATGCCGGAAGTTGTTGCAGCCGTTCATCAGGAATATCTGGATGCAGGGGCTGATATTATCGTTACAAACAGTTTTGGTGGTAGCCGCGAAAAACTTTCCCACTACGGACTTGAAGGTCGTTTGACGGAGATAAATGCTGCCAGCGTAAAGATCGCCAAACGAGTTGCCGGTGATAAAGCCTATGTGGCCGCATCGATAGGGCCGACGGGACGTTTTGTGGAACCGGTAGGTGATTTGACGTTTGATGCAATGGCCGACATCTTCCGCGAACAGGCAAAAGCACTGATAGAAGCCGGGGCGGACCTGATAACTCTGGAAACGTTTCTCGATATCAAGGAGATCAGGGCTGCGGTTATTGCGATTCGTGAATTGTCACAGACAATTCCGGTCATTGCCATGCTCACTTTTGACAATAACGGCAGAAGCGTTCTTGGGACATCCCCTGAGGCTGCGGCCATAACGCTTGAGGCGGTTGGCGCGGATATCGTCGGTTCAAACTGCGGTCTTGGAGTTGATGGCATCTACGATATTCTCGCCGCAATGCGCAAAGTCACGTCGCTGCCACTCATTTCCCAGGCAAATGCAGGCTTGCCGTTGCTTGTTGACGGAAATACTGTTTTTCCAGGAACTCCCGATGATATGACTGCCTACCATGAGCGCCTGCTTGCTCTCGGGGTCAAGGTTATCGGCGGTTGCTGCGGCACAACTCCGGCACATATCAGGGCGATGAAGACTGCTCTGGCAGGCAAAGATCAGCGTCAGACTATTGCCGGTCCACCAGCGGGCACTACGTTTCTCTCGAGCAGAAGCGGGCATGTGGCTTTAGGCAACGGCAATCTGACAGCTATTATCGGTGAGCGGATCAACCCTACGGGCAAGAAAGGTTTCGCGGCAGAGCTGCGCGATGGTAAGGTCGGCTATATCCGCCGTGAAGCCGTTGAACAGGTGGCGGCAGGAGCTACTCTGCTTGATGTCAATGTCGGCACTCCCGGGATTGATGAGCCGGCAGCGATGGAGCGGGCGATCTTTTCTGTTAGCGGCGCGGTTCAGGTCCCATTAGTGATTGACTCTTCCAGTCCTGAAGCTCTTGAAGTAGGTCTCAAGGCGGCTGACGGCAAGGTGCTGGTTAACTCGGTATCTGGAGAGAAGAAAAGCCTGGAGCGTATTTTGCCGCTGGTAAAAAAATACGGAGCTGCGGTGATCGGTCTGGCACTTGACGAGATCGGAATTCCCCCTACCGGTGACGGCAGAGCTGAAGTCGCCGGCCGCATTATTGCGGCTGCTGATGCAATTGGCATTCAGCGCAACAATGTCGTTATCGACTGCCTGACACTGACAGTCAGCGCTGAGCAGAAGCGGGCTCTTGAGACTCTCAAGGCGCTGCGTGAGGTTAAATCCCGTTTTGGTGTGAACACGGTGCTTGGTGTCAGCAACATATCATTTGGACTCCCTTCAAGACCGCTCATATCTTCAACATTCTTCACAATGGCCATCGCGTCCGGACTGGATGCAGCCATAATTAATCCGAAAGAGACGCCGATGATGGCCGCGTTCCGTTCTGCCATGGTGCTGCTCGGCCGGGATGTGGATTCAACAGCCTATATTGCCGCCTACAGCGGAGTGCAGGTCGAAATTCCGCAGACTGAGACCAAAGGTGAACCGGCAGATATCAGGAAACGCCTGGGACAGGCAGTTATTGCCGGTGATGTCGAGGGTGTTACGCCGCTGGTTGAGAGCGCTCTTGCCGATGGCTTTACACCGATGCAGATCAGTAATGAAGGGCTGCTTCCCGGTTTGGAAGAAGTCGGCAGACGCTTTGAAAAAAATCTGTTGTTCCTCCCGCAGGTGATGCGCTCCGCAGAGACAATGCAGACAGCCTTCACCAGACTTAAAGCCGAACTGCACGGTCTGGGAATCGAGCCATTGGCAAAAATTCTCATGGCAACGGTGGAAGGTGATATTCATGATATCGGCAAGAATATTCTCTGTACCCTGCTGGAGAATCATGGCTTTGAGGTTATTGATCTGGGCAAGAATGTTTCCGCCGAACGAATAGTTGCTGAAGCCGGAGCGAGAAATGTTGATGCTGTCGGGCTCTCGGCACTCATGACCACAACCATGTCTGAAATGGAAAATGTTGTCGGAAAACTGAAGGCTGCCGGGATAAAGACCTTTACCATGGTTGGCGGTGCTGTTGTTACTCAGGAATATGCTGATAGTATCGGTGCCGATCTGTATGCAAAAGACGCCATGGAGGCGGTAGCCCGGATCAAGGAGCTGTTGAAAAAGTGATAGCACTGCAATTACAACTGTTGCAACAGGCTGATTATCATGGTAGTTTGCATTAATTACGTCATTTGGCGGACAGGTAGACTCGATGCTGGTCGGCTATAATCACAACATAAGATACAAGGGTGAAGTATTCCATGTCCAGACTGAGGACAGCGGCATCAACACCCCTCATATCATTACGCTCCTTTACCGTGGCGGCAATATTCTTGCCTCCAAAAAGACGAGTTATGCCGATATAGTCAAGATGGGCAATCTCAGTCAGGTGGTTGAGGAGTTGATGAAGGAGCAGCATAAGGATATGCTCCGGCGGCTGAAGAACGCGGAGTTTGATGCCAGGTTAGGCCTGGACGGCATAGCAGAAACGCCGTCAGCCACCGCTCCGGCGCAGCCACCAGCAGCAACTGCTACAACCGAACCTGTGCCGCCGCCGAAAGTTGAACCGGCACCGCCACCGGTGCCAGTGCAAGTGCCAGTGCAAGTGCCAGTACTACCCAGGGTCGAAGCGGCGCCGATTCCGGAACAGTTGGCTCCACCCCAAAGCAAAGTTCCGGATCATAAACTGAATCTGGATGATCTGATTTTTGATTTTCTCTCAACCGGTGATGATAAGAATTAAAACAATGAAAGGATGCTCTTAGTGAACGAAACTGTTGCAGTACTCCAAAAGAAGGCAAGAAAACTGCGGGTCGATATAATCAAGACCCTGCACCGCTCCAAGTCCGGCCATACTGGCGGCTCCCTCTCTGTAATCGATCTGGTTACGACACTTTACTATCACAAGATGCGTCATAAGCCGACGGATCCGAAATGGTCGGGGCGTGACAGGTTTGTCCTGTCCAAGGGACATGCGGCCCCGGCACAGTACGTCGCTCTGGCGGACTGCGGCTACTTCCCGACGGAAGATCTGACCATGCTGCGGCAACTCGGCAGTCATCTTCAGGGTCATCCTGACAGCAAGGGGACCCCAGGTGTTGAAGTCTGTACCGGATCACTCGGGCAGGGACTTTCCATGGCTAACGGTATGTCGCTGGCCTTAAGGCTTGATAACAGTTCAAGTCGCGTTTATACGATCCTCGGAGATGGTGAGCTTCAGGAAGGGCAGGTCTGGGAGGCTCTCATGGCAGCCTGTCACTACCGGCTTGACAACCTCTGTATTATGATCGATGCAAACGGTCTTCAGATTGATGGCGATGTTGCCAAAGTCATGAATGTTGAGCCAATAGGCGATAAACTCCGTGCTTTTGGTTGCAATGTGCTTGAAATAGACGGTCACGATATTGCCCAGATCATGGCTGCTCTTGATGCTGCTGAACAGGTCAAGGGGAAACCGACTGCCATTGTGGCAAGGACAGTAAAGGGGAAAGGGGTCTCTTTCTTTGAAAACAAGGCATCGTATCACGGGGTCACCCCGTCTGACGAGGAGCTGCCCAGAGCACTTGAGTGTCTGGGAGAGGGCTGTAACGGGGGTGAGAAATGAGTATGATTGCAACACGTGACGCTTATGGCGATGTGCTGGCTGCGCTTGGCGAAGAGAATGAAAATATAGTGGTGCTGGATGCTGATCTCTCCGGTTCTACCAAAACATCGTTGTTTGCAAAGAAGTTTCCCGAGAGATTCTTCAACATGGGGATTGCCGAAGCGAACATGATCGGGACCGCTGCCGGCCTGGCTGCTGCCGGTAAGATTCCATTCGCCTCCACTTTTGCCATTTTTGCTGTTGGCCGGGCGTGGGAGCAGGTTCGCCAGTCGGTCGCCTATCCCAAGGCGAACGTAAAGATAGTTGCAACGCACAGTGGTGTGACCGTTGGCGAGGATGGTGGGTCGCATCAGTCGGTAGAAGATATAGCCATTATGCGGGCCGTTCCCAATATGACCGTAATTGTCCCTGCTGACGGGATTGAGACTGCCCTTGCTGTCCGGGCTGCCGCCGATTTTAACGGGCCGGTTTATGTGCGTCTCGGACGCGGCAAGGTGCCGACTATTTTTGATGACAGCTACAAATTTGCCATCGGCAAAGGTGTTCAGCTTCGTGCCGGCACTGACCTGACTTTTATCGGTACTGGCCTGATGACAGCCCAGGCGCTATTAGCAGCCGAGACACTTCAGGCCGAAGGGATTTCTGCCCGTGTCCTCCATATCGCCACCATAAAACCTCTTGATGAAGATCTGATCCTTGCTGCTGCGCGGGAAACCGGCGCAATAATTACCGCAGAAGAGCACTCCATTATCGGTGGCCTTGGCGGCGCTGTTGCCGAGCTTCTCTCTGAGAGATGTCCGGTAAAACTGCAAAGGGTCGGGATAAAGGATCGTTTCGGGCTCTCCGGTAAAGGTGATGAACTGCTCAAATATTTTGGGCTCCTGCCGCAAAACCTTGTAGATGCCGCAAAAGAGCTGCTTGCGAGGAGATAGATGTCAGTTCGGCTGACCAGATCCGAAGCAGGATTTACCTATATTGCGGCGCTCTTCGCGGTCGTGGTGATGGGTATCATGCTCGGAGTTACCGGTCAGAGCATGCGGGTCATAATGCAGCGCGAAAACGAGAAGGAACTTATTTTTCGCGGCCTGCAGTACCGGGATGCGATTGAAAGCTGGACGAGGAAAGGCGCAATGCCGCTTCTCGACATCAAGTATCTTATAAAGGATCCACGTTCTGCAACTGGCGCCAAATATCTGCGCCAGCTTTATAAGGACCCTTTTACCGGTAAGGATTTCAAACTGATTATAGATCCGAATACCAAGGAGATTCAGGGGGTTGCCAGCACCAGCAGCCAAGAGCCTTTTAAGGTTGGAAACTTCCCTGATGTTATCGCTGCCTTTGCAGAGAAAAAGAAATACAGTGACTGGGAGTTTGTCTATAAGCGGCCGGTCCGGTCAGCAACCGGCGCACCGCCGGCTAATCAACAGCAGCAGCAGCAAATATCTCTTCCGCTCTCTTCCCCCGAGTCTCTCTGAACCTGTCAGGGGAACTACTTAACTCGGGGTCTCACTTGGTAGATATTACGGAGTCGGGTTGTTATTTAAAAGTCTGACATCGAAGGTGATTGTTATCTCCATCGCCCTTCTTGCCTTTGGTATAAGCGTTTTTGCGCTTCTAAATCTGAGGCGTGAACGTGCCCAGTTGATAACTTCGGCACGAGAAGGCTCTGAACTCCTTATCCAGACAATTGAACGCAGCATCTACAACTCCATGAGGATCGGGAATACAGAAGAAACCCAGTCAATTCTGGAAATGGTGGCCCAAAGTCAAAAGCTTCTGGCGGTGAGAATATTTCACCCCCACGGAGCAGTGCTTAAATCTTCCCACCCAAGTGAGATCGGTAAGCCGGTTAATAATGACGATTACCAGCTTTATCTGAACAACAGATACGAAGGGATCACTTATGCAGATCAGCATGGTGAGGTTCTTCGGATGATCAAGCCGATTTACAATACTGATCAATGTCACACCTGTCATGGCCATAAAACCAAGGTTATCGGTGTCCTTGACGTCAATTATTCTTTGGCCGAGACTAAAAAGAGAATGTTTGAAGTTACTCAGTTGTTCGTCTTTTCAACCATTGCGACAATCGCCTTTCTTTCGATCTCCATTGCGTTTGTCATGTTTCGTCTTGTCAGGTCACCACTGAACGGGATGATCGAAAAGATGGCAAAAGTAGAAGGAGGAGATCTTTCCGTCAGGATTGCTCATGCTCCCAAAGACGAAATCGGACGTCTTACAAACAGTTTTAACTCAATGATTGATCGACTCGATAAGGCCAAGAAGGAGTTGGACATTTATCACTTTAACCAGATGGAGCGGGCTGACAGGCTTGCTTCAATCGGTGAGATGGCTGCCGGTATTGCTCACGAGATTAAGAATCCGCTGACAGGAATTGCCTCTGCAATAACTATAATCAACGATGATTTCCCCCCGTCTGATCCGCGAAAAGAGATTCTTGGTGAAGTGCTGGAGCAGGTTAAACGTATGGACAAAACGGTAAATGATCTGCTTTTTTTCGGGAAACCGACGGAACCGGAGCCTGTTTGTACCGACTTGAATTCTGTTCTGCGTAAGACCCTTATTTTTGCTTCTCAGCATCGAGGCAGCAAGGGTGGTCTGATTGAAAAGGTACTGGATCTGCAGGAGGATATCCCGCCCGTATATGTAGACCCGAAGCAGACTCAGCAGGTTTTTCTGAACCTTATCCTGAATGCAATTCAGGCGATGCAGAGTGGCGGTGTCCTCACCATAAAAACTGCGTTGATGCACGAAGGTGAAAAGAAATGGGTAACTGTAAGTATTGCCGATACGGGGCAAGGAATCCCTGAACAGATTCTCGGCAAGATTTTTACGCCTTTTTTTACAACAAAAGCTCAAGGCACAGGTTTAGGCCTGGCTATCTGTCACAAACTGGTTGCTCAGCAAGGCGGAAACATCAGGGTTGAGAGTGAAGGCGGCAAGGGGACGGTGTTCTACATCGATCTGCTGGCTACTTCTACTGAAGAACACACTGATCCTGTTGCATAATTCGTAATAAGTAAGGGGTTAACATGAGGAAAATTAAAATCCTGGTTGTTGATGATGAGCATCTTATCCGCTGGTCGCTGGAACAGAACCTCAAAAAACAGGGGTATGAGGTTCTTACTGCAGGGAGTGGCGAGGATGCCTTAAGAATAGTCAGGGAAGACCAGCCAGATCTTATTCTACTTGATATTCAGCTCCCGGGGATCAGCGGTCTTGAGGTCCTTGAGAAAGTTAAGGAGCTTGACGAAGATATTATCGTTATCATGGTTACTGCTCATGGCGGACTTGAAACTGCAGTTACTGCCATGAGAATAGGGGCTTACGATTATCTGAATAAACCATTTAATCTTGACGAAATGGCAATAGTTATCAGAAAGGCACTGGAAACATCCGAACTGCGCCGAGAAGTTGCCTGCCTCAGAAGTGAACATAAAAAGGTCGGTGCGCCTAACATTATCGGTTCAAGTCAATGCATGCAAAATATCCTTTCTATGATGGAGAAGGTTGCAAGGAGTGAAGCGGCAACAGTCTTGATCCAGGGGGAATCCGGAACCGGTAAGGAACTCGTAGCAAAGTGGATTCACTACAAATCGAGCCGTGCTGACAAACCGTTTATGGCCATCAACTGCGCCGCAGTACCGGCAACTTTGCTTGAGAGTGAACTATTCGGTCATGAAAAAGGTGCTTTTACCGATGCAAAAGCCACGAAAAAAGGCCTTTTCGAGTTGGCTGATGGTGGGACTGTGTTTCTTGACGAAATTGGCGACATGGAGATGGGAATGCAGGCCAAGCTGCTCCGTTTTCTTGAAGATCGTACCTTTCGCAGAATAGGGGGGGCTAAAGTAAGTTCGGTAGATGTCAGGATTATCTCTGCAACCAATAAAGATTTGATTAAAGCAATCGAGTCTAAAGATTTCAGAAACGATCTTTACTACCGTCTTCAAGTGATCCCGATATTCCTGCCACCTCTTAGGGAGCGGCGTGAAGATATTCTCTCTCTGGCCAAACATTTTATCGAAACCTACAAGCGGGAGTTTGCAAAGCAGGTCAGCGGGATATCTCCGCAGGCGGAAAGGCTTATGGTTGACTACAACTGGCCGGGAAATATCCGCGAACTTAAAAACGTGATTGAGAGAGCCATCATTCTCGGCAATGAAGAAATGCTTGCCGTTGACCATCTGCCGACCGAAATAACGTCGCGCATCGCCACTGCGGCGGTTACCGCACTGGTTACCTTCAAGCTCCCTCCTGAAGGGATTGATATTGAAGAAGTCGAAAAGGAATTGATCAGGCAGTCTCTGGAAAACAACGACTGGAATCAGTCAAAAGCGGCCAAAAAGCTGAATCTGGGAGTTGATGCTTTTCGCTACAGAATGAAAAAATTCGGATTTTTAAAATAAATAAGTAAAAATAGAGAACATAACCAGTAAATAGAAGCTCCTCTGATACTCATGTAATAACGAGCAACTATAAGTTTGATGGCATCCTTTCACCTGATATCCTGCTGCCGAAGCATCCGTTCAATAAGGCTGTTTCGGCAGCTACTCACCTAAACCGTGACTTCTTTGATTGCTTCTCCATTTAGTGGGCACTGATGTTGCAGTATATGTGATAACCGAGAGGCGTTCAGGAACTCCCTGAAAAAGAAAATCTAGACATCTCCATTAAACGCGGAGGCTTTCATATGGTATCCAGTACAACAAGGAAGATAATTTCGCTCGCCATCTCGCTGCTGCTCGTGGTTATTTCACTGACAGGCGTAGCGCTAGGAGCGACTGCACCGACTGTTACGCAGCTGTCGAGGTATACTCCCGGCTTTGCAGGTGCTCCCGGAAAGATGGCACGTGACGCTGCCAACAACTTTTACGTCACTGATTTCTGGGGTAAAGGGAT
The DNA here is from genome assembly GCA_963787125.1 of uncultured delta proteobacterium. Taxonomy (GTDB): domain Bacteria; phylum Desulfobacterota; class Desulfuromonadia; order Geobacterales; family DSM-12255; genus VEOV01. The sequence continues at coordinate 119,052 of CAWBBV010000007.1, forward strand.
TGTCAAGCTGGACAGGTCGGGAGCCAAGGTTGGTTTCATTGCCACGGTTGGTCGTCCGTCAGCTGTCGCAGTGCTTCCGGACAACAGGCTGGTGGTGGCTATGACTGCACCGAAGGCTTATGTAGCTTTTTATTCACAACTCGGTTCGGCTCCGAATATTACAGGTGTAGAAGAGACTGCCCAAAATGGTGGTAAAACGTTTGGCACATCAACTACTCCTTATTACCGTCCGTCTGGTATCACAGTGGATGCTGCTGGTTACATTTACGTAGTAGACGCCGGTGACAGCTCTGCGTCAACAACTGTCAATGTTGCCAAGGTAAGGGTTTACGATAGTCTCGGTGTCTTCAAGAGTGAATTCGGAACACGTACCGCCCCTGGTGGTGTATCGACCGTTAGCGGAGAATTTCAGCAGCCGCAGGGAATTGGTTATGACAAGATAAACAACCAGATTGTAGTTGCCGACACCATGAATTCAAGGCTTCAGTTTTTCAATGCTTACAGCCAGGGGCTGACCTATCTGTCCAGTATGGGGCTGGCAATCACTAATGGGACAAGCGGAGCAGCGACGATTGATGCCGCCGCCCATTTCGGCGATCCTACTGATGTATCTTTTGAGTATAACGGCGCCAGTCTTTACCGGATGTATGTGGCTGAGAGAAGTAGAAACGAAATAGCAGTTATTGATATGGAGACAGGTGCAACAAAGGGTTATGACCGTATGCGTATTAACGGGACAAATGTAGCCACTGTCGGGCTTAAATACCCTTCAGGAGTTATTTTTGAAAAAACGGCTGCCGGCGGTGTATTGTATGCCAGCAGTGCCGCAACTACTTATCAAACGATTGCTCCCGTCACCATAACGCCAATCAATGCGAATGTGGCAGCCCTTGGTATTGGGGTTGGTGCGGGTGTCCCCGTACCTTCAATTGCTCTTGCAATCACCCCTGCAGTACCTCCGACAGTTTCATCGTCAGCGCTTACGGTTACCGGTACGGTTTCACCGGCTAACGCGGTTGCCTGTAGTGTAAACGGCGGCACCGATGTCGTTGCGACAGGCAGTTGGAGCGCAGCTCTCACACTGGTTTCGGGCAAAAACTACATCCTCTGTAAGAGTACGGATGCAAGCGGAGTCACTACCTTCGCCGAAGCCTACACTACAAACATTGCTACTCCAGTGCCAGGGCCTACGATTTTAATTACAACACCATCGGCATACACAAACAGCCCATCAATTACCGTAAGTGGCACATCTGATACTGCTAATGCAAATGTTCAGCTGGTAAACAGCGCTAACGGTTTAACGGTCTCGACACTGACAGATGCAAGCAAAAAATGGAGTGTTGTTGTGACTCTTGCTGAAGCTAGCAATCTTATCACCGTTACTGCCTGGACAGCAGGTTCGACTGTGAGTAATCCGGCAACTGTTACGGTAACTGCTGACTTTACCAATCCTGCTCTTGCTATCTCTTTCCTGAGTAACGGCAAAACAACTAACAGTGCTGTTCAAAATCTTGCCGGTATAGTTACCGAGGTGAATTTGAAGAGCATCGAAGTTAATGGTGTTCCTCTTCTGGATGCTGCTCTGGTTAAATCGGGGAGCAAAACATATTTCTCCGTTCCGATTACCCTGATTCGTGGAACGAACGTTGTCAGTGTCAAGGCAACAGACCTGGCCGGTAATATTGGGACCGCGACTACAGGGTCGGTAACTCTGAACCCTGAGATCCCGGGCCTTGCAGTTGCCATCCCTGCCGACAACTCCTATATGGCTCTACCCAGTTCATCTACCCCTGCGAACGGTTCAGTCGATCCAGTGTTCACCACAATTACTATCCCCGGGTCAGTACTTACTCCGGCATCAGGTTTGTGGAGCGGCACATTCACAACTACCGCAGGCTTTAATACCTATGAGTTCAAGTCGTCAGGCGGTAGTACGGAAGTAGCAGTCAAGAGAACCATCGATGCCACGACCGGCAGTGCTCAGCTTGCTATAACTTCTCCAGCTGCCGATCTTGCAGTTAATATCCCTGCCATAACTATTTCAGGCTTTGTTGCGGCGAACAGTCCCACCGCTCCAACAATTTCATTAGATGAAAAAACTGCAGTAACAGTATCAACATACACGCAGGGCACAGGTGCTTTCAGTCATTCGTTTGTGCTTGGTGCCGGGCCGCATTATGTGAAGGTGATCGCCAGCAACGGTACAACTGCTGTGCGTAATATACTGTATGATGCATCGTTGCCTGAACTGACGCTGCAAGCTGACTCAAAGCTTGCGCCGACAACACTTTCCGGCGCGATCGGCCTTAGCGACAAGATTGTATCGATTACTGCGTCTCTTGGAACACCTGTGATTCCATTTACAATACCGATTAATAAGATGACCTTTGACCCATACGTGCAGAATTCAAGCTCAATAGTTTGGCATGCTAATCTGAACGGTTACGCTTATGATACAATTACAGTCACTGTCGAAAGCCCTTCCGGTCAGCAAAAACCGCTTACTCGTGCTGCAGGGATTCCGACAGGTGATATCGATGGTGATGGTGTGGTAAGGCTTTCAGATGCACTTGCTGCCCTTAGGCATGTTGCCGGTACCGAGGTTCTCACAGGTCAACCTTTGTTCCGAGGGGATGTCGGCGTTCTGGTTGAAGGTCATGCTGGTCAGGACGGAGTTGTTGATATTTCAGATGCGGTTCTTATTCTTAATAAATCATACGGTCTGCTGACTTTCTAATGTCAGAATGCTTGCTTGGTACTAAAAACTTTAATCATTTTCTTATAAGCTGTGTTAGGAGTGTACTATGAACAGGTCATTTATCGTAGCAGTACTAACGGTGACAATGATTATCATGATGTCTGCTGCGGGGCATGCGATTACACAACCGCATAATTTTTACTGTGACAATTGCCACGGGAAAACTTTAGGCGGCGATGCTAAAGCAGCTTCTAACCGCTGTATAGCCTGTCATACTACAATGGGCGAAGCTTCCCGGATGCCGATTGAAGCTGGAGACATGTCTAACTACTTCGGCTCAGCTGTTGATCAGCCTTCGTCCGGTTCACGAAGTACCCATACATGGGGGGCAACTGCTCCTTATAACCCAAGGGCTTTTGTTCAGGAACCAATTAATACCACTCTAAACTCTGGTTATGGTGGTACCACTTTTGTTAACGGCATTTCATGTGCCAGGTGCCATAATGCCAAGGCAACTTTTAACAATTCACCCGGTGTCAATAAGCCGTTCCTGCGTGTAACGAATGTTAACGACGCAATGTGTCTTGATTGTCACAGGGCAAGACAGACTACTTCACACACCACTGGCTCCCACCCGGTAAATTATCGGTCATATTCTGCAGCTTATAAATCAAACACCACTGCTTTCAGAAGAACTCCACTAAGCGCTAATTCAAGAAACAAAACTGCAATGCTCGGTAGTTATCTCACGACAAGTGGCAAAATAGTCTGTAGTACCTGCCATGCACCTCACTATGCCGACTCAAGCAGCGCAACCCTTGACAATAGAAGTACTGCTAACGGTTTTGCACAATATTCTGTTTCGACCGGGCTTAAAAACCAGTTTCAGAATTCAAAGGGTCAGCTCTTAAGAACAGATCCACTCGGTGCATCTGCTGCATCTATAAACGTTTGTTCAAGTTGCCACAAAGAGACAAAGAACATAAACCATAATGGCAAGGGGCAGAATGTTCAGTGCGATCACTGCCATGGCGCTCACGTCGACTACACTGGTGACACAAGTCTTCCAAACCTTTATCTTGTGAGAAGGGATTTCTCAAATATTTCCATATCAACAGGTAAATTGGCTGCTGGTAAAAAAGCTATTTACAATACTGCCACATCGCTCAGTTTCAAAAGAGCCGATGGTAATGGTATCTGTCAGGTATGCCATGCTCCCCCAGCAGGTGGTGTTCATGAGCAGGTTGTTACCAGAAAAGCTGATTGTATGGAATGCCATAAGCACTCAAATGGCTTCTCGGCAGCTAGCTGTACATCTTGCCATGGTCAGCCTCCTATGACTAGTTATATTGGCGGGCCTAATGGCAAAGCGTCACAGTCCTATGGTCTTGATGAAAGTTTAACTCCGCACTCTACCCATGCTGATCCGGCTTATTATCACTTTGCATGTAAGAACTGCCATTATGACGGCACATTGGCCGGCAGCCACAATACCCTGCAGTCTACAGGTACTGCGACCTTCCAGAGTGTGTTTATTAACACTACCGGTTCAATCGGTTCCCATGCCGGCTTCAAAAACGTTCCGGCTAACTACGATGCCACCAGCAGAACATGCTCTAGTGTCTATTGTCACAGTAATGGTAATCCCCGTAACGGAACAATCGCTTGGAAATCGTCTACACCTTCTTGGGAGTACGGTAAAAACAAGATCCTCGGACAGGCAACAGAGTGCACAACATGTCATGATAGCGGTCCTACTCTTAATACCAATGCTCACTATAAGCACGTAACGACAAATAAATTTGGTTGCAATGTCTGCCACGCTGCGACTGTCAATAGTGCGGGCGCAATTTCAGACCGTACAAAGCATTCAAATGGCGAAAAGGATATTTCCTTCATTACTCGGCCACCCAACTACCAGAGCGTTTTCTCTGCAACATTTAACCCCGCAGTTGGTGCAGCTACTTGCGTCAACTCTTGCCACACAAATGGTTTTGGCGTAAGTCCGACTACACCCGCCAAGTGGACTGATGCATCTACCGGAGCATGTGGTACTTGCCACGCTTCTGTCCCCGTAACAAACCTTCACAGCTTCCATTTTTATAGTTCGATTGGCCCTAAACTTGGGACAAGCTCAACAATATGCTCAAATTGCCACTCTTACAGTCCTGGCGCCACTACTCATGCGAACGGGGTAGTTGACCTTAAATCACCAACTGCTCCGTGTGCTCCTTGTCACCCTGGGACTACACCAAGTTTTACAGTTGGCTCTAAGGTAACGTGCGAGTCCTGCCATACTGGGACGGCTTCTATAGTCGGAGCTGCTACTGCTCCGCTGAAAGACTTAAACAAAACTGTCGGTCACGGCAAGTATTCTTCTGCTCAGTTTTCCGGAAAATATGTAACCTGTACAACATGTCATAACGCTTCTGCTCCGCATATCGGCGCTGGCACAGCTGAAAAGCGCCTGCTGATTGCCGGTAACGGACTGTGCAACAGTTGCCACACTACTGCAGCCGGTAAAATTGTGAATACTGCAAGGCTTGACTTGCCAGCGCATAGCGGTTTCAGTCACTACACTACAACCGCTGATGGGCGTGCAAGTGACTGCGCAGGCTGTCACGATACTCATGGTACGACAAATCTATTCAGCATCAGAACAGTCATTAACGGTAAGCCGGTTGTTCATAGTGCTGCATCGCCTATTTTCTTCGAGTCGACACCTGATGCTAACGGCAGATACAACGGCCTTTGTCAGGTCTGCCACACTAAAACTAAATATTTCAGAAATGATGCTCCTATTCCACTACCAACTTCTCATTCAAATTCGCATAACTGTCTGGGTTGCCACAAGCACAATGGTTTGAATGTCACATTTGCTTTCCAACCTAATGGCAGCTGCGACACTTGTCACGGTTATCCGCCGGTAAGAAATATGGCTGGTCTAGGGACTCTTGGTAACTATACTAATGCTAAGTTCCAGGATTATTCAGGTGGTGGCGGTGCTCATAGCGTAGTTGGCCACATTCCGAAGACGATCAACAAGTCCGGTCTCTCGGCGAACTGTACTAACTGCCACAATGACTTCAACAATAGTCACAATCAGGGTAGTACACCGGTCAAGAAGAGCTTCGTTAACGTAGTAGTTAACCCGAAATTCAAGTTCAATAATGCGACTTCGATTACTTACAACGCAAATTCCTGTTCTAACGTAAGTTGTCACTTCAAACCGTCACCTAACTGGACTACCGGCCTCTAATTGACTCTGCAGGTGGCTTCCCTGGAAGCCACCTGCTTTTAACTAGTAAAAGAACTGTTTCAGTTTTTAGATAAGGAGTTGACTAATGAGAAATATTCACGGAGCGGGACACTTCAAATACAGGTTTCTGATACTGTTGCTTTCACTGTTTTCGTTAGTGGTGACGGCGGGAGAGTCGGTAGCAGCGACAACCTGTTCTACTTGCCATGGAATGCCGCCACTGGACAGTGGAACTGGTGTACGTACCCCGTCAACAGGGGCTTTTAAAGGTAGCCACCAGGTTCACGTGAGCCAGCCAGCAGTCGCATCTGACTGTGTTGTCTGTCATAGTGCCGCTGCCGGTTATGATACGAAGCACACTGCAACCTCCGGCAATGTAATCGGTCTCTCTGCCAGTATCAACGGCGGCACCTACAGCAAAGGAACATTCTTTAATCAGACATCAGTGCCGACAATGGGCAACTGTTCAAATGTACTCTGTCATAGTAATGTTTATGGTCCTGGTGGTGGTACTTCTCCGTTTTGGGGGTCAACCGGCAACGGTTGTTCGACCTGCCACACCATCGCAATCGATACTACCGGTCCAGCTACAGGTAGCCATGCTAAACATAATATTACTGACTGTACCAAGTGTCATGCTGCCGGTACATCTGCAACTACCAAACCAAGCACTGGTCATCTTGATGGCACAATAACAGTAGGCAATGGTTACCCTGTGACCGCTAAGCACACTGCCGGGACTTATACTGGCACATGCTCAACTGCTGTCTGTCATGATAATGGCCGCGGTGTGTTAGTTCAGACCCCGATCTGGGGGACAACTGTCCCAGCATGTTCTGCCTGCCACGAAGCTGTACCGACAACATTTTCTCACACTAAGCACTTATCTGGTCTCAGTGCAAAGTTTAATCGTAATGCTGTCTGTGCAGACTGCCATAAAGGTTATGTGCAGGGGACAACTGCAACTGCTGATCACCTTGATGGCAATGTGGATGTATACTATGCTACACCTGGTGACCTTGGTTACTCTGCAAACAAGGTAAAAGGTTCTGCTCTTGAATCATGTTCCACTGCGTACTGCCACAGTAACGGTAAGTCAACTTTTGCTTCACCACTTTGGGGCGCAACATCAGCTGGTTGTGATTTCTGCCATCCAAACCTTTCTGCCGGTCATAATGCACATGTAAGTACTCTTCTTTCTGAAGTTACTTTCTATGGCTATACCAGTACTAAATCTGCAGGTACCAGCTATAAATTTGGCTGTTCGATATGCCACCCACTGTCAATATCAAATCACATGAATGGTACTATTGATATTGATTTAGCCGCATCTTCTGCCGGTGGACATCTTAAAGCTAATAATGGCGCCGGTGCCGGTATCGATGGGTTGAAACAGTGCAACAATGTTTACTGTCACTCAAATGGATACAAACCAGGCGCAGCATTTACATATGCAACTACGCCAGTGTGGGGCACCACCTTTACTGGTGACCGCTGTGCCGCCTGTCACGGTAATTCTCCAAACAGCTCAATTGTCGGGTCTTCAGCTCACTCTGCTCACGTAGTCGGTATCCATTATGATGATATCTTCAATGGCGTCAGTAGAAAACTTCCTATAGGCGGTGCATCTTCAGTCAATGCCGCCCACGGTAGTAATAGCCGTTCAACAACGATTAACTGCAACATCTGTCATGCTGCAACCGTATCTACTTTTGCCAACGACTCGAATCCGGCTTGTAGTGGTTGTCATAATGGTACAACAGCGCCACTTAAGAACCCGGCATCACTTATTGCTGATACTTCCAAGCATGTTAACGGTACTGTTGATATAGCGTTCGTAAATCAGAAGATAGCTACTAAAGCCCAGTTGGTCGGCGAAGCTTTTAATGGTTATACAGCTGCTACTTCCGGTGGTTGGGCACGAAACAGCAATAGTATGAAGTTCAAAACTTATACAAGCAGCTACGATGTTACAAAGTCGACCCTTTTCGCAACCGCAACACCTTATACCACCTCTGCCGGGTGTCTGAACATTGCCTGTCATGCCAGCATACCTGTCAAGTGGACAGATGCTGTAACCTGCACAAGCTGTCACACACGACTAAAATAAGCTTCTTTTAAAGGATTAAAATAAAAGAGCCGCTGAAAAGCGGCTCTTTTATTTTATATACCGGTCCTATTTTTCAGACAGACCAGAATCTCTTTTGAAGTTCATCTAGAAGCGGTGACAGGCTTTTTCGGTCGATAGCTGAGATGAAGAATGCTCCAAGATATTTCGAAAAATACTTGGTTTTCATAAATGCCAGGGGATCGTCAAGTTTCATGCTGTCCAGCTTGTCTGCTTTATTGAAAATAAGGAGGCACTCTTTTTGGTCCAATTCCAAGTCTGAAAGTATATCTTCCACGTTTTTAATATGATCCATGAATCTTGGGTTTGTGCAGTCTACAACATGAAGAAGCAGGTCGGCATCGTTGAGTTCTTCCAGTGTTGCTCTGAATGACCCGAGTAAAGACTTTGGGAGAGAGCGAATAAAACCAACGGTGTCCGTGATGATAACTTCTCTTTCCTGCGGAAATCTCAGACGTCTTGTTGATGTGTCCAATGTTGCAAAAAGCAGGTTTTCAGTGAAAGTATCACTTTGGGTTAAAGAGTTAAGTAAAGTTGATTTGCCGGCATTAGTATATCCGACAATAGAAATAATGGGTAAGCCGGATTTGACCCTTTTTTGTCTTCGCTGAAATCGGTTGTCTGAAAACTCAGAAAGGAGTCGTTCCAGTTTTGATATTCTGTCCCTGATCCGTCTCCTGTCGACCTCAAGCTTTGTTTCCCCAGGACCTCTACCGCCGATACCTCCCATTAGGCGGGACATTTGAATGCCTTGGCCTGACAGGCGGGGAAAAAGGTATTTTAGTTGTGCAAGTTCAACCTGCACCTTTCCGTCAAGGCTTTTGGCTCTTCTGGCAAAAATATCAAGAATCAGTTGAGTTCTGTCAATGACTTTCAACTCGGTTATTGTTGAGATAGATCGTGCTTGAGTGGGCGACAATTCCTGATCAAAAACCAGCATGGTTGCCCCAAGCTGAAGAGCTTTGATGATGATTTCACGTATCTTGCCTTCGCCCATAAGATATTTGGGTGAAAATTGCCTTGGGCGTTGGATAAATGATTCTAGAACAAGGATGCCGGCAGTTCGTGACAGTTCCTTTAGTTCATCAATAGAATCTGTTAGCTCAGCAACAGGGGAAGTCCCGACAGAGATAAGTATAGCGCGTTCTTTACTTGAATAAGTTGCTTTAGTTTTAGATGAAACACGTTCTAAATCACTTTCCAGTGAGTTAATAAATTCTCGTATATCAATTTCATGCTGATGAATTGGACGATCAGGATAAATTTTGTAAGGACGTTGATCTGAAAGGTCTGGATTAAGAGTAGCAAAAGTAATGCTGATCGAGGTGTCTATGCTCGCTTTAGGTGCATAAAGAACGGCAACCATATCGAGCCGGAGAAGCAAAAGGTCATTAATGTCATCGGTACTTACAGGTTCAGAGTTAAGGTGGGTATGGACTAAACGTAGTCCCCTGAGTTTCCTTTTGCCGAGAGGAAAATTCTTTATCTCTGGCAACAGAATACTCTTCTCATCACCTACAACAACATACTCTACAGTACCGACTCTGGAAATCAGCAAAGCTAATTGTCTGCCAATTTCATTTGAAAGAGTGGTCATTGATCGGGCAAGTTCAAAAGAAATAATTTCTGCCGGAGGCGTTCTCCGCCTGTAAAGGCGTTCGAGGCTTGCCAATTGAATATGTTTTAATCCACTGAGGTTGCCATGAAGTTGTTTTATTGTTATCTCCTGTTTAAAAAAAAGACGGGATTAGATATTCAACGATCTAATCGTATGCAACTGTTTTTCAATTGATATAAGACGATCCTCAATTTTCTCAAGTTTACTGACAGACTCTTCTACTCTTGCTTTTATAGAAAAAATAACAAATGGCAGGATAAACCATATGACTGTGAGGAAAAAACCTGCCATCCAGAGTATAACTATTAACCCACCAAAAAGCTCCATTTCATCTCCACTCGAAGTTGATTTTTCACTGAAATTAGTCTTAATAAGGTCAAAAGTCAATATTGATGGGTACGTAGGCTGTAAGAAGGGTAAAAACAGTTTCTAGTAATATTAAAGCTGTGTATAATAAAAAACGGAGATTTAATGGCAACTGTCAGCACAAATATTTCAGATTTCTGCACTTCTCAAAGTCGGAAAGTCGATTTTCAAAGAATGCTTTTAATCGTTATGCTGGGTTTAATTACTTACAGCAATACTCTCAACTATCCGTTCATTTTTGATGATTACGCAAACATCGTTAATAATCCACAAATTATCGACTTAACTTTTGCCGGAATAAAAAATGCTCTTGTGTCAAAACGTGCCATAGGCATCATTACATTTCAGTTGAACTATTACTACTTTGGGTTAAATCTATTAAGTTATCATCTTGTGAATATAGTAGTACATATAACTTCATCTTTAGCAGTATATAAACTATTGCAACTACTCATGGAAACACCCTATATACTCATTAATTCTGATGATGAATACCGTAAACTTCCGCTACCACTTTTTTCAGCACTCATCTTTGTAGTTCATCCTGTACAGACTCAGGCAGTGACATATATAGTGCAGCGTTTTGCCTCATTGGCGGCTCTTTTCTATCTCTTGGCACTAATTTCGTACCTTAAAGCTCGAATAAGTTTGCATGCTTCTGGCAGTCATTTTACCTGGAAAATATTTATCTGGTCTGCAGCGTGTTCGCTCTTTACTTTTGCAGCGTTCTTTACCAAAGAGACTGCATTTACTCTTCCCCTCGCAATTATCTTAATTGAATTACTTTTCTTTAGTTACAGTGCTAAGAAATTATGTTGGTTTTTTAGTGCTGGTGGAGCCCTGGTAATTGCAATCATAAGCAAATATTCGGTTGCAGGTCACTTTGGGCAGGGGATACTAAAGATTCTTGATGAATCTACACGGATGCAGACTATTACATCTCGCTGGGATTACCTCTTTACCCAGTTCAGGGTGATAATGACCTATATGCGACTGATCGCTTTTCCGGTCAATCAACGACTGGATTATGATTATGAACTTTCCCAAACTTTTTTTGATTGGAGAGTATTCTGCTCTTTTCTGATAATTATTGCTTTTTTGCTGGGAGCAGCTAGATTGATAAAACTTTCGGCGCATGGCTCCCCTCACTTACGCTTGGCTGCGTTTGGCATTTTATGGTTTTTTCTGACCCTTTCAGTTGAGTCCAGTATCATTCCGATTATCGATCTGATATTCGAGCATCGCATTTACCTGCCGTTGTTTGGAGCAGTAACTGCGGTTTGTTCTACTGTGATAACTTCGTTGTGGAGGCGTGGAGAGTCGACAAGAAATACCCTCTGCTTCTGGGGTTTCATTCTGACTCTACTGCTCGGAGTAATTTCTTTTAACAGAAATAGTGTCTGGAAAAGCGAGGTCTCCGTCTGGGCAGATACAGTTAAAAAGAGTCCCAATAGTGCCAGAGCATGGAATAACCTTGGTGCTAGTTACATTAAACAAGGTGAGCCGTTAAGCGCGCTTAAAGCCGTTATCAGGTCAGTTGAGCTTGATCCATCTAAAGCTGATGCAATGAATAATCTTGGGATAGCTATAGATCTTATGGGAGCCTACAATGACAGATTTAACAAGACAGCAGAGATGTTCATTTCTGCGGAATCTATAGAAAACAAGGTTGTCAGCAGGTGGCTAGGTGATGTAAACAATAATTTAGGCCTTGGTTATGAAATAATCGGTAACCTGCCAAAAGCTGCTGAAAGCTACAGGAACTCCGTAGGCTATAATCCTTCACTTGGATTGGCATATTACAATCTCGGTATCTTGAGTGCGAAAATGGGAGATGCAGGTAAATACCATGAGCAGCTTCAGATTCTCTGGCTGCTGGATCCTGCTCTTGCTGAACGACTTCAGCTCAGAGTCGGGCTGAGGTGATGCCTTTGTCTGATACCCTAATAATTATTCCGGCTTACAATGAAGCGTTCGGCATAGCTACAGTAATTGCCAATATCCGCAAGCACGTTCCTGATTTCGATATTCTTGTCATTAATGACGGTTCAACTGACAATACTGCCGCAATAGCCAGCGATGCTGGTGCAAAAGTCGTTTCGCACAACTTCAACATGGGATATGGCGTAACCATCCAGACTGGATACAAATTTGCTTATGAGAAAGGCTACAAATATATTATACAGATTGACGGAGATGGACAGCATGACCCTTCTTTTATAAGCCAGCTGCTTGAGCCAGTTCGTAACGGAGACATAGATTTTGCAATAGGTTCAAGATTCCTCTGGTTTGACAGCTATAGGCCCTCTTTTTCGAGGCGATTAGGGATTCTTTTTTTCCGCAAGCTTGTGACAGTAATTATCGGACGGGAGATATCAGATCCTACGTCAGGCTACCAGGCTTTTAACAGAGATGTTATGAAGTTTTTTACGACCGATATCTTTCCGTATGATTATCCTGATGCTGACATGCTGATAACGCTTAATCTGGCCGGCTTCAGGATGAGAGAAATCCCGGTCAGGATGTTTGCAAACGCGAGCGGCAAGACAATGCATAGTGGCACCAAGCCTTTGTATTACATGGTAAAGATGTGCCTTTCTATTATTGTTACGTTGTTGCGTAACAGGCAGCTTTACCGGAGATAGACAATGACAATTAAACAGCAAATATTTTCAATGTTGGTAAGTCTGGGCGTATTCTTCTTTACCATTGATCTGGTAAGAAAAAAAAGACTGCGCGAAGAATATTCGCTGCTCTGGCTCGGCACCAGTATTTTGATGCTTGTACTTATAGCCCGTTACGAATGGCTCATGACATTGACAACGCTCATAGGGGCAGTGCTGCCTACAACGACACTTTTTCTCGGATCAATTCTTTTTTTAGTGCTGCTGGCAGTGCAGTTCTCAATTAAAATTTCCAATCTGTCAAATCAGGTTAAGGATCTTGTGCAGGAAAACGCTCTGCTTCGATACGAGTTCGAAAAGTGCCGTAATTATCTAGAAGTTCAGCTTAAGGATAACAAAAACATCAGCCCAGAGGGGTAATGAAGTGGATTTAAGTATAGTAGTTCCGATTTATAATGAAGAAGAAAGCCTAAGTCTCTTACATGAAAGAGTAACTGCGTCTCTTGAGAATACCGGGCTTGATTATGAACTTATTTTAGTTGATGACGGCTCAAGCGATCGTTCTTTTTTGCTGCTGAAAGAGCTGGCGGTTCAGGATCCGAGAGTAAAAGTGATCCGATTTAGAAGGAATTTCGGACAGACCGCTGCGATGGCCGCCGGATTTGATGCAGCATCAGGTAGAGTTGTTGTCCCGATGGATGGTGATTTGCAGAATGATCCATCTGATATACCGAGACTTCTGGCGAAAATTGATGAAGGCTATGATGTGGTTTCCGGATGGCGGAAAGATCGACAGGATACTTTCATAAACCGCAAGCTGCCTTCAATGATAGCCAATGGACTTATCTCAAAATTTACAGGAGTCCATCTTCATGATTACGGCTGTACACTAAAGGCTTACAGGAAAGAGGTGTTGGAGGGGATCAATCTTTATGGAGAGATGCACCGCTTTGTTCCTGCCCTGGCTTCACAGGTCGGTGCCAAGGTAACAGAGTTGCCGGTTAAGCATCACTCCAGACTTTTCGGCACGAGCAAATACGGGATATCCAGGACAGTCAGGGTTGTCCTGGATCTTATGACCGTAAAGTTTCTTCTCCAGTATTCAACAAAACCTATTCAGCTCTTCGGCAAGTGGGGGGTATACACTCTTTTTTCCGGGGCTCTGAGCGGCGCTGCGACTCTTTATATGAAGATATTCGAACATATGAGCATGAATCGTAACCCTTTGTGGATATTGACCATATTTCTCTTTTTTATGGGGATTCAGTTCATTGTTCTCGGTCTTCTTGGAGAATTGAATGCTCGCACCTATTATGAAGCACAGGGGAAACCGATCTATGTTGTGCGTGAGAAGCTGAATCTTGACTGAAAAATGTCTTAAAATCCTTATGTTGGCACCAACCCCTTTTTTTGCTGACAGGGGGTGTCATGTCAGGATTTATGAAGAAGCACGTGCTCTTCAGGATTTTGGCAACATAGTTGAAATTATCACTTATCACATCGGTCGAGATATTCCCGGGATAACAACTCACCGGATTGCATCTATCCCCTGGTATTCCAAACTTGAAGCAGGTCCTTCTTGGCACAAACCCTACCTTGATATACTTCTTTTTTTCAAAGCGCTCACAGTTGCCCGCAGGTTGAAGCCGGATCTGATTCATGCCCATCTCCATGAGGGTGCTCTTATAGGGGCTCTACTGAAAAAAATATTAGGTATCCCATTGATTTTTGATTGTCAGGGGAGCTTAACCGGAGAAATGATAGACCATGGGTTCATGGCGTCGAACTCAGTCATGAGCAGAATTTTCAGCCATATAGAAAGATTTATAGATAAAAGAGCCGATATGATTATTACCAGTTCGACTTTAGCTGCGGAGGATCTGACCAATCGCTGGAGGATTCCTGAGCGGATTGTGACTACGTTGACTGATGCTGTCAATACCGACGAGTTTTATCCGATCAATAGCGATTGTTTGAAAAAGGAGCTGGATTTGCCTGGAGACAGGCCTATTGTCGCCTTTCTTGGACTGTTCAATAGCTATCAGGGGGTTGATCTCCTCATGGATGTTATCAGGATACTAAAACAGAGACTGACAAAAGTACATTTTCTCCTGATGGGTTTTCCTGATGAGAGATACCGTCAACTCGCTGCGGAACTGGCTATAGCCGATATGATTACTTTTACCGGGAAGGTAGATTACACAAAAGCGCCGCATTACCTTTGTGCTGCTGACGTTGCAATCTCTCCGAAGATCTCGTTGACAGAAGCAAACGGCAAGCTGTTCAATTATCTTGCCTGTGGACTGCCTTGCGTTGTTTTTGATACTCCAGTTAACAGGGAAATACTTGGCGAAATAGGCGTTTACGCCAACTTCGGCGATGCAACCGATTTTGCCGATAAGCTTGAAGCATTGCTTGGAAATTCTGACCAGACGACTCGCCTTGGCAGAATCAGCAGAGAAAAAGCTGTATTGGAACATTCGTGGCATGCAAGGGGTGCAGCTCTTGTGCAGCTTTACCAGACTCTTCTGGCGAGCCGTTCATGATATGAACATTTCTGCTTGCCAGATTTTATTCAATCATTTAATGTTCACGATATGAACGATAACGAAAAAACACTCGATTCCTACCGATCTTTTCTGCTCTTGTCCGAGATTGTTGGTGAAGAGCCCCTTTCTCAGCGGGAAATCTCAAAGCGTCTCGGAATTGCAGTTGGGTTGGTTAATTCATACCTGAAAAATCTGATTGCCAAGGGGTACGTTAGGGTAAAAAATTTTCCGAGCAATCGTTATGCGTATCTGCTCACTCCTCAAGGGATAGCCGAAAAGAGCAGGTTGGCTTATCAGCATATTTCCTATTTTACAAATCTTTATACTCTGGCTCGTCAGGACTTTCTTGAGCTTTTCCGGACTCTTGAGGCCAGAGGTGTTCGCCAGGTTATATTTTGCGGAGTGGATGAAGTGGCAGAGATCGCTTATCTGTCACTGCGGGAAACGAAGATCGAATTAGCCGCTGTTTTTGATGACGTCGGCGCTGGAGAAAAGTTTTTCGGTATAACGGTGCAGTCGCTGGCTTGCCTTGATAAATCCGAAACCATGCCTATTGTAATTAGCTCATTGAAAGGGCGTACTGAGCTGCATAATTCACTTTGCTGCCAAGGTACGATGCTGAATCGCATTTACTCAGTTTGCGGCTGAATATAGCAAGCTTTTGACAAGTTATTGAAGCATAGATCAAGACTATGAAACAGCTAACCAACTATTGGATGATTGTGAAAGGTGTTAATCGTTAACTTATGACTAAAAAAGCATTGATCACCGGAATTGCCGGACAAGACGGATCCTATCTGGCGGAATTGCTGTTGGCTAAAGGCTACGAAGTCCATGGTATAGTCCGTCGTATCGCCATTGAAGATACCGAGCACAAGCTGAAGAACATCGGCCATCTGCTGGACCGGATCACATTGCATGTTGCCTCTTTGGACAACGTCCTGTCGCTGATCAAGGTTGTGCGGACTGTGGCGCCGGATGAATGCTATCATCTGGCCGCTTCCAGTTTTGTCAGCTACTCTTTTGAGGACGAGATGTCAATCCTCAACAACAACATTAACACAACTCATTATCTGCTGGCCGCGCTCAAAGAGTTTGTTCCGGATTGCCGTTTCTACTATGCCGGTACCAGTGAGATGTTTGGCGCTGTTGATTGCATACCGCAGGATGAACAGACCCCTTTCAACCCTCGTGCCATCTACGGTGTCTCCAAGGTTGCCGGCTACCACTTGGTAAAGAACTATCGGATTCAATACAAAATGTTCGCCTGCAGCGGGATTCTTTATAACCATGAGTCGCCGCGGCGCGGTTATGAGTTTGTTACTCGTAAAATCATCTCTACAGCGGTGAAAATAAAGTTGGGTCTGCGCCATGAACTGGCTCTTGGCAATCTGGATGCCCTTCGTGACTGGGGATATGCTCCTGACTACGTTAATGCCATGTGGCTGATGCTTCAGGCGGAACATCCGGATGATTATGTAGTGGCTACTGGCGAGACTCATACAGTGCGTGAGTTTGTCGGGATGGCTTTTGCGGCGGTGGGTCTCGATTACCAGAAGTATGTGCGGGTCGATCCTAAATTTTATCGATCCACTGAATTGGTGCCGTTATGTGGTAATCCGGGTAAAATTATAGCCTGTCTGGGCTGGCAGCGGACCAGAACACTGCAGGAAATCATCAGCGAAATGGTGGCGGCGGAGATGGCAGCGCACGCACAATAATGCGAGTGGCATTAAACAATACTATTGGGAAACGATTGCTTTGAATAAAGGAGTGGTGCAATGAAAGTGGTCATTCTGGCGGGTGGTTTGGGGACAAGGTTAAGCGAAGAGACGACACTGCGACCTAAACCGATGGTTGAGATCGGCGGCAAGCCGATTCTCTGGCATATCATGAAGATCTATTCCTATTACGGTTTCAATGATTTTGTTATCTGTCTCGGTTTCAAGGGGTACATGATCAAGGAGTACTTCTCCAACTACTTCCTCCACATGAGCGATGTCACCTTTGACATGACGACTAACAGCATGGAAGTTCATCAGAAAAACGTTGAGCCGTGGCGGGTGACTCTGGTGGATACAGGCGCAGAGTCCATGACTGGTGGCCGCGTCAGGCGCGTGGCTCCCTATCTTGACGGTACTTTCATGCTTACCTATGGTGACGGGGTCGCCAATGTCAATATCCGTGAGCTGGTAGCTTTCCACCAGCGACACGGGAAAGCTGCGACCGTTACCTCAACCCAGCCGTCGGGTCGTTTCGGGGCACTTAATATGAATGCTGACGGCCAGGTTGTTTCCTTCCAGGAAAAGCCGGCAGGGGACGGTTCATGGATAAATGGCGGGTTCTTCGTGCTTGAACCATCGGTACTTGATCTCATCAGTGCTGATAGTACGGTATTCGAGAAGGAACCGCTGGAGCGATTGGCGGGAGAGGGAGAACTGGTGGCCTACAAGCATAGCGGTTTTTGGCAACCGATGGATACCTTGCGGGACAAACAGCAGTTAGAGGACCTCTGGCTGAACGGCAAGGCGCCCTGGAAACTCTGGTGAATCAAAGGATATGGCAGTGTCTATATTGATGGCGTGCACAAACTAACATGAACATTCAAACGATGAAATCACTGGACTGGATTGTCGGAGTGCCGGTCTGTTTGTTTCTCGACCTGATTAACAAGGTGTCAACCCTTTTCCCGAGTCGTCCCATTCGACAACCGGAAAAAATCCTCATCATGAAGTATTTCGGCATGGGGAGCATCCTCCTGGCTTCGCCACTGCTCCGGGCATTGAGACAGCAGTATCCTGAGGCTACCATAGGGTTCCTGACGTTCGCTTCAAATCGTTCCATTGTAGAACGGTTGCAATTGGTCGACCGGATTTATCTGTTGCGGACGGACAGCCTGTTGCGGTTCGCCGGGGATGTATTACGGAATCTCTGGCTCATCCGACTCGAACATTATGATGTGACAATTGACATGGAATTCTTCGCCAAGTTTTCCACCATTATGACTTACTTGTCGGGCAGTCCCAAGCGGATCGGCTATTTTCTACGCCAGCTGTGGCGTGGTGATCTTCTGACTGATCAGATTTACTATAATCACTTCAAGCATATTACCGAGATATTTGCAGCACTGGTGGTGCCGCTTGGAGTGGTCGTGACAGATTACTCTCTGACCCCTCCCGTCATAACGTCGGCCGAAGCTGAAGCAGCTGAAAAGGTCCTGTCTGCTCATGGCATCGGCGCCGATATGCCACTGATAGCATTCAATGTAAATGCCAGCGATCTCTCCTTTGAACGGCGCTGGCCAAAGGAGAAATTCAGGGAACTGGCTCTGGCGCTGCTGGACGAGGTGAAAGCCTCATTGCTGTTTGTAGGCGGGGGAGATGAGGCTGACTATGTTGTAGAGGTGGTTGCAGGTATTCCGGCTCATTCACGCATCTTTAATCTGGCGGGTAAGACGTCGTTGGGGGAATTGCTTGCCATTATTCAGCGCTGTGACCTGTTCATTTCCAACGACAGTGGTCCGCTCCACCTTGCTGCCGCATTTCAAGTGCCGACTGTCTCTTTTTTCGGCCCGGAAAGCCCTAGTCTTTATGGACCGAAAGGCGGGGATGCGCTGGTTTTTTACGAAGACATCTACTGCAGCCCCTGTCTCAACGTCTATAACGTGAAAACGGCCCCCTGTGATGGTGAAAACATCTGTATGCGCTCTATTGAGCCGGCGACGGTTCTGCAGGCCATACGCGAAAGACATGCACAGTTGTGGAAGAATAGTGGGAGCAGTGGAGTACCGGGGAATCCTTAGCGACGCCGGTCTTTAGTAACAAGGTCCTTCATAACCAAATAGTTTATTGCCGCATGGCAGACTAGTGACGTAACTTGCAAAAAGGTATCAAAGCACGAAACAATTACTGGCGACACTAAAAGCAGAATTAATTTATGCCTGCACTTCTATGCTGAGGCAATAGGCTTTTTACAGTTGCGGAGCAAGTATGAGTGGTATGGAAATAACAACCACCGGTCTGGAGCAACAGCCCAAAAGTGGATGTAGTCGCCGCGGAGAGCGGCTTACGCTTGCATTCCATCTAAGCATGGTTTTGCCTGCTGCCGCAGCCTCGTTTTTGTTGACTTGGGCACTGCAACCTTTCATTGATATCCCGCAGAAATACTCAGACTTCATCGTCGGTAATCTTGCCTGGACCGGAACGTCTAAAACG
The DNA here is from genome assembly GCA_963787125.1 of uncultured delta proteobacterium. Lineage (GTDB taxonomy): Bacteria > Desulfobacterota > Desulfuromonadia > Geobacterales > DSM-12255 > VEOV01. Next base: position 138,511 of record CAWBBV010000007.1, read on the forward strand.
ACGGATTTTTGTCTTCTCTGGGTATATCTCCTTTTATTCTCAGCTTGTTACGCTGTAATAGCTGGCCTCGCCAGCCGTGTCATCCGCCGATTGCCTGCTCATCTGGTTTTCCGTGCTGTCCGTCTGTATTTTGCAGCTTCTTTCCCGGTTTTAGTCTGGCTGCTCGGCTATTTTTACCGGCCGGCGCCATCCATGCTCCTCCTGGTATGCTCTTGTCTCTCTATCGTGATTGTTATTTGTCTCCAACTCCGCTTCAGCAATGATTCTGAAGTTAAGACCACTGTTTGTTACAATGTTCTGGAAGGGTATGGGGTTCTGCTGGTCGGAAGTATTGCCCTTGCGCAACTGATTGTGCTGATTGCTGCCTGTTGTAAGCCCCTTGCCGCGGTTTTACCCCCCTTGCTGCCGTTTATTGCCGGAATGGCAGGGGGGCTGCCCCTGTTAGCCCTGGCGCTTGTCCCGATTATGCCGTCACTGCGCGATCTTCTGATTCGGTTGGCTGCGGTTCGTATCCAGAAGAGATCGGCCGTTAGGCAGGTAGCAATGACTTTGCCGGCGGTGGCGATTGGCGCGGCAGTCGCGGAAATAACTTGGCGTTTCCTGGACGTTGCTCGTCTGGGTGGTTCGGTAGTTATCCGCATGCTGGTTGACGGGGTTATTGCCCCGGGCTTCACCTTTGTGATTTGTGGCGTATCGGTTGTCGCTGCAGGAGCAACTTACTTTGGTTGCCGACTGATGACCGTCAAGTTCGAACGCGCCGGAGTCCGGGTCAGGGCGCTGCACCTGGCGTTTAGTTGGGCGTCGATTCCCGCAATTGCCTGGATACTTGGGAGTTTTTTGACTCCGGTCATGTCGCCGCTCTTTTTATTTGTCTCAATCATTTCCCTTTTGTTGATCGGGCTTATGGCCCGGTTTGGTCTGGAACAGGACAACTCTGCTGATTGGCTGCCGATACTGGTGGGGTGGCACCTGTTTGTTTCGCTTGCTCTGCTTGATCTGCTTGGATTGGGGACGGCATTGACCAGGATTTTCCCCACAACAACCAGAATCTGGCATGATCAGTTGCCGATGGTTTGTGTTGCCGTCTTGGCCGGACTATTGGTAACGGTTGGCTTGATGACCAGACAACCGCACTCCGCGAAGGCCTTGAGCAGGTGGTTGTTTTGCGCGCTGCTGCTGCTGCAGGGGCCATTGCCGCTGCTTGGCATGGTCCTGGTTCCTCCGGCCTGGTCAATCGGCGCGAACAGTATGTCCAGGCCGTTTGGTGTTACGATACTTCTTACGGTTCTGTTGGGTTTCGCAGGGATTGTCTCTTTGCTTCCTCTTTGGCGCAACTACCGGCAGATTACCGCAACTGCCGTGCCGGCCCCGATTGCAGCGCTCAAAGCTGGCAGTCTACTGTTTGTCCTGCTTTTCCTCAGCCGCCAGACCTTTATCGGGACTAATCTGCCGACCGATGATTATCATTTCGGAGAGGTTCTTGCCCCATGGTTCCAGTATATCCGTTTCGGCAAAATTCCTTATATTGACATCTATCCCACCCACGGCCTTTATGAATTTCTGAACGGCTGGTTTTCCCAACTGTTCTTTGACGGCTCTCCTCTGGCTGTCGAAGCGTGTTACAACCTGGTGTATGGCGCCGTTATGGTCGGGGTATATCTGCTGGCCAGCCGGCTCATCGGAACTATTGAGGCACTGCTGGTGCTGATCTGTTTCCCGATTCCTCAACAGGAGTGGCGTGTACTCTTTCCCGTGTTATTTTTCCTGCTACTTGCCCAGCAGCGACTGCTGCGCTCCCCACTTGCCTGGCTGATGGTCTGGTTCGTGAGTTCATTTGTCTTTGCTCTGACGACCGTCAATTTGCCCGCTGCAATTCTAGCGGCACTGCCAATTGTCTTCGTAATGTTGGTCCGTGCTTATCGGCAGAATGCAATGCTTTTCTTGAAAACAGTTGGCTGTTCGCTTGTCGCCGTTGCTGTCATTATGCTGGCAACTCCTGTTGGAAAAGTGGTCATGGGATACATCGCTTTCCTGCTGGAGAACGCCCGACATGTTGTAGTATCAGGTGGAACAACATGGATGTACGTGTTTGGCAAAATGGATCTACCTAATCTGCGCCTTTCCGGGCAGGCGTTTGAACTCCTCAGACTGTCTTGGGTTATAGCCTTGCTGTTTGGTGTGCCGTTCCTTCTACAGGCCCTGAGGCGTCTGAGACGGGGGGAGGGGGTCCACAGTACTGCTTGTCTGGTCTGCTGCTGGATTGCCAATACATTCTTGATGGTGTCTTATACGCTGAACCGGATTGATGTGGGTGCGCTGTCACGGACCGGGTACTTTTCGCTGCTTACCCTGAGTCTGATTGCTCCGCTGGTGCTGCTGAGCGGTCATATCCGTGTTCGCCATCGGGTGTTGTTGCCTCTCATGCTTTTTCTGGCCGTGATTGGCGGTGTCTTCGGCGAAACTTTGGCCGTTGCAAGAATCCGGGACAATGTGGCGGCTATCGTGCCAATAACAGAGGAGAAGATGCGTAGCTTGAACCGGGTACGGCAGGTACTGCCGGGTGTCGGATCGGCTGTGATTGAAGATGGGCGACTGATTGACATGCTGAATTTGAAGCAGTCCCTAACGACCCTGCTCAGACCGGGGGAGACTTATGCGGATTTGCTGAACCGGCCGGCTTTGTATAGCTACCTTGACCAGGAGCTCGCTTTTTTCAACTCCAGCATCTATTCCATGGGATCGACTGAGATGCAGTTGCTGGAAGTCAAGGCGCTCAGGGAGAAAAAAATACCGCTGATCCTTGCCGATGACAACTATAAAAATATCAAGATTGACAGATCACCGGCATCGCTGCGTGCGTACTACATTTACCGCTATGTCGTGCTTAATTACCGACCGATGATGTCAAAAGGTTCGATGTTTATGGTGTTACCTGAAAGGCTTCCGGAAGCGGCGGTCCTTGGGCGGGATACGGAGTTGGATCTGCTTGATAATGCTTTTGCCGTGCCGTTTATGAGGAAAATACCGACCTCCTGGGGTCGCTCTCTGACTACACTCAAGCCGCGTCTGGTAAAAGTTGCCGATATAGACCAAACTCTTCTGGCGGGCACACAGAATCTGACAATAAATCCAAAGGGCGGGTTCTTGACGTCAAGTTTGATTCCTTCTCTGGATTACGACATATCTTCTCTTGGCCTAAGTGGCAGGAAAGCAGGAATGCTAGCTTTTAACGTACACTGTTTGTCGTCGGACCAGAATGATGGCGTGCCTGTAGCTGTCTCCTGGGCAACTGCCGACATGTCCCAGCCAAATGACAAGACAATGGTGACATTTATCGCTGACGCGAATGGCACTGTTCTAGTCCCTATGGATGTCAACCCCAGGTGGCTTCTTGCCGACCATCTCAGCAGGCTTCGAATCCAGGTTGAGCCTGCCGTATGCAGCTCAATAAATATCTCTGATATAAAGATATACCAGCGGCGCAAACTTTTTGAGCCGGAATGGCAATAACAAAGACAGGGCTGAGTTCAATCAAATGGCTGTCGGCGGAAATTTGGGAGAAGAGTAATGTCGAGTCAATTTTGGCAGGGGAAGCGGGTTTTTCTGACCGGACATACCGGATTCAAAGGAAGTTGGCTCTGTCTCTGGTTGCGCAGCATGGGCGCCCAGGTTACCGGTTATGCCCTGGAACCACCCACTGAGCCGAGTATCTTTGCGCTGGCGAGAGTCGGCGAAATTGTACATTCGATCATCGCCGATGTGCGTGATCTGGAACGACTGAAAACGGAGATGCTGCTTGCCGCTCCCGAGATTGTCATCCATATGGCGGCCCAGCCATTGGTCCGCGATTCCTATAAGCTTCCGGTGGAAACCTATGCGATCAATGTGATGGGAACCGTCCATCTGCTGGAAGCGGTACGATCTTGCCCGACTGTGAGAGCCGTGGTAAACGTGACCACAGATAAGGTTTATGAAAACCGTGAATGGCACTGGGGGTACCGGGAGAATGAGCCGATGGGAGGGTATGATCCCTACTCCAACAGCAAAGGGTGCTCGGAGCTGGTGACTGCCGCCTATCGCAGTTCCTACTTTAATCCTCTTGAGTATGACCGGCATGGTGTTGCTGTTGCCACGGCCCGGGCAGGTAATGTCATCGGCGGCGGGGATTGGGCCAATGACCGTCTTATCCCCGATATAATCAGGGCTATCCTGGCAGGAGAGCCGGTACAGGTCCGCAATCCGCATGCCGTTCGTCCCTGGCAGCATGTTCTCGAACCGCTTTCCGGTTATCTGCTGCTGGCTGAGCGCCTCTACGAGGATGGTGTCGCATTTGCCTCCGGCTGGAACTTTGGTTCGCCGGAAGAGGATGCCCGCCCGGTGCAGTGGCTGGTGGAGCGACTCTGTGCCATCTGGGGAAGTGGAGCATCCTGGCAGCTTGATGATGGAGAGCACCCCCATGAGGCCCATTACCTCAAACTCGATTGCAGTAAAGCCCATGCTGAACTGGGATGGTGGCCCCGGTGGGGGCTGGAGAAGGCTCTGGAGAGCATTGCCGCCTGGACCAAGGTCTATAAGTCAGGCGGTGATCTCAGGCAGATATGTGAGGAACAGATTATGAATTTTCAACGTTACGAGGTGAAATAATGAATTGCCGGTTTTGTGGTAAAGAAGAAATATTCAAGTTTCTGGATCTTGGAACGATGGCGTTGGCCAACAGTTTCCTGACCGCAGAAGAACTCAGCTCCATTGCCGAACCAGAATGTCCTCTGGATGTTTTCTTCTGTGAAGTGTGCGGTTTGGTGCAGATTGGCCATGTGGTCTCCCCGGATGCACTTTTCAAGGATTACATATATTTTTCCGCAACCTCGGACCTGGTTCATCGGCATGCTGCTTATCTTGCCGAGAGCTTTCAGCGGCGTTTCAATCTTTCGCCGGAATCTTTGGTAGTAGAGATAGCCAGTAATGACGGTACCGTTCTCTCCTACTTTAAAAAGACCGGGGTCAATGTACTTGGAGTCGAGCCGGCGAGCAACATTGCCGCCGTTGCCACTGAATCAGGTATCACTACGGTCAATGAATTCTTTCACGCTGATTCGGCTGCGGCTCTAAAACAACAGTACGGGGCCGCGGATGTGATTCTTGCGCGTCACGTATTTGCACATGTTCCGGAGATTCATAGTTTCGTCAAGGGACTCAGGGACTTACTGGCGTCTGGTGGCGCAGTAGCCATCGAGGCTCCGTACCTGATCGACTTTGTAGAGAAAAACGAGTTTGACACGGTCTACCATGAGCACTATTCCTATCTCTCAGTGCGGGCAATGGTGCACCTTTTCGCCAAATACGGCATGGAAGTTTTCGATGTTGAACAAGTGGCAATCCATGGCGGCTCTATCATCTATTTCATCGGCCATGCCGGAGCTCACCCGGTTGCCGGCAATGTGCAGACACTGATTGACGCGGAGCTTGCCAAAGGGTTAGGCGAAAAGGAGACGTACGTCGCTTTTGCAGAACGAACCGCACGGATCAAGGCAGAAACTTTGATCCTGCTGCGAGACCTTAAATCACAGGGGAAGCGGATTGCTGCCTACGGCGCCCCTGCCAAGGGGAATACTTTTCTTAATTACTGCGGCATTGGCACTGATCTGGTTGAATATACGGTGGATAAGAGCCCTTACAAACAATGCCTTTATACGCCGGGTATGCATCTGCCCGTGTATCACCCCGATAAACTGGCTCAGGACATGCCGGATTTTGTACTGCTGCTGGCATGGAACTTTGCTGAAGAAATTATTGAGCAGCAGCGGGAATACCTGGATAAAGGCGGAAAGTTCATTCAGGCGATCCCGGAAGTCAGAATTCTGTGATCTTTAGCGAAACGGCTCTTGCCGGTGCATTTCTGATTGAGCTTGATCGCCGTAAGGATGAACGGGGGTATTTTGCCCGGTCGTTCTGTGTGCAGGAGTTTGCGGACCACGGGCTGCCGACAGGGGTTCTCCAGTGCAATGTTTCGTTCAATCTGACCCGAGGGACTCTTCGAGGAATGCACTTTCAGAGGACACCGCTGGCGGAAGCAAAGCTGGTGAGATGTACCCGGGGGGCGATCTATGACGTTATCGTTGATTTGCGGCAAGAATCCTCCACCTATTGCCGCTGGTATGGTGTCGAATTGACGGAAGAGAACGGTTCGGCGCTCTTTATCCCCGAAGGTTTTGCCCACGGTTTCCAGACTCTTGCGGACAGCAGTGAGGTGTTTTACCAGATGTTCACCGGCTACTCTGCCGAACATGCTGACGGTGTTCGCTGGAATGATCCGGCTTTCGGTATCTCCTGGCCATTGCCGGTGGGTACTATTGCAGAGAAAGACCGCTCATTTGCTTTGCTGCACGATAGGGGGCGCTAAGTGAGGATTCTTCTCATTGGTAAAACCGGCCAACTGGGCGGCGATCTGATCAGGACCAATCCGGGACATGAAGTCATTGCTCCCGGGCGGGATGAGCTTGATCTTGCTGACTCGACAGCCATTGAGCGCGTGGTGCGTGAATGTCGTCCGGATATTGTCATAAATACGGCGGCGTTTCATAATGTCCCGCTTTGTGAGACCCAAGTGGCGCAGGCCTTCCTGATCAACTGTGCCGCAGTGCGTGACCTGGCGCTCGCTTGTCGGACTTTGGGAAGCCGGTTCGTGACCTTCAGCAGTGATTATGTTTTTGGCGGCGATAAGCGTACCCCCTACAACGAAGATGACAGGCCGCAACCGCTGCAGATGTACGGCATCTCACGGCTTGCCGGTGAGCTTGCGGCTCAGGCAGCCTACGCTGAAGGGACTGTGATCATCCGCACCTGTGGTCTTTACGGGCGGAGCGGCGCCCAGTCAAAGGGGGGCAATTTTGTCGACAAGCGGCTGGCGGATGCAAAACTATCGTCGCGGCTGGAGATGGGCTGCGACCAGGTGGTTTCACCCACAGCTACCAGTGATCTTGCCCGGGCGGTCTGGCAGTTGTTGGCCCATCCCGGAGCAGAGCCGGGCCTTTATCATCTGGTGAATGAAGGCGCCTGCAGCTGGTATGACTTCACCCGTGCGATTTACGAGCTTGCCGGAGTGGCGATGGAGGTAATCCCTGTTGATCGGGGAGGGTTGAGCGGCAGTATGCGCCGCCCTCTTTATTCAGCCCTGGAGTGCCGACGTGCAAGGGCTTGCGGCGTGGTTATGCCGGGCTGGCGTGACGCTCTTATCAGGTACCTCCGTGAAAGCGGTGCTTGCAGCCCAGCGACTGAAGGGCAATAACCCAACCTCGATTAAGGAAGCTTTTCCCTGATGGCTAAAATTACTTTTTTACAAAACGTATGGTTCGAATTCCTTGGTCCGATGCATCTTTCGGCACTGCTCAAAAGTCATGGCCACGAATGCGACCTGATTATCGGCAACACTGCAGAAGAATTCCTGCCCCTGCTGCTTGAATCCAGACCGGATATCATTGCATTTTCGGTCATGACAGGCAGTCAGCAATGGGCGGTAGCCACGGCGCGGCAGTTGCAGGATCAACTGGGCTGCCTGACGCTCCTGGGGGGACCGCATCCGACCTTTTTCCCTGAAGTTGTAAAGGAAGAAGGCATTGATATAATCTGTCGCGGAGAAGGAGAGGACGCGATCCTTGAGCTGGCAGACGCCGTTTCAAGTGGCAGTGATTACAGCGATATCCTGAATTTATGGGTAAAAATGCCTGACAAGCGGGTGAAGCAAAACGATGTCCGGCAACTGATCGCAGATCTGGATGCATTCCCGCCCCCCGACCGGCAACTCTATTCACGGTATCCCATTCTCTGCAATAATCCGGTCAAGGTGTTTCTTTCCAGCAGGGGTTGTCCGTACAACTGTTCCTTTTGCTTCAATCACCAGATGATGCAGTTATACAAGGGGAAGGGCCGTTATGTGCGCCACCGTTCCCCGGAATCGCTGCTCGTCGAGATCGAAACGACTATGGCAGCGTTTTCCGTCCGCAGGATATATTTCTGCGATGACACTTTCGCCTTGAACCGGTCATGGCTACAGGAGTTCCTCCCCGCATATGGCAGGCGAATCGGCAGCACTTTTCACTGCCTTCTCAGGATAAATCAACTTGACGAAGATCTTGTCCGACTCCTGGCGGCAAATGGCTGCGTAACGGTTTTCTGGGGGATTGAATCCGGTGATGAAGAGATTCGCAACCTGCTGTTACACAAGGAAATATCTGACAGCGATATCATGAAAGGCGCGGCGCTCCTGAAAAAGCAGGGGATCTCTTTCAGGACCTACAATATTATCGGTTTTCCCGGTGAAACGTTGGCGCAGGCATTTAAAACGCTGGAGTTGAATATTGCAATACAGACTGATTTCCCCTGGTGTTCACTATTCATGCCCTATTCCGGCACAGCCTTGGCCGATTATGCGGTCGACAAGGGGTTCCTCCCGAAGGATATCTGTTCCCATGATATGGAGGTCTCTTTTCATATTTCTTCAGTACTGCATAACCCTGACAAAGGCAAGATAGTGAATCTGCACAAGTTCTTTCAGACTGCAGTCAAGATCCCGGCGCTTCTTCCCCTGATTCGCCAATTGATTAAACTGCCGCCCAATCCTTTCTTTCAGCTCTGGTTTTCGTTTGTGTACTTTATCTTATATGTCAGGTCAGAAGGGCGCTCTACACTGGGTACGATTGCCCTGGGGATGAAAAATGCCCAGTTTTTCAAGAAGAGTAAGTGAGCTGTGCCGGTGCCTGATAAACATTCGGGAAAGTATTGCTTGATGTCAGACATTTGCGTCGTGCATCTGGTCCGGAAAAAAAATGGCATCGAGCCATTTAAGCGCTTTGTTGACTCTTATTTGAAGCATGCTGCCGGTAGAGACCATGACTTATTGCTAGTTTTCAAAGGGTTTTCGCCTAACGACAATATCGAAGCGTATGTCGGGTTACTGGCTAATGTACGCTACCGCACGATGTATGTGTCTGATTTTGGTTTTGATATCAGCGCCTACATGAAGGCTGCCGCTGCAACTGATTATGCTTACGGGTACTATTGTTTTCTGAATTCATTCAGCACCATTCTTTGCGACAACTGGCTGCTGAACCTTTACTCGATGGTTTCAATGGAAAATGTCGGGTTGGCAGGTGCTACCGGATCATATGAGAGTCCTTATACCTATACATTGAAAAAGCCTGGGATGAGGAAAGTTATCCCTTTTGGTAGATTTCAGCTAACGGTGCCTGATTTTGTCCAGAAACTGCACAATATGACGGTTAAAAAGTTGGAACAGGTTCAATATAAAGCTTATTTCGACCCGTTTCCCAACTACCACATCCGGACAAATGCTTTCATTATTTCAGGCAAATTGTTGAGCAAAATCAAATGTCGTCCGATTCTGAACAAGATGGATGCCCATCGCTTTGAAAGCGGTAAAGATAGTCTCTCAAAACAAATTATGCGCATGGGGAGAGATATAGTAATTGTTGGTAAGGATGGGGTTGGCTATGGAAAAAAAGATTGGCCTAACAGCTATACATTTAGGGTTGGCAATCAAGAAAATTTGCTCATAGCTGATAACCAAACTATGAAATATTTAGCAGGTGATGAGGTGGCTCGAAATGAGCTATCAATGAGTACCTGGGGCACATAGTATAGACCGAAAACATAACTAATGGATCTGATATCAACAATGAAAGGAGTGTAATGGTGTTAGGTAAACTAAAGAAAATACTCCCACATAGTCTAAGAGATTATCTAATAAGACGTTCGCTTAAATCAAAGTATATCAATCTGCATCTGGGTGAAAATTGTACGATAGTCAATACTGAATTTGGTAAAAATGTCAATATCGCTTCGAATGTTACCCTGATAAATTCAAAGATTGGAGATTATACATACATTGGCCCAGGTTCGGTGATATGTAATGTTGAAATTGGTAAATTTTGTTCAATTGCACCCCAAGTATATATCGGTCTAGGTTCTCATCCGACCAATTTTATCTCGACTCATCCAGTGTTTTACTTGCGGCGACCTGAATTAAATTGGATGATTTCTGATAAAGACTATTTCAACGAATTTGCAAAAACAAAGATCGGAAATGATGTCTGGATAGGTTTGCGGGGGGCAGTCAAGGATGGCGTTGTAGTTCTAGATGGGGCAATGATAGCTGCTGGAGCAGTTGTTGTGAAAGATGTGCCGCCATATGCTATTTGTGGTGGTGTGCCAGCTAAAGTTATCCGATCAAGATTCAATCAGGAAGATGTTAATTATTTACTTGAATTTAACTGGTGGAATAAAAGTGAAGAATGGCTTCAGGCGAACTACAAAAAATTTCACAATTTCAATGACTTTAGGCAGCTAAACACTGATATGTAGCTTATAAATTAATTTCATCCTGCTTTGCCGATGAAATGAGGGGGTCTGTTTGCTGCTCGGTAAAAAACTAACCTTTCGAGCTGTTGCCGAAGTTTTTGGACTTGCGTTTAGCGCAGTCAGCATGCTTTATATCACTCGTGTCGTTGGCCCGGAGTATGTTGGTTTTAGTGCGACGACAAGTGCAATTTTGTTGTTGGTAGCAAAATTAGCTGATAGTGGTTTATCCTCTTTTGCTTCACAGAAACTTGCCCGTGATGACGAAGTCCTCAGTTCACTTCTTGCCATCATTATCCCCCCCAAACTTATACTGTCGACGATACTTATTGTTTTAACACTGATTGGTGCACGCCTGCTTGATGTTGATCCTCGATTAAAATACTTTGTTTCCATCTCGGTTTTCGTAGTTTTTTTCGATGCGTGTACACCATCATGGGTATTTACTTCCCTCGGAAGGGTAAATATTTCATCAATCATACGAATCGGTCAGAGTATATTGTATGCTGCGTCAATTTTTATTTTCATACATACACAAGCAGACTGGAAATTATTGCCATACTTGACACTATTCAACTCGTGTATAAATTTTAGCCTTGCGACATTTTTCTTAGTAAAACATCGCTTGTGCTACATTGATAAATCAATTTTCTTAGATAATTATACGTCTAAATTAAAATCATATTATAAGGAGAGCTATCATTTTTTGAAAGCTGAATTGTCTGGCTATGTTTTTATGTCATCAGATAGGCTAATATTATATTATTTTACGAATTCGCATGTAGTCGGAATATATGAAGCCGCTTATAAAGTAATTAATCCGTTTTATGCTATAAATGGAGTTATTACCCCGACTATGTTTAGGGATCTTGCTCAGAGTTACAAGCAGGGAAAGCTATATCCAGTAATGGCTAAATACGTTTTTATTATGTCGATATTGACTATTCCTCTTGGATTTTTCATGCTGTATTTTTCAGGTTTTACCGTGCAGTTGCTTTTTGGCAGCAAATTTGCGGAAACTATACCATGTCTCATGATATTGGGCTTTGTAATAACATTTGGTTTCACAAGCGGGATAATAGCCCAACCTTTTTGTGTGTGGAATATGCAAAAGGAGTTTGGTAATTCTGTTTTTTTTGGGAATGTTATAAACACAGTACTAAATTTTACCTTGATCCCGTTCATGGGGGCAATAGGCGCAGCATTAGCAACTCTAGCAGCAAAACTAATTGTTACAGTAGTCGGGTATTTTTACTTCAAAAAAGTAACTGATTATCCGATAGTAAAAGACTTCGTATATTTCTTTATAGCTTCGATAATTCCTCTACTCTTTGTGTATGGTGTCTCGTTGATAAATAAAAACAATATTGTATTGATTATAACTTACGGAACCACATATGTTTTGCTATTGATAATTATGTACATGAAATATTTTAAGATTAACTTGAAGCCTGCATAATGCGTGAACATTACCCGCACATAATGAATACATGTTTAAAGTAAGCATCTGCATTCCGACCTATAACCATGGCCATTTTATAGCCGATGCCATTACGTCTGTGCTTGACCAATCATTTACGGACTTTGAACTGCTGGTAGTTGACAACTGCTCCACTGACAATACCCGGGAAATCGTCGCTGGTTATGCAGACAATCGTATCCGTTATTTCTGCAATGAAACCAATGTCGGCCCCCGTGAGAACCTGAACCGCTGCCTTCAGCATGCCACCGGTGAATATGTAAAAATTCTCTGTGCTGATGATTTGCTCGAACCGGCATGCCTTGAGCAGATGGTGCAAATCCTGGGCTCTAATCCGCAGGTCAGCCTTGTTGCCAGCGGCAGGATTCTGGTTGACGTAGAGCTTAACGTTATCAAGACGGAAGCGTATTCTGGAAAATATAAAATATGGTCAGGTTCTGATGCCATCACTCGCTGTCTTTTCTACGGTAATTACATCGGGGAGCCTGCCGCCGTACTGTTTCGCCGTAAAGATGCGCGGCGCGGTTTCAATACTGCCTACGCGCAGCTGATAGATCTGGAGATGTGGTGTCATCTGCTTGAACAGGGAGATCTTGCGACAATTCCAGCTGGTCTTTGCAGGCTGCGTCAGCATGATGCGCAGCAGTCAAAAAGCAATCGACAGGCATTCTCCTTTCTTCAGGATGAAAACAAAATTTATGAAGAGTTTGCGGTTAAACCGTACGTCCATAGACTATTCGTTCATGAATTATACCGGCGCATTCGCATTGCCTATTATATCTGGCGTGATCGTGCCGTCTGTACTGACCGCAGGGAACTGCACGTCATGATCAGCCGGCAGATCAATCCGTACCTGTTTTATCTGCTCTGCCCGCCGGCTTTTATGCTGAACAAACTGCACAAGCTCCTGCGGTATTGAGGTGAATAAGTTGCCTATGGCTTCGAAACTCCACTGCTGCGCAGTTATAGTGACTTACCACCCGCCGGCGGATCTTGCTGAAGCTGTGCGGCGTCTTGCCGAACAGGTCGATAGCGTGGTGGTGGTTGACAACGGTTCCGGCCAGGAATACGCTCCGCTTCTTGAAACAATCAGGCAGATGGCGCACTGCACGCTGATACAAAAAGGTTGCAACCTGGGAATTGGCGCCGGCTTCAATGCCGGTATCAGGCATGCCATGAAAGCCGGCTCTGACTGGATTGCCACCTTTGATCAGGACAGCAGGGTTCCGGAAGGCTATTTTGTTGCGCTGCTTCAGTCCCTGCAGGCATATCCCGATGCAGCCAAGGTTGCTCTTGTCGCGCCGCGACTGACGGACCCGGTCACCGGCCTGGCCGGTTCCCATGGCAGCGGTGCTGCCGGGACGCCTTACGAGGAGGTGCCGGTCACCATCTCTTCCGGCTGTCTGCTGCGGCGCGAGGTTTTTGAGCAGATCGGGCTGTTTGACGAAGCCCTGTTTATGGATTATGTGGATCATGAGTATTGTCTTCGTCTGCGGGCTGCGGGTTTTCATCTGCTTGAATCGACCCTTGCTCTGTTGGAGCACCGGATCGGCGCCACGAGTCGCCATTCTGTTTTGGGCATTCCGGTCAAGGTGACTAATCATTCGCCGCTGCGTCGCTATTACATGACCCGGAATCGTCTGGTGCTGTATCGGCGCTACGCTTGTCGGTTTGCAGCGTGGGCTCTCAACGACTGCTGGTGCATGGTGAAGGAGTTGGTCGGAGTTATCCTGTTTGAACAGCAGAAAAGAGAGAAGTTCGCCATGATGTTTTTAGGGGTAACCCATGCGCTGTCGGGCCGACTCGGGCCGCTGTTCGCCGATACTCCTGCCAGAGTAAGCAGGCAGCCATGACCCCACTGGTAAGTATCTGTATCCCTACGTTTAATCATGCCCATTTTTTACAGGTCGCGATCCGTTCAGCACTGAATCAGACCGAGCGGGATCTGGAAGTTCTGGTTGTTGACAACTGTTCAACTGATGACACTGCCGCGGTGGTTAGTGAATTTTGCCGCGCTGATGCACGGGTCAAATATGTGCGCAATGCATCTAATCTTGGTCTGGCAGGCAATCTCAACCGCTGTCTGGAGTTAGCCAGCGGTGTTTATGTCAAATATCTGCTTGCCGATGATCTGCTTGAGCAGGATTGTGTCAGCGCAATGCTTAAGGGGATCGAGTCAGTGCCGGGCATTGTGCTGGTAGCATCCCGGCGACAGCTTGTGGATATGGATTTGAAGCCGGTCCGGGTTGCGGGACTGCGGGAGCTGGCCGGCGTCCTTGAAGGCAAGCGGATGATTAGCCATACCCTGTTCAATGGCAACTATATCGGTGAACCCACGGCGACTTTTTTCCGCAGAGAGGATGCGCTGCGGGGGTTTTCTCCCGATTTCAAGCGTCTGGTTGATGTGGAGCTGTGGTTTCACCTGCTTGAAAATGGCAAACTTCTTTATCTGCAGGAGCCTCTGGTCAAGATTCGCCAGCATGACAATCAGGAGACCCATGGCATTATCCGCAACCTTGATTTTATTGATGAGGAAATTAATCTTTACCGGTGCTATGTGGCTAAGCTATACATTCGGGCTACCTTGTTACAACAGCTGAAGTGGCGCTTTAAAACAGCCTGGATTTATCCTTTTGCTCAGGCAGGTGAGGCCGATTGTAGCGCTGTTATCCGCAAAATTTGGAAACTTTTAGGGATTGACCTGTTGATGCCGATTCTGGTCGCAAGAATTCTCCTGAGTCGTCTGGTATATTTCACCTTCAGAAAGTCGCTGAACGCGTAGTAGAAAATTGAATTAAAAGAGAGACCTCCAAATGTCGGAAAAAAACAAAAACTATCTGATGCTGCTGCTAATGCTGGCAATTTTTGTGGTGATGAATGCCGATATCCTCTTCACCAGCAAGATCGTGCGTGCTCCGGATATAATCAATGAATTCTACTGGGGTGTCAGGGAATGGCGCACCCGGTCATTTGCCGAACTCTGTAGTTTCAATCTTTCTGACGGCTTGTGGAACATGTTCGTCAACAGTGGTTTTACTACCGAGGGTGGGGAGCAGCCGTACCAGTTTCTGATTCATCACCGCTTGATTTTTCGATTCATCCCTCTGCCGACAAGCGTTGCCTGGTTCATGGTGTTGCACCTGTTCTTCGGCGGCTTCGGCACCTATCTGTATTGCCGGGTTATCGGTGTCAGCCGCTGGGGCGCACTGTTGGGCGGACTGGTGTTTGGGCTGACCACCACTCACATCTCTCTGATCAACGCCGGCCATGCCCAGAAGATTGCAACGATTTCCTTTGCACCATTGGCGTTCTATCTTTATGAAGCCGGAATGCAGAAAAAACGGCTGATCTGGTTTCTTGCCGCCGCGGTTACCCTGGCTTTCCAGTTTTTCAACTACCACTGGCAAATTGCCTTTTATACCTGTCTCAGTATCGGCGTGTACGGCCTGCTTCGCCTTGCAGCTGAAGTTTGGGCAGGTCGCGGCGGCGTGGAACAGAAAAAAAGTTTTGGCCGACTGTTTGGTTTTAATCTTGTGTTGCTGGTGTTTTTTCTGACAACAGTTTCCATATCGCTTCTGCCGCTTGCCAACTGGTCCAAGGGGACCAATCGCGGTGCGCAAAGCGGAGAAAACCAGGGTAAGGGTGGCCTGAACCGGGAAGAAGCCATGTCCTGGTCAATGCCGCCTGAAGAGCTGGCTACCTTTGTCATCCCCGGGCTCTTTGGCTTTTCACGTCAGGAAGGGGGGGAAAATCCGACCAACATCCCGGCGTATTATTGGGGCCGGATGCGCTTTACCCAGACGAATGACTACCTGGGATTGCTCCCCTGGCTGCTGCTGCCGCTGCCACTCCTGTTCCGTCGCGACCGCTATACATGGTTGGCCGTGGGAGGGGTTGCTTTAAGTCTGTTTTTTGCGATGGGCAAATATACGCTGTTCTACAACCTGCTCTATGACTATTTCCCCGGCATCAACAAATTCCGGGTTCCCAAAATGATCCTGTTCATTACTGCCATGTCGGTCGGCGTATTGGCCGCCCGGGGAATGGACATCCTGGCGGATCCGGCGGTGCGGGCAAGCCGGCTGTTTCGTCATTATCTGGCGATACTTGTGGCCCTGCCGATAACATTGATACTGTTCCTGTTAGTGCTGAAGGTGGGAGAATCGTTCTGGATCGAACGGCTGATGCCGCTGCTTGCCGAGCCGACCAGGTATGAAGCAGGCTCACAGCTTGTTACCGGTCGCTGGGGAAATATGCTCCATGAAACCGGGATTGCGGTACTGGTTGCAACTCTGTACGCCATAGTTGTTATTGTCTGGTGCAAATCGAAAAAATCTGTTGGGCTGTTGTATGGGGCATTACTGCTGATTTTTCTCATTGATGTTGGCCGGGTAAACGCCAAGTTTCTCTTCACTGTTGAGATGCCTAACAAATCACGGGGAGTGGATACCGCGGCGATCAAGTTCCTCAAGCAGGATTCGAAGGAGTACCGGGTCATGCCGATGAATGGCGACCCGCAGCAGTACTCTTCCGCAGGCATCCCTACATTTTTCTACTCCATGGCTGTGCAGCAGACCCGCTGGCAGGATATCCTGGACAACCTCTCTTTTACGAGCGCCGTTCCTGACATGTTGAACCTGAAATATCTGATTTTTGACACTGCCCAGTATGCTGCGGAGCAGGCTCAGTTCGGGGCTAAATTTTCACCGGTATTTTATTCGCCGGACGGCAAGGAAGTGGTGGTAAAAAACAACGCAGTTCTACCCAAAGTATGGCTGGTGCCATCTGCGGTAGTGCTTGCTGACAGGCAACAGCGGCTGGGGGTATTGTTGCACCCGAATTTTGACCCACGGGCTGTTGCTCTGATCGAAACTCCCCCTGAGTTGCCACTCGCCCCGCCCGGCACCCAGTCGGTTCCCGGAGTCGCCAAGATTAGCAGCTATACGGCCGGGAAAGTGGTCGCAGTTGCGCAAGCGTCCCAGAATGTCATCCTGGTTTTGGGCGACAAATATTACCAAGGCTGGCGAGCTTTCGTGGATGGCAAAGAGGCCGTCATCCATCCGGTCAACCATGTGTTGCGTGGTGTCTATCTGCCGCCCGGTAAACACGACATCGAGTTTCGCTTCGATCCTGTGCCCTACCGTATCGGCAAATGGCTTTCACTGGCGTCCATCGGCTTTTTCGTCCTTATGCTCGCTCGCGAATGGCGTTCCCGTAAGAATGCAGGCTGAATATATGTTGATGCTAAGGAGCAACCTTTGCGCATAGCCATAGATGCCTCTACCATATCTACGCAGGGTGGACCCAGGACATACGTGCTTGGTCTGCTTGACGCCCTGTTTCGTATTGACCGGGAAAATGAGTACGTGGTGTTTTACAATGATCCGTGCCATTTGGGGCGCTTCCCTCTGGCCAGGGAGTTGGTGCTGCCTGGCAAAAGTCCTCTGGCGCGGCTATGGCGGGAGCACATCCTCCTGCCGATGGCCTGCCGGCGGGAGCGGATCGATCTGCTGCATTGCCCCAAAAGCGCCATCCCTTTTTACTCACCCTGCCCCACGGTTGTCACCCTCCATGATCTGATCCCGCTGCGTCATCCAGAGACAGAGAAGCTGGCGGCTCGAATCTACTGGCGGCTGCAGATCCCGATTGCCGCGCGGAGGAGCAGTTATATCATCACGGATTCCGAACATGCGCGGCAGGAGATCATGGCGGATTATCAGGTTGCACCACAACGGATCAAGGCCATAATGCTGGGTTTTGATCCGCGGATGACTGTGAAACCCGATCCTGCAGATACTGCCGCGGTAATGAATAAATACGGGCTTATTGAGGGGTACATACTTTATGTCGGCACCATCCAGCCCCGCAAAAATATTGATACCTTGATAGAGGCCTACGCCAGGCTTCGTCTGGTGCGGGATGATATGCCAAAGCTGGTAATAGTCGGTCGTAAAGGGTGGCTTTATGATCAGCTCTTTGCCCGGATTAAAGAACTTGACCTTGTGGACGAGATCATTTTTACCGGATTTGTCCCAGATGAAGAGCTGCCCCAACTCTATGGCGGCGCAACTCTGTTTGCCTATCTCTCTTTTTTCGAGGGGTTCGGTTTGCCGCCGCTGGAGGCGATGGCTTGCGGTCTGCCGGTGATTACCTCAGACACCACATCTCTGCCTGAAGTTGTCGGGGATGCCGGCATTACAGTCCCTCCTGCTGATATCGCCGCTGTGGCGACTGCCATTGCACGGATAATGGACGACGGAGAGTTTGCCCGAACGCTTGGGAATCGTGGCCTTGAACGGGCAAAACTCTTTTCCTGGGATGCCGCGGCGCGCCAGACCCTGGCAATTTACTGTCAGCTGGCGAAAAGTAATCCATAGCGGCGAACGGCTGGTTGTAATTGCTATTTCCCCAATTCCTTTGATCTGAGAGTGGCTGACTCAACCGCATTCATGATGGTAGCCCGGAAAGAGCCTTTTTCAAGGGCATGCAGTCCTGCAATGGTTGTTCCCCCGGGGGATGTTACCTTGTCGCGCAGGCTGCCGGGATGTTCGCCGGTTTCGGCAAGGAGTTTAGCTGTCCCGAGCACCGTCTGTATAGCCAGATTAAGCGCGGTTTCTCGCGGCAGACCGTTCTTGACTCCGCCATCTGCAAGAGCCTCGATGAAGGTCAGTACATAAGCCGGCCCGCTCCCGGAGAGACCTGTTACCGCATCAATAAGTTTTTCCTCAACCCGGCAACAACTCCCCACCAGAGAAAATATTGCTTCGGTCTCGGCCATATCTGCTTCTGTTGCAGTTTTGCCGGCGGCAATAGCCGCAGCCCCGCACAGGACAAGCGCCGGAGTGTTCGGCATGACTCTTATGACCCGCGGAGATTGACTGAACAGGCTTTCCAGCGCGCTGCATGATACCCCTGCCATAATGGACACAAGTAGATGATTTTCATTGATATGATTCTGGAGCAGACTGCAGACTGCCGCCGCTTGTTGCGGTTTAACCGCAAGAATTACGGTTTTGCAGGAGAGCGCCAGTTCACTGTTATCAGCGGTTGTTTTGACGCCGTACCTTTCAGCCAGCTGCTGCCGCCTGGCGGCAACCGGTTCGGAGACTACTATGGTTCCCGCCCCGGTACCCCCTGAAATCATCCCCTTGATAATCGCTTCAGCCATGTTGCCGCCACCTATGAAGCCGATCATTCCGCCATTTTCTGCACATAACTTTGCCATTTCGAATTCTCCAATCTATCAGTACGGGACGAAAAACGTTGACATCTCCGGCTATTTATACTTAATTTCACAATTCTTTCCAGAATATTTTTCAAGTTGCACGAGAGGAGTCTCATGATGAGCAAAGTTCTTATAATTGGAGCCGGTGGAGTCGGGCAGGTCGTCACCCATAAATGTGCTCAACGTCCGGATATTTTCAGTGAAATCACTCTTGCCTCACGGACGAAATCAAAATGCGATGCTATTGCCGCGCAGCTGGGCAACAGTATTCAGACAGCCAAAGTAGATGCCGATAATGTGCCGGAGCTGGTGGCCTTAATAAAGCAGGTACAGCCGAAACTGGTAATTAACGTGGCTCTTCCTTATCAGGATCTGACCATCATGGACGCCTGCCTTGAGACCGGCGTCGACTATCTGGATACTGCCAATTATGAACCTCTCGATACCGCCAAGTTTGAATACTCATGGCAGTGGGCCTATCAGGAGCGCTTTAAGAGCGCCGGCCTCATGGCGCTGCTCGGGTCCGGTTTCGATCCCGGCGTCACCAATGTCTACACTGCTCTGGCCGCAAAGAAATACCTTGATGTTATTGAGGAGCTGGACATCATCGATGCCAACGCCGGCAGTCATGGTCAGCCCTTTGCTACCAACTTCAACCCGGAGATCAACATCCGCGAAGTGACTGCCATCTGCCGCCACTGGGAAAACGGCCAGTTTGTTGAGTCGCCACCACTCTCCACCAAAATGGTTTTTGATTTCCCCGAAGGGATCGGCCCCATGAACTGCTACCGCCTCTACCACGAGGAGATGGAGTCCATTGTCAAGCATATCCCGACCATCAAGAAAGCCCAGTTCTGGATGACCTTTTCCGAGAATTACCTCAAACATCTGGAAGTGCTGCAGAATGTGGGGATGACCCGAATTGACGAGGTGGAGTTCAACGGTCAGAAGATCGTTCCGATCCAGTTCCTCAAAGCGCTCCTCCCCGATCCTGGCTCACTGGGACCGCTCACCAAGGGGAAGACCTGCATCGGCGTCATCGCCCGCGGCACAAAGGATGGCAAGCCGCGCCAGGTCTACATCTACAATATCTGCGATCACGAAGCCTGCTACAAGGAAGTTCAGTCCCAGGCCATCAGCTACACCACCGGCGTCCCGGCCGTTGTCGGCGCCATCATGATGCTGACCGGCAAGTGGCACGCAGCCGGTGTCTGGAACATGGAACAGTTCGATCCCGAACTGTTTTTGGAAGTGCTCGGGCCGATGGGCCTGCCGACAGTCGTCGTCGACGGCGGCGAATGGCCGGAGCTGTAAAGAGTTGACCGGAATCGAAATAAGCAAAATCCTGCAGCTCGCCCCTTCACCTGCCTATGTGGTTGATCTGGGACGGTTGCGCCATAATCTCGCCATTCTTGACCAGGTGCAGCAGCGTAGCGGGGCAAAAATCCTCATGGCGCTGAAAGCCTTTTCCATGTGGAGTGTTTTTCCGCTGATCCGGGAAACCCTGCAAGGGGTCTGCGCCAGCTCCCCCTGGGAAGCGCGCCTGGGGCGGGATAAGTTCGGTGGCGAGGTTCACTCCTTTGCTGCGGCGTTCAAGGAGAGTGACGTCATCGAGCTGCTTTCTATCTCCGACCATCTGGTTTTCAACTCCTTCAACCAACTGGAGCGGTTCCGCTCACTCTGGGAAAAAGAGCTGGGGCGAGTTTCCGTCGGCTTGCGGGTTAACCCGGAGCATTCCGAAGGGGCGGTGGCGATCTACGATCCCTGCGCCCCCAAGTCGCGGCTAGGTATCCCCCGAAGAGAGTTTGAGGGCCGGTCCCTGAGCGGAGTCGAAGGGCTGCATTTTCATACTCTCTGCGAACAGCTGTTTGAGCCGCTGGAACGTACTGCCAAGGCATTCGAAGAGAAGTTCGGCGAATTTCTGAACAAGATGAAATGGTTCAATCTGGGGGGGGGGCACCATATAACCCGTGACGGGTACGACCTCGATGGACTGATTGAACTGGTAAAATATTTCCGGAAAAAGTACGACGTCGAAGTTTATCTGGAACCAGGCGAAGCGATTGCCATCGGTACCGGTATTCTCGTGGCCGAGGTGCTTGATATCGTGCGTAATGAGATGGATATTGCCATCCTCGATGTTTCTGCCACCTGTCACATGCCCGATATCCTGGAGATGCCCTATAGACCCGGTATTTACGGTGGTTTTGCTGCCGGCGAGAAGCCCTACACCTACCGTCTCGGCGGCCCATCCTGTCTTGCCGGTGATATTATCGGCGACTGGTCTTTTGAAAAACCTTTAAAACCGGGTGATCGGCTCGCATTTCTGGACATGGCGCACTACACCATGGTAAAAACAACAACCTTCAACGGTATCCGCCATCCGGACATCTGCACGTTCGAACCTGATACGGCAGAGTTAACGGTGGTACGCAGGTTCGGTTATGAGGATTTCAGAAGTCGTCTTTCATAGATGATTAGAAGAATAAAAGCATAAATCCAACACAGAGATGCAGAGGCATAGAGAACTGATTTTTGAGCTACGATAAAGTGTTGCCACTGTGCCTCACTGTCTCTGTGTCTAATTGTCTTGAAAGGTGGTTACATTGGAAAAATGGTCAATCAACGACTCCGCTAAAATCTACAACCTGGACAACTGGGGGGCTGATCTCTTCTCCATAAACAAGAAAGGGAATATCTGCGTTCATCCTTCGTCTAACTCCAAAAGTTCGATCGACCTGCGTGCCCTTATGGACGACCTGATCAAGCGGAAAATAAAACCGCCGATACTTCTCCGTTTCATGGACATCCTTCAGGGACGAATCGCCAGCATCAACAGGGTGTTCAAGAACGCCATTACTGAAAACGCTTATCCTGCCAAGTATCAGACTTTTTACCCAATAAAGGTGAACCAGCAGCGCCAGGTTGTAGAGGCGATTGCTCATTACGGCAAGCGCTACAATATCGGCCTTGAGGTCGGTTCCAAACCTGAACTGGTGGCCGGTATTGCCATTTCCAGCGGCAATAACCTGCCGATAATCTGTAACGGTTACAAGGATACGGAGTACATCGAGACTGTCCTTTATGCTACCAAGATCGGCTATGATATAACTTTGGTTATCGAAAAACTTTTCGAGCTGGAGAAGATTATCGAGTTGGTTAAAAAGACCGGTATTCAGCCCAAGCTGGGGATACGGGTCAAGCTCTCGTCAAAAGGGACCGGCAAGTGGGCGACCTCCGGCGGGGAGGATGCGAAGTTCGGCTTGCGGATGTCTGAAATTATCGGCGCGATCAATCTGCTTGAAGAGAATGGCCTGATAAGCAATGTCAAGCTGCTCCATTTTCATATCGGCAGCCAGATCACCAAAATAGATAAAATAAAGACTGCCCTGATTGAGGGGGCGCGGATTTACACCGAACTGCGCAAACTCGGGGTCGGGATTGAGTATGTTGATATCGGCGGAGGTCTCGGCGTCGATTACGACGGCTCCAAGTCCAGCTACTTCTCCAGCGTCAACTACTCCATCGACGAATATGCCAATGACGTCATCTATCAGATCAAGAACATCTGCGACGATGCCGGGGTGGAATGTCCCAATATCATCTCCGAATCGGGCCGTGCAACAGTTGCCCACTACTCGGTGCTGGTAACCAACGTGCTCAACACCAACACCCAGCGGCTCACTCCCGACTTTGAAGAAGACCTGGCAACTGCCGAAAAGCTTGCCCCCACAGTCAAAAAACTGGTGGACATTCATAAAAGCATTGACCGCTATTCGCTGCGCGAAGATTACCACGATACCCAGCAGCTGATTCAGGAAGCGGTCAGCCTCTTTAACCTCGGGTATCTGACCCTGCAGGAACGGGCAATGGCAGAGTGGCTCTACGGCAAGATTATCAAAAAGATCAACAGCATTGTCGAGAAAATCAAGCCGATCCCCGAGGAGTTGCAGAACTTTCAGCTGGCTCTGCGCCAGACCTACTTTGCCAACTTCTCCCTTTTCCAGTCCATTCCCGACTCCTGGGCAATTGATCAGCTGTTCCCGATCATGCCGATTCAGCGACTTAACCAGAAACCTGATGTTCTTGCTTCAATTGCCGATATCACCTGTGACTCGGACGGTGAAATTACCAGTTTTGTCGGTGAGAACGGCAGAGCCAAGGCGCTGCCGCTGCACAAGATCAAAAAGGATGAGGACTACTACATCGGATTCTTCCTGATCGGCGCGTATCAGGAGATTCTGGGCGATCTGCACAACCTTTTCGGTGATACCAATGCGGTACATATCACCTTCAATAAACGTACCGGCTACATGATCGATACGGTTATCAATGGTGATGCCTGCTGGGAGAGCCTCAAATACGTCCAGTACAAAGGGCCAGAGATCCTCAAAAGAGTCCGTGAACACTTGGAGAAGGGGGTTGCCCAGAGGAAAGTCTCCATCGAGGAGAGCAGTCATTTTATTGAGCTGCTTGACCGGACTCTCCTGGGATATACCTATCTGGGGGAGTAAGATATTTTGCAGAGGGTAGCCGCTTTTCTTAAAGACCATCCCGACTATTTCTGTGCAGCGCTGATAGCCGTGCTTGCATTTGGCTTGCGCTACTGGTTTTTCTGGAACTACCCTTATCCCCTGATGCTTCATGAGCAGGACGGCATCGCCTATATGTCGATTGCGAAAGATATTCTTTCGTTCAGAGTTCCTGCCAACCTGTTCATGCCGCCATTTTATCCATTTGTTATCGCTATTTTCTCGGTGCTGCCGATAAAGCTTGAGATTGCGGCCAGAGTTGCTGCCATAACCATGGATGCTCTGACAGTCTTTCCGCTGTATGGCCTGTCAAGGATCATTCTCCCTCGTTCAGCAGCGCTCGCGGTCGTTTTCCTCTGGGCAACATTCGGCTTCTGTCTTTACTTTTCAGTATCACCTCTAAGCCAGTCTACTTATCTCTGTATGCTCCTTTTTGGAACATATCTCCTTTATCTGGCACTTCAGGATAGCTCAAAGACGTGGCTCTTCGGTCTGGCCGGCGCTTTGCTTGCAGCAGCCTACCTTACCCGTCCTGAAAGTGTGGTTGCCATCGGTGCAGGCCTTCTTCTGATCGTGATCGGTTCGCTGCGTCAAGGTTCTGATCGTCGCGAGCACATGAAAGGGGGGGCGGTTTTACTGCTGGTTTTTTTTGTCACCGCCCTGCCATATCTCCTTTTGCTCAGGAATCAGCTTGGTTTCTGGACATTTACCGGCAAGACGACCGTGGCGATCAAGGGGATTGACGGTTCGCTAACACTCGGCTCAAGTGGTGGAGCTGTCAAGAACGGTCTGGCTCTCTGGTTGGAGCAGTTTGGCGGTTTTTCAGGCGGAATTAAATTTATCAGCGGTAATATTTCCGGCTTTCTGCTGGCGCTGAAAAGTGTATTTCCTGACTGGATGAGTTATTTTGCACTTGGTGGAATTCCTTTTCTCTTGGTGGGGAGAAATTTATTCGGCAGACTCTTTCTGCTCATTCCTTTCATTGGAACTCTGCCGGTATTTGTGGCAAATCTTCCCAAAGCTAATTCATATATTTATCCGCTTTATCCGCTTTATATGATCTCTTTCGTTGCAGCACTCCTTTTTATCGCTACCCTTGCCCGGAAAATAGTCAGAATACTGCCAGTCCCTGAGATTGTCGCAACGATACTGTTTTATGCCCTGCTTTTTGGGGCTCTGCCGAAGATCGCAATCTACAATTTCAATGAAACAGTAATCACTTTTACCCACCCTCAATATCTGCATCAGGTAAACATGGCCAACAGAGTGATGAAACCCGCGGCTGAAGACCTTAAGCGTTACTCTGGCGAGAAGGACATTGTGATGACCCGTTGGGGATTGATCTCCTATTTTGCAGAGAGACCCCTTATGATTATGCCCAAGGGGAGCATAGAGCAGGTGCTTGCAGACGGACGCAATAGCAATGCCAAATTCATCGTCATTGACACTGAATCCGTAGAGACAAGAAGGCAGGAGCTAGCCCCTTTGCTTGCTCCTCTGTATGGCAGAGCGATAGATCCTCGTTTGGGAATAGATGTCGTGTCAACCTGGCGCTCTGATGTCGGCGGTTATGTTCTTTATCGCTACAGATGATCTCTACCACCCTTGTTCATTCACCGGAAAGCTTGCATTAAAAGTCAGGGAAGTTTATGGCAAAGGAAAAGACGCCGGTTACTGCGGCAATAAGGCAGTTGCGAAGTGAAAGTACAGTTTTCAGCGAGCATCTTTATCAGTATGAAGAGAAAGGTGGCACGGCTGCCTCTGCCCGCGAACTGGAGCTTGACGAGCATGCTGTCGTCAAGACCCTTATCATGGCGGACGAGCGGAAAAACCCGCTCATTGTCCTGATGCATGGCGACTGTCAGGTTTCAACAAAAGAGTTGGCACGCTTCCTAGGAGTAAAACAGATAACCCCATGTTCTCCTGAAACTGCCAATAAGCATACAGGCTATCTTGTGGGCGGCACATCGCCTTTCGGGACGAAAAAAGCTCTGCCGGTCTACATGGAGGAGAGCATTCTCTGTCTGGAGAAGATCTATCTGAACGGCGGAAAACGCGGTTTTCTGGTGGGGATTACCCCGACTGATCTGGTGAGAGTGCTGCGACCAGTTCTTGTTGCGGTGGGGATAAAGAGCTAGGATCGAACTGCTGTGTGCAAAAACAGAACTGAAATTACCCTTCCAGAAACAGCTCTTCCGGCTCTTCCACCAGCTCTTTCACTCTTTTGAGGAACAGTACCGCCTCTTTGCCGTCGATCAGGCGGTGGTCGTAGGAAAGTGCCAGATACATCATCGGTCTGATGACAATGGCTCCTTCCCTGACGACGGCTCTCTCCTGGATGGCATGCATCCCGAGCACGGCGCTCTGGGGTGGATTGATGATCGGGGTGGAGAGCATGGAACCGTAGACGCCGCCGTTGGTGATGGTGAACGTCCCCCCTTCCAGATCGGCTATGGTAATCTGATTCGCTTTGACCTTTTGCGAAAAATCGGCGATGCCTTTCTCAATCTCCCAGAAGTGCAGTCTGTCCGCCCCCTTCAATACCGGCACGACAAGTCCTTTTTCTCCGCCGACGGCAATGCCGATATCGTAAAATTCGTGGTAGACGATGTCACTGCCGTCGATCCGGGCATTGACGGCCGGATACTCACGCAGCGCCTCGCAGCAGCTCTTGACAAAGAACGACATGAAGCCGAGGGGGGCGCCGTGGCGCTCTTTCATCTGCTCCTTGTGGCGAGAGCGCAGCTCAATAATCCGGCTCATGTCAGCTTCATTAAAGGTAGTCAGCATGGCGGTCTGCTGCCGTGCCGCCAGCAGCCGCTCGGCGATCCGCTTTCTGATGGGGCTCATGGGGACCCGCCGCTCTCCTGTAACCGCGGGTGCAGTTACGGCAGGCGCGGCCCGGTATTCAACCGGCTCTTCAGAACGGACAGAACCAACTTTCTCTATGGCAACCTTTTGACCGTCTGTCTCCTCCTGACTCCTGATCCCTGCCTTAACAATATCCTCCGGAGTTATACGCCCCCCCTTGCCGCTGCCGGCGACGGCTGCCATGTCAACCTTCAGTTCAGCCGCTACTTTACGGGCTGATGGCGTCGATGGCGGCGGTAGCTGAGCCTCCCCGGCTGCTGGTGGTAACGAGGCGTCGTCGATCTCGGTGATTTCCCCGATGATCGTGCCGATCTTGACGGTCTCACCTTCAGGAACCAGCTGGTGCAAAATGCCTGCAGCATCAGCCTGAAGGTTGAAGGTTATTTTGTCGGTCTCCAGTTCACAGACGGCTTCGTCCTTTGCCACCATGGCGCCGCTCTCTTTCAGCCATTTGCCGACCAGCGCCTCAACAACCGATTCACCGACAGCTGGGACTTTTATCTCCATAGACTCCTCCTGAGTAGCTTGACAAATATAAACCTTAAAATCGTTTGCCACGGATGACACGGATTTACACGGATAAAACCTTAAAGGCAAAATCATTTTCAGGGTAAACCCTAAAACCGTTTTCAGCTTTTCTCTGCGCCTCTGTGCTTTAGGCCCTGTGGGTCCTCCGTGAGAGACAAAATTTTTAGGGTTTCCATCCGTGTAAATCCGTGTCATCCGTGGCTAAGATTATTTACAAAAACGCCCCTTTAACTATCCTCTGCTGCTCTTCACCATGAACCCGGTGGGAACCGGTTGCCGGTGCTGCGGCAGCGGCTCTGCCGACATAAAGCGGCTCACTTCCCAATAGTTTTGCCAGTTCGATTCTTAGCTGAGGCCAGGCACCCATGTTCTCCGGTTCTTCCTGCACCCAGGCAACAGCTTCAGCCTGTAATACCCCTTCAAGCAGATCGCCGCAGAAAGGGTACAGCTGCTCGATTCTGATTATGGCGACATCATTTCTGCCGCTCTTGGTCCGCTCTTCCCGCAGCTCATAGTAGATCTTGCCGGAGCAGAGAATGACTTTTGCAGGCTCTTTGACGGCTTCATCACCAATCACCGCCTGGAACGACCCGCTGGCAAGATCGGCAAGGTCGGATACGCAGACCGGGTTGCGGAGCAGGCTCTTCGGGGTGAAGACGATCAGCGGTTTCCTCAGCGGCTGTTTTAGCTGGCGGCGGAGCAGATGGAAAATCTGGGCAGGGGTCGATGGTGTGGCAATCTGCAGGTTGTTTTCAGCGCAGAGGGAGAGAAAGCGTTCAATGCGGGCGCTGGAGTGTTCGGCACCGTTCCCTTCATAACCGTGGGGCAGCAAAAGGACCAGGGCCGACGAGCGGTCCCATTTGCTTTCGCCGGCAGCAATGAACTGGTCGATGATCACCTGGGCGCCGTTGGCAAAGTCGCCGAACTGGGCTTCCCAGATCGTCAGATCGTCAAGAGCGGTGACACTGTAGCCGTATTCGAAACCGAGCACGGCGTTTTCCGAAAGCATGCTGTCATAGACCCTGAAACGGGCGTTGCCGTCCGCAACCGTTGAAAGGGGCGTAAATGTTGCCGGACTGCTCATGTCATGGAGAACCGCATGGCGGTGGTTGAAGGTGCCACGGCGTGAATCCTGCCCGGACAGGCGGACAGAAACCCCTTCGGTAAGGAGGGTGGCAAAGGCAAGAGCCTCTGCCGTGCCCCAATCAATGCCGCTGCCTGAAGTGATAGCTTCCAGTCTTTTGCTGTAGAGCTGCACCATTTTAGGGTGCGGGTTAAACCCGTTCGGCAGAGCGGTAATTATTTTTGCCAGCTCTTTGAGGCTCTTTGCAGCGACTGCAGTCTTCTCCGAAAGGCGGGCTTTTGTCAAAAGTTCAGCAGCTCTTTCCGAGCCCGGCTGGTGATGGGGCAGTTGCCCGGCTGCGGCCCGCTCCAGTGCTTCCCGGTAGCCTGCCAGCATTTTTTCCATGGCGTCACGAGGGACGCCTTCAGTCGCAAGTGTCTCAGCGTAGAGAAGGTGCAACTGGCGGCGATTCTTTATCAGCTCATACATAAGTGGCTGGGTGAAGCCCGGTTCATCCCCTTCATTGTGTCCGTGACGGCGGTAACAGATGATCTCGATAACTACATCCCTGCCAAACTTCTGCCGGTAGGCGAGGGCAAGCCTGGCAACCATGTCGACCGCTTCCGGTTCCTCGCCATGGACATGGAAGACCGGTATCATCAGCATTCTCGCCACATCGGTTGCGTAGCGGGTCGAGCGGGAATCTTCCGGCAGAGTGGTAAAACCTATCTGGTTATTGAGGACGATATGGATCGTGCCGCCGGTAGAGTAACCTTCAAGCTGGGAAAGATTAAGAGTTTCCGCGATAATCCCCTGGCCGGCAAAAGCAGCGTCGCCATGGACCAGCAGGGGGAGGAGACGGGTTTTCCCGTCACCACCAATGGCATCCTGATGGGCGCGACATTTACCCTCGACAACCGGATCGACCGCTTCAAGATGGCTCGGGTTAAAGGCGAGGGAGAGGTGCAGTCCGCCCACATCGGCTGAATAGCCTTTATGATACTTTACATCGCCGTCACCGGAGATGCTTTCGCTGCTGTTGTCCTCAAATTCGGAAAATATTGCTGCCAGTGGCTTGCCGAGGATGTTGGCAAGCACATTGAGCCTCCCGCGGTGTGACATACCGATGACTGCCCCTGATATCCCTGCGCTTGCAGCGGAAGATGTTATGGCATCAAGGGCGACAAGGAGCGCCTCACCACCCTCCAGGGAGAATCTTTTCTGGCCGATAAAGCGGCGATGTAGGAATTCTTCAAAAAGAGTCCCTTGCTGGAGGCGCGAAAGAATTCTCAGTTTTAGCTCCATACCCGGATCCGGCCTGTTCATGGTCGGCTCCATCCGGTCTATCAGCCACTGGCGCTCGACCGGGTTCTGGATGTACATGAATTCGACGCCGACAGCGTGGCAGTAGGTTCCTTGCATGGTCCCGAGGATCTCACGGAGCGTGGCAGTCTCTTTCAGGTAGCGTTTAATATGGAAGTGCTGATCAAGGCTAGCCTCAGACAGCTCAAACGCCGCCAGATCGAGGAGCGGATGGGAAAGCGGGCAGGGGGAGAGCGGGTCTGTGCAGGCTAGCAGGTGGCCCATGTCACGGTAGCGGTAGATGAGCGACTGGACGGATGACTGGAGCATGGCAGCTGGCAGGTCGGGGTGCAGGTCAGCCGGGAGCGGGCTTCTCCCCAGGTCGAAACCGGCAAAGAAGCTTTGCCATTCGGGGTCAACACTTTCCCGGCTGGTCTGCCATTTGAAGTACTGCGCTTCGAGCCATTGCGGTGATATGTTCTGCAGAAAAGGCATGAAAGGACTCCTGAAACTTTGCAGGTTAATGTTTAACTATAGCAGATCAGTCGCTAGATGCAATGCTCACATGAGCGCAGAACACTCAACTTTTCTTGACAGTTTTGCGGTTTTGACCGATTGTTTTGCTGCGCAGGAAAGGCCCTACAGGCCGGTTTCACTATGGAGGTTTCTTGAACTTTCTCGAACGGATAAAAGAAGAGGTAATAGTCGGCGACGGTGCCATCGGCACCATGCTTTACAGCAAAGGGGTCGGCCTTGATGCCAATTTTGAGCACTTAAACCTTGTCAGACCTTCACTGGTTGCCGAGCTGCACCGGGAGTACCTGGCTGCCGGGGCGAGGGTGATCGAGACCAATACTTTCGGTGCCAATCGCACCCGGCTGGCGCCCATCGGCCTTGAGAAGAAGATTGCCGATCTGAACCGCCAGGGGGCGCTCATAGCCAGGCAGGCGGTGATTGATGCCGGACTGGCTGGCAATGCCTATGTGGCCGGATCGATCGGCCCGCTGGCAAAACTAAAAGGGGACGAACAGGAGCCTGGCGAGGGGGAGATGACGGCGCTCTTCATGGAGCAGGCCGTGCCTCTTGCTGAAGCTGGCATTGATCTCTTCATCCTTGAGACATTTTCTGACCTTCTCCAGCTAAAATGCGCTCTGGCGGCGGCTAAAACGTGCGGACTACCTGTGGTGGCAAGCATGGCCTACCTTGAGGGTGGGCGGACAGTCGGCGGAGCCGAAGCGACGCGTGTTGCCAGTGAGTTGACCCTTGCCGGAGCCGATCTCATCGGCGCCAACTGCGGGGCCGGTCCCCGTGAAGTCCTGTTGAGCCTGGAGAAGCTGGCAAAGGGGAGTGCGCTTCCCCTGGCAGCTTTTGCCAATTCGGGCTTCCCGGAATTTGTCGATGGCCGCTACATCTACCGGACGACCCCGGACTACTTTGCCGAAAAGGGGCTGGAGATGGTAGCGGCGGGAGCTGTCCTCATCGGCGGCTGCTGCGGCACGACCCCGGAGCATATCAGACAACTGGCGCTCCGTCTCGAAGGGGTAAAACCTTCACCGAAGCGGGTCTTTGTCGAGTTCGTCCAGAGTGCCAGCCCTGTTGAAAGCGCAGAGAAGGGTGAAGGGTTTCTCGCCGAC
Organism: uncultured delta proteobacterium; assembly: GCA_963787125.1. Taxonomy (GTDB): domain Bacteria; phylum Desulfobacterota; class Desulfuromonadia; order Geobacterales; family DSM-12255; genus VEOV01. Next base: position 169,517 of record CAWBBV010000007.1, read on the forward strand.
TGGGGTAAGAGGCCGGTCATCACCGTTGAGCTGGATCCGCCCAAGGGGCTCGACTGCAGCAAGGTGCTCACCGGTGCAGCCGCGCTGCAAGCGGCGGGCGCCGATGCCATCAATCTTGCCGAAAATCCTCTGGCGCGGGTCAGGATGGGTAACATCGCCCTGGCAAGAATTATCCAGGAGAGTGCCGGGATCGAGGTCATTCCCCATATCACCTGCCGTGACCGGAATCTGCTCGGACTGCAGTCGGATCTCATGGGGGCGAGTCTGCTCGGGATCCGCTCCATCCTTGCGGTTACCGGTGACCCGGCCCGGCTTGGTGACCAGAGTGGCGCTTCGTCGGTCTTTGACCTGAACTCCTTCGGGCTGATAAAGCTTCTGGCCGATCTTAACAGCGGAGTTAACGGCCTGGGCCAGTCAATTAGCGGCGGGACCGGCTTCAAGATCGGTTGTGCCTTTAACCCCAATACGCCAAAGCTGGATGTTCAGATTGCCCGGTTGGAAAAAAAGGTGGCGGCCGGGGCCACCTTTGCCCAGACTCAACCTGTTTACGATTCTGAAAAGGTGATTGCCATGATGGAGCGGACGGCGTACCTGGAGATTCCGATTCTGTTGGGGATCATGCCGCTGACCGGAGAGCGCAACTGTGAGTATCTGCATAACGAGGTGCCTGGCATAGTCATCCCGGATGAGGTCAGAGCCAGGATGCGCGGCAAGGAGAAAGCGGCAGGAGCTGCAGAGGGGATACGGATAGCGCTGGAGATGATAGCTTCTGTCAGGGCGGTTGTCGGTGGTTACTACATTATTGCACCGTTCGGGAGGCATGAGGTGGCTGTGGAGCTGATCAGGGCAATTCGAAAAGAAGCCCACTAAGTTTAAAAAGTGAGCCATTACACTGTCAATATTGGTGGTCAGAAATCTACCGGGAACCGATGCTCGGTATCGATTTTATTGAATACAGAGATTATCTATCACAACGGTTCCGCTCACAATTGTCACTGTCCCGGCTACAATCGATTGGCCCGCATAATTCGCAGTATAGTCGCTGTTATAGCCGCCTCTGATGGTTACTGTCTTGACTTGATTGAAACTGATGGTTTCACTGAACGTTGCTGCTTTGAGCTTCAGGATGCTGTCGGTCAATGCCGCGTTGTAGGCGGACTGTAAAGTGGAATATCCCGTTGAAGTACCGTTAGGAAAAGCAACTACAGCATTCTGAGCAGAATCGTAAGAGAAATTCGCATCGGCTACAGTGTTACTGGACAGAGTGAATGAGCATGTCCCGGTGCCAGTACATGCACCGCTCCAATTATTTAACTTATATCCAGGAAGTGGAACCGCCGTTAACGTGATATAAGCGCCAGTGGGGAAAGATTTCGGGTTGCTGGCACTCCATGATGCGCCAACATTGCTTGTCACAGAACCATATGCGCCAGTCGGGAAGGAAACATCCAATGTCTTAGTAGTGCCGGTTACGCTCAGAAGAAACGATTGTCCTCCAAGTAAATATACATTGCCTGCATTTGCAGTGAGATTAACGAATATCGAGCCGTCATTCAGGGACACTCCGGAACCGAAATCAGCGTTTGTTGTTGAAGTCGTAAACGAGCCGTAATCAAGTCTGACATCTCCTGTCTGAAACAGAACTACTTCAAAGTTGTGGGGTCTGCGCCGTCCTTCGTCGGTATATGTCTCAGTCTGCCATTCAATGACTACCCGTTCGGGACTGGTCTTATGCTGGATGAAAACACCACCGGTAAGGTAGGAAGACAGGTCGTTATTCCAGGCGGCAATAACAGGGCTGCGACCATTGCTGGCAAGGTTGAAGGAGTGAGCAGAACCGGTGCTGCCAAACCAGATGTTGCCATTGGTATCGACGGTTATCTGACTAAATGATTGCCCGTAAAATGAGGCAGACCACGGCATGGTATAAGTTACGCTGGATTCATCGCCATAGGTACTGGTGTAATCGGCAGTCGGCAGTTTCAGGCGGTCTGCATCGGTACCGTCCCAAGCAGTTGTTGTCGATGCAAGCGTGTAATAGGCATCAAAAACACTGACGCTCATAGTGCTTGCTTCTGACTCGGACAAAGTGGTTGACATCATTGTGTCAGATTCGAGGGTGGGACTGGAAAGCGATGTGGTCGGGTCGGAACCGTTGGTGGTGTAATAGATGGTTGCCGGTTCGTTGGCAACGAGGTTTATCGCTTTGGCAGCTGTTGGAAAAGCCATTAACAGCACTCCCAGGAAGAGGGTTCGTTGTGTCAAACTTCTTGACATGTCTTTTTGCTTTTCAGTTCTAATTTCAATGCATTACCAATCAAAGTCTTGCCTCCCCCCGTGATTCTGGTTAAGAATGCCAGTTATGGAGGGCTAGCTCATGTCGTACCTATCCAAAACTGCCCGGTTTGTTGTCTGGATTTGCTCCAAGTTTACAAAGACCGAGATTGAACAGATCGTCGTCGGGTTGTCAGATGTCCTCGAAAATCGTAATCCTGAAGTTAAGCCAAAGGACGATTTCAAAGAGAAACATCCGAACTACAGAAACTTTATTGTCGATCCCAAGCCGCCACTGACTGAGCCCCCAAAGTTTAAAAAAAAGACCTCGATCAAAAAGACTACCGGCAACTCCTGATTGAGTACGAAACACTTCACGGAAAGTCTCTTGCTCCGGTCAAGCTCCGGGCGGGTTCATCACCGGTTCCAGTGCATGTCACCTGTCCCTGCTGCGGAGCGCCAAATACTTATCTCTACTTCAACGACGGAAAGAAGCGCTCTCAAGTTCTCTGCAAGGTTTGCTCTCAACTCTTCCAACTCCAACAGCGCTTCAGAACCAACAGAAAGTCAAAGCTCTTCTGTCCCCATTGCGGGCTGGCTCTCTTCAGGTGGAAGTCGCAAAAGGAAGTGACCATCCACAAGTGCCCAAATGATAACTGTCCTCACCGTATCCAGGCGCTTGCCAAGCTCAATAAAGCCGAGAAAGAGCTGATGAAAAAGAAAAGTTCTCAGTTCAAAATCAACTACCAGTACCGCGAATATCACTACAAACCGGAAGAGTTGGAACTCTCTTCTCCGGACAAACCGCCGGTCGAACTGGCGAGAATCCATAACAGCGAAAACGTGCTTGGCCTGATTCTGACTTTCTATGTTTCATTCGCCGTTCCGGCCAGAAAAACTGCTCAAATCCTGCGCGAAGTCTTCTGTATCAAGGTTTCTCATCAGACAGTTCTCAATTATGCCGCTGGCGCCGCCTGGCACTGCCACCGATTCAATCTCAAGCATAAAGGCCATATCGATAATATCTCTGCAGGTGATGAGACCTACATCAAGATCCTGGGCAAGCACCATTATGTCTTCTTTTTTATCTCGGCAAAGAACCTGAAAATCTCCGCCTATCACGTGGCCGATAACAGGGGCACTCAGCCTGCCATTATCGCTATGAATGAAGCCATCAGGACTGCTTCTGCCGATCAGCAAATAACCCTTGTCAGCGACGGAAACCCTTCTTATCCAGCTGGCATTCATTTCATCAATGCCCAGACTGATGATTCCCAGACGATTCAGCACAAAAAGGTTATTGGCCTCCAAAACCTTGATGCCGAGTCCGAAGAGTACAGATCCTTCAAGCAGCTCGTTGAGCGGCTCAACAGAACCTTCAAGTATCATGTAAGGCCAGCAGCAGGATTCAACAGCACAAACGGTGCGGTATCTTTAACTACGCTGTTTGTGACCCACTACAACTTCCTCAGGCCTCACATGTCGCTAAAATATCTACCACCGGTGCCTTTGCAGGAGTTGAAGGCACTGCCGACCATTCAGGCTAGATGGACCAAGATCCTCTCGCTAGCTGCCTGACTTCCCGTCTTCAAAGATCAATTTACTGATTGTTGTTTTAATCTGACCAACTATCTCACGTGCCTGGTCACAGAGTGGCTTGCCCAAAATTCAAGCCAGTAACCACAAAGTAGTGAAGTCACAGTCTGGACAGACTCGGAAAAGATGCAGATGAAGGGCATCGTTTACTTTCGAGTACTTTCCATTTCAATATCCCGGCTTTTCATGAAACTTTTGACACTATCAGAGGGTTATTGCCGTTATGCCGGATAATTTCATCGGTCTGCTCCTTGGTGGAACTATATTCAATGCGCGAAACCTCAATGGGAGGTTGTGCCTGAACTTGTTGAACTTGGTATCGGTGCTGCTGTTCTACTACTACACGGTATAGGCAGAGCTGGCGGAGTTCCTTCGCCAGTGGTAACTGCTGTCATAATGATACCTCCCGGTGATGAATTCAAAACATCAAATCTTATTGTAGCAAAAGAACCGTTTCCGAAAATTAATTTGCCACCAATCGTTATTATCAGAACTCCGGGTACAGTGGTATCTGTGGTCAAATTTGCGCCAGTTGCCAGTCCATCGGCTGTCACTTGCGGATTACTAAGAATTGCGCTGTTGTAAGTTATTCGCAGTTGCGCATTCGCTAGATTAATCAGATTGCTCCCCCTGAAATCGAATACTCCGTTGCCGGAAGAAACTAGCATTAATACATTTCTCTGCTTAACGGTGACGGTTGCTATGGCACTTTTCGACGAATCGACCATGCTGGTTGCTTTTACATGGTAGGTTCCTTGCGTCTCAGGGGCACGATAAAGTCCGTTTGAAGTGACCGTGCCGCCGTTCTCTTCAATAACGCTCCAGGTCAGCGACTGGTTGCTAACTCCACTAATGACCGCTGTAAATGTGGTTTCCGCATTTGGCTCCAAAGTCTTACTGGCAGGCATGATGGCGATAGCACCTGCTGCCGGAATCGGGACGGTAATAAGATTCAGCACAGATGAGCTTAAGTGCTCAATGCAAAACTGTTTATGGCTGTTGTCAGTCTTATCAGTAATTGTCACAATCCCGCTGCCAGTCGAGAAATCAACCATGTCAAAGAGCAGGTCTATTCCCTGGCGATTGGCGACAAATGGGGCATTGATGAAGTCTGCATTGGTTGCCCCCAGTTTTGTCAGTGTTGGTTGCAGTGCAGTCTTGACAGCAGCAACAGCGCCGGTCAGACTATTCGCTAAAAACAGCATGGTGTGCGGTGTAGGAGCGGTGTAGAGAGTTGCCAGGTCTTGATTGCCGTATGCCTCTGCAAGTGATAGGTTTGTGAGAGGATTTATATTGGCGATGCCAGGAACTGAAGCGAATGAATAAAGCGTTACAGTGCGTCCATTTGCCGTCCCGACTGCTTTCAGAAGATAGGGTGCGTTCAGTCCGTTAAGCGTGAAAGAAAACGCCCCATCAGCTGCTATGGGAGAAGAAAGTTCCTTTACAGGGTTTGATGAATCCTTCAGATAGACCGTACCGACTAGAGGAGCACCCGAAGCGGCAACTCCCGACAATTGTGTATTTGTGCTTGCATCGTTGCCACCGCTACTGCACCCAGCAACCAGAAAGCCAAGCAGTATTATGACGTGATAAAAGAGGCTGCGATTGCTCATTTCATATCCTTGATTTTTGTAAGATGTCAGTGCCTGACCCCTGTGGTTAAACGACATATGTGGTTAATCAATTACAATTCTACTGAAAAGTAACCGGAAGGTTATATTGTTGAGCAAATTTACATAACGTAATTAGCCGTAATATAAGGGGTTCACCGTCAACATCAATGAATGACTCATAAAGATTAGTAGGCTCAATTCCAAGAAGGTTTGCAGTATCTAGCTGCCAATCTGATAGAAACGGTTGTGGAGGCATTTGAGCAAATGCATTTACTATTTCAGTTAATTCTTTTTCAAGATTAACACAGTCATTCGCTGTCCATTCGCCATCGCAGTCAGAATGCAACATTAGGAGTGGGAACTTACTCCCCTCTATTCCATTTTCGAGTAATTTGCAGATGGCATTCCTAAATGCTCCAAAATCAGAATAATGACCAACATCAACACCACAAACATCTTTATCAGAATCAAAAATACATAAATACAAACTCATATTAAACCTTCCTTATCTGAACCTTGCACCCAACAGATTGCACAAAGTCATTTAATGAAGCATGTATTTTGCATTTAATTGGCACTTGAATAACCAGTTGCATACTGCTTTCTATCGCACGAAAGCTGAGTAAACGGATTTGGTAGGTAAGGCGTAACTCTGTTACATTTTTAAATAAGTAAATTATATTCCCCTTTTCAGCATCAGCTAACGCGCCTCGCAATGTTTGAAATTTCGAATATCTGCAATGGTTAATAATGTCTACATATCCATTCGTAGTCATTTGACGTTCACCCCCCAACCAAGTAGGTAATTTTCAAACGTAGGGTTAATTGGTCGTGTCGTTTGGATAGTTAACGCATTATTTTCTATTACGGAACGATATACTTGCATACGAAGCTGATATGACGAGTCTAAAGTGCTGGAGCCTCCCTTTATTTCTAATAACCCATTTTGAGTACTATCTAATATAGTGCCTTTTAAAGCCCCTGTAGGAGTACGTTTCGGCTCTCCGACAACAATACGAAAAGAAGCACTCTCAGCTTGCGCCGCAGAAGGTCGCCAAACTTTTGTATTTTTTGTAGCGTTAAGTGCAGATAGTTGCTGAGTTTCAAAAGCTTGACCTGCTGTTAGTTGAGAAGGCGACCCCCCGCACCTTGCTGAAAGGTTGCCTGAATTAATTGATATGCCTCCTCCGCCACTAGGGAAACGCGAAATGTTAGCCGGTGTGTCTGGTGTAAATTCGGACAGTCCAAAAGGGTCTATATAGTTTTGTACATTACTCCCAACATACCGGTAAAAGTTGGCATCACCAGACTGGAAAGCAATCGGGTCTTTACTGATGAAATTTCCATCAATTAAATCCCGCGTCCTCTCCCGCATATAGAGAGTTCCAGTCTCCCAGTCATATTCCCTTCCGGTATGCTGGTAACTGTTCCTGAAATCGGTGCTTGCTGCTGCCATACCATAAGCATCATAGGTGTAACTCTGCACCGGAAACGGCAGAAAGCTCTGAACCGTTATGTTCGTAATGCTCCCCAGTCCGTCGGCATGATAATAGAAGTACTGTCCATTTCTCTCCATCGCCAAAGGCTCATCAATGCCATGCCCGTGAGTGACAAACGTCTTCTCCGTAACGCCTGCCGTGGTGAAATATTCGACAACGATATCTTCCTTATCGTAGACGTAATTGGTCGTTTCCGTCTCAGTGACGCCGCTCTTGGTCTGAACAAATTTCTTCTCAATCCTTCTGCCAAACGGGTCGTATTTGTATGTGACGGTTTTTACTTCAGTCCCCTTGACTTTCTCTTCCTTGGTCAGTCGATTATTTAAATCCCATGTGCGTATCCATGTCTTGTCAGTTGCACTGGGGACGGTCTTGGTGGCCTGGTTCCCATGGTTGTCGTAACCATAAGTGAGCTTCCGCCCTTGGATTATCTGGTTAGCAGCGTTGCTTTTATAGGTGGTATCGCTTGCACTTGGACCGGTCAGTCTGTTGCCAGCGGCATCATAGGTAAACGCTTCCGATTTGGTGGTTGTAACTGAGAGGAGCCGATACAGTTCATCATAGCCGTAGGTCTCATTCACTGTTCCGGTTTTTGTAAGGCGGTTGCCAACCTGGTCATGGGTGTAATAGTAGGCTGCAAAAGGGTCGTAACTGTAGTAATTCCCTCCAAAGGTTGAGTGATGATAGGTGTTCTTATAATGAATTATTGAGGTAAGACGTCCTAGGTCATCGAAGGTCCAATCTGCCCTTGTATAGTTAGGGTAAGTAAGGATATCGCGCCTTCCCAGCGTGTCGTAACTGTAGGTAAACATTCCAGCGTTAGAATAGATATGCGCCGGGCGGTTGGCGTTGTCGTAGTCGTAGCCGATGCTTCTTTGGTCAGCAGTGCCAGGAAGGTAGGTAACGCCATTGCGTTGCCCATTTCCATCATACTGGTCATATCTGACAACATTGCTATTGGTATCAGTTACACTCAGAAGGCGTCCATCGTTGTAGTAGGAATAAGTGTAGCCAATGTTCTGATTGGAGGCAGTTTCAAGTTGTCCAATTGCAGTATAGGTGTAATGCTCGTATGTGCCGTCAGTAAAGGATTTGTCGGTTATCTGCCCTCTATTGTTGTAAGTGTAGGTAACCAGCAATGTCCCCGGTGTAGATGCCGTGGCATCGTACTTTTCCTTGAGCGGACCATTGTCGTAGTAGGTGTAGTGAAGTTTCTTACCTAGCGGGTCAGTTTCGGCATCGAGGCGTCCCAGATGGTCGTATTGATAGACGGTATGGGGCTGGCTTGTGAACGGGGTATTCTTGGCTACATTTGCGTCATAAACGGCAACGAGCTTGTCGATGCCGTTCAGTTCGCTGCCGCTGTAAATGAAGATAGTTTCATTCAGTTTGGCATCGATGATTTTCTTTACCTGGCGGTTGAAGTTGTACTCGTATTTAGTCTCGTGCTGCTCGGCATCTATGCTGGAGGTGAGGTTGCCAGCAAGGTCGTAGCCATACTGTGTAACATTGTCAGGGAATGTAGCTGTGGTCTTGGTAACCTTTATTATTCGATTCAGTGCGTCATATTGTTGAGTCGAAGTGAGTTTGATTGCCCCCGATGAATCTTTCAACTTAATGATAAGCGAATTGCCATTATTGTCATAGCTTGTGACTGCGGTGTTAATTCCTGCTGGGTCAGTAACTGTACACAGCAGTCCGACATAAGGAGCTGTACAGCCAGCAGCACTATTCGGATAGTAGGTAAAACTGGTGGTTTTGGTGTTGGCATCGACAGTCTGACTTATGGAGCCGTTTGAATTTTTTTTGGTAACGGTGATGTGACTTGTCGTAGTTGTGTAGTTGCCCGGAGTGGAAGTGGCTGTTACGACCTCGCCACCGTTTTCCGTGGAATAGGCAAAGGATGTGGAAATAGTTGTTGCACCCCGTTTGTCGGCAATATTGTTTATCCGGTCATAATGCCCTGGAAGGTTGTCATAATCATAACTGTAGTGCCGTGCTGCTTTAATGGGAGGTGTTCTACTTGCCAATGTTGCAACGTCGGTGACAGCATCCGGGTCAATAGCCGGACTGTACGTTGACACGTCAACGGGGTCAGTCTCTATTTCAAGGTTGCCGTAGGCGTCGAATTTGTAAAAGGTCGTGAGTCTGGTTGCGCCGTCTTTGGGTTCAGTCTTGGCTTTGACCAGACCGTTTGCGTAGTAATAGAAGTCGGTAAGCTTGCCGTTCGGGTCGGTTTTCTGTTTGATGACGCCGGTCGTGGAATCGTAGGTGTAAAGCCATTGACCGCCGTCTTTCTCGGTCAAGGTGGAAGTTCTGAGGGTGTCGCTCGTGGTCGGATAGACGATGGTGCGAGTCCGACCGTTTTGGTCGGTAGCGGTCTGCATCTTCTTGTCGGCATAATAGCTGTACTGGGAAATATAGCCGTTCGGGTCGCGCTTGGTTTTAAGGGTGCCGTCGGTATAATACTGGTATTCCCAGTACCCCCGTGTCGCACCATAGGTGGCTGCTGGGTTCGTCACGCGATACAGGCTATTCCCTTGATAAGAGAAGTTGTACACACTACCAATAGGGTCGGTAACAGTGAGTATCCGGTGGGGAGTTGTTGACTGGTCATAGCCGATAGTTGCGACTCTCCCCGTCGAATCGGTGATGCTGGTCATGTCGCTGCCGGTATAGCCAATGGAAATTGCATTGCTGTAACGGTCAGTAAGCGAGGTAATTTTACCGACAGAATCGAAATTGTATTTCGAACCATCGCGGAAGCTGATTGTATAGCTGTTGTCGCCATTCTTAACGAGCGTGGAGTAGTCGCCAGTTGGCGAAATATAGGTGCTACCAGATTTCGTGTAGTAGCGTTTGTCGCCGTTGCCGTTCTTGAGAATGACGGAGCCGTCTGCGTTCAGGGTCAACGAAATATCGTAACTGTGACTCCATCCTGTGCCAAGTGAACCGTTATAGGCGGGAAGACTCTTGTAGAGAAGGCTGATAGCAATATTCTGCATGCTGCCTTTTGTAGTGAAAAGCTCCTGGTCGTGGTCAACAACACCGGAGATTACGTTGGTGGTTGACAGGGTGCAAACATTTGGGTTGGCTCCTGAACTGACACTGACAGGGTTATCGGCGCATTGCTGCATAGCACCGTTGGTGATTGTAGTTGAATACGAGTGAGACGCCGGAGGAGAGTTTTGGGTATCGGTAACTTGTGCCATGAAGTTGAACTGCCCGACATCTGCCGGGATTCCGCTCAGCGATCCACTAGAAGATAAAGAAAGCCCCGCTGGAAGTGACCCGGAAATAACCGACCATACCGGGTTGCCATTACCCCCTGATGCATACAACTGCTGGCTATAAGCAGTTCCTGACGTTCCGCTTGATATGGAGGGAGTTGTAATTGAAATGCTGGAGTAAATATCCAGAGACAATGACTGGGTTGTCGTTACAGGAGAACTCTGATTATCAGTTACCCTGACTACTAAGCTATAGTGACCACTGGATGTTGGGGTGCCGCTGATGGTGCCGTTTGAGTAGAGGGTTGTGTTTGTTGGTAGATTGCCGGCGTCGAGCGACCATGTGTAATTCCCGTTACCGCCTGTTGCTGCTAACGATTGGTAATAGGAAACGTTGTATGCACCGGCTGGCAGTGAAGTAGTGGTAATCTGCAATTGCGGGTATACATGTATGGTAAAAGGCTTGTTTGTCGTTATGGACGGGTTGTATTGGTCTGTGACCCTGACAGTGAACGAAGCATCGCCGGAACCCGATATAGTGCCGCTGATTACTCCTGTTGAAGAATTAAGATAAAGACCGCTCGGGAGATTCCCTGAGTCCAGAGACCAGGTAAAGTTATTGCTTCCACCAGATGCAGACAAGGTCTGATTGTAGGAACTGCTCACATTCCCCGCTGGCAGAGAAGCTGTGATGATTGTCACCGAAGAATAAACAGAAATGTAGAACGTGTTATAACCTGTGAGTGGTTGGCTGTCTAGTACTTGAACTCTGAAATCATAACTGCCAGTGGACGTTGGTGTTCCGCTGATTACCCCTGTTGTGGGGTCTAAGTAGAGACCCGGCGGAAGATTACGAAATTGCCAATAAGCATCGCCATTCCAGATAGACCAAGAATAAGGCGTTAATCCACCGTTAGCTTGCAAGGCAGTCGCAAGATATGGCACCCCTAAGTCTGCATTAGGTAAAGAACTGGTGGTTATGGTGAGAGGGGCCGGTTGCACCACATAGTCAATGACTGTAGTCGCATCATTGTCAACACCAGTCGAAGTCCTCGCAGCTGCTTCAAATTTGTAGTTTCCAGGGGGAGTGTTTGCAGGCATTGTCCAGTCGCGTACTGTCTGTCCATAGATACATGCGTCCGGACACGACGAACCATATGTGTACCAGTTTGACCACCATGAGCCGTAATCCAGCACAGTACTCCAAGAGTTGCCACCATCACTGGAAAGTCTGAATCGATACTGTTTCGGAGTACAACTGCCCGATCCTTGGGCAGAAAATGTAACATCACTCCCTGCAACATGGGGGCTAGGATTGCCATTGTTGTAAATGTCAACGCTGGTTACGCGGTCTAGCGGGGCACCTGAACTAAAAAAGGCAGTTACTGTCTTGTCGCTATCCATTCGTACATAACAAATAGCGTTTTTGTAAGAATCGCCACGGTAAGGGGCACATGATCCGCTTGTCGCATAGCAGGGGCCAGTCCACCCATTGAAACTTGTATATGGTGGAACAACCGCTTCTATACCCACAGTGGTATCTTCAAGAATTTCTTCCGTGCCAAAGGGTGTTACTGAACCACTTCCCGTCCCGGATTTATTGACAGTCAAGGAATAATAGATGCCTGAATCTGCGAGGCAAATATATCCATAATTTCCTATACACATCCCCGAGTCTGTTTCCTGCGTATCGCCATAATTATTTTCGCAAACATAAACGCCATCCCAAGCATTTTGGCATGCCGGGTGATTGGGGTCTCCCCAATAACTCAAAGGGTAGCGAACCAGCCCGAAACTGACTGAAGCAAAGAGAAAAATGCAAGTAAACATCACGGTGCCGAATATAGATAGTGTCCGTAACTTTTTTAAATCAATACGCATCATTGGAACCTCAATTGCTTAGTCTTGCCAGAACAGGTGTCTATCTTGAATTCTCTGGAAACCAAAGAGTGAAAATTCTCAGTGAACCTTTATCGGTATGAATTTATCGATTTGCGTTCTTTCACCATGCATTGCTTCACATGGGCTTTCATTTTGGACATCAGTTTTCCCGCAAAAAAGATGGACTACAATTTCGTATTGCTTAGTTGTGTCTGTTGGTGCGGAATAAATGACCCGCCAAGCGCGTTTAGTTGTATCGTATACGACTGGTACGCGCTCCCCCTTAATCTTGGGAAGTGCAAAGAAGGTTGCTGCTACATAAAAGCCATTCTCTTCGGTTACTTCCAATATGTTAGATTTCCCCTGAACATAAAAATTGATTGCTTCCCCCGCATTATATGTTTCTTGAATCCCGTTAATAGTCAAAAACTCATAGCGTTCAGATGATTTCCATTTATTACGTTCAATCTTCGTAGCCGCAGAGCTAGTTACTGTGTTGGGGAGAGATGCCAGAAAATCGCTAGAAAGGGGAGCATGGTCAGGAGCGGCGGCAAGGACGGAGGAATGCGAGGCGATTACAAATAGTGAAATGATAAATACCATAATCAACTTTCTCATGGGATGCTCCTTGGCTGGAAACTCATTAGATTTTTTGCTATGGGAAATTGTTCAGGTTTGAGATAACAACCGGGCAGAATACTGTCATGCTTAAAAGTAGCGGTCAGGAAACTGCGGCTGGTTACGTGCATTTCTCTTTTCAAAAACGCCCCCGTTATAACCACCAATTCATTAAGCACGAGAAATTAGCACAGTAAAATCAACGCATATTTGCATTATGGTAAGTTTGTGTCAAGAGATAGCCAGGTGTTGAGTATCTTTGATTAATCTCTTCTTCGGCACCCTCTGAACCCCAGTCACTCCCCTGATTGTCTCTAACAGAGCTTCACAGCTGAAAGGCTTGCCAATAACTTTTGCGACTCCAGCCCTTTTTGCCATGAGTGGAATTTCAGATGAAATGTTGCCAGTCATCAGGGCAACTGGCATGTCAGGCGCTAAGACAGCGGCTTGGCTGCGTTTCAGGCTTTCGGAACTCGCTGACAAATTTCCATCTCAATATCCTGAACTGGAATGGATTAAAGCGGCGTCACTTTATAACTAAAAGGCTAAATCAACAAGCTTAATATATGCTATGGCATTATTTTATGATGTATATATATGTCACAGCATATTATATGAAGTCGATTAATCCCGTATGCTCACGGCATGAAAAGTGCTGATTTACTTAAATCTCTTGGGGGACGGATAAGGACAATCCGGAAAGAGCATAATGTAACGCAAGAGCGCCTTGCGGAGCTGGCGGACTTGAATCTCAGCTACATGAGTGAAATCGAGAGAGGACATGCAAACGTATCACTCTGTATCGTCAACTCTATAGCTGAAGCTCTTGGAATATCTATTGCGGAGCTATTAGTAGGAATTTCGAATGGTAAAGCTAGTGAAGACTTTTGGGTGTTGCTCCAGCAGGTACAGACTCTTGATGAAAAACAGCAGCGAATCTTTGTTAAAGCCGCGAGGGGAGTTTTTTCAGGGATTCAAGATGTGAGTGTCAATTAATAGCTTTATCTGCGGCCTGCTGAGTTGTAAACCATAAATCCTCCCAGTAAATATCTTCTATTCTAGGCTGTCTCGCTCTACACCATGTTCAAGAATTAGCCGAAAACAATTGCCAAAGTATATTGTCAGCCTACCTAAAAAAACAACAAGTTATCCGGTTTTGGGTGCTACTTGCTGCCGAAAAAGTTAGCGCCCCTGCGAACGAAAAACTCTTCTCCAGGCCAGCGCCAGTATAAGCAGCACAATATTGAGCATTACGATGACGCCACCGCTGGGGAGGTTGAGGCTGAACGAGAGAAGGATTCCGCAGAACACGGAGAAGGCGGAAAAGAGTGCTGCGAGGATTATGGTCAGTCTGAAGCTTCTGGCAACCTGGAGGGCGGTCACCGGCGGGATGATGAGGAGTGCCGACACCAGCAGGATCCCGACCAGTTTCATGGCCAAAACGACTGTCAGCGCCGTTAAAAGCGCCAGGAGAGAGTTGATCCGCTCGACCTTTATGCCGCTGCTTCTGGCCAGCTCTTCATCAAAGGTTATGGCAAAGAGCCGGTTGTAGTTGACAATGACGGTGGTGATGACAATGCAGAAAAGCACTGCTGCTAAAATTGTTTCATTGCTGCTGACGGCGAGAATATTGCCGAACAGGTAACTGAACAGTTCCACATTGAAACCACCGGTCGCTCCGGCAATGATGATCCCGCCGGCAATCCCTGCCGCAGAAACAATACCGATAGCCGCATCGCCGTAGATCCGCGCTTTTTCAGTCAGCTTGAGGATGCCGAGGGAAGAGAGGAGCACCACGGGCAGTGCCGCCAGGGTAACGTATGTCGGCTGGGCTTTGAGTGACAGGGCCAGAGCCACACTGCCGAAAGTGACATGGGCCAGGCCGTCTCCGATCAGGGACAGGCGCCGCAGGACCAGAAAAACACCAAGAACTGCGCAGAGAATTCCGACCAGAAGTCCGGAGACCAGCGCCCGCTGCATGAAGCTGTAGGAAAATATTTCGGTAAGGAGCATAAGGTCGAAGTCGATATTCAGTAGTTGGAGTAATTGGAATAATTGGAGAAACAGTTAACCATAAAGTGCTGGAAGAAACACGAAGAAAAGCTCAAAGGCTTGCCATCTTGGTTTTAAAGTTTATGATTTGCCCCCGGCAGCATTCCAAGGACTTCTGAAATTGCCTGATAAACAAGGGCCATTGCCGACTCCTCAAGGCAAAGCAGTGGGCCATCGATCAGGCGTTTATTATCGATGGCGCGGAGTTGATCAACGAGCAGATCTGAATCTTTACTTAAGCCATCCCTGGCGGCAATGCGCAAGCGGAGCGGTTCGGCATCATCAATGAGATTGGTAGTGAGGGGGAGAATAAGCGTAGAGGGGTGCCCGGCATCAAGCAGCGCCTGATTTTGCAGGATCAGGACAGGTCTTGTTTTGCCCGGTTCAGAGCCTCGCCCCGGGTTAAGGTTGGCCAGCCAGACTTCGCCATGATTAAGCATGGGGTGCGTCCTCTATTTTGCTGAACTCGGCATTTACCCGCATGCTTTCAGCCCGTACCTTCAAGCTGACCTCCATGAGTCTTGCCCGGCGACGCTGGGCGGCAACTGTCATGTTCATCTGCTCCAGGGCTTTGCGCACGTAAGCCGCCCTCGGGATCTGCATCTCACCGGCATACATGTCAATCTCATGCAGCAGTTCATCAGGAAGTCGTAACGATAGCGTAGTCATGTGTGTAGTCCTTTTTGTAGCTCACAATCAAATACTAAGGCAACTACATGATTATGTCAATTCTACGTTACAGTCATCAATACGGTTCAAAGCTGACCTCTTTAACTTTATTTGCTGACGAGGAGATCATGAGCCACCGGCTTCAAATCGATCTTATAAATCAGTTGACCAGTCTGGATGAGGCGTTATAATGAAAAGCAAGAATAATAAAGGAGTTTTTACATGGCTGTACATAAAACGCGGTTAACTTATAATGATGTAGTCGCAACCTTGCCAACCTTGGCGCCTGACGAACAATTAAATTTGCTTGAGCTTTTGTCGTCTGTTTTGAAGAAGGCGATGCAACCCAGAGTGAAGCGGCATACTCTCCTTGAACTTGAGGGTTTGGGAGCTGATATGTGGTCAAAAGTGAATGTTGTGGATTATGTCCGTCAGGAACGTGACTCATGGAATTAAGCAAGCTGTTGCGGGGAAAGATCATTTTTCTTGATACAGCGCCGTTGATTTACTTCATCGAAAAAAACATCCGCTACATTGAGGTCGTAAAGCCGATAATTGCACTTATCGATTCCCAGCAAGCAAAAGGAATGACCTCAACTATTACTTTGCTGGAGGTATTAGTCCTTCCTCTGCGTGAGGGAAACAAAAAGCTTGCTGATAAATACAAAACCATACTGCTTTCATCAAGTGATCTTGAAACTTGCGAGATTTCTAACGCTATTTCTGAGCGAGCTGCTGTTATTCGAGCAAAATACGGATTCAAGACGCCAGACTCTATCCAACTTGCAACGGCAATCTTTCGCAAGGCAGATTATTTCCTGACCAATGATACTGCTTTGAAACAGTTAAAGGAAATCAAGGTCATCGTCCTTGAAGATTATCTGGCAAGCAACCTCTCCAGACCCTCCCGAAAAGAGTAAATATTCATCCACAAATACAGTATAAAAATTGCGCCGGTCAGATTGCACATTTATTCACTTATTGAGACAAATGCCCCCCCCGCGTCAAGCGATCCCCACAGTATTCATTCCAAGAACACCTGCACCTGTCTGTCCCCGATTTCAATCATGAACTCGCGACATAGCTTCCTCGCTGAATCTTATGGTTGAGGATAGTCATATAGTCATGACAATGATTCTGTAAAGACATTCAACAGTTTTTTGGGTAAGGTAGAGAGCTTGATTCTGCTTGTTGATAAGTGCCGCAGCAGAGGCGAACATTTTCCCCCGTGAAGATTTCTAATAAACGCATTCAGTTCCAGGAGGGTTTAATGGGAGAGTTGGTGAAAGCGGGATCGCTCGGGTCTATCCTTTTGAATTCACAGATAATTACCGAGGAACATATTGCTGCAGCTCTTGCGGAACAGCAGCGCGGCAGCTGCCGGTTTGGCGAGGCGCTTGTAAGATTGGGCGTCGTTGCACAGGAGGATATCGATTGGGCGCTTTCCAATCAGCTCAATATCCCCTATGTAAGGCTGAAGCGGGAGCTGATTGACCCTGCTGCAGTTGAGCTGCTCCCCGGGAATATCTGCCGCCGTTATGGAATCATGCCGATTATCTGTTGCGGTAATGAACTTTCCGTTGCCATGACCGATCCGTTGAATCAAGAAGCCATCAACGCCATAGAGGAGCTCACCGGCTGTACTGTTTCCGTTTCTGTTGCCCTGATCAGAGAGTTGCGGGAGATGCAGGCCTTTTTTTACGGGCCGCTGGAAGACGGCGAATCGCTGGAATTCTGTTCGGAACTTTTCCCTGAAGCTGCCAGGGTCAATATCAATGCAGATCTCACCGGCGCAAAGCTGATTGATTACCTGCTTGGCTATATGGTGCAGCAGAATCTTGCCGCGCTGTCATTGCAGCCGGTGGGAGTAGTCTGCCGAATCATGGCCAGAAAGAAAAAGGGGGGGCGCGAGGTAGGATCATTTCCGCTGGATCGACTCCCACCGATACAACAGCGCCTGCGGCGCATGGCAGGGGTGGACGGGTCGGTCAGATCAGGCAGCGGCACGCTCTCCTGCCACTATCGGGGGACGGAGTTGGCAACCCAGGCTCTTTTCCTCGCCGTGGCCGGCGGAGATATGATCACCATCCGCCGCCAGGTGTTGGCAACTTTTCCTGCCACCATCGATGATTTTATCACCAGCGATGAAGACAGGCGTTTGCTGCGCGAGTTAATATCACTTGATCGCGGCATCGTTCTTTGTGCTGCCAGCGATACGATTGATCGCGACCGGCTGATAGATCTTTATCTTGATGAGCACGGGTCCAAGGGGCAGGGGGTGATGCTCTTTGGAGCGGGGATTGGCAGGGGACGGCTCCAGTTTCCACGGATCGAAGGAAAAGATCTGCCGTCGAGCGACTTCTCCTCGCTTTTGGCGACAATTCTGGAACACGATCCGGACGTCATTGCCATTGAAGATGCTGGTGATGAGCAGCTGATGCTGGGAGCAGGCAAAGCCGCTCTCAGAGGGAAACTGGTGGTGGCAGGAGTCCCGGGCAGCGACCTTGCGACCCTGTTTGACTACCTTGGTCATCTTTGGCGGCAGCACCACTTTATACCCGATTATCTGTCAGGGATCATTACCTGTCGCGGAGTTTTGCTGCTCTGCCCCGATTGTCGGGAACAGTACACCCCTTCTG
Source organism: uncultured delta proteobacterium (assembly GCA_963787125.1). GTDB lineage: Bacteria > Desulfobacterota > Desulfuromonadia > Geobacterales > DSM-12255 > VEOV01. The sequence continues at coordinate 187,588 of CAWBBV010000007.1, forward strand.
CTGAAGAGATGATTGCCATGGGTTTGGCTAAGTTGCCGCAGGAGTTTTTTAAAGCAACCGGCTGCAGTGCGTGCGGTCATACCGGATTTGCCGCCAGGAAATATCTGCTGGAGGTTATCCCTTTGTCCGCCGATATCCTCGACTGTCTGGAAAGAGCTCGTGATGGCCGGGAGATGGTACAGTTTCTGAATGACAGGGGGCTCAGGGATGTCCGCACGATGGGACTTGCTCTCCTTGATTCCGGCGAGATATCGCCGCCCGAGTTCATTTCGTCACTGGTTCTCTGATAATAACTACGACTGGAGATCTTATTCATATGGCAAAAATAGACGCGCTTTTCAAAATGCTGCAGGAACAGGGGGCTTCCGACCTGCATCTTTCCTCAGGCAACCCTCCGATATTCCGCCTTCATGGCGAGATAGTCAGGCTTAACTTCAAGTCGCTGACCAACGAGGATTTGAAAAGCATCCTCTTTGAAATTCTTACCGAACCGCAAAGAGCTCAGTTCGAAGAAAAGAAAGATCTTGATTTTGCTTATGCCGTGCCGGGTCTGGCACGGTTTCGCGGCAATTACATGATGCAACATCGCGGTATCGCTGCAGTCTTCAGGATAATACCGTCAAAAATACTTTCTGCCGACGATCTCCATCTGCCTGAAGGTGTCAGGAGCATGACCCGATTCAAAAAGGGGATGGTGCTGGTTACCGGACCGACCGGTTCGGGGAAGTCCACAACTCTGGCTGCAATGATCGACCTGATTAATTCAACCCGCAAGGAGCATATCCTGACGCTGGAGGATCCGCTGGAGTTCATTCATGAAAACAAGCTGTCTTTGATGAACCAGCGGCAGATCGGTGAACATACCGCCAGTTTCACTTCAGCTCTGCGAGCAGCCTTGCGGGAGGATCCGGATATCATTCTCGTCGGTGAAATGAGGGATCTGGAAACTATCCAGCTTGCCATGAGTGCTGCTGAAACCGGGCATCTTGTCTTCGGCACCCTGCACACCAATACGGCGGCCAAAACCATCGACCGGATTATTGATGTTTTTCCTCCCGACCAGCAGGTGCAGATTCGGGCGATGCTGTCAGAATCACTAAAAGGGGTTGTCTGTCAGCAACTACTCCGCACGGCCGATGGCAAAGGCAGAGTTGCTGCTCTGGAGATCATGCTGGGAACATCGGCAATCAGTAATCTCATCAGGGAGGGAAAGACTTTTCAGATAGCATCCATCATCCAGACTGCCAAAAAGGACGGCATGCAGCTCATGGATCAGCATCTGCTCGATCTTCTCAAGTCAAAGAAAATCAGTGCTGAAGAGGCCTATCGCTGCGCCATCGACAAAAAACAGTTTGAACAGTACCTGCCGAATCAAGCTCCCGGTCAGATGCAGATGTGATAAGGGACTTGGAATTTAGTTAATGCCGATGGCAGATGAGGTGCTGAGCGTGTTCGCCAAAAAATGCCGTCATCTCGTCTGAATGGCAGAAGTCATCGAAGTTGCCGTCAAAGATGATCTTCTTGTCAATATAAAGGAAACGGCTGGCGTATTTGCCGATGCTCCAGGTGTCGTGGGTAACAAGGATGACAGTTGTCCCTGCATCCCTGTTGACCCCCTCGACCAGTGAGTAGAAATGCTCTCTGGTTTCAGGATCCAGCGCTGTTGTCGGCTCGTCAAGGATCAGGATGTCTGGCCGGTTTACCATTGCCCGGGCAAGGAGCACCCGCTGCTGCTGGCCGCCGGAGAGATCGCCGATAAGTCTTTTTTTGAGGTGCGCAATACCCATCATCTCCAAAGCCACCTCAATTGAAGCCCGGCAATTAAGTGGGGAATCTGGTTTTCTTGCCCCTTCTGTCATGAGCCCGAGTTTTACTATCTCTTCGACAGTGCCCGGAAAGTTTGGATTGAAAAGTTTTATCCTTTGCGGCAGATAGCCGAGCCTGTGCCACTCTGCGAAGGAGCTCAGGGGGGAGCCGAAAAGGGAGATTGCACCGGCGTCAGAGCCCATCAATCCGAGAATGGCTCTGATGAGGGTGCTTTTGCCAGAGCCGTTGGGTCCGACAATGCCGATATAATCTCCTGCCGCTACGTTAAAAGAGATGTTGCTCAGCACCTCCATGCCGTTATAGCTACAGTTCAGATCGTTTATCTCAAGTATTCCTAGCGACACTCAAGCCCCTTTTTCAATGCGGCCAGATTCTTTTCCATCAGGCCGATATAGGTTGCCCCACTGTCAAACTCCTGCTTTTCCAGGTTGTGAAGGCCGTGAAGTTTTATTAGTGATGCTCCTGTCTCTGCGGCAACACTCCTGGCAACCGCCGGAGAGAGCAGCTCTTCGTAAAAGACGCTTTTAAGTTTATGTTTGCGGATAGTGTCGATAAGTTCCACCATCTTGCGAGGTGACGGCTCACTGTCTGCGGAAACTCCATAAGCAGAGAGATAGTTGAGGTTGTAGCGCTCGGCAAGATAGGCAAACGCGTAATGCCCGCCATGAATGAACTCTTTTGTGGTGCAATTGGTCAGCTCAGAGCGGAAGCGGTTATCCAGGGCTTGGAGCCGCTCTTTATAGGCAGCAGCATTTGCCATGAACAGCTCTTTTTTTGCAGGAGACTGGCTGGCAAGGGCTTCGGCTATATTGTCGACCATTAACCCGGCGTTGACCAGGTCAAGCCAAATATGCGGGTCACGGGAGCCCTCCTGATGTTTGTCGCCATGGTGCTCGTCGATTGTGGCTGACGCTGTGCCTATGTAGCGGGCTCCTGCTCCTGCTTCGACCTTCAGCGGTTTATTGTTGCGGGTTACACTACTGACGAGTTTTTCGGCCCAAGGCTCCATCTCACGGTTTGTGTAGATGAAAATGTCAGCTTTGGCGACAGTCATAATTTCTTCGGGTCTCGGTTCAAAGTTGTGGGGCTCAACTCCTGGCGGAAGCAGCAGGGAGATCTGGACATTTTCACCGCCGACTGTCCTGGCAAAGTCGTAAAGCGGAAAAAGGGTCGTCACGATCTTCAGCTTGTCTGAAACGTTGCTCTGCTTCGGTTTTGAGCAGGCGGGCAGCAACGTGAGGATCATTGTGATTATCAGTAGTCTGCAGTATAAAGTTTTGATAAAGTTCAAGTCGGACGCCTCGGATTTAAAGTATTGCCTGCTGTTAAAATAGCGGTGAAACGGCTCAAGTCAAGGGAAAAGACCTGCTTAAAGTCAATCCGCCCGGGAATTATCAAAGCGATTGTCTTAACAGTATGGAAATCTTTCAGAATTAATATATAATGCCTCATTCAATGTATGGCCAGAAGGAGAGACAATGTTACGGAGTCTACGTGCCGGCGCGAGCCTGATGCGCTATTTTCAGATTTTATCGCTGCTGTTTGCAGTCGGAGGCAGCATTTATGCCGGAATATTCATGCAGAGTGACGTTGCTCCCGAGGTGCAAGGCTTTGTCCGGATAGTGCTGGTAATGTTCTTCCTGATTGCGTTGATGCTGGCCGCCTCAATCTGGATGCTTTCCAGAAGAAATCTTGCCAGGCGGATAAAAAGTCTTTCCAAAACTCTCGATCTGGTGACTGCCGGAGATTTGACTGCCAGGGTAATTACCAAGTCCGTTGATGAGATGGATCATCTAAGCGAAAACCTGAACACCATGCTTGATAAATTTGAAGCTCTTATCATCAATATAAACGTCATCTCAACCGAATTGACAAATATCTCGCAGCAGAACAGTGAGGCAGTCGGACGGGTGCTTACTGCGGCACATATTCAGTCGGACGGCGTTGAAAAGACCTCTTTGGCCGTAAATGGCATAATCGGCTCCGTTGACATGGTGAGCGCCGGAGTCGTCAATCTTACCGGCTCGGCGGAGATAAACAGTGCGTCAATCACCGAGATTTCCGGAAGTATCGCTAACGTGCAAAAAAATGTCATGATTCAGAGCGAATCGATTGATGAAGTCTCTTCTTCCATTGTGGAGATGGCCGCTGTTATGGAGCAGATCGGTGCAAACGTCAGGAGCCTGATGGAAGCGTCTGCCAGCACCACCTCTTCCGTTGCCGAGATGGATGCTTCTAATAAACAGGTTGAGGAGAATGCGCGCGAGACGGCTGCCATTTCAGGGGAGGTACTGAAGGACGCAGAGCAGGGAAGGGCGGCGGTAGAGGCGACGATTGCCGGCATTAACGAAATCCGTAACTCTTCGGGAAGAACCTTTTCCTCCATAAACGCACTTTCTGAAAGGGTTGCGGCCATCGGTAGCATTCTTTCTGTTATTGATGATATAGCTGAACAGACTAATCTGCTGGCGCTGAATTCAGCCATCATAGCTGCCCAGGCTGGTGAACATGGCAGAGGCTTTGCCATTGTGGCAGGAGAGATCAAGGGTCTTGCAACCAGGACGAGGCAGTCGACGATGGAAATCTCGGCGCTTATTGAAGGGGTCCAGGAAGAGACAGCCAAGGCATCAGCCGCTGTCCGCCAGACCGAGGAGAAGGTCCAGGAAGGGGAGCATCTCTCCCGGCGTTCCGGAGATGCGCTCGGCAAAATTCTCTCCGGTGTGCGGATGGCGTCGACAAGAGTAAACGAAATTGCCAGGGCGACTGTTGAGCAGGCGCAGGGCGGTCAATTCATTCATGGCGCCATGAGGCACGTGGCAGAGATGGTGGAGCAGATTGCCCGTTCATGCCAGGAATCGGGCCGAACAAATAGATCGATAATGACCGCTGTCGAGCGAATGAAGGGATTTACTTCCCAGGTTAACAGCTCGGCTGCAAGCCAGCAGCAGATTGGAGATGAGATTGCAAAGTTTACGGATCAGATGGCGGCTGACATAAAAAGCATCAAGGATGCGTGTGGTGAACAGTCTGAATGGAGCATGCAGATCTACAGCTCTATCGACACAGTCCGTGATTCAACTCAGAGCAATCTGGATTCGGCCAGAATAATGGAAACCGGGGTGGAGAATCTGCTTTCCCAGATTAGCAAACTTAAAAAAGAGATTGTGCAGTTGCAGGTTTCAGACAAAAAAGGGTGACAAATGAATAGTATGAGTGACGCTGCGCTGGCTCAGCAGTTGGAAGAGATAGCCGCGAGCATGGTTTGCAAGGATTATGTGACTGCGTTTGCGAATCTGCAGAAGGTACCTTTGCAGTCAAGAACTCCGCTGGTGCTTTCAGCGCTTGCTCTTTGTATGGCGGAAGTTAAAGGCGCCGGCAAGAGTGTTGTTAATCTCTGTCATGAGGCCATTAAAAAAGACCCGAAAAATCCTGAACATTATTATCGGCAAGGGCGGATACTTTTTCTTGCCGGCAGGAAAAAAGATGCCATATGGGTGCTGAGAATGGGGCTAAGGTACGGCAAGCACAGAGGCATAATAGAGGCACTTGGTGCAATGGGAGTCAGAAGGTCACCGCCGCTGGGTTTTCTGCCGCGCAGTAATCCGTTGAATAAATATCTGGGAATACTGCTTACAAAAATAAATCTGAGATGAACAAGGGGCAGTGCGGGAGTTGTCGCGTTCTCAGGCACCGTTGCCAAAATAATTTCTTCTCAGCGCAACTCCAACTTCTCAAAGAGTTTCAAGTATTCCGCTTCACCGCTGATGAAGCGGGTTATTCTTACTCCCATGCCGCTTTTCTTGACCAGATGAATCATCTGCGGCGGCACCTTTTTTGCCCACATTACCAGCGCCTCAAAGGTAACAGTTGTGGCCTCGTCCAGCAGCAACTCTACAACCACAGCTTTGCCGGGGTTACAGATATTGGTTGTCTTGATAAAGAGCCCGGTGGTGGAGATGTCCTCGGTAAAGGCGAGTCGGGTCGCTTCACCAATCCCGAAGCGTAACGAAAATCTTTTCCGGTGCCGCCCAAGATCTCTCTTTTCAGCCAATTTAAGCCTCCAGCAAAAGTGTAAATGGCCTGAATACGACAGTTTTAAGCTGCCGTATTCAGGCTTTTTTTTAAGAGTTTAGATATTCCCTGATCTTCTCCGCCAGAATCCCGTAGACTCTGCCGCATTCGCTCTCATCCCGCTCAAGCAGTGTAACCCTGAAACCCTGCAAGGATGTATTGAACGAAGAGAGCGGCACGATGCAGATGCCGGTTGCTGCAAGGGTATAGTAGACAAAACGCTTGTCAGGGGAGACGTTGGCCCCGCTGACAAGTTTCTCCACAAGTTCCCTTACTTCAGGTTTATCTATCGGCAAGGACTGGCTGCTGTTAAGCAGCCCATCCTTGAAAGCTACCGACATGTAGAATGCCCCGTTCGTTCTGTTGACGGTCAGGCCGGGCACATCCTTAAGGAAGTTGTAAGTGATGCTGCTCATCTTCTCGTATCTTCTGGTCCGTTCCTCAAGATAGACCGGATACTGCGGGTGCTTCATGATTGGCGGTATACATTTTTGCGGCAGGGTCGTTGAGCAGACCTCGTTCATCTTCAGGGTCAAAATGGCGTTAACGTACTTCTGAAAAGCAGCGTCTTTGTCAAAGTTATAAGTCTCTATCCAACCGCATCTGGAGCCGGGCCAAGGGAACTCCTTGGAGATCCCCTTGAGAGCGATTGCCGGAACATCACCGATAATGTCAGAAATCGGTACTGTGCTCTGACCGTTGTAAACGATGTTGTTATAAACCTCATCAGCAATAATGAAGAGGTCGAACTCCTTTGCCAGAGCAACAATTTTCTCCAGGGTCTCTTTTGGATAGACCATGCCGGTAGGGTTGTCCGGATTTATCAGCATAATCGCGGCCACGCCCGGATTATCGATTATCTGACAACGCATCTCTTCAAGGTCAGGAAACCAGTTGTCCTCTGCTTTCAGCCGGTAGCAGACCGGCTTTGCACCTGAGTTTGCAGATTCGGCCAGTGTGTGTGTCGTGTATGTGGGGGAGGGGACAAGTACTCTGGTTGCGGAATCGAGGCAGCCGTATATTTTGGCAATGGCATCGCCGAGTCCGTTAAAAAAGATAATGTCATCCGGAGTTATCTGCGTCCCGCCACGACCGTTGGTCAGCTCGCAGATGAACTCTCTGGTTTCGAGCAGCCCGCGGGTATGACAGTAGCCCCAGGAGTCGTTTTCCATTGCTTCAGCAGCGACAATCTCCTTCATCCACACCGGGATCTGCTCCCCCTTGACAATCGGGTCACCGATATTCTCCCAGTTGATCTTTACTCCGCATTTCTGCAGTTTTTCGGCAACATTGACAATATTCCTGATTTCATAAGTCATCTCGCCAACGCCTGGGCTAACCAGATCTGTTCTCATTTTCGCCTCCGAGGTAATAAAAAAGCCGTGGGTTTGTCACCCACGGCTAAACTTTCTAAAAAAGTGCTGAAACTCTATTCAGCAAGCAGCGGGGAGCAAGGCGGCTGGTGATGCCGCTGTGATAATCGCTCGTGCTGCTATGTTGGCTGAATTAATCATGTTGTTTCGAATAGCATATCAAAAGGCTGCAAGTCAATAACTAATCAGAGATTGAAAGCGATCACCAGCCGTCCGTTCTCATCCCGCCAGCGTAGCCAGCCTTGCGTCTGTGAATCAGTGGTTACCCTGATCCAGTCGCCATCAAGTTGCAAAGAGATAACCATGCTCCCTTTTGCCAGAGTTTCAAGCGTCGCGGAATTGCTATCGGCGCTACTGCGCAGCTGATAAAACTCTTTTCTCAGCCCCCCAAGCAGCACTACCTGTCTATTTACAAGCAGCTCTTGCCAGCCGTAAAACCGGTACGTAGAGCGACCCTCTACCCACCCTTCGCGTTCGCCATCATCATAGATGATCCGGAACCACCCTGATCTTTTAGAGGTGACTATGGCGGGAATTAGCCCATCCGGCGAAGAGATAGATTGTGACAGCGCCGGGAGCCTGGCCGCATCGAGCGCGGTTATCCGCCCAAGTGACGGCTCTTTATAGATGAGGATCACGGGGCGCTCTGCAGTTGATGTTTTGCTGAGAAGAAGAATCCCCGTTCCGCCCGGAATCCTTGCTTTTACAGGGGCTGCGGCAGCGGCTGAGGCAAAGGCGATGAGCAGTGCTAACAGGAGTACCCTGAGCATGATCAGGCGGAGAACTCTTTTTTCAAGTCAAAAAGGTACTTTGCGGCCATAGCTCCATCTTCCGGGGCCCAGACAGGCTTCTCGCTTTCTGTCAACGGTACATAAGGCCCGGCCTTTGCTTCGAAGAAAATAGTCCCTTCAGCAAGACTGACCGCTGTATGGAAAACTCCCGACGGAATATCCGCGCCGATGTTTTCACCGTCAGCATCAAGCAGCAACTTTTCAGTTACGCCGCCGTTATCGTCAAAAATAAGTATGCCGAGCCGACCGCGAACGATCATGAACGTCTCATCTTTGAGCGGATCCAGATGCCGGTGCGGCCGGATGTATGATGCCGGTTCCATGGCATTAAGCAGGCGGTGAGCAGGGAAATTGTCGCTTGGGTGAATGTTCCAGTTTTTCCGCAGGCGCGGATTTTCTTTAGCCGCAGCTGTAATCTCGTTCAGTAGTTGCCCGTTTATGATTTTCATTCTATCTGTCCACCAGTGCGATCTGGTTGCCATCCGGGTCTGCCACCACTGCCATCTTCCCCCAGGGGGATGCCTCCAGCGGTTCGGTAAATATCACCCCGGCAGTTGTCAGTTCGCGGCAGAGAGCGACGATGTCCTTGGTGGTCAGAGTTATGCCGGTATGTCTGCCGACAAGCGGCATGGCTGCTTCATGCATCGCCAGCGCCACACCGAATTTTGTCCCCTCGCCCGGGAAAAATTCCAGCATCATCTGGGTCTCCTGGACGAGCGGCAGTCCAAGTTGCTCGACGTAGAATTTTTTCGCAATTGCCAGGTCACGGACAAAAATCACGACATTTTTCATGCTGATGTTCATTTTCAGATTACTCCTTTAAAATAAGTCACCCGTCTTGATAGCAGAGGAGCATTGAGCTTTCAAGGGATTTCGTTGCCATGCTTGACTTGCTCCCGCGTGCCGCTATAGTGTGAGGCAGACCAACCGTTAGGAGCATTCAAATGTCACGCCGCCGTAAAATAGCCATTATCACCGCTTCAGCCATTATCGCGCTGCTGATTTTCACCGCTTTTGTCCTGCCATACATTGTCAGAAGCCAACTTGAAAAGCAGATTGCCGTGGCCACCGACCGCAGCTGCACGGTAGCCAAAGTTTATATCAATCCTCTTAACTGGTCAGCCGAAGTTGTAGGGGTAAAGTTGGCCGAAAAGAGTTCGCCCGCTACCTTTGTCTCTTTCAGCAGCCTGAAGCTGAAGGTCAGCCCGACCTCTGTCTGGAGAATGGCGCCGGTGGTTTCATCCTTGAAGATCAGTTCACCATACGTGCATCTTCTGCGCGATTCGCCCAACAGTTACAATTTCAGCGATATCCTGGCAAAATTGCCAAAAAAGAAGGGTGGTGAGCCGGCACGGTTCTCGCTCAACAATATAGTGATTGAAAATGGCAAAATTGAATTTGACGACAACGCTCTCGCAGCGCCCCAACGCCACACTGTCGCACAACTTTCTCTCCAGGTCCCCTTTATCAGCAGCATCGCTTATTTTGCTGACAGATACGTGGATCCGCAGCTCTCAGCTGTTGTTAATGGCGCGCCGCTAATTTTTGCAGGCAAGGTCAAGCCATTTGAAAAAGGACTGACCGCGACGCTCAATATTGATCTCAAAGGGGTTGACATCCCTTCCTATGCGGCTTATTTCCCGAAAAAACTTCCAGTCAGGATTACCAACGGCTCGCTTGTCGCAAACATAAGAATTGATCATCATCTGATTCGTGGTGGAAAGCCTGATATCAATATTTCTGGTCTGATCGGGGTGAAAAATCTGGCTATAACTGAAAATTCCGGCGTGCCACTCTTTTCACTCGGTCTGTTTTCTGTAGAAATGCGCAAGTTGGCACTCCTGACGGGTCGTTATGAGTTTGATAAACTTTCACTGGAGAATCCACAGTTGGCAGTGACAGCAGACAGGCAGGGTGTCTGGAACCTGCTCCGGCTCAAAGGCAAAGCAGCAGGTGATGGTGCTGACAAGAAGATTCCGGCTGAGACTAAGAAGCCGGATATTTCCATAAGTAAGCTGCAGATAATTGAAGGGATTGTGAATATTAAAGATTATCACCCCTCTGGCGGAAGCTCTGTCGAGCTTAAGAATATCGCCTTTTCCCTGGATAATTTTGCCAGCAGAGGCGAAGTGCCGGCACCATACACACTTTCGTTAGTAACAGGCAGGAAAGAGAAAGCCACTGCATCCGGAAATATTTCTCTGGAACCCCTTGCCGTTTCGGCGCGGATTAACCTGGCAGATATCGTTCTCGAAGCTACTTACCTGTCAGCACTGTTAAACGATCCAGTCCGCGGAAGAGGTGATTTTGGCGGAGACCTTGCTTTCAGCAGTGAGCAGGGGTTGACAATCGATCGGGCCCAGCTCCGGCTCAAGGACGTCCGCGTCCCATTTGGCAAGAGTGATGGTGTTTCATTGCCGTTGTTGGTGGCTGAAGGCGGGCGCCTCAATCTCAAAGAGAGGGCGTTTTTTCTGGAAAAGATAACTACGTCTGGCGGCAAAGTGGCAATTTCTCGCGATCTGACCGGAAAACTCTCGACATCTCTGCTGATAAAACCGAAAAATGCTTTAGCTAAAGCACCGGCGGTTGTTCCAGTAACAGAAAAACCATTTTCATGGAAGATCGGCAAAGTGGCTCTGAATGGTTTGCACGCTACATTTCAGGATTATCTGAAAGAGGAGCAGCCGAGGTTCGAGCTGGCGGATATAAAGGCGGAGCTCTCACTCATCAACGGGCCGCAACTGACGGAGATGCCTGTTGCTGTTGCTGCAAAGTACGCAAAAGGCTCGATCACGTTCGGTGGCAGGGTTAATCCTGCGCCATTTCGTTTTAAAGGGGATATTATCTGCAAGAACTTCCCCTTTGCCGAGTTTGATCCATATCTGCCGAACGGGTTTAACATTGCCCTTGTCGACGGGAAACTGGATACAAAACTTACCCTTGATGTTGCCGTGAAAGAAGGCAAACCACAGGGCAGTTTCCATGGTGAAGCCGGGATAAGGGACTTCCACGTAATCGATGCAGATGAGGATGATCTCCTTAAATGGGAGAGTTTTCTTCTGGATAAATTCAGCGGGACGCTTGAGCCGTTTACTCTGGCCATGAGCGGTCTGAGCCTGAACAACTACTATGCGAAACTTATAGTCAATAAGAATGGCCGAATTAATTTACAGGATATTTACAAGGCTCCGGCGAAAGAGACGGACGTTGCGGTAGCCGTGGCACCGAAAGCTGCCAGTAACAGGAATATCCGCATCGACACCATTACGCTCTCTTCCGGCACACTTGATTTCAGCGATCATCATTTGAATCGAGACTTTGCCACGACAATGCTGAATATGGGGGGTAGAATCAGCGGTCTCAGCTCTGACGCTGCTTCAGCTGCAGATATTGATTTGCGTGGCAACCTGGAAAATCACTCGCCGCTGAAAATATCCGGCAAAGTGAACCCTTTGGCCAGCGAGCTTTTCCTCGATATGCAGATCAATTTCAGCGATATCGAGCTCTCGCCGCTAACCCCCTATTCAGGTACATATCTTGGCTATGTAATTGACAAGGGCAAGCTCTCGCTCGGCATGAAGTACAAGATCGAAAAAAAGAGCCTGACAGCGGAGAACAAGGTTTTTATCGACCAGTTTACCTTTGGGGACAAGGTTGAGAGCAGCAAGGCAACTGCTCTGCCGGTTAGGCTTGCCGTTGCACTGTTAAAAGACAAGAACGGCGAGATTCATCTTGATCTGCCGGTTTCCGGAAGGACAGACTCTCCTAAATTCAGTATTTGGGGGGTTGTCGGCCAGGTGCTGAAGAACCTGCTGGTAAAGGCAGCCACATCGCCTTTCGCGCTTTTACAGGCAAGTTTCGGTGGTGGCACCGATTTTAGCAGTATAACTTTTTCATCCGGCTCAAGCAGGTTGTCAGCTGCCGAAGAGGAGAAGCTGCGTGCCCTGGCAAAGGCACTTGGCGAGCGCCCCGGCATCAGACTTGAAATTACCGGTTTTTCTGATAGGGAGCGCGATCCAGAGGGGTATAGAGGTGAACTGCTGCTCAAGAAGATGAAGAATGAAAAATTACTTTTTCTGGCAAAAGAGAAACGCGATCATAGCAGCGTACAGCATGAAGCAGTAGAAATCCTTCCAGCTGAGTATTCTAGATGGCTTAAAACAGTTTATGAAAAAGAAAAATTCCCCAAGCCGAGGACAGCTATCGGGGCAGTCAAGGCCCTGCCTGATGATGAGATGAAAAAGCTGATCCTTGCCAACACGGCTGTGACAGAGCAGCAGCTGCGGGGCCTGGCAAGAGAGCGTACTCTTGCCACAATGAATTTCCTGCTGAAAGAGGGCAGTTTGCCGCAAGAGCGGCTTTTTGAGAAGAGCGGCGATCCCTTTGCCAGCGCCGACAAAGGGGGCATAGTCGGTGGGAGGGTTGAGTTTGGCGTAGTAGCCAGATAACGGCCTGTTGCTTTGTAGAGACGCAAAATCTTGCGTCCCTACAATTTTTCTCTTGCCGACTGGAAATCCTCCTTGAGTCAGTTATAATAAAGGCTAACACTTCTCCACCCCCGTTCAGATGAAGATTTACAGAGGTGCTGCGTGATGCTGAATAAAGAGTTAATCTCCGAACTTCGCAATAGCGACAGTCTGTTTGCACAGATAATAAACTCTGCGGCTGAGGGGATTATCTGTCTGGACCCACTGGGGAACTGCACCTTTGTGAACAAGGCCTGCCTGTCAATCCTCGATTATGACCTGGCTTCTGACTTTCTCGGCAAGAATCTCCATGACTTTGTCTACTGCGCTGCCAGTGCCAGGGAACACACTGACAAACTGCCAGAGTGCAGAGTCATGGCGACTATTGCAAAAAATGAAGAGTACTTTAATGCGGATGAACAGTTGATCCGTGCTGACGGCAGCTTTATCAGGACGGTGTACAGAGGTCGTCCGCTGCTTGCAGCGGATGGCAGTATTGTTGGCGCTGTGATCACTTTCTGCGACATCTCTCAGCTTAAGTGCCTTGAAGAGCAGTTGCGTCAGTCACAGAAGCTGGAGGCAATAGGAACGCTTGCGGGAGGAGTGGCGCACGACTTCAATAATATTCTGACGGCGATCATCGGTTTTGGAAGTTTGATAGAGATGAAGATGGCTGAGGATGATCCGATGATGAGGAGTCTGCAGCAGATACTCGCCGCTGCAGACAGAGCTTCCGATCTTACCCGCTCCCTGCTGGCATTCACCAGAAAACAGCTGACAGATATGCGGATAAGTAATCTAAACAGGATAGTTCAGAACCTGGAAAAAATGCTGAAAAGAGTTCTCCGTGAAGATATTGAGCTTTGCGTCAACCTTTGTCAGGACGAGACCGTTGTAATGGCTGATGCGGAACAGATCGAGCAGGTTATGCTAAACCTTGCAACCAACGCCAGAGACGCATTGCCAAAAGGCGGTGAGATAATAGTCGCTACTTCCAGGTGCATGCTTGATGACGATTTTGTGAAAAAAAACGGGCTTTCAACATCCGGCGCCTACATGATGCTCTCATTTGCCGATAACGGTACGGGCATGGACGAGGCGGAAGCTGCCAGAGTTTTTGAGCCGTTTTATACCACCAAGTCTGAAGGCGAGAGTACGGGGTTGGGTCTTTCGGTCTGTTACGGCATTATCAGAAACCATAACGGCTATATAGAGTGTCATTCAGAAAAAAGTGTCGGAACGGTCTTTAGAATTTACCTTCCGGAGGTAGCTCCTGATCAGCACCTTACTGAACGGAGTGCTGTCACGCTCACACATCTGCAAGGGACTGAGACTGTGCTTCTGGCCGAAGATGATCAGGCGGTAAGGGCATTGAGCAGAAAGATGCTTGAACAGTTTGGTTACCGGGTTATCGAAGCGACAGATGGTGTTGAAGCTGTTGATCTTTACAAGCAGAACAGCCAGCTTATCAACCTAAGTATTCTTGATGTTATTATGCCGAAAAAAAGCGGAGTCGCAGCATATCATGAAATATTAAAAGTGAATCCTCAGGCAGCATTCATCTTTATCAGTGGGTATTCAGAGGACTTTTTGAAGAAACAGGATCTTCCTGTCGGGGCGATAATTATAAAAAAGCCTGTTGCACCGGTTAGATTCCTGGAAGCGATCAGGAACGAATTGAACAAAATTTAAGAACAAACAAGAGGAGAGAGAAATGAGTAAGTCAGTAAAAGGGACAAAGACAGAGCAGAATCTGCTGAAATCGTTTGCCGGAGAGAGTCAGGCCCGCAATCGCTACACCTTTTTTGCCGGGGTTGCCAAAAAGGAGGGGTATGTCCAGATTGCCGACATTTTCGAAGAGACTGCAAATCAAGAGAAAGAGCACGCCAAGCGATTTTTCAAGTTTCTTGAAGGTGGCGATCTGGAGATAACTGCGTGCTTCCCTGCCGGTATTATCGGCACTACCGCCCAGAATCTTCTCGCTTCAGCCAATGGCGAGCATGAAGAACATAGCGAGCTTTATCCGTCATTTGCTGCAATTGCAAAAGAGGAGGGCTTTCCGGGTATCGCAGCCGCATGGAACGCAATTTCAGTAGCCGAGAAGCAGCATGAGAAGCGCTATCGTGACCTGTATGAAAACATCGGGGCAGAGCGTGTTTTCAAGCGTGACCAGCCGGAAGTCTGGCGCTGCCGTAACTGTGGCTATCTGCACGCAGGCAGTGAGGCTCCTGATCTCTGTGCCGCCTGTCTCCATCCCAAGGCTCACTTCGAGCTTCTTGGCGAAAACTGGTAAGAACTACAGAGAGGTCAATTGAACTGGGACAGTTTGAAAGTGAAGATTATCCTGTTGGTATCTCTGCCGCTCCTGGCGACAGCAGGGGCTATTTTTGTTCTGTCTCTTTTCAGGACCCTTCACAATCATTTCACTATTTTCTCAGCGCTGGTTTTATTCGGTTCAATTTTTACCGCCGGCTCTGCCTGGTGTCTCACGAAGCTGATCGATGAGCGGCAGAAAGAGCAGGCGCAGCAGCTCGGATTCCTGCAAATACTTATCGATACCATTCCTAACCCCATTTATTACAAGGATTCCGCAGGGCTCTATCTCGGTTGTAACCGGGCATTTGAAAATGCTACCGGCGCTGCCAGAAAAGATGTGATTGGTAAGCAGGCACACGATTTCTTTGTTCAGGAGCTTGCAGATATCTACTGCCGTGGAGATGAAGAGCTGTTAGCTCGAGGTGGCGAACAGCTCTTCGGCAGCGTTGCCCCGTATGCTGATGGAACTCTCCGTAATGTAATCTTTCATAAAGCAACTTTTGCCGCGGTGGATGGAGCACTTGGTGGCCTTGTCGGTATCTATATGGATGTTACCGAACAGAAGCGTGCTCAGGATGCTCTTGCCATGGAGAAAAACTTCACTGTCAGCCTTCTTCAGGGTTCTGCCACAGCTACCTTCGTTATTGACTGTGACCATAATCTGCTTTTTTGGAATCGGGCCTGTGAGGCGTTGACGGGGATTGCAGCTGAAGATCTTGTCGGGACAGACAGGCACTGGAGTGCATTTTATCATGAGAAAACACCGTGCCTTGCCGATCTACTGATGGATCGGGTAATCCCCTTCGAGACAAAGGAGTTCAGTCGCTCAGATATAATAAGTGAAGGGGTTCAAGGGGAGAAGTGGGTGACAGTTGCCGGCAGGAAACGGTATCTTTTTTTCAATGCCGCGCCGGTTCTGAATGACAAGGGGGAAGTGGTTGCTGCTGTTGAGACTCTGGAGGATATCACGGAACGGAAACTCCTGGAAGAGGAGTTGGTGAAGCTGACCTACGCAGTTACCCAGAGTCCGATCGGAATCATAATTACTGACAATAACGGTGTTATCGAGTATGTGAACCCGCGCTTTACCGAGATAAGTGGTTATCAACTGGCAGATGTTCAGGGTGAGCAATCATCCATGTTCAAATGGGTGGACGCGTCTGCAAAGACCTATCGCGAGCTGATAAAAACTATTCGTGACGGCGGGGAATGGCGGGGGAGGTTTCATAACAGGAAGAAAAACGGCGAACTTTACTGGGAAGACGCTCTTATCGCGCCGATAAAAAATTCAGCAGGGGAAATAACCCACTTTATTGCGATGAAGGAAGATATCACTGAACGGGTGAGACTTGAAGAGCAGCTCCAGTACTCCCAGAAAATGGATTCAATCGGTCGCATGGCTGGAGGTCTGGCTCACGATTTCAATAACATCCTGACGGCTATAGCCGGCTATGTCGGGATAATGGAGTTCTATACTGCCGAAGATTCGCCGTTGACATCATCTCTAACGCAGATAAGAAACTCGGTGGACAGGGCTGCAACACTGGTCCAGGGTCTGCTCGACTTCAGCCGCAGGCAGCGGACAAATCCTCTGGCGGTAAACCTTAACGACATTGTCATCAGAGTCGGCAAGCTTCTCTCCAGTCTTATTGGTGAAGATATAACTCTGCATAACTTCCTGAGTGAAGCCCCCCTTGAGATCCTGGCAGACACCGTCCAGATCGAGCAGCTAATCATGCATCTGGTGAATAATGCCCGTGATGCCATGCCAAATGGCGGGGAACTTTGGATAGGAACCAGGCGCGCGACCCTGGATAACGATTTTGTCAGGCGTTATGGCTACGGCAGTGTGGGTGATTATGCCCTTTTGACCTTGACTGACAATGGTGTCGGCATGGACGCCGCAACTCTGGAAAATATTTATGAACCTTTTTTCAGTACCAAGGGCGTCGGCAAAGGGAGTGGCCTGGGGCTTTCAGTTGTCTACGGATGCGTCAAACAGCACAAGGGGTTTCTTACCTGCTATAGTGAGCCCGGCAAGGGGACGCAGTTTAATATCTATCTGCCACTGCTTCAGGATGATAGCGAGTACGAAGCAGACGAGCCGAAGCCAGCTGCGAAGTTATCGACAAGTGGGCAGCTTAGGGGAGATGAAACTCTTTTGCTTGTAGAGGACGATGAAGAGGTTCTGGGAATTATAAAGAGCCTGCTGGAAGAGTTCGGCTATACTGTTATGGTGGCAAAAAACGGCAACAAGGCAGTTGAGCTTTTCAAGGAGAACGCCCGGACGATAAGCCTGGTAATCCTTGACGCAATTATGCCGCAAAAGAGCGGCTGGGAGACTTTTCTGGAGATAAAAGCAGAAGCCCCTTGGGTAAAGGCCCTTTTTATCAGTGGCTATACCAGAGAGGCGCTGATTGATAAAGGGATGCTGGAAGATAGCTCCACTTTTCTGCCTAAACCGCTTGCGCCACTCGATCTTCTCAGGACAGTCAAAGAGGTTATAACGCGATGAAAAATGAGAACGGAAAGATTGTTTTGGTAGATGACGACCAGTATGTCCTTGACAGCACCTCTACACTGCTCCGTATCTCCGGATTTGACGTGACCGCGGTAGATTCAGGAGAAAAGGCTCTGGCGGCGCTTATGGCAGAGAAGTTTGACCTGGTTCTTACTGATGTCAATATGCCGGCGATGACCGGAATAGAGCTGCTCCGACAGATTCATGCAAGAGATGAAGAGTTGCCGGTCATCCTCATGACAGCTTATGCAGAACTTAATATAGCTGTCTCAGCTGTGAAAGAGGGGGCTTTTGATTTTATAATCAAGCCCTATTCACCCGCCCATCTTATCCATGCCGTTGAAAAGGGGATTCGCTTCGGCAACCTGAAACAACTTGAAAATAACTACAAAAGTGAACTTGAGATGACCGTTGCCAAGAGAACAGCAGAACTGGCGGCGGCCCTCACGCAGCTACGCGGTTTGAGCGAAGAGACAATCGTCAGGCTTACCAATGCTGCTGAACTTCGTGACGAAGATACGGGCAAGCATATTTCCCGAATAGGGATTTATGCCGGGCGACTGGCTGAGGCTGTGGGTGCTGCTCCGGAATTTGTGACCATGATTCGCATTGCCAGCGCCATGCATGATGTTGGTAAAATCGGTATTCCTGATTCAGTATTGCTTAAAGAAGGCCCGCTGACAGCAGATGAGTTTATGTTGATGAAAACACATACTGAAGTGGGAGAGAAGATCCTTGCAGGGTCAAGCTTCCCGATGCTGCAGATGGCCGCATCAATAGCCATAACACACCATGAACGCTGGGATGGCACCGGTTATCCACGAGGGATTAAAGGCGCAGAAACACCGCTTGAAGGGCGGATCGTCATGCTGGTTGATCAGTATGATGCGTTGCGGAGCAAAAGGGTCTATAAGCCGGCATTCAGTCATGAAAAAACCTGCTCAATAATTCTGGACGGGGATGGCCGCACAATGCCGGCTCACTTTGACCCGGAGATATACGAAGCGTTCAGGCGTGTAACAGCAGATTTTGAAGAGATCTATGCAGCCAACAGTGATTGAACTCACTTGGCCTGTTTATCAGGGCTATGGAGATGATAGCGGCTAAATATGTTTTGACAGGAGGGCGAAAGTGATGATGAGAATTTTGTCGGTTTTTGTGGTTTTTCTGGCGCTGACGAATTTTGCGGCGGCGGGCTCGGTCGATGATACGTTTAACCAGGTGAACAAGCATCTCTATGGCATCGGGGAAGATGTGCGCGAAGCGAGCCCTGCGCAGCAGGATGAACCCGTGCCTCCTCCTGAGCCGAAAACCAGGGTAAAGAAACGCTCTGCACCACCTGCTGAAGAGCAGGCACCGGAACAAGACTCTGGTTTTTCAGCCGGAAACGGTGTGGATGACGACCATTTTATTCAGAGTGATGACTATTTTGTGCAAAAGCACGATCTTAGCGGTCACGCCTGGATATGGGTGGAGCTTGCCAAGGTTGTTACCCCTCCCGGCGCTGATACCAAAGGGGAAGGGGAGTTTATGAAGGTGCGGGACGGCGAGAATTACTGGACAAAGTACTACTGGCGAACTCGCATCGCTGACCGGTCCGAACTGAAACTGGGTATGCATGTAATCGCGTTTAATGATAACCATCGCGGTGATATTTACCAGGCTCCGGAAAAAAAGGATCGTGCCAGAGGTGGTGGCTGGTTTTACGCTAAAATCACGGACATGTCTGATCTTTATAAAGGGTATGTAACTGTTTCAGGAAATTACAAGGTCGGCCTGGGGAATTTGCGGGTAATCAGGCGCTGATAGTAGTTGGCTGAGCAGCTGCTGGTTGACCCCCCCGGGAACTTGTTTTTCCCGGGGGATTTTTATGTACACTGGCATGTATCCTGGTTGTCAGGGTCGGGACTGTTTGCCAGGCGACAATACCAGTAAGTTTTTTCAGCTTGGATTTAATCGGAGCATAGGGTAGTTTAACGCAATCAGAAATATGGAGTGTTCATGAACCGTTTTATAAATGTAAACCTTGTGATTGCAGTACAGCTGACTACCCCGGCTGAAAACCCTCTGGTTACCGATAGCAGCCGGATGATGGATGTCTGGTTTGGCGGTGCTACCGTCAGGAAGCAGCTTTTCAAGAAGGTGACCAAAGGTGAGCAGGAATTTATGACAGAGACTCTGAAGACCAGAGACTTCATCCAGTCCGGTAATCTCCTGATTGACCCGGCAGCAGTTCTTTTTGCAGAGATGGAGAATCAATTCTTAGGGGGCTTCGTTACCATAGGTTATCAGGAAAACGGAAAACCGGTCGAACTTAAACTCGGCGGTAAGGCTTTCAATGAGCTCTGCGCCAGACTTTCCACTCTTCCAGGTGGCGGCGCTCTAGGATGATTGAATTAATTTTGTTTGCTGCGATTTGTCAGTGACAGGGAGAAACAGGTGAAACCAGCAATGCTGACAAACGGGGAAACCCTCGCAATCGGTAAAATACTCTGCATTGGCAGAAACTACGTCGATCATATAAAAGAGCTGGGGAATGAAGTGTCCGGGACCCCGGTCATTTTCATGAAGCCGGCAAGTTCTGTAATAGACGATGGTGAAGAGGTCATAATCCCTTCATATTCTGCCAACTGCCATCATGAAGCCGAACTTGCGCTGCTGGTCGGTAAAAAATGCAAAAACATTCCGGAAGCTGATGCGCTCTCATGTCTTAGCGGCTATGGAGTCGCCATTGACCTGACGCTAAGGGATGTTCAGGATGAGCTCAAGAAAAAAGGGCTGCCGTGGGATATTGCCAAAGGTTTTGACACGGCCTGTCCATTATCGGTTTTCGTGCCCGCTGCAAGGATTCAGGACCCACAGAGCCTGACTATCACCATGACAGTCAACGGAGAGCTGCGGCAGAACGGCAGTACCGGGCTCATGATTCATACCGCGGCCAAAATCATTAGCCACCTGTCGACAATTTTCACTCTTGAACCAGGGGATATAATACTGACAGGAACACCGGCTGGCGTAGGCCGAGTAGTGGCGGGTGACAGGTTATCTGCTGAAATAGGCGGGGTCGGCAAGGTAACGGTTTCTGTCGCTAATTAGTCAACGTCCTTAGTAGTTTCCGCCGGTCAGCACTGCTGTCACACTCCCGACTGTTACCTTGGTTTGCGCTTTGACCGGGATCCTCCTGGCGTCATCAGTCAACCAGATATACGCCCCCCGCTTCCCTTCGAAAACACCTTCCGCTTTGACCATAGGCTCCAAAACTATCGTGTCAAACTCCCCTGCAGGCACTTTTATCCGCTCTCTTCTCAGTACGCGGATTTCGATTCGGTGTAGCTGCTTACTGTCCAGAATATTAATATAGAGCGACTTTCCAGGCTCCAGAGTCTGGTAGCGGACATAATAGAAGCTTGAATAAATATCAAAGGTTTCTGTTTCAAGCGGGATGAAGAGATGCTCGCCGTTTTTCTTGTCAAAAAAATGGGCGGTCTTCTCCGTAGGGTTGAAGCTAATCTCCCGATTCCTGACACGAGACCCCTCCTTGAAAAGCATCTTGAAGTTTCTGGTCGTTCCGGGGAACTCTCCCTGTTTTTCTAGAATGCTCTCAGTTCGGTCATCAACTGGAAAGAATGTGGAAAGCCAGTCGTTGGATCTGGCGGTTGAGAGAATCTTCCGGACCTCACCTTCGTCAACTATTTCCTGCGTCGCAACGCCGACAGGAATACCTGTCCAACTGAGGCTGTAGATGAGTTTTTCAGGTATCTTAGGCTCGGCGAAGGAGGGGGTAGCTGCGAGAAGAATTATGAGGAGCGGGAAGATTAGTTTCATATAGTCAGACAATAGTAGTCAGGAGTCAGTCTTCAGCTAGGAGACTGTCGGAATTAGAATAAATCTGCTGCAAATCCGTCTGAACGGTCCATATTTATCCGCTTTCTTGGTCAATAGGACGACTATTGACCTGCAAAATCGACTAAATCTGTCCTCGTCCAGCCGAATTTTCGCTTTTATTTCCTAAGTCCGACAGACTCCTGAAAAGCTTTATTCTGACTCCTGAATGCCGGCTACTGTTTTGCCTCCTGCTTTTTCTCCTGAGTCGAATATTCACAACCTTCTTTCGGACATTTCAAGAACTCACCTGTCCGTTTGTAAACCTTTTTCACCAGGAGTGGAAAGCCGCATTGCGGGCAGGGCTGTTCGATCGGCAGATCCCAGAGAGCAAACTTGCACTGCGGATAGCGGTTGCAGGAGTAGAACATTTTGCCGTAGCGGGATTTCTTTTCGATCAGCTCGCCTTCCTTGCATTCAGGGCAGACTACGCCTGTCCCTTTTGGCTTGTTAAGCGGTTGAATGTTCTTGCAGGCAGGATAGCCGGAACATGCGAGGTATTTGCCGTAGCGACCATCTTTTATCAACATCGGTTGGTCGCACTTTTCACATTTCTCTTCCGACAGTACCGGTTCGGCAACTTCGCTGCCATCCTGCACAAGCGGCCGGGTGTAGCGACAGCCTTCCCGATAACCACTACAGGCAATGAATTTGCCCCGCTTACCGAGTTTGACGGCAAGTTGTTGCCCACACTCGGGACAGTTTTCGGCCAGTGCCTCGGTTGTCAGCTCTTCTTTGCTGACTTCCCCTTCCTTTTGCTTCAAGAGTGCCGCAAAAGGGGTCCAGAACTCCTCTACCAACGGTTTCCACTGCTTCTCCCCCCGGGAGATCTGATCAAGCTCTTCTTCGAGTCCGGCAGTGAAGTTGTAATCAACGTATCTGGTAAAGTGAGTTGTCAAAAGATCACTCACAATCATACCGATATCTTCCGGGAAGAAACGTTTCTTGTCGAGACGGCAGTATTTGCGTTCAACCAGGGTGTTCATGGTGCTGGCATAGGTTGACGGTCTGCCGATGCCGTACTCTTCGAGAGTTTTGACCAGTGTTGCCTCAGTATAGCGTGGCGGTGGCTGAGTGAAATGCTGTTCCGGCAGAAGTTCCTGCAGCGGCAACTGATCCCCCTCTGTCAGCGGCGGCAAGGTGCCTTCACGTTCTTCTGTTTCATCATCAATCCCCTCAGTGTAGAGCTTCATAAAGCCGGCAAAGCGAACAACGGTGCCAGCGGCACGGAAGGTGTATCCTTTGCCCGCAGAGATATCAACCGAAGTCTGATCCAGCAGCGCCTCTGCCATTTGACAGGCAACGGTTCTCTTCCAGATAAGATCATAAAGCTTGAACAGGTCAGGGGAGAGATATTTTTTCAATTCAAGCGGAGTCTTGGAAATGTAGGTCGGCCTGACCGCTTCGTGAGCCTCCTGGGCATTTTTGGATTTATTTTTGTAAAATCGCGGCTTTGCCAAAGCATAATCTTTGCCGTAAAGAGAGGTTATCACCTCTTTCGCCTCATCCAGCGCTTGATTGGAGAGGGCAACACTGTCAGTACGCATATAGGTGATAAGACCGACAGTCCCTTCGCCGACATCAATCCCCTCGTAAAGTTTCTGGGCAGTTGACATGGTTTTCTTAGCAGAATAGCCGAGCTTTCTGGAAGCCTCCTGCTGGAGCGTCGAGGTAGTGAATGGCGGGGAGGGCTGCCGCTTGCGCTCGCTCTTTGTTACTTTATCGACCCTGTAAGCTGCTGGTGCAAGGGTTGCAACAAGCCCGTCAGCAGCCGCTTTGTCCGGAATGTCAAACTTGGCCAGCTTCTTTCCCGCCGCTTCGATGAGATTTGCCTTGAACGGCTGTTCGCCTTTACCGGAAAGTTTCGCTCCGATGGTCCAATACTCCTGTTCGATGAACGCCAGAATCTCCTTTTCCCGTTCACAGACAAGCCGCAAAGCCACCGACTGCACCCGCCCGGCAGAAAGCCCGTAACGGATTTTTTTCCAGAGAAAGGGAGATAGATTAAAACCTACCAGATAGTCCAGAACTGACCTGGCTTGTTGGGCATCAACCAGATCGATGGCAATGTCGCGCGGGTTTTCTACCGCTTCTATGATCGCCCCTTTGGTGATTTCGTGGAATACTACCCGCTTGATCGGAATGGTGCTCTTTTTGCCGGTCAGTCCCAGCGCTGCCAGAAGATGCCAGGAAATCGCCTCACCCTCCCGGTCGGGGTCAGTTGCAAGGAGAAGAGTGTCGGCGTCTTTCAGCGCTTTTTTGATGGCGTCGAGATGTTTTTTGCTTTCCGGCAGGACAGCATATTTCGGTTCAAATCCGTTTTCGATATCGACCGAACCCTGCTTGCTCGGCAGTGCCCGAACATGCCCGAAAGAAGCGAGGACCTGATAACCCGGCCCCAGGAATTTCTCAATGGTTTTCGCCTTTGCCGGCGACTCGACGATGACAAGTTTGTTTGACATATGTACCTGTTATTATAGTTTTATTTTAATAATGCGTTCATGATAGTGAAAACAACTTCCCCGGAATCTGCATAACAGCGCCTTGCAGCTCAAGGCGAAGGAGCATAACGGAAACAGCTGCGACTGTCAATCCGCTCCGGACGGTCAGCTCATCGATATGCAGAGGTTTATCGGCTAGTAATCGACACATCTGCTCTTCATCAGCACTGAAACTGAACCCCTGATTTTGAGCCCACAGGGGAAGATTAACGCTCTCCGGCGGGAGTTCTCCCATAATATCGGCGACGGTTTCAACAAGTTTCGCCCCCTGTTTTATGAGGCTATTCGTGCCACGGCTTGCCCGGAAGTTAATGTTCCCGGGGACAGCAAAGACCTCCCGTCCCTGTTCCAGGGCGAATCGGGCAGTTATGAGCGAACCGCTCTTTTCTGCGGCTTCAACAACAAGCACTCCTCTCGACATGCCGCTGATAATTCTGTTGCGCCGGGGAAAGTTGCTGGCATCCGGCTGGGTGCCGGGGGGGAATTCGCTGACAATGGCAGCTTTTTCCTCCATCTGCCGGTAAAGCTGCCGGTTCTCGGCAGGATAAACGAGATCAATGCCGCAGCCAAGCACCCCGACAGTGGCGCCGGACACCTGCAGCGCGCCTTTATGTGCGGCAGCATCAACCCCCATTGCCAGGCCTGAAACAATTGTTACCCCTTGTTCGGCCAGCTCACGAGCAAATTTTGCGGTAACAGACAGGCCGTAATCCGATGCCCGGCGGGAGCCGACAATAGCAATCGCTGTTTTTGCAGCCGGGAGCTTGCCTTTCAGGTAAAGGTATGGAGGCGGATCGGAAATCTCTTTTAGCAGCACGGGGTAGTCGTCATCAAGCAGCGTCACCAGTTTTGCACCGCTTTTGTTAAGAGCAGCGGCGGCGAGCTCTGCTTCCCGGCTGTAATCATGATTGATTAGCGAGAGTGCGGCCGAGGAATTTACCCCTTTAATACGGGATATCTCGTCAAGCGATGCCGCCAAAGCTTTGGCCGGTGAACCGAAATGTTCAATCAGACGTCGATAGGTTACATTCCCCACCAGCGGCACTGAGCGCAGCGCAAACCAGTAAAAAGGATCATCAGTCATTTATCGTTATAGCCAAAAATATCAGCGCCCCTTCTTCATCTCCAGCCTGTCGCCCTTATAGATGGTATCAATACTTTTTATTACAAGGGCAGTTGACGTATTTTCGGCTGTAGCAACTATAAGCAGTGCCCCGATAACATCAACAGGCAGGTCGTAATCTGATTTGGAAAAGTAATCTATCTCTACCTTCACCTTACGCACAACATAGAGAATGTTGCCGGGCTGCACACCCTGGCGGCTCCCAAGGTCGATATAGGCAATATCACCGGCAGCTACAGCCTGAATGCCGGTTCTGGTTTCCACTATATATCCCGAAAGATCAACTTCAGGAGCTTTAAGCACGATTTCCTTTTTCCCGCTCTTATATGGCAAAAGGACAGCTCCTGGCTCAATCTCCAGGAAAGTCTCGGTGATAAGTCCCTTGGAGCTTTTGTCAGCCATTTCGGTCAGCTGGATAACCCCTAAAGGGATTGCTTTGTAGCCCAGGATCTGATTTGTTACCGGATGGCTTATCTGTGAATGCCGCTTGTAGACATTGAAGCGATCACCGGCCTTAACCCCCTGCCTGCGGCCCATGTCAGTGTAGATAACATCATCAACGGCAAAGATCTGCCGGTTGTGCTGACCGGCTATAACAATGCCGACAGGTTTGAAGTCATCACCGGCTATAAAACCTTCACCGCCATTGAGCGTGAAGTAGCGTTCTTCTGTTGTCTGTTCCGGCGCTGCAGCAAATTGTGGAGATGCACCCACCGGAGCAGCCTTTGGTGCCCCGGAGCTTGCTGCCGCTTCTGCTTGAGGCTGAGCAGCCGTCTCTTTTCTCACGGTCTCAATCTCGATTCTGTCAGGGTAAACTTTCAGTTTCTGACCTGGAAAGATAAAATGGGGATTCAAAATCTTGTTGGGATTACGAGCCCAGAGGTCAGGCCAGTAGTGCGGATCTTTCATGAAGCGTTCTGAAAGCCCCCAAAGAGTATCCCCTTTTTTGACGATATAAACTGTCGGCTCACCATTCTGGCCGGCATATCCGGCTCCGCAGACAAAAAGTGTTGAAACTAGAGCAGCCGCAGCTGCCAGGCATCTGAAGAATCTCATATACAACCTCGCTAACTCTCTATTTCCCGTCAAGCTGTTGTTTAGCTCTAACTGCGGCATCACTTCCAGGATATTGCTCCATAACCTGCCGCAAGACGGCAGCCCCTTTTGCTCCGGAATCGAGACGATACCACGCCATGCCGATACGCAGCAGTGCCTCAGAACTTCTCTTTTGGGGAGGATTCATCTCAAGAACCCTGGTGAAAGAGTCTATTGCCTCTTTATAGCGACCCTCACTGAAATGGCACTCGCCCAACCAGTAGCGGGCATTTGCCGCATATTCACTCTCCGGATATGCGGCAATAAAAGAGTTGAATGCCTCGGCAGCTTCCCTGTAGTTGTTAGCGCTAAAAAGGCCAAAAGCCTTCATGTAGGCGGCCTGGACAGACTCTTCACGCCCGGCGGCAATGCTCTCCTGATTTACAAGCTCGATAGTAGCTGACTGCCGGGTTGACGCTTCAAGCTGGGCGAGCCTGTTTGAGAGAATCTTCACCCGCCCCTGCAGTGCGTCATATTGCAACTGCAGTTCCTTTTCAGCTATGACCCGCTTGAGCGACTGCTCCTTAAGTTCATGAATCTGAACGTTAGCGGCAGTAAGTTCAGCCTTGGCGCTATTGTGAGCCTGCATAACCTGCTCCAGCCGCCCCTCCAGACTGCTCTGCCGCTGGACAATCAGATCATTGCCGGCACATCCGGTTAAACCGGTAAAGAGAAACAGAAAGGGAGCGATTCGCCGCACAGGGGTCTCCTTGAAGTAACTGCTGGACTTTTGCAAAATCATCTAAATCAAGGACAATTAAAGCCTTTCACCCGCTTTTGTCAAGGAGAAAGCCGCAGGAAAGCAAGCGATTTGAGCGTTCTGCCGGTATTTGCAAAAATGAAGGCATCAAGGAAACGGTTCACTGCAATGATTTCATCAGCATCGAAATGAACATGCCCGAATCTGCCGGTTTTCATCGCTTCAAGCAGGAGCGAGATACTTGTCCCCCCGAGTCTTTCCCCCCCTCGGCAGCAGCGTTGACAGTGTATCCCGTGACTACCACCATTTTGCCAGAAGCCGCCTGTAACTGCCAGCGTCACGCCACAGTCTGCGCAGCTTTCCAGTGGCGGTCGGTACCCCAGGATGTTGAGCAGATTGATTTCGAAGAAATGCCGGTCGGAAGGGACAACAGGGTGGAGGTCAAGCTG
This sequence comes from uncultured delta proteobacterium, assembly GCA_963787125.1. GTDB lineage: Bacteria > Desulfobacterota > Desulfuromonadia > Geobacterales > DSM-12255 > VEOV01. Next base: position 214,703 of record CAWBBV010000007.1, read on the forward strand.
TTCAAGGTAGCTGCTTAAAAGTCTGAAGACTCTTTTGTTGGCAAGATTTTCCGGTGTTATAGCTGAAACCAGTTCAGCGGCATAGCCGGCATGAGCAATCCGCGCAAAGTCCTGGCGAATGCCGGGATAGATCGTCACAGCCTCGGCATCCCTGATAGTGACAAGGCCTTCGGCAGGGATGAAGTTGACAGCAAGACGGGCAAAGAGTTCAAAAACGCCGCCGAAGCGTTTAACGCTGCTCCTGGCGCCGCGGGCGATACCGCTGATCCTGCCATGCTCTTTCGTATAAAGATGAATAATCTTGTCGGTCTCGCGATAATCCATCATGCCGACAACGAGCGCTTCATCGGTAAGGCTTTTCATGCTGTAATTGCCGTGTTCAGCGGAGCTTTTCTTCTGAGCTGGATAAAGTCGGCAGGTGGATCAAAAGAGATGCGCTCCCTTGCAATCTCCTCGAAATCTTCCGCATCGATACAAGGGAAAAAAGAGTCTCCCTCAAGTTCAAGATCGACAACTGTCAGGTAAATTTTTTCCGCAAAAGGCAGCGCCCGCGTATAAACCTCGCCGCCGCCACAGATAAAGACCTCGCCATCCGCCTCTGCCAGCCGCAGTGCAGCTGCAACAGAAGCGGTTACCAGCGTTCCTGCCGGAGCATAATCGGGCTGTCTGCTTACCACGATGGTCTTTCGGCCCGGCAGCGGCCTGCCGATACTCTCGAACGTTTTTCGCCCCATAATAACGGTATGCCCAAAAGTAAGCTCCCGAAACCTGCTCATATCCGCCGGGATACTCCAGGGGATAGCACCATCTCTGCCGATGACCCGATTTCTGCTCATTGCCGCAATAATTGAAACAGTCACAATCCCGTTCCCGCCCTTGTTTTCAGCCATTCCTGTCCAGCCCTTAAAAACCTTTACAATTCCCAGTTCCCGCCTTTCTTTACCTCTACCTGTACCTGATTTTCCTTCCCAGCCAGCGCAAAGGTTTGGTGATCCGCCAGGAGAGAGAGGAATCAACTACATTACTGATGACTCAATAGTCTTTCGTACCCGAATCAATAAAACTTTATCAAATAAATCCGACATGCTATACAGTAATATAAAAGTAACCTTGGAGTAATAAATATGCCACAGGTCACGCCTTTCGATAAAACCATTATCAATTTCATGTCCAGCCATGGAGTATCTCAAATTGCCGTCTTCGGTTCGTATGCACGCGGTGAAGCTCGTCCCGACAGCGATCTAGACCTATTAGTCCGTTTTTCGGAACAAAAAAGCCTCCTCGGAGTGATCCGCCTGGAGCGCGAGTTATCGGAACTGCTTGGAGTCAAAATTGACCTGTTAACCGAACAGGCTATCAGCCCATACCTTATTGACCGGATCAGGAAGGAACTCAAGGTAATTGCCTTATGATCCGCGACGACAGGGTCTATCTGTCACACATCATTGATGCTCTTCAACAGATTAGCGAATATACTAAAAACCTCGATTACGATGGTTTTAACGCAGCCCGCATTATTCAGGATGCTGTTATACGGCAATTCGAGATCATTGGCGAAGCTACAAAAAATCTTTCCGAAGAGTTTCGAATGAAACAGCCGGATATTCCGTGGAAAGACCTGGCAGGGTTCCGTGACAAGCTGATTCATCAATATTTCGGCGTCGACATCTCCATTGTATGGCGCTCAGTAGTCGATGATATGCCTGTTTTACTGAAAGAATTCGGGGAGATTAAATAAACCCTGAGACTGCGTTCAGACACCCTCTCGACATGGCCCGATTCACCCTTCACCCTTCACGTCTCACCAGATTCCCCCGCCAGCGCAAAGGTTTGGTGATCCGCCCGGAGAGGGAGGAATGTAGGGGCTTCATGTAAGGACAGATCTTATTAATAATAAATTGTCCCCGAAACTCCCTAACAGAAAAACCCACTCTGGATTCTCCTGCAGCTGAGACTATCCGCCCATGGTTCCTGCATTTCCTCAGGATCATGCAGCCTTGAGCAGTGGCACTTCGTCCAACTCTTTCAAATGATCCCTTTCCACTTTCCAAAGATCAACCGCCAACTGTGCATTCATCCAGAACTGGGCACTATTGCCAAAAAGCCGTGACAAGCGAAGCGCCATAAGCGGTGTTAATGCACGCCTCCCGTTCAGAAGTTCATTTACACTCTGTCGTGACACCTTGAGAGCAGCAGCCAGAGAGGAGACTGTGAGAGAATAGTCCGGCATAAACTCTTCGCGAAGAAGAGACCCTGGGTGGGTTGGTGCAATCATACGACTCTTTAAATTAGTTATGGACATGGTAACCCTCTTTTTAGTGGTAGTCGGTAATTTCAACGTCATAGGCATCGCCGTCTTTAAAGATGAAACATATACGCCACTGCGCATTGATTGAAATGGAGTATTGACCAGACCTGTCATCTATTAAAGCATGGAGACGATTACTTGGAGGGACTTTTAAATCTTCAATTGTGACGGCATAAGTCAGAAATTCAAGCCGCCGTATTGCTCGCTGGACAAGGTTTGGTGGCAGGTTACGCGAGCGTCCGGTCAGATAAAGAAACTCGGTTTGCTTGTCTGCAAAGGTCCTGATCATGGAGGAAGTGTAATATGTAACGTGACAAGTGTCAATAGCTTGCCATCCTTCCCCGTACCTACCGTAAATTCCATATTCTTCGCGCCTTTCTTCTACCTTTCCTAGTCCCCCGCACCTCAAATCTCAAACTTGATCCCCGATCCCAATTCCCAGATCACGACTTGACTCAAAACAGTTCCCAGTTCCCGCCTTTGCTTCACAACAGTTCCCTGATCCCAGATCCCGCCTTTCAGCCTTTGCGTATCTACAGTCTAAGGCCTTTTCACCTGTTTGCTTCCGCAGTCAATCTGCTGTAAAGTATTGGCATTATCAAAATATTATCCCTTCAAGGTATAGAGGTGGACATGAAATCTGCAAACGCTACAACACTTGATCTCTCCAGCCTCCCGGAACAGGCACGACAGGAAGTCACCGACTTCTACAATTTCCTGAAAACAAAATATCGCCAACGTACCGCACCGCTAAAAACATCTATTAAGAATAAATCATCAGCAACAACCTTGCTGACCGATTCAAAATTTATTGGTATGTGGAGCGACCGTCCGGAAATGAACGACCCTACAAAATGGGTAAGTGAATTAAGACAAAACTCTTGGAGTCGCCATGAGTAGCAACCAACTCCTGGGCACCGACATACTTGTTAATATTGCCCGAGGCAATCTTGCTGCCATAGCACACTTAAACAACCTCTTATCAGATGGTAGAGTTCATGTCAGCGCTGTGACTGAAATGGAACTTGTCGTCGGTTGTCGTAACAAATCAGAACTACGTGAACTCTCCCGGCTTCTCAAGCAGATGACTATAATCCCGATCACCCCTGAAATCACAACAACTGCGATAAAACTGTTACATACATATCGCTTGAGCCACGGACTCCTTATTGCTGATGCGATTATTGCTGCCACTGCCATAGTCAGCAAACGCATCCTCTTAAGCGGAAATGCAAAACATTTCTCAATGATCGAGGCATTACAATTCAAGGCAAATTAACTTACCTTCTCCGATTCCCGCCTCTACTTTCTCGCCTCTGCCTTTGCGTCTCTACAGTTCCCAATTCCCGCTTTTGCTTCACAACAGTTCCCTGACCCCGCCTTTCTTTATCTTTACCTCTATCTGTACCTGATTTTTCTTCCCAGCCAGCGCAAAGGTTTGGTGATCCGCCAGGGTAGGGAGGAATGAAGGGCTTTAAGTCGAGCAGTTTTCGTCTTGAGCTCAACCAGCAGTTTATCCCGGCTCTCTGCCTCGGCCAGGTTTGCAGAGCTTATCTTAAGCAGGTACTGAAAGGTCTCTTCAGTTGAGGCCATGAGGTTTGGTGAGCTGACCTGCCTTAAGGTTTGACCAGTTGCGCCAGATCCTTTAGCAGCAGAAAAAGGTGGTATGGATCTGTAGGACTGGGCTCAAAGCCCCATCTCAGATACCAATTCCGGGCTGCATCATCCTTCGCATGGATGAGCATTGCTCGAATCCCGGCAATATCAGCCGCCTGCAAGGTTCGGAGCATGGCATCCTTCAACAGGGCACGACCCAGACCGCCCCCATGATGATTCCGATCAACCGCAAGACGAGCCAGAATCATTACCGGTACCGGATGCCTGGCCAACCCCTTGACGACACGTCCTGCTGCCGTCGCCGGTTCGACGCTGCCCACAACCAGAGTGTAAAAACCCACTACATTGCCGCTCTGGCCGCAAACGTAGGTTTGCGAGCTGTTGGCTTTCTGACTGGTCAGGGCAAAACGCAGTAAAAACTGGTTCAGAGCCGGCTGACCGCAATCAAACGAATTGACATTGTCGGCTACTTCAAGTTTGCGGACAGTATCATAAGAGAATAGGCTCACCCCAGAACCCCAGGTTCAGTGAGCAAGCGTTTCAGGCGGGGATATGATTGTACCGGGCGGTCGAGAGCCTGCTGGAATGCCTGCCACTCGGCATCATTCAGCTCAAAGCGGCGGCGTTCGGCAAGAGTTTGGTTAGCAGCACTTATCCCGGCATCCAAAAGAAATTCGCTGACGCTCTTGTGGCAAGATCGTGCCGCCTCCTGCAGCAACTGCTTGACAGACAGGTTGGCACGGACATCAATCCGCTCTGTTTTTGAAATGGTCAAAGTAGGCATTGGGTGCTCCTTTAATATCATATGTGTCAACTATATCGTACGGACAATGTACTGACAATAAAATTATTTTGACGGGAGCCTCTCCCCATAAACTCCCCAGCTACTCAACCATTCAGCTCTTTCCTTTGCGTCTCTACAGTTCCCAGTTCCCGCCTCTGCCTTAAAACAGTTCCCTGACCCCGCCTTTCTTTACCTTTACCTCTACCTGATTTTCCTTCCCAGCCAGCGCAAAGGTTTGGTGATCCGCCAGGAGAGGGAGGAATCAACGACATTACTGATGACATAATAGTCTTTCGTACCCGAATCAATAAAACTTTATCAAATAAATCCGACATGCTATACAGTAATATAAAAGTAACCTTGGAGTAATTAAATATGCCACAGGTCACGCCTTTCGATAAAACCATTATCAATTTCATGTCCAGCCATGGAGTATCTCAAATTGCCGTCTTCGGTTCGTATGCACGCGGTGAAGCTCGTCCCGACAGCGATCTAGACCTATTAGTCCGTTTTTCGGAACAAAAAAGCCTCCTCGGAGTGATCCGCCTCGAGCGCGAGTTATCGGAACTGCTTGGAGTCAAAATTGACCTGTTAACCGAACAGGCTATCAGCCCATACCTTATTGACCGGATCAGGAAGGAACTCAAGGTAATTGCCTTATGATCCGCGACGACAGGGTCTATCTGTCACACATCATTGATGCTCTTCGACAGATTAGCGAATATACTAAAAACCTCGATTACGATGGTTTTAACGCAGCCCGCATTATTCAGGATGCTGTTATACGGCAATTCGAGATCATTGGCGAAGCTACAAAAAATCTTTCCGAAGAGTTTCGAATGAAACAGCCGGATATTCCGTGGAAAGACTTGGCAGGGTTCCGTGACAAGCTGATTCATCAATATTTCGGCGTCGACATCTCCATTGTATGGCGCTCAGTAGTCGATGATGTGCCTGTTTTACTGAAAGAATTCGGGGAGATTAAATAAACCCTGAGACTGCGTTCAGACACCCTCTCGACAAGACCCGATTCACCCTTCTTCTACCTTTCCTAGTCCCCCGCACCTCAAATCTCAAACTTGATCCCCGATCCCAATTCCCAGATCACGACTTGCCTTAAAACAGTTCCCAGTTCCCGCCTTTGCTTCACAACAGCTCCCTGACCCCGCCTTTCTTTACCTTTACCTCTACCTCTACCTGATTTTCCTTCCCAGCCAGCGCAAAGGTTTGGTGATCCGCCAGGAGAGGGAGGATTCAAGGGCATCTACTCGTAGTTGTAAATATTGAATCATTTCGTCTTTTTCCGATTTGGATAAAGAATTGACTGATTGAGCAGCTAACATGTCAGTACTTTTTGTTGTTACAATCAATCTTGATCTATCACGACATACTTTTGAGCCTTGCCAAAAAGTAAAAATTTGCCACTTTATATAATCATATCTACTGCGCAATTTGATTATTGCCAAAAGCTTACCGAATTGATAATGAGCCTCTGTTGCCTTTAATGAACCTTCAATTTCGCGATGCAAAAACAACAACTCCATGTATCTGTTTTGATATGAGTCTATTATTGAGCGTGCATCTGCGATCCAAGCATTATTAAAATCAGGGGCATAATCAGGTTTCGAGTTAAAAAATTCTCTATAAGTGCCTAAAACGACTTCAGACGCACCGAAGCCCCCGTGCAATTTTTTTAGATATCTCCATGTAAGTCTGAACGTGGGGAGGTAATGATAATAAGAAAGTCTTTCATCGTACCAGAGTCGCCAGCCAAAACATCTAAGCGCAAAACAAATTTCGGAATCTTCCCCTGAACTCAGGTTCGTGCCATGTCTACCAGAAAGGGTAAAGGTAAAACCATTATTGATGATTTCTTCCCACGCTGACTTTCTGATGCTCAGCCCAGCTCCCCACAGGTACCCTCTCGAGTCTGCTACATATCCGGTAGTTTCCGATTGAGGGCCAACAGCGTAGCACCCTTTGAATTGTTCAAACCATGGCGGGGCAACCGTCTCAAAGCTTGGCAATCCTAAACCACCACATGCTCCCACGTCAGGGTGTGCAGACATAATTTTATAAACGATATCAATCCATTCAGGACAAATCCAGTTGTCATCGTCAATAAAGCAAATGTATTCGTATTGAGATTCAGCAATACCTCTAAGTCTGGCATTTTTAAGGCCTAACTCGTGTTCGGTTATGATCTTGGTGACTTGTTTGAGATGATAAGAGAAGAGATTATCTGCGATTTGAGAAGTTTCGTCAGTAGAGGCATTATCTACTAGTATTACTTCAAACTGAATGTAATTAGGAATTATAAGATTATTGACATGATATATTGTTTGAGGCAATTTTTCTGCGCTATTATGACAGCAAATGATTAGGCTGACGCCGTTCATGAAGTTACCGATATCCCAATAAAATAATCGTATTAATTTGGCTTAAAACCCTGACAATAAACATAGTTTTTCATAAACATACCTGTATTTATTGTCGACAGATTCACTGGAACTTGTCCTTTTTAATTTAATGTCTGGAAATGATCTGTCGGTTTTGGCATTTGTTAATGTTTCAATCCTATCAAGTCCTTCGGTACTTACAATCTGGTCATAATGAATGAATAACCATTCACCTTGACTCATATGTGATTCTAATATGTTAGTATATATTGAGTGCCAAACTTCCAATGCATATTTATAACTCATGGTTAGGGAGTGTAAATATTCCATGTCTTTGCATTCTTTAACTATGCTAAGTGCAGTGATTGATGGCTCCCTGAAAACGCAAATAAATACCGTGTTTTCCAGAAAAGGTCGCCAGAAAGGAAGAGTGAAACTGAACCTTGGATCTTTATAGCAAAAAGGGGATTTGTCTACGGCAATAGATATCTTGTTTTCTATGCTTTTTGAAGGATAAAGCTGTGTTCCTATGGGCATAATTTCTAGCCATCTTTGCCCATCTGAAAACTTTCTTCCAGAAATTAACCTTTTGATTCTGTCATTTAATTTGAAACGCACATTTGATAAAATTTGCTCATTTATTCCGTTAATAAAGGGATCCTCGAAAAACCCCTTGGGATTACTCTGGCGAGGAGGCAGCAAATTGTCCCCCATAAAATAGCCAGACTTAGCCAAGGTGCCAGCCACCATGCTCGTGCCGCTTCTACCGGACCCAAGGATTATACAATTGCGCATCATTGTCTCACAGTAATATTTTGCAATTCTCAGGAAGTTCTTGCTGATATTTTTCGGCTAAATCTCTTATCGCCTCTGGATTATACAATATGTTGGTCCAGTTCTGTGGGGATGTGCTATTTACACCATGTTTATCAGCAAAATACTTTTCAGTTCCATGATGTACGACAAATTTGTACAAAAAATGGTTAACATAACTAGGATTAGCATTATGATTAATATCATTAATCAATTTCCGCGTTAGTGACCTGTCTTGCTCTGTTTGGTCAGGATAGCAAAATATATACTGTGCCATTACGTTTATATTATTATCAGTAAGTTCTTTAACGAAGGCTACTATCAACTCATTGCTAACATTAGGTTTGTTCATACTATTACGTTCTCTGATCGAACCTGATTCAATGCCTATCCTGACCTCTTTAACGCCAGACTTGGCCATCAAGTTTACGTACATCCCGTAATCGCTTTTTATCTGTAATCCGAAAATATGGCCGTAAGGCTTATTACTTATACCAGAAAGCGCTTCGAACAACATTTTAGTCCGGTTACTATTTACATTCAAGTTTGAATCGTTAAACATAACCATTTTAACGTCTTTTATCGACTCAATTTGATCAACAACAGATTCAATGTCGTGATAATAGTACGTGTGATTCTGTGTGCAGAAATTACAATTATTAGGACAGCCTCTTGTAGTTATTACAGGCAGTATGCCGTTATAATCTGATAAATCCATTTGACTATAATCAGGGACGTATTTTTTTGAAGCAATTAATGGCTCTGTAATGATTCCCTTATTAGTTATTGCAGCCAAGATACCTTCTTCTCCATAACCGCTAACAACTGTATCAAATATGTTCAACTCTAATAATTCTTTCTCATTGTATGAAGCGCAAGGGCCACCAGCAATACACCTCACATGTTTACATAATCTTAAAGCCATTTCTTTTGAATATCTAAACGTTGGATAAGAAAGATGAAAACCGACAAGATCCGGATTCATATCCAATATTCTAGTGCAATAATTATCCATCTCTCCATAGGCAAAATGATAAACATCGTTGTGTGAATCAATTTCAAAGTCTCTATTATATGCAATAGAATCTGGATATTTTTTATTCAATTCCACATTGAAATCAATTATATGAATCTCATGCCCTGCGTTTTTTAATTCTGTTGACAGATATGCAAGGCCAACAGGAGGGCCAGATCTTGTATTTATAAACGGAGCTCTAATCAACACAATTTTCACAAAACCAACTCCTCCAACTGAGAATGATTCACTTGAGCGCTAAAGCAGTACCGAATGAATATTTAGGTTCAAGGTATTTAAGGAAATCAGTTATGATTTATCCATGATCAGCTGTTCTTTCGGTGAAAAAATATCTTGCCAATAGGCTCGGTGGCGAGCATATGTGTCCCTCAAAGTCACTTCTGGCGGCAATGCTGACTCGAAGCGCTTATCCCAATCATGGCCATAATTTTCGATGAAATAATGAGCCGCAAATTTCTTCGCATTCTCGTTGTATTCAGCGCGACTCACTACATTTTTAGTCTGCCCGTAGGTGGTGCCTCCGAGATGGTCATAGTGCACCGTATCGCAATAGGCGACCATCCATTTGCCGGTACGGTACAATTTATAGCAGAGTTCATGAATGGAACCCCAAGAGTAGCGAAAATTCGGATTCAGAAACCCTACACTTTTTAGGGCTTCACCGCGCATCATAAAAGATAGGTATTCACACACAGGTACTTTGCGAAAAGTTTGCCCTTTTTGTGGTTTTGAACCCGGATAATCTCTGCCCTTTTCAATGCTGGTTGGGCTAAGTATTCCTAATTCCGGATGATTATCCATCAGTTGTATCATTATATCCATGGCGTCAGGCTGGTCGTCATAAAGCAGATCGTTCATCATTACCCAATAATAGCGATAGTCGGCTGTCAAAGCTGCTTGACGAATCCCTACATTATGCCCATAGCATTTGCCCCGGAAATCCTTGTCTTCGTATTCAATTGTAGTAAAAGGGCTTCGCTCTTCAGGTTCGGAACCTATATCCACGACAAAGATATCGTAACTTAGGTTGTGGGTATTGTTAAAGCTCCCAATTTGTTGACAAAGAGAGTCTGTCAAATCTCGCCTATTACGGTTAACCAGAACAATCGCAAGGTCTTTCTTTGGAGTTGAAGCGAATTCAATTGGACGAAGCAACCCGCTCGGTTCCCATATTTTTTTCTTAATATCATCCATTGCGGCTTCCTCTGCATCCGTATCATTTTGGTTGGCTACTCTTTTATAACCCATCCTCACAAGTTCGCTACCGAATGCCTCGTCACATAATGAGAGTTCATGGTAACTCATCTCGTGATAACACCGCTCAGTGGTTCCCTTGTTGAAGTTCCATGCAGTCTCTTTCAATGCTTCATGTTTTTCGTAAAGCGTACGAAGCTCTTCATCTGTAATCTTAAAGTTGAAAAAACGAGCCATCTTTTCCAGTACTTGGATTTTATCATCCATAAAATCTTCGTAACGAATGAATAGTGCCTTCCCGAAAGCTTTCCAGGCGAAATAAGTCTCTATGCTACTGCGAGCGAAAGAGATTCCATCAGATATTGTTTGGAGCGTCGCAAAGGCTCCTGAAGGATCTAATCCGTTACGAGTTCTTTTTGCATGATCCAATACCGATAAAATAGTATCACGAGGGTCGCGAAATGAAAAAGTAGCTCTTGCTTCACCTGCGTCAATCAGCGATTTGATAGCCTTAGTGGGGTGAGAGTGGATTTTTACAACGAAAGGTCCGTAATTATCACGAACCCTGCGAAGAGTGTCTGCTATGTTGTCATCTATTGTGTCGAGGTAACCTTTGTAGGAGTATTTATTTACTTCTTCAAGTCCGTTCCTAGGGCTAACACATCGTATCAAGTCTCGTTGATATTGAATAGTCAATGTAGTGCCTGATTTAGGCATTCCCGCATTAATTATTATCATTGCTAGATCCCTCTTAGACCGTAAATAAAATAAATAAGGTCACGGCACATCCTCTTCGCGATGAACCACTTTATTGCCAACACCCATGTCCTTTAGTTGCCGGGCAATTTCTTCTACGAGAATGTAACTTCGGTGCCGTCCAGAATTGCACCCAAAAGCAAAAACCTGAGTTTGGTCAAGAGGCGCCAACATTTTGATGAGAGGTACAACATACTTTAGGAATTCGATCACCGGGGGCTGCTCAAGAACAAATGCGCGCATTTCTGAATCGGGCCTTGAAAAGAAGCTCCACTTGGGATCACGAGCAGGATTCTTAATAAAACCAACATCAAAATAGTAATTCGCATTTGGTATACCGTATTTGAATCCGAAAGACATCAGTTTTACATTCTGCTTTCTCGTCATTAGACATCCTTTGTCCATTGGATTAAAGAATCACTTGGTAATCTATTTTAATTTTACTGCTCTGATTAGGATGTTGTATGGATAAACATCATCTTTAGTATTAAGATCACTCTCAGAAAAATCTTCTGCAACCATTCCCATCAAGCTACCGGTACTAACCATGCAATTTCCACCATAGCTTATCTGTTCTAGGTAAAATCCAGCATCTTCAAGAATGAGACGACATCCATCAAGTGTAAATCTGCGATAGTCGCTTGGGCACCCATGCACATTATTGATGAATGGAGCTGTAAACAAAAGAATCCCATTGTCTTTTAACATGAAAAATAAAGATTTTGCAGCGCTCTCGGGGTATTTTAAATGCTCAAACACTTGGGTACATACAATACAATCGAATTTTTTGTTTGGTAGTTCATTCATATTATGTATGTCAGCAATATATGTAATCCCCGGCTCATTCGATACAGATATTGTTTCATAAGATTCAAATCCATTGAAAAATTTCTTGTATCTTGCAGAGGCACCAAACTCAAGAATATCTCCATGTATATTATTACCATTCGATTTTACAAACTGTTCAACATAGTATCTGCCAACAGGAGTACCTCTTTCTACGCCAAAATTGCGACTGAGTGGCAGTATATTTAATTTGTGTAGATGTCTATGTAATGCACAATAAATCTTAAGAAAGATAATGTTTATCATTGGAGTAAACTCACTATTTACAGTTTTATTGTATACCAATTTATATAGTATCAGGGAGTCAGATAGATATTCTTAACAGTGACCTTCGGCTCCAAGTTTACAATCGAACGCTTTAAAGCATTACTTTCCCCAACGACAACAAAATGAATATGATCTGGCAGTTCGTCAAAATCCTCTTCTTTGTTGGCCGCCCTAAATGTTAGAAAATAGTCTCCAGGTGCAAGCCACATCCTCAAGTAAACTCTCCCCTCAACCACACTCCCTCTTTTTTGTGGATTTATAGCAACTTTTTGAATATCACTATTAGTTGAAAATAGAAACAAACCCATTGCATTAGTTATTGGATATCCAACATGGAGTTTATCTATGTCGACATAAGTGAGTATTTTAGTGAAAAAGGTGTAATGTTTACCTGATTCTAGGATGGTAGTTCTGTTCCCGTCATTATCAGTTATCCCACAATCAATGATCTCTGCTTTTTTCTGACCATCCCAGGTTGTTAATTTAGCTTCAACCTGCTTTTTCAGCTTTTCATTGTTATGGATTACTCCAACTTGATTCTTGCTTGTTTCTGAAAGACATTCGGATGTGTCTGATAATTCGTCGTCAAAAGAATTCATTGTTCTATCTTTTACCATCACATGATCTAGCATTAGTCTTTGATAAACTCTTGTGACGTTTTTAGGTATCCCATGTTCTATAACTTTACCGCCACTCAATAGATAAGCATAATCGCACAGAATATTTACTGAATCCAACCCATGTGAAACAAACAGTATAGTTTTGTTGCTTTCATGAAATGATTCAAGCTTTGCGTAACACTTTCGTTGGAATCTTATATCTCCAACAGCAAGAGCTTCGTCAACAATGAGAATATCCGCATCAACGTTTATTGCAACGGCAAATGCAAGTCTTATGAACATGCCACTAGAATAAATCTTTACTGGTTGATAAATAAAGTCTCCGATATCAGCGAAAGAAAGTATATCGTCTAGTTTTTCGTCGATTTCTACTCTGGAATGCCCCATAAGTGTGCCATTAAAATAAACATTCTCAAGCCCGGTCAACTCGGGGTTAAACCCTGCACCAAGTTCTAATAGTGCCGAGACTTTACCGTTTACTATAACACTCCCGCTTGTAGGAGTCAGGATGCCGGTTATTGCTTTCAGTAGTGTAGATTTACCAGAACCGTTCATTCCAATGATACCAACGGTCTCTCCTCTCCTTATCTCAAAGCTAACATCATCAAGTGCATGGAAATCTCGATGATATTTTATCCCGAAAGGATTCAACGACTCCTTGAAACGGTCCAGAATTGAATCATAAAGTTTATAAGTTTTTGTGAGATTATTTATTTTAACTGCCACTTCCCCAGTCATTAACTGCAACCCCCAGCATCAATTATATTGAAACTTACATTTCAAAGATGTTGACATCATAACGTTGTGAAAGCCTAAGTTCAACATTTTAACTTAATCAACCCGCCATATTCCTCTAACTTCTTTGGTCTATTCATGTATCCTGCCCAGCCGTTGGCCAAACATGTTTTGCACATAGAAGAATTTAGTTGCTTGAATTTACTGATATCATCAGGGGTCATAGATAGAAACTCAACGCTTTGTTTGTAAAAGTCGTAACAAGAACAGCAAAAAACAAGTGTAGCATCCGCATCAATAACAAGGAACTCAGACTGTTTGCATGTTTGAGCATTTGCGTTCAGTTGGAGCGCTTGCAAAATAAATTCGGTAAAAACTGAATTATCTACAAAGCTTTTGATGGGCTCTTCTAAGCAGTTATTGCACCAATCGCGAATTGCTTCAATAGATCCAAGGTGCCCGTAATATGGTATTATCCCAATTCCGAGTTCATTGCAGAGGGTCTTAGCTGATTCGTATTGAAACTCGTTGTGGCGATAACGGTGCCATCGAATCGCCACATTCAATGGCCTAATCTGGTTATGGGCTAACATTGCTAAACTCTTTAGATTTCTAATAACCAGGTTAAAATCACCTTTCCTATGGCTCAGGTTGTAAATGCCCTGCGTAATGCCGGAGATTGACACCTGAACGAAATCAAGACCCGATCTTGCAATTTCAGACATATCACAATCAACCGATAGTGAAGTAGAAATACCTATTTCCTCTAACCCAGACTCCCTTGCAATCTTCACAATCGCTGAAAACTGAGGATGCAATAAGGGTTCTCCCCAATTGCCCATTATCAGGGTTTTGATGTGAAATTCTTCGCGAATTTTTACAAAGCATTTACGCGCAGTTTCCAAATCTAATACAGTTGTTGGATGCTGAGTAACTGTATTTCTTCCAACAGGACAAGGAATGCATTTTACCGGACATCCACTCACAGTTTCTAGGTAAGCAAACGTATATTGGTTAACTATTTCAATTGCATTATTATCGTTTTTTTCCCGTAAAGCACTCTTTGAAGATTTCCCGAATAATTTTTGCACTACATTAAATATTTTGCGAGTCTCATTTCGAATCATTTAAGCTCCATACTTAATATTGAATGCGTAATAAATAAGAAGAGGCGATTACATTCTTAGATGTAAACGCCTCCTTTGCAATTAGCATATGCTTGAATTTACACTTTAAATTTATACTTAGTAAGCTGTAAAGCTAGTCCTTTTCCATGAATTTGTTGCTGAACATACATACAAGAAGCCATTCGGAGCATCAAGAATCAGGTCACCAACCGTACACGTTGCGTTATTTGCTGGGGCTGCAGGGTGATTTGAAAGACGTAGGCGACCATCACTCGCAATTCTCATGCGTTCAAGTTTTACATTCTGGTTAGCACCGGTCCAAAAATTGATATTCATTGGAGCATTACCTTGAGAATATGTTCCGGGATCAAGAGTAAAAATTAAGCTAGCACTAGCAGTATAACCGCCGCTATTTGCTATATCAATATTGCCGTCATATGCTAGTGCGTGGAATGCACCTATATTTGCGCCAGAGCCTGGAACGCCGGGAGCTGCTTCAGTTCCAGACGCTTTTTTAATATTAATAATTGCAGCAGCTCCACCAGCAGCATACTGACTGATTGTAAGACCACGGTCAAATGGTGCCGTTGGTTCTGAAATATGTAACGAAGTAAGTGGATTGGTGGTTCCAAATCCGAATTTTTTTGTTGCGGGCTTAAACATGAGGTTTGACGCAGACATTTGACCGTCCGCAGCAATTGTTAAACCTGGTGTCGTGACAACGCCTGTATCGCTGACCTTAAATACATCCGCTGTTCCACCTGCATTCTTCACAATCAACTTATCCGCACCCATCGCCGGAACCGCGAGAGCAACAACCGCTGCTGCTGCCAGCATTACTTTACAAATCTTCTTCATAACCATCCTCCTAGTTTTTGTTAAGAGTTATCGGGCTCTATTTAGTTTTAACGCCGTTATTTAACAACCATAGCCTTTATTTCACGTAATGCTTGAGACTTTATCAGGAAATTATGCCCAATGCAAATAGCTATTTTTCAAAGGAAACGTTTAATAGGTCATGGGCTGACGAGAGTATCTTGCATTGTTAATGCCGAAGTGGAGGGGAGGGGGCAGAATCGTTTATGGATGAAACAAAGTCTTTCTCTTTAGCCACGGATGTCACGGATGTTCACGGATAAAACCTTTAGAATCTTCTTGGTTAAAACCTTATTGGTTAGCCTTACATCCGTGTTAATCCGTGTAATCCGTGGCAAAGAATTTTTTCTGAAGACCTTTAGCCACGGATGTCACGGATGTTCACGGATAAAACCTTTAGAATCTTCTTGGTTAAAACCTTATTGGTTAGCCTTACATCCGTGTTAATCCGTGTAATCCGTGGCAAAGAATTTTTTCTGAAGACCTTTAGCCACGGATGTCACGGATGTTCACGGATAAAACCTTTAGAATCTTCTTGGTTAAAACCTTATTGGTTGGCCTTACATCGGTGCTAATCCGTGTAATCCGTGGCAAATGCCTTTTTTCTGAAGACCTTTAGCCACGGATGTCACGGATGTTCACGGATAAAATCTTTAGAATCTTCTTGGTTAAAACCTTATTGGTTGGCCTTACATCGGTGCTAATCCGTGTAATCCGTGGCAAATGCCTTTTTTATCTGAAAACCTTTAGCCACGGATGTCACGGATGTTCACGGATAAAATCTTTAGAATCTTTTTGGTTAAAACCTTTATTGGTTAGCCTTACATCCGTGCTAATCCGTGTAATCCGTGGCAGAAAGCCTTAATTCTCTAAATCTTTAGCCACTGATGTCACGGATGTTCACGGATAAAGTCTTTAGAATCTTCTTGGTTAAAACCTTCTGGGTTGGCCTTTCATCAGTGTAAATCCGTGTAATCCGTGGCAGAGAATTTTTTCTGCTTATAATACGAATCGTTTAAATTCAGCACGTTCACTGCCGAAATTTACCAAGAGGCCAACCTGGATTCCAGTGGCTTTCAAGTAGTTTATCAACTGTGCCTGATGTACCGGCTTCAGGGAATCCACTGCCTTCAACTCAACGATAACCTGATTCTCAACCAGAATATCTGGATAATAAAGCCCAACATCTTCACCCTTGTAGATGACATGCAGCTCCTTCTGCTCTTCCAACAGCGAGCCTCTCAGTTGAAGCTCCCTTACCAGTGCCTTCTGATAGACTGCTTCAAGAAAGCCCGGTCCGAGAATAGAATGAACCTCATAAATTGCTCCGATTATCCTGGAGGTAAGCTCTTCAGCGATCAAATTCGTGCAATTCATTGAATAAACCTCTTCTTAAAACCCTTAGCCACGGATGTCACGGATTAACACGGATAAAGTCTTTAGAATCTTCTTGGTTAAAACCTTATTGGTTAGCCTTTCATCAGTGTAAATCCGTGTAATCCGTGGCAAAAAAGCCTTTGACTAAAAATCCTTAGCCACGGATGTCACGGATTAACACGGATAAAACCTTTTGAAATCTTTTTTTGGTTAAACACTTTATATTCTGTTTTTCATCGGTGTAAATCCGTGTAATCCGTGGATAAAGGCCTTTGACTTAAAACCCTTGGCCACGGATGTCACGGATGAACACGGAAAGAACCTTTTGACATCTTTTTTTGGTTAAACACTTTAGATTCTGTTTTTCATCGGTGTAAATCCGTGTAATCCGTGGATAAAGGCCTTTGACTTAAAACCCTTGGCCACGGATGTCACGGATGAACACGGAAAGAACCTTTTGACATCTTTTTTTGGTTAAACACTTTAGATTCTGTTTTTCATCGGTGTAAATCCGTGTAATCCGTGGTTAAAAGCATTTGACTTAAAACACTTATCCACGTATGTCACGGATGCCCACGGTGATCACAAGATTGTTTCATCAGTTGTGAACTTTCCGGCATAAGTGTTGATTCGCTTCACACTATCGAAAAGAAGTGGCGTCGTCCGCAGACTCTCGATATAAATGTTCGTGATATCTTCCTCTGACTCGGCGTATTCATGGGCAATTCTGTTTCGAAGCATGCGAATCTGAGCAAACTGTTGTGCTGATGAGATGAGCCCTTTTTTCTCGGCACGATTTATGGCATCACGGATGGTTTCAGGAGCTTCATCAAGATCCAGAATATCAATCAGCTTGATAGCCTGTTTAATAATAAGGTCGGACAACCTGGCATACTTGGAGGTCAATGATTCGAAGCGGTCTTGCTCCTCCCGATCATATTCACCTTTGATTCCGATCGAGAGGCACTTTTCATATGAGTATTCCAGCGTTTCATCTGCTTTACGCAATCGGTCCAGCAGCTCTTTTAAATATGCGCTCTCTTCTTTTCCCATAATTTAACCGTCCCCTTTGCCAGCACCATCCGGACAAAAGTATTTTTAAGTTCACTTCCGGTCAGAACAAAGTCAAGCTTCTGCTCGTCAATATGTTGAAACAACTCCTCCTCTATAAGGAAAAGCATGTTTTTATCCACGACATCCGATTTAATAAGGATATCGATATCGCCCCCCCTTTTGGAGTCATCGAGCCTTGATCCGAACAGGTGAATTTCGGCGTTTTCATCGAACATGAGGATTGCGTTTATTATAGCATGCCGCTCTTCTTCAGAAATCCTCATTTAATTGCCCCTTGCTGTAAATACTTTTTGGGTTTAAAACCTTCTCGCATTGCCTTTCACGTAATGCTTAAAACTTTATCAGGAAAATTCACCCGATGCAAATAGCGATTTTATCAAAGGAAACGTTTAATAGGTCATGGGCTGACGAGAGTATCTGGCATTGTTAATGCCGAAGTGTGGGGGGATCGTTTATGGAAAAACAAGTCTTTCTTTTTAGCCACGGATGTCACGGATGAACACGGATAAAACCTTTTGAAATCTTTTTTTGGTTAAACACTTTAGATTTTGTTTTTCATCGGTGTAAATCCGTGTAATCCGTGGCTAAAGGCCTTTGCCTTAAAACCCTTGGCCACGGATGTCACGGATGTTCACGGATAAAATCCCTATAATCTTCTTGGGGTAAACCTTCTTTGGTTAGCCTTTCATCAGTGTTAATCCGTGTAATCCGTGGCAAAGGCTTTTTTTCTGAAAACTCTTGGCCACGGATGTCACGGATGAACACGGATAGAACCTTTTGAAATCTTTTTTTGGTTAAACACTTTAGATTTTGTTTTTCATCGGTGTAAATCCGTGTAATCCGTGGCTAAAGGCCTTTGACTTAAAACCCTTGGCCACGGATGTCACGGATGTTCACGGATAAAATCCCTATAATCTTCTTGGGGTAAACCTTCTTTGGTTAGCCTTTCATCAGTGTAAATCCGTGTAATCCGTGGCAAATGCTTTTTTTCTGAAAACTCTTGGCCACGGATGTCACGGATGAACACGGATAGAACCTTTTGACATCTTTTTTTGGTTAAACACTTTAGATTTTGTTTTTCATCGGTGTAAATCCGTGTAATCCGTGGCTAAAGGCCTTTGACTTAAAACCCTTGGCCACGGATGTCACGGATGTTCACGGATAAAATCTTTACAATCTTCTTGGGGTAAACCTTTTTCGTTTAGCCTTTCATCCGTGTTAATCCGTGTAATCCGTGGCAGAAAGCTTTTCACGTTGCTGTTCCTCAATCCTTCTTCTGCTTCTCCATTGCATCATCCATAACCTTATAGGCACAGAACTCGCCACACATGGTGCAGGCGCCATGGTCGGCAACCCCAGATTCTGCACGGAGCTGACGGGCTTTATCCGGGTCGAGCGCCAGGGCGAACTGCCCCTCCCAGTCCAGTTTTTTGCGGCATTTGGCCATGGCGATGTCCTTGTCGATGGCGCCTTTCACCCCTTTGACGATATCGCCGGCGTGGGCGGCAATGCGGGTGGCGATGACGCCGTCGCGGACATCCTGGACTGACGGGAGTTTCAGGTGTTCGGCCGGAGTGACATAACAGAGGAAGTCAGCGCCTTCTGCGGCGGCGACTGTGCCGCCGATGGCGCAGGTGATATGGTCGTAGCCGGGGGCAATATCGGTTACCAGCGGCCCGAGAACATAAAATGGTGCACCGTGGCAGAGGCGTTTCTGAAGGAGAATGTTGGCTTTTATCTGGTTGAGCGGCATATGACCCGGCCCTTCGATCATGACCTGGACACCGGCATCCCAGGCCCGTTGGGTGAGTTCTCCCAGAAGGATAAGCTCCTGGATCTGGGCCCGGTCGGTAGCGTCGGCAAGGCAGCCGGGACGGAAACCGTCGCCGAGGGAGAGGGTCAGGTCGTACTCCCTGGATATCTGCAGCAGTTTGTCGAAATGCTCGAAGAGCGGGTTTTCAGCGTTATTGTAGGCCATCCATTCGATGGTGAAGGCGCCGCCACGGGAGACAACATCCATGATCCGCCCTTCGTTCTTCATCCGCTCGACGGTGCTTCTGGTAACTCCGCAATGCACGGTGATGAAGTCGACACCGTCTTCGGCGTGTTTGATGATGCCGGCGAACATCTCTTCAACCGTCATATCTACAATCGCTTTCTTGCGCACTCTTACCGCATCGAGGGCCGCCTGGTACAGTGGTACCGAGCCGATGCAGGCGCTTGTTTCGGCAATGATGGCACGGCGGATTTCGTCGACAGGGCCGCCGGTAGAAAGATCCATGATGGCGTCAGCGCCGTATTTAACAGCAGTCCGCGCTTTTTCAAGCTCTTTGGAGATGTCGAGATCGTCCGAAGATGAGCCGATGTTGGCATTCACCTTGGTGCGCAGCCCCTTGCCGACCGGGAGCGGCATGCCGTTCAGATGTTTGATGTTGTGGCAGATAATGATATTGCCGGCGGCAATTCCGTCACGGATAAATTCAGGTGACACCCCTTCAGAGGCGGCGGCAGCGGTCATTTTCTCGGTTATTATTCCTTTGCGGGCGTAGTCAAGCTGGGTTGTTGCCATTTAATTGCTCCTTAAAGTTTCATTTCGTCTGCAGCTGCATAGTGATTCACCGGTCCATGGCCGTTGCCTAGCGGCTCTGCCAGCCGGATTGCTGCGGTTATGAACTGTTTGGCTTTCCGGATTGCTTCAGGCAGAGGATATCCCTGAGCTAAAAAAGAGGCGATTGCTGCCGAAAGGGTACAGCCGGTGCCGTGGGTGTTGGTGGAGATGATTCTTGGTGAGGCAAAGCGGCTGAAAGTGTTGCCGTCAAATAACAGGTCGACAGACTCTTCGCCGGCAGCATGCCCCCCCTTTATCAGGATATTGCGTGCTCCCGCCTTATGCAGCGCTCTGGCCGCTGCCTGCATATCCGCAGTAGTGTTGATGCTGATGCCGGTCAGCGCTTCTGCTTCCGGGATGTTCGGGGTCAGAAGGTACGTCAACGGCAGCAGCCGCTCTTTCAGGGAGGTGACAGCTTCCCTGCCGATCAGGTCTGCGCCCCCCTTGGCAATCATGACCGGATCAACGACCAGCAGCTTCTTGTTATAAAAGGAGAGCCTGTCAACAATGACATTGATAATAGCGGCAGAAAAAAGCATGCCGGTCTTTACCACGTCAATCGGGATGTCTGAGAGGACCGCCTCCAGCTGCGCGGCGACAAACTCCGGCGGAGTCGGCTGAATACCGCTGACGCCGAGACTGTTCTGTGCAGTCAGCGCTGTGATGACCGATGCGCCGTAGCTCCCCAAAAGGGTTATGGTCTTTAAGTCTGCCTGGATCCCGGCGCCGCCGCCGGAATCACTCCCTGCTATTGTGAGGACCGAACCCTTAGGATAGCGCCGGTTGCGGTTGAAGAGCAGCTGCAGTTCTGCCGCGGCAATTGCCGGTTCAAGGTGGGACATGACCGCCGAGATCACCGCGATTGCGTCCGCGCCGGCAGCAATGACTGCTGCGGCGTTATCCCGCTCTAGCCCGCCGATGGCGACAATCGGCAGCGTCACTACGGCTCTGGTCCCGGCAAGCAGCTCAACCCCGGCGAGATGTTTTATCGCTTTACTCGCTGTCGGGAAGATGGCGCCAAAGCCGATATAGTCAGCTCCTGCTGCCTCGGCTTGTGCAGCCTCTTCCGGGGTGTGAGTCGAAATGCCGATAAGCTTGTCATTGCCGAGAAGCTGCCGCGCCGCCGCAGGGTCGCCGTCCTCCTGGCCGAGATGGACACCGTCGGCGTTCAGCTCAAGTGCCAGCAGCGGCTCGTCATTGACGATGAAAAGAACTCCGGCTGTGCGGCATAATGTTGCCAGCTCTCGCCCCAGCCGCAGCTTAGCGGCGCTGTCCAGTTCCTTGGCGCGGAACTGGAGCGCACACGCAGATGGCAACGCCTCGCTGACACGCGCCAGCAAGTTTTCCTTGTCATCGGTGATAAGGTAAAGCCCTTTAAGCTGCGCTGTTTTGCTGACTTGCCTCAAGTTAAAACTCCCGATAAAAAAAGCCGTGACTTCAAGGGTCACGGCTTCCAGAGAGATGAGTATCAATAGGTCATTTCTGGCCGCTTCCCTACGCCGGCGTTACCCGGATCAGGTGATAGGGGTTCAAGGGGTTAGTTCCAATTCCAAATCAAAGCGGCATCTTCGTTGGCTCGTCTTCGGCTCCTCAACGTACGATTAGTACGCCTCGTCGCCTCAATCCTCGCCGCCTTGATGTCATCTTTGATTTACAACCGGAATAAGACATCCCTCATCTCAGCCCTGACAGGCTCCCCCAGCTGGCATATTGTGCGACAAAGTAGAGTAAAACGGCCAGAAAGTCAATTGCTTTGAGATTTAAGGGCGATATTGATTCATGCTTTACAGGCTCAGTTGTGAATGGTAAAAACTTGAGCGTATTTAACTCCATAGCTGTTGAACGTATTTAAGACTAAAGGGACTTCAATGTCAGACAGCAGGCCGACAGTCGCTGAGATAGATCTTGCCGCGCTGCGCTATAATTACGGCAGCATAAGGGAATCGTTAAAGCCTGACTGTGGTCTTTTGGCGATTGTCAAAGCCGATGCTTATGGTCACGGCTTTATGGATGTGGCGCTTGAGCTGGAAAAACTGGGGGTGACCGCCTTTGGGGTGGCTTTTCTTGCCGAAGGGATCCAGCTGCGTAAGAGCGGTATCGACCGGCCGATTCTGATCCTTGGCGGGATCTATCCGGGGCAGGAGAAGAAGTCAGTCGGCTTCAACCTATCCATTGCGGTATTCGATCTGCAACAGGCCCTGGCGCTTGATGCGGCGGCCGGGAGGCTTTATCGCAAGGCGAAGCTTCACGTCAAGATCGATACCGGCATGGGGCGGCTCGGAGTCCCGTGCCAGCAGGCAGAGACGTTCTTTGCCGCCCTGAAAGAGCTGAAAAATATCGAGGTCGAAGGGGTAATGTCCCACTTCGCTGCGGCTGATGAACTTGACGAATCAGGGCGGGAGTATACGAACCGGCAGGCCGAGCACTTTGCCATGGCGGTTGCCAGCGCCCGCGAGAATGGCTTTACGCCCCGTTATGTCCACATTGCCAACAGTGCCGCGACTTTTGCGCTTGATCCGGGAGGGTGCAACCTTGTTCGCCCCGGCATAACTCTCTATGGCGCGCTCCCTTCGGCTGATTTTGCCGGCAAGCTGGATTTAAAGCCGGTTATGGCGCTAAAAAGCAGAATCGCCATGCTCAAGTGGGTTGAGCCCGGCACCAGTATCAGTTACGCCCGCCGCTACACCACGGGAGCAAAAACTCTGGTCGCCAGTGTGCCGGTCGGTTATGCCGACGGTTACCGGCGCTCACTCACCAACAGGGGCGAAGTGCTTGTCCGGGGGGTGAGAGCTCCGGTCATTGGCACGGTCTGCATGGACTGGATCATGCTGGATGTAAGCCTGGTGCCTGATGTGGCGACCGGTGACGAAGTAGTCCTTATGGGGAGCGATGGTGAAGGGCGCTCCATCTGTGCAGAGGAGCTGGCCGAGTGGTCCGGGACGATCCCCTACGAGTTTTTCTGCGGGATCAGTAAACGGGTGCCGAGAATATATAAGTCATGACAGTACAGTTGGTTACTACTGCTTTGAGATTTTACATTTTGTGAGCAAACTTGAAAATCCAAAACCGCTTAACGCGGATAACTCCGGATAGAATCTGATAAAAATCTGATCATACCCAAAAAAGGCTTAAATCCGCCTTTATCCGAAGTTATCAGATTCGATCCGTGTGAAATAGTTTTTGATTCTTCTTTGTTTGGTTCCGGCTTTGCCGGCTTTTAAGTAAGCTTAAAGGGGAGGTGATCAACGGTGACGGCAAAAATTAAACTTACTCACCTCGTCAAGGCGGCCGGTTGAGCCGCCAAACTTGGTCCAGCGGGTCTGGACAAAATAATTGAAAATATTGGCATTTCATCTGACCCGGCGCTGTTGGTTGGGCCTGCCAGCTCGGATGATGCGGGGGTCTACCGGCTTTCAGCTGAACTGGCGCTGGTAGAAACCACGGATGTCATAACCCCTTTGGTGGACGATCCGTTCACCTTTGGCCGGATAGCTGCGACCAACGCCATCTCGGACGTCTACGCCATGGGGGGGCGGCCGGTGACCGCCATGAATCTGGTTTTCTTCCCGGCGTGCAGTCTCGGGCAGGAGGTTCTGGCAGAGATATTGCGTGGCGGCCAGTACGCCATGCAGGAGGCCGGTGTCTGCCTTGTCGGCGGCCATACTGTCGAAGACGATGAGTTGAAATACGGGTTGGCAGTGACCGGACTGATTCATCCGGAGCGGATTGTCCGCAACAATACCCCTAAAAGCGGCGACAGACTGATTCTTACCAAACCGCTCGGCAGCGGCATCATTGCTACGGCCATCAAGGGGGAGTCAGCGGCGGCAACGCAGATAGCCGAAGCCATCAGCTGGATGACGCTGCAAAATGGCCGGGCAGCGGCGCTGATGCTTCTGTGCGGGGCTTCGGCGGCAACTGACGTCACCGGCTTCGGTCTGATCGGCCATGCCTGTGAAATGGCGAGCGGCGGCGCAGTGACCCTTGCCTTGCGGCTTGACAGCATCCCGCTGATGACAGGGGTTGCCGGACTGGTCGCCGAGGGGATGACCCCTGCCGGTGCTTACCGGAATCGTGATCATTTCGGCAAAGATGTCGGCGGGATAGTGTCTGTTGATGAACGGCTTCTGCCTCTTTTTGATCCGCAGACATCGGGCGGGCTACTGATTTCACTACCGCCGGAAGGGGCTGACAGATTTTTGGAGCTGGCAGAGCGGGAACAGCTTTATGCTGTCGAGATAGGTTCAGTCGTGCCAAGAGGAGATGGCTCAGTTGCGATCATCTGAAAGATATGCCATTGCCATCGATCTCGGCACGACAACGCTTGCTGCGGCGTTGGTAACGCTGCCGGACGGGAGGCTGCTCGCCAGAGGGGGGGCGCTCAATCCGCAAAGAGTCCATGGCCTTGATGTTATTGCCCGACTTGAATATGCCGGACGCTCCGCAGAGAACCTGCGCGCGATGCAGACCCTTATCAATGCCGAGCTTTCACGGCTTGCCGAACAGCTGCTGACTGAGGCAGGGGTAGCCGCTGACTCGGTTGACAGCGTCTCCATAGCCGGTAACCCGACCATGAGTCATCTCCTTCTCGGTCTGCCGGTTGACACCTTGGCCCATCCACCCTACAGGCCCCGGATGACGGGGGCTCACAGGCTCCGGACCAGGGAGCTGGGGTGGACGATTGATGCCGGGCTGTACGTTTTTCCTTCACCCGGCGGCTTTGTCGGCGGCGATACGCTTGCCTTCCTCTTCGGTTTAGGCTTTCCGGATGCCGCTGCCCAAATCCCGGATCCCGCTCTTTTTTTAGATTTAGGCACCAACGGCGAAATAGCGCTTGTTGCCGGCGGCCAGCTGTATGCGACCTCCGCCGCCGCCGGGCCCGCCTTTGAGGGGGGCAATCTTTCCTGCGGCATGGCGGCTCTGCCCGGGGCGATCTTTTCGGTCAAGGCGCTTGATGGTCGCCTTGTTACTGAGACTGTTGCCGCTGCCCCGCCAAAAGGGCTCTGCGGTTCCGGCGTTCTTGATACGGTTGCGCTGCTTTTAAACGAGGGTCTGCTGGATGCTTCCGGGCAGCTGCTTGATCCCGGCGGGATTTCATCGCCGCTCGGCGGCCGGCTGCAGCATATCGGCGAAGAACGCCACTTCATAATTTATCGTGATGCAAACGCTCTGGTCTCCCTTTCACAAGGGGATATCAGGCAGATTCAGCTTGCCAAAGGGGCGGTCAGAGGCGCCATGGAGGTTCTCTTTGCCCGGGCGAATATAAACGGCGCAGGCCTTCGTCAGATCATTCTTACCGGCTCTTTTGGCGCAGCCATCAGGTTCGAAAGTCTTAAATCACTTGGTGTTCTGACCGAAACCATGGTAAAAAACTCGAGTTTTGTCCGCGAAGGGGCGCTTGCCGGCGCGCTGCTTTCTTTGACTGCTGTAGACGCCGGACCGCAGATAGAGCGCCTCTCGGCGGCGCTGAAGATAATACCGCTTTCAGGGACACCGCTGTTTGAACAGCATTTTATGACACATATTAACTTTCCATCACAATAAAAGGAGTTGTTCCATGGCTAAAATTACCAGGGCGCTGATCAGCGTCTCCGACAAAACCGGAGTAATCGAATTTTCAAAAGAGCTGGCCCGTTACGGTGTGGAGATCCTTTCCACCGGCGGCACCGCGAAACTTTTGCGTGACGCTGGCTTGACAGTGAAGGATGTTTCCGATTTTACCGGTTTTCCTGAGATGCTGGACGGCAGGGTAAAGACTCTCCATCCCAAGGTGCATGGCGGCCTGCTCGGCATGAGAGGGAATCCGGAACATGTGGAAACCATGAAAAAACATGGCATTGAGCCGATCGACATGGTTGTCGTCAACCTTTACCCGTTCGAGGCCACAGTTGCCAAGCCGGACTGCAGTCTTGAAGATGCCATAGAAAACATCGATATCGGCGGGCCGACCATGCTCCGTTCCGCAGCCAAGAACAATGCCGATGTGACGGTTCTGGTTGATTGCGCCGATTACCGGACGGTGCTGACGGAGATGGCAGAAAATAGCGGGGTTGTCAGCAAGAGTACCAATTTCCGCCTGGCAGTAAAGGTGTATCAGCATACTGCCGCCTATGACGGTGCCATCTCCAACTGGCTCGGCTGCAGGCTGGGCGAAGGGGTTGATCTGTTTCCTGCGACCATTACCACCCAGTATCAAAAAATCCAGGAGATGCGCTATGGTGAGAATCCCCATCAGTCGGCCGCTTTTTATGTCGAAAAAAATGTGCCCGAAGCATCAATCGCAACTGCCCGTCAACTCCAGGGGAAGGAACTCTCCTACAACAACATTGCTGATACTGATGCCGCCCTTGAATGCATCAAGCAGTTCATGGAAGGACCGGCCTGCGTTATCGTCAAACATGCCAACCCCTGCGGTGTGGCTATCGGCAGCACCGTGCTGGAAGCCTATGAAAAGGCGTACTCCACCGATACCGAGTCGGCTTTTGGCGGGATAATCGCGGTTAACTGCGAGCTGGACGCGGCAACGGCCCAGGCAATCGTTGACCGGCAGTTTGTTGAAGTTATCATTGCGCCGAAGGTTCACCAGGACGCTGTTGCCATCGTTGCTGCCAAGAAAAACGTCAGGCTGCTCGAATGCGGTATGTGGCCGGCAAAGAGTGCTGCCCGGCTGGATTACAAGCGGGTTAACGGCGGCATGCTGGTGCAGGATGCTGACCTGCTGCTCTCTAATGAAATAAAGGTTGTCACCAAAAGAGCGCCGACAGATGCGGAGATGCAGGATCTGCTGTTCGCCTGGCGCGTTGCCAAGTTTGTCAAATCCAATGCGATCGTCTACGGGAAAGATCTGATGACCGTCGGTGTCGGCGCCGGCCAGATGAGCCGCGTCAACTCTGCCCGCATCGCCGCAATCAAGGCAGAGCATGCCGGGCTTGAAGTCAAGGGTGCCGTTATGGCTTCTGATGCTTTCTTCCCTTTTCGGGACGGCATCGACAATGCTGCTGCTGTCGGCATTACGGCGGTAATTCAGCCTGGCGGCAGCATGCGTGATGCCGAGACCATTGCCGCTGCTGATGAACATGGCATGGCGATGGTGTTTACAACAATGCGCCATTTCAGGCATTAATTCATGTAAGAGCATTAGATAAGAAACGGGAGTTTTTATGAAGATACTGGTAATAGGCAGTGGCGGGCGTGAGCATGCACTTGTCTGGAAAATAGCGCAGTCGCCGCTGGTAGAGAAGATATACTGTGCACCGGGAAATCCAGGCATCGGTTGTATCGCCGAGAACGTCCCCCTTAAGGTTGATGATCTGCCGGGGCTGCTGGCCTTTGCCAGGAAAGAGGGGATAGGTCTTACCGTTGTCGGCCCGGAGCTGCCGCTGTCTCTCGGGATTGTCGACCTGTTTGAGGAGTATGGTTTTAAAATCTTTGGCGCCCGGCGCAACGCCGCTCTGATTGAGGCGAGCAAAGCTTTCTCCAAAGACATCATGAAGAAGTACAATGTTCCGACCGCTTTCTACGAAGTTTTTACGGAGATAGCGCCGGCAATAGCCTATATTGAGCAACATGGCGCGCCGATTGTTGTCAAGGCTGATGGTCTTGCTGCAGGTAAGGGGGTCGTTGTTGCCACTTCACAAGAGGAGGCGATTGCTGCCGTGAAAGAGATGCTTTCGGGCAACGCTTTTGGTGATGCCGGTTCGCGGGTCGTTATCGAGGAGTTCCTGCGGGGAGAGGAAGCATCTTTCCTTGCCTTTACCGATGGCAAAAACATCATTCCGCTGGCTAGCGCCCAGGACCACAAGGCGATTTATGACGGCGACAAAGGGCCGAACACCGGCGGTATGGGGGCCTATTCACCGGCGCCGGTTGTGACCCGGGCGGTTCATGAAAAGGCGATGAACGAGGTAATGCGTCGCACAGTTGACGGCATGGCTGCTGAAGGCCGTCCCTATCGTGGTGTGCTTTATGCCGGTCTGATGATCGATGGCGATTCCGTCAAAACGCTGGAGTTCAATGCCCGCTTCGGTGATCCGGAATGCCAGCCGCTCTTGATGCGGATGAAATCAGATATTGTGCCGATCCTTTTGGCAGTTGCGGACGGCGATATTTCCGGGATAACGATCGAGTGGCACGACATGGCAGCTGTCTGCGTTGTCATGGCTGCTGCCGGCTATCCAGGTGATTATCCGAAAGGTGACGTGATCTCAGGGCTTGGTGCAGCTGCAGAAATAGCTGATCTCTTCGTTTATCACGCCGGGACAGGGGAAAAGGACGGCAGCTTTGTCACAAACGGCGGCAGGGTTCTGGGTGTGACCGGCCGTGGCGTAACAGTTGCTGAAGCGATAAAAAAGGCTTATGAAGGGGTGGCGGCGATAAGCTGGAATGGCGCCCAGTATCGGACCGATATAGGCAACAAGGCGCTGGGAAAGACAAGCTGTTGAACGGGTGAGGCATATTAATGCTTAACGGTAAAAAAATAGTTGTAGTGCTGCCCGCTTACAATGCTTCCAAAACACTGGAAAAGACCTACGGCGAGATCCCTTTCGAGTTTGTGGATGATGTGGTGCTGGTCGATGATGCCAGTCGTGACGATACGGCTGAAGTTGCCAGGAAGCTTGGCATCCACACAATCGTTCACGAAAAGAACAAAGGTTATGGCGGCAATCAGAAAACCTGCTACCAGACGGCTCTTGGTCTCGGAGCGGATATTGTTGTCATGCTCCACCCTGACTATCAATATACACCGCGGTTGATAACGGCGATTGCGGCAATGATCGCTTATGGTGAGTTTGATGCGGTCCTCGCCTCCAGAATTCTTGGGGTCGGGGCGCTTAAAGGTGGGATGCCGCTCTACAAGTACATTGCCAACCGCTTTTTGACGCTGTTTGAAAACATCCTTCTTGGTCATAAACTCTCCGAGTATCACAGCGGCTACCGCGCTTTTTCCGGAGAGGTTCTAAGGCGCTTGCCGCTTGCCGATAATTCCGATGATTTTGTCTTTGATAATCAGATGCTGGCGCAGGTTGTCTGGGCTGATTTCCGGATTGGCGAGGTAAGTTGCCCGACAAAATATTTTGCCGAAGCTTCTTCAATAAACTTCAGCCGGAGTGTGAAGTACGGTTTTGGTGTGCTGGGAACCGCACTGAAGTTCCGGTTGGCAAAGTTGGGGATTTTTTCCTCATCAATATTCAGATTTAAGTAAGAGGTGTTTTTATGGTAGCTGAAGTGTTGATCCTCATGGGGAGTGATTCGGACCTCCCAGTCATGCAAGAAGCGGCGGCTGTGCTGAAGGAGTTCGGTATCGGTTTTGAGATGCATATCTCGTCGGCGCACAGATCTCCCCGGAAAACGGCTGAGTTGGCTTCAGGGGCAGCGGCGCGGGGCATCAAGGTTGTCATTGCCGGAGCAGGCATGGCTGCCCATCTTGCGGGGGTGGTGGCAGCAGAGACCGTGCTGCCGGTCATAGCTGTCCCTTTACCGGGCGGGGCACTAAATGGAGTTGATGCCCTTTATGCCATGGTGCAGATGCCGGGCGGGATCCCGGTCGCAACAATGGCCATCGGCAAGGCCGGGGCGAAAAATGCCGGACTTTTTGCGGTGCAGATTCTCTCAATAGCAACTCCGGATCTTGGGAACAAACTGCTGGAGCACCGGGTGAGGATGGCAGCGGAAGTGGCAGAAAAAGACGCTGCTCTGCAAGCCAGTCTGCAGGCTGCGGGCTGACTTTTTGCTTGACTTGACTTTGGTAATGAATTAGATTTTCACAACGTTAATCAAAAAGGATTAGGAGAAAACTGATGAAAAAAATTATTGCAGCATTTTTTCTTGTAGCGTTTGCAGGGACAGCATTTGCCGCAGATGTGATCGAAATGAAAAGAAACGTAAAATTCAACCACAAAGCTCACCAGGCAACTGTCGGTGACTGCAAGAAGTGTCACGAGAAAGGCCCGGGCAAGATTGAAGGTTTTGGCAAGGACTTTGCCCATAAGGTCTGCAAAGGTTGCCATGCTGACCTGAAGAAAGGGCCTACTGCTTGCAAAGAGTGCCACAAGTAATCAGTTCCTAAAGCTATTTAATAAAAAAGGGGTGACGGATTGACCGTCACCCCTTTTTTATATACAGATAATAGAACGATAAATAGAAAAACTACTTTTTTTGAAATCTCTTTTTATATATAATAAAAAACTTGAATAAAAACCAACCCCGATCAGGAGTCTGTCTTGTCAACGAACAAACCAAGCTTTATCGAGTCAGTCTGGGATTTTTTCTGCTCCCTTAAACTCTCTATCTCCCTGCTCATAGCTCTTGCGCTAACATCAATCATCGGCACTATCGTGCCCCAGGGGAATATCCCCCCTGAGTATCTCCAGAAAATAAGTGAGGCCAAGTTCAAACTCTACCAGAGTCTCAGTTTCTTCGATATGTACCACTCCTGGTGGTTCATGCTCCTTCTTTACCTGCTGACGGTAAACCTTGTCTGCTGTTCCATAAAACGTCTCCCACGTGTCTGGAAAATTGTTTCCGAGCCTGTGCTTGTCATGGATGAGCGCTTCGAAAAATCTCTCTCCCTGACCCACGAAGTCAAGGTGTCAGGTGATGCTGTTGCCAAGATGCAGGCTTTCCTTCAAGGAATCATGGGTAAGCCGGTCGTCACAGAAAAGGATGGGGTAACTTATCTCTTTGCGCAGAAAACCCCATGGTGCCGTCTCGGGGTTTATGTTGTTCACCTGAGCATAATAATCATTTTTATCGGCGCCCTGATCGGCTCTTTTTTCGGCTATAAAGCTTTTGTCAATATTGTCGAAGGGACAAGTGTTGATACTGTCTTTACGCAGAAAGAAAAGGAGATCAAGCTTGGCTTTGGGGTAAAATGTGAAAGTTTCGCCGTCACCTATTACAATACCGGTGCGCCGAAAGAATTCAAGAGCATCCTGACTATTCTTGAGAACGGGCAACCGGTAAAGGGGTATGATAAGATTCCCGTAATCGTGAACGATCCGCTTTCCTACAAGGGGATTACTTTCTACCAGTCAAGTTATGGTCAGGCAGGCGATGGTGCGGCTTACCACTTTAATGTGGCTCGCAGGGGGGGCGGTGAGACCGTCCATCTTGACCTCAAAAAAGGCGAAGAAGTTACTCTTGGCGGTGGCATAAAACTTCAAGTGCTTGAATCTACACAGGATGTCAGGCAATACATGCCGGAATTCTCCGGCCCTGCCGCAAAAGTACAACTGACAATGCCGGGCAAGAAGTCCGAAGCATTCATAGTTTTCAAGAATCATCCTGAAATTGAAGAACAGCGAAAAGGTGAACTTGTCCTCCAGTATGCCGGCGCTGATGAGAAGCTGTATACCGGTCTGCAAGTTGCCAAAGATCCCGGAGTAGAGATCGTCTGGTTTGGCTGCACTCTGATGACCATCGGCATCTATATGGCGTTTTTCCTTTCCCATAATCGCCTCTGGATCAGGATCTCAGGCGGTCGCGCTGTTATGGGTGGTTCTGCCAGCAAGAATCCTGCTGCCTTTGAAACAAAGTTCGAACAGTATGTTGAGAAGCTGAAACAGATTTAAAAAACTGTAGAGACGCAGGGTGTTATGTCCCTGCCTAAAATTTTGAGGAGATTACAAAATGACGAGTTCGCTCATGTTTAACATTACAACAATTCTTTTCCTTGTATCGACACTGCTCTTTTTTGTCTTTCTTGTGTCGAGAAACAGCAGCATTGGCCTTGGTGCCAGTCTCGCTGCCTTTGTCGGCTGGGGTGTTGAAACAGTCGCCATTATACTGCGCTGGAAAGAGTCCTATGACATGGGCCATGGCCATGCGCCGCTTTCAAACCTGTATGAATCAGTGGTCTTCTTCGCCTGGACGATCATTTTGATCTACGGAATCATCGAAATGAAGTATAAGTATCGCGTTGTCGGTGCTTTTGTCCTTCCTTTTGCGCTGCTCGGTATGGCCTGGGCACAGCTTGGACTTCATAGCGGTATTGAGCCGCTTGTGCCGGCGTTGCAGAGTAACTGGCTCCTGTATCACGTCATCACTTGCTTCCTCGGTTATGCAGCCTTTGCGGTTGCCTGCGGCATTTCGATCATGTACCTGATAAAAGCAAAAGCTGAAGGTGACACCGCCACAACTGTTGCCGCCGGGAGTGTCATCGGCATGTTCCCGTCAATCCGCATTCTTGACGACCTCAACTACAAGGCGATCATGATAGGCTTTCCGCTCTTGACTCTAGGTATTGTCACCGGTGCTGCCTGGGCAAACTACGCCTGGGGAACATACTGGAGCTGGGATCCTAAAGAGACCTGGTCGCTTATCGTCTGGTTTGTCTATGCGGCTTTTCTTCATGCCCGTATTACACGCGGCTGGGTTGGCAAGCGTGCCGCCTGGCTTTCGATCATCGGCTTTGCCGCGACGATCTTTTGCTATCTGGGCGTAAACCTCTTTCTTTCCGGTCTCCACAGCTACGGCGGCGGCATGAAGTAGTGACTTGATTCAAGAGGCCTTATTCCGGATGCAAACCACTGGCTCTTTTTTACCAAAACTGATCTTCGGGGGAGGTGTTCTCCTCCCCCTTCTTCTCATCACTATGCCTGCGACTGCTGCTGTACAGCTTATCTACCCGGAACCGTCCAGTTTTGTTACTCAATCCCGTCATCTTATTCTTAAGCTCAACACTGTTGATGTCACTACCGTTGTGGTCACAGTCAATGAGGTCGTCACCGACCCATTGGCGGTTGGGGCGGCCGAGTACAAGCGCGCTTTCAGAGATTTTCTGATTCTGCAGCCGCTCTGGGACAAAGGGAAAAATCAGCTGACAGTAGATATCTTTGTTGGCGAGAAAAAAATTGAGAGCTTCAAGGCCGAGATATACTATGCACCGTTTACTGCCGGCAGTGATATTCCGAAGGAGTTCAAGCCGACTTCACTGCATCGGCCGGCGACTGAAGATTTCTGCATCCCCTGTCACAACATGAGGCCTACGGCAAAGCAGGTAACAGATGTCCCGGATAAAGACAATGCTTGTTACACCTGTCATAAACGAATGGGTAATCAAAAATTCGTACACGGCCCCGTGAGCACATACTCCTGTGTTCCTTGCCATCCTCTCCAGTCTACCCCAAAATATGCTGTAGTTAACCGGGAGCCAAAGCTCTGTTTTGACTGCCATGCTGAAAAACAGAAGGAGTTTAAGGGGTTCAAGGTTGTTCATGGGCCTGTTGCTGCCGACATGTGTGAGATTTGCCATGACCCTCACTACAGTGACTATTCAGATCAGCTGCGCCAGCCGATCAACAAGCTTTGTCTCTCCTGTCATGAGTCGATTGATAAAGGTATTCATGTTCTGGCGCTGGGTGATGGCACCGGGCACCCCATCACTGAAAAAACTGACCCCTCTGATCGCGGCAAAGGTCGTGAACTTTCCTGTATCTCCTGCCACGACCCTCATGGCGGGAAGGGCCGTTATTACTTTGTCACCGGAAGTGATAGCAAAATGGATCTTTGTCAGATGTGCCACAAGAAGTAGACGACAATTTTTGAGCTGGATTCTAAATGGAGGTATTGTAAATGAAACTCAATTTTCTCAAAAGTCTTGTAATGTGCATCACTGTCACCGGCTTTCTTCTGAGTGGTTGCGCCACTAACCAGCCACAATCATCAAGGCGCTACGTTTGGCCACGGCCACCTGATGAGCCGAAAATAGAATGGATAAAATCCTATTACGGCCAGAACGATTTCCCTAAAAGTGGTTTTTCCGTGTTTCTCGAAACACTTTTCGGCGGAGAGGAAGGGCATATCTTTGAAAAACCTATTGATGTTAAATCGAACGGTAAAGGGGTGGTATATGTAACTGATGTGGCCATCCCGGGGATCTTCCGCTTTGATTTGCTGAATCAAAAGGTAGATTTATGGGAACGTGGTTCAGACCCTGACACAACTCTTGCCCTGGTCCCGTACTTTATCGCCCTGGACGACAAAGATAACGTTTATGCTGTCGGCAGTGGCAGCACTAATATTTATGTAGTGGACAGTAACGGCACCTTTCTCAGGAAAATTGATTTTAAGGGGAAGGTGAAATCTGCAGGCGGGATCCTTGTTGATAGTGAAAAAAAGCGGATTTTTCTGGTAGATAACGTTGAATCCAAAGTAGCCATATTTGATCTTGATGGCAAATATATCTCCTCCTTTGGCAAGAAGGGTGAAGATAAAGGCGAATTCAACCGGCCCTCACCAATCGTGATGAACCGTCTGGGCGAGATAATCATTGGTGATGTAATGAATGGGAGGATTCAGATCTTTGACCGCGAGGGAAAATTCTTGCGAATGTTTGGCCAAAGAGGTGATGGCAGTGCGGATTTTCAGGTCATGAAAGGGGTTGCTGTTGATACGGACAATAATGTCTACGTCACTGATGGCAAGGCCAACCAGATAAAGATATTCAGCAAGACAGGTGATTACCTGATGAGTTTCGGCACCGCCTACTCGGTTACCAAAACCATGAAAGAGTCTCCGGGCGGATTTCTTCTCCCCCAGGGTATTTTTATTGATGGTAGCGATACGATTTATGTTGCTGACCAGGCCAATATGCGTTTTCAGGTTTTTAAATATCTGAAAGGTGAAGTAAAGAAAGATGCTGGTCAGCTAAAGGGTGGTAAGTAGGAGTGCAGGTATTGTGTGGGCGATGCCGTTATTTGACAGCTGTGATGCCGTGTATTAGCGAACATTGAAACTTCGTTCTACTGGTTATTAGGCTGTGGCTCAGCTGAACTCTGACAAGGCGTCCGGCTTGGGCTTGAATAGGGCCTCTGCTGAGTTTATGAATGTTGCCGGCAAAATTGGCACAGTAGCTGCTAGAATATCTATAATTAATATTACTAACTATCCTGCCTGGCAGGAAAATCACAAAAAGGAGAATGTATATGAAAAAAGTATTAGCACTTGTAGCAGCAGCTGGCATTATGTCAGTCGCCACACTGGCATCAGCTACAACAATCGTTGGCAGCCCACATGATATGACACTCAGGGGTGCAACAGGCAGTACACAGATCTGCGTTTACTGTCACGCACCGCACAACGCGATTCAGTCACTGCCACTCTGGAACCGTATCAACCCAGCAGGCTCCGCATTTACCCTTTATTCAGGCCTTAACATGTCGAACGTTTCTTTCAAGTCCGGTTTCACTGCAGATAGTACCTCCCTGTTTTGCATGAGTTGTCACGACGGTCAGACCAGTATCAGCGCCATTCACAACGCCGGCAGAGTCGACGGTGGAACTGTTCAGGGTAACGCTACCCACATCAACACCGGCGCATTTTCTAACGGCCCGATAGCAAACAGCACCAATATTGCCGGTAATCTTACTCGCGATCTTTCTAAAACTCACCCGATCAACTTCCCGGTAGTTTCCAACGCAACAGGCGACCTGAACACACCAAGTCTGACAAGCGGCACCATGGGTCCTATGAATGCTACTACTGCTGGTACAGCTATGATGCTTGGCATATCAGGTACAGAGCCCACAGCAATTACTGCTACTTTCCCGCTCTTCAAAACAACAGACCCTCTTAACCCACTTCGTGCCACTGTGAATCGTTCGCTTGAGTGCGGCAGCTGTCACGCTGTTCACGACTACAAGTTTGTTCCGTTCCTGCGTACAACTCTTGGTGGTTCTGCACTCTGCCTCGGTTGCCACAACAAGTAAGACTAGTTTTTACAGGCAGTAACGTATAAGGACGGGAGAGGGCGACCTCTCCCGTTCCTGCGTCTAAAACCCCTTCATAATATGCCATCATGCTGGCCATATAACTACTCCCAGCTGCTAATTAGCGCAAAATTTGAACAGCTGCTCCTAATGATCATAAATAAATCTGTTTAAGCCGAAATATCAGCAGGTTACGCCAATAGCTGCGACTGCTTTGCCGGCGCTGCAAGGCACGCTAATTGCACTAATGAGAGAAGCGGTTTATATCTGCTCCGGATGTGACTTTGTGAAAAAGGGATTTACCGACATATCAGTTTACCTCTGCCTGCTGCTTGCTGCGCTGCTTTATGGTGAGGCAGAGGCAAGAACCTATCTGTCCGGGATGGCGGAGCTTAATTACGTAAAGTACGATGCCAAGCAGTCCGGTGCTGATCCGCTTACCGGTCAAGATGTGGAAAAGAAATTCTCCGGCAATTCTCTCGCCCAGACATACTCAGTTACCTGGTCAGCCTCCAACTATCTTTATGCAACTCAGCCAAAATATTACGATGTCTCCCTGGGGTACGACTGGCTTACATACAATACAAAAACATCAGACGGGACCGAAAATAGTACCTTTAAGGACACCTTTGGCAAGTTCCGCTACAACGGCAAATTTGGTCTGAATCCTGCTGATCTCCCCATCAACTTTAGCGCCTATGCTTATGATGCACATACGCTCTCTTTTTCCAGGAATCTGGGTGGGCAAGCTATTATGGATAGTTTCCTTACGACTGAGATTGCCGGAAAGTTTGTTAGCGAAGGTTATGGCTTCACGTTCAATTTTGAACCGGAAAGAGCAAGAAAAGATTCTTTCCGTGGCCTGCCCCGCTTATACCTGGTTTACAACGACACTTCCAATAGATCAATCGTCAGCACTTATAATGTTGATAACAGGACAAAGGAGCTTGCAGTTGCCGGCCTTAACCAGGGAAATAACTGGATTAATTACAAAAGTACAAGTTATGAGGATAATCTTAACAGCCAAAATAATTACGTTAATCAAGAATTTCAAATAGGGCATATTGATCAGATGGGGCGCCGGCTCTGGTCTCCG
This sequence comes from uncultured delta proteobacterium, assembly GCA_963787125.1. Taxonomy (GTDB): domain Bacteria; phylum Desulfobacterota; class Desulfuromonadia; order Geobacterales; family DSM-12255; genus VEOV01. The sequence continues at coordinate 251,943 of CAWBBV010000007.1, forward strand.
TTAGTAAACTGGATTGAAGTTTCCGCAGATGGAAAATTCAGCAACAAGAGAACCCCTGCCGGAGATACCGACAGCTATGATGTTAATTTCATGGCAATCGCTGACAGGCGTGCATGGACAGTCAGAACATTCATGAACTATAACCGGATAACTTCCATGACAGCGCTCGAAAATAGTCAGACTGAAAACACCAAAGTTCCTATTTATATCAAAGGTATCTACGGTAGAGATACCAACTGGTTTTTGACCCTTTCCGCCGAGAACGGCAAGCAGACTCTTTATAATGCCGCCAGAAATGAAACCACGTATTCTAACCGGGTAGCGCTTGGAGCAACAACCTTTACACAGTCAAAGTTCACACTTTCACCTTCAGCAGCTGTTGCTATCACCAAAGGTTTCGGTGGATTCGATTCTTTGACCTTGGACGGAGCCCTGGAGACAAACAGCACTGCAAGGTTCAGTAACAAACTCGGACTGGCCGCAAGGCTAAGTCTGCACTATCTGGATGACGGCACGAACTCCTTGACCAGTAAGAGTTGGGTAAATATTCTTAAACTTAAAGCTAACTATAATCCTGATACAAAGCTGGCTTACAGCTTTACAGAAGAGTTGACCTCCGGCAATGAAACTCCGGCCGTGGCGATCCTGAATTACCCGGGAAATGAGAACTATTTTAAATCATCCACGTCAGCATCTGCAACCTGGACACCTAACGCCGAATTTACTACATCCATGGATGCTACCTACGATATACGTTTAAACGAGAACCGTTCTGGTACGAATTATACCCATTTGGCGTGGAGAGCTTCATACGTTCGGGAAAAAATCAAATATCTGCTGGATGCAAGTTTGGATCAGAAGTCTGATGGTTATGTTGGCTTTAATCAAGTCATCAAAGGCTTTGCAGAAGCAGAGTACAGACCTGACAGGTATAATGACGGGAGTATCCGCTTAAATTACACTAGAACAGAAACAGATGTTGGTCTCATCTCGCAAATAGATGTGCTCGAAAAATACAGCTACAATTTCTTCACCAGAAAAGGGGTGATAAGGAATCTTGCCACAATCTCGCAGGAGTTTTCCTATCTAGGTACGGAGAGTGAAAGCCGGAAGCAATATAGCTATTATTCGACGATTTCCGGACGCTACTCTCCGACATCAAGGCTTTCGCTATCGGGTTATGTCAAATACGTGAACGGAAATGGTGGCAAGTCGACAGTTTATTATAACGTCGGCGTGAATAATGACTTCAAACTGCTCACCTCTTCACTAGATTATACATATGCTAAAAGGGAAGCTGATAACAGGATTGAAAAGCGGCTTAACGCCACAGTCAGAAGAACTTTCTAAGCTTTACAACTACAGTCATTCTCAAGTATTATCCTCAAATGAACTACCTCCGGATATTTGTACTTTTCTTAAAAGACCTCTTCCTGCGTCGCAACATGATTATCGAACTGGCGAAGCAGGACTTCCGCAGTAAGTACCTCGGCTCTTATCTTGGCATTCTTTGGGCGTTCATTCATCCGACAATCTATGTGTCAATTCTGTGGGTAGTGTTTCAGGTCGGTTTCAAGTCTCAACCGGCCGGAGATGTGCCATTTGTGCTCTGGATGCTTTGCGGCATAATTCCCTGGTTTTTCTTCAGTGAATCTCTCAACAGTGCCACAAGCTCAATTCTCGACAACTCATTTTTGTTAAAGAAAGTCAATTTTAGCGTTGGGATGCTGCCGATCGTCAAGATACTTTCTGCGCTTGTCCTGCATGCCTTTTTCATTCTGGTTATTTTTAGCATGTTTCTTATCTACCGAACTCCGGTTACGCTGCACTGTCTCCAGGTTTTCTATTATCTTTTCTGCACCATAATCCTTTTGTTAGGTCTTTCCTGGTTGACATCGTCAGTTATAATATTCTTTCGTGACATGGGCCAGATAGTCAATATGGTTCTCCAATTCCTCTTCTGGATGACCCCCATCTTCTGGTCTGCCAAGATACTCCCCCCTAAATATCTCAACATGGTCAAGCTTAATCCCGTCTATTATATCGTTGAAGGTTATCGGGAAAGCTTTATCTATCATGTCTGGTTCTGGAACGGTCATTATGAGCTTACTGCTTACTTCTGGCTGGTGACCGGAGCCATATTCGTCAGTGGTGCAGTTGTTTTCAGAAGGCTCAGACCACACTTCGCAGATGTGCTCTAGGTTGATTTAGCGGGCTTGAGGGAGAATGTCGTTGACTTGGCTGACATTATTACGGTAATACTCTACGGTTACCTTTGGCTAAAAATGAGTTAACAGCAGCAGTGTAATTATAAATTGTGACAACCCAGTACAGAATAATTTCAAGCCATCTTAGCTCAGTTGGTAGAGCAATTGATTCGTAATCAATAGGTCGACGGTTCGACTCCGTTAGATGGCTCCAGTATTAAAGCGGGTCCAGCAATAAAGCTGGCCCGCTTTTTATTATGTTTATGTAGATTCTGACGCAGGTGTATTGGTGCTAAGCCGTTGGAACAAAATCACGGTTACAACTATCAAGGCAAGAACGGCATAAGGAGCCGTAACGAAACAACAGAAATGTAACAGATATTTCGTAACGGCTCCTAAAAGTTAAAATGCCCAGGCGTGCGCGGGCAGGGGACAACGTCTCTGATGTTTTCCATTCCGGTTACAAGCATAAGGAGCCGCTCGAAGCCGAGGCCAAAACCGGCATGAGGGGTTGTGCCCCAGCGTCTGGTGTCAAGATACCATGACAGTGCTCCTTCGTTTATGCCGGCGGCGACCATCATTGCAAGCAGAACGTCGAGGCGTTCTTCACGCTGGCTGCCGCCAACAAGTTCTCCGATACCAGGCAAGAGCAGATCGACTGCGGCGACCGTTTTTTCGTCCGGATTGGTGCGCATATAAAATGGCTTGATATTTTTAGGATAGTCGGTGACGAAGAGCGGGCCACCAACAAGTTTCTCGGCAAGATAACGCTCATGCTCGGTCTGCAGGTCGCAGCCCCATGACGGTTGGTAGTTGAACGACTGGTTCGAGTTGAGCAACTGTTCAATTGCCTCAGTGTAGGTCATGCGGGAGAATCCGCTAGTAAGAAGTTGTCCGAGGCGGGTGACAAGCCCTTTTGAGACGTGTTGATCAAAAAAAGCCAGGTCGTCGGTACATTCATCCAGAGCAGCATTAATCAGGTGCCGAATAAAGGTTTCAATGAGTTCGATATTGTCGTCAAGATTTGCAAATGCCACTTCGGGTTCGACCATCCAGAATTCTGCGGCGTGGCGACTGGTGTTGCTGTTTTCGGCCCTGAATGTCGGACCGAAGGTATAAACGCGCGACAGTGCCTGCGCGAAAGCTTCAGCTTCAAGTTGCCCGCTGACGGTCAGTCCGGTCGGTTGGCTGAAAAATTCGCGGTCGCTGGTTGCTCTGGCGCTGACGCGAAAAAGCTCTCCGGCCCCTTCGCAGTCATTGGCGGTGATAATAGGAGTGTGTAGATACTGAAACCCCTGTTTTTGAAAGAACTGATGGATTGAATGTGCCATGGCTGAGCGCACCCGGAATACTGCACCGAAAGTGTTGGTTCTGGCCCGTAAATGGCCAATAGTCCGAAGATATTCAAAGGAGTGACGCTTATTCTGCACCGGATACTGCTCATCGGATACGCCCACTAGTTCAAGCGCTGTCACCTTTAACTCTCCGGTCTGCCCTGTGGCCGGTGACTGCTGCCAGATGCCACGGGCTGAAATGGCACAACCGGTAGTGAGTCGGTCGGCTGTCTCCTTGAGTATTGAGCCCGCTTCTACTACCAACTGCAGGCCGGAGATGTCGGAGCCGTCGTTGACTGTCACGAATGTCACTGATTGCTGGCTCCGGACGCTTCTCACCCAGCCACGAACCAACTGTTCGCTGCTGAATTCTTTACCCTTTATTTCGTTAATAAGTGGTGGCAGCATATGCAGGTGTCTCCCGTAGTAGAAAATTATGAACTAGATACAATTTGCTTATTTGGCACATAAGCAAGCAAGGCGTAGTTGATGCTTTTTGTACGGAAACGGAAAACTGACTGTGCCGGCTATGGAAAGCAGGGGAGGCGGCATCGGCAGCAGTAATTTATTCTTGATTTAGCGACTTTACAGGGCTATATCTAACACCAGAGTTTAAAGACCTCCTCATTGATGGAGACAATATCTGATGAATATCAGGGTTCTCGGTTGCGCCGGCACAGTATCGACAGAGTCCAAAACATCGGCATTCCTCATTAATGATAACATCCTGCTGGACGGTGGCACAATCTGCTCGTCCCTGTCCCTTGAAGAGCTACAAGCGCTTAAACATATTTTCATATCACATCCCCACTTCGATCACATCAAGGGACTCCCTTCGCTGGCGGAGACGCTTGTTTTCATGGATGAGCCGCTGCCAATCACCATACACGCTTCCGCAATGGCGATAAAGTCGATTCGCGAGCATATAATGAACGGCATAATCTGGCCGGACTTCTCAAAATTGCCGAGTGAGAGCGCCCCGGTGATCAAGTACAATTGCCTGGCCGAGGGGAATCCCGTCAGGGTTGATGGACTTGCCGTCACACCTTTCTTTCTCTATCACAACTATTCGGATTTTGGCTATCTGCTTGACGACGGCAAAAGTTCACTTCTTTACACGAGTGATATCGGGCCTGATGCCGAGCTCAGCACAAACGGGCTGGTGCCTGATTCGCTGATAATTGAGGTCTCCTTCCCGAATGAGAACGAGGAACTTGCCCTGCGTACCGGGCATCTTACACCAATATTACTGATGGATATGCTTAAACGTCTCCCAACCTTGCCACGCAACATCTATGTTTCGCATCTCAAAACCTACTTCAAGGATAAGATAGTACGACAGCTTACGTCACTCGGTCTGTCGAACCTGACTGTGTTGAATGATGGCGATATCCTGGAACTCTGAACGTACCAAAAAAATCAGCTCAGCATTATGAATCCTGCCTGTCTCCCCGTCTCACCTGCATCACGGCGATAAGAGAAAAACCAATCGTGCTGACAGCAGACGCACTGGGGGGTCGTCTCAATATGCTCATCTTGAATCCCGGCGGCCAGCAGCTGCTGCCTGTTTGCAGCGGCAAGATCAAGTTTCCATTTGCCGTTGCCACTCTCCTCTGCACAGTAGCCCCACTCGATACCACTCTCTGAAAACGCCTTCATTACCGGCTCGTCTACTTCATAGCAACATCCTTTGATCGCCGGGCCGAGCGCCGCCAGAATATGGCTGGAGTTTGAGCCGAAAATCTTTACAAGAGTTTCGACACCTTTGGCGGCGATGTTAGCGGCAGTTCCTTTCCAGCCGGCATGGAGAGCGGCAGCAACCCCTTTAACCGGGTCAAGAAGAAGGAGCGGCAGGCAGTCTGCCACGCCGACAGCAATCATTATTCCCGGTTGGTTGGTAACAATACCGTCACACTGCAACCGCTGGAAGTGTGCATAATCTGGGTTTGGCTCATCTATAACGAGAATGTCGGTACCGTGGCATTGGTTGACCATTACCAGTTTTTCAACTCGTGTACCGAATGTTCTGGTTAGAAGGCTCCTGTTACCCTGGACATTATGGGGCGAATCAAATGTGTTGGCACCGAGATTAAGTGAGTTGTACGGCGCCCTGGAAACCCCTTCGTGGCGGGTGGTGAACCCCTGGACAGAAACCTGACGCTCAGCCATATGAGCAGGTTCAAGGTAGTGGATATTATTTTTACGTATTATCTCCATAAAATACTCCTAATTTTATTGCTCAAATTCTCAACATTCAACAGATTTATCAAGGTAATCCAGAATGCGCTGCATATCTTCCGGAAGTTCAGAGTCAAACTCCACATATTCACCTTTAACGGGGTGGATAAATCCGAGGGTCTTTGCATGAAGGGCCTGACGGCCAAGCTCTTTGACGAGAGATTTAAGTTTAGCATCTTTGATGTTCCCCAAACGGGCGTCGCCACCATAGACAGAATCACCGAGAAGAGGATGTTTTGCTTCAGACAGGTGAACTCTGATCTGGTGTGTCCGTCCGGTTTCGAGTCTCAATTGGAGCAGGCTGACTCCGGGGTAGCGAGCCAGGACCTTCCAGTGAGTGACTGCATGCCTGCCATGCTTTGAGTTACCGGACATCTTTTTCCGTTCTACAGGGTGACGACCGATGTCGCCTTCTATGCGGCCCTTGTCGGTTTTCGGTGAGCCGAAAACTAGGGCAAGGTAGACCCGTTTTACTGTATGCTGGCTGAATTGGGCCGCAAGCCCCTGATGGGCTGCATCATTTTTGGCAACGACCAGAATTCCAGTGGTGTCTTTGTCTATCCTGTGCACTATGCCGGGTCTTACCTCGCCGCCGATGCCGGAGAGGTCGGTACAGTGGGCGAGCAGGCCGTTGACAAGCGTACCGCTGGGTGCGCCTGCTCCGGGGTGAACGGTAAGCCCTGCCGGTTTATTGACAACAATAACATCAGCATCCTCAAAGAGAATGTCGAGCTGCATTACTTCAGGCAGCGCTGTTGAGGGTGCGGGTGGAGGGACACAGATCGTGATCACTTCCCCCTCAGAGATTTTGTGGGACGATTTCACGGCTATCCCGTTAACCAGGATCTGCCCTTGCTCTACCAACCGCTGAACGGCCGAGCGAGTGAGTTCCTCAAGTGAAGCTGCAATGAATGCATCGAGTCTCTCTCCGCACTGTTCTGCCGTTACTATAATTGATTCGTCCATTTACCCCGCCAAAAAAGTAAAGGCGCGATTGGTCAAAAACCGCGCCCCGCTTTACCGTTAGCTGCTATTTAAGTAAGTAGAAAGTTACTTTCTGCACGTTTCAGGGAGAAAATAACTTCATCAACACACTTATCCTGTCTGTCAAAGGTCCGGGATCACCAGATTCTGGACTCGATCTTGCCGGCCCGCTTTACCAGCACATCAACTATGGCCAGGTCAAAGAAGTTTGTTCCGGAGAGCTCTGGTGAGACACGAGAGTTATAATGCTGTCTCCCTTCTTCCAGCTCGTCAGTAAGAATGTCAAACAGAGTGTCGTTCTTTATGCCGTCTTCAACTTTTTCACGATTGTAAATCGCAACATCAGAAAGGATTGCCCGTGCCAATCTTCTGGCCTGGTCAGGATTTTCGATAAAATTCATGAAGCTTCCCCCGTTGCGCTGCAAGCTTGCAAATAATTACTGATTATACTGAAAATTTCATCTCTTGCTACCTTAATTTTAAGGCAAAGTAGATACTTGCATTTCCGCGCCGTACAAGCAGAGCCACACTGCCCCGTTTTTCCGCAGACTTCATGGCTGTTTCATACTCCGCAAGAGTGGCAGTTCTGTTTTGATTTACCGAAATAATTATGTCACCGCGTTGGATGCCACTTTCAGCGGCGCTGCTCTCCGGCTCGACTGCAGTGACTATTACCCCGGCAATCCCTCCTCTAGCCTTGCTGCGCGGAAGTTCATCGACATCAAGTCCTAACCAGGCTGCCACTGCCTTTGTCGGCCTGGGTTTCTTTGCCTCGGCGCTCTCGCCGCTGGCAAGTTGCAGACTGATCTTCAGCTGCTTGCCGTCACGGAAAATTTCGGCAATAATCTCTTTACCGATTGCGGCTTCGGCAACTGCGAGCTGAAGCTGGCGGGCGTCCTTGATCTCTTTGCCGTCAAAAGTGACCAGAATGTCCCCCTGCTTAAGTCCGGCTTTTTCAGCCGGGCTGCCGGTCATGACGTCAGAAATCAGGGCACCCTTGACTCTTTGCAGCCCAAATGAGGCGGCAATATCTTCTGTAACCGGCTGAATGGCAACTCCGAGCCAGGCTCTTGTCACACTCCCTTTTTTTATCAGCTGCTCAACGACCTTTTTGGCCATGTTGACAGGTATTGCAAAACCTATCCCCTGTCCGGCAGCGACAATCGCGGTATTTATGCCGATAACTTCACCGTTCACATTGAGTAAGGGCCCGCCTGAATTGCCAGGATTAATGGAGGCATCGGTCTGGATAAAGTTCTCAAAGGTCTCGATCCCCATGTTAGAGCGACCGGTTGCCGAGACAACACCGACAGTGACCGTGCGGTCGAGTCCGAACGGATTGCCGATGGCTATCGCCCACTGCCCGACTAAAAGTTTGTCCGAGTCCCCGAGCACTGCCACGGGGAGCGGTTCCTTGGCGTTTATTTTGATAACGGCAATATCAGATTTCGGGTCACTGCCGACGACTTTAGCGTCATAAATTGTTTCATTGGAGAGTTTCACCTGAATACTCTCGGCATCCCGCACAACATGGTCATTAGTGATGATGTAGCCATCCTTGTTGATGATAAAACCGGAACCAAGGCTCGACTCCTTCCGGTAACGGGGCTTGGATGGCATCTCTTCAAAAAGATCACCGAAGAATGGGGCAATCTCGATAAACGGTTGTACAACCTTTTTTTTGCTGACTGTAGAGATGTTGACGACTGACGGGGTGACCACTTTAACAAGATTGGTGAACGCCTGCTGGGTAGCCAGAATGTCCTTCGGCACTTCCTTTACCGGTGAATCAACTTTGCCGGTTTCGTAAAAGATGTTTTTCTCTTTTTCTTTACCACAGGCAGAAAGAGAGAATAGAAGGGCTGTCAGCAATATAAACAGACGTTTAAGTAGCATGGCTCAGGTACCTCGAATGGTGTATGAAGCTGTTGCAAGGGTAGTCAAATGCAGGTGACTTGTCAACCTGCTCCGGTTTTAGCAATGCCGGTTTTGCAGTCTGTCTTTCCTGATTGTCCGGTTTAATTGACATTTTGCAGATTTATTCTTGCACAAAATAATATCAAATGAAAGAATGTCAAGGTTTTGAGAAAGCTGGTTACCTGGAGCGGTAAATTATGGATACACTAGATATCCTGGAAAACGAATCAATCCGGATCATCCGCGAAGCGGTAGCGCAAGCTGAAAAACCGGCAATGCTCTATTCTATCGGCAAAGACTCTTCTGTGATGCTTCATCTGGCGCTGAAGGCGTTCTACCCGCTGAAACCGCCCTTGCCGCTGGTACATGTGGACACAACCTGGAAATTCAAAGAGATGATAACCTTTCGCGACGAGACTGTTGCCCGGCTCGGTCTGGAGTTGATAACCTATACGAATGAAGAGGGGGTCGCGCAAGGGATCTCGCCATTCACCCATGGCAGCAAAGTCTACACTGATATCATGAAAACCGAGGCGCTGCGTAAAGTGCTGGATATGTTCCGTTTTGACATGATTTTCGGTGGTGCGCGCCGGGACGAGGAGAAGAGCCGGGCCAAGGAGCGGGTCTTCTCCTTTCGCGATGCGGGGCACAGGTGGGAGCCGCGCGGGCAGCGGCCCGAACTCTGGTCGATCCCGAATCTGCGCAAAAAGAAGGACGAGAGTTTCCGGGTTTTCCCGCTGTCGAACTGGACTGAACTTGATGTCTGGCGATATATTCAGCGCGAAAATATTCCGACCGTCCCGCTCTATTTTGCGGCAAAACGCCCGGTGGTAAAGCGTGACGGCCAGTGGCTGCTGCTCGATGACGAACGGCTGAAACTTTTGCCGGGAGAAATGGCTGAAATGAGAATGATCCGTTTCCGAACTCTTGGTTGCTATCCGCTCACCGCCGGGGTCGAATCAACTGCTGCTACGGTCGCCGAAATAGTTGCCGAACTGGAAGCTGCCGACACCTCCGAGCGCTGTGGCCGGCTGATTGATTTTGATCAGGCGGGCAGCATGGAGAAAAAGAAGCAGGAGGGGTATTTCTGATGAGCGGCGAAGTGCTGAAATTTCTCACTTGCGGCAGTGTCGATGACGGCAAATCAACCTTGATAGGACACCTGCTTTACCTGACGGGCAATATCCCTGTTGATCAGCTGCAAACTCTTGAGAGTGAAAGCGCCAGAATCGGCACCGCTGGAGGGGCCATGGACTATTCGCTGCTTCTTGACGGCCTGATGGCTGAGCGGGAGCAGGGGATTACCATAGATGTTGCTTATCGCTATTTCAACGCTTGCGGTCGCAAATTCATTGTTGCTGATACGCCGGGGCATGAACAGTACACCCGCAACATGGCGACCGGTGCGTCTCAGTGTGATGCTGCGCTGATATTGGTGGATGTCCAGCAGGGGATCCTCCCCCAGACGCGGCGCCATGCTCTTATCTGCGGCTTGATGGGGATAACCCGTTTGCTCTTTGTCATCAACAAAATGGATCGTGTTGGCTTTGATGAAGTGGCCTACCGACGGGTGGAGACCCAGAAGACAGCACTGCTTGCCGACCTTGAGAGTTTCGGTCTGAACCTTGTCGAATCAGCGGTCATACCGGTTTCCGCCCTGACCGGAGACAATCTGGCAACAGTTTCCGCCAACATGGCCTGGTACTCCGGCGCAACGCTTCTTGAATGGCTTGCTGCTGTCGAACCGGGGTCGTGGCGGGATGCTGCAGCGCTCCGCTTGCCGGTGCAGTATGTCATCAAGGGGCAACGGGGCGGCGAGGGGTGGCAGCATACTGCTGCAGCTGAGCTAAAGAATGCTGTCGGCGGAACTTTTCGTGCCTATGCCGGCACTGTGACTTCAGGGTCGATTGCCTGCGGCGATGAGCTGATCTCTCTGCCGGCGGGACTGCCGGTAAAAGTCGCTTCAATACTGGCCGGTGACCGGCAGGTAGAGTCGGCGTCAGCCGGTATGGCTGTTGCGGTGACACTGACGGGGGAACACGATATTGTCAGCGGTGACCTGTTGGTTCCGTTACGAGAACGGCCTGAGGTTGCCGACCAGTTCAAGGTGCGACTAATCTGGATGGATGAAAGTCCGCTTTTTGCCGGTCGCCAGTACGACCTGCATGGCGCTGCCGGTGTTGCCAAGGCAGAAATAATGCGGCTGCGCAACCGGATAGAGCCGGAATCACTCCGGCGGCTGGCGACCCACAACCTTGCCAAGAACGATATTGCTGAAGCCGAAATTCACCTTTCCAGGCCGATCCCCTTCGACCCTTATGCCAAAAATCGCGAAACCGGCGCATTCATCCTTGTCGACCGCCTGACCAATGCCACTGCCTGCTGCGGCATGATTCTCCATTCACTGCGCAAAGGGGAAAACGTCCACTGGCAGCCGGAAACAGTCAGCCGTCAGACCCGCAGCGGCATCAAGGGGCATGCCCCAATGGTTGTCTGGTTTACCGGGCTATCAGGTTCCGGCAAATCAACTGTCGCCAACGCCCTGGAGTCAAGGCTCAATGCCATGGGACGCCATACCATGCTCCTGGACGGGGACAATATCCGCCACGGTCTTAACCGCGACCTTGGCTTTACCGAGACTGACCGGATCGAAAACGTCCGCCGCATCGGTGAAGTTGCCAAGTTGATGACAGATGCCGGCCTGATTGTTATTACAGCATTTATCTCCCCCTTCAGAGCGGAGCGGAATCTGGTTCGGGAGATGCTGCCCGAAGCAGAATTCATCGAAATCTTTGTTGATACCCCGCTGGAAATCTGCGAACAGCGAGACCCCAAGGGGCTCTACAAAAAGGCGCGGCTGGGGCAGTTACCCAACTTCACCGGCATCAGCTCTCCTTATGAAGCGCCACTCGATCCGGAGCTGGTAGTTGACACCACGACTGTTTCGCTTGAGGAAAGCGTGGAGAGGATACTGCACTTAATTGAAAGGCAGGGTAGATAGCCATGATTGATTGCCCTAAAATTTCCATTGTCACCCCTCCTTCAATCAGGGGGAGTTCCTGGAAAAGACCATTCTTTTCGGTAGTTATTGAATCCGAATTTCGGAGATATACCATATGGCAATGAACAATGAGCAACTCGAAATAGTTAAAAAAATGGTCATTGAGTATGGCGCAAGTCGTCTGATCCTTTTTGGTAGCATGCTTGACAATCCGACAGAGGCTAGAGACATCGATCTCGCTTGTGACGGTGTCTCCGGCTGGAAGCTGTTTGAGTTGGCTGCACGATTGGAAGAAGCGCTACACACGCCACTTGATCTTGTCCCTTTAACACCAGCAAGCAGATTTACCCGATTAATAGAAGAAAGGGGACAACGATTACTATGACTTCAGCTCAACTGCGAGAAGAGATTGACATTGAAATGGACTGTCTCAGCACATTGGCGCAGGAGATTAACTCGCTACAAAAGGATGTAGAAGGACGTGAAGCTACTGTCCGGGAAAGGACCGCTGCGGCGGCATTTCTTGCCCAGTTCTATGGAGGGATTGAAAACATACTTAAGCGAATCCATCGTTACTATGGACTGGACCTCCCGACAGGTGACACCTGGCACCTTGATTTATTTAGAAGGTTTTGTTCGCCTGCCCATGAATTAATGCCCCTGCTTTTTGAGGCGCAACTTGCAATGGAGCTTTCACCTTTCAGGAAGTTTCGTCATGTTGTACACCATGGTTATGGATTTCAGGTTGAGTGGGAAAGGATCATTGCAGGGATTGAGTCTGTTGAGGGCGTTTTTGCCGCTTTCAGGGTCTCAGTGAACCGATTTGTAGACGATTTAAAGTGAGGTTGTCATGACTACCCTCCCCAAAATATCCATAGTTACCCCCTCCTTCAACCAGGGGAAGTTTCTCGAAAAGACCATTCTCTCCGTGCTTGAGCAGGGATACCCCAATCTTGAGTACATCGTCATCGACGGCGGCAGTAATGTCTAAAGTCATTTTAAGCGCGGAGTTGCAGAGGCATAGAGGGTGAGGCGTATGCATTTGAATGAAATTTCCAAATGTATTGTGGATGCAGCAATTGAAGTTCATAGGAATCTTGGTGGGCCAGGTCTTCTTGAAAATGTTTATGAAGAGGCATTGGCTTGGGAGTTGCTTCAGCGCGGTTTTATAGTTGAAAGGCAGCTTCTTGTGCCGATATTTTACAAAGGCAATGAACTGGGATCGCCACTTAAGCTTGATTTGTTGATTGAAAAACGCATTATCGTCGAAGTGAAAGCAACCTCGAATTATAACCCGATATTTGAAGCTCAGATTCTTACCTACCTCCGCATGATGGATCTCAAGGTTGGATTAGTCATCAATTTTGGTGAGAAATATGTTAAAGATGGCATCCGGCGGGTGGTAAGCGGACTTATTGAACCGTAAATTCAAAAACAATTTTTAACGCAGAGCCGCAGAGGCACAGAGGAAAACAAAAATCCCAACAATGGGTTTCTATTTACTATGATTATTTGTTTATATAGTGGTTTTCACCGCGTCTCTGCGTCTTGTGTTAAATACAGGTTTTAAAAAGGTGTCAAGATGGGCGTAGAAGCTATCTGCCAAAAATTTTTATCGTTACGCCGTCCTACGAAATGGTGGCAGTAATGTCTAAAGTCATTTTAAACGCAGAGCCGCAGAGGCACAGAGGAAAACAAAAATCCCAACAATGGGTTTCTATTTACTATGATTATTTGTTTATTTAGTGGTTTTCTCCGCGTCTCTGCGTCTCTGTGTTAAATACAGGTTTTAAAAAGGTGTCAAGATGGGCGTAGAAGCTATCCTACCCAAAATATCTATAGTTACCCCCTCCTTCAACCAGGGTAAGTTCCTCGAAAAGACTATCCTCTCCGTGCTGGAGCAGGGATACCCCAATCTTGAATATATAATTATCGACGGCGGCAGTACGGACGAGTCGGTGGATATTATCAAAAAGTACGCAGACCGTTTGACTTATTGGGTCAGCGAGCCGGATCGGGGCCAGAGTCACGCCATCAATAAGGGCTTTGAGCGGGCTACGGGGGAGATCTTCGGCTGGTTGAATTCGGATGACTGGTATCATCCGGGGGCGCTGCAAGCGGTGGCTGAGGCTTTTGCCGCCAATCCTGAGGCCGGGGCGGTGGTTGGGGCTGGGGAGATGCTGTTTGAATCAACCAGAGACGTCATCCTGGTTGAACCTTTTTCAGTGAATTTAACGACTTTGTATGGTGCTGTTGACAAGTTTTTCATGCAACCTTCCTGTTTGTTTACTCACACTGCATGGCTTGAGTGTGGTCCTCTTGATGAAAATTTGCACCTTGCAATGGATCTGGATCTCTGGTTGCGGGTTGCAAAAAAATATCGATTTGCTTTGACAGATATGAACCTTTCCACAAGTCTGGTTCATCCTTCAGCAAAAACAAAGGCATTGGCTGCGCAATCTTTAGTAGATGCATGTCTTGTTATTATGCGACATGGGGGAGTCAATGAAGGTAGAGGACGGCTGGTTAAATTCGTCGAAGAACTGTACGAAACAAGAGACAGACTGATTGCGGCTAATGATAATATTGAATTTATAGCCAAGGAAATTGCTGAAATCAATACAGTAAAGTCTGCAAAAGAAAGCTTTGTTGAGAAGCTGCAAGAAGAGTTGGCGGCGAAAGATGCCCGTTTAACAGCCATGGAAAACTCTTTAAGTTGGAGAATTACAGATCCATTCAGAAAGATAGCGAACAAAATTATGTCCTGACCCTGAGCTTGATTTAACGCGATGCAAAAATATCATAACTGCTTCAGTAGCTGGATGTGCGAATGAAAACTATATCGATAGCTGACAATATCAACAACAAAATTAAAGTTCTTTATCTGTCCCACTCTGCTGAACTATCTGGTGGCGGAGAAATATGTCTTTTAACCCTGTTGCGGCATCTGGATAGGGAGAGCATTGAACCGATCGTGTTATTCCCGACCGATGGGCCGTTCAAGGACGCTGTCGAGCGACTGTTAATCAAAACCTATATCGTGCCGATGGAATGGTGGGTGGAGACAGAATATGGCATCCCTTTTCAGGATGAGAGTTTTGCTGAACGTGTCGGACTCATTGGCGAGATAATTGCGCAAGAGCAACCTGACATAATTCACACAAATACATCGGTGCTCTGGGAAGGGGCTGTTGCGGCAAGAATTCATAATGTCCGTCATGTCTGGCACATCCATGAAGTCTTGGCAGGGCACCCGAGTCTTACTCCAGTATTGCCACTTTCACTGCTATACTTTGTTATTGAGACATTTACAGACAGAGTTGTTGCTGTGTCTGATACGGAAAAACGTGAGCTGACCAGATATATTTCCCCGGACAAAATTACTACAATTCATAACGGGGTTGAAGCGCGGCAATTTTCTCCGGAAACTGGAATTTCTCTCAGGGAAGAGTTGGGTATAGCTGCTGGAGATGCAATCGCTCTGACTTTAGCTTCACTTGCCAGGTTCAAAGGGATTGACACACTGCTCGATGCGGCACTGCTTGTAAAAGAGAATAACGATAAGATCAGATTTGTTCTTGCCGGCAGCGGGACAGATGATGCTATTGAAGCACTGAACAAAAAGATTGCCCGGCTTGGTTTGGTGGATGTTATCCACTACCTCGGTTTTCGCAGTGATGTCGAACATCTCCTGGCGGCAGCAAATTTTCTGGTGGTTTCCTCCATTAACGAATCCTTTTCACTGGTAACAGCAGAGGCGATGGCCGCTGGTAAGACGGTCATAACAACGGATTGCGGTGGCCCTGCTGAACTGGTTATTGATGGTGAAACCGGATTTATTGTGCCTGTAGGTGATGCTTCGTTATTGCGAGAGAAAATGCTTCAACTGACAGCAGATGAGCAGATGATGAAGACTATGGGCAATAACGGGCGTAAGCGGTTTATGGAATGTTTTACGGCTGACATTTATGCAGAGAAGTTCCTGCTTTTATATAAAGAAATTAGTCGTTTTCCTGGGCTGCCTACGCTAACTGGTAGCGAAAGCAGGTTGATTCAGGACGCGGCTTCTTTTTACCAGAACCATCTGGAAAAGATGAAGAAACTTCTTGCCCAAGAGAGGATAATCGCAGAAAAAAATTATCAGATCGCAGAGCGAAACCAACAGATCGAACTAAGAGATAATGAAATAAAATATCAAATAGAAGTCGGAAAGCAGAATGTTGCAGGGCTTGAGTATCGTCTGAATCAGCAGCTTGCCGAGCTGGAGTATCGTCTGAAACAGCAGCTTGTAGAGTTGGAACATCAACTGGCTTCGCGTGATTTAGAGATTCAAAATCTTGACGCACAACTCCAGCAGCGGGAGGAGCTGTTAGGGCACAAAACACAGCAGTTGCGGCATAAGGATGAACTGCTGAACGCCACCTATGATTCCCTTTCCTGGCGGGTTACCAAGCCGCTCCGCAAGTCGCATGCCTTTATTATGAGGTCGCTGATCTCTCTTGAAGGAGGAAAGCGCCAAGCTCCTTCAGTACAGATGCTGCCAGAGAAAGAACTGCTTATCCATGAACAGTTGCTCGGTGAACTGCGGACCGGTAAAGGCTCGACATTTGATGTCATCGTCTTTCCGGTTATCGACTGGCATTTTCGTATCCAGCGTCCCCAGCATCTAGCCATGAGTCTGGCGCGGGAGGGTCACCGCACTTTCTATCTGACAATAGATTTTATTGTGAGCGGTGAGCCGGGGTTTCAGCTTGTCGAGAACCCGGCTGAAAATGTGTTTATAGTGAGACTCGTCTGTTCGGCTCATCGCTCGCTCAATGTCTATCAGGACGTTATCGGCAAGGAGCAGCGCCAGTCGCTCGTGGCCTCGCTTCTGTCGTTATTCGATAGTTGTGGAGTGACAGATCTGGTTTCGATTATAGATTTACCTTTCTGGCAATCGGTGGCGACAGCACTTCCCGGCAATCTGGTAGTCTATGACTGTATGGATCATCATGCCGGTTTTGCCACCAACTCCAATCGCATGCTCCGGGAGGAGCAGCAGCTTCTGGCCGGTGCCGATCTGGTTATTACAACATCAGAGCGGTTGTCTCAGATTGTCGCCAAGAAGGCGGCGAATATTATCATCCGCAACGGCGCCGAGGTTGACTTTTTCTCCAAACGACCGCAAGAGCTGCAAATTTCGCAGGGGAAGCCGGTAGTCGGCTATTACGGAGCAATTGCAGAATGGTTCGATATTGATTTGGTCATCGCAGCTGCCAGGGCCTGTCCGGACTGGGAGTTCGTTCTGATTGGCTCCACTGCCGGTTGTGAAACCCGCGAAGCTCGTAACCTTGCCAATATCACCTTTATCGGTGAAGTTCCCTATGGAAGTCTGCCGGGCTACCTGTACGCCTTCGATGTCTGCATGATTCCTTTCAAGGTTATCGAGCTGACACTCTGTACCAATCCGGTGAAGGTGTACGAGTACCTGAGTGCCGGCAAGCCGGTGGTATCGACTGCACTGCCGGAAGTTCAACTCATGGGCGATGTGGTTCACTGTGCTTCATCCACGCCCCAGTTTATCACTGCGCTGCAGGTTGCCATGCTGGAGAGCAGCGACACAGAGCTTGCCCGTCGCCGGGCAACCTGGGCTCAGCAGCATGATTGGCGTGAGCGGGCGCGGCAGTTGACCCAGACGCTGCATGGGCTTTTTCCGAAAGTGAGTGTGGTGGTTCTTACCTACAATAACCTGGACCTGACCAAAGAGTGTCTCGCCAGCCTGCTGACAGAATCCGTTTATCCGGAGTGGGAGCTGATCATTGTTGACAACGCCTCCAGCGACGGCTCGCGGGAGTATCTGACGGAGTTTGCGCAACTGCATCCCCAGACTAAATTGATCCTCAATGATAAAAATCTCGGCTTTGCCGCGGGTAATAATGTGGGTCTCAAGGTTGCCACCGGGGATTATCTGGTCATCCTCAACAACGATACCAGGGTGACGCCGGGGTGGATGACCGATCTTGTCCGTCATCTGCGCCGGAATGAGCATCTGGGTCTGGTCGGGCCGGTGACTAACAGCATCGGTAACGAGGCGCAGATTGCCATTGTCTACCACAAAATAGAGGAGATGCGGACAAAGGCGGCGGAATATACCTCCAGTCACGCACGCAAGCGAATTGATGTCGAGACCGTAGCTTTCTTTTGTGTGGCCATGCGCCGTTCCACCTGGGAAAAGGTTGGGCCGCTTGATGAGGCGTTCACGGTAGGCTTTTTCGAGGATGACGATTACTGCCGGCGGGTTGCGCAGGCGGGGCTGAAGGTCGCCATTGCCGAGGATGTCTTTGTCCATCACCAGCATTCGGCTTCATTCAATATTCTGCCGCCGGAAGAAAAACAGGCAATCTTTGAGCGCAACAAGCAGGTCTTCGAAGCAAAGTGGGGGAAGTGGATTCCTCATGCCTACCGCAGTAAATGACCAGTTATTTACAGATTCATGCACATTCTTAAACTATTCGGGAGCAGTATGTGGCCATTTGGGCAGTTATCTAGTAACCGCCGGCAAGAGTCGCTGTATCAGCGGATACAGAATCTGCCCGGATGGTTTAAGTGGACGGAGCGCCGCGCGCGCTATCGTGAGATTGTCTCCGGCGCTGAACCGTATCATGGCAGACCACACACGGTAATCCTCGATCTCACCTCACGCTGCAACCTGCGCTGCGCCATGTGTTTTCAGTCTCTCCACGCCAAAGGCAGCTTTGTCACAAGTGATCTCAGTGACGACTGCCTGGAGCATTCACTCAGCTTTACAGCATCTGCGTCGCAGGTTAATCTTTTCGGCACGGGCGAGCCGTTTCTGGCGAAAAAACTGGAAGAGGTAGTCACGACTCTCCATTCGAGTGTAGACGAGATCGTGATCAGCACGAACGGCACGATTTACAATGAGAGGATTACCCGCTCACTAGGCAAGGTGACCCGTTTGATTTTCAGTATCGACAGTGCTGACGCGGAGCAATTCGAGCGGATCAGGGTTGGTGCACGGTTCGAAAATGTCTTGGATAATATTCAGGTCATCAGGCGAGACTTCCCGAAACTTTATCTTTCGTTCGCGGTGACTGTTGCCCGTTACAATCTGCAGGAATGCGCCGCAATTATGGAGTTAGCTGCTTCTTTGGGGGTGAATCACATCCAGTATCATAGAATGAGTGCCATCGGTGAGGCGATGCAGCAGGAGGAGTTGAACGGCAGTGATGCCCTTGTCGTTGCCGATGTTTACCGTGAATTGAGTGCCATGGCAGAGCGCACGGGCGTTACTTTTAGCTGGGGTGTCATATGCCGATGAGGAATGTTGATTGGAGTTTGCTCGGGGTTAAACTGCCCTACTGTCTGGCTCCCTGGATGGTTGCCTACATCCAGTCTGACGGTCTGGTTCGGCCCTGTTGCATCCATCCTCCAACACTGGGCAATACGAATGTCAATACTATGGAGGAGATCTGGAACGCACCCTCTTTTGCCGGATTGCGACAGTCTATGCTTGGTCGGGCACCTCTACCAGAAATATGTACAACATGCAATGATGGCTTGCGCTATGTAAATGTGGATGAATATGTATTATTCCAGATGGAGGAGATGTGTGCACGAAATGAATCCGATAAGGTTCTGCGGCTATTTGAAACTCTGGCACAGCAAAATGTTCTCATAGAAGGTGCTATTCCGATTATTGCCCTGCTGTTGGAGGACATGAGATCTAACGGCGAACTCTTAGAGGCTTTGAGATTCTTTGAATCTCTGGTGAAGCATAAAGTGCTGCTTATCGAAGCCATGCCTATAATTGCTCTTCTCTTGGAAGATTTGAGCGCAACCGGTGAAATTCATAAGGTTTTGCGATTGTTTGAATCTCTGGTGCAGCATAATGTTGTAATTGTAGAAGCTTTTCCGCTTATAAGTAAGTTGCTGGAACAGATGTATGCTCAAGGTGAAGCAGAAGAGGCCAGGCGGCTGTTCACTAATCTGGTGCAGCATAATGTAGTGATCGTTGAAGCTTTTCCTCTTATCAGCAGGTTGTTAAAGAAGATGTGTGCTGAGGGTGAAATCGAAGAGGCCAAACGCCTGTTCACTGATCTGGTGCTGAATAAAGTGATCATCTTTAAAGCGGTACGGTTTATGGCGCCACTTTTTGGCACCCATTATTTTTATTGGTGCTCGTTTATTCCTCCTCAAAGAGCTTTACTCTGGAAGGTTTGGTATGTTGGCTATCTTGTCCAACTATTTTTTGCCGGGGAAAGGTTGCAGGGGGCGCCGTTCAGCTTCGATCCCATGTTTTGGTGGCATGTTTCCGGAAAGTTTCCCGAAGTCGCTGATAGACTTAAAAAACTGGTCGGGATCTGTTACTCTTCTGAAGAAGAATTGTTTCAAGCAGTTGGGCATTGCATTGGTGCTGAACTAACGGAAGAGTGCCGACCGTTGCTCGAAGCCGAGCTGGTAATGATTCGTGACCCGCGAAGACTGGGGAGAGAGTTGTTGCGGCGTCTGGTGACGCGGCAATAATAGTCTGAAGCGATAGGCTGAATTACTTCAAGAGGGTACATGGAGCTGTCATTATTATTCAAATTTATTAGAAATATGAAATGGCATTGTCTCGGAAAATGTACGGTCTGTGGTAGACGCAGCTTATTTCTGTGTCTGTATGATCAGGTTGATGCCCAAAACCAGATGAGCTGTATTTTCTGTCATAGCTCTTCACGAAAAAGGCACGTGGCAAAAATTATCAGAGATATTTTTTGTTTCAATGCACCATTCAAACATATCACCAGTACCGGCATATCCATTTATAACACCGAAAGGAAAACATTTTCAGTCACTATCATGCAGGCTATGAAGGCTATCACTGTTCGAGTTATTGGCCGGATGTTTTGCCGGGCAAGGAAATCAGTAAGAATGTATCCTGTCAGGACTTGCAGCAGTTCAGCTTCCCGGACGAAAAATTTGATTTGGTAATCACAGAGGATGTTCTTGAGCATGTACGGGATGATGCGGCTGCTTTCGGGGAGATTTACCGGGTACTTAAACCGGGCGGGCGGCATGTGTTTACAATTCCTTTCCTGTTGGACATGCCAACGTTAACCAGGATCGATACTTCAACGCATGAAGACCTGATGCTGTTGCCGCCCGAATGCCATGGGGATTCTCTTCGGGGGCAGATTATCACCTATAGAACCTATGGGAACGATCTTTTCGCAGAACTGGAAAAGGTCGGGTTCAACACCAGCATGTTCATATCCCGCTATGAAGATCTCAGTTATGGCATCGTCGACAGTTATGTATTTGTATCGATTAAAGAAAGGTGAAATTATATGGATAAGTTAAAAAGTAACTGTATGTCAGAATTCAACCTTTCTACCGATACGACCTTTGTCATACGGAATATATCCCGGATTCACTCCCTAAAGAGCTTGGTCAGTGCCTTACTCCATCCGCGAGCGTTGCTAAATAGACTGTTAGCCTCTAGAAGTATGTCTCCCTGGATTGAAACTGTTCATACTACTCCTTCGCGCTTAGGACTGGTTTTGTTGGCAGGAAATGAGTCTGTTTTTCCGAATGTAAAAGTTGGTGAAAATTACAGGCTGTTCATCTGTTTTGGGAGTGGACTGCCAGAAATCAGCAAAGATGGTCTCGGGGTAATTATCAAGTTCTTGGAAATTAATAAAGAACCGCGAGCCATTTGGTCGTACCATCTTCCGTCAGCAACAGTTGGCGCAACATTCCTCGAGTTAGAAATTGATATCGGATTCTTATGTAATTGTGTCGGCAGGTTCTCAGTAGAATGCAACCCTGGTCCGGAGTCAGATCCGAGGGCTGATTGGTTGGCAGTATACGAACTGGTGGGTTGTCATTCAAAGAGAGTTAGTCTAATGCGGGCTCGAGCATTTCAAGATATCAGGATAAAAAATGAGCTGGCTCATTTTGAACATGTCTACAGTCACGATATGTATAAATCTGATACCAAGCCTGAAATAGCGCTCCCAAAGTTAAATCCGTATAATTTCGCTCACGAGCTCATGAGAAAAGGGGTAGCGAAAAATCCGCCTGATTTTCACAAAAGATTTGCCGAAAAAGCAGTAGGTGCAAACTTCCAGGTATTGTCGTTATGTTGCGGTGCCGCCAGATTCGAAGCATCTTTTGCACAGACTACTACAGCAGCAATCGAAATTACTCTTTTTGATCTGAATGAAAAGCTGCTTGTTGATGCGAAATCTAAATTTCCTGGGAATTGCACGGTCGAAACGGTATGCGGCAATATTAATGACATATCAGGTTGGGGTAAAAAGTATGACGTGATCATCTGCATATCTGCGCTTCATCATGTTGTTGAACTGGAGAAACTGTTTTGCTTTATCGACAGTGCGTTAAAGCCGGAGGGTGAATTCTGGGTGATAGGAGAATATATCGGCAAGAATGGTAACAGGTTATGGCCGGAGGCATATACTGTCGCCAACAATTACTTTAAGTCGCTGCCGGAAAAATATCGAATCAATCATTGTGCTTATGGTACCCCTCAGGTTGATAGTGAACTTCCAAATGTAGATTGTTCTATTAAAACATTTGAGGGGATCCGCAGCCAGGATATCGAAGGATGCTTGTCTGATTATTTCGAAGAAGTATATTCATTAAAAGAAGACTGCTTTTTATGGAGATTATTCGATCTTTCATACTACGAAAATTTTACAGAAGACAATGAGGACGTCAAAAACTATATTCGTGAAGCTGTCTCATTGGAACTGCAATTTTATAATGCTGGCGGGAAGCCTACTACCCTGAACGGTATATACAAAGCAAAAAGGCGGTAGGCGAAGTTGTCAGTCTTGCCAATTGTAGTTCTGGATGTTTGAATCCCGAAACCTCAGGTAGAAACAAACCCTGGTTAAGAGATCATGAAGACACTTTATAATTGTTGTTGGAAAATCGATATAGATTAGGAGTATTGATGAACCGTATTACGACACTTTTATTGTTACTCCTTTTTGCTTTAGGATCTGCATTAACCATTTTTGGGCTGAGCCATCTGGCCTTTCCTGAAGCGCTGTCATTAAGCTTTGCTGGAGTTCTAATCTATATTGGATCGTTGGTTTTCTGTGCGGTCCTCGTTTTGATGGGGGCTAAGTGGAGTCGGCGCAACCCGATGATTATCGGGGGGAGTATCATTGTCGGACTTGCTCTGTTATCCGGTGCAATATGGCCACTTATGGTCACTCTGTGGTTTGCTATTGCCTCAACTCTTCTTGGACGAACCATTCTTGCAGCGTTCAGGTTTAAAACAAATGACATTGATTGGACGGTAAGCTTTCTTGTCGGTGCCGGTGTGTATGGAAGCGCAGTAGGGTTGTTTGCACATTTCCCGGTCAACTATCCTGGTGTTTATGGTGTGCTGCTTGCTCTGCCACTGATACTGGAGCGGCGTTTGCTTTTGGATTTGATAGAGTCGATAGGCAAAACCCTTGCTCAGGGCAATCCGCCAGAAGAACGAACCGCTTGGCTCGAAGTATTAATCGCAGTAGCTGCACTGGTTCACTTTGCTGTAGCCCTTATGCCAGAGGTTGGCCATGACGCTCTGGCCATGCATCTGTTTATTCCAGCTCATCTGTCATTGCGCCATCAATGGGGCTTTGATGTCAGTACCTACGTTTGGGCAGCCATGCCGATGCTGGGTGACTGGATCTTCTCTCTTTGCTATATGCTGGCAGGTGAGACGGCAGCGCGACTGATTAACGTAGGGTTTATTTTTGTTCTGGCAAAGTTGATTCGCGATCTTGTCGTCTGGGCGGGCGGGACCTCTGCCGGAGCAAGGTGGGCGGTTCTCATCTTCTTGTCGACACCCCTTACTTTTACCGAAAGCAGCAGCCTGTTTATCGAGTCGGTCTGGGCAGCGTTTGTTGTCGCCGGGACACTTGCGTTGCTACGAACATGTGCGGCGAGCGATAGTCGTAAAATTGATCTGCCTCTTGCCGGGATCCTGTTGGGATCTGCTCTGGCTGCTAAAGCAGTAACCTTAACGATACTTCCCGTTTTACTATTATTAGTTATTTGGCGGTACAAAGTCTTGTTGAGAGCGGAGTACTATCGTGGCTTGGTGCTTGGCCTGGGCGTTTTTATGCTGCTGGGACTGATCCCCTACGTAACGTCTTACACGCTAACAGGTAATCCGGTGTTTCCTTTTTACAACAATCTGTTTCAGTCACCGTATTACCCGGCTGTCAAATTCGAAGGCCCGTCAATATTTGGCAAGGGGGTAACGTGGGATGTGTTGTATCAGGCGACGTTCCATTCTGAAAAGTATCTGGAGAGCAAACCGGGCGCTGCGGGTTTTCAGTGGCTATTATTGTTTGTGCCGGCAGTTGCAGCTTTAACTGTTGGTCGGCAGCGCAGAGGCTTGGCGCTGGTGCTCATCGGTGTGTCCTTCGTCGTAATTACTTTTCAGCCGATGAGTTACTTGCGCTATGTTTTCCCGTCATTTGCCATCTTTGCTGCGGTTATGGGGCTTGCCTTCTCAGAGGGGTGGGGGGGCAAACAATCTTTGCAAAGGGTTGGTTGTATTACCGGTTGTATTGTTGTCGTGCTCAATCTGCTGTTCCTCCGGGCCGGTACTTACTATGGTGATTTTTCACTCAAGGCGTTGATGAGCGAGGCTGGTCGCGAGGCTTATCTACAAGAACGACTGCCGATCAGAAACGCGATTAAAGTCGTCAATCAGCTGAACATGGGACGAACCCCTGTGGCTGTCTTATCGTCGCCCCTCACTGCCGGTCTGGCAGCAGACGGGCTTTATCCCAGCTGGTACAACCACAAGTTTCAAACCCTTATAAACACGGCAAATACTGACCGTGAAGTTGCCAAGGTTTTGCTGGGTAAAGGCGTTGATTTTGTCATACTGGATACAAGTTGGGGCGATGCCCAAAAACGATCGCTGATAGAAAATGCTACTGAAAAAATCTCTGACCTTGGTTCAGTTTCTGTCCGGTCTTTGCGCAAGGAGTATCTGTTCAAGACGGAATTATTGAAAAATACCGGCACTTTTGACACTGAGGCCTGGTCAAGGGCAGAAGGGGTAGTTATGACGCCAACAGGTGAAGCTGTTGTCACTGTTACGTCAACAGCTACGCAGATAGTACCCGTTACACAGGGTCACCGCTATCTCAATGCCAACGTGGCGTTGTGCAAGGATCAACCTGCCCAGGGGCGCTTACAAGTCAATTGGCTTGATGCCAAGGCTCAATTTGTCAGTACAGATATTCGCCTGTTCGATTGCACAAATTTACCGGTCAAACACTCCATGGAGGTGATTGCGCCACCCAAATCGGCGTTTGCAGCTGTCTATGTCTCCGGGCATACTTCTATCCCCTTGGTGTTTAAGGAGGTCTCATTTTTGCAATGAATAGTCAAAGATGCAGCGAGGCTGAATTCACTCATAGTGGTCGTATTGCTGTCGTAATACCTGCGTACAGGGTCACTCGACATGTTTTAACGGTTGTTACACAGATGCCTGCAGAAGTATGGCGAATTTATGTAATCGATGATGCTTGCCCTGACGGCTCAGGTAAAATTGTTGAGTCTCAAGTCAGCGATCTTCGCGTTCGTGTGGTCTATCACCAAATAAATCAGGGCGTTGGCGGAGCAGTAATGACCGGTTACCGTGCCGCCATTGCTGATGGGGCCGAAGTCATCGTCAAAGTGGATGGTGACGGGCAGATGGATCCAAGCTTGATCTTCAATTTTGCTGAACCGATTCTTGCCGGCGAAGCCGATTATACTAAGGGGAACAGGTTTTTTGACCTTGAAAGTGTCCGCGCCATGCCAGGAATCCGGATTTTTGGCAATGCGGTGCTTTCTTTAATGTCCAAACTCTCTACAGGCTATTGGGATTTATTCGACCCGACCAACGGCTATACCGCTGTTCATGCAAAAGTTGCCGGTCAGCTCCCTTTTGATAAGATCAGCCGGCGCTATTTTTTTGAAACCGACATCCTTTTCAGGCTTAACACTATTCGTGCAAAGGTGATCGATGTGCCGATGGCAGCAAAGTATGTAGACGAAGTCAGTAATCTGAAGATTTCAAAAATTTTCGGTGAGTTTCTTGTTAAGCATTTGCGGAATTTCCTGAAACGAATTCTCTATAATTACTATCTGCGGGACTTATCGCTAGCTTCTCTGGAGTTACCCCTGGGCTTGTTCTTATTGCTATTCGGAGCTGTTTACGGTTGCTACCATTGGTTTGTTTCTGCTCGTGCCGGTGTAACTACTCCGGCCGGTACAGTTATGCTTGCTGCTCTGCCTGTTCTTATGGGGCTCCAATTTGTGATGGCTTTTCTTGGTTATGACATTGAGTCTGTTCCCCGGCGTTCAAGGCATACTACGTTATGCTCTAAACGGATGCTGAAAATTGAGGGATAAGTGATGAACGATCATGATATTAATCAACCACATAAAAAAATAGCTGCCCATCCGGATCACAAAGCTTACCTGCAGCAGTGGGCTGAGCTCTACGAAGGGAATAACTATGATTCGGGGTTGACCGGCTACTTCCTTAAAAAGAGTCACGAATGGTCTGAATTGCGATTCGGGCCTGATGCTCACTTTGCGAAGGTACTCGAAGTCGGGGCGGGCACCGGGATGCACCTCAAATATGTTCGCCACTCCTTTGACCAATACGTTTTGACAGACCTTAACCCGCCGCTGATGGATAAGATTGAACTCCCGGAATCTACCCGAGATTCAGGAAAAGTTGTAATTTCCACTGAGGATGCGACGAAACTTTCCTTTCCGGATAACACGTTTGATCGTGTGATTGCGGCCCACGTACTGGAGCACTTGTACCGCCCGCACGAAGTATTGCTTGAATGGGGACGGGTTTTGAAGCCTGGCGGAATACTGACCCTGGTTCTGCCCTGTGACCCAGGTGTTCTTTGGCGTTTAGGCCGTTTTGCAGTTGCACGCGGGAAGTTCATTGCTGCTGGTTTGCAATACGATTATTGGATGGCCCGAGAACATGTAAATCCGATTAACGTACTCGAAGCATTTATTCACCACTACTTTTCAGATGTTAGCGAAGAGTGGCTGCCCATGCGTATTCCGTCAATTGATTGCAATCTCTTTTACATTGCCCACGTAAAAGTTTGATGCAAAATATTTATCTTATTTATCAGGCGCCTGAATGAAAAAAATCCTCATAACCTTCGGCACCCGCCCTGAAGCTATCAAGATGGCTCCGGTAGTAGAGGTGCTTAAAAAAGAGCGCCGCTTCGATGTGAAAGTCTGCGTCACGGCCCAGCACCGGCAGATGCTTGATCAGGTGCTGGAGCTGTTTGCGATCACACCGGATTTCGACCTGAACCTGATGAAGCCGGGGCAGGATCTGACGGACATTACCAGTAATGTGCTGCTCGGGATGCGCGGCGTGCTGCGAGAGTGGCGGCCGGACTGGCTGCTGGTGCATGGCGACACGACCACGACCTTTGCTGCCGCCCTGGCAGCCTACTACGAAAAGGTGGCGGTGGGGCATGTGGAGGCTGGGCTGCGGACCGGCAACATTTACTCCCCCTGGCCGGAGGAGATGAACCGCCGCCTCGCCGGGGCGATTACTGCGCTCCATTTCGCCCCTACTGAACTGGCGCGGCAAAACCTGCTGCGGGAAGGGGTTGCCCCTGAATGCAGTCCACGTTACCGGTAACACGGTAATTGATGCCCTGCTGGAGGTGGTGGCGCGTATCAGGAACGATGCGGAATTAAAGGCTCGCTTTGCCCGGCAGTTCGACTTTCTTTCTCCAGGTAAGCGGCTGGTGCTGGTAACCGGCCACCGGCGGGAGAACTTTGGCGCCGGTTTCGAGCGGATCTGCAGCGCCCTGAAGAGCCTTGGTGGAACGGAATGATGTGGAGATCGTCTATCCGGTGCACTTGAATCCGAATGTGCAGGAGCCGGTGCGGCGGATTCTTGGAGCTGCGCCACGGGTGCACCTGATCGAGCCGCTCGATTATCTGCCTTTTGTGTATCTGATGGAGCGCTCAACCTTGATTATTACCGATTCGGGAGGGGTACAGGAAGAGGCGCCATCTCTGGGGAAGCCGGTACTGGTCATGCGCGATACCACCGAGCGGCCCGAGGCTGTGGTTGCCGGAACCGTAAAGCTGGTCGGTACGGACGAAGCGGCCATTGTCCGGGAGGCTGCCCTGCTACTTGATGATCAAGGAGCCTACCAGCGGATGGCACAGGCCCATAACCCCTATGGCGACGGTTTGGCTTGCGGGCGGATCGCCGGCATTCTCGGACAGGTATGAAGAAAATACTTTATCTGATGCACCTCCCCTGGGACTGGATCAAGCAGCGCCCCCATTTTCTTGCCGAGGAGCTGGGGCGTTTTGCTGATGTCTCGGTCGTCTATCGCTATTACCGGATACCGTTTTCCGGGCAGATGGTGGGGAATCCGGTGGCCCCCTGGATAAAGGTCCGCCCCCTGGTAATTCTGCCGTTCAACCGCTTTGCCTGGGTGGCCAGAATCAACGGAGCGATCATCCGCTCCTATCTGCGCCGGGCGCTGCAGGAGTGCGATATTGTCTGGGTTACCCATCCAGAAATGTTTATTGCCATCAAAGATGTAATTCCGGCTTCAGTGCAAGTGGTTTACGACTGCATGGACAACCAGAAGTTCTTTAAGTCGGTTGTTGAACGCAGCGGCCAGGCAGAGCGGGTTGATCTTTGGGAACGGGCGCTTTTGCAGCGCTGCGACCGGGTATTTACGTCGTCGGCGTATCTGGCGCAGATGCTGCGGGACGACTATAATTATTGCGGCGAGTTGACGGTAGTTAATAACGGCATCTCTTTGAATTTTGCTCCGGAAGGCTCACCGCTTGATGAACCGTTTACGGCGGCTTTCTCCGGCCACGGCTTCAAGCTGACCTTTGTCGGCGCCATTGACAGCTGGGTGGATTTTCCGCTGCTTGAAAGGGCGCTGGCGGTCTATCCAAAGCTGACCATCAATCTGGTTGGCCCTAACATTGTCCCCGTCCCTTTGATCGACCGGCTGCGCCATCTCGGCCCAATCCCTCATCACCTGCTGGCCGAGGTTATGGGGCGCTCCGATGCGCTGGTCATGCCATTTAAGGTGAGCACTCTGGTTGAGGCAATGGACCCGGTCAAACTTTACGAATATGCCTGGAGCGGTAAGCCTGCCCTTGCCAGTTATTATGGTGAGACGCGCAAGTTCGCTGAGTTTATCCAGCTATACCGGGATGCCGATGAATTTATAGCCCTTTTAGGGCGGATTATGACAGGTGAATGCCGCCCACGGCCCGCAAGTGACTGTACTGCCTTTGGTGAGGCTCATTCCTGGACGCGGCGTGCCCAGGTCATGGCTGCTCATCTCGGGCTTGATTTGAGCGGAAACGGTTAAACGAAATGTCAGCACCTGCTACCGCCAGTATCCTTGCCATTATCGTTGTTTACGGAAAGTCCCTCAGGGAGTCGGCCACCTTTCAGTCCCTGGCTGCCTCCTTGTGGCAGGCGGATGCTCTCCTTGATATGTTTGTTTACGACAACAGTCCGGAACCGATGCTGACAGAGCCGATCGCGATTGACGGGCCGTTCCGGCTAACTTTTCATCATGACCCGGCTAATGCCGGAATCAGCGCTGCCTACAATGTCGGGGCTCTCCTGGCGCGAAAAATGGGAAAAAAATGGCTGCTGCTGCTGGATCAGGACACAAACTTTCCTCCCGAGGCGGTAGCGACTTACGCCAAAGCGGTGAGCAAATCCGGCGATGTGACTCTGTTTGCACCACGGCTTGTGGCCGGCGACAAACTTCTCTCCCCTTGCGGTTACCTGGCGGGCATCGGCTATCACCTGGGTCAAGTCCCTACAGGCGCCTTGGCGCTCACGAACAGAGCTGTTTTCAATAGCGGCATCCTGGTCCAGCTGGCAGCTTTTGAGGCGTGTGGCGGCTATGATGAAAGGGTCAGGGTGGATTTTGCAGATTTTGCTTTCATGAATCGTTTCCGCCAACGCTATCAGGAGGTCATGGTGTTGGATCTGATCTGCGAACATGGGTTTTCCAACCTTGAAGAGATTACTATTGAAGCGGCACTTGGCCGCTTTAACAACTACTGCCTTGATGGCCGGGCTGCCGCCGCCACGCCGCTCCTCAAGCTTACCCACGCTTTGCTGGTGCTGCGCCGCAGTCTTGTCCTGACCCTGCGCTATGGTTCGTGCCGCTTTCTTGCCAAGTTGCCGTTATACTTCTCAGGGAGAGAAAGGATGATGTCTTCATGATCTCGGTCTGCATGGCTACCTGCAACGGCGAGCGATTCATCCGCCGGCAGCTGGAGAGCATCCTTTCCCAACTGGCTGTTGATGATGAACTTGTTATCAGCGATGACTCATCAGCTGACTCAACCCTCGACATCGTTAGCTCTTGCAATGACACCAGAATCAGGCTTTTCCCGAGGCAAGCCTTCAGATCCCCTGCCCTTAATTTTGAGTTTGCTCTCAAGCAGGCGCGGGGTGAGGTAATCGTGCTTGCTGATCAGGATGATATCTGGCTGCCGAACAAGCTTGCGGTGGTGAGGAACTTTTTTTTAAATAACCTGAATCGCCCGCTGCTGGTTGTTCTTGACGGGACTGTGGTTGACGGGGAGGAGCAGGAGATCTATCCGTCGGTGCTGGCAAAACTCAAAGCCGGGCGCGGTTTCTGGAAGAATCTTTATGACAACCGCTATCTCGGCTGCTGCATGGCGTTCAGCAGGGATCTGCTGGAGCGGGCATTGCCGTTTCCGCGTAATATTCCGATGCATGATATCTGGCTCGGCCAGCTGTGTGAGCGGATTGGCGCCACCGAATTTCTCCCGGTGGTGACGATGAAGTACCGCAAACATAGTGCCAGTGTCACTGACTTCAAAATTCAATTTAAACCGCTACTTCAGATCAGGAGGCGATTGATTCTCGCATGGAATCTACTGCACCGCGCATATCTATCGTAATGCCGAGCTTCAATCAGGTGCAGTTCCTGGAAGAGGCTGTCCGCTCGGTGCTTGATCAAAAGGGAGTATCCCTGGAACTGCTGGTTATG
Organism: uncultured delta proteobacterium; assembly: GCA_963787125.1. Taxonomy (GTDB): domain Bacteria; phylum Desulfobacterota; class Desulfuromonadia; order Geobacterales; family DSM-12255; genus VEOV01. The sequence continues at coordinate 282,712 of CAWBBV010000007.1, forward strand.
GACCCCGGCTCAACTGATGGCTCGCGGGAACTGTTGCAGGAGCTGCAGGCGGAGTATGGTGACAGTCTCCGCCTCTTTTTTGAGCCGGATAAAGGTCAGTCTGATGCCGTCAACAGGGGGCTGGCAGTGACTAAAGGGGAGCTTTTGGGGTGGCTCAACTCGGACGATCGACTCCGGCCCGGAACATTGGCACTTGTCGCAGGTCTGCTTGCAGACGACCGTCCTGCCTGGCTTTATGGGCGGTGCGGCATGATTGCTGCTCAGGGTGAAGATGTCACAAGCCTGATCGTCAGGTACAAGAACTGGCGAGGAGCATCTTTCTCCAGGGCGAAACTGTTGACGGAGAACTTTATTCCCCAGATGGCAGTTTTCTGGAACCGGCAGATGTGGGAGAGGGGAGGGGGGCTGGAAATAAGCAAGCATCTGGATATGGATTATGACCTCTGGCTCAGGTTCGCTGGAATTGCCGCTCCTATTGTTGTTCGTCGTGAACTTGCGGATTTCCGGATTCATGGCGAGGCTAAGGGGAGTTTGAAAAGCGGCGAGCAGCTTGAAGCAGCCTACGAAACTGCAAAATACCACGCTGCAGGGCTTGGGCATAAAGGGAGAGGGGCGCTACTGATACATAGATTGCTTGGGCTCCGGACCAGGCTGCTTTATTTAATCCTGAAACCTTAGCCGTTTTACCCCAACGCCGCCTTCATCGCCTCGCCCATTTTCGTCGGACTCGCCGCGACGGTTACCCCGCATTCAGTCAGGATCCTTATCTTGTCTTCAGCTTTACCTTTGCCACCGGTTATGATTGCTCCGGCATGCCCCATTCGTTTGCCGGTCGGGGCGGTAACCCCGGCGATGAAGGCTGCTACCGGTTTTTTCATGTTGGCCCTTGATCCAGTATGCAGCATCCTCTTCCGCACCGCCACCGATCTCGCCGATCATGAAGACCGCTTCAGTGTCAGGATCCTTGTTGAAAAGATCGAGGCAGTCGATGAATTTCATGCCGCTGATTGGGTCGCCGCCGATGCCGACGCAGGTTGACTGGCCGAGCCCCATGTCTGTCAGCTGTTTGACCGCTTCGTAGGTGAGGGTGCCGCTGCGGGATACCACGCCGATTTTGCCCGGTTATGGATGTAGCCAGGCATGATGCCGACCTTGCACTCTCCGGGGGTGATGACTCCGGGGCAGTTGGGCCCGACAAGATTCATCTTCTTGCCGTCAAGAATCCTTCTGGCCAGCACCATGTCTCTGACCGGAATCCCTTCAGTGATGCAGATGGCAAGGGCAATGCCGGCGTCAGCAGCTTCCAGGATGGCATCGGCCGCCGCCGGAGGTGGTACGAATATCATGGAGACGTCTGCCCTGGTATAGTGAACAGCTTCCTCGACAGTATTGAAGACCGGTATCCCCTCGATATGGATGCCGCCTTTGCCAGGGGTGACACCGGCAACGATCTTCGTGCCGTAATCGCGACACTGCTGGGTGTGAAAAAGACCGCTCCTGCCGGTAATCCCCTGGACGACAATCTTTGAGCTCTTATTGAGAAGTATTGCCATTTGTTTATCTCCGTTAGGTATCTTTTCAGCCGAGCATGGAAACAATCTTGGCAGCGCCATCGCCGAGATTATCGCCTATCTGTACATTAAGGCCTGATTCAAGCAGCAGCTTCTTCCCCTCTTCAACCTTGCTGCCGTCCATCCTGACTACAATCGGCAGAATGCACTGTACTTCCGAGGCGGCTTCTATGATCCCTTGGGCAATTACATCACAGCGCATGATGCCGCCGAAGATATTGACAAAAACACCTTTTACATCGCAGTCTTGGAGGATTATCTTGAAAGCTTCTGCAACCTTTTCCCTGGTAGCGCCGCCGCCGACATCGAGAAAGTTGGCCGGCTGCGCGCCGAACTCTTTGAGGACGTCAAGGGTTGCCATGGCCAAGCCGGCACCGTTAACCATACAGCCGACATTGCCGGTCAGCTTGATATAAGAGAGGTCATACTTGCCGGCGGTAATCTCTAAAGGATCGAGCTGGGAGTAGTCGAGCATGTCAGGGTATTCGCGATGGCGGAACATGGCGTTGTCATCAAAATTTATCTTGGCATCCATTGCCATCAGCCAGCCGGCTTTAGTAATAACCAGCGGGTTTATCTCAACCAGGAAACAGTCCTTCTCCAGCGCACATCTGTAGAGATTCTGGATAAGCTCGACGCAATCCTCGCAGATAGTGCCAGTAAGGCCAAGCGCAATGGCAATCTTCCGAGCCTGGAATGGTCTGAGGCCGGTAAAGGGGTCAATATTCAACATATGAATCTTGTCCGGAGAAGCTTTGGCGACCTCCTCGATATCCATGCCGCCTTCGGCGGAAGCGATCAGGCAGTATCTTGATGTTTCGCGGTCAAGGGTAATTGAGAGGTAAAACTCACGGGAGATTTCAACCGCTTCTTCAATCAGGATCCGGCGAACTCTCAGTCCTTCCGGTCCGGTCTGGGGGGTGACAAGTTTTTTACCAAAAAGCTCCTTACCAAATTCTTGTGCCTGTTCCGGGTGGTGGACAAGCTTTACACCTCCTGCCTTACCGCGACCACCGGCATAAATTTGTGCCTTGACGACACAGCGACCTCCCATCTCTTTGGCAGCCCGTTCAACCTGGTCTGATGTTAAGGCTACCCGCCCTCTCGGGATCGGAATGGAGTAGCTGTTTAGAATCTCTTTAGCCTGATATTCGTGAATGTTCATGGCTTACTCCCTAAACTGAAGAGTGAATATTATTGGTATATTTTAAACATACATGTGCAGATTGACAAGGGAATCACAGTTAATATAATTTACAAAAACGATATACGTGAGTAGCGTGCAGGTGGTTTTTAGGCACAATGTGTGCATGATAGCTGAAAGGTAAATGAACGCGCTGGCGGATATCTCCTGTTATTAGAGCGTTGTCTTCATTAATTAAATAGTGGTAATGGTCACCCGGACGTGATTTAACGTTAGAGCCGCTGTTATTTCGCTATGAAATATTTCTGATCTATGAACTAATTTAAATGATAAAAGTTAACTAATAATGTTTAACCACATGGAGGACACAGGCATGAACAGTAAATTTGCAAAATGGGGCTTGTCACAACTGCTGATGTTAGTGATGCTCGTCGCAGCCGGTTCGGCATTTGCCGCCGCTGGTGATTCACTGCTTCACAACAGTAACAATCTCGGTACCAAGTATGGGACATGGGGCGTTACTGGTGGAACATACGGTCAATTTTCCTGTGCCACCTGCCATAACAAGACGACTAACAACGTCAAGCGGGTCGAAGGCTCGATACTTACCAAGTCGGTCACATTTAACAATATGACCGGATTTGGTGATGACTCGATCAGTCGCAGCACTTCATTCCGGGTCTGCGAAGTCTGTCACACCCAGACAAAATATCACCAGTACAATAACACCGCTCAGTCTGGCGGCTTGACGCACCCTAACGGCGATTGTACTTCCTGCCACAAGCATAGCGATGCCTTCAGACCTTCTGCCTGCGATAGCTGCCATGGTCACAATGCTGCCAGCTCAAACCCGATAGTTACCGGACAGCATGCCGCGCATACTAATAACGTTGCAACCCTTGGCGTTAATTTCAGCTGCGCTGCCTGTCACGCTCCAACTGTCAGTGACGACACGACATTCAGTAATGCAGCCAATCATAATAACGGTGTGAAAAACTACGGCGGCACCAACGCCGGTGCTTACACTGCCGGAACCGGCAACTGTACGGCAACCTGCCACACAGATGGCAAAGGTGGTGTTCCGGCAACTGCTGTCAACTGGAATGCCGGCCCTGCACTTGATTGCAAAGGCTGCCACGGCGGCGGTACCAGTCAGGCCGGTGAACCTGTTTATACCAGTGGCGCAGCCGGCAGCGCCACAGCAAATACCCACCCGAAGCATGTCGGCACAACCGGCGCCAATGCAACCTGTCAAAACTGCCACGGCGCAACCATGAGCGGTACCGGTTTGAATGCCAGCGGCAAGCATGCAGATATGACTATCGATGTTGTCCAGGGTAACAGCAAAACATTTACCTACACAGTCGGCACCAAGACCTGTTCAACATCATCCTGCCACGGCGGTAATGGTATCTTTACTCCAGCAGCAGCCCAGTGGGGCGCCACCCTTAACTGTAACGGTTGCCACGGCGGCCCTGCAGCTCTCGGCAGCAACATCCTTGCCAGCGGCAAGCACACAGCACATATCAACAACGGCAACCTCGGAGCATTCGGCTGCGTTGAATGTCACGCCAAGACAGTATCAAGCGATACCGTCATTGGTACACCGGCAATGCACCTTAACAACATCATGAACTACTCCGGCGCCAAAGCCGGTAAGTCAAGCACCTACGCAGCAGGCAACTGTTCCGCCACCTACTGTCATACTGATGGTAAAGGGACAGCGAAGAGCATGGCTGCCAATCTCTGGACCGGTGCAACCACCCTTGACTGCAAAGGTTGCCACGGTTCCGACGCCTCCCCGGCCTTCACCAGCGTCGCTGGCGAGCCAAACTACACCAACGCCGGTGCCAACCTGGCTAAATCCAACAGCCACCAGAAGCACACCACAGCCGGTGCCAGCAGCTGCGTAAGCTGCCATGGAACCACCGTTGACGCAGCCGGAGCCATTCTTGCCGGCGGCATCCACATTGACAAGGCAATCACCGTAGTCCAAGGCGGAACCGCAACCCTGACCTACGGCGCCAACAAAACCTGTTCAACCAGCAGCTGCCACAGCGGCGGCGGCATCGTAGCATCAGTGGCAGCAGCCCAGTGGGGCGCCACCCTTAACTGTAACGGTTGCCACGGCGGCCCTGCAGCTCTCGGCAGCAACATCCTTGCCAGCGGCAAGCACACAGCACATATCAACAACGGCAATCTCGGAGCATTCGGCTGCGTTGAATGTCACGCCAAGACAGTATCAAGCGATACCGTCATTGGTACACCGGCAATGCACCTTAACAACATCATGAACTACTCCGGCGCCAAAGCCGGTAAGTCAAGCACCTACGCAGCAGGCAACTGTTCCGCCACCTACTGTCATACTGATGGTAAAGGGACAGCGAAGAGCATGGCTGCCAATCTCTGGACCGGTGCAACCACCCTTGACTGCAAAGGTTGCCACGGTTCCGACGCCTCCCCGGCCTTCACCAGCGTCGCTGGCGAGCCAAACTACACCAACGCCGGTGCCAACCTGGCTAAATCCAACAGCCACCAGAAGCACACCACAGCCGGTGCCAGCAGCTGCGTAAGCTGCCATGGAACCACCGTTGACGCAGCCGGAGCCATTCTTGCCGGCGGCATCCACATTGACAAGGCAATCACCGTAGTCCAAGGCGGAACCGCAACCCTGACCTACGGCGCCAACAAAACCTGTTCAACCAGCAGCTGCCACAGCGGCGGCGGCATCGTAGCATCAGTGGCAGCAGCCCAGTGGGGCGCCACCCTTAACTGTAACGGTTGCCACGGCGGCCCTGCAGCTCTCGGCAGCAACATCCTTGCCAGCGGCAAGCACACAGCACATATCAACAACGGCAATCTCGGAGCATTCGGCTGCGTTGAATGTCACGCCAAGACAGTATCAAGCGATACCGTCATTGGTACACCGGCAATGCACCTTAACAACATCATGAACTACTCCGGCGCCAAAGCCGGTAAGTCAAGCACCTACGCAGCAGGCAACTGTTCCGCCACCTACTGTCATACTGATGGTAAAGGGACAGCGAAGAGCATGGCTGCCAATCTCTGGACCGGTGCAACCACCCTTGACTGCAAAGGTTGCCACGGTTCCGACGCCTCCCCGGCCTTCACCAGCGTCGCTGGCGAGCCAAACTACACCAACGCCGGTGCCAACCTGGCTAAATCCAACAGCCACCAGAAGCACACCACAGCCGGTGCCAGCAGCTGCGTAAGCTGCCATGGAACCACCGTTGACGCAGCCGGAGCCATTCTTGCCGGCGGCATCCACATTGACAAGGCAATCACCGTAGTCCAAGGCGGAACCGCAACCCTGACCTACGGCGCCAACAAAACCTGTTCAACCAGCAGCTGCCACAGCGGCGGCGGTATTGTCTCCGGCGTAGCTGCTGCTCAGTGGGGCGCAACTCTTGATTGTGCCGGTTGTCATGGTAACAAAGCCAACGCTGCAACCAAGCTGTCCGGCGCTCATAATTCTCACTTGAACAGTGCGTCAACGGGTGGAAACTTCAGCTGCGTAGATTGCCACGCAAATACAGTATCAAGCGATACAGTAATCAGCAACACAGCTAATCACATGAACAGCCTGAAGAACTTCTCCGGCGCCAAGGCTGGAAAAAATGTAACCTGCGCAACCATCTACTGTCACTCCAACGGCAGAGGTAGTTTCGCTGTTATCCCGACATGGACCAGTGGCACGAACCTTGATTGTAACGGTTGCCATGGTAGCGCTGCTGCACCTCTCAGCACAAACTATGCACACACAACACACGTTGTCACCAAGGGCTTTACCTGTAATTACTGCCACAGTGCTACAACCACCAATGGTACAAGTATAACCGGCTCTACTCACATCGACGGCAGCGTTAATATTCAGGTCGGTGCTTCATTAACATTCAATTCCAAGTCAGTAAGTTTCACCGGTGCAGGTACGACCTGTAGCAATATCTCCTGCCACTCACCAGGAGCAGGAGCTAATGCAGGTACTGCTACTTGGGGTGTGAAAGCTACTTGCGAAACCTGTCACCCGAAAGCCGGACTCTCCGGTAACCACGCTGTCCATATGGGTGCTCTTACCCTTACTGACAGTGCAATACTTTACAACATGACTGCTAACCGCACTCCGGTTGCTAACGACACAGTCAAGCAGTACGGTTTTGGTTGTGCAAGCTGTCACCCGATGGATATTGCCAACCACCTTAACGGCTCAATCGACGTTGATATGGGCGCCAAGGTTGCCGGGGTCGGCACAATCCGCTTCCTCAACTCGACAACAGCCGGCCAGCTGCCTAGCTACTCTAGCGGAGCATGCAGCAATATTTACTGCCATAGTAATGCTTCAAGGGTTGCCACCGAGCTTGTCTACAAACCGACCCCAGCGTGGGTAGGTGGTTCATTCACTGGCGATCGCTGCGCTGCCTGCCATGCAAATCAGCCGGTTACAGGCGCCCATTCTGCTCACGCAGTCGGTAATCATACTGACAATATCTATAATGGCAAAAATGGTAAAATCGCTACCAGCGGCAGAGCTAATACTGCTCACGGAAATCCAGATAACTCCACTACAATCGGCTGTTATATCTGCCACCAGGGGACTGTAACCAGCAAGGCTAACGACCTGAATGTCAAGTGCGTAGGTTGTCACTACTCCGGCAACACAGTCGGCGCTACCCTTAAAGGCGTTGCGACTATCGCAAATCTCAAGAACCATGTTAACGGTACACGCGAGATTCAGTTCCTCGCTGTCAACGTAAAAAGCAAAGCCCAGATCAGAAACGAAAGCTTCAATTTCTACTCAGGTGTCTGGCAGCGTAGCTCATACAAAAACATGTCAACACTCTCATACGACACAGCCAAAGTTGCTTTGGATACAGCATCTATGTGGCATCCAGGTTCGCCTATGCAGAGCAGCTGTACCAATGTTGCCTGTCACAACCTGACAAACAAGTTTGTCAAATACAGTTCAGCTAACGGTAAGGGCATTGGTCTCAAACCGGTATTCTGGAACCTTGCAAACTGGAACGATGCCAACAAGTGTATGGACTGTCACGACAAGCTCTAACATTAGCAGTTAATAGCTTGATTACATGGTAACATTGCCCCCTGATCGTTTCGGTCAGGGGGTTTTTTTATGGTAGCCGGTTATTGAAGTTGCCGGATATTTGTGTATAATGCGCGCAATCTAGAACGCACGGAGGATACAACCTAATGGCTGACGACAAAAAAGAGCCCTGGCTTAACTATCTGGCGCTAACGACCGTAATACTTGCTGTCTGTGCAACACTTTCCACCTTCAAAGGTGGCGGTTACTCGACAAGGTCTGTCATGAGTCAGACACAAGCATCTGATCAGTGGGCATATTTCCAGTCAAAGAGCATTAAGAGTTATCTGTACGAGATGCAGAAAGACAAGATGGAGCTTGAGCTCAAAGCTGGCAGCGGAAAAATATCAAGAGATGCGGCGGAAGAGTATTCAAAACGGATTGATGATTATGGCAAAAAAATAGCTAAATATGATAAAGAAAAAACTGATATTCAGGCTGAAGCCAAGCGGTTTGAATCGGTGAGAAACGATGCGCAAAAGCATTCGCAAATATTCGGAATTGCGGTCATCTATCTGCAGATTGCAATACTGCTGTCGTCCATAGCAGCGCTGATAAAGAAGAAGATGCTCTGGCTGCTGGGTGTTATTGTCGGCTGTGTCGGAGTCGTATATTTTGCCAATGGATTTTTTCTGTTCATGTAAATCAGATTCAGTCTGATTTTATAAAAGCCCCTCAAACTTATGGTTTGAGGGGCTTTTTCGTTTTAATCAGAATTTGAAGCTGCAATTAGCGATAATTTATAAACAAGTAAAGTCAAGTGAGTGATTATATGTATTTTTATAAAATAAAATCGACACTAAATGAAATAGTGCCGCCTTGATTGGATATTCCGTCTTTTTTGACTTGTGTCATAAGCAAACGGCATTTTACAAAATATGGTGGTTGAAAGGCATCTGTGACGAGTGTCTTAAGTTTTTTGTTTATAACGCCATTTATCAGAAAATTAGCGGAGGGACTCAGAATGAAATGTCACCTTAAGGTCTGCTCAGCAACTGTGGTAATGATGATTTTTTTATTCGCCAGCACTGCAAAAGCGAATGACGGCAAAATAGTGTTCGACAAGCAGTGCGCCAGTTGCCACACCATCGGTGGTGGTGAAAGTGGCGGCCCGGATCTAATAGGGATTACAGGAAAGCGTCCCGAAGCATGGTTGGTCCGGGTAATAGTCGAACCTGATAAGCTGACTGCTGAAAAGGATCCTGTTCAAGAGGGATTGATTAAGAAGTTCGGCTTTGAGATGCCGAATATTGGAGTTAATCGGGAAGATGCAAAAAAAATAATCTCCTATTTGCAGCAGAGTGGCGCAGATGGACATACGGCAAAGAGCTCTGTTAAGGGTGCTCCGGATGTGCAGACTAAAAAAGTGACTGAAAGTGCCCCAGCCATAAAACAAGCAGAGCTCTTACTTACTCCGGAATTGATTGCTAGCGGGCGGGCTCTGTTTATCGGCGAAAAGAAGTTCTCCAAGGGTGGCGCATCATGCTCATCATGCCATGCTTTCGGAGCTCAAGGCGTTGCCAGCGGCAATCTGGCAGCAGATCTTACCAGCATATATGACAAAATGGGTGAACAGGGGATGCGTGGGGTTCTTAAAGCGCTTAAATTCCCGATCATGAAGAAGATCTATGCTGATAAACCGTTGACGGATGAAGAGGTAACCGCTTTGGTCGCCTTTGCCAAAGATGCGGCAACAAAAAAATCTGCACCTGATGGAGGTAGTTTTCCTCTGGCAGGTATTGTTGTCTTTATCTGTGCAATTATTGCTTTAAGTCTCTACAAGAGGAGGATTGGCTAATGTCGCATGAACGAATTAAAGATGAGGTTTGTCCGGCAGGCCAGGAGTGGGAGGAGTTTTACCGCAATCGCTGGCAATATGACAAAGTGGTGCGTAGTGCCCACGGGGTCAACTGCACCGGTGCCTGTAGCTGGATGGTGCATGTAAAGGACGGTATTGTCGCCTGGGAGCTGCAAGCCAACGACTATCCACAATTCAACGGGGACATCCCCAATCATGAGCCGCGTGGATGTCCCCGGGGGATAAGCTTTTCCTGGTACCTCTACTCTCCGCTGCGCGTCAAGCATCCCTACATGCGCGGTGTGCTGATAGATCTCTGGCGCCGGGCGCGGACAGTTCATGCTGATCCGTTCGAGGCGTGGAAAAGCATCGTCGAGAACCCCGAGTCGCGCGAGAGCTATGTCACGAAACGCGGCATGGGGGGCTTCCGCCGCTCCTCCTGGGACGAAGCGAATGAACTGATCGCCGCCTCATCCCTCTACACCGCCAAGAAGCATGGTCCGGACCGGGTCATCGGCTTTTCTCCCATTCCGGCGATGTCGATGATCAGTTACGCGGCCGGTACCCGTTTTCTCCAGCTGCTTGGCGGCGTTGCCATGAGTTTCTACGACTGGTACTGCGACCTGCCACCGGCCTCACCCCAGGTCTGGGGCGAACAGACCGACGTCAATGAATCGGCTGACTGGTATAACGCCTCCTATATAGTCCTCTGTGGATCAAATGTTCCCATGACCCGCACTCCTGACGCCCATTTTATGACCGAGGCCCGCTACCGCGGCACCAAGGTCGTGGTCATGTCGCCGGATTACAACATGGCCTGCAAGTTTGCCGACGCCTGGATGCCGGTTGAACAGGGTCATGACGGCGCCTTCTGGATGGCGGTTAATCATGTCATCCTGACCGAATTCTATGCAAATCGCCAAGTTTCATTCTTCGACGACTATGTGCGCAAGTACACCGATCTGCCGTTTCTGGTTAAACTGTCCGAAAAGGACGGTACCCTGCGCCAGGGAGAATTCCTGCGTGCCTCTGAAATGGAGCGGGCCTCCGGCATCGAGAACGCCGACTGGACGCTCTGCGTCGGCGATAGCGCCGGCAACGTCCGCATCCCCCATGGCAGCCTGGGTTCACGCTGGAGCAAGCAGGAGGGGAACTGGAATCTGGACATGACCGATCTCGTGGATGGCGGCGAAATCGACTGCGCCCTGACCAACCTGGGCCAAAAAAGTGCTGCTGTCCGCTTTACCTTCGAGGCTGACGGCGATGTTGTCAGAAGTGTTCCGGTACGACACGTCATGACAAATGATGGCGAGGTTACCGTCGCCACCGTGTTTGACCTTATGATGGCCCAGTTCGGCGTTGCGCGGGGTCTTGACGGTGATTACCCGAAAGACTATCAAGATGACAAACCGTTTACTCCGGCCTGGCAGGAAAAATATACCGGCATAGCTGCCGAGAGCCTGATCACCATGGCTCGTGAATGGGCAGTTAACGGCGAACAGAGCGGCGGTCGCAATATGATCATCGTTGGTGCCGGTATCAACCACTGGTACCACAACGACCTGATCTACCGGGCCGCCATCACCGCCCTGATACTGACCGGGAGCGTCGGCAGGAATGGCGGCGGACTCGGCCATTACGTCGGCCAGGAGAAGGTCGTGCCGCTGGCCCCCTGGACCAGCATCGCCATGGCCCAGGACTGGACCAAGGCATCAAGGCTGCAAAATACCCCCAGTTTCTGGTACATGCACTCCGACCAATGGCGCTATGACCGCAACTTTGTCGACTATTTCAAGCCGGAGACCGGCGAAAACATGCCGATGCATACCGCCGATTTTAATGCCAAAGCGGTTCGGCTCGGCTGGCTTCCCTTCTCACCCCATTTCAACGAGAGCCCGATCCGTTTGATGGAGCAGGCTGCCGCAGCCGGTGCCACGACCGATGACGAAGTCCGTGCCTGGTTGGTGGGGCGGCTCAAGAGCGGCGCAACCCGTTTCGCCATTGAAGATCCGGACGGGGAGGGGAATTCTCCCAAGGTCTGGTTTATCTGGCGCGGCAACGCCATCTCTTCCAGCGCCAAAGGACACGAATTTTTCCTCAAGCATGTCATCGGCGCTCCCAACAGCAGCTTTACTGCCAGAGAGGCGGCCAAGGGGCAGGTCAAGGATATCGTCTGGCACGAGAAAGCCCCCAGCGGCAAGATGGATCTGGTGGTTGACCTGAACTTCCGCATGGACACATCGACCCTCTATTCCGACATCGTGCTGCCGGCCGCGACCTGGTACGAGAAATCGGATCTGAATACCACTGACATGCACTCATTTGTCAACTGCATGGACGCTGCCGTTGATCCGGCCTGGGAATCCAAATCAGATTGGAGCATTTTCGCGGACATCGCTAAAAAAGTCAGCGAACTTGCGCCCGGACATTTCCCGCTACCGTTCAAGGATATCCTGGCGACGCCGCTGTTGCACGACACCCCGGGGGAAATCGCCCAGCGGAGTGTCAAGGACTGGAAACTGGGGGAGTGTGAGGCAATTCCGGGCAAGACCATGCCGAACTTACCCATCGTCGAGCGTGATTACGTCAATCTCTATAACCGTTTCATGTCGCTCGGACCACACATTGGTCACCTCCACGCCCACGGCGTGAATTTTGAGGCGGAGGATGTGCACGCAAAGCTCCTCAAGGAGATGCCGACCCGTTCATGGGGGGGTAAAACCTGCATCGATCTGGAAGATGCCCGTATCGTCGCAGACGTGCTGATGGCTTTTGCCCCGGAAACCAACGGTGAACTGGCCCATCGTGCCTATCAGAATCTGGAGAAGCGGGTCGGCAAGCCGCTCAGTCAGATTTCTGCCGGTAACCGCGACTTCCGCGTCAGTTGGGAGGATATCACCCAGAAGCCGCAACGTTTTATCAGTACGCCGGTCTGGAGTGGACTGGTCAACGAGAATCGACCGTACGCCCCATACACCCTCAATGTGGAGCATGGCGTCCCCTGGCGCACCCTCATCCGGACGCCAGTCACTCTACCTCGATCACCCTTATTACGGCGAATTCCATGAGGGGTTGCCGACTTTCAAGGCAAAGCTCGACACGGCCATCCTGGACGAAACCGAGGGTGAAACCGGCCTGGTTCTGAATTTTCTTACGCCACACGGCAAGTGGGGCATCCATTCCACCTACACCGACAACCAGCGGATGCTGACTCTTTCGCGGGGTGGTCCGGTCGTCTGGCTCAACCATGAAGATGCTGCCGGTGCCGGGATTGAAGATAACGAGGCGATCGAGGTCTTTAACGCCAACGGCGTCGTCACCAGCCGCGCCTGTGTTTCGTCGCGGATTCCAAAAGGAGCTGCCGTCATGTATCACGCTCCGGAGAGAACCCTCGATGTGAAAAAGTCCCGCAAAAGCGGCAAGCGCGGCGGCGTGCACAACAGCCTCTCCCGTATCCGACTGAAGCCGACGCTGATGCTTGGCGGCTATGCACAGTTCAGTTACTACTTCAACTACTGGGGGCCGACCGGAGTTAACCGGGATAGCTACGTGGTTGTCAGAAAGTTGAGGGGGTGAAACGATGAACGTCAGAGCACAACTGGTAATGGTATTCAATCTGGACAAATGCATCGGTTGCCATGCCTGCAGCATCTCCTGCAAGAATATCTGGACCGACAGGAAAGGGGCCGAGTACATGTGGTGGAACAACGTCGAAACCAAGCCCGGCGTCGGTTATCCGAAAAATTGGGAAAGTCAGGACAAATTCAAGGGGGGCTGGCGGCGAGATGACGGCAAACTGAAGCTGCGGGCTCTGGGAAAAGGGCCGACACTGCTCAACATGTTCTTCCAGCCCAACATGCCGAAGCTGGATGACTACTACGAGCCGTTCGATTTCGATTACAGCAATCTCTACAAGGCGCCCCCTGGCAGCGACCAGCCGGTGGCCGAAGCAATTTCACAAATCTCCGGCAAGCGGATGGAGGAGATCACAAACGGCCCCAACTGGGACGACGATCTCTCCGGCTCACAGATCTATGCCGTCCAGGATGTCAATCTCGAAGATAGCACCCTTGTTGCTGACTATGGCCGCATGTTCATGCAGTATCTCCCCCGTATCTGCAATCACTGCCTGAACCCGGCCTGCGTCGCCTCCTGCCCCTCCAGGGCCATCTACAAACGGGGTGAAGACGGTGTCGTGCTGGTGGATCAGGAGGTCTGCAAAGGTTGGCGTTTCTGCACCAGCGCCTGTCCGTACAAGAAGGTCTATTTCAACTGGCAGAGCGGCAAGGCGGAAAAGTGTATCTTCTGTTTCCCCCGCACCGAGTCCGGTCAGTGCAACGCCTGCGCCCACAGCTGCGTCGGCCGGATCCGCCATGTCGGCGTGCTTCTTTATGATGCCGACCGGGTTGAAGCTGCGCTTTTAAAAGAGGATGCCCAGCTGGTAGCGGCTCATCGCGACGTTATCCTGGATCCACACGATCCGCAGGTTCGGGAAGCGGCCCGCAAAAACGGCGTCACTGATCAGTGGCTTGAGGCGGCGGAAAAGTCCCCGGTATACGCTCTGGTGAAGGAATTTGCCGTGGCCCTGCCGCTGCACCCGGAATTCAGAACCATGCCGATGGCTTACTATATCCCGTCCCTCTCCCCGGTTATTTCCAGTGGTGGCGATCTTCACAAACTTGCCGACCATGGCACCTTCCCGCTTCTGGCATCGATGCGGGCACCGATCAGTTTCCTGGCAAGTCTGCTCTCAGGAGGCAATCAGGAGATAATTGCCGAGGTGCTGCGCAAGCAGATCGCCCTGCGGCTCTTCAAACGGGCCGAAAATCTCGGCCAGACTATTGAACCGTCAATTCTGAAAAATGCCGGTCTGGATGAAGCGGGAGCCAACAAGCTCTACCGTCTCTTCACCATTGCCCCTTACCGTGAACGCTTCATCGTCCCGACGCAGCAGCGGGAGATGCAGGGTCCGCAAGAGCGCAAGGGTGCCAGTGGCTTCGGAATTCTGAAGAAGACCAGGAGGCCGAAATGACCAGAGCCGACAGCTACGAAGCCCTGTCCCGGCTGATCGACTATCCGGCGGAGAAAACCGGACTACAGAGTGACTGCACTATGGTGAGTGGCTTTATGAAGCAGCAGAAGATGAATTCAAAGCTGCTTTCAGCCTTTGCTGATTTTGCCGAAACAGCAACTCTGGCCGCGCTGCAGGAGGAGTACGTCGCCACCTTTGACTTCAATCCGGCCACCGCCCCCTATCTTGGTCATCACCTGTTTGGCGACAATCAGAAGAAGGGTGGTTACATGATCATGCTGAAGCAGGAGTACCTGCGGTGCGGCTACAGCCCCGAAGGGGTCGAACTGCCTGATCATCTTGCCGTGGTGCTGGGGTTCCTGGCCCACCTTGCCAGGGGGAAAGGCACCGTCCCCCGGCAGAAATTCATTGCCGATTGCGTTTTGCCGGGGGTTGAACGATTGCATACCGCTTTTGGCGAGCGGCAGGAGTCACCTTGGAAATCCCTGGTTGAAACAGCAAGGCTGCACTGTGCTGAAGATTGCAAGGAGGTGCATTCATGTTAGACAGCTTCATTTTCGTAGTTATGCCCTACGCAGCCCTGGCGTTATTGATCTTTGTCACACCCTACCGCTACTACAGTAACCGGCTGACCTGGACAGCCTATTCAACCCAGTTCCTGGAGAAGAATACGCTTTACTGGGGCTCTGTGCCGTGGCATTTCGGCATCCTCCTGGTACTGCTGGGGCATCTGGCCGGGGTTGTCTGTCCCCACGCCATGCACAGATTGCTGGCCAACCAGCAGCTGCTGGTCCTTTTGGAGAGTGTCGGGCTGGCGTGCGGCCTGCTGGCGTTAATGGGAAGCGTCCTGCTGCTCTTGAGGCGCGTCAATAAGGGTATTCTGAAGCAGGTTACCTTCTGTAGCGACTGGGTGCTCCTCTATCTCCTCGTCATGCAGGCCGCCACCGGGATTTATATCGCCACCGCCATGCGCTGGGGCTCTGTCTGGTATCTGGATACGGCAGTGCCATATTTCTACTCGCTACTGTCGTTCAAGCCTGAACTGGGGTATGTGGCGGATTTCCCGCTGATCTTCAAACTCCATTCTGCCGGAGCCTTTCTGATACTGGCGCTGCTGCCTTTTACCAAGCTTGTTCACCTCCTCTTTTCACCGGTGGCTTTTTTGAGAGATGCGCCGATTCTTTACCGCTGGCGCGGTAATAGATTTTAGTCCCCTCTCCATGAGGGAGAGGGCTAGGGTGAGGGGGAAATGCTGGATACTTGCACCGCTCCCCCTCATCCGGCCTTCGGCCACCTTCTCCCTCAAGGAGAAGGGATTAGCCGAGACTTAGACATTGCCCAAGAAGGAGTTTGCAGATGCTGGCAGTTGCAACCTGGAAATCCCATAAAAACCTCTTTCTCAACACCCTTGCCTTTACGGTCTGCTTTGCCGCCTGGATGTTCAACGGCGTGCTGGTGACCTTTCTGGTGGACAATCAGGTCTTCAACTGGGGGCCGGTGCAGATCGGCTGGCTGTTCGGCATTCCGGTTCTGACCGGCTCCATATTTCGCCTCCCTGCCGGTATGCTGACCGATAAATTCGGCGGTAAACCGGTCTACGGAACGCTCCTTATCCTTTGCGCCATCCCAATGTATCTGCTCTCCAAAGCTGACAGTTTTAACTCGTTTGCCCTTTGCAGCTTCGGCTTCGGCATGGCAGGCGTCAGTTTTTCCATCGGCATCGCCTTCAGCTCGGTCTGGTATCCGCGCGAGCGGCAGGGGACGGCGCTCGGTATTTTTGGCGCCGGCAACGCCGGGGCTGCACTGACGACGCTGTTCGCCCCGACCATGCTCAACAAGTTGACCAATAACGGCACCAATATCGAGGGGTGGCGCGAGCTGCCGATCTATTACGCGCTGATCCTGGCAACTATGGGGGTAATTTTCTTCATCTTCAGTGACAACAGAAAACCGGCCAGTTCCAACAAGACTTTCATCCAGATGCTGACACCGCTCAAGCATGTGCGAGTCTGGCGTTTCGGACTGTACTACTTTCTGGTGTTTGGGTGCTTTGTTGCCTTTTCCCAGTGGCTCGTCCCCTATTTTGTCAATGTCTATTACCTGCCGCTGGTTACTGCCGGTCTGTTCGCTTCCATGTTCAGTCTCCCCTCAGGAGTGATCCGCGCCCTTGGTGGCTGGATGTCCGACAGGTTCGGCGGACGCCAGATCATGTACTGGGTGCTGGGGAGTTCGACGGTCATCAGTTTGATGGTGATGATCCCCAAAATGGAAATTCAGTCCCCCGGACGCGGGGTTATGGCCAAGCGTGCCGGAGTGGTACAGACGGTGACTGAGGGCTCTGTTGTGGTGAAGGAGGTTAAGATCACTTCTGAAGTTCTCGGCGATCAGACCTACAAGTTGAAGGCAAAGCCGGAGGTTATGCAAAGCTTTGATGGCCGGATCCTTGTCCTCCCCGGCAAGCAGACGTGGCAGGAACCGGTGGTAAAGCCTGGTCAAGCGGTGAAGAAGAAGGAACTTTTGGCCAAAGGGGTGACCAGGATCTATTTTCAGGCCAATGTCTGGATTTTTGCTGTGCTCGTGCTGCTGCTCGGCACAATCTGGGGTATCGGCAAGGCGGCTGTCTACAAGCTGATTCCGGACTATTTTCCGGATGAAGTGGGAGTGGTCGGCGGGATGGTGGGGGTGCTGGGCGGTTTGGGAGGTTTTGTCTGTCCGATAGTTTTCGGTTACCTGCTTGAATGGACCGGGCTATGGACCAGTTGCTGGTTATTCATGCTGTTTCTGTCGGTTGCTTGCCTGGTTTCGCTGCACTATGTTGTGCAAAAAATGATGAAGGATAAACATCCCGGAGATATGCGGGTGTTTGAAAATAACTGACGGTAGATGAGGAGACAACAATGGCACGTGTATTAACGATATGGAATCCGGAAGATAAGGAATTCTGGGAAAAGGAAGGGAAAGCCATTGCCAATCGCAACCTCTGGATTTCCATCCCGGCACTGCTACTGGCCTTCTCGGTCTGGATGGTCTGGTCCATGGTGGTAGTGAAATTGCCATTGATCGGCTTCAAATTCGACACCAACCAGCTTTTCTGGCTGGCCGCAGTGCCGGCACTCTCGGGTGCTACCCTGCGTATTTTCTATTCTTTTATGGTGCCGATTTTCGGCGGTCGCAGGTGGACCGCGATCTCCACCGCATCGTTGCTCATTCCTGCCATCGGTATCGGTTTTGCCGTGCGGGAACAGTCCACCAGTTACACCATCATGCTCATCCTGGCACTTCTTTGCGGTTTGGGCGGTGGCAACTTCTCCTCAAGTATGGCTAATATCAGTTTTTTCTTTCCCAAAGCCCAAAAAGGGACTGCTCTCGGGCTTAATGCCGGTCTTGGCAATCTGGGTGTCTCGGTGATGCAGTTTTTAATTCCGCTGGCAATTACCGCCGGTGTCCTTGGCGGGGTCTGCGGCGATCCTCAAGTCTGTGTCGTCAAAGGTGTGCCCACCAATCTCTGGCTGCAGAACGCCGGCTTCATCTGGGTACCGTTTATCGTCGTCGCCACTATAGCCGCCTGGTTCGGCATGAATGATATCGCCAGTGCCAAGGCTTCATTCAAGGATCAGGCAGTGATCTTCAGACGCAAGCATAACTGGTTGATGTGCTGGCTTTACCTCGGCACATTCGGCTCATTCATCGGCTTTGCCGCCGGGTTTGCTCTTCTCACCAAGAAGCTTTTCCCGGAGATAGACCCGACCCAGTACGCTTTTCTTGGGCCGTTGGTCGGCGCCATTGCCCGCCCTATTGGCGGCTGGATCTCCGACAAACTTGGCGGCGCGCGCGTCACCGTTTGGACTTTCATTGCCATGGTGTTGGCAGTGTTCGGCGTACTGGCCTTTCTCCCCCACAACGGCCAGGGTGGGAGTTTCTTCGGTTTTTTGGTCATGTTCCTGGTTCTGTTTACCCTGACCGGAATCGGCAATGCCTCGACTTTCCGCATGATTCCGATAATCTACATTACTGAACACCAGCGTGCCTCTAATGGCAGAAGTGAGGCTCAAATTAACATGGATGCTGCCAAGGAGGCTGCTGCCGCCCTCGGGTTTGCCGGTGCATTAGGCGCTTACGGCGGGTTCTTCATTCCCAAAAGTTTCGGTACATCTATCGCCATGACCGGAGGTCCGGAGGCCGCTCTCTATGGCTTCATTGCATTTTATATGTTATGCATCATCATGACCTGGTGGTTCTACTCACGCAAAAATGCCGAAATGCCATGTTAAGAAGTTCAGCTGTCTCAAGGGAATCTAAATAGTCCTCAACGAGGGCAAAACAACGATAGTGTCAAAAGTTTCATGAAAAGCCGGGATATTGAAATGGAAAGTACTCGAAAGTAAACGATGCCCTTCATCTGCATCTTTTCCGAGTCTGTCCAGACTGTGACTTCACTACTTTGTGGTTACTGGCTTGAATTTTGGGCAAGCCACTCTGTGACCAGGCACGTGAGATAGTTGGTCAGATTAAAACAACAATCAGTAAATTGATCTTTGAAGACGGGAAGTCAGGCAGCTAGCGAGAGGATCTTGGTCCATCTAGCCTGAATGGTCGGCAGTGCCTTCAACTCCTGCAAAGGCACCGGTGGTAGATATTTTAGCGACATGTGAGGCCTGAGGAAGTTGTAGTGGGTCACAAACAGCGTAGTTAAAGATACCGCACCGTTTGTGCTGTTGAATCCTGCTGCTGGCCTTACATGATACTTGAAGGTTCTGTTGAGCCGCTCAACGAGCTGCTTGAAGGATCTGTACTCTTCGGACTCGGCATCAAGGTTTTGGAGGCCAATAACCTTTTTGTGCTGAATCGTCTGGGAATCATCAGTCTGGGCATTGATGAAATGAATGCCAGCTGGATAAGAAGGGTTTCCGTCGCTGACAAGGGTTATTTGCTGATCGGCAGAAGCAGTCCTGATGGCTTCATTCATAGCGATAATGGCAGGCTGAGTGCCCCTGTTATCGGCCACGTGATAGGCGGAGATTTTCAGGTTCTTTGCCGAGATAAAAAAGAAGACATAATGGTGCTTGCCCAGGATCTTGATGTAGGTCTCATCACCTGCAGAGATATTATCGATATGGCCTTTATGCTTGAGATTGAATCGGTGGCAGTGCCAGGCGGCGCCAGCGGCATAATTGAGAACTGTCTGATGAGAAACCTTGATACAGAAGACTTCGCGCAGGATTTGAGCAGTTTTTCTGGCCGGAACGGCGAATGAAACATAGAAAGTCAGAATCAGGCCAAGCACGTTTTCGCTGTTATGGATTCTCGCCAGTTCGACCGGCGGTTTGTCCGGAGAAGAGAGTTCCAACTCTTCCGGTTTGTAGTGATATTCGCGGTACTGGTAGTTGATTTTGAACTGAGAACTTTTCTTTTTCATCAGCTCTTTCTCGGCTTTATTGAGCTTGGCAAGCGCCTGGATACGGTGAGGACAGTTATCATTTGGGCACTTGTGGATGGTCACTTCCTTTTGCGACTTCCACCTGAAGAGAGCCAGCCCGCAATGGGGACAGAAGAGCTTTGACTTTCTGTTGGTTCTGAAGCGCTGTTGGAGTTGGAAGAGTTGAGAGCAAACCTTGCAGAGAACTTGAGAGCGCTTCTTTCCGTCGTTGAAGTAGAGATAAGTATTTGGCGCTCCGCAGCAGGGACAGGTGACATGCACTGGAACCGGTGATGAACCCGCCCGGAGCTTGACCGGAGCAAGAGACTTTCCGTGAAGTGTTTCGTACTCAATCAGGAGTTGCCGGTAGTCTTTTTGATCGAGGTCTTTTTTTTAAACTTTGGGGGCTCAGTCAGTGGCGGCTTGGGATCGACAATAAAGTTTCTGTAGTTCGGATGTTTCTCTTTGAAATCGTCCTTTGGCTTAACTTCAGGATTACGATTTTCGAGGACATCTGACAACCCGACGACGATCTGTTCAATCTCGGTCTTTGTAAACTTGGAGCAAATCCAGACAACAAACCGGGCAGTTTTGGATAGGTACGACATGAGCTAGCCCTCCATAACTGGCATTCTTAACCAGAATCACGGGGGGAGGCAAGACTTTGATTGGTAATGCATTGAAATTAGAACTGAAAAGCAAAAAGACATGTCAAGAAGTTTGACACAACGAAAACAACCAAAGGGAGAATATTATGAAAATTACCAGTAGATTTTCCGCAGTAATTACCATCCTTGCCATTTCCACTTTCGCTGGGACGGTCTTCGCCGCCGATGTTATTGATTTGCCTGCTTCCATGGGGAAGGTCAACTTTCCGCACAAAAAGCACCAACAGATGCTGAAGGATTGCACAAAATGTCATGAAAAAGCTCCGGGTAAAATTGCAGAGCTCGGCAAAGATTGGGCTCACAAGACCTGCAAAGGGTGTCACACCGAGATGAAAAAAGGACCTGTTGCTTGCAAGGATTGCCATAAGAAGTAAGCAGCCACAGCGTATCGATAAGGAGAAAATCAATGAGTGATCTGACGTTTGCCAGCTTGAGTGAGCAACTTGTAAGAGAAAGCTGCGATGCTATTCTGTTTTCAGATAAAGAGGGCATAATCCGTCTCTGGAATAAAGGCGCTGAGGCGATGTTTGGTTATAGTTCCAGCGAAGCCGTTGGCCGGAGTCTGGATCTGTTTATTCCCGAAAATCTTCGCGGACGTCATTGGGAAGGGTATAATAAGGTCATGGTCAGCGGCGTGACCCGCTACGGCACAGAACTTCTCGCTGCGCCTGGTATCTGTAAGGATGGTACAAAGCTTTCCCTTGAGTTCAGTATGGTGATTGTTCGCGGTGATGATGGCGCTGTGCTTGGAGTCGGGGCGATAATTCGCAACGTAACCGCTCGTTTCAAGAAAGAGAAGGAGCTTAAAGACCGTCTCAAAGAGTTGGAAGCAGGCCACTGAAACTGAATCCACTTGCAGATTGATTATAACGGCAGGTTAAAAATGCCCCGATTCGTGCGGGGCTTTTTTTTGGAATGAAATTTGACTTAGGTCAAGTTGATTTTGGCTAATAAGTAATAGCGTTGTGAAAGTTTTTTCATCCAGTTAATTGAATGTTCGTGGATATCTGGTATTTATTTATAGTCTTACTCTGAAGGTAAGCTTATAAAAAACTGCTGCTGAAACTGATTTAAACGGGACTTGAATGCCTGAAGCACACTATCTCATCCAGGGCAATATCAGCTGTCTGGCGTTAAAAGGAGCCTGCTTTGCCTGCGTTGATCACTGCCCCCGCGAGGCGGTCAGCATGGCTCTGGGGGTCGGGATTGTTGTCAACCAGGAGCTTTGCGACGGCTGCAGAGAGTGCGAAGCTGTCTGTCCAAAAAAAACTGAAAATTAACGGAGCAATAGATGTTGGCAGGTGTATTAATTAAAATCTATGAAAAGGAGTAACGAATGAAAAAAAGACTGTTCACAGCCTTGGTAGTCGGCAGCGCAGCTGTTGCCTTGGGCATCCCTGGTGTTACGGCAGCGGCCAAGGCAAAGCCTGCGGCGAAGATGGCCAATGATGGCCGTGCCAAGTGCTATGAGTGCCACGATGAGGTGAAAGCGCTGAAAGAGGGTTCCAAACATGCAAAGCTTGCCTGTACTGTCTGTCATGACAAACTTGATGCCCATATGGACGATCCGGAGAAGAACAAGCCGGTAACGGTTATTGATCAGGCCCTTTGCGGCAAATGCCATAAGGACCAGTTTGAAAGCTTCTATAAAATCAATCACGAAGCCGCAGCCCGTAAGGAGAAGGGGATTCCGTCCGGCCGATCGCCGATGCAGGACAAGTTGCTGGCGCCTTACGGCTTCACCTTCGAACATAATGAACCCCGCGGCCATGCCTATATGGTTATCGATCAGTTTGCGGTCGATCGTTTTCAGGGGGGGAGATTCCAGTTCAAGGATGGCTGGAAAGGGGCTGACGCCAACGGAAAAACCTGGGATGTTCTGGTTGACAAGGCTGAGGGAAACAAGGAGTGGAAGCCGCTCTCCCAGAGTGCCATGGCAGGTAACCCGACCTGTATTCAGTGCAAGACCTCAGACCATATCCTGAAATGGAAATTTCTGGGGGACAAGGATCCCAAGGCAAAGTGGAGCCGCGAATCTAATATTGTCGATGTGGCCAAGGACACTAATAATGCGGTCGGCTGTATTCACTGTCACGACCCGCATGGCACTCAACCCCGTATTGTCCGCGATGAACTGATTAACCAGATTGACAAGGGTTCCAAAATGTTTGCCGGCAAGGATGGCAAGACGGATCTAAAGGTAATCAGTTTCCGCGACGGTTTCCGCAAGATAGGGGTGATGAAAAAAACTGACTCCCGCATGATGTGCGCTCAGTGTCATGTTGAGTACGCCTGCGGCAAAGGGTATGAATTCGGCACCGCTAAGCCTGTCGGCTTTGATGATCAGCGCACCAATCATATGCCGTTGAAGCAGGTTAAGGAGCTGCTGGAACATTATCGTGCTTTGAAATTTTTCGATTTCAAGCATGAGGTGACCGGGGCGCAGTTAGTCAAACTTCAGCATCCCGAGGCAGAAACCTATTCAGGTAGCGTGCACGACAAAGCTGGAGTCCAGTGTCATCAGTGCCATATGCCCAAGCAGAAGGGCAAGGGGGGGAAGACCTTCTCAAGCCATGGTGTGATCCGTCCTAGAAATCATATCAAGGAGTCCTGCCTGGGATGCCATCCCAAGGATACAGTGGAGAAAAAACTTTTTGAAATTGACACCATCCAGAATTATACCCGCGGCAAGATGCGCAAGGCAGAGTACTGGCTGGGGCAGTTGATTGACACCTATGCGGCCGCACAGCGTATGGGGGTTGTGCCGACCGTCCTTGATCAGGCCAGGGTCAAGCACGAAGAGGCTCACGTCCTTTGGGAGTGGTGGACTGCCGAGAACTCCGATGGGTTTCACAACCCTGGACTGGCACGAGACAGTCTTGGACTGTCCATAACAGCTTCCAAAGCCGGGGTAAAGGTGCTCAACGATGCAATGGCAGTGATCAGGAAGGATGAAGTGAAGAAATAGTTGATGCCAGCAAGCATGTAAAAAAGAGGGCGGACGACAGTCCGCCCTCTTTTATTGTGGAGAGGCTAAACTGCAAATCTAATAGTATTTTTCCAGAAGTTTGCTGGCTTCAAGGATGAATTTACTGTCAGGAAAGTCTGTGGAAAGCCGGTTGAAGGCATCTTTAGCCTTATCAGGCAGACCGCTTTTAAGGCGGGATGCTCCGAGCAGGAACCAGGTTTCATCGTGAAGCGGGCTCTTGGGAGAGACTGCCAGAAGCTCTTCAAGGCGCTTGATGGCAGACTCGTACTTTTCTGTCCGGTAGTAGAAGCTGGCAACATACTGCTCATACTGGATCTGCTGCTGGAGAACGGCTTCACGTTTCTCTTTAACATCCGCTGCATACTGTGACTTGGGGAATTTATCAAGGAACTCATCAAAATAGATAATTGTGTTCTTCTGCGGAGTTTGATCCCGGTCCATGCCGGTGATCTGGTTGAAGTTTGCAAGTCCGACCCGGTAGAGGGCGTATGCAGCTTTTGGGTGGGTGGGGTGGAGTTTGCGGAACTGATTGTATTCTGAAGACGCTTCAATGAAGCGTTCAGACTCAAAATAGGCGTCAGCAATACGCAGTTCGGCATTGCTGGACATCTCGGTTGAAGCGTAAGCGTCCCTTACCTTTTTGTACTGGGCAATGGCATCGTCATAATGCTTGGATTCATAAAGGCTTTCGCCCTCTTTGTAGATTGCTGCAGGCTGCGTTTCAATAGGGACGGAGGCGCAGGCAGAGAGGAGCGAAAGGAGCAGCAATGGGGCAAGTTTTCGTGAATCAGGCATTATTTATATCCTGGATAAGTTTCCGGACAAGTTAGTGAAACCAATCAAAAAAGTCAAGCATATGCAAATAGCCAGCTGATAACAGCACCTTAAACAAAGAGCAACAGAGAAATCGTAAACAATAACGAGTAACTCTGTTGCTCCGTGTGACAAATGCGTATTCAGGTGGCTACTTTCTTTTCCTTCGGTTCGGATCAAGCTCTTTCTTTCGCAGTCTGATGGATTTCGGTGTAACTTCAACAAGTTCGTCATCGTCAATAAATTCAAGTGCCTGCTCAAGGGTCAGAACTCTTGGCGGAGCCAGTTTCACCGCATCATCGGTGCCAGATGCGCGGACGTTGGTAAGTTTTTTGCCTTTACAGGGGTTAACGTCCAGATCGTTGTCTTTAGCGTGCTGGCCGATCAGCATGCCGCCGTAAACCTCAACTCCAGGCGGCAGGAAGAGAATGCCACGAGGTTGGAGGGCGTCAAGTGCGTAGCCGGTGGTTTCACCATGCTCCATTGCAATCAGGACGCCGTTCTTTCTCCCGGGGATCTCGCCGCGGTAAGGAGCATACTCGTGGAAAGTATGGGTCATGACCGCAGTGCCTCTGGTGTCGGTCAGAACTTCACTCCTGAGGCCGATAAGGCCGCGGGCAGGGATGATGAATTCAAGGCGGATAAAGTCGCCCATTGGCTGCATAGAGGTCATCTCGCCTTTGCGTGGTCCCATCTTCTCGATGATGACACCTTGGTGCTCAGACGGCACATCAACAACCAGGTATTCCATTGGCTCCAACTTCTTGCCGTTCACTTCGCGGAAAATAACCTCCGGTTTTGAGACAGCCATCTCGAAGCCTTCACGCCTCATGTTCTCGATAAGAATGGAGAGGTGCAGTTCTCCCCTGCCTGAAACTTTGAATGTGTCACCGGCATCGGTATCAGCTACCCGGAGTGAAACATTCGTTCTGAGCTCTTTGTCGAGCCTCTCGCGAATGTTGCGGGAGGTGACGAGTTTTCCTTCACGGCCGGCAAAAGGGGAGGAGTTAACGATGAAGTTCATGGATATTGTCGGCTCGTCAATTGCCACATAAGGGAGTGCAACAGGGTTTTCCGCATTAGCCAGGGTTTCGCCGATACCGACAGATTCAAAACCGGCGATGGAGACGATGTCGCCGGTCATGGCCTCTTCAATCTCCACCTGCTTCAGCCCTTCGTAGCCAAGGAGTTTGGATATTCTTCCCTTGACCAGGCTGCCGTCGTGTTTGATTACAGCAAGAGTCTCGCCGGTCTTGACTCTGCCGCTGTAGATCTTGCCGGTGGCAATCCTGCCGATGTAATCGTTGTAGTCGATATTGGTCACAAGGAGCTGAAAAGGGGCATTAATGTCACCCTTGGGCGGATGGACATTGCTCTCCACGACAGCAAAGAGAGGCTCCAGGCTGGTAGAGTCCGAGTTCATGTCGAGTTTGGCGTAACCCAGCTTGGCGCTGGTGTAGACAATCGGGAAGTCGAGCTGCTCGTCACTGGCGTTCAGTTCGCAGAAAAGATCGAATACCATGTTGACGACCTCTTCAGGGCGTGCTCCGGGGCGGTCGATTTTGTTGATGACGACTATCGGCTTCAGTCCCAGATCCAGCGACTTTTTCAGAACGAAACGCGTCTGCGGCATCGGCCCGTCAAGAGCGTCAACCAGAAGGAGGACAGAGTCAACCATGGTGAGGACGCGCTCTACTTCGCCGCCGAAGTCGGCGTGACCAGGTGTGTCGACGATGTTTATCTTGTATCTGCCGTGATGAACGGAGAGGTTTTTGGAAAGAATTGTGATCCCGCGCTCTTTTTCGAGGTCGTTGGAATCCATGACCCGCTCGGTGATGACTTCGTGTTCGCGGAAGACCCCGGCGTGCTTCAGCATGGCGTCAACGAGGGTGGTCTTACCGTGGTCAACGTGGGCGATGATGGCGATGTTGCGTATAAGTGACTGCATATCTCTACTCCTAATGTGATTCCTGATCCGAAATCTGAAAAAATGAAAGACGGGCGGTTCCGTCGTCAAAAAGCTTTTAACTATGCCAATAAAGTGCTGATAATTCAAGTTAAAATTTATTTTTAAATTATGGCAACCTTTTCTTTTACGGCTACCTGATCGGAACCAGATCGATAACCGTTATTTCCGGTGGCGCCAGAAATCGTATCGGCGGTCCCCATTCTCCCGTGCCGCGGCTTACATAAAGATGTGAGCCGTTTTTTAATTCAGTCAGCCCGACTCTTACCGGAAAGCTCAGCCAGGTAATAAAGTTGAACGGAAATATCTGTCCTTTGTGGACGTGACCTGAGAGTTGCAGTTCGAATTTACCCGCAGAGCTGTTTTCAAGGATGGGACGATGTTTCAAAAGTAGCCTGAATGTGTCTTGCGGCAAGGCTTCCAGGAGGTTTCTTTCAATAACTGCATTTACCAGCCGCGCAGCCTTATTATGCGAGTCATCAACACCGGTAATGCAAAGTCCGGCGCCAGTATTGAAATTTTCGTTTTTCAGCAGCTTGAAGCCGGCGCCCTGCATAAATTTAACAGAATCATCAACCCCGGCGTAATACTCATGGTTGCCAAGGATCGCATACTTGCCAAGGCGAGGGTTGACATTGAGGAAAAGTTGCTCAAGACCGATAAAATGTTTTTGATGACCATCGACAAGGTCTCCGGTTGAGACAAGAATGTCCGGCGATGCCGCCTTGACAGCTTGCAGAACAGCTTTTACTCTGCTTTCCCGCACTATTTGTCCTATGTGAAGATCAGATATCTGGACGATTCTGATTCGGCCGATATTTGCCGGAAGACGGTTACTCTTGATTGTCAGCTGTTCAGTGACTATATTCAATGCTTCATGGTAGCCATAGATTCCTATAACCAGAGTGTAAGCGGCAGACGCAATAAAAAGCGTTTTTGGCTTAATTTTTAGAGAAGTTTTGGCGAGGGTCAGGTTAACAATGTCGATAACCACTGCGGCGCTAACAAAAAGAAAGAGCAGCCCCATCCAGAGATAGCCGCTGCCGGACAGAATGTCCGCTAGATTCTCGTATCCAAAAGACTCCAGTTTTCGGGATAGAAGCGGCGAGATGAATAGAAATGCCAGCAAAGCGATGAAGAGAAACTGCTTCTTCAGGGAAAGAGGGTATGCTCGCTTGAGTTTTATGTAGAAATAGAGATGCGCTCCACCATAAGCAATAATGTAAAAGGTGAGAAATCTGTACACATCCACCCCCGATTGTTTTTTAGAGGCATTAAGATGCAGCTTTTGCGTAAAAAAGTCATGCAATTTATCAGGTCACACAGCTTGTTCACTCCTGGAGACAAGGTCATTGTTGCCTTCTCCGGCGGAGCTGATTCTATGGCGATGTTGGATATTCTGGCGCATCTACCGGAGTTACCGCTCAATCTTGTGGTCGCCCACTTGAATCACCGTTTGCGGGGAGATGAGTCGGATATTGATGAGCTGTTTGCGCGGCAAATTGCGGAGAAATATGCTTTGCCGCTGGAAATATCGAGAGTTGATGTCGCTGCGTTTGCAAAGGATAAAGGGTTGTCGCTGGAGGAGGCCGGGAGAGATGCAAGGCGCACCTTTCTGGCGACAGCTGCGAGGAAGCATGGCGCCTTAGCTGTTGCTCTTGGACATCACCGGGATGATCAGGCGGAGACTTTTCTCCTCAGGCTTGTCAGGGGGGCGGCAGGGAGCGGTTTGACCGGGATGCAACCTGAAAACCGCGGAACTCTTTTTGTCAGGCCGCTGCTCTGCCTTGATCGTTCTGTAATAAAGGCTTATCTGCACAAGAGGTCACTTGCGTGGCGAGAGGACGCCAGTAACAGCGATACTAAATTTCTCCGTAACCGGATCAGGCATGAACTGCTGCCATTGCTGATGAATTATAACCCCTCCATTACAGGACTGCTCAATCAGACGGCAGAGGCGCTTGCAGCTGATGAAGAGCTGCTTGTGGCAGTGACTGAAAATGCTTTTTTGCGGCTTGGTTCAACAGTTTCTTCAGGAATCAACCTCAATATCGAGTTGCTCAAAAAAGAGCCGGAGGCACTCCGAAAAAGGCTGTACCGCAGGAGCCTGTCTGCTCTCAGAGGTGACCTTAGGCGGATATCTTCAAGACATCTGGCTGATATGGATAAGTTGATGCTTTTGAAAAAAGGGAGCGGCAGCCTTGCGCTCCCTTTCGGGACTCTTGTGGTGAGAGAGTACAACTCATTGCTAATAACAACTAAGACTGCTACAGAATTGGTAACAACGCAGGGTGAAATAACGATCAGCAGTTGTGGTTCCTTCCGTTTGACACGCTGCCGGACGCTTACAATTGAAAACGTGGCTGCTGTCACCATTAACCGGCAGACAGCAGATAAGGAGACCGTATTCATCGATTCCGAGCAACTCCCTTTCCCCTGGACAGTTCGCAGCTTCATTGAAGGTGATCGTTTTGTTCCTTTAGGGATGCAAGGACGCAAGAAGGTGAAGGATCTGTTCATTGATAGGAAAATCCCCTGGAATGAACGTCGTAATATTCCGATTCTTCTCTGTAATGAGGAGATCTTCTGGGTTGGCGGGGTGCAGCTGGCAGAAAAAGCAAGAATCAGTGCACCGGCAAAAAACCTGCTCTGTTTGCGGATTGGTTACAGTTAGTCGTAGTCACGGCATGAACCGTTACGGCATTAAATCTTGTCTTGATGCCACTGTTGTGATAATTTTTGGTGAATTTGCAGTAGACTTCGCAGCGCTCCACGAAGAGTGCTCGTTGTTATAAAAGGGGGCAATTTTGAACCAGTTTTATAAAAACCTTTCCTTGTGGCTTGTCATCAGCCTGATGATGATCCTTCTCTTCAATCTCTTTAATAAGCCAAAACCGGTACAGGAAAGGCTTAATTACAGTGATTTCATCACAGCTGTTGATGGTGGTAAAGTCAAGTCCGTCGTCATTGCCGGTAATGATGTTCACGGTAAGTATACAGACGGCAAGGAGTTCACTACCTACAGGCCCTCTGATGCTTCTATCTCAGAGTCATTACTTGAGAAAAAAGTTGAGGTTTCTGCCAAGCCTGAAGAGGAAAAATTCTCCTGGTTCTCAATTTTCATCTCCTGGTTTCCGCTGATCCTTTTGGTAGGTGTCTGGATATTCTTCATGCGCCAGATGCAGGCTGGCGGCGGCAAGGCGATGTCTTTTGGCAAGAGTCGCGCCAAGCTCCTGACCGAGTCGTCGGTGAAGATAACCTTTGAAGATGTTGCCGGGATAGAAGAGGCAAAGGAGGAGCTTGAGGAGATAATTCAGTTCCTTAAAGATCCGAAGAAGTTCACCAAGCTTGGTGGGCGGATTCCTAAAGGTGTCCTGCTCATGGGGCCTCCCGGTACAGGCAAAACCCTTCTTGCCCGGGCTATTGCCGGTGAAGCGGGAGTGCCGTTTTTTTCGATCTCCGGTTCTGACTTTGTCGAGATGTTTGTTGGTGTCGGCGCAAGTCGTGTCCGTGATCTCTTTGTTCAAGGGAAGAAAAGTGCTCCCTGTATCATTTTTATAGATGAGATTGATGCTGTCGGTCGCCACAGGGGCGCAGGTCTGGGTGGTGGTCATGACGAGCGTGAGCAGACGCTGAATCAGCTGCTGGTGGAGATGGATGGTTTTGAGTCAAACGAAGGGGTCATCCTGATCGCGGCAACGAATCGCCCGGATGTTCTCGATCCGGCACTGCTGCGACCGGGGCGTTTTGACCGGCAGGTAGTAGTGCCACGGCCGGATGTCAAGGGCCGGGAGATGATTCTGAAAGTTCATGCCAAGAAAGTTCCTTTGGCCGATGATGTTAATCTTGAGCTGATGGCGCGGGGTACTCCCGGTTTTTCCGGTGCTGATCTTTCAAATGCGGTCAATGAGGCTGCTCTCTTGGCTGCCAGAAGGAACAAAGAGAAAGTAGAGATGATTGACTTTGACGATGCCAAGGACAAGGTGTTGATGGGCGTCGAGCGGCGGAGCATGGTCATTTCCGAGGAAGAGAAGAAGAGCACTGCCTTTCATGAGGCGGGCCATACCCTTGTTGCCAAACTTTTGCCTGGCAGCGACCCGATCCACAAAGTATCCATCATCCCTCGTGGCAGGGCGCTTGGTGTTACGATGCAGTTGCCGATAGAGGATAAACACAGTTATACCAAAGAGTCTCTGCTGGATCGCATCGCTGTTCTTATGGGAGGGCGTGCAGCGGAGGAAATTGTCTTTAACACCATGACAACTGGTGCCGGTAATGATATCGAGCGTGCTACCGATATGGCGCGCAAGATGGTGTGCGAATGGGGGATGAGTGACAAGCTTGGCCCGGTCTCATTCGGCAAGAAGGATGAACAGATCTTTTTGGGGCGCGAGATGGCGATGCAAAAAAACTACAGCGAAGCGACTGCCGTTGAAATAGATACGGAAATTCGTAAAATAGTTGACGAAAATTACGCCAGAGTTAAGCAGATGCTGACAGAAAACCTCGACCTGTTGCACATAATTTCGCAAGCGCTGGTAGAAAAGGAGAATCTGAGCGGAGCTGAGGTTGATGAATTGATAAAACCTGCATCACCGGTTGCAACAGAAGCTGAAGCCGCTGTTTAAATGATTCCGCCGGTGTCGTCAAAAGAGCTATGGTGTTTTAAGGATCGCAGCATCGAGCTTTCCTCCAGACCGTGTCTCATGGGGATTCTGAATCTAACCCCCGATTCATTCTCTGACGGCAGCAGCTATCGTTCAGTTCAGGATGCTGTTGCTGCGGCCGAAAAGATGGTTGCTGACGGCGCTGATATAATTGATATCGGTGGCGAGAGTACCAGGCCGGATGCCAAGCCTGTTGATGCTACAGAAGAGTTAAGCAGGGTAATCCCGGTTATAGAGCGGCTTGCCGGCCGGGTTACAGTCCCGATTTCCATTGATACCTGGAAAGCTGAAGTCGCTGAAGCCGCTCTGAAAGCTGGCGCGCAGATCATAAATGATATCAGCGCAATGACTTTTGATCCCCAAATGGCAGAAACTGTTGCCGCATCCGGAGCAGGGATTGTCCTGATGCACACCCGTGGCAGGCCTGCCGAGATGCAGAGAGATACCGGGTATACTGATATTGTTGCCGAGATTTCTGCTTTTCTTAAAGAACGAATCGCCGTGGCGCTTGCTGCAGGAATCAGGGTAGAACAGATTGTTGTTGATCCCGGTATCGGCTTTGGCAAAAGCGTGTCCGGTAATCTGGAGATCATCCGCAGGCTTAGTGAGTTTTCATGTCTGAACAGGCCAGTTTTGATCGGGACATCAAGAAAATCTTTTATCGGCGCAGCTCTTGGCCGAGATGTCAATGCTCGCCTTTTCGGTACGTCTGCTTCTGTTGCGGTAGGCATGATGAACGGAGCGTCGATATTCAGAGTTCATGACGTTAGCGCTATGCGTGATTGTGTTGATATGGTAAGGGCTATTATGAAATCATAACTGTATTTTTCGGTGAAAGCTATGTGGGCTCTGCTGCAAAAAACTGATTGGCTGCTGACCAGCGCAGACATCCTGCTGGTCGCAATCAGTATCTACCAACTTCTTCGCTTTTTGCGCGAGTCCACTGCCGTGCGCATCTTGCTTACTCTTCCGTTAGTCATAATTGCCTATCTTTTTGCCCGCCTCTCAGGATTGATTACCTTTACCTGGCTGCTCGACAATTTTCTAACATCGATGCTCCTTGTCATGGTCGTTATTTTCCAGTATGACATTCGTCGGGCGATGCTTTCCTTCAATCGCAGCAGGGTAGCCAAAAACGGTGATGCAGAAATCGATGAAAGTGAATCTGACCTTGTTCTGCAGCAGCTTGTTGATGCTGCCCGTGCACTGTCAGAACGGCGTAATGGCGCGCTGATAGTCATTCAGAGGGAAATGTCGCTAGAGCTTTTCATGGCTGTGGGGACGCAGATTGACGCTAAAATTACCAGTGAACTGATTACATCAATCTTTCTACCCTATTCGCCGATTCATGATGGTGCAGTGATTATCCAGAACGGCAAGCTGACGCAGGCTGGTTGCTTTCTGCCGTTAACTCAGAATCCTGATATCGCCAAGGAGCTAGGCACAAGGCATAGGGCCGCAATTGGGCTTACCGAGCTGGTTGATGCTTTGGTGATTGTTGTTTCCGAGGAGACAGGCTCAATTTCAGTCGTTTCCGGCGGGAGGATAACCAGCGATCTTGAATCTGCTGCGCTTAAGAAGCTGCTGCGGCGATTGGTCGAACCGAGGTGGTTGCAATGAGCTTCCCGGTTATCCGCTCAGCTAATTTTCAGCTGAAACTGCTTTCACTGCTGCTTGCCTCTCTTCTCTGGCTTTTTGTAGCCCTTGAGACGAGCGATCAGCTGGAAATACCGCTCTCTGTGAGTTATGGCCATATCCCTGCCGGACTTGTGGTAAAGACTTCTGCTCTTTCTGGGATGTCGATCAGGATTGAAGCCCCAAAGATACTGCTTCTGCGGCAGCAGTTGAAAGGCGCTTCAGTGTTGCTCGATCTTTCCGGGGCAAGTGAAGGCAGAACAGTTTATTCAGGGTTGGAACGTTCGGTTAAGCTCGTTAAAGGGGTAAAACTGCTGGCGCTGTCGCCTGTTGATGCAGAGGTTACTCTTGTCCCTTTCAAGTAAAAAATGATCTTTTCACAGGAGGGAAGATGAAAAAACTGTTTGGTACCGACGGCGTCCGCGGGGTTGCCAATGTATATCCGATGACCTCAGAGATGGCGATGCAGATTGGCCGCGCCGCCGCATATCTTTTCAAAAACGGTAATCGCCGGCACAGGATTGTCATAGGCAAAGATACAAGGTTGTCTGGGTACATGATAGAAAATGCCCTTGTCGCCGGGATCTGCTCTATGGGGGTTGATGTTCTTCAAGTCGGGCCTCTGCCGACCCCCGGCATCGCTTACATAACTTCGTCAATGCGTGCAGACGCAGGGGTTGTTATCTCCGCATCGCACAACCCTTTCCAGGATAACGGTATAAAATTCTTTTTCAAAGATGGGTTTAAACTTCCAGATGAGATTGAGCTTAAAATAGAAAAGCTGATTTTCTCTGAGAAGATCGATTCTTTAAGGCCGGTGGCAACTGAAGTTGGCAAAGCCTATAGAATGGATGATGCTGCCGGGCGATATGTAGTCTTTTTGAAAAGTGCTTTTCCAAAGGATCTTGATCTTGCAGGGATAAAGATAGTTCTGGATTGCGCCAATGGTGCTGCTTATAAGGTTGCACCTGCAGTGCTTGAAGAGCTTGGTGCTGAGGTCATCCCGATTGGGGTTAAGCCGAATGGTACCAATATTAACGCCGGTTGTGGTTCGCTTTACCCTGAGGTAATGAGTGAGGCGGTCAAGATTCATCGTGCTGAC
The DNA here is from genome assembly GCA_963787125.1 of uncultured delta proteobacterium. Taxonomy (GTDB): domain Bacteria; phylum Desulfobacterota; class Desulfuromonadia; order Geobacterales; family DSM-12255; genus VEOV01. Next base: position 316,632 of record CAWBBV010000007.1, read on the forward strand.
CTTGGCATTGCCCTTGACGGCGACGCCGACAGGGTTATTTTTGTGGATGAATTCGGCAATGTGGTTGATGGCGATCAGATCATGGCTATCTGCGCAACCGATATGATCAAACAAAAAAAACTCCGCAAGAACACGCTTGTTGCTACAGTCATGAGCAATATGGGGCTTGACATTGCCATGAGAAAGGCTGGCGGGAAAGTCATCAAGACTGACGTCGGTGACAGGTATGTTGTCGAGACAATGCGTAAAGGTGGCTACAATCTTGGTGGCGAACAGTCCGGCCATATGATTTTTCTGGATCATAATACGACCGGTGACGGGGTCCTCTCCGCACTGCAACTTTTGGCAATAATCCGTAGAAGCGGCAAGAGTCTGTCTGAACTTGCCGAAGTGATGATCCCACTGCCGCAGGTGCTGGTAAATGTCAGGGTTGCAGAAAAACGTGATGTGCTGGAAATTCCTGCTGCCGCCGAACTGATAAAAGCTATAGAGGCAAAGCTCGGTCTTGATGGCCGGATTCTCATCCGCTATTCCGGCACAGAACCGCTCCTTAGAATTATGATTGAAGGACAGGATAAATATCAGATCACAGGTTGGGCAAAGGATATCGCCGAAGCCGTAGAGGCAGCTATAGGGGAGAAGTAGAATGGCAAAACTTGGCGTAAATATCGATCATGTGGCGACTGTCAGGCAGGCGCGCGGAGGTTTAGAGCCCGATCCAGTCGCTGCTGCCGCAATTGCTGAATTTGCGGGTGCAGATGGAATAACAGTGCACTTAAGAGAAGATCGGCGCCACATTCAGGACAGAGACCTTAATATCCTCAGAAAAACCATTAAAACCAGACTGAATCTGGAGATGGCGGCAACTGATGAAATGGTTTCAATAGCTCAACAGCTAAAACCTGACATGTGTACTCTTGTGCCGGAGAAGCGGCTTGAACTGACTACCGAGGGTGGGCTTGATGTTCGCTGCAATATGGAACAGATAAAATCGGCAGTAGAGAGGCTGCGTGGAGCCGGGATACCGGTTTCGCTTTTTATTGATGCCGACCCTGACCAGATCAAGTCTGCCGACAAGGTCGGAGCTGATTTTATCGAGATCCATACAGGCCTGTTTGCGGAAGCTCCCGACTGGAAGAGTGAAGAAAAAGAGTTGATAAGGATCGAGAACGGGGTGAAATTGGCACAAAAGCTCGGTCTTGGAGTAAACGCCGGCCATGGCCTTAACTACTCAAACATCAAACGGATTACAGCGATAAAGGGGATAGAAGAGTACAACATCGGCCATTCGATCATCTCAAGGGCAGTCATGGTCGGACTTGAAAAAGCAGTCAGGGATATGGCCGAGCTGGTCAGGTTTGCCTGAGTAAAGCTTTATCAGAAGTCCTGGAGCTGTTTGTACTTTTTCTTGCTTTCGGTGAGCTGGGCAGAAATTTTTTCAGGAAGGACAGCTTTAAGTTCCTTGGCACTACTCATGAACTCATCATCTGATTTTTTTACTGCAGCAGCATATATTTCGGAGGTTCCGGCAGTGGAAGTGATAGTCGAGTGAAGTTTTGAATATGATTCATTTAGTTTAGTTAGTGCATCTCTGCTTGCGGCGAATTTTTCTGGTGCCTTGCCAACTCGCATTACCAGGGTGTTAACATCGTTAATAGCTGATTTTGATAATTTTTGTTCGGCTGCCGTAAGGTTGGTTGATATTCCGCTCTTCATGTCTGTAGTAAGGCGACCGCTGATCTTTATTTCAAGATCACGGGCCGACTTGATTACCCAAATAGCCCGCACATAATTTTCAGTGTATTTTGTAGCAAGCATATCCTGATACCAGTAATAACCACCACCCGCGGAAAAAATCACGATTACTGCAAGGGCCGCCGCTAACTGTGCTGGCCCCCCTGGAAGTCTGAATCCTGATATTTTTGTAGAGGCTTTGGAGGCAGAGGTGAAAGGGTCATGGTGAACATGCGTTGTGCCCCCGATTTTTATCTTGCTGAGGATGTTAAAAGAGGCCAGCAGCTTGCCAAGCTGTTTCTTGGCAGAAGACGTTGTTTCAATAACCAGAAAATCCGGGTAAATGGCGTGGCAGCTCAGGCAATAGATTGCAGACCCTGGACGATTGCCGCATTCAGCACAGGAGATATCATCAGCCTTATAAAGAGCCCGCCTTGCAAACGATACTTTGCGGATGACAAGGTTCGCGCTGCATTCAGAACATTTATTAAATGAACCTTCAGGGGGGATGTCGGCAGAGTCAAATTCTATCTGTGCATTACATTTTGGGCATGAAGATGTCATCTTAAGCAATCACCCTCTTATTAGCGAACTTAATTTCCGGAATCAAAGCGCGTACCTGGAAGCCATGTCGCAAAAAGCGCCATCATCGGCGCGAATTATGTCATCCAGGCTGACATTATCTATTGTCGAAGGTGCTGTTACGCCATCAGGCCCTTTACTGTATAAATCAAAGTCTGAGTTCATTAGACCTGGCCCAGTGCGTTCTAAATGAGCGGTATCCCTGTATACGTATGGCGAACCCCAAGGGTCCAGCAAATCTTGTCCCCCTATCTGTTCAAGACTTTCTGGGATTTTACCCTGGTCTGTGGCAAAAGCAGATATCTCTTTTTCAAGATTACGTATTTCGGAGCGACACCTCGCAACTTTGGCCTTGTTTATAAATTCCGAAAATCCGACCATTGCCATTGTTGCAAGAACTCCAATTATTGAAACCACAATTAGCAGCTCTACAAGCGTAAAGCCACGGTTGTTTTGAGCAGTGCCTACAAAACCCAAACGCTTTAACCGTAAATTGGACGCTCCGTGATTAATTGCCATTTTGATTGTCCATGTATACTTGATTCCACATGCGTGCGACTGAATTGATAAATTTAATGTTTTGATATTCGGTTAATTTCCGGTTATTTTCAAGCAAAAAAGCATTGTTAGGCATTATTTGTTTTTATTGGAAAGGCAGAAGGTAAAGCAAGATGACCGGCAAGATCGATTCTCTCCTTAAAAAACTGAAGCTTCGCTGGAAGATGCTGGTCATGGTGCTTCCCCTTGTCATTATTCCGATTCTCATTGTGGGCGGAGTGACCGGCTATATTGCCAATCATCATGCCTATCTGGGGATCACCCAGGCGAGTAAGGACGATCTCGATCATATGGCGAGCTTTACCATTGACCTTCTCCAGTCGCATCATCAACAGTTTCAGGTCTACAAACAGGACAAGGAGAGAATATTCAAGCAGGAGTTGGCAGCTCTGGCGACTCTTTCATACAATATGGTTGAAGCGCAAAGCCGGCAGTTATCTGTCGGGCGGATTGATCGCAATACTGCCTTGCAAGAAGCCCGGAGCGCATTGAAAAAAGTTAACGTCGGTGAGTCAGGCTACATTTATGCGATGACCGGTGATGGCACGTTAAAGGTTCATCTGGCACGTGAGGGGGAGAATGTTTATGACGAGCAGGATGAAAAAGGGCGTTATTTTATCAGGGAGATGTGCAAAAAGGCGCGTCTTTCCAAGCCAGGCGAGGTTCTGTACATAGTTTACCCCTGGCGCAATGCTGTTCTTGGGGACCAGAGAGCCAGAAATAAAGTAGTGGCTTACAGATATCTGCGCGAATGGGACTGGATAATCGCTGCTGGCGGCTACCTTGACGAAACTTACGACAATGAGGCGTTCGAGCGTAGCTCATTCGAGCTTCTAAGAGAGAAACTAAAGCAGAAAAAGGTTGGCACAACAGGATATATCTTCTGTATGGACCGCAAAGGGACATTCAAGATCCATCCGACAGGTGAAGGGAAGAACTTCTATAACGCCAGGGGAAATGACGGTCAACAGTTTATTCGCGAGATGTGTGAGAAGAAAAGTGGTTGGATAAGGTACTCCTGGAAAAACAGGGGGGAGTATGATTCCCGTGTTAAAATTGTCAGGTATGATTATTTTGCTCCCTGGGACTGGATAATTGCTGTCGGCTCTTATGAAGATGAATTTTATAGCGAGGCAAATAAGATAAAATGGCGAATTATTGCCTGGATGGGGCTGCTGACTTTAATTGTAGGCCTGGGGGCAACTGCACTGGTGTTTATTGCTGCAAGAGTATTTATCGAACCGATAAACCGGATGCTGACGACAATCAGGCAGGTGAAACGTGGGCGGCTCGACGTCCGGGTAGAGATAACTTCTGCTGATGAACTAGGTGAGCTTGGCGCGGCTTTCAACCGGATGACAGAGATGATCCAGCGTAATCGCACCCTGGAAGCTACGCTTGCCCAGCAGGGCAAGATGGCGTCGCTCGGAGTGCTCTCTTCAGGAGTGGCTCACGAGATCAATAACCCCCTTGGTGTTATTCTCGGATATGCCGCTTATCTGGAAGGGAAGATGAGTGAGGATGATCCTGGCTATAAATATATCCACGAAATAAAGCGGGAGAGCAAGCGCTGCAAGAAGATCGTGCAGGAGCTTCTCAATTACGCCCGGACGCCGAAACCGATTCTGGCGGAGATCGATCTCAATACGCTCCTTGAACAGATAATCGATTTTGCCGCAAACCATACCGACATGCACGATGTCAGGGTAGTAATGGAGCTGGAGAAGGGGCTGCCTGCAGTGATGCTGGATGGTGACCAGATGCGTCAGGTGGCTATCAATCTCATTCTTAATGCTGGCGCGGCAATGGGAGTAGGCGGGATACTTAAGGTTTCTACCTCCATAGAGGCTGAATATGCGGTTATCAGGTTTTGCGATAATGGCAGCGGTGTCCCCCGGGAAAATCTGGAAAAAATCTTCGAACCGTTCTTTACCACAAAAGATAAGGGCACCGGCTTGGGGCTTGCTATCACCAAGCAGATCATTGAGCAGCATCACGGCAAAATTGCAATAGATAGTGTAGCCGGAATAGGGACGACAATCACGGTAAAGTTGCCGTTCATTCCGGAGGAGTTTTGAATGGAGACAACTTAAGGTTGCTTGGCGACTATGGCTGCTCGGGTCAGTAAAGGCGGACCCGACGACTCTTGGAAAATGAATCCCGCAAATTTGGAATCAGTCCTCAGATAGTGATTGACTTATCCTAGAATATCGTTCTATAAAAACAACACGTTAAAACAAACTAAAATATATTGTCACCGAAACGGCAAAACACGGGTAACCGTGTGACGCAAAGCTACCTGTCCAATACCTGATTGGATAGAGGGGCAGTCGAAGGGCAGATGGATATAAGCCCACCATTCGTTGTGTGGGCTTTTTTATTTTGTATTCAATTTTCTGTATTTTTGGGAGGAACCGATGTTTCGCAGACACTCCAGAATAATCGCCGCGGTTGTTTTATCTTTCTTCACCTGGACGTCAGGCGGTGTCTTCAGCATTGCCCATGCGGCGCAGGATGCCGTCAAAAAGTCTAATGCCCAGCCTCAGGCGAAGAAGGGCGAAGGGGCGGAGGAGCGTTTTGCCAGGCTGACAGAGGAGCTGAGTGCCGATCTCTTTGACCCGAAAACCGGTCATGTACACAAGAGGCAGCGGCTGACGGCGCGTAAGGTTGAGCTGGACTCCCTCGACACTGACATTCGCCAGCAGTTTGCCGAAACGGAAAAGAAGCTAAAAGACGCCAAGCTGCCCGCTGAGATCCTGGCGCGGCATGCCAAATTCGTCAAACACTATGACGACAACCTGGCTGAGTTGAAAGGGAACATGGCGCTGGTAGAGAGCGCCACCGATGCAGCGGAGACCGAAGCTGCAATCGATAAAACCCGCCAGCACCTGGAGCGGGTCAAAGCCCCCTCCCGCCACAAGAAACTCGATCCCAACAATCTTCCCCACCGGCAGCCGAAGGCGCTGAAGCGGGAGCCTCGGCTGAAGAAAGAAGATTTCGACAAGGATCTCAAAAAAGACAAACACGCCTGGAAAAGCGCCAAGAGAATCATGGTCGCCTCGACCGGCTCCGTTGCCGGGCTGCTCCCTGCCGATGATCTGGCCGAAACCGTTGAGGTGCAGCTAACTCCGGAGATAAAAGCCAAGGCGCTGGAGCTGGGGAACAGTCCGGTGAAGATCTACGAGTGGGTGCGGAACAACGTCAAGTTCGTCCCCACCTGGGGCTCCATCCAGGGGGCGCAGATGACGCTTCTGACCAGGCAGGGAAACTCATTCGACACAAGTTCCCTCCTCATCGCCCTCCTGCGGGCAGCCGGGATCAATGCCCGCTATGTTACCGGCACAGTTGAACTTCCCATTGACAATATCATGAACTGGGCCGGAGGTTTCACCGACCCAATGGCCGCTCTCGATTTCATGTCCAGTGGCGGCATTCCCACCAAGGGACTTGTTAGCGGCGGCAAGATTGTTGCTGCCCGCTTTGAGCACGTCTCGGTTGAAGCCTTCATCGACTACATCCCCTCCAGAGGGGCGAAGCACAAGCAGGGACAAGGTGACACCTGGATACCTCTTGATCCGAGCTATAAGCAGTACACCTTCACTCAAGGCATCGACATCAAGTCCGCCGTCCCCTTCAACGCTCAGGGGTTCCTCGACCAGATCAAGGCAACCGCCGCCATCAACGAAACCGCAGGCTACGTCACCGGTATCGACTCCCTCCTTACCCAGCAGACCATGCAGGACTACCAGGCACGGGTCCAGAGCTACATCCAGCAGAACCACGCCAACGCCACCGTCGGCGATGTCCTCGGCAAGAAAGAGATCGTCAAAAAAGAGTACCGCCATCTCCTCGGCACCCTGCCGTATCGCACCGCAGTCAAGGGAAGTACGTTTACCACCATCCCCGACAGCCTGCGGCACAAGCTCTCCTTCAGAGTAGAGAATGAAGCAACCAACACCTTCGTTGACCCCGAAGCACCGGCACCGGTGGATAACTCCCTCACCATAAACAAAAGCCTGGCGGAACTGGCAGGCAAGAAGATAACCCTCAGCTACTCACCGGCAACCGTACAGGACGAAGCGGTCATTAACTCCTACCTCCCCCGGCCCCATGCAGACGGCACCCCCATACAGCCAAGCGAACTGCCAACCCAGCTCCCGGCGTACCTCATCAATGTCAAACCGGAACTCAGAATTGACGGGCAGGTGGTAGCCACCGGAGCGCCGGTAGGCCTGGGCGGCATCAACATCTCCACCATGACCTTCTCCGACCCTGCCTACGGCTCAAGCCAGGTCACCAACTACATTGACGCCGGGGTCTATCAGGCAATAGGGCTCAACTTGGGGAGGATCAGCGCTGAGCAGTTAACCAGTCTAAAAGCAAAACTGGAAGCTACCAAAGCAAAGCTGCAGAACAACGACTTTGCCACCATGACCAAGGATGATCTGATGGGTGATCTCCTCTACACCACCGCCATGTTTTATCATTCCGGGCTTGACAAGATGAACAACATCATCGCTCGAACCCTGAATGTCAGTGCTATCACCCTTCCATCGGAAACCATTTTCGCCACCAAGCTCAATGTCATGATGTTTTTCGGAATACCGAGATATGTCCGGGCAGGCGGCTTGAACATGGATGCGGACTACCTCGTACAGGTGGTAAAATCTAAAGACGGCAATGTTGACACTGCCAGGCACTACATGCTCAGTAGCGGCATGACGTCATCGGCTCTGGAACATGGCGTGCCGGAACAGCTCTTTTCGACGACAGATACCCCGTTAGAGGGTGTAAGCACAATAAAAGCGCTCAAAATCGCCTCAGACCAAGGCATTCCAATTTATACAGTAAACCAGAGTAATATTGCCACCACACTGCCGCAACTGCAAATCAGTCAGCAGATAAAAGACGACATCACTAACGCAGTTAACGCAGGTAAAGTTGTCACCGTTTCTAAAACCAACATTAATTTCAACGGCTGGAATGGTTGCGGGTACATTATTGCTAATCCGGATACCGGTGCCGGGGCGTACATGATTAGTGGTGGAACAAGCGGTGGAGATATTATTCTAATCGGTGCATTTCTAAGAAACGATATAATTAACGCGCTGGTCAAGTATGCTCCAGAAAAAGAAGCTTTTACTCGGGCAACATCAAAACTCTTAAACGAAGGTGAACTGCTTAATGTTCTAATAGAAGTAACACAAAAAGAAGCAGCAAATGCTGCTGCACTTAGGGTATTACTTGGCTCACTTCTTGGTGCTACCGTAATTGTTTTGACTCCGTCAACATTACAAGATCCGTATTTAGGTGCTGATGGTAATTGGTATTGGCCATAGTTGTAAAGAAGTACCAATTCCACTTAGTTACTACAAAAAATATTCAGGGACAAGGAGTCGTTAAATGTTTGATATAACCAGATTGTTTGGCAAATATGCAAAACCTCACACTAGAACTAAGTTTGAAATTACTACCATTATATGTATGTCAGTATTTATGCGTAATTTTGAAGAAATTACAAACAAGCGTTCACTACAAGACATTGCAAAATTAATGCAACAGTTTTATGGGCTTATTGCAAGTGCTACTACTGATTTTAATGCCGACATTGACAGGTTTTGCCACAACCAAGTGCTAATATATTTTAAGCATGATATTAATCACGCTGAAGATCATGCTATAAAATGCGGACATAATATTATTAGTAACTTTCACAATTATGATGAGTCGTTAGATATCGGCGTCGGAATATGTAAAGGTGAAATTATTTATGGCATATTTGGATCTGAAACAAGAGCTACGGTAACTGGTTTTGGTCCTGTTGTTAACACTTCAATTGAACTATCTAAAAACAAAAGTGGAGTAAATAGCGTTACCCTATAAACCGGGTCTGTACTCTGGGGAAACGTGAAGACGTTGGTAGGTTGTCTCCTTTTTTGAAAAAGAACAAAAGCCGTTAAGTTGGAGGAACCGATGTTTCGCAGACACTCAAGGATAATCGCCGCAGTGGTACTGTCTTTCTTCACCTGGACATCAGGCGGCCTGTTCAGCGTCGCTCATGCAGCAACAGCTGCCGTGAAGAAGGCCAAGACCGAGGCTCCGGCAAAGAAGAGCGATGCGGCCGAGGAGCGGTTTGCGAAGCTGACTGAGGAACTGACAACCGAACTTCTCGACTCGAAAACGAGTCATGAGCACAAGAAACAGCGGCTGACGTTCCGCAAGGGTGAGCTGGACACCCTTGACGCCGCCATCCGCAGCGAATTCGCTGCCACCGAGACGAAACTGAAAAACGCCAAGCTGCCGCCAGAGATCCTGACCAGACATGCCAAGTTCGTCAAACACTACGACGACAACCTTTCCGAGCTGAAGGGGAACATGGCTTTTGTTGAGAGCACCCAGGATGCGGCTGAGGCAGAAGCAGCGCTGGAAAAGACCCGCCAGCATTTGGCAAAGGTCAAGGCACCGTCGCGGCACCAGAAACTCGATCCCAACAACCTCCCCCATCGGCAGCCGAAGGCGATCAAGCGGGAACCGCGGCTGAAGAAGGAGGATTTCGATAAGGATCTCAAAAAAGACAATCACGCCTGGAAAAGCGCCAAGAGAATCATGGTCGCCTCGACTGGCTCCGTTGCCGGATTGCTTCCTTCAGATGACCTGGCCGAAACGATAGAAGTCCAGTTAACCCCGGAGATCAGGGCCAAAGCGCTGGAGCTGGGGAACAGTCCGGTGAAGATCTACGAGTGGGTGCGGAACAACATCGAATTTGTCCCCACCTGGGGCTCCATCCAGGGAGCCCAGATGACGCTCTTGACCAGGCAGGGGAACTCATTCGACACAAGTTCTCTACTGATAGCGCTGCTGCGGGCCGCAGGGATCAATGCCCGCTATGTTATTGGTACGGTTGAACTCCCAATTGATAAGATCATGAACTGGGCGGGCGGCTTCACCGACCCCCTGGCTGCCCTAGATTTCATGTCCAGCGGTGGCATACCCACCAAGGGTCTGGTTGCCGGGGGCAAGATCGTAGCTGCTCGCTTTGAGCATGTCTCGATCGAAGCCTTCATCAACTACATCCCGTCCCGTGGAGCAAAGCATATCAATGGCAAGGGTGATACCTGGATCAAGCTTGATCCGAGCTTCAAGCAGTACAACTTCACCCAAGGCATCGACATCAAAACCGCCGTCCCCTTCGATGCACAGGCATTCCTCACCCAGCTGAAATCATCCGCCACCATCAACGAAACCGCTGGATACGTCACCGGCATCAACTCCCTCCTCACCCAACAGACCATGCAGGACTACCAGACGAGGGTGCAGAGCTACATCCAGCAGAACCATCCCAACGCTACCGTCGGCGATGTGATTGGCAAGAAAGAGATCATCAAAAAGGAATACCGCCATCTTCTCGGCACCCTGCCGTACCGCACCGCAGTCAAGGGGGCAACTTTTACCACCATCCCCGACAGCTTGCGGCACAAGCTCTCCTTCAGGGTAGAGAACGAAGCCGCAAACACCTTCGTTGATCCTGATGCACCGGCAGCGGTGGACAACTCCCTGAGCATCACCAAAAGCCTGGCAGAACTGGCAGGCAAGAAGATAACCCTCAGCTACTCCCCGGCAACCCCTCAGGACGAAGTTATCATCAACGCCTATCTGCCAAGCCCGCATGCCGACGGCACTCCCATACAGCCAAGCGAACTCCCCAGCCAGCTACCGGCGTATCTGATCAACGTCAAACCGGAACTCAGGATTGACGGTCAGGTAGTGGCCACCGGAGCGCCGGTAGGCCTTGGCGGCACCAACATCTCCACCATGACCTTCAGCGACCCGGCTTACGGCTCAAGCCAGATAACCAACTACATTGACGCCGGGGTGTACCAGGCAATCGGGCTCAACCTGGGGCGAATCAGCGCCGAGCAGTTAACCGGGCTCAAAGCAAAACTGGAAGCTACCAAAGCAAAACTGCAGAACAACGACTTCGCCGGCATGACCAAAGATGATCTGATCGGTGATCTCCTCTACACCACCGCCATGGCCTATCATGCCGAACTCGGCACCATGAACTACATTGCCGCAAAAACCATGAACGTCAACGCCATCACCGTACCGTCAGAAACCATCTTCGCCACCAAGCTCAAAGTAATGTGTCTTTGGGGAATACCGCGCTATATCAGTTCCGGCGGACTCAATATGGATGCTGATTATCTGATGCAGGTAGTAAAGGCAAAAGACGGCAACAGCGAGACCGCCAAGCAGTATATGCTCTCCAGCGGCATGACTTCCTCGGCGCTGGAGCACAATGTGCCGGAGAAGCTCTTCTCCACGCCGGACAGCCCTGCCCAAGGGATCAGCACGGTCAAGGCGCTGAAGATTGCCAATGACCAGGGAATCCCGGTCTACACGGTCAATCAGGCGAACATTGCGACAGTTATGCCGCAATTGCAGGTGGATCAGCAAGTGAAGGAAGACATCCAGAACGCCGTGAATGCAGGGAAGATGGTTACTGTCTCCAAGACCAACATCAACTTCAATGGATGGAATGGGTGTGGGTATATCATTACTAATCCGGAAACCGGGGCTGGTGGGTATATGATCAGTGGGGGGTCGAATGGCGCAGTAATTCAAGCCTTGTGGCTGGCTGGTTACATTATCTTGCATATCCTTGCATTCGCAGGTGTTGCGGCATTGGCTACTTTAGGTGTTTTATCTGGTGGGTTCGGATCTGCTGTAATATTTCCTGCATTTAGTGCATTTTTAGCTGAAATGATCGCTGTAGTCAGTGCAGGGTATTTAGAATTATGCTTATTTGTAGCTAGTGCTCCTATCATTAGGGCATTATATTCCACGGTATCGCTTTGGGCGGATATGAGCCCCCCGCCTTTGCCTTTTCCGACTAGTCTCGGAGATTATCAATTTTGGGTGTTCTTCTTTATGGTTCGTATTCTTCACTATTTTGAATTGAAGTGGCTATTGTCTAGAGTCATACTAGAATATAATTGGCATATTGTTAGAAGCTATGACATTCAAAATCACATTAGATGTTAAGAGTAACATATGAAAACAAATCTCAAGTTAATTATTAACAAATACAATAACTTCTTAATCGAAATTACAGGTTTTATTTCGGCAAGTCTAATTTTTTCATCTGGTATTGGCCGATATAGAGTATGTATTGCATATGCTGTATACAGTGTAATTAAGGCAATTGGTACAATAAAATTTATTGGTAAAACCCCAGACATATTTTTATTGCCGGCTATCGCGATAGCAGTATATTTCGATTTAACAAAAGGTCCAGTACTCCCACTTTTTACCAATAACTATTTGTTGTTCGCGCTAGCAGTGTTGATCATAGTTGATTTGTTAACTAGGAAGCTAATGAAACGGATGATATCTACTATCAGCAATGGCGAATTATTTGTAGCGTGCCCTTCATGTAGTTTTGACAACAAAGAGTTAGTGGAAACCTGTAATAATTGCAATTATGACACAAGTAAAGGGTTTGGTAGATTTTATACCAATATATCATCACGTTTTATAGGCAATGAAATACCCTCAAAGCTATTTCGATTATTGAATATTGGTGAAAATGAAGAAGTTGTTTATCATAAAAAGCTTACTAGCAATCTGGTTTTTTTAAAAAACAATGAAAGAGAACTAAGAAAGCACCTGATAATAACAACAGAAAATGTGATATTCATTGATTATGAAGGTATTAGCTTTGGCATACCAAAAAGCTATCGTGCAAAAGATATTATTTCTTTAGATAAAATTGAATTTATAAAGTGTGAAATGAAAAACATTTTTATGGCAAATAGCCCGTTTCTCGAAATTGTAACCATTAACAAAGATTGTTATGGGATTACATTTTCATATTTTGGAAATTACAAGGAAGAAATGGGTGATATCGTCAAATTAATCACAAATTCGAATCCACAGGTTAAATCGACTCTCATCTGATTGATTGTTCAGAGATAGTAATCACCTGACAGCCGACACGATAGCAGAAGTCAGACCATCATTTATTGAGCTCTTTTTATTGCAGCTAGTGTTTAATTGCATAAGTTAGCTATTGTATTTCTAAGCTGAGCGCCTCTGACTTCTCGTTTGCGCCAAACAAAAGGAGAAGCGGTTTCGTTGTAGCTGGCAATAAATGCTTCGATTGAATTCGTCAACTGTTCCGTGCTTGAGAAACTGGCTCCAGATAAGGTTTTACGGCTAAGTATCCCAAACCATATTTCTACCTGATTGAGCCAACTGGCCGAGGTCGGCGTAAAGTGGAAGTGGACATTGGGATGTAAGGCCAGCCAATCTTCATTTTTCTTGTGTGTACAGTAGTTGTCGAGAATTACATGAATATCTTCACCATCTGGAACCGTTGACACTATATCATCGAGAAACGCCTGAAAGTCCGGTCGTTTTTTAGTTACAGTTGTTTTCGACTGGATAGTTCCGGCGGCAACATCTAGTGCTGCAAATAGATTGATGACGCCATGCCGCTTATAGGTGCTCTTCAGGCCGCGAACAATTTTACCGCTGCTTGTCTGCACATAACCGGTTGACCGCTCCAAGGCCTGTATAGATGGTTTCTCGTCAATACAGAGTACCAATGCTTTCTGTGGCGGTGCCAGGTATAAGCCGATTATGTCGGCTGACTTTACCGAGAATTCAGGATCAGTGCTGACACACCACGAACGGTGTCGCCGCAACTGAATGCCGTTTTTACGCAGTATGCGCCAGACAACATCATCTGAGACCGCCAATGCTTTAGCCAGTGCACCGCCATCCCATGCCGCCAGACCTGCTGGCGGAGACTCTTCCAGCTTGGCGAGTATGCGCTGCCTTAACTCTAATGCTGGATATTTAGCTGGCTTGCCGGAACGGGGTTTGTCGTATAAACCCGAAAGACCATGAGCCGCAAAGCGTTTACGCCAGATGCCCACAGTCAGCGCTTGCGTATCAAGCTCGGCTGCGACCTCATCATTGCGCTTACCGGACAGACAGTAAAGTATGATTTTAACTCGCTCCACAATGCGTATTTCTTCGGTCCGGCTTCTGCTTATGCGCTCTAGCTCTTGCACGACCTTGGGCTCACAAGTTAGCGCTATTGCAACCCTGGGCATATGACACCTCCATCTCTAGTGGGATGGAGACAGTATAATACTTATATTAACTATTGCAACTAAACACTAGGAGGAATTATGCATAGCCGACAGCTTCTCATTCTAATAGTGATGTTTTGTTCATTGATATTCGCCATGGCGGCCCACGCCCAGCTCCCCCAGATATCCAGCGGACTCAGTTACCTTACCGCAGCCCAAAACCCTGACGGCACCTGGGAGACCAGTACTTCACCGGTCGAGACCACCGTTGTCACGGTCTCGGCCTTGGAAACGCTCAAACTGCTGAACCAGACCGCCGGAACTGCCTATACCAGCGGCGCTGCCTGGCTACAAGGGCAAACGCCGCTTTCCGTTGATACCATTGCTGATCAGATCCGCGTTCTTAGTCTTACCGGCAATAGCATCAATGCTCTTCTTCCTCTTATCGATCCAGCCAAAGGAGCCTGGGGCGGAGATGAAGGGTTTTTAGTCAACATCCTCGACAGCTCCCTCGCCCTCCAGGCCCTCCACGCCGCCAACTACCCCGACCTCACCGTCATCAATAACGCCCTGGCCTACCTCACAGGAAGCCAGAACAGCGACGGTAGCTGGAGTTTCTCAACCGGCAGCGACAGCAACATTTACCTGACCGCCATCGTCTCCGCCACCCTCCAGCAGTTCCCCCAGATGACCAGCATCGCCGCCGCGGTAAACAAGGCCACGACGTATCTACTCGCCCATCAGAACAGCGACGGCGGGTTTGGCCCTTCGATAGGCTCAGGGCAATCACTTTCTACAGTCTACGAAACTGCCCTGGCCTACACCGCCCTGGCAGCTGTCGCCACCAACGAAGCGGTATTAACGAACGCTGCCAACTACCTCACTTCTACCCAAGCAACCAACGGCTCCTGGAACAACGACCCTTACTCTACGGCCCTGGCGCTGAAAGCCCTTTACCTCTCGGAAAACCGCCCATCACCACCGCCGCCGCCACCGGCAGGGGGCAAGTTCACCGGCACGGTGGTTGACTCCATCACTCTGCAAAAGGTGGCAGGTGTAACCGTTGCCCTGGTGAGCAACAACCTGATCAATACGGTCAGCGACAGTGGTGGGAACTTCACCCTGGCTGATGTCCCTCCCGGCGCTCAGAACGTCAACTTTTCCCTTGCCAGTTTTGCTTCGACAACCTCCGCAGCTACCGCCATTGCCGACGTTACCACGAATCTCGGCAATATTCCGATGACCTCCGCCTACACCACCGGCGCTATCAGCGGCAAGATCCTTGACCAGACAGGCAAGCCGCTGGACAATGTCGCCATCGCAGTCAGCGGCTCCTGGAGCGGCAGCGCCGTTACCGGGGCAGACGGCGCCTTTGCCTTTGCTTTTGTCACCCCCGGCGACGTCACCATCACCGCTGCTAAAACCGGTTACCAGAGCTTCAGCGGAGCGGGACGGGTCTACGCCCGCACCACCCTCTCTATCTCCCCCCGGCTGAACTCTGCCCAGTCCCAGTTAACCACCGGCAGCATTATCGGCAGAGTTATCAGCGACTTCTGGGGCTACCCGATAGACCATCTGTCGGAAGATCAAGGGGTGAGGGTCACGATTTCCGGGGGCGCATTCGTCGAGCCAGACCCGAATAACGGCGGCAAATTCGCCATCAATGGTCTTGCTCCCAACACATATCAGGTGACAATCGGCATGAGCGGCTTTGTCAGCCAGACCTTCCGCCTGATCGTCGTCCCCGGCGTTACCTCCGATTTGGGGACGATCCGCCTGGTCGAGTCAGTAGCCACCATGACCCTTGTGGGTAAAGTCACGGATACGGCTACCGGACTGCCGATCCCCAGCGCGGAGATTGTCATCCCTGCCACCGGCCAGACCGCCCGCAGTGATTTTGCCGGGACGTATGCCATTGCTGATATCAAAACGTTCCAATTAGACCTTAAGGTTTCGGCTGTCGGCTATGTGGCGAAAACCGTTGACCTCTACCAGGTCGGCATCCATGGCTCAATATGGACCCAGACCGTGGATGTATCCCTGACAGCACAGACTACTATGGGTGATATTTCGGGCAGGGTCATTGCTGGCGAAACAGGCCAACCGTTGGCCGTAGCTACCATTACCCTGGCGGCTGCGGCAGACACAACAGTGACTACCGGTGCGGACGGCATCTTTACCATGAAAACTCTGCAGATGGGGGTGCAGCAGCTGCTGATAGCCAGCGACGGCTATGCCCCCCGGACAGTAGAGATGGTCATCTTCCCCGGCATGGTCACTACAAGCGGCGACATTGCCCTGGCGGCGGTACCCGTCAATGGCGTTATCCGGGGGGTGGTCCGCAACGCTGAGACCGGCGCTACCCTGGCCGGAGTCCAGGTAACGGTCGACGGCAGCACGAGTTTGCAGACCGTGACGACAACCGACGGCAGCTATCTCTTCGACCCTGTTGCTCCCGGCCCCGTAACCGTCAACATGACGAAGGTCGGCTATTACCCGGCCCGGATCAGCGCCACCCTGGCCGAAGGGGGAATGCTGGTCTTCAGTCCAGCGCTGGCCGCCGCCATGCCGGTGACAGTCTCCACGGCCCTGCAGACCGATAAGCCGGTCTATGCCAAGGGTGATACGGTCGGCTTCACCACAACCCTGATCAACCGCGAGTCCCGTGACCTGACGGCCACATTACGATCGCGCCGGACGGTTCAGTTGCCCACAAGGCTGCAGTAGTCACTACCCTTGCCTCCGACGGAGTGCGCTCACTGGAAAGCTCATACCCGCTCCCAGCCAGCCTGCAAGGGGGGATTTACACGGTCTCCGCGGAACTGTTCGACGTGGTCGGGGCCTGGATCGGCGCCGCCACGGGGAGTTTCGGCGTGGCGGTCAGCCGGATTTCCGTGACCCCCACTCTGCCGCAGATGTTCTCGACCGGCAATAACTCCCTCCTTTTCAATCTCAACAATGTTGGCGATCTGCCGGCAGCCTCCGGCAGATTCACCCTTGCCCTCAAGGATGAGTCCGGGCTTGTAGTGGCCGCTATGGAGCAGCCCTTTACGCTTGCCCCGGGTACGGGAAAAACCGTGACCGTCAATCTTGCCCTGCCGACACTACCCTTCGGCGCCTACAGCCTGGTCTACAGTCAGAGCGATGAAACCCGCGACGGTGTGCCGGTAACTATTCCGCTCGTTAACGCTGTTACCATAACCGCTCTCTTCGACAACAATTCCCACCGGGTACGGGACACGGCAACCCTGAACGTAACGGTGGCAAATACCGGCCGGTTCGCCCTGGAGAGCGGCCTGCCCATCGCCGTCACTCTCCCCGCTGCCGGCTACACCGAGACCAGAAGTCTGGTTACTGTCCCGGTTAGCGGCAATACGCAGGTATTCAGCTTTACAATCCCCGCGTCCCTCGGTTCCGGCGAGCACATTGCCAGCATCACCGCCGCCCTGCCGGGAGGTCCGGCCATCACCGCCAGCGCCAAACTGGTGATTTTCCCGGCGGCTCTCACCCTTGAGCCGTTGCCGACAAACGCCGCGGCAGGCGGCGCCGTCAGCGTACATATTGTCAATAGCGGCGGCATTGATACACAGGCCGCTTGCCGCTTGAGTCTCTACGATATGACGTCAAAGCTGATAGCGGAAAAGGTTGCCATGGAAACGGCCCTGGCCGGCGCCTCACTGCCCATAGCGCTGTCGATTCCGGCCGGCGCTGTTGACGGCAGCTACAGCCTGGTGGTGAATTACAGGAACAGCTCCACCGGGGCAGAAGAAACAGTATCCGGCCAGTTGCTCATTACAGGTGTCAAAGGAAGTCTGCTGGTTACCACAGGAAAATCGAATTATCTGCCGACGGAGCCGATTGCCGGGCAGAGTAGCATCACAACCTCCGGCTTTCCTTTGCAGAACGGCAATCTCCACCTGCAGGTAACCAACGCCAGCGGGAGTCGGCAGCAAAGAATCTGGACAAGCCAGTTCGACTTTCAGCAGGGGGTGAGAAGCGGGCTCGATGCCTACAGCGTCCCTGGAGCAGTGTCGCTACTGTCGCTATCTGATAATTTCGATGATGGCATCCTTAATACGGACAGGTGGACGAAAATAACCGGTAACGCCGGCATGCCCCCGGCAGAGGAATCAGGATTCCTGAAAACAGAACTGCCGGGCGCTGCTACTGCCGGCAACGTGTCAGCTTTGCGCGCTGCCTATCTCTTTTCCGGAGATTTTGATATTTCTGTCGACTACTCCATCACGAAATGGAGTTCTCAATCGCATATGGGCATCATTACGTACATTGATGGCAACGAACTCCGCTGGGGTGTGTTTGCAAATAAGTCGTTTGAAACGATGTGGGCATATTACGATTGGCGTGCAGGGTTTACTGCGCCAGATAACGGCAAGTTGCGATTGAAGCGCAGCGGAAATATGTACTACTGCTATTTTTGGAATGAATCTGCCTGGACTTTGTTCACCGTATACAGGCTGCCTGCGCCGGCGGTAACAGTTCAGTTTTGGGCAAACTCTGACACTCAAGGAAATCCCATGGAAATCCATTGGGACAACTTCACTTCAGATACGAATTTCATCTCAGCCGGAACAATGAATTTGAAATACGATAGCGGACAATCGGATTATTGGGACAAGTTTGCGTTCGATGGCGATATCCCTACCGGCACCGGTATCAAGTTCCGGACACGCACTGCCGAAACTGAAGCCGGTCTGGCCAGTGGTATGTGGAGCGATTACATCACCACTAGCGGTTCGCCGATCACCAACCCGAAAGGGCGCTGGATCGAAGTCGAGACTACCATGTCCACAACGGATACAACAAAAACGCCGGTTTTGCGTGATATTAGCGTAACCCAGGGGCATAACCCGGGCGAAATCTTCTGGCAGACCGATATCCCGGTCAATCTCGATGCCGGTGCGACCACAGCGCCTGCCAGCAGCATCGACACGCTCGCTCAGCCTGGAAAATACTACCTGCAAGGCACTCTGACAGCAGATACCGGCCAGACAACCGCCACGGCCGAGTATCCTTTTTATGTCGTTCAGGGGAATATGCTTCTAACGCTCAGCCCCGACAAGAAACTGTACAAACCGGGCGAGACAGTTACCATAAACGGTACGATATCAAACATGGCGACAATCGAGGCGGCCAATCTTGTCTTTTCGGTAAAGGCCAAAGCCGGGACTGGTGCTGAACAAGCACTGATTGCCGACACCTTCAGCATTCCTGTCGGCAGCAGCCGTACGTTCAAAACAACTACAACCGCCGGAACTGATGGGGTTGTCGCCCTGATGGCAACGATTGCCCAGAATGGCACAACCTTGGCCGCGGTTGCCGATCAGTACGAAATCTCCAGCCCGAAAGTGGCTGCAACCCTGAGCGGGCCTGACAACGCCGGTACTGAGCCGATCACCTTGACGCTCACCCTCGCCAACAGCGGCAAGACCGATGCCTTGATTACCGTCACCAAATCGTTCAACTCCCCGCCAGAGACGCTAACCATCTCTGCCGGGCAGACAAGGTTACTCCAATACCCCCAACAACTCACCGCCGATTCGAACTATGCCTTCACCCTGTCCGGCGATCTGGCGCTGCAACTGACGAAGACGGTTGTTTATCTCGCCCCCAAGCAGGCAGCCAAGGTGAGCGTAAAAGCAGTTACTGACAAAATCTCCTATAACGCCATCGAGAAAGTTGCCATTACCACCACAATAAACTGCCTTAACGCCGGAACAACAGGTGACACTCTTAAGGCAACAGTGATGATAGTCAACAGCGGTGGAGAAGAGCTCTTCACCGACCAATTCATACTGTCAGCTCCTGATACAGGGAGAATCTACACTGACAGCAGATACTGGAACAGTGCCGCCTATCCGCCGGGCGTCTATGTCGCCAGAGTGACGGTGGAAAGTGGCGGGGCGGTACTGGCTACCAGCGAAGCGACGTTTACAGTTCTCTCTTCATCCGTGAGCGGAGCAGGAGTTGCAGGGGCTGTCTCTCCCGCTATGAACGCTGTTTACCTCGGCATTGACGAATCTCTTGCCATTACTGTGAAGAGCAGCGGCAATGAGGATCTGGCTGCGGCTCTCCTAGCTGTAACAGTGATCAATCCCGATACTCAGGCAATCATGCAGTCCTACAGCAAGATGATTACCCTTCCCCGCCAAGGGACCTTTACCGACACCGTTATTGTGCCGACAGCAGCCTTTGCGGCGCGGGATTATCTGGCCATCCTGCAGATAACACTCCCCGGCATGGCTCAGGCCAAGACCATTGCCGGTACTCCTTTTAGCGTGAAGATTGCGCCGCCGCCCACGCTGCTTATCTCCACCCTGTCAGACGGCGCCGTGACCAATAACCAGACATTGAACATTACCGGTTCCGCGACAGGGGTAGTCGCCATAAGGTCGCTCACGATCAACACAACCGACGTGCCGCTCAATAGTGACGGCAGTTTCAGTCATGCGCTGCTGCTGCAAACGGGAGACTATGTCGTGTCAACCATAGTCACTGACATCCTGGGGCACACTGCCACCGACAGCCGCACCATCACCCTCGACCAGCTGGCTCCAACCCTGACCATAGATTCCCCGGCGGACAACAGCACAACTGCCGTTTCTCCCATTGAAGTCAAGGGGAGAGTGGACGAGACCTCCACGGTAACTGTCACGGTAAAGGAGAGCGGCCAAACTCTCATCATGAACGGCAAGGACTTTTCGGCCACGGTGTTGCCATTGCCAAGATGGAATACCATCGAAATAACCGCAACAGACTTGGCAGGCAATACTAGCAGCCAGAAGCGGAGCGTGCTGTTCGACGACCAGAAGCCGTCTCTGGCAATAACCGCACCGGATCAGGATATCCGCACCAATAAAAGCAGCCTGACGCTCAGCGGCAAAGCTTCCGATCCTTACACCGCCGTTGGCGTTACCGTTGCCATGGACGGCAGTGTGCTGGCTCCGGCGGTGATAGACGGTATTTTCTCCCAGATTGTCAACTTTACAGACGAAAAACTCTACCCGATAACCGTTACCGCCAGCAATGAGGTGGGAACGCAGACCACTGTGCAGAGGAATGTCATCTTTGACAAAACCCCGCCGAACCTGACCATTGACCCGGTTGTTACGCCGACGAACGGCTCAGCCCAGACTATAAGCGGCACCAGGGAAAACGGGATAGCAGTAACCGTTAGCTGCGCTACCGCCACAGTCGGCGCAGTGGAGTATCCGGCCGGCACTACCTGGCGTGCCGCCATCAGCGGCCTTGCGCAGGGGGAGAACCGTTTGCTGGCTGAGGCATACGACCTGGCAGGCAACAAGACAACAGCCGTCGCCACGATTCTTTATGTGCCGAAAACGCCGGATGTGTTCATCAGCGCTTCCCGGCAGACTCTCTGGCCGCCGAACAAAAAGCTGGTGCCGGTAGTCATTAGCGGAAATGTGGCGACCTTTGGCTCTGACATAAAAGATGTGACCATCTCCGTTGCCGATGAATACGGGAAATACAATCTGCAGGGGCTCAAATTCGGCGATACGGTGCTGCTGGAGGCGTGGCGGGAAGGGAGCGACATGGACGGCAGGGTCTACACCATTACTGCGGTGGTGACGGATCAGGCTGGAAACAGGGCAACGAAGTCAGCTACGGTTATTGTGCCGCACGATATGGGGAAATAGAGTAACTCCGGAAGATCAGGGCAAAGGGCCGGGCAGAATATCCGGCCCTTTTTTTGCCCCGGAATTGGTTCCTGGCTGTAGCAAGTTCTGTTTCCCTTTCAGGCAAAATAATGTAAGTTATCCGATCATTATCACGTTGTTGAAAAACTACTCGGGGCTGAATTGTGTCTGATAAAAAACGTATTCTGCTCATCGATAATGAAGAAGGCCTCTGTCGGATGATGGAGGCGGTTCTGCTTGATGCCGGCTACAAGGTTAAGTCCTATACCCGCTCATTTCAGGCTGTCGAGGATTTTGCTCCCGGCGAATGGGATCTGGTCATAACAGACATCAAAATGCCGGGAATGGATGGTCTTGAGGTGTTGCAGCGGATCAAGGCACTGCAGCCCCAGATTCCGGTCATAATGATAACTGCTTTTGCGACTGTGGAGATGTCGATTCAGGCTCTGCGCAAAGGTGCTTATGATATGCTGACCAAACCTTTTGAACCTGAAGAGCTTCTTTACCGGGTGAAAAATGCGCTCACCCAGACTGAGCTGATTGAGGAGAATAAAGAACTTAAGGCGGAGCTTGCCGGCAAATTCCGTTTCGAGAACATAATCGGCGCTTCAACGGGCCTTAAAGCTGTGCTGGAGCGTGTTGAAAAGATTGCCATTCGTGACACTTCAATCCTGATAACCGGTGAGTCCGGTACCGGCAAGGAGTTGATCGCACAGGCTATCCACTATAATTCACCGCGAAAGGGGAAGCGTTTTGTCGCCATAAATTGTGGCGCACTGCCGGAATCTATCCTTGAAGGTGAGCTTTTCGGTTATAAAAAAGGGGCTTTTACCGGTGCAAAAGAGAACCGCGCCGGACTTCTGGAAACAGCTGACGGTGGGACACTCTTTCTTGACGAAGTGGGTAATCTGCCGATGAATGTCCAGAAAACCCTGCTCCGGTTTTTGCAGGAACAGGAGTTCAATCGCTTGGGAGATACCACTCCGACAAAGGTTGATGTCCGGATTCTCTCGGCAACTAACTCGGACCTGAAGCAGGCAATCAAGAACGGCGCCTTTCGCGAAGACCTATACTACCGGCTTAATGTTGTCAATATCCATCTGCCACCCTTAAGAGAGCGCAGAGGAGATATCCCTCTTTTAGCGGCTCACTTCATTGTCCTCCAGAACAGCAAGTTCGGAACCGGGGTGAAAGGGCTTGATTCCGAAGCGATGGCTGCAGTAGCCCAGTATGACTGGCCGGGTAACATCCGCGAAATGAAAAACGTGATTGAGGCTTCCCTTGCGATGGAGAACGAAGAGCATCTGACCTTTGCAACTTTGGCCCAGTTTATCGAAATGCCGGAAGTTATTTTCTCATTACCGGTAGATGAGCAGGTAGATGGGGACTACAGCTCTGCCATGGCACGTTTTGAGGCGGAGTATCTCTCCGGGCTGCTTACCCGCTACGGCTGGAATGTCGATGCCGCTGCCAGAGACGCCGGCATGAATATGGCGACGATGTATCGCAAAATAAAAAAATATTCGCTCAAAAAGGATTCAGCTTAACTGCTGAACGAGAAGTGTGGATTGAGGTCGAAGGGTGAGAAAAGCTTTTTTTTTTCTTACTTCGCTTAAACTCAACCGGTTTTCCTTTGACCTGTTGCTCCCTTTTTTGTTTTAAGTTTGGCTGAATTTTGTTATAAGCAGTCGGTATGCCTGACCCTCTCGGCCAGAATAAGTGAACCCCTATAAAAAGGAAGCTTTCGGAGATGTCAGAAGCAAGGCTGTCCGCTGCATCGAAGGTTGTCGTGCCGCTGGGTGCGGATTCAATACTTGTTTTCGGGCGGGTGAATATCCGCTATCTGTCCGGTTTTGCCGGGAGTGATGGCGCGCTCCTCCTGATGGAAGCTGAACGGACACTTCTCTGCGATTCCAGATATTCACTGCAAGCTCGCAGCGAAGCTCAGCTCTGTACGGTTTTTGAATATAAGGCCAAGCTTGAAGGGATAGCGACACTCCTTAAGGAAAAAGGCTGCCTGAAGGTTGCTTTTGATGCCGAGCAACTGCCGGTCTCGTTTTTCAACGCTTTGACTGCGGCTACTCCGGGGGTGGAATTCATCCCCCTTTCTGACCAGCTTGATCAACTCCGCTCGTTAAAGACTGCTGCCGAGATTGAGTTGATAGCCTGTTCTGCCGAGATCGCATCATCTGCTTTTGAAGAGCTGCTCCAGTTGATAAAGCCGGGCGTATCCGAGCGGCGGCTAGCGCTTGAGCTGGAAATACTGATGAAAAATAAAGGGGCAGATGAAAAGTCCTTTGATTTTATCGTGGCCTCCGGAGAGCGCGGCGCTCTTCCCCATGGAAGACCGACGGAGAGGCTTTTAAGCGCCAACGAGATGGTCACAATAGACTTTGGCGCCAGTGTGGCCGGTTATAACTCTGATGAAACAGTCACTGTCGCTGTCGGGAAGCCTGACAGTCGACTGTTAGAGATATATTCTGTTGTGAAAAAAGCCCATGATCTTGCGCTCTGTGCGGTCAAGCCTGGAATTGAGTGCAGGGCGCTTGACGCAATCGCCCGTGAATATATAAAATGCTCCGGCTTTGGAGAATTCTTCGGCCATGGTCTTGGTCACGGAGTAGGTTTGGAGATTCATGAAAAACCGACGGTATCTTCCCGAAGTAATCAACTGGTTGAGGAAGGTATGGTTATAACGATTGAGCCGGGTGTGTATATCCCTGGTCTCGGTGGTGTCAGAATAGAGGACCTTGTTTATGTTACAGCTGATGGTTGCACTGTTTTAAGTAAAGTTTGTAAAGAACTAATTGTTTGCTAGAATTTTATCCGTAATAAAAAAGGAGAAAAGAACGATGGATATTAAAGACCTGAAAGTGCTGGTAAAGATGATCACCGAAACTGACATCACTGAGTTCGAAATGGAGAGCGGCGAAGAGAGGATATTCCTTAAGCGTGGCAGTGAGCCTCAAGTGGTTCAGTATCAGACTGCTCCTGCTCCTGTCTATGCACAGGCTCCCCATGGGTTTGCAGCCCCTGCTACAGTTGCATCAGCTCCGGCCGTTGCTGAAGATGAGAAGGGCGAGCGGATTCCATCGCCGATTGTCGGGACATTCTACCGGTCACCGGCTCCTGATGCGGCTCATTTTGTAGAAGTGGGACAGGTTGTGGAAAAAGGTCAGGTGCTTTGCATAGTCGAGGCGATGAAGCTGATGAACGAGATTGAAGCCGAATTTCGCTGCAAGATAATCAAGGTCTGCCGTGAGAATGCCGAACCGGTAGAGTACAATGATACGTTGTTCATCGTCGAAAAACTCTAGCAGAGAGCTTACAGGAGATACTTCATGTTTCATAAAGTCCTAATCGCTAATCGCGGTGAAATTGCAATGCGTGTCATTCGCGCTTGCAAGGAGCTCGGTATTAAAACCGTGGCTGTATACTCTACTGCTGACAGGGATTCGCTCCATGTAAAGCTTGCCGATGAGAGTGTCTGTATTGGCCCCCCTCCAAGTATACATAGCTATCTGAACATAAATGCCATCATCAGTGCCGCAGAATTGACTGATGCCGAGGCGATACATCCAGGGTACGGATTTCTTTCTGAAAATGCTGCCTTTGCCGAAATCTGCGAGAACTGCGGGATTAATTTTATCGGCCCAAACTCTTCCAGCATGAGGATTATGGGCGACAAGATAAGTGCCCGTCAGGCTGTTATCAAAGAGGGGGTACCGATCCTTCCGGGTACCAAGGAAGGGGTCAAGGATGTCAACGAAGCTGTCAAGATCGCCAAGGAGATTGGCCTGCCGGTAATCATCAAGGCGACGGCAGGCGGCGGTGGTCGCGGGATGAAGATTGTTCACTCTCCGGCAGCACTTCCTAACGCCTTTGCCACAGCTCGGGCAGAAGCACAGGCAGGTTTTGGCAACCCTGAAGTTTATATCGAGAAATACTGCGAGCAGCCGCGTCATGTGGAGATTCAGATACTCGGTGATAAGCATGGTAATGTCATCCATCTTGGCGAGCGCGATTGCTCGATCCAAAGGCGCCATCAGAAAATAATCGAAGAGGCTCCTTCAACTGTAAGCACTCCGGCACTCCGTCAGGCGATGGGAGATGCGGCAGTACGCGCTGCCAAGGCAGTCGGCTACTACAGCGCCGGGACGATAGAATTCCTGGTGGATAAGAACAACAACTTTTACTTCATGGAGATGAATACAAGGGTACAGGTAGAACATCCTGTCACTGAGATGGTTACCGGGATCGATATTGTCCGGGAGCAGATCCTGATTGCCTACGGCAACAAACTCCGCTACAAGCAGAGTGATGTGAAAATAAACGGTCATTCCATTGAGTGCAGGATAAATGCTGAAGATCCGGTGAAATTTACCCCTTCTCCAGGCAAGATAACCTCATACCATACTCCCGGTGGGCTTGGAGTCCGGGTTGACTCATTTGTTTATGACGGCTATACTGTTGTTCCGCATTATGACTCTCTTATTGCCAAGCTGATAGTTCATGCAGAGACAAGAGACGACGCGATCAAGCGGATGGCTAGGGCTTTGGATGAGTATATCGTCGAAGGCATAAAAACCACGATACCGTTTCACCGACAGATAATGGCCAACAAGGACTTTATCCAGGGTAACATTGACACAAGCTTTCTTGAGCGAGTAGTTTTGGAGTAAAGTATGGATCTTCCTGAAGAACTTTTGTATAGCAAGGAGCATCTCTGGATCAGGGTAGAAGGGGGCAGGGCTGTTATTGGTATATCTGATTTTGCCCAGGAAGAGCTCGGGACTATCAGCGCCATCGAACTTCCTGACATTGGTGATGAGTTGGAGCAGGATGACTCCTTCGGCTCAGTTGAAGCGAGAAAGACAGTTGCCGAACTTTATGCACCTGTTGGCGGTGTGGTAGTAGAAGTGAACACTGAAGTAATAGATTCAGCAGAAATAGTTAATGACGATCCGTATGATGGCGGCTGGCTTCTGGCCATTGAGATGTCTGACCCTGAGGAGCTGAAGCTGCTTATGTCAGTGGATGATTATCTTGAACAGGTCTCAGACGAGACCTGACAACTATTTTTAATTGTTACCTGAAGGGCGAGATTTTCTCGCCTTTTTTTTTGAGGAGATGCGAAAGTGCTTCGTATAGGTGAGATTAGCTATCTGAACTGCACCCCTCTATTTGAAACTCTGCGGGGTAACTTCCAGGATAGTGGTTATAGTTTTGTCAGCGGTCATCCGTCAGATCTGAATGCAAAGCTTCGCAGTGGCGGCATAGATATCTGCCCTTCCTCGTCAATCGAGTATGCCCGTAATCCCGAACTTTACCTGATTCTCCCTGAACTCTCAATCAGCTCCATCGGCCCGGTCTGGAGTGTTCTGCTCTTCTCCAAGCTGCCGATTGAATCTTTAAACGGCGCCTCAATAGCCCTTACCAGCGAGTCAGAAACATCGGTCGCGCTACTTAAAATCCTCCTCTCACAAAGGTACGGCTTTACAAATAACTATTATCGTGCTGAAGGCTCCGGAGTGAACCTGTTATTTGGTAAAGATGCTCTGCTCTTGATAGGCGATAAGGCTTTAAAGAGTGCTGTAGCTAACAGTGAAGGCCATGTGTATGATCTTGGCGAACTTTGGTATGAGTTTACCGGTCTCCCTTTTGTCTTTGCTCTCTGGTTGCTTCGGGAAGACGCTTTGCGGCGATCTCCTGAGGCGGTCAAGCTGATTCATGAAAGAGTTGTCGCCTCGAAACTTAAAGCTGTTGAAAGTTTTGCGGAGATTGCGACAACATTAAAACAAAATGAGTGGACAAACAGCGGCTTTCTCATTAATTATTGGAAAATCATCTCTTACGATCTTACCGATAGCCATGCCGAGGGGTTGAAACTCTTTTATAGTTATGCTGCAAAGACTGGTCTCATTGAGCGTGAGCCACCTCTGCGGATGCTGGAGCAGCGGGTTTGTAATGAACAGAAATTCTGAAGAAATGTCATGGACAGAAACATTAAGCCGCCGTTTTGCCGACCGCGGCAGTGTCTCTTTGTCTGTTGAAAGTAGTGACCTTCTAGGGTGTGCTGAAAGAATTCGCCTTGTAGCTCTTGTTCGCTGGGTTCTCCTTACGGTACTGGCCACATATGGGGTCTTTGCCGGCAGTACCTATCTGTTCAGCCGTTATGGATTTTTCATCTCGAAAGAGCAGATATTTCTCCTCATAATCACCATCATTGTTGTTGTCCTCTATAATCTCATCAGCCATTTCAATAGCATCAAGCTGGCTAAATACCCTTTTTCCAGGAATGCACTGATACTGATGGACCTGCTGACTGTAACAGTGCTTATCCACTGCAGTGGCGGTGCGACAAGCTGGTTCTGGCCGGTATACATGATCGTAACCCTTGAATCTGCCTATCTGCTTGACGTGCAGCGCAACGTCTGGATTATCGGTGGTGCGGGGTGGTTTAGCTACTGCTTGCTCCTTCTGGCCGAATACAGCAACATCGTCCCTTCGGTAAAGATGCCTTTTGTTGATGCCGCCCTCAATCACGATACCCATTATCTCTTCCTTATGGCCCTGTGGGTTGTTATTACTAATGCTGTCACAGCAATTATAGCTAACTCTCTTATGGCAGTTATCAGGCGCGAGACAATGCTTGCAAGAGAAAGTGAGGAAAGGCTTCTCGGCTTTATTGACAACGCCACGGATCTGATTCACTGCAATACGCCTGAGGGTGAAATCCTTTTCATGAATAGTGCGATGCGAAACGCAGTCGGTTATCAGGATGAAGAAGGGGATTTGCGAGAATTCACTGCTATTCTCAGTAAAGAGTCAAGAGAGAGTACTGCCAGGGAGCTGCGCAAAATCATCGCTGGCAAAAAGGTAGATTCTTTTGAGCTTTCTTTCAGGGGTGCGGATGGTCAGGATATCTCTGCAGAAGGGAATCTTACCTGTAATTTTCAGGATGGTAAACCGACTCTCCTTTGGGGTATCTGGCGGGATATTACGGAGAAAAAACGCGCTCAGGCACGTCTTTATAGTCTTGCCCACAATGACAGTCTGACCGGGCTCCCCAACCGGATTCTTTTCAGGGACAGGCTGAAGCAGGCGATCGCTTATGCAAACCGCCAGAAGCGCTCTGTTGCTTTACTATTTCTTGATCTTGACCGGTTCAAACTTGTAAACGACTCACTTGGTCACCCATTGGGAGACAGGCTTCTTCAGGCCGTTGCAAAGGCACTGCAGTTATCTGTGCGCGAGGTCGACACTGTTGCCAGATTCGGTGGCGACGAATTCACGGTCGTCCTGAGTAATCTTGATCACCCTGATGACGCGCTTCTGGTGGCAAAGAAGATCCTGAAGGCTTTGCAAAAACCGTTTGTTATTGACGGTAATGAACTGTTTGCCATGGGGAGTATCGGCATCAGCATTTTCCCTGAGCATGGGGATGATATGGACAGTCTTATAAAAAAGGCTGACATTGCCATGTATGAGGCAAAATCCCAGGGTGGTGACCGCTGGGTGCTCTACGATCCGGTCATGGATCAGAACTCTCATAAGCGGCTCCTTTTGGAAAACAGCCTTAGAAAAGCGCTCTCAAGAAATGAGTTCCGGCTTGTTTATCAGCCAAAAGTTGACATTGTAACGGGGCAGATAACCGCCATGGAAGCTCTTTTGCGCTGGGATCACCCGGAGCTTGGGCTGGTCAAGCCGGATGAATTTATCCCGCTTGCTGAAGAGACTGGATTGATACTGACAATCGGTGAATGGGTACTTGAACGTGCTTGCCGGCAGAATGTGGAGTGGTTTAATCAGGGGATTCCACAAATGCGGGTTGCAGTGAACATCTCCGGCCACCAGCTGCAACAGGCCGATTTCTTAATCCGCCTGGAAGAGATAGTCTCTAAGACCGGGATGCCCTTTGATCAACTGGAGATAGAGATTACCGAGAGTGTCATCATGCAGAACCCTGATTTTACGATTCATATTCTTAATGAAGTACAAGCGAAAGGCATTCATATCTCAGTAGACGACTTTGGAACCGGCTATTCTTCGCTGGCACACCTTAAGCGGTTTTCGGTCAACACCTTGAAGATCGATAAGTCCTTTGTAAGGGATGTTGAGTCAAACCAGACGGATGCGGCGATTACAACAGCTATCATTGCCATGGGGAGTAGCCTGAATTTGCGAGTGATTGCTGAAGGTGTGGAGACAGAAGGGCAGTATACGTTTCTTCAAAAGGCGATGTGTGACGAGATTCAGGGATATCTAATCAGCAGGCCGATCCCGCCTGAAAAAGTCGGTGAATTTATCAAGGCCAAAGGGTGGAAAAGGCGGCAATAATCAGATTCTGCCTGACAGTTTTCGGTGATGATAATCTTTTATTATCCGGTCGTGATCAAAACAGAGATTTAACGGTAGTTCGTCAGGCTTAAACAGGCAGGCTGACTTTGCATCATCGCCAGCTACCGGCGAATCTGATCCTTTTGCTACGAACACTGTGGAGATGTTGTGCTGCCTTAAGTCTCTGGCAGGATCTGAGTAACAACCAAGAAGCCTTAAATCCGTTACGGCAATAGAGGTTTCCTCCAGTGCTTCACGGGTCGCAGCAGCTTCGAGGGTCTCTCCGTAATCTACAAATCCCCCAGGCAGTGCCCAGCCGTAAGGTTTATTCTGCCTTTCAATAAGAACAATTCTTGAATCGATTTCGATGATGATATCCACCGTCGGAATCGGATTTCTGTAGGATTTTACGCCTGAGCCGCAGGCAGGGCAGGTAAGTATGTCGTAGGCCATGTCATATCCAATAAAAAAGGGGGGGACTGGTATCCCCCCCTTTTAAGATATATATGCGGTTTTCTACTTCTTCTTGCCGCCGGCTGCTTTCTTCGATGCCTTGAGAGGGTTGACCTTGAGGTCGTCGACCTTTATCTCAATCTTAACGTGGGTGGCAAAGTTACAGATGCCGTTCAGCCACTTCTTCTCCGGCGCAGGGTAGGAGCCACAGACCTTGCCGATACTCCCCTCTACTATTCGCTCACACCCTTCACAATTATCTACAATCACCTGACAAGAACCGTCAGAGAATACACATCCCTGTTTCCCCCAGAAAGTACACTCGCTGCCGGGAAGAACCGTTTGACACTGCATGAAGAAAGCCTCCTATAAAATTCCTTTATTTTTCGCGGATTTTCAGTTTAGCAATTTTGAAGAAAAAAAGTCAACAGGAAAATCTTTCTGCTACTGGACATCTGGATTCTTTCTGCCGACCAAGACAGATTTATCTCCCCGCAGGGAGCTCAACTATGAACCTGGTCCCTTTGGGCTCGTTATCTCTGACCCTTATAAAGCCGTGATGATCAGTGATTATCGTGTTAACAATCGACAGACCCAGGCCTGTGCCGCTCTTCTTGGTCGAAAAATATGGCTCAAAGAGCCTCGACTTATCTTCTTTTGCTATCCCGTGGCCGGAGTCTGCTACCGAGAAGCTCGCCATTTTCAGTTCCGGATTGTAACTGCTATCGACAAAAACATCACCGTTTGCGTCAACAGCAGCAACGGCATTCTCAAGAAGATTAATCAGCACCCTTTTGATTTGATCCCGGTCAAGTTGCAGGTCAGGAACAGCCAAGTCAGGAGAGTAGCTAAGGTTGACCTGCCTATGGGCTTCTGAGTAGAGCGTGACAGCTTCTGCCAAAATATCGTTAAGATTGCAGGGGGCAAGTTGTGCTGCAGGCATTCTGGCGAACTGCGAGAATTCATTTACCAGATTCTTCAGCTCTTCAACAGATTTTATGATTGTCTCGGTCGACTGATCGAATACATGGTCATCTCCTGAAAAACTGGCCAGATAGCGCTTGCGCAGGCGCTGAGCCGAAAGCTGGATAGGGGTTAGCGGGTTTTTGATCTCGTGGGCGATTCTTCTGGCAACCTCTCTCCAGGCTGCCATTCGCTGAGCTTTGATAAGGTGGGTAAGATCGTCAAATACCACAACTGTCCCCAGAAAGTCGCCCTCATCGTCCTTCAGTATCGCCAGGTTAACTTGCAACGAAATTCTGCTTTCATCCGCCTGGAGCTCTATCTGCCTATTGAGGATGTCCTGTTTTTTAACAACAATTTCACGCAACATATCCTTCAGGATGTCAAGATGTGCAGAACTGAGTACCTCTTTGAAGTGCTTGCCAATCGCTTCCGATCGTTTTAATTGGAGGAGTTTTTCCGCTGATTTATTAATGGTTGTTATTATTCCGTGATTATTTGTTGAGATAACGCCGGCCGTTATATGTCTGAGTACCGTTTCCATATAGCGGCGCCGACCCTCTATCTCCTGATTACTGCTTCGCAAGTCCTGATTCGCGTCTCTAAGTGCCAGCTGATTGGCTCTCAGGTCAGCCGTCATGCGGTTAAAGGAGTGGATTAGTTGGCCGATTTCGTCCTGGCTTTCGCCTTTAAGTTCAATCTCAAGATTACCGTCTGCAATCTGCCTCGTCGCATCAGCCAGTTCCTGGATCGGGTCTGTAAGGCTGCGCGCAAGATTTACTCCGAACCAGACGGAGAGAGTTATAATAACGATAGTGATAAGCAGCAGCGTCAGTATATAGGTGGTGGTAATAGGTTTTCTCAGGATCTTAAGCTGTCTGAACTCATGGTAGGAGTTGGTAATCTCCTTCATCTTGCTGACCAGCGAATAGGGGACGTAGTAGTTTACGACTACAACTCCAACAATATCGTTCTGATTCCAGTTGGAAAATACCGGGACTATCCCCCTGATCAGATCTGCTTTGCCAATGGAGTTGACCCGGGTGAACTCCTTGCCTTTAAGGCCCTTGTCAAGATCCTCTGAGGTGGGATTAGTGAATTCCGAAGCAGGCAGATTCGGATTTGCTGCTCTGACAAGTTCCTCTCTCTGGGAAGAGAATACTTCGACCACCCCCAGGTTGTACTCCTTCTGTTTCTCCCTTATAAGGCTTTTTAATTCTGATAGATTCTCGTCGTTCAAGAGTTTGCGGCGTTTGATGTTCTGGCTTATCTGTTCGGCATAGAAGAGCGCATTTGCAGCAGAATTTTTATAATACGTCTGGGCCACTTCCATTGATTCATCAAGAGACGTTTCTATCTGCCGGTTAAACCAGTTCTGGATGCTGCTGGAGATGTAGCCGGCCGATACGAAAAAAAGCAGCAATGTCGGGAAGAGTGAAAGTGAGACAAACGCCAGCACCAGCTTGGTTCGCAGTCTTGCCCCCATCTTGTTCATCTGCCGGTCTTTGACGAGTTTGAATATATTGCGGGCAAGCAGATAGATGAACAGTATTATCAACAGAGTTATGACGTTGATAATGCCGAATATGGTTATATTAGTGCCCATGGGGACTTCAGAACTGATTTTTGTCAGGTGGATCTGGGTGGCAATGAGGACGCTTATCAGGATGAGTGATATGCCGATTATAAAGGCTTCACGTTTTCTTTTGCGCCGCTCTTTTTGTGGATTAGCAAGGGGGTAGTTATCAGCCATCTGCAGCTTCTCCGGATTTCAAGCGTGATTATTTATCTGTTCCGCCAGGACTCAAAATTATAGTCTTCCCGAGCGGATGATAGCGATAAGCCATACAAGGCCTATCAGACCGGCAATGCTGTAACCCATGAAGGCAAAGAGAGGAAAGCCGAGCAGTTGGGGTCCTTTTCCGGTCTGCATGACAATAGAAGAGCCGACGATAAGCGCTGCAATAATGAGGCTTGAGGAGAGCCGGTTGATAGACTTGTCCAGCTCTTTGATGAAATGGTCAAGGCCGCGATGCTCAAGGTCAATCTTGAATTTGTCCCGATTGATCCGGTTAAGAATCTCCTTTATATCTTTAGGGAGGGAGCGGAGCAGGTTCACATAGGAGTTGACGTTGCCAAAAAGCTCCTTGAAGGCGCTCTTCGGTGAAAGCCGGCCTCTAATCTCCTTTTCCATCAACGGTCGCAGGTGCTGCATCATGTCGAAACCAGGGTCAAGTTTTCTCCCCATACTTTCAATGGTCATGAACGCTTTTGCGAGCAGGAGCAGGTCAGGATGAAATTTTATCCGGTATTCGGATATTATCTCGGTAAAGTCGATAAGAAGCTGCCCAACCTGAAAATCCTGCAAGGAGAGATCATAGTATTTTTCGATAAACTCGGAAATATCCCTGCGGAGCGCCCTGATATTAACGCTGTCGGTGATGTCGCCCGAATAGATGAGAAGGGAGATCACCTCTTCTGCATCCCGATTGAGAACAGCCAGGAGAATATCGGTAAGGTGGTTTTTAAGGAACGGATCAATTCTGCCGGTCATCCCGAAGTCGAGCATGCAGATGATGTTGTCCGGGAGGATGAGGATATTGCCAGGGTGAGGGTCGCCATGGAAAAAACCGTGCTCCAGAACCATTTTTACAAAGGCATCAGCACCTCTGCGGGCAATCAGCTTGACATCAAGACCCGCAGCGCAAAGACTGCTTAAGTCCGAAACCTTTATCCCCTCGATCAGCTCCATGGTCAGCACGGCTTTAGAGGTGTGCTCCCAGTAGACTTTCGGGAAATAGACTGTGTCGTCACTGGCAAAATTGGCTGCAAACCGCTCGATGGTTCTCCCTTCCAGGGAAAGATCCATCTCTCTGCGAATGGTGCGCGCCAGCTCTCTTACCTGACCGACCGGGTCGTAGATTTCGCTGTTCGGAAGATGCTTCTCAGCCATCATTGCCAGCAGCGTCAGCGCCTCTATGTCGGTTTCAATAAGATCCTGAATTCCCGGGCGTCTGACCTTGATAACAACTTCTTCGCCACTCTTCAAGGTCGCCCGGTGAGCCTGGGCAATGGATGCTGCGCCGATAGCCTCATGCTCGAACGAAGCAAAGAGGTCGGAAATGTCGTTCCCAAACTCCTTGCGAATCTCGGTGGCCACTTCTGCAAAACTGAAAGGGGGGACACTGTCCTGAAGTTTTGCAAACTCCTCGATATAATGGGGTGGGAGGATGTCAGCGCGGGTCGAGAGAAACTGCCCGAGTTTGACAAAGGTGGGCCCGAGTTCCTCAAGGACAAGTCTCATCCGCTCCGGCTGGCTTAACTCGATAAAAACCGAAGTATCACGCCGAAAAAGCCTGCGCCATCTTGTGACAAATTCGGTCATATTAAGATACGCCAGCAGATTGTCGAATCCGTACTTGAAGAGGACACGGACAATCTGCCGGTAGCGCTTGATGCTGCGAATGTTGCGGTTAAACTGGAGAATATTCAAGAATTAGTCCTGGGCGCCCAGCTTCTTTTCCAGCTCTTCGACTCTCTGCTTCAGGAGGTCGTAGTCATCTTTAGAAACAAGGCCGATACGCTCAACAGTCTTTTTGACCTCTGCTTCGGCTGCTTCGGCAATCTTCTCTCGGGTCTCTTTTGCTACACCCTGAATTTTATCTAGAAAGGCTTTACCTTCTTCCTCGCTGACTTTGTACTTTTCTTTAAGTTCGGCGAGCAGTTCCTCGCCCTTTTTCTGCGTGAGTGAAAGAGCACCAATTCCTGTCAGTGCTGCTTTTTCAAAGAGTTCAAACATTGTCTGCCTCCATAAAGCTGAATTTTGAATCGTGATGTTAGAACATTAACATTTTGGCAGGGAAACGCAAGTGTAAGCTATTTGCGTAGCAACCAGAGGATAAGGGAAATGACTGCGGAAAGAATTATGCAGGTGGTAAGGGGGAAAAAGAGAGTGAAGCTGTCTCGCTTTAAATAGAGGTCTCCCGGTAGTCTGCCGAGCCACGGCAACTTGCCAAAGAGCATGATTGCTCCGCCGATGGCGGCAATGACTGCACCGATTATCAGTAACGATCTGCCAAGGTCAGGCATGCTCTGCCTTTGGCAGATAGCGTTCCTTTTCGCTGTAGATACAGCCGCAGTACTGCTGACGATAGAGCCCCATCTCTTTTGAGAGTCTTATCCCTTCCTGCCAACCGGGACGAAAATCCTCGTAATGAAATTTTACTCCATGCCGTTCGCCTGCCTTCTCACCGGTAGTCCGGATCATTGCATGATCCTGATAACGGCTGTAAAGAAGAGATGAGGTAAACGCATCGAGCCCAAGCTCAGCGGCTTTTTTAGCCGCGGCGTCAAAGCGTGAGAAGTAGCAGTAAATGCATCTTTCTGCCGGATTTTGTGCAACTGCGGCGAGAAACTCTTCGAGATTATATTCATCTCGGTAGACCATCGGCAGCTCTCTGGCGGCGGCAAACTCCCGAACCGCTGTCAGGCGGCGCTGATACTCCTGGTACGGGTGAATGTTGTGGTTATAGAAGAAGCCGGTGACGTTATGCTCAGCCTTGATAAGCTGCTGAAGCGGGTAGATAGAGCAGGGGCCACAACATGTATGGAGGAGGATTTTCATGGTGAGATTATTATCTGAAAGTGGCGTTCAGGTCAAGAGTCCGGGATTGGAACGCCTCTCTTGCCAGCTTCAGAGTGATTTTACGCTGAGTTGCAAACGACTGTTGCTTTAGCAGTTCAACTGCATTTGCCAGTGAGGGGATATCACGCGGGAGTCGGAGCAGAAGATAGTCGATCACATCATCAGGCAGGGCCAATTGATGGTCGTCCGCAAGTTTCTTCATAATCATTCGTCTTGATTCATCATCGGAAATGTCCAGCTTGGCGACAAGTCCCCACATGAAACGTGACTTCAGGTGCTCATCAAGGGAATCAAGCTCTTTGGGGGGGAGGGTGGCAGAGGCTATTA
Source organism: uncultured delta proteobacterium (assembly GCA_963787125.1). Taxonomy (GTDB): domain Bacteria; phylum Desulfobacterota; class Desulfuromonadia; order Geobacterales; family DSM-12255; genus VEOV01. The sequence continues at coordinate 353,012 of CAWBBV010000007.1, forward strand.
TCTTGCGACCGCTTTCGTAAAAATCGTTGAACAGTTGCCAGATAGCTGTGCGCAGGGACTTAAAATCCTGTAACTGATGAAGGTTGTCCAGAAGGAGTATCGGCTGCGGTGCTGACAGCCTGACAATCTCTGCACAATTAGCGGGAGTGATCAGCTCGATCGGGATGACTGGAGGCGGAGCAATTGCTGTTGTTTCCGCAAGTTTTCTGCTGACAGCGGAAAGCAGATGGGTTTTGCCTGAACCTGACTCGCCATAAAGGAAAAGAAGATTTTCGCCGGATCCGGAATCCATAACCTTGTTAACAAATCCCAAAGCAGTGTTGTTGCCATTGCAGGCGACGAAACTGTTGAAGCTGTAGTTCGGTTTAGCCGGGAAATTGAAAAAGAGCTGCATCTTTAGAAAAGAGCTCCTTGAGGAGTTTCAGGGGCGATCCGCCCGAAATGGAGATAGGCTGCCCGGGTTGCCACTCTGCCGCGCGGAGTGCGATTCAGAAAGCCTTGCTGGATAAGGAACGGTTCGATGACATCTTCGATAGTGTCGCTCTCCTCGCAGATAGCTGCTGCCAGAGTTTCAAGGCCGACAGGTCCGCCACCGAACTTGTCGATGATGGTAAGGAGAACCGTGCGGTCCATGCTGTCAAAACCCATTTCATCGACTTCCAGTAGCAGCAGGGATTCTCTGACGATCTTTCCGGTTATCGTGCCGTCACCGAGTACCTGGGCAAAATCACGGACACGCCGAAGCAGCCGGTTGGCAATCCGCGGCGTACCGCGACTGCGGCGGGCAAGCTCCAGTGAAGCTTCTTCAGCGATCGCTACGTTAAGAATGCGGGCTGAGCGTCTGACAATGAAGGCGAGCTCGTCATCGGTATAAAACTCGAGCCTGGAAATGACTCCAAAGCGGTCACGCAGGGGCGATGAGAGCAGGCCTGCTCTGGTAGTTGCGCCGACCAGAGTGAATTTGGGCAGATCCAGCTTTATGGTTCTGGCGCTTGGCCCCTGGCCGATGATGATATCGAGTTGAAAATCTTCCATGGCAGGGTAGAGAATCTCTTCAACCACATGGGATAACCGGTGGATTTCATCAATGAAGAGAACGTCGTGCGCTTCGAGATTGGTAAGAATTGCAGCAAGGTCACCAGGCCGCTCGATTACCGGGCCCGAGGTTGATTTGATGTTAACGCCCATTTCACAGGCAATTATATTGGCAAGGGTGGTCTTGCCGAGTCCTGGCGGGCCGTAGAGAAGGACGTGATCCAGCGCTTCATCCCGTTTTCTGGCAGCATCAATGAAAATCCGCAGATTCCCTTTTGCTTTTTCCTGCCCCACATACTCGTCCAGGGAGCGAGGGCGCAGAGTGCTTTCCATGTAGATCTCATCATCACTGGCAACTGCTTCGATCACTCGTGTCATCGCTATTTCATCAGCCTTTTAAGTGCAAGCTTGAGAACTGTTTCCATGGGGGTATCAGCGTCGGTCTCAAACTCAGAGAGGGTTTTTGTGACGACTGCTTCTTTGTAGCCGAGGTTTATCAACGCTGAGGCGACGTCATCCCGGACCGATCGATCCTGAATCGAAAGTGTGGCGTTAATGCCGGCTTCTCCCATCATGCCGAGTTTTACAACTTTATCTTTCAGTTCAAGAACCAGCCTCTCAGAGGTTTTTTTACCGATGCCGGGAATAGCGGAGAGCCTGACAATGTCGCCACGACAGAGGGCAGAGCCGAGTTCATCCGGGTGAATGTTGGAGAGGATATCTTTTGCCAGCTTGGGGCCGACACCTGAGACGGTTATCAGCAGCTGAAAAAACTGTTTTTCTGCCGGCGTTAAAAAACCGTAAAGGTGAATTGCATCTTCTTTGACATTGGTATGAATGTTGAGGGTGAGGGTAGCACCTTCTTCCGGGAGGGCGAAAAAGGTTGAGAACGGTATCTGGACACGATAACCGACTCCGTTTACATCCAGAATGACTGAGTCCGGGTTTTTACTGGCTATTTTGCCTGTCAATAGTGCGATCATCTGTATGCCCTGGTTTTTCTGGCGGTGGGGGCGGCGGTGGTAAGGGCTTTCATTACGGCAGAGTTTGCGTGGCAGATTGCCACAGCCAGAGCATCGGAAGCGTCTGCCTGGGCAATCTCCGGCAGTCCCAGCAGCACCTTTACCATGTGTTGTACCTGCTCCTTGGCCGCCTTGCCATGACCAACGACAGACTGTTTTACCTGGAGCGCCGTGTATTCAAAGACCGGCAGAGCTGCATGGACAGCGGCAACTATTGCAGCTCCTCTTGCCTGTCCAAGCTTGAGAGCGCTTTGGGCGTTATTTGAAAAGAATAGATCTTCAACAGCAACAGCATCCGGGGTGTATCTGTTGATGACCTCGGTAAGTCCGTCGAAAATATGTTTCAGTCTGGTTGGAAAATCTGCGGCGCTGTCAGTAAAGACAGCGCCGTTATCGATATGAATGAGGCGATTCCCTTCTTTGCGGATGACGCCGTAACCGGTAATGCGTGAACCGGGATCAATCCCGAGAATAATCATTTACATCAACTTTTCCATCTCTTCCATAGAGATGTCAAAGTTGGCATAAACGTTTTGGACATCATCATTATCTTCGAGCTTGTCCATCATCTTCAGCATGCTTTCCGCCTGTTTCCCTTCAAGCTTAACCACGGTCTGCGGGATCATGGTTATTTCAGCAGAGTCGGCTTTGAAGCCTGCAGTTGCCAGGGCATCGCGCACCTCCATGAAGGAAGCAGGGTCAGTAGTTACCTCAAACAGCTCATCCTGTTCGGCGACATCATCAGCACCCGCTTCTATGGCGGCTTCAAAGAGTTTATCAAAATCAACACTCTTCGGGAAAATGATCAGCCCCTTCTTGTCAAATATCCAGGAAACGCAGCCTGTTTCACCCATGTTGCCGTTGCATTTGGTGAAGATGCTGCGCACATCGGAAACAGTCCGGTTGCGGTTATCAGTCATTACCTCTACCAGTACAGCAACTCCGCCAGGCCCGTAGCCTTCGTAGGTGGTTTCCTCGTAGTTGACCCCCTCCATGCCGCCGCTGCCTTTCTTGATGGCGCGTTCAATGTTGTCTTTGGGCATGTTCTCGCCCTTTGCCTTATCGATTGCCGTACGCAGCCTGGGGTTTGCCGCCGGATCGCCACCGCCGAGCTTGGCGGCCACGCAGATCTCCTTGATTATCTTGGTGAAAATTTTCCCACGCTTTGCATCAGCTGCACCCTTTTTATGCTTTATGGTGCTCCATTTATTATGACCTGACATCGCAGCAACTCCTCTTTGATTTGGCACTTCAAAACCGCAAAATACTATCACGCGGTAAAAATAGTGTAAAGCAAGAAAAGCTGGGCGTAATCTTGCCGTTACGTAAGAGTATTCATTAGGAGTTAAACCTTTGTTTGAAATAAGTAAGATTCTTAAAACGGCAATCTTTAATCGGATGATAAATGTATGCAACTATCTAAAATTGATGCACTACAAGTCATTTGTATACAGGAAATAAAATTTACTATTGACATGAATAAAACGTCGTGCTAAAAAACTGAAAACAAAAGCCGCTATTATATAAAACGAACGTTCAAATTTAACGTATACAGGGTTGATTAATGTTCAGAAGCAAGAGCAGCTATTCAGTGCAGAGTGTTGAAAAAGCTCTGGATATTCTTGAGCTGCTTGCAGACGAGTCGATTGATGCAACCCTGCCGCACCTTGCTGAAAAAATCGGCATCAGTCGCAATAAGGCTTTCCGGCTATTAGCAACACTTGAGAGTAGAGGTTTGGTGCTCCGTGAAGAGCATAGCGGTGTCTATCGGATCGGGCTTAACACCGTCGGTCTTGCCCAGCGCTTCATCAAGAGTGCAAATCTCATCAAGCATGCTCACCCTGTCATGGAAGAGCTTGCAAGGCGCCACGAAGAGGCCATCTATCTTACGGTACTGCTCGGTGAAGAGGTGTTGTTCCTTGATTTTGTTGATGGTGCGCAGACTGTAAAAACAGCCCCGCTGGTCGGGAAAAAGTTCCCCTGTCTCACCAACGCCCCCGGCAAGGTGATAAAAGCATTAGAGTCAACCGATCTGTTGGAGAAGTTCTTCAAGAAAGGGCGGCGGAAAATGGCACCTGAAGATATGGCAAGGCTGGAAAAAGAGCTGGGTGAGATCAGGTTAAAGAGAGTTGCCGTTGATTATGACGGTCTTGGTGAAGGGGTAATTGATATTGCAGTGGCAATAAAAGATTATGCCGGTAAGGTCGTCGGCGCTATTACTCTTCTCGGGCCGACTTTCCGGCTCTTTGCAGAGAGAATAGAAAATGAAATTGCTCCTTCGCTGCTTGAAGGGGCTGACATGCTTTCCCTGAAATTCGGTTATGCAAAGTATTAGCAACAGAGCTGTTTGCCACTTTAACGAACTAACAAAAGGAGGATTACAGAGAGTATCACCGTTACAGGTACGGGACGCCGCTACCTCAATGCTGTCAAAAATCCAAAGAAAGGAGTACTAACCATGGCAGAAAAGCAGTATGACTGGAAGGCAATAGCCAACAATCCAAAGTTTAAAGAGTTACATCACAAGAAGAGCGCGTTTCTCTTCGGCTGGTGGATCTTCTCCACAGCCTATTACTTCCTCCTCCCTATCGGTGCAGCTTATGCTCCGGGCCTTTTCAAAATCAAGGTTATCAGCGTAATCAATTTCGGCTACGTATTCGCTCTTTCCCAGTTTTTTGTATCCTGGGGCCTGGCACATTACTATGCACACGTCGCTAACAAGGATTTTGACAGAATGACCAAGTCCCTGATTGACGAACTACATCTTTAGGAAAGGAGGATAAGAGACATGACATTCAAGCAGATAATTATCGCCGCATCCCTGACACTCACTTTTGCCTCAGCCGCCTTTGCTGAAGAGCCCAAGAAAGCACCAGCTGCGCCCGGCGCAGCTCCTGCTGTTACAGCACCTGCTGCTGCTCCCGCTGCCGGGGCACCTGCCGCAGTGGTCGCTCCAGGCGCAGTTCCAGGCGCACCTGTCGCTGCCGCTCCAGCTCCACCAGCACCTGAAAAACCTAAAAGAGAGCTGAAAGCTAACAAAGCCATCACCCTCTCCATGTTTGCCGTCATCATCAGCATCACTCTTGGTGTTGTTATCTGGGCTGCCAAGCAGACCAAGACAACCGCCGACTTCTACGCTGCCGGTGGTGGTATTACCGGTACTCAGAATGGTTGGGCGATTGCCGGTGACTATATGTCAGCTGCATCCTTCCTCGGTATTTCCGGGATGATTTCGCTCTACGGGTATGACGGGTTCATGTACTCCGTCGGCTGGCTGGTTGCCTACATCACGGTTCTCCTCATTGTTGCCGAGCCGTGCCGTAACGCCGGTAAGTACACCATGGGCGACATCCTTTCCTTCCGTACCGAGCCAAAACCGGTTCGTGCCGTTGCCGCGCTTGCCACTGTTGCCGTATCGACTTTTTACCTCACTGCCCAGATGGTCGGCGCCGGTAAACTGATGGCCCTTCTGGTCGGTGTTCCTTACAAAACAGCCATCATCGGCGTCGGTATCCTGATGGTCGGCTACGTTGTTTTCGGTGGCATGACCGCTACTACCTGGGTTCAGATCATCAAGGCCGGCCTGCTCGTCAGCGGTGCTTTACTGCTGGCTTTCCTGGTTATGGCCAAAGCCAGTTTCAACCCGATTACCTTCTTCGAGCAGATCGTTAACAGCCCTGACATTCAGAAGCACGTTGAACTGCTCATGCTGAAAGACGGCATTACCATGACCGGTGTTGATGCCGGCCAGCGCTTCCTTGAGCCGGCCCTCTTCATGAAGGCGCCGCTTGACCAGATCTCCCTCGGTATGGCTCTGGTTCTCGGTACCGCCGGTATGCCGCACATTTTGATGCGTTTCTTCACCGTCCCGACTGCCCAGGCAGCCCGTAAGTCAGTTATTATCGCCATGTGGATTATCGGCGGCTTTTACGTTATCACTACCCTGCTCGGTTTCGGTGCAGCTATCCACGTCACTCCGCAAGGGATTCAGCAGGTTGACCCGGGCGGCAACATGGCTACTCTGCTTCTCGCCCAGCAGCTTGGCGCTGATATCGCTCCGGTCATCGGCGATCTCTTCCTTGCCTTTCTCTGTTCGGTGGCTTTTGCCACCATTCTGGCCGTTGTTTCCGGTCTGGTTCTGGCAGCTTCCGCAGCTATCGCCCATGATATCTATGTTAACGTTATCAAGGACGGCCATGCTGACCAGCATGAGCAGGTTATGGCAGCCCGTATTACTTCAATGGTTGTTGGTATTGTCGGTATCGTTATCGGTATCATCGCCGAGAAAGCCAACGTTGCCCACCTGGTGGCGCTTGCCTTCGCAGTCGCCTCTTCCGGTAACCTGCCGGTTGTTGTGCTTTCGCTTTTCTGGCGCAAGATGAACACTGCCGGTGTTATTGCCGGTCTTGTTGTCGGTACAATAGCATCCATCGGCCTGGTTATGGTTTCGCCGAACATGACCTATCCTAAGCTTGTTGCCAAAGGTGCTGAGAAGGTTATTGTCGCCATGGAGAAGAAGCAGGCAGCTCTCGCTCCTGGCGCTGTACTGTCTGAGAAAGACGCCAAGGCTCTGGCCAAGGCTCAGAAAGACGTCTTGGGTAAAGACGAAAAGTCGATCATGGGCCTCAGTGAGCCGATCCTCAAGCTGAAAAACCCTGGTATCTTCTCGATTCCTCTTGGTTTTGCTGCTGCAATATTCGGTGCACTGCTCTTCCCGAGCAAGCGTTCCGAAGATATGTTCGACGAAGTCTATGTCCGTCAGAACACCGGTCTTGGTATGGCTAAAGCTATCGATCATTGATAGCGGCAGTTTAGTTGTTTGCAGTGGGGGAAGGGAAACCTTCCCCCTTTTTTTATTCAAAATCCTCATATTCCTGCGCATTGTGATATATTCTAAGCAAATTGAGCGAGGACAGACATGCCTGACCGCAATCATCCTGATAAAATCACCGATCAAGAGTTTATTGCCGGAATCATGGGGCAGGTGCGGGAGTTTCTCCCTTACCTTGATGCTCAAGAGACGGACGTTTTCCTTAATGAACTGAAAAATGCTGTTGATAGCAGTCTTACCTGGATAGAGGAGCTGAATTCTTCGCAGAACAGGCTGCTTTTGCAGATAGCAGCAACTCATGATTGCCCGAAACTTGGTGTTATTCACGATGAGCTGAACCGGATCGAGATGGAGCGATTTCTCCGCCTACCGTCAGTACCGGCGCTGCACAGTAACTGCACAGAATATCGGGACGTCCTCGCAGAGCGGGCAATGGAGCTTGTAGCCGCTGAAATGGTGTCCAACGGCAGCCCACCTCCGGAACTGCCATATGCGCTCATCAGTATGGGGAGTGACGGTCGTGAAGAGCAGACTCTTATTACCGATCAGGACTACCTCATAGTCTACGGCGATGGTGGCGGTGAAGACGCTGACGACTGGTTCAGACGCTTCTCCGAACTTCTGGTCGAGCGGTTGGTTGAAGTTGGTTTCAAAAAGTGCACCGGCGACATAATGCCGAGTAATCCTACCTGGCGTGGTTCGATGCATCAGTGGAACCGGAAGCTGTTGGCAATAGTGCGTTACGAGTATGAAGATTATGGCAAAAACCTGATGGATCTTATTGTTCTTTCTGATGCCCGCTTTGTTGCCGGAGACAAAGTGCTGGCTCATGAACTGGTAGAGCTGATCAGGAGGCTTGAGAAGGACTACTTTCATGTGCTCTGGGGGATGGCAAAGGCTGCAACCGAGATGCGCCTTGCGCTTGGTTTTCTGAAACGGATCTGGACAGAGGGGTCAGGAGAGCATAAGGGGGAGTTTAATCTCAAACTGCTGGCGTGGGCGCCACTGGTGATGAATATCAGGATTATCTCCATAAATCAGGGGATACCGGCGACATCAACTCTGGAGAGGATTCAACTTCTGCATAAAGAGGGGAGCTTTTCAGCCAGTATGGCGGCCGGCTTGACGGCTGCTTATCATATACTGACCCGCTACCGGGCACTCCAGCAGATCAAAGTTATCAAGGGAATTCAAAATAATTCATACTACATAAACCCCTACCAACTGCCGAATGAAGAGCGTGAAAAGATCCGTCAGGCACTCCTCAAAATTGAAGATTTGCAGAAGGTTATTCATGCTAATTTCCATATAGTGTAACCACCCTTTTCTGCTTCTCTTTCATTCTTGTATATCTCAATGAAAACAGCCATCTACGTTAATAACTAATCATTGCATCTTGTGTATTGTTGCTTGAGTGGGTTACCTAGACTGAAAAAACTGGTTTTAGGTCGGGGCGCGGGTTTTTATTGAGATAATAAAGCGCTTGATAGTAATGTTACATGTGATACTATTGAAGCATGACAACAGCAGACAAGACACTTGACAGGATGCGGAATAACCCGCGTGACTGGCGGATTGATGACCTGTTGACCCTGGCCGAGCGTTACGGGGTTGAGGTTCGCAACAACGGTGGAAGTCACCATGTTTTTACCGTTCGCGGAATTGCCGATAGTCTCTGTGTCCCGGCACATCGGCCAATCAAGCCGGTCTATGTCAAGCGGTTCATAGTATTGATCGACACGATCAAGGAGAAAACGTCATGAGTGTAAAGAAAATCAGACCAGTAACGCCGCCGTATCCTTTCGAGGCCTACGGCCACATGATAACGCCGCTGTCTGTAGATGACGGTGGTGGATACATGATTACCTTTCCGGATCTTCCCGGCTGCATGTCGGATGGCGAAACGATGGAAGAGGTTCTTGTTAATGGCCGAGACGCCTTTAACAGCTGGATAGCGGCACAGGTGGACATGAAAAGGCATATTCCGGAACCGACGCACTACGATGAAGAGGGAAAGCCGGTCAAGTTTGTACAGAGACTTCCCCGCTCACTTCATGCTTCACTACAGGCAAGGGCGAGAGCTGAAGGGGTAAGCCTCAATACTCTTGTGCTTACTTTGATTGCTGAAGGTCTTGGCAGGCATGAGAGAGTGACACAGAACGAACCGGCAAGGCATGCTGCTTAAGCATCAGCAGATTGGACCCTTACAGTTTTTAAGCGTTACCTATTTGTTACCTGAAAACTAAAGTCTAAAAATAAACTCCACAAATGCAAGTGATTGCTGTGTCAAGTTCCCAATTTTCATAGGAGAATGAAGTATGAAGAGACTGGATCTAATTATTTGTCTGCTTGCGGCAGCATTCCTTATGATCAACGCCTTGCCTGCCGGTGCTGCGGAGATAAAGCAGGGCAAGCTGGAAAAGGCCGCTTTTGCCGGTGGCTGCTTCTGGTGCATGGAGGCACCATTTGATCAGCTTCCAGGTGTAATCTCTGTAACTTCAGGCTATACGGGCGGTAAAAAGAAGCAACCAAGCTACAAGGAGGTTTCTGCAGGCGGGACAGGTCACGCTGAAGCGGTTCAGATCGTCTATGATCCGACTAAAATCAGCTATGATAAGCTTCTGACTATCTTCTGGCACAATATCGATCCAACTGTAAAAGATCGTCAGTTCTGCGATACAGGCGACCAATATCGCAGTGCCATTTTCTATAATTCAGAAGCGCAGCGCAGCCTTGCCATGCTTTCAAAAGCTTCTCTGGAGAAAAATAAACCGTTCAAAGAACCTGTTGTGACAGAGATCAGCCAGGCCGGTGAATTTTATCCGGCCGAGGAATATCACCAGCACTATTACAAGAAGAACCCGCTCAGGTACAAGTACTACCGTAACGGTTGTGGTCGCGACCAGCGACTCAAGGAGTTGTGGGGCAATTCAGCCGGACATTAGTTTACTTAAGACGGAGGTTCGTATGAAAATTCTTGCAGGCATGTTGGTGCTGATGTTGTTCGCGGCGGTTGTCGCCTGTAGCGGTGGCGCAACACAGTCTCCGTCAGCAGCCAGGTCCGGTTCCTCAGACAGTGGCAAAGTGAAGCTTTATTCCGTTACCGCGAAAGGCTATATTATGAGTGATAAAGTCGTAAAAACACCTGAAGAGTGGCGCAAACAGCTGACTCCGGAGCAGTACCACGTCACCAGGGAGCAGGGGACGGAACAGGCTTTCACCGGTGCCACCTGGAACAATCATGACAACGGCATTTACCAATGCATCTGCTGCGGTAATGATCTGTATCGTTCGGAGCATAAGTATGAATCCGGCACCGGTTGGCCAAGTTTCTGGCAACCGATCGCCGCCGAAAATATAACTACCCGCGCCGACAACAGTCTCTTCTCAAAACGGACAGAAGTTATCTGCCGCCGCTGTGATGCCCACTTGGGGCATGTTTTCGAAGATGGTCCCAAGCCGACCGGATTGCGCTATTGCATGAATTCGGCAGCCATGAAATTTGTAAAAACACCGTGACCCCTTTGGTCGGAATATTATCCGATACTCCCGAGAACCGAACGCTGGTTGCCAATGTTCACCCGCCTGATTGGATCAATCCTGAGCCAGCAGAGTGCTACAACCTGGTGGTGATCGGTGGCGGTACGGCGGGGCTCATAGCAGCTGCCGGCGCTGCCGGCCTGGGGGCAAAGGTTGCCATCATCGAGCGGCATCTGCTGGGCGGCGACTGTCTCAATGTTGGCTGCGTCCCCTCCAAGGGGGTCATCCGGGCATCCCGTGCGCTCCATGATGCGCGTAACTCTGCTGAATTCGGAATTAAGGGCAGTCTAACTCTCGATTTTGACTTTGGCTCGGCGATGGAGCGGATGTGCCGCCTGCGTGCTGATATCAGCACGCATGACTCTGCCCGCCGTTTCCGTGACGAATTGGGTGTCGATGTATTCATTGGTCAGGGGAGCTTCAGCGGTCCAAAGACGGTTGAAGTAGCGGGAAAGTCGCTCTGTTTCAAAAAAGCCGCCGTCTGCACCGGTGCCCGTGCCGCCGTCCCGCCCATACCGGGGCTGGAAGAAGCAGGCTATCATACCAACGAAACCATTTTCTCTCTCACAGAACTTCCACCCCGTATGGCGGTCATCGGTGCCGGTCCCATCGGCTGCGAGCTGGCGCAGGCGTTTGCCCGTTTCGGCAGCAGTATAACCCTGATTGAGTCGGGACCTCATATTCTCGGTCGCGAAGATAATGATGCCGCTGGGATTCTGCACACTGCCTTTATTCGCGAAGGCGTAAACTTGCAGTTGGGAGTTAAAATACTCAGCGTAGAAAAGCGAGGCAGCGACAAGGTGCTGAGTCTGGAGCGGTCTGGCCAGACCATAGAGGTCGTTGCCGATCAAATCCTTGTTGGCATCGGTCGAGCACCCAATATTGAAGGACTCGGCCTGGAGAGGGCCGGGATCAAGTTTGACCGGTCAGGGGTCACTGTCAGCGATACCCTGCAGACCTCAAATCCCAATGTTTATGCCGCCGGCGATATCTGCTTTCCCTTCAAGTTCACCCACACTGCCGATGCCCTGGCCCGCATCCTGATCGCCAATGCGCTCTTTATGGGGAGGCAGAAGGCGTCAGCCCTCACCATCCCCTGGTGCACCTACACCGATCCGGAGATAGCCCATGTCGGGATGTATGAAATCGAGGCAAGTGAAAAGGGGCTTGAGGTGACCACGCTCACCGTGCACTTGGCTGATATCGATCGGGCGCTGCTTGACGGCGAAGCTGACGGCTTTGCCCGGGTCCACCTGCTCAAGGGGACAGACAGAATACTCGGTGCCACCATCGTCGCCCGTCACGCCGGGGAGATGATCAACGAGTTCTCGCTGGCCATTACCAATGGTCTCGGAATCTCTGCCATCGGCAAGACCATTCACCCCTATCCGACCCAGGCTGAAGTCATCAAACGGTTGGCTGATGCCTACAACCGGACGCGACTTACCCCTTTTGTGAAGAACCTGCTTTCCGGGTGGCTGAAATGGCAGAGAAGGTAAGTAAAAGAATAGAACGCGGAAGAAGCGGATTGAGCGGATAAAGGCGGATTTAGCAATGAAACCACAAAAAATCATCATAACTGTCGCAGGGATAGTCGTGGTGCTACTCTTCTTTTACTTTGATCTGCAGCGGTTTCTGACTTTATCTGCTCTCAAAGCCAACCGCCAGACGCTGCTGGATTATTATGCCGCCCACAAGCTGATTATGGTGGCCGGCTTCATGGGGCTTTATATAATCCAGACCACCCTGTCGCTGCCGGGTGCTGCCATTCTCTCTCTGGCGGCAGGCGCAATCTTCGGCTCGATAATGGGTACGGTCTACGCCAACATCGCCGCCACGCTCGGCGCTACCCTTGCCTTTCTGGTGACCCGTTACCTGCTGCGTGATGTCGTCATGAACAGATTCGGCAGCAAACTGGAGGGGATGAACCGGGAGCTGGAGGAACGCGGCTTCAGTTATCTTCTGTTTTTGCGCCTGGTGCCGCTGTTTCCGTTTTTCCTTATCAACCTGGCTGCCGGACTGACCCGGCTTCCCTTGCGGACATTCTTTTTGGGGACGATGCTCGGGATTATTCCGGGTGGGTTTGTTTATGTCAATGCCGGGGCGAGCCTGGCAACCATTGATTCGCTTTCCGGCGTCGTCTCGCCGCGCGTACTCGGCTCGTTTGCGTTACTTGGGCTGTTTGCGCTGGTTCCGGTTTTGTACAATAAATACGCACAAAAAAAGGAGTAAATGTCTGACTATGGTAGCGCCCTTTCAACAACGCCTGCATGCGGTGAATCCTGAATATGAAACATTTGAAAACCTGCAGACCCTGCAGGTAAACCTGGGTAACCTCTGCAACCTGCATTGCACCCATTGTCATGTCAACGCCTCCAGTCGTGGTACGGAAGTTATGGGGACGAAGGTCATGGCGCAGATAGTTCGATTTCTGGCGCGCCACCCCGGTATTACCCTTGATATAACCGGTGGCTGCCCGGAGATGAACCCGGATTTCCGTTATTTTCTGGAGCAGACAAAGGGGGTGGCGCAACAAAGGTTGTTGCGCAGTAATCTGGCGATTATGGCAGAACCGGGCTGGGCCTGGCTGCCGGAGTTTTGCCGCAGCCATGAACTGACCATTATCGGTTCGCTCCCCTGTTACCTGGAAGATAACGTCGACCGTCAGAGAGGTCATGGCGTCTATAATAAATGCATTCAGGTGTTGAAACAGCTGAATACACTCGGTTATGGAGCAGAGCTGGAGCTTGATCTTGTCTACAACCCGGGAGGGGATTTTGTCCCCGGCAGTCAACAGGGACTGGAAGCCGCTTACAAGGCAGAACTGTCTGCCACCCATGGGATTGTCTTCAATAACCTGTTTACTATCACCAACGCCCCGATTGGCCGTTTCAGGGATCATCTTGAAGCTGAAGGTGGCTATGCTGAATATCTTCGCCTGCTTGCCGGGCGATTTAATCCTGAGGCGGCGGGAAGCATCATGTGCCGGACTCTGATTAGTGTCGATTGGCAGGGGAAAATCTACAATTGCGATTTCAATCAGGCGCTTGGAATGCCGATTACGGCGGATGACGGTTCTGAAATAACGATTTTTGAGCTGGACGATGCTCGTATGGACGGCAAGCGAATCAACCTTGCCCAGCACTGTTACTGCTGCACGGCGGGCGAAGGTTCCAGTTGCACCGGGGCACTGGTAGCATCATAACGGAAACAGCAGCGTATCACCCGGAAACTGTTTATAACGGCAGTGATAAATCAGATCATTGCCAGCCTGTTGCGCAGATACTTTTCAAACTCCCCATTGAACTCCTCACGCTTCAGAGCAAGATCAACTGTTGCTTTTAGAAAGCCGAGCTTGTCGCCACAATCATGACGAACTCCTTCAAATCTGCAGCCATAGATAGCCTGGCTCTTTGAAAGTTTGAGGATCGCGTCAGTGAGCTGGATCTCGCCGCCCTTGCCAGGTTCCTGGTTCTCAAGAACAGTAAAGATCTCAGGGGTAAGAATATAGCGGCCGATGATTGCCAGGTCAGACGGAGCCTCTTCCGGTTTCGGTTTTTCTATCATGTCAGTGACTTCAAAAACTCTGTCTGAGATATGGGTTGCCTTGACACAGCCATAAGACGAGATGTTTTCCTGTGGAACCTGCTCTAGCGCCAGCACGGAGCCACGATATTTGCTGTGAACTTCGAGAAGCTGTGACAGGCAGGGTTTCTCTGAGTCGATAATGTCATCTCCCAGCAGGACAGCAAAAGGCTCGTTGCCGATAAAATCCTTGGCACAGAGGATCGCATGGCCAAGGCCCAGCGCCTGTTTCTGGCGGACGTAAAAGATATCAACCATTTCGGCAATTTCTCTCACCTGAGTTAGTTCCGCTTCCTTCCCTTTGTCGTAGAGCAGGGCTTCAAGCTCAAAGGCGATGTCGAAATGATCCTCAAGGGCTCTTTTCCCACGGCCTGTTACAAAAAGGATCTGTTCAATGCCGGATGCTACCGCCTCTTCGACAACATACTGCACCAGGGGCTTGTCTATAAGAGCAAGCATCTCTTTCGGCGATGCTTTTGTGGCAGGAAGAAAACGGGTACCAAGACCGGCAACCGGGAAAACGGCTTTTTTTACACGCAAAATGAACCTCCATGGGAATAAAGACAGTATGCAGAATCAGAATTCAGCTGAAAAGCTTTAATCCTGTTGCCTGTATCTGACTAAAGGATACTATTTCTAATAATTTCTGGAATAATCTCTTCTCTTCCCATCGCCATAATATGGAGACCGTCAGAGTATGGTCTTACTGCTCTTGCCAGGCGGCAGGCAATGTCAATACCCGTTTGAGTCTGGTTAGCCGAGGATTCGAGCTCGATTATGATTTCATCAGGGACGCGCAGTCCGGGGATGTTCTTATTGATGAAGCGAGCCATTGCTGCCGATTTCAAGAGGAGAATGCCGCTGATAACTTTAACTCCCAAAGGCTTCACTGCAACTGAGAACCGTGCAAGTTTTTCCGGCTGAAAGATAGCCTGCGTTTGAAAAAACTTTGCTCCGGCATCCGCCTTTTTGCGAAGTTTGTGGAGCGTTAATTCAAATGGTTCCGCTTCAGGAGCCGCTGCCGCCCCGGAGAAGAAGCGAGGAACGCCTTCCAGGGTTTTTCCGGAAAGATCGCTGCCGTTTTCGAGGCATCTGATTGTTCCCAGGAGTTGCACCGAATCGAGATCAAAAACCGCCTTGCTGTTTTTGTGGTCGCCAAAAGAGATGTGGTCACCGGTCAGGGCAAGAATATTTGTTATCCCGAGAGCTGCCGCACCAAGAAGGTCACTTTGGAGTGCCAGCCGGTTTCTGTCCCTGCAGGTGAGTTGCAACAGTGGTTCAATCCCTTCGCGCAGGAGCAGGCAGGCAGCGGCAAGCGGCGAGATGCGCATGTTGGCGCCCTGATTGTCGGTTACATTGATTGCATCTACAAATCCGGAAAGTGCCTGTGACTGCTGAATGAAGAGCGCAGGATCGCACCCTTTCGGCGGACAGACTTCTGCCGTTATGACAAAATCCCCTCTGGAGAGCTTCTGCTGAAGGCTTGACAGGTTAGCAGTCATTTGGAGAGCTTTAGTTTTCCGGGTTTCGGAATCTTGGCATAGTTTTTAGGGGGGACGGTTACAGTCAGAGCCAGGTTGCTGCCGTTTTCATTGCTGCGGGAAAAAATCTGGGCCCAGGCGCATTCAGCTTCGGCATCGGTTTCACAGCGGCCTTCATCCATGCCGCCGCACGGTCCGTTCAAAATGCCCTTGGGACAGGTTGTCACCGGGCAGATGCCGGCAGTCTCGGTAAGGACACATTCACCGCAGAGAGAGCACTTCTGTTCAAACTGACCGAAGCGCTTGATGTTACCAAGAAACATGCTGTCAAGCGCGGCAACAGTTTTTTTCGGAATTGCCGCTGAGACCGACTGTATGCCGGCTCCGCACGCCATGACCAGGAGAGCGTCAGCATCATCAACCAGCTGCTGTTTGCCGCGCAGATCCCGGCTGACGCGCAGCATGTGGCAGGCCTCATCGATAATGATCGAGCCGGTAACCGCTTTCCCTGCCGAGATCAGCGCTTCCTGCATCTGCCAGACTTCCTCCTCGCCGCCTGATTTACAGACAGTTGCGCACTTGGCGCAGCCGACAATAAAGACGGAACGGCTATCAACAAGGGTCGTGAGCAGGGTTTCAAAAGGTTTTTGCTGGCTGATGATCATGGGAAAACCTGGTAACTGGTAACTGGTAACTGTAAAACCATGGGCCTGACTTTAATCTGTTAACTGATCCCAGATCCCGAATTACTGCTTTTTAGCTGATTCAACCGTGTTGTAAAGCAGCATCGTGATAGTCATTGGACCGACTCCGCCAGGAACCGGAGTAATGGCGCTTGCCCGTTCTGATGCCGCGGCATATTCCACATCGCCGACCAGCTTCTTTTCACCAACACGGTTGACACCGACATCGATAACAACGGCGCCCTCTTTGATCCAGTCCCCTTTGATCATTTCAGGGACGCCGACAGCTGCTATGACGACATCAGCAGCGCGGACAACATCGGCAAGATTTTTGGTGCGGGAGTGGCAGACCGTCACTGTTGCGTGCTGTTGCAGACACATCATGGCCACAGGTTTGCCGACAATGTTTGAGCGGCCGACTACGACGACACTCTTGCCAGCCAGATCAAAGCCGATCTCTTTCAGCATGACCATCACTCCGTAAGGGGTGCAGGGCTGAAAAGTCGGTTTGCCAACCATGAGGCGACCGACATTGTAGGGGTGAAAACCGTCAACATCCTTGTCAGGTGAAATTGCCTCAAGTACCTTTTCAGTATTGATCTGCTTTGGCAGGGGGAGCTGAACAAGAATACCGTGAATTTTCTGATCGGCATTCAGCCTGGCAATCAGTTGGAGGAGTTCTTCTTCAGATGTTTCTACAGACAGTTTATGCTCATCGGAGAAGATGCCGACATCAGCGCAGGCTTTCTCTTTCATGCTTACGTAGACCTTGCTGGCTGGATCTTCACCAACGAGAACAACAGCAAGTCCCGGCACAACCCCTTTAGCTCCCAGTTCTGCTACTGACGCCTTGAGTTCAGCGCGAATCTTTGCAGCAATAGCCTTGCCGTCGATTATTGTAGCCATCAATAGACTCCTGTCATTTATAAGATTTCAGTTTTTTATGCCGCGGCAGAAGGGCAACCGGCACAACCACCACCAGATGCCGCAGCAGGGCAGGCGGCAGGCGCTTCGCTCGGTTTGGACCCTGAAGTGTAACTCTCATTGTACCAACCGCCACCCTTAAGGGCGAAAGCGGTAGCTGATATCATCTTGGTAACAGGTCCACCGCAAACGGGACACTCTGTTGCCGGCTCATCGGAAAATTTCTGGCGAAGCTCGAACTGGTTGTCGCAAGATCCACATTTGTATTCGTACATCGGCATTTCTAAAACCTCACAAACTTGATTTCTGAAACAAGACTATTAATATAATGATTGCAGCATAGTTTTGTCAATGATTGATGGTTTGAAGGGGGCGGTACTCTCCATACCTCTCCATACTCTCCCTGAATACCAGATCCCGCTCCCGCTCGATCTCGGCCCGCAACTCCTCTGCACTCGGCAGATAAAGCTGATACCGACCAGCTCAATAAGTCAGAAGGCTTCTGACTTATTGGATAAGTTCACGCTATTTTTTCGAGCGAGACAAATTTGACAGCTCTCGCGCAGCCAGCTCAGAAACTTCGTCCACCGGGCGGACATCTGAGTCAGTCAGTGTCTTGAACTTGCCGTATTCCAGCTCCGCCTTGGCCTGCGCCATTTCGTGGGAAATGCGCCCGGCGTGGGTGAGAATGTCGCGGTCGTTGAGCGTAAGGAAGCCATCCAGCTTCTTGACCCAATCCGCCATGTGCATAGGCACACGCCGCATTGCCTGGCCTTCAGCGAAAACGAGGTACTGCTCCACAAGGTTGTTGAGCGCCGCCAGCTCCGGTTCATCAAGGTAATTTTTGGCAATGGCGACATCCTGCTTGCGAATCAGCGCGCCGCGCCAGTTCGTCAGCCCCAGGTTAGGTTTGTTGGCGTTCACCCGGTTGTGGACAATCTCTGCGGCGGTCTGTCCGGTAATAGCCCAGTGAACCTTGTTCTGAACCGTTCTGAAGAAGCCGATACTGATCTCCTGCGTGGGGTCGTAGTCGATGCTGGTGGCGTAGATATCCGTAATTTTCTGGTAGAACCGTCGCTCGGAAGTGCGGATATCCTGAATCCGGCGCGTCAGTTCCTCAAAATAGTCGAAGGGCTGGTCAGGGTTTTTCAGGCGCTCGTCATCAAGGACAAACCCTTTGACGATGTATTCCCGCAGCTGCTGAGTAGCCCATATGCGGAACTGGGTGCCACGGAGCGATTTCACCCGATAGCCCACGGAGATAATGACATCCAGGTTGTAAAATTTGGTTGCGTAGTTTTTGCCGTCGGCGGCAGTTGTCAAGGATTCCTTGACAACTGAATCCTCCCGTAATTCTCCTTCTACAAAAATGTTCCGGATATGCAGACTGACGTTTTGCTTGGTTGTCTGAAACAGCTCCGCCATTTGCTGCTGCGCAAGCCAGACGGTCTCGCCTTCAAAACGGACATCAATCTTCAGCTTCCCGTCCTCGGTTTGGTAAACGAGAAACTGACCTCCGGGCGGCATTGACGATTTGGCATCCATGCCATTACCTCCTATCCAGCTCACTTTAAACTTAAAGCCCGCTCAGACTACAATGCCCATAACCGGCTGTCAACGATCAAACCAGGCCGGAATTTCGAAGCCTCAGTAGGTTCTTGCTATATGGGACATGATTGAGAAAATTATAGTCCCCGCTGGCTTCATGATTAAAATATGCGAAATTCCGGCATGCCGGAATCCGGTGTAACTTAGCGATATTATTGAAACTCACTAGCAAATTTTTCGGTAAAGCATGGCGGTTTTTCTCAAGAAGGCCACTAAATTCCTCATACCGTTAACAGTCCCATCTTATGGTAAGCCACGTCGCGCAACTTTACATATCAAAAATATCATCTCCATTCACTCCATTATATGAAAAATTAACGTCTTGACATGCACCTTATATGCTGTATAAACTTTCTTCATGACCGGCAAGCAACTTAAGAAAATTCTGGAAGAGAATGGCTGGTTGCTTGATCGCATCTCCGGCAGCCATCACATCATGATCCGCGAAGGTTGCCGCTCAATACCAGTCCCGATTCACGGTTCAACCGACCTGCCCAAGGGGCTTGTTCATGGCATCCTGAAACAGGCAGGGATCAAGGAGTAATAATCATGTTGGCATATGCGGCACAGATAGAAAAACAGGATGACAGTTACCTGGTAACCTTTCCGGACCTTGAAAACGTCGTTACCTATGGTGGCACAATTGAAGAGGCTCTCCAGAATGCTGAAGAGGCTCTGAACGGCTGTATAGAATCTGATTTTGAAAGAGGGTTTGCTATTTCGTCACCGTCAACCGTTTCGGGTAAGAATATATTCAACATCCCGGTTGCTCCTCATATCGCAGTAGCAATAATGCTGCGCTCACTGCGTGCCGACAGACCACAAACAGAAGTGGCGCGGCAACTTAACATCTCTTATCAAGTCTATCAAAGGCTTGAAAATCCTCGTAAAGCCAACCCCACCATCAAAACCCTGGAGAAAATCGCCCGAGTGTTCGGAAAACGGATCGAATTTGGGTTCGTGTAGATGATTGTTTGCAGAGTCGTTGGAAGAGCTGCAATCCCGGAGCACAAACAGCTTTGTCAATGATTTGCAGGAACGGGCAGTGCCGAAATAAAATCATGGGCACTTTTCAGGGTTATCCCGGAGAGATGCAATCTTTTGTGGCGTGATTTTTGGCCGGAAATGATGGTGACAGCAGATTTGGGGAGCTTGAACAGTTTGGCGAAGAATTCTGCGCAGAGCCGGTTGGCGGCATCGTCTACAGGGGGGGATGTGACGCGGACTTTCAGCTCATCACCTTGAAAGCCGCAGATCTCTGTTTTGGATGCTCTGGGCTGGAGATGAATCTTTATGACTACTCCGTCTGGAGCCGCACTGACTGCCCCTTCAGGGATTTCAAGACTCATTCTTCAAGTGTCAGCATTTTCAGGTGACCTTCAAGCAACGATTTGAGGTTTACTTCAAATTGTAATTTCTGACGCCTTACTTCATGGATCTGATTGTTCAGCTGTACCAGTCGATTTTCAGCATCAGCAACGATTTGTTCCCCTTTGAGCTCTGCTTCCGAGACCAGAAGATTTGCTTCTCGCTGGGCGTTTGCTTTCATCTCCTCGGTAATTTTCTGAGCTGCAAGAATTGTGTCCCGCAGAGTAACTTCACGCTGAGAATATTCCTCAATCTGCAAGGAATTCTTTCTGGCCTGATCTTTAAGCTCAGAGTTCTCCCGTATCAAGGATTCCATCTCAGAGGAAACCATCTGGAGAAAGGCGTCGACATCGCTGGGGTCAAGTCCCCCGAGCATTTTACCTTTGAACTGCTGCTGTTGAATGTCAAGAGGAGTTATGTTCATCAGATACCCCCGGTTTTGAGTCTATAACCTATCTCTACAACTGAAGTTACTACGAAACTTTTCAGAAAGTAAATTGCCAGTATTACTGCCATCGGGGAGAGGTCAATGCCCCCCATGTAGGGCATTTTGCTGCGGATCCGCTCCAAAACCGGGTCTGTAGCTTTATGGAGAAATCTGACTATCGGATTGTAAGGGTCAGGATTTACCCAGGAGATGATGGCACTGCCGATAATCATGTACATGTAAAGTGTCAGAAGCATGTCGCTGATTTTAGCGATTGAGATGAGCAGGTTGCCTATAATGAACATCAAAAACCTCTTTTAAACTATTGATGATCCTATATACAGCAGCCGCATGCCGGAGTCAAGCAAGGTAGGGCGGTAAGCGACAAGTCCCCCGAGGTTCGAATCTCCCAGGAGAGCCGTGACGGAAACTTTTACAGGCGAGTAAGGTAGCCTGCCATATTTGCAGCCATTGAATCTGCGCTGTTTCTGTCATTATTGAAAAGCAGATGGTAGTAATGGATGTCATTAACATCTTTGTCGAGAAAATCCCGAACGAATTTTTCCCGTGCCTTTTGGCGGGTTTCTATCATCAGCAGAGCTTCCGCAGGACTGACCTTTGCTCTCTGGGCAATCGAGCTCACCTTGAACTCCTGTGAACCGAAAATCCTGAAATGGTGGCAGTTTTTCATGGATTGGGTAACAATTGCTCCCCCTATGCCGACAATGATTGCATTGCCCCCGGAGGCGATAGCAACGATCTTCTGGGCAAGCAGCTGGAAATGATCCCGCTCATTCTTCCATTTCGTCGATAGTGAGGAGAGCATGTCGTCCAGCCAGCGGGGCCGGCTGCCAAGATTATGGAGAATGTCTGCATCGAGATCATGGCGACGGGCGATTTCGTCAATCAGGGTTCTGTCTACGAGTGCCCAGGGTTCGCCACTCTGCTCTTCGAGGATTTTTTTTAGCTTCTCGCCGGTTGGATAAGCTTCGCAGCCAAACTCTCTCGAGATGGTGACAGTTAATTTATCGATATTATTGCCGGCCATCTCCCCGGCTATTTTTGCCCGCCGGCTCACCTCTAACAGTACGCCGAGTCTATTTTCTATTGACGGCACTAGAAATTTGTCTGTCATTAAAGCCCCCTTCCAATCATTCATCCTGTAGTTGCAATTATGCCTGTCGATTTGATCGAGTCAAGCGGTGGGCGAGCATTTTTAAATACCGTTATGATTGCCTTTGAGGCTTAAAAAGGTATAATTCCAAACATTAGTGCGAAGGGAGGCCTCATTGATTCTCGGTACCGGTATTGATATCGCGGAGATAGCCCGTTTTGAACGTTTTGTGAAAGAGGATAATCAGCCGCTTTTCAGAAGGCTTTTTACTCAGTTAGAGCTTGATTACTGTTTTGCAAAGAGGTTTGCAGCCCATTCTCTGGCGCTGCGTTTTGCTGCCAAGGAGGCATTCCTGAAAGCCCTTGGCACCGGGCTACGTGACGGTATAAGCTGGCTCGACATTGAAGTCAGCAATGATGATCTCGGTAAACCTCACCTGGGTGTGTCGGGCAAGGCTGCTGAACAACTGGCAAAAACAGGCGCGGAAAAGAGCCATCTCTCTCTTTCGGATGATGGCGGTTTTGCCATAGCCATGGTGATATTGGAGGGGAGATGAAAGCGGTTACTGCGAGAGTTATGCAGGCGCTTGATCGCCAGACAATCAATGACTACGGCATCTCCGGCTTTGAGCTGATGGCGCGGGCCGGCGCTAACGTCGCAGCGATCATCATGGCTCGCTATTCATCTTCAGGAAGTCGTTCTGTGCTGATTCTTGCAGGCAAGGGCAACAATGGTGGCGACGGCTTTGTTGTCGCGCGGCGGTTGGCAGAAGCCGGCTGGCAGGTGACTCTGCTGCTGTTTGCCGAACCTGAATCTCTCTGCGGGGATGCAAAGGCCCATTACGATCTGATCCATTCTGCTGTAGACCAGCGGCACTTTCACAAGCTCACACATGCTGAAGTGAGCAGCTTGCTCCTGGACTCGGTTGTTGTCGTTGATGCTCTTTTTGGAACCGGCCTGAAGAGCGGACTCACAGGTAGCTATGCCGAAGCGGCAAGGCTTGTCAACGCCGGCGGCAGGCCGGTTGTCGCGGTTGATATAGCTTCCGGGGTTGATGCAACTTCCGGAGAAGTTCCTGGCGAAGCGCTGAGAGCAGAGATAACGGTAACTTTTGGCGCGGCAAAGATAGGGCATTTTCTTTACCCAGGGGCAGAGTCCCTCGGCGAGTTAATTGTGACAGATATAGGTATCCCTTCTGACCTGTTGGCCAAAGTCCCGTTTGTCGAAATTATTGACGAAAAATATGCTGCAGGACTTGTAAAATTACGTAATAGAACTGCTCACAAGGGGAGCTGTGGTCATTGCCTCATCGTTGCCGGTTCCCGAGGCAAGAGCGGCGCTGCCGCAATGACCGCAAACAGTGCCATGCGCAGCGGCGCAGGCCTGGTGACACTGGCAGCCCCTTGCGGAATACACTCTGTCCTGGAGATGAAAACGACTGAAGTGATGACGGTGCCGCTGTCTGAGAGCCCTGGCGGCACTCTGGCGTTTGATTCTCTGGCTGAGATAACAAGGCTCTTTGCGGGCAAGAATGCTGCTGCCATAGGTCCGGGGCTTGGTCTTGACGAAGAGACTGTGGCGGTTGTAAGGAATGTGCTCGCTTTTGTCAAAATTCCGCTTGTTCTTGATGCTGATGCGCTCAATGCTGTGGCAGAAGATATCTCTTGCCTGCAAGTTTCTTCATCACCTGCGCTCGTGTTGACTCCGCACCCCGGTGAGATGGCAAGGCTTGCTTCTGCGGATATTGCAGAGATTGAGTCGGACCGGCTTGAGGCTGCAAGGAGTTTTGCCACTGATAACGGTTGTTATCTTGTTCTGAAAGGGGCGAGGACAGCGATTGCTGCTCCGGACGGGAGGCTGGCGATCAATTTAAGCGGTAATCCCGGTATGGCATCAGGCGGAATGGGGGATGTCCTGTCAGGAGTTATTACAGCGCTCCTGGGACAAGGGTACGAGCCTTTTGCTGCCTGCTGTCTCGGTGTATTCTGTCACGGCCTTTCCGGGGATATGGTGGCGGCTGAAAAAGGTGAAGTCGGCCTGATTGCTACTGATGTTCAGGCGATGTTGCCGTATGCGATTAAAAAACTGGCGGAAAATCAGACACGTTGCTTGGATTGCCGCTAATCAGGACCCTCTCAAGCGCTCAACATGATTCACACATGGAGGTATTATGCTTAAAGTTAAGGATATTATGACGAAGGATGTTGTTACCGTTACCAAAGAGACTACCGTGATGGAGCTGGCGAAAATCTTTGCAGAGCGGCACTTAAGCTCTCTGCCAGTGCTGGATCAGGGCGGCGAGTTGATCGGGATGGTTACCGAAACAGATCTGGTTGAGCAGGATAAAAATCTCCATATCCCGACAGTCATTTCTATTTTTGATTGGGTAATCTATCTGGAGAGCGACAAAAAGTTTGAGAAAGAGCTTAAAAAAATGACCGGCAGAAGTGTCGGCGATATCTACTCGGCTGATATTGTGACTGTTTCCCCTGAAACGGCTATTTCTGATGTGGCTGATCTGCTTAGTAGCAGAAAAATTACAGCTCTGCCGGTTGTTGAAGGGACGAAGCTTGTCGGCATGATCTCAAGAATCGATCTTATCAGGTCGATGGCCGGATAAACGATGCAGTTCCTTTCCGATTCACCCGAAATTACTGAGAGGTTTGCCGCCAGAGTCGGGGCGCTGCTTTTACCGGGTGACTTCATATCTCTTTGTGGTGAACTCGGTGCCGGCAAGACCAGATTCGCCAGCGGTATAGCATCCGGGCTTGGTGTCGACCCGAACACCCTTGTTACCAGCCCTACCTATACGTTGCTGAATATTTATCAAGGGCGGCTGCCCCTTTATCATTTCGATCTTTATCGGCTCGGGGGTGATGACGATGTTGCAGAACTCGGCTTTACTGAATATTTTTCCGCTAACGGAATCTGTCTCGTAGAGTGGTCAGAGCGGCTCAACAGGGAACTTCCCCGTGACAGGCTTGAGATTCATTTAACTTATGCAGGCGAGTTTAGCCGGAGTATAGAGTTGCTGGCCAATTCGCCAAGATACGAAAGTTTAATCAAACAGCTCTTCGTGAATTGATAAAAAAGATTAAAATTGTAGAATTCTTTTGACCCGCTGCTTGTTTCTTGATAAAAATTCCACTTCCACATAAGCTGCCATCGACACAGCTTTGGTGGCGATTTAAAGTAACTAACTTTCAGGGAGGGTCAGACTAATGGCTCTGGTTGTTCAGAAGTATGGCGGCACCTCAATGGGGACCATTGAACGGATCAAGAATGTTGCCCAAAGGGTTGCCAAGGGTTTTGACGAAGGGAACGAAATGATCGTTGTCGTTTCGGCTATGTCCGGCGAAACCAACAAGCTTGTTGCTCTTGGGAATGATACCTGTGAATTCCCGGATCTTCGCGAATATGATGTTCTTGTTGCCGCCGGCGAGCAGGTGTCTATTGCTTTATTGTCAATGACACTTATCGGTATGGGCTACAAGGCCAAATCATATCACGGCTGGCAGGTTCCAATCATTACTGACAGCGTCAGCAGTAAGGCGAGAATCGAAGAGATTCCTGATACAAATGTCAGGGCCGATCTCAAGAACGGCATCATTGTTATTGTGGCCGGTTTCCAGGGGATAGACCGTCAGGGGAATGTAACCACCCTCGGTCGCGGTGGTTCCGATACCTCGGCAGTTGCCATGGCTGCTGCTCTCAAGGCGGATGTCTGCGAAATATATACAGATGTTGACGGTATTTACACAACCGATCCGAATATCTGTGCTGATGCCCGCAAGGTCGAAAAAGTCTCCTATGATGAGATGCTGGAGCTTGCCAGTCTTGGCGCCAAGGTTCTGCAGATCCGTTCGGTGGAGTTTGCCAAGAAGTACAATGTGGATATTCATGTCCGCTCAAGTTTCAATGATAATCAAGGGACTATGGTCACCAAGGAGGATAAGGAGATGGAAGCTGTTCTCGTTTCAGGAATCGCTTATGATAAGAATGAGGCAAAAATTGCGGTCATGAATGTGCCCGATAAACCTGGAATTGCTGCAAAGCTGCTAACACCGCTGTCAGATGCTAATATATCCGTTGATATGATAGTTCAGAATGTCAGTATGGACGGTTTCACAGACTTCACCTTCACCGTTACCAAGGCAGATTTCAAGAAGGCTTTGCAGATAACCGGCGAGGCCGCAAAGGGAGTTGATGCAAAGGATGTAATTTCTGACGAGAATGTCAGCAAAATTTCGGTCGTTGGCGTTGGGATGCGTAGCCATGCCGGTGTTGCCACCAAGATGTTTCAGGCTCTGGCCGGCGAGGGGATTAATATCCAGATGATCTCAACTTCGGAAATCAAGGTTTCTGTTATTATTGATTCTAAATACACAGAGCTTGCTGTTCGCGTTCTGCATGATTCCTTTGGAATGTCAGGTAAATAATTTCATTTTCCTTATTGGATATTTTTGAAGTTCGAGGGCGTGGTTGAAACTGTCAATCACGCCCTTTTTCCGTCTTACTTGAATCTTAAGTATCAGTAAGGTTATGCGGCTAATAATTTATCGCTGCTAAATTTACATGTAATATTTGGAAGAAAAGCCATTCAGGCTAATTTCACTGTTGAAAAGTTTCGAAAATCGTTATAGAAATATCAGCTCTAACCGTTATCAGGGTTATATTCTTATCTGCAGGAAGGTGAACCATGAGTCTAGTGAAGCTTTACGATACAACTCTACGTGACGGCACCCAGTCCGAAGACATTTCGTTTCTCCTTGAAGATAAGATCAGGATTACCCACCGCCTTGATGAGGCGGGTATTCACTATGTAGAAGGTGGCTGGCCTGGGAGTAACCCCAAGGATGTTGCCTTCTTTAAAGAGATCAAGAAGGAGAAGCTGCAGCAGACGAAGATTGCTGCCTTCGGTTCAACCCGCCGGGCAAAAGTCACCCCGGCCAAAGATCAAAATATCAAGTTACTGGTTCAGGCTGAGCCTGATTGCATTACTATTTTCGGCAAGACCTGGGATTTTCATGTTCGCGAGGCGTCTACGGATCTCCCTGGAAGAGAATCTGGAGCTGATTCATGATTCCCTCGCCTATCTTAAGGCTCGGGCACCGGAGGTGATTTACGATGCGGAGCATTTTTTTGACGGCTATAGAGCTAATCCGGACTATGCCATCAAGACCCTTTTGGCGGCAGAGGCAGCCGGTGTTGATTGCATAACCCTTTGCGATACCAATGGCGGTAATCTCCCCTATGCGATTGCCGACATCATCGATCAGGTTAAAAAGAAGATCAAGACTCCGCTGGGTATTCATACCCATAATGACAGTGAATGCGCTGTGGCCAATACCATCATGGCTGTAGAACATGGGATAGTCCATGTGCAGGGGACTATCAACGGTTTTGGTGAAAGGTGTGGTAATGCCAACCTCTGTTCCATTATCCCGGCGCTGAAGTTGAAGATGAAGCGCGACTGCATCACCGATGAGCAGCTTCGCCGTTTGCGGGATCTGTCCCGCTATGTTTATGAGCTGGCGAACTTTGCTCCGCCCAAGCATCAGGCGTATGTAGGCAACGCTGCTTTTGCCCACAAGGGTGGAGTCCACGTTAGCGCCATTCAGCGTCACCCGGAGACTTACGAGCATATCAGGCCCGAGATTGTCGGGAACACCACTCGCGTTCTTATTTCCGACCTTTCCGGCCGAGCCAACATTCTTGCCAAGGCAGCCGAGTTCAATATTAATCTTGATAGCAAAGATCCGGTGACTCTGGACATTCTTGACAATATCAAGGAGATGGAGAACCGTGGTTATCAGTTTGAAGGCGCGGATGCAACCTTCGAATTGATGATGAAACGTGCTCTTGGTACCCACAAGAAATTCTTTTCGGTAACCGGATTCAGGGTTATCGACGAGAAGCGCCATGAAGACAAGCAGCCGGTTTCTGAAGCTACAGTAATGGTAAGGGTCGGGGGGAAGGTTGAACACACGGCAGCCGAAGGTAACGGCCCTGTAAATGCCCTCGATAATGCGCTTCGTAAAGCGCTTGAGAAGTTTTATCCCAAGCTTAAAGATGTCAAACTGCTTGACTATAAAGTGCGAGTCCTTCCTGCCGGCCAGGGGACAGCCTCTTCCATCCGTGTCTTGATTGAGTCGGGTGATAAGGAGAGTCGCTGGGGGACCGTCGGTGTTTCTGAAAACATCATTGAAGCCTCTTATCAAGCGTTGATTGATTCAATTGAATTCAAACTGCACAAGAGTGAAGACGAGGTCACAAAGAGTTGAGCAGCAGACGCTGGCGACTCAGCGTATATTTGCTTGTTGCACTGATTTCCGTGCCGTTGTTTAATAAAAGCCGGGCTCTTCCTGAAAAGTGGAGTCCGGCTTTTCTGCGTTTTACGACCGGATCTGTTCTGGTTAAAGTGAAAGGTGGTGAGGTGAATGGTGGGGTCTATCGGATTTTTGACGGTGAAACTGGCCCTGATGTCAAAAAAATGACACTAAGCGGTGTTGAGTATAATCTGAAGAGCAACACATCAGTCAATCGCCAACTTAAAGATGGGGCTGTGCTGGAGGTCTCAGGAGAGACTCTCAGGATTACAACCGAAAGGATGACTGCTGTTGAGTTGATTATGCTCGGGATTCCGCTTGATCCAAGCTCAATGTCAACTGCTGACTGGGGTTCACTGCCAGGGATAGGCCCGGTTCTGGCGAGTGAAATAATCGAGTATCGTCAAAAAAATGGCGCAATTTCTTCCCTGGAGGAGCTTGGAACCCTCTCCGGGCTAGGGCCAGGGAAGTTGAAAAGAATCAGGCCATTTTTTTACAAATGATAACATGCTGTAATGTGGCGTTTTTTTAGAATTGAATTGGCCGGGATTAATTGTAAGACTCTTTTTAGCAGCTGACGGCACACTTGATGTATTACAATTGCTCACTTAGTCGTACAGCAATTTAATCCAGCAGGGGGGGGCTATATGAAGTGTCCAAAGTGTAGAGGAAGAATGTATGCCGAGAAATATTACGATTTTGTCCGCTCTTTTGACGCTTGGAAATGTACCTGCTGCGGAGAGGTTCTTGATTCAACAATTATAGCCAACAGGATGAGAAATCTGTCCTCTTAAAGAAACTGAATTTTTGACAGGTAAGTGAATCAGAGGGGGGCGGAAACGCTCCCTTTTTTTAATTACATCTCAGGATGAGTAAGGTGGCGTAGTTACTCAGTAATGAGCAGGTTGAGCTTCCGTGCCAGCCAGCGGGTAGTGGTTGCCTGAATGATAATAGTCATCAGTATGGTAATGAAAGTAATAGAAGCGATGATCTCTGCGCCTGGCACTCTCATCCCCAGAAGGATGCCGGCAAGGGCTCCGGGGATTACCCCCGTTTCGCGGGTTCAACAGATAAAAGCATCTCTTTAATGCTCCATTTGGCGCGACGATCCGGAAGGGCACAACAGAAGACGGTCACAGGTCTGGCAATAAACATGAATACTAATACCAACGCTACACCTCCCCAAAGATATTTCCCCATCAAGCTAAAGTTTACCTGACTTCCCAGCAAAATGAAGATGAACATCCTCATAATCAGATTGCCGCTGATTCCATATGTCTACCGTCCTTTGAGGGAAGGCTAGCACCAACTACTTCCATTTGGAAGCAGTTGGCATTAAAAAAGGGCCTGTCAGTTGACAGACCCTCAGATTTTTTATGAATCTACTCTATCAGGCAGTACTGGGTAGAAATTTCCCGCTCCTTCTGTAGAGGATTGCCGTGATGGTTACCAACCAGGGTCCGGCGACCAGCAATACACCCATTGTTTGGGTAAAAATATGCTCAAGCTGCGACTGTTCCACAAGTCGTCCGTGGATAAATCCTGCCGCAACAAGCCCTCGCATGAACAGCGCTGCAGTAAGCGGCAGTAGGCCGGCTGCAGCCATAAAGAACACTCTATGCTTCCCCAGTTTCTTGAGGCTCCAGATGAGGATGAGCTGGCAAAGCGCATTCAGGGCAACAATGAAATAAATTAAGATGTGATCCTGCATACGGTGTCCCCCGTTTGTTTTATTACATCATTCCCATGATTTTCGGCAACCAGATGGAGAGCGACGGCCAATAGGTAACAATGACGAGAAACACCAACATAGTGCAAAGCCAAGGCATGACGGCCACGGTCAGTTCAGAAATGCTGAGTTTGGAGATGCCGCTGGCGACATACAGGTTCAGTCCGACCGGCGGGTGACAGAGGCCCACTTCCATGTTGGCGTCGATCAGGATGCCGAAGTGCACCGGATCGATCCCCAGTTTCATCGCGGCAGGGAAGAGGATCGGGGCGAAGATCAGGATGATGGAGGATGGCTCCATGACGTTGCCCGCTAAGAGCAGTATCACGTTGACAACCATCAGGAAGGTGACGACACCCAGGTCTTTGCCGAGAATCCAGTCGGCCATGGCCTGGGGTATATTCTCGTGGGACATGAGGAACGAGAAGAGCACCGCGTTGGTGATGATATAAAGCAGCATGGCGCTCAGGTTGGCAGAGTTGAGCAGTACCCGCGGCACGTCCTTCATCCCCATGTCCTTGTAGATGAAGATGGAGATGAAAAAGGCGTAGACCGCGCTCATGGCGGCTGCTTCGGTGGCTGTAAAGACGCCGGAATAGATGCCGCCGACGATGATAACCACCAGCATCAAACCCCAGACGCTTTGGCGGAAGGTGCTGAAGCGCTCACTCCAGGAGGCTTTTGGCAAGCGAATGTAACCACGCTTCTTGGAGATATACCAGGTAACGCAGCAGAGCATGATCGTCAGCAGTATTCCCGGTATCAGACCGGCAACGAAGAGGGCGCCGATGGAGGTGTTGGTGGCAATGGCGTAGACCACCTTGGGGATAGAGGGGAGCATAAGAATGCCGAGAGAACCGGCGCACACAATGATGCCGGCGCCAAAACGCATAGGATAGCCCTGTTTAACCATGGCAGGCAGGATGATGGAGCCGATGGCGACCACAGTGGCGACGCTGGAGCCGCAGACCAGGGCAAACATGGAGCAGGCGAGGATGCCGGCAAGTCCCAGTCCGCCGTGAAAGTGGCCGATCATGCTGGTGGCAAAGGCGATCATCCGCTTGGCCACGCCGCCGTGTGTCAGGAAATTCCCGGCCAGGATAAAGAACGGGATCGCCATGATCTCGAACTTCTCGATCCCGGTGAACAATTTAAGCGCCACCGCTTCGATCGGCACGTTGGTGAGGAGAAAGAGAAAGGTTAGAACGGTCAGGCCGAGGGCGATAGAGACAGGCACCCCGGTCAGCATCAGCGCCAAGAGGAGCGCGAAGACTATGCCGACATTGCCGTAGTAAAGGCTGACACCGATCAGGACTGCTGAAATTCCGCATAACCAGGCACCGGCGCGGGTTTTGCTCATGGGAGGAAAGGGATTAACTGCCTGTTCTGCTGTGCTCATTTCTGTGTCCCTCCTTCGGTAAGCGCGTCTCCATGTACTATCTCGCCGTGCAGTGTGCCCGGAGTGTCTTCAAGTACTTCGTCAATACCCTCCACATGGCCTTCGTTATGACGTGGCAGTTCGCCTGTTTTGATAAAGCGCCAGCCTACCTGAATAAATCGGAAACACATCAGGTAGGATCCGAGCGGCACGGCCAGATAAACGACCCATGTCGGCCACTCCAGGTCAGGTGTAGTCGGCCCTTGCGGCAGATCACCAACACCTATCCCGAGTAAGGTAAAGACGGCATAATGCATGCCGTTCTCCCAGACAAACATGGCGCCCAGGGTGCCGATGATGCCGGTAAAAATGGTGCCGCAGGCGATGGCCACCATCACCCCTTTTTGGCGCCATTCCACCGGGAGACGGTTGACGAGCACATCCACGCCGACGTGGATGCCGGATCGAACGCCGTAGGCCGCACCGAACTTGGCCATCCAGACGAACATGTAGATGCACAACTCCTGCGCCCAACTGAAATTGAGCTGGATCAGCCAGTCCTGTACGCCGGGGATCGGCAACCCGGCGCCATAGCGGTGGATAATTGACACAAAGATAAGGAGCGTTGCCGCGCCAATGAGGAAGGTGATGATCCATTCCTCCAGATGATCAAGATATTTCATCTCGTTACTCCTGGGTTTAGTCGAAAAATAAGGCCGCTGCGGCCAGCACAGCGGCCCTGCTCACAATGTTCGGATGTCCGCTGTTACGGTTTATATCCGGTGGCAGCGTACACTTCCTTTACCAGGTCGGCGCCGATCCGGCTCATATGTTCTTGGTGGGCCTTGTCCATGGTTTTCTTCCAGACGGCTTTTTCCTGTGCTGTCAGGGTAATAATCTGGGATCTCCCGGATTTCTTCACCGCAGCCAGGGCTTCATCGTTATCCTTCTTGGCAACATCGTTGGCAAACTTGGTGGCATCTTTCATGGCGCTTTCGAGGGCAGTGCGGATGTCAGCAGGCAGTCCGGCCCAGAACTTCTTGTTGACGATGACCGCATAGCCCAGGTAGCCGTGGTCGGAAACGGTTACATACTTTTGTACTTCATGCATCTTCTGGGTATAGAGGTTTGACGGCGGATTCTCGGTGCCGTTGACAACGCCGGTCTGTAGCGCCTGGTAAACTTCGGAGAAAGCCATTACCTGCGGTATGGCGCCCATGGCACGCATCTGGGAGTCGAGCACCTTGGAAGACTGGATGCGCATCTTCTGCCCCTTGAAATCTTCTACGGTTTTCAGCGGTTTGTTGGCGCTCATGACTTTGAAGCCGTTGTCCCAATAAGCCAGACCATGGATTCCCTTGGCTTCCAGCTTGGCCAGCAGTTTCGCACCGATCGGACCCTGGGTGACCCTGTGCAGTTCGGTGTAGTCGTGGAAGATGAAGGGGAGGTCGAACACCTCGAAATCTTTCACCCCTAGAGGCGCAAATTTGGCCAGGGAAGGGGCCAGCATCTGCACGGCGCCCAACTGTAGCGCCTCCATCTCCTCTTTATCCTTGTAGAGACTGCTGTTCGGGTAAACCTCTATTTTGACACGGCCCTTGGTGCGTTCTTCGGCCAGTTTCTTGAAATAGTCGGCAGCCTGTCCTTTAGGGGTATTCTGGGCAACTACGTGGCTGAACTTGATGACGATTGGCGCAGCGGTTGCTGCTGAGGCAAAGGTCAGAAGTAATGCTCCGGTTAACAGGGTCTTCAGTCTCATGCTTAGCTCCTTTGATTTATGGATTGCTGTTGAGTTTGTTCATAGATGTGCGAGTACATCCAGGTTTATACTGACGTTATACGCAATCTTGATGCCAAAAATAAATGCGAGCGTAACTTACTGTATTTGCATGATGTAACGGTATTCTCAGGACGGGAGTCAGATTGAAGTGGCGGTTTTCAGCCACTTGTGGGTGGCTGTTTTCAGCCATCAGTTCCCGGTGAAGGTGGGTGTGCTTCCATTGTTGACAAAATTTCTGCCGATATGAAGGCGAACAGCAACAGTAGTGAGATCAGGACTGTTATGCCGTGCCAACCTAAATTTAGCCAGAAGAGTCCGCCGACTGTCCCTGAGATGCTGGATCCCAGGTAGTAGAAAAAAAGGTAGAGCGATGACGCCTGGGCCTTTGCCGTGGCAGCCCGCCTCCCCACCCAGCCGGAGGCAATCGTGTGGACACCGAAAAAACCGCAGGTGAAGAGGGCTACCCCGGTGACGATCCAGGGGATGCTGCTTGCCAGAGTTATGATGATGCCGAGGAACATAATGCCGATTGTCAGGCGAATCATAACGCGTCGGCCAAAGCGGAGCAGCAGCTTTCCCATCATAGAGGAGCTTAGGGAGCCGAAAAAATAGACCATGAAAATCAGGCTGATTGTTGATTGGCTGAGATTGTAGGGGAGGGCAAGGAGACGAAACGTAATGTAATTGTAGAGACTTATGAATCCCCCCATGGCAAAAAACGCAATGGAAAAGAGCAGCAGCATTCCGGGATCTTTGAGGTGATGGATCAGGGATGTCGCCAGATACGTGCCCCGGAAGGGTCTCTTGTGGAAATTGGCAGAAGCGGGCAGGGTTGCCAGAAAATAGCAGGAGATTATCAGACTGGTGCAGCCGATAAGTGCAACGGCACTTCTCCAGGGGATGTAATCCGACAGTATCGCCGATATGAGTCTGCCGCTCATCCCCCCCACGGCGTTGCCGCTGATGTAGAGGCCGATTGCCGAACTGATGGCCGATGAGTCCATCTCGTCACCAAGATAAGCCATGGCCACGGACGGAACCCCGGCCAGGACAGCTCCCTGTGCAAACCGTACTGCCAGCAGCGACGAAAAGGAAGTGGTGAAGGCGGTCAGAATCGCCAGCAGGGAGGTGAGAAAGAGAGCCGTGGCAATCATCGGTTTGCGGCCGACAGAGTCGGAGATTGTGCCGGCCAGGAGCATTGCTACTGCAAGGGTCCCGGTGCTGACAGAGAGAGGCAGGCTCCCACTTGCCGGTGAGATGCCGAACTCCCTGGCAAAAAGGGGTAACAGCGGCTGGATATCGTACAGGGTCACAAAGGTAACAAAACCGGCCCAGAAAAGAGCGATGTTGGCCCTGCGGTAGCGGGGTGAGTCAACTGTAATTGCCGCTGTTCTCTTCAGGGCTGATGTGCTTGCGGTTGGCTTCATGATTAAGAGGAAAGTACCACTGTCGGCCGGTCTGGGCAAGACGCATTCCGGTCAGTCTTCGTTCATCCAGAAGTTCAAGGCTCTTAAGAGGGTATTCATGTCAGCAGCGATGCCTACAGGAGGGTTTTACGGTCACTTTCCATCATCGGCAATGAAATGGTAGCAGTAGTACCCGTGCCCGGTTCGGAGCTGAAACTGAGAGAGCCATGATGTTCTTTTATGATGTTGTCCGAGATATAGAGCCCCAGTCCCGTGCCCCCTGCCTCGCTCTTGGTGGTGTAGAACGGTTCGGTCAATTTCTCCAGAACCTCCCGTGACATCCCTTTGCCTTCGTCCCTTATGCTGATTACCAGAACGCCGCTTTCCGGGTCGGCAGAGGTCTTGACATAAACGCCGCGGCTCTTGTCCTGCAGTGACTGGAGCGCGTTGGTGAGCAGGTTGATAATTACCTGCTCAATCTGTTGGGCACTGCCGCTGGCAAGGGGGAGTCCTTCCTGCAGCTCAATGTTGAAGTTCTCGGTATGTTTGTGAACATGGTGCCAGAGGATGGAGGTCGCAGCATCAACCACCTTGTTGATATCGATGAGGCCTTTGAGAGGGGTTTTCTCCTGCTTCACAAAATCCCTCATGTTGCTGATGATCTTGTTGATTTTTCGCGAGCTGTTGGTAATGCCGGTGAACAGTAGTGGCGCAAGCTCTTCCACCTTTGCAAAGGGGAGCCCGCCGAGTGACAGCGCTTCATTCTCATCATGAAGCTTTTTGAGAGGGATGGCGGCATCCTGCCATATTTTGGCCAGCACGGTGGCATTGCTGGCAATACACTGGTTCGGGTTGTTGATCTCATGACCGACTCCGGAAACGAGCATGCCGAGAGAGGTCATCTTGTTGGCCTGGATCATTTTGGCCTGGGTTGCTTTCATCTCCTCTTCGAGCCGGATCTTTTCAGTAATATCCCGAACGGAGCAGAGGATTGCCAGTTCATTCTTCAGGTGGATTATTTTGGCTTTCAGGGACACCATGACTTTACTGCCATCGGGTCTGAAACTGGTTGCCTTTTCGAGCATGATTCCGTTATACAGGGCCGGTTCCATGAACTTGCGGAGGTCGTTCCGCTCGATGAAATTCTCCGGGATGAGCTGGTCCAGTTCTCCGGGGCCGATGTTGTATAGCTTTAGGGCTGCCGTGTTGGCATCAATGACTTTGAACGTCTTTAGATCGATGAGGAGAATGGCATCGTCGTTCTGGGAGAAAACCTGGCGGAACTGCTCCTCGCTCTCCCTGAGAGCGATCTCCATCCGGACACGTTCCGTGATGTCTTCAACAACGGAAATGACCCCGATCACCTTCCCTTCCCGGTCGTGCAGGGGGGTATTCGTCCAGGAACAGGTGATGATTATCCCTTCACGGGTCCTGTTTTCGTTGAAACTGTGGGCGTCCAGATTTCCTTCGAGGAGCTTGTGCCATACTCTATCCACGTCGGCAATGACATGCTCGGGTACGACCAGTTCGTTGGCGGTTCTCCCCAGGGCTTCTGTTGCACTGTAGCCGAAGATCCGCTCAGCTGCAGGGTTCCACTGCTGGACGCGGAAATCGTTTCCCCAGACGATAGCGGCGCTGGGGAGCCGCTGGAAGTAAAGCTGCAGCCGTGCTTCGCTTGTCTTCAGAGCCGCGTCTGCCTGCTGTCGTTGCTGGATGCTCACCACCATGCTGGCAAAAATCTGCAAGAGAGATAGTTCATCGGCAGACACGGCAGGATGCAGATTTGCCCAGGCGAAGCCGACAAAACCGATGCAGGTGCCGGCGTCTATGCAGGGGATGGAGAGAATGCTCCGGTTGCCATCACGTTCCATCATCGTCCGCAACATGCATGGTGGCAGCAGCTGAACATCCTGTATCCAGATCGGTTCGCCGCGGCGATGTGCTTCCACATTGAATTCCGGTACGTTCGCAAACGGCACGGACTGATAGTCGGCGATAGTCGGTTTCAATCCCTCCTTGTACCATTCATAGATTTCACTCCCTGTCTGCTCCTGGAAGTCATAGTCGAAAATATAGACCCGGTCAGATTCGACAAACTCTGCCATTTCACCCAAGGACCCATGAATTGCCGATATGACACTCTCCAGTGGCAGGTTTATATAAGTTGCGGCAATTTTCAGCAGCAGCTTTTGCAGACGTGATTGCTGCCACAGAGCATTTTCCGCTTTCTTTCGCTCTGTAATATCTTTGCCGAATACGGAGATTGCCAAAGGTTTGTTATTTTGCACGATCGGTTGGAAGGCGATTTCGAGAGTGCGTCCATCGGTCAAGACATATTCAATTTTGTAAGGACCTTCCTTCAATACCTTCTGGTAAAAGGGGTGCCATTTGTCGGCAAACTCCGGTGGGAGAAGGTCTTTGACGTGGGAACCGATACAGATCTCGGTGCCGTAGTTCCGGCGGAAGTGTTCGGCGATGGCGTTATTGAAGGAGAGCAGGCCGAAGTTTAGATCCACTGACCAGATGAGGTCGGTAGTGCTGTTAATGACCGCAGCCAGACGCGATTCCATGTTTTTGAGTTCGGTGATGTCACTCCCCTCGGCGATGATATAGATTATCTTGCCAGAAGAATCTTTCATCGGTTTCAGGGAAAAATCTATGGTATGCACATTCCCGTTAAAGTCGGGATGCTGCGCCTCGTTACGAACGAACGCTCCGGTTGCGGCTGAATAAATATCCTGTTGCAACTGCCGCTGCAGGGCCGGATTATGGCTCCACCAGGGGGTGTCCCAGAAATAGCAGCCTATGACATTATCCCTGTTTTGTCCGACGAGGTCCAGGGCGGTCTGGTTGACTTCAATCAGCCTTCCGTCCGGGGACAAGAGACCCTGAAGGTGGAAAGTATTGTCTATGACCGCTTTGAGAAGTTCCTGATTCTTAAGCAGTTCCTCGTGGGCAGAAATATTTTTGTCCAGTTGCTGGCGCAGTTTCTCTTCTGTAGCGGAGAGCTCTTCATTGCTTTCCTTGAGCACTTCTTCAGTTGTGCGTCGTCGTTCAACTTCCAACTGGAGGGCTGCAGTCCGGACTTTGACTGCCCGTCTGAGAAGCAGAATCCAGACCATGGCAAAGCTGGCAATCAATCCGCTCCATTTGATGACATCCAGAAGCCTGATGCCGTGCTCGATCCGCAAGGAGAGCCAATTGTTGCGTATTGTCTGGTGTTCCTCAGGGGTTATAGAGGCTAGTGCCTTGTCAATCAGGCGTGCCAGTTCGGGCCAGTCATTGCGAACTCCCATGGCCAGTCTGTCGTCTTCGTAAGGGGATGCAGGTGCGGCAACCTTGATGTTGACCAGTCCCTTTTTGTCGATCAGATAGGTGCCGACCGCCAGATTCTGAATATATGCATCGGCCTTGCTAGTTGAGACTGCCTCCAAGGCTTCTGCAGGAGTATTGACCTCCAGTAGCCTGACTCCGGGAATATCGCGCTGTAACCACTCCTTCATGACAAAGCCACGTTCCACTGCGATCACTCTTCCGGCAAGATCTATGATTCCGGAGATGAAATGGCCATCCTTAACGCTAAAGATCATCTGGGGGAAGGAGAGATAATCTTTGGTGAAAACAATGGAGCTTTCTCTCTCGGCGGTGTGAGTAATGCAAAGGATTAGATCGATACCGCGTTTTTCTTTTAGTTGCGAGAGTGCTTCCGGCCAGCTAGGGCCGGTCACCGGCTGGAAGTCAATCCCCAGGCGTTTACCGACCAAGGTAAGATATTCGTAAGCCATGCCTTGGTAACGGTTGTCGCTAAAGAACTCAAAGGGGGGATAACCATCACCGATCCGAACCCGGACGGTTCGGTGTGCGGCCAGCCAGCTCTTTTCAGCATCTGTCAGGACTATCTCCGGATCAGTTGGATGGGTTGCCGGGGAAACCTCTGCAGCGGTAAAAGAAATCAAAAAAATTGTCGCAACGAAGAGAAGTATGGGGAGTGCAAAATGTTTCATGGATGATACCTGTGACGGCAACGAAAAATTTGCCTGCGCTTAAATTTTCATTGAATATTAACAGTTATATGGATAGTTTTACATGGAAAATGATAGGACACTCAGCTACTGTTATGAATAAAGGGTTAATTCCTGTTCGGTAGTTTTTTTGTATCCATATCATTTCAGAAGTTTTGGGGCCTTTACGTAAGGGTTTGCAGGGTTGAAGGAGATTTATTGTGAACAGGAAACCAACTGCCGGCGGAGTATCAATCATTCTTGTTGATGATGAATCTGACATTTTACTCGGTTCAACCCTGATTCTGATGCAGGCAGGTTTTAATTCAGTTGAGACGCTTGATGACAGCCGCAATCTCCTCCCTTTTCTGGCAGACCATGATGCCAGTGTCATTGTCCTTGACCTGCAGATGCCTTTTCTTTCCGGGAAAGTGCTGCTTGAGGAGATAACATCTTCCTACCCCCATATTCCGGTCGTCATCATGACAGCTGCCGATGAACTCGAAACTGCCATTGACTGCATGAAAAAAGGAGCTTTTGATTATATCTCCAAACCGGTGGAGCCGGAAAGATTGATCGCCACTTGCCGCAAAGCCATTGAGATGAGCACCTTGCGGCGCGAGATAGCCTCCCTGCGGGAATCACTGCTAACCGGTAAATTACGCAACCAGAAGGCATTTGATGCTATTATTACACGCAGTACCAGAATGCAGTCGTTGTTTGGTTATCTGGAGGCAGCTGCCGTCACGGCGCAACCGGTGCTGATTACCGGTGAGACCGGGGTCGGCAAGGAGCTCATTGCCCGTGCCGTGCATACTCTCAGCGGTGCTACTGGTAATTTCGTGGCGATTAATTCGGCAGGCCTTGATGATCTGATGTTTGCCGACACTCTTTTTGGCCACTGCAAAGGGGCTTTTACCGGAGCTGCTGATACACGGGAAGGTATGATCTCCAGAGCTGCCGGTGGTACCCTGTTCCTTGATGAAATCGGCGATCTCAGTGTTACTTCCCAGGTGAAACTGCTCCGCCTTCTGCAGGAAGGCGAATACTTCCCCCTGGGTTCTGACCGGGGAGTGCAGAGCCGGACCCGTTTTGTCGTTGCCACTAACCAACACCTTGAACACCTTATTGCTGAGGGATTTTTCCGCAAGGATCTCTACTTCAGGCTCTGTTCCCATCGGGTGCACATCCCTCCATTACGGGAGCGGCGGGAGGATATACCTCTCCTTCTGGAAGTGTTTCTTGAGGAAGCTTCCAAGGAGCTGCACAAAAGCAAGCCGGCGTACCGTCCCGAGCTTCTTGCCCGCTTGAGTGCCTATCACTTTCCCGGTAATGTACGTGAACTGAAAGCCATGATTTTTGATGCCCTTACTACACACAGGGGGGGTGACCTCACGCCGGCGGCATTTGACAAATTTATGGCTGACAAGACATCCTCTCATGGCCCTCTGTCAGAGTCTGCAGCCGGATACAGCGGGGACTTTGATGTTTTAGGGCGTTTCCCGACCCTTCAGGAGATGGAGCAATATCTCACTGATAAAGCGCTGCAGTTGACCAGAGGCAATCAGGGAGCGGCCGCAGTCATGCTGGGCCTTACCAGGCATGCACTGAACAAGAGACTCTGTCGCCGATAATTTCTCCGCAATATCTTCTCACCAGTAAAAATCTCGTCAGGTTTATTCTCTTCTCTATGACCGAGCAATTTCTCCCCGGCGACGCTGCGACAATTGTCTCAGCTGTCGATTTCGACGCATAAACAAAAAACCACTGATCAAACAGCTATATATATTACTTAGATCAGATTGACCTGCTATTGGCAGCGACAATTGGCTCAACTCCCTCCTGTGGTGCCACACCTTTAACTTACCGATATTAGTGATAAATGTGACGTGGCAGCTGTTGGCATAGCCTGTGCTCTAATGAATTACAGATTCACTATCAAGTGGCCTGTTTTTTCAGGTGGGGAATTTATGCATCAGAAGAATGCTGGCATCGTTATGGTCGTGGATGATGATCCCTCTGTTCTGCAGAGTGTCAGCGCACTACTCTCTTC
Source organism: uncultured delta proteobacterium (assembly GCA_963787125.1). Lineage (GTDB taxonomy): Bacteria > Desulfobacterota > Desulfuromonadia > Geobacterales > DSM-12255 > VEOV01. The sequence goes on from CAWBBV010000007.1 coordinate 393,306, forward strand.
CCAGGGTTTTAATACTCATTCTTTCAGTGACGGTTACAGCGCGTTCAATGCCTATAACGATGTCTGTCCCGAAGTCGTGGTGTCTGATGTGAGCATGCCGGGAATGAGCGGCCTGAAATTCTTCGAGAAAATTCGCAGCATCGATACCACGACCCCGGTGATTCTGCTGACCGGAGTTGTAGATCTCGAAATAGCCCTGGCAGCAAAAGAATTGAAAGTATTCGGCTTTCTATCCAAACCGGTTGAATCCGGGGTTATTGTCGAGGCAGTCACTCAGGGAGTCAATCTAAAGCGCACCATTAGGTTTCGTGAAAAGCCCGAATAGATCATCTGCGCTGCTGCTACAGCTTCAAGGTGGAGCATGTAGGCACGAATTCATAACCTGCACATTGAGATTGATAGAACCGGTAAAGAAAATTTTAAAGGAGAGATTATGTTAAAGAAAGTGCTCGTTGTAGATGACTCAGCCCTGATCCACCAGATGTACCGGCTTGTTATGAACCGTTATCAGTGTGAGCTTGTGAGTGCCATGCACGGAGGAGAGGCGTTGGAAATGCTTTCTAAACACAGGGACATCGACCTGATCCTGCTGGATGTCAACATGCCGGTCATGAACGGACTGCAGTTCATGGAGAAGGCTTCAGCCGCACTGATCCCCAAAAGAATTCCAATTATCATCATCAGTACCGAGGGCAAGGAAGAAGATACTGTGCGAGGGATGCAGCTGGGTGCCAGAGGATATCTGAAGAAGCCTTTTCTCCCGGCAAATCTCCATGCTCTGATCGAAAAGATTTTCAGCTGCCATACGGTATTAGCCAGTCAACTGGCTGTTAACTGAAAGAGTTCACAGGAGTAGGTTTTGAGCGGAAAAGCAGATTTTATAGCCCTGTTTCAGGATTTTCTTGAAGACGCAACCGGGCATATCGACAACGTCGAGACAGCGCTGCTGGAGATGGAAAAGTGCGTTGCCGCCGGTTCCACCGACAAGCAGCATCTGCTGAAGATGCTGGGGAGTCTCCACACACTGAAGGGGAATTCGGGGATGATGGGGTTCTCGCCTTTGCAGACGTATGTTCACCAGCTCGAATCCGTTTTAAAGCCAGTATCCGAAGGGTCGGCTCTGCTGACCATGGAGCTGGTGGAAGCCTGTTACACGGCAATCACTGTTCTGCGGGGAGCATTACAGCGGCTCGCCATTGATCCGGCAGCTGAATTGGATCTGAGCAGCGAAACTGCCGACCTTGAAACTCTGGACAGCGGGGAGATCGTCCCTTTTACAGCGATTCCCAGCCAGGGTGACCTACGAGACGACACTGGCTACATAACCAGGAAGTCCGGCACACTGAAGGTCAACTTCGAAAAACTCGATGATCTGCTCAATCTGGTGGGGGAGCTGGTCATTCAGCGCACGGCCCTGCTCTCCCTTGAGTCGAGGTTCAAAGCGGCAGCGGTGGACCGGGCGCTGCTGCAGGCATTCAATGAAACCTGCCAGTCACTCGGCAAAACCGCCAATGACCTGCGCGATGCCATCATGAAAGTCAGGATGCTGCCGATCAAGGCGGTTTTTCAGCGCTTCAACCGGCTGGTGCGCGATCTTTCCCAGAGTCATGGCAAAGAGATAAATATGGTTTTCGAGGGTGAGGAGACCGAACTCGACAAAACCGTTATTGATGAAATCGGTGAACCGTTGCTCCATCTGATCCGTAATGCAGTCGATCATGGCATCGAGTCCCCGGCGGAGCGGCGTGACGCAGGGAAGCCGTCAGCGGCAACCCTGAAACTGAGCGCCTGCCATGAAAGCAACAATATTGTTATTAAAGTGACAGATGACGGCCGCGGTCTGTCGGCCGAGAAAATAACTGCTTCGGCTCTGGTCAAGGGTCTGCTCGATAACGAAGAAGCCCGGCGTCTGAACGAGCAGGAAGCGTTTCAACTGCTATTCCTGCCGGGCTTTTCCACCTGCAGCAGGGTGACTGAGACATCCGGTCGCGGGATCGGGCTTGATGTCGTCAAGAAAGCGGTGACCTCTTTAAACGGGACCATTGATATAGCCACTGTTGCCGGCAGAGGAACAGAGTTCACCATAAAGCTGCCCTTGACCCTGGCCATTATCCAGGCTCTCCTGGTGGAGGTTTCAGGGGAGACTTTTGCCATCCCTCTAACGGGAGTCCTGGAGAGTTTACGGCTCGACTCTGCCGTAATACACCGGGTGGCTGCCGGTGAACTGATCAATCTGCGCGATCGGCTGCTCCCCATAGTCCGGCTGAACAACAGTTTCGGACTTGTTCAGGTAGAGCGCGGGGATATGGAATATGTCGTCATTGTCGGCAGTGGCGAAAAGCGGGGCGGAATTGTCGTAGACCGGCTCCTGGGGCAGCAGGAGATTGTTATTAAGGGGATTGACGACTATCTGGGTAATTTGCCCGGAATATCGGGTGCGACCGTGCTTGGTGACGGCCGGGTCTCCTTGATCATCGATATTGCAACGCTTCTGGTGATAATGAAAGGAGATAACAATTATGAACGCAAACAATGAACTGTTGCTGCCGGCTTCAGGACTGGCCGAGGATGTTCTGTCACGCTTTGTGGACAAGGCCCAGGATGAAGTCAATTACATGCAGGGTGCGGCAGAAAATGAAGCGGAAAAAACCTTTTATCATCTGGTGACCTTCCATCTGGAAAGGGAGGAGTACGGCGTTGAGATCGGCAGCGTCCAGGAGATCATCCGGGCGACCAATGTCACACCGGTGCCGGGGGCCCAGAATCATGTCACCGGCGTGATCAACCTACGCGGCAAGATTATTCCGGTCATCGATCTCCGCAAGAGGTTCCGGTTGCCGGCAGGCGAAATGAGTGACCAACAGCGGATTGTGGTGGTGGAGCGTGGCATGAAGCGCCTGGGGATGCTGGTGGACAGCGTCTCCCAGGTAATCAAGGTGCAGGCCGGAGTGGTAGAAGAGCTGCCGGAAGAAGCAGCCGGCATTGATGAAAATTTCATCCGGGGAGTCGGCAAGCTGGACAGCCGCCTGATCATCATTCTCGATCTGAACCGGTCCCTGATGCTGGCTTAATAATTCACTTTAACAAAATATTTAAAAAAATGGAGACTGTCATGAATATGAAAATCGGTACAAAGCTTATGGCCAGCTTTATTTTGGTCGCCTTGATTTCGGGTGTCATCGGCTGGATAGGCATGGTGAACGTTAAGAGGTTGCATCAGGCAAACATGCAGCTTTATGCAGAGAACTTGATTCCAATTACCTTGATTTCAGACGTTGCCGAGTCGTTCCGTGAGAATCAGGCCAATACGGGCATGTTGCTGCTGGAATCGAACAAGAGCAAGAAGGAGCATATCGAAGAGGAAGTCAAAAAGCTCAGTGCCCATATTCAGGAAAAGTCGGAGGCGTTCGAGAAGACGGCAACCACTCCGGAGGAGAAGAAGCTGTTCGAGGAATTTATGGCTTCACGCAAAGGCTGGAAGGATATTCGAGCCAGAATCATGGATCTTTCCGTGGAAGGAAAGCAGGATGAGGCCAACAGGTTGTTTGTGACAGAGGGGAGCGTAAAGGCCCATGCGGAGGCCGTGGCGATCGAGAAACTGATAGAGCACAATATTGCCGAGGCAAAACAGGTTGTGGAGGCCAACAAGAAAGCAGCGGAAGCGGCGATCAAGCTGATGGTCGCTGTTGCCGTTGCCGGGGTCATAGTTGCCTTTATCATCGGCATCGTTATCACCAGATCGATCACCAAGCCCTTGCGGGAAGCGGTTGACCTTGCCGAAAAAGTCGCCGACGGCGATCTGACTGGTGACCTGCCGGTCATTACCGGTGATGAAACGAGACAGTTGCTTAATATGCTGCAGAAAATGAAAGAGGGGCTGAGAAAAATCGTCGGCCAGATCAAGGACAATTCATCCCAGGTAGCAGCAGCAGCCAGCCAGATATCCACCGGCAGCGAACAGCTTTCCAGGGCAGCGCACAGCCAGGCATCCGCTGCCGACGAAACTTCTTCCACCATGGTTGAAATGGCGGCCTCCATCCAGACCGTGGCAATCAGTGCCGACTCTCTGGCAACCAATGCAGGTGAAGTCTCATCCTCTATTCAGGAACTGGGTGCTTCCAGTGAACAGGTAGCAAAAAGCGCCGATGTGATGGCGTCATCAGTGGCAGAGACCTCGGCGACCATTGAGCAGATGACCGTCTCTATCGAAAAAGTGGCGAGGAACGCCGAGGAACTCGCCTCCTCGGTATCGGAAACGTCGAGCACCGTCGAGCAGATGACTGTTTCCATCGAGCAGGTTGCCGGCAACAGCCAGGAGCTACAGCAGATGTCAATTGAAGCTGCTGCCATTGTCGAAGAACTGGCCGCCTCCATAAGTAGAGTGTCGAAGAACGTTAGCGACGCCGATACCGTTGCCAAGACCGCTGCCCAGGAGGGGTATGCCGGGCAAAAGGCGGTACAGGAGGCGCTGACCGCCATGAAACGGGTGGCAGAGGTAAGTGAGAAGACTGCAGCCTCCATCGTCAACCTTGGTAAACGCTCGGAAGAGATTGGCGGGATTGTCAATGTTATTAACGAGATTGCCGACCAGACCAACCTGCTGGCTCTGAACGCCGCCATCGAGGCTGCCCGGGCTGGCGATGCCGGGCGGGGTTTTGCCGTTGTTGCTGATGAAGTGCGCAAGCTGGCCGAGCGAAGTGTCAGCGCCACCAAAGAGATCGGCCAGGTCATAAAGCAGGTACAGGCTGACACCAATGATTCAGTCAAATACGGCGAAATGGCTTCGCGGGAGGCGCGAGCATCCATGGATCTGTCGGAAGTTGCCGGTAACGCCCTAAACAACATCGTCAGAAGCATCGAGCAGACAAGTGCCCTGATGAGTGAAGTGGCGGCAATGACCGGCGAGCAGGCGGACGCCTCGAATCAGGTTATCAAGGCAGTGGAGAAGATGAACCTGACAACGGTGCAGGTAGCTGGAGCTGCCCGTGAACAGGCGCTGGGCGGTCGGCAGATCCGGATAGCCGTCGAGCGGATGAACTGCATCACCGGCGAAGTTACCGGCGCGACGCGGGAACAGGCACTGGGGAGCCGACAGATCAGGATTGCTGTCGAAAACATGAATAGTGTTACCCAGCAGGTGAGCATCGCTACCCGGGAGCAAGCGTTGTCAGCGCGGCAGATCGTCACTTCGGTGAGTTCCATGAATGATATGACCCAGCAGGTGGCGAACGCTACGAGAGAGCAGAAGTCTGGGGGGGAGATGGTGGTCAAGGCGGTGGAGAACATCAGCGATCTGACCCGGGAAAACCTCTCCGCGGTGGAGCAGCTCGCCAGGTCGGCGGAACGTCTTTCCCAGCAGGCTGCCGAGCAGGCTGCAATGGTGGCAAAATTCAAGATCGCCTGAAACAGAGAGGGCATAGTTTGCCGGTTAAGGTGAATGAGGGGGGTGTTGACTGAGGAAATGTTGAACAACAACATCTTCACGCCAGGAGAGTGCTTGTGCGACGCATTGCGGCGGTAGAGCAGTCAATGTGAGCACTCAAAGCGTATTTGGCAAATGTAGAAGTAAGCTGGCTGACAGACTGAGGAGCGATGGAAATATGACAACAAATAATTGTAACAACGAACAGTCTTTCACCTCAATGCATGGTGTAAGTCTGCCGGAACTGGTTCGATTAATAGCCGACAGCAGCCCGGTATACCGGCAGAAGGCCATGGACATTGTCCTGATGGCAGGATTTAAAGTATGTTTACCAATTCTGGAAGAAGCGGTCCGCAACGATGATGATGCCGACCTGCGCAACGGCGCCATGGAGGCGCTGGTGGCTTTCGGAGAAATGGCCGTACCCCATCTGATAAAAATGCTCATTGATGCTAATGAAGAGGTGAGAAACTTTAGTGCGGTCATGCTTGGGGAGATCGGTAATAATAAGGCGGTTATGCCGCTCATGAATGCGCTTCTGGATCCTGAACCTAACGTGAAGCATGCTGCCGCTGAAGCTCTCGGTAAGATAGGCGATCTAAGTGCTGTAACCGCTTTGCAGGAGATGGGCAAGGGGGATTTCTGGGATCAATTTTATTCATCGGCTGCGTTGGAATTGCTGAGAGCCACCAATATTAACAAGACGTTACCGCTCTGACCCCCGGCCATCCGGGGATGCGATATCTGGTGCGTTTCATCGAAAAGGGAAGGTTTGCTTGCCGATATTTTGTTAAACCTATCCTGATGGCTTCTTTCAAGGAACAATCCCCATCCTTTCCAGCTTATAGCGGAGGGTGCCGCGGGGAACCTTGAGTAACTGGGCAGCCTGCAATACATTGCTGTTGCACGCTTTAAGTGCAGAGAGAATTATCTCCCGTTCAAAGTTGGCTACCGCCTCTTCCAGGCCGATTGTAAAAGCTGTGTCGGCGCAGAAGTCGGTCGGGGTTTTTTTGTCATCACCTCTGATCTCCGGTGGCAAATGTTCTGCCAGGAGTTTCGGCCCGGACTGCATGATGCAGATGCGTTCGATGCTGTTTTTCAGCTCCCTGATGTTTCCGGGCCAGCTGTAGCTGGTCATTCTCTGCAGAGCTTCAGAGTCAACGGCTGCAAAGGTTCGTGAAAATTTCCGGTTGTAGATTTCCAGAAAGAACGTTACCAGCACCGGAATGTCTTCCTGCCGCTCCCGCAACGGAGGGATATGAATCGGAAAGACATTGAGGCGGTAGTAGAGGTCTTCCCGGAAATCACCCTGAAGAATTGCTTCCTTCAGATTCCGGTTGGTGGCGGCAATAACCCGAACATCAACCTCGATGCTTTTTGTCCCCCCGACTCGCCGGACAGTTCGGCTTTCCAGCACTCTGAGCAGTTTTGCCTGCATGGCCGGTTCCATCTCCCCAACCTCGTCAAGGAAGATTGTCCCCCGGTTGGCCATTTCGAACAGTCCCTGTTTTCTGACAGTTGCATCGGTAAAGGCCCCTTTCTCGTGACCAAACAGCTCACTCTCCAGGAGGTTCACCGGAATGGAGGCGCAGTTTATCTCGATTAAGGGTGCTTCGCGTCGCTCTGACAGGTGGTGGATGCTTTTGGCAATAAGTTCCTTGCCGGTACCGGATTCTCCGGTGATGAGAACCGTCGCTTCCGGATGCTTGGCGACTTCTCTCGCCTGCCGCATGATCTCTTTCAGGGCACTGCTGACCCCGACCATGGGAATTTTTTCAAAAAACTCCAGCTCACCTTTGCGGATGGCGCGGACTTCCCGCTTGAGACTGCTGGTCTGGAGCGCCAATTTGACAATCAAGCGGAGCGCATCGGCCTTGAATGGCTTTTTCATGTAGTGGAACGCCCCTGATTGCAGCGATTCCACCGCCGATTCAACTGAGCCGTAGCCGGTGATAACGATCACCAGTAGTTCGGGATCAAGCTCTTTCATTTTTTTCAGGACATCAATGCCGTTTTCCGGGCCAAGATTCAGGTCCAACAGCACCAGGTCGATTTCTTCGGAGGTAACACGCTCAAGTGCACTCTTTCCGTCCACAGCCTGAATGACCTGATAGCCTTCATCCCGCAGGACCCGATTGACATTCTCACGGATAAACTCTTCATCATCAATTATCAGTATCTTTTCCATCACTATCCTCTGCAGCTCTCTCCAGCGGGAGCCTGATCGTAAATATTGTGCCCTGATCTTCTACACTTCCGGCAGTTATGGTGCCGTGGTGCTCTTCGACTATTCTCTGAGTGATGGAGAGCCCCAGACCCGTTCCCCCCCGGCTTCTGGTGAAAAAAGGCTCAAAAATCTGCTCAATATCCGCCGCAGGTATCCCCTGACCGGTGTCGCTTATGGTCAGCGTCGCCATGCCGTTTTCAGCCTCCGCAGTAACTGTGATGCGTCCACCCGGTTTTGTTGCCATCAGCGCGTTGCGAAGAAGATTCAGCAGCATCTGGCGAATCTTATCCTGATCAAAGGCGCAGGGAGGGAATCTCCCAATGCTGCTGGTCAGGGTGATGCCTGCTTTTTCACAGGCTTTCCTGAAAAAGAGGAGCGTATCATGGATTGCAACGCCGATGTCACCGGAGCTGAATTCCGAGCGTGGTGGCGAAGCGTAGCTCAAGAGGGCATTGATCAGTTTTTCGACCCGTTCGATCTCTTCAAGGGCTTTCCCCAGCATCTCCCTGCTTTCCGGATCGACGTTCGAGCGGTCATGGAGATCATCCAGCAGCAGCATGATGCCGGTCAGCGGGTTCCTGATTTCATGGGCGATGCCGGCGGAAAGTTTCCCCAGGGAGGCAAAACGGTCCATGCGGGTCATCTCTTCCCGCATGCGCTCTTTCTCGGTTTCATCGCGGATTGTTACGGTAATCCCCTGTTCCATGTCTGCACCGATTGTGAAGATACCGATATCAAAATACATGTTGTCAACAGTGAATGGCTGCCGTCCAAAAGGTCGATGGCCATTCACCGTCTCGTCAACCCGTGTTATCAGTTCCGGCCAGCTGGCGAAAACATGACGATAATGTTCACCTGCTGCAGGGGTCTTCCCCAGGATGGCACGGCCCTTTGTGTTGATGGATATCAGCAGGCCGTTGCGGGAAAAGGGGATAATGGCACTGGAGATACTGTCTACAACCCCTTCCATGAAGTTTCTTTCACCGGTAACCTCCTGTCGTGAACGGTCGAGCTCGGCAAGCGTTTCCAGCAGTCGACCGTTACGCCGTTCAAGTTCAGTCGCCATCCGGTTAAAGTCAGCTGCAAGCTCACCGACCTCATCACCGGAACTTATTTCAACCCGGCTGCTGTCACTGCCGCCGGCAAGGGCCCGCGCCTGCTCAGTCAAAAGAGCCAGTGGCCGGGTTATCCCCCGGGATATTTGCCATGCGGCCAGGAGTGCCAGCGCTGTTGCCAGTGCCAGTATCAGCCCACTCTTCTGCAGGTGATCGTGCATCTGGTCATTGATAATTGCTGCCGCTGCCCGTGCCGGTTCGTGAAACAGGTCAGTCTGAAAACCGATGGTAACACCGCCGAATATGCCGTGTCGGGAGTAGTCGCCGGTAGTATAAATGATCGGGGCGTACGCCATGACTTTATGTGCTCCACCCACATTGGTGGTGTCCACATAGCCGCTTTTCCAGGCTCTCACAGCGTTGGCAACAACTGGATAGTTCGGATGGATAAAGCCGGCATGATCCAGATTGAAAGGGATGTGACCACTTTCTATCTCAGCTTTTGTTGATTTACTGCTGTAAGGGGGAACCGGGTTTCCGTTTGGATCAAGACCACGGATATCCCAAAAGTTCGGGTGAGTGATGATCCAGCCTTCATCATCAAAGATAAAGGCGTAATTGCCACTACTGTAGGAAGGGAAGATCGTCTTCTCAACGCTGCCGGGGAGCACATGCTGACTGAACTCCATCAAGTGGCGATGATCAAGGGAGAGGACAACTGCCCCTTCAAATTCTCCCTGGGAGCTGTACAGCGGCGTGGAAAAACGGATAACCCCCTGGTACTCTCTGCCTCCGTAAGCGTGCTCCGAATCAGCAGCACCTGCCAGCTGTTCCGGTTTAGCCAGATGAAAGCCCGTCAAGTGGCTAACGTAGATGCCTCCCGGTTTAAGCGCGGCAGTTTTTTTAAAGTATGCTTCGCTTTTGAAACGGGTGTTGGCAGGTATAGCGACATTTTTAAGCTGTTCTACCGGGAGAATTCTGCCGGAGTCGATGACAAAGCGCTGTCTGCCGTTGCGATCCAGGAGTTCAATGGATGAGTATATCGGGATCGAAATCCTTTCTTCAGCGGTTTTACCCCCTTTTTTAACTCTTCGCCAGACTTCGATTTTTCTGCTGGCGTAAAAACTGTCAAGGGTTGAGCTGTCTTTAGAGATAGCGGCAACAAGGCGCAGATCGTTTTCGCACTCTGCCAGGAATTGGGAAACATCCTCGGCAATCTGCTGTGCCCTGCTCTGCAGCGCTTCAGAAGCCTGGCGATCAGTTGCGTTGGAAATGTTTTCTGCCAGGCGTGAGTTGGTGCTACGAAGATTAAGGAAAAGAGTTGCTGAGGAAAAGGCCAGTGGCAGGAGAGCAATCAGAAACAGCGCCAGCAGGAATTTTCTAAAGAGGTTCAGTTTCATGCAATTCAATTTAAATGAGAGCCGGCGAGATTACAAGCGATGAATAGTCCGGAGAGTTTGAGTCGATCTCCAAAGTGATTCAGCTCTTATTTGTTAAGAAAATAGATATTTAAGGACAGATTTATAGCTCTTTGCAGCAGATGTGATAAACTCCTGCAAATTTATCAAGGAGTCCGTTAATGAACGTTGCTGAAGCTAACAAGATCATTGCTGATGCCGATCTGCTGGCTGATGAAGTTGAGGTTGCGGCAGCCATAGGCAGACTTGGCCGGGAGATGACTGCACGGCTTGCCGAGAAAAGACCGATAATGCTCTGTGTCATGAACGGCGCACTGATTTTTGCCGGGCAGCTACTGACAAAGCTGGTGTTCCCGCTTGAGGTTGAATATATTCATGTCAGCCGCTACGGCTCAGAGCATCAGGGGGGCGCTCTTGACTGGCTTGTCCGCCCCACAAGAGATCTTGAAGGCCGCACGGTTGTCCTGCTCGACGACATTCTTGATGAAGGAGTAACACTTGCTGCAATCGCTGATTATTGCGTGGCGGCTGGTGCTGCCGAAGTGTTGATGGCCGTGTTGGTCGACAAGCTTCATGACCGGAAGGTCAAGCCAGGGTACAAAGCGGATTTTAGCGGAATAGAAACAGAGGATCGCTTTTTGTTCGGCTATGGCCTCGACTACAAAGGTTTCTGGCGTAATGCACCGGGAATCTATGCAGTGAAGGGGTTGTGACGTCTGCAGGGTTTTTCTGCTTTTAAAAAAACATGAGGTTTGAAGAGACAATCATGAGTGATGATATTTCGATAGCAGCTGAGGAGTCAGTACCCGGAGTGGTGAGCAAGTCAGAAGTTGCTCTGGCGACGGACATCATGCTGACGATGGTGAAAACCGCTAAGGGGGTCAAGCTGTACCAGGCCAACAGCCCCCTTCTGGTACAATTTTTTCAGGAGCTGGCGGAAAAAATGTCAGCCATGCTCACTCAATACAGTGAATACAAGCTGGATGTTGAGCGATTCGAGCTCAGATACAAGGGGCAACTGGTTTATGAAAACCCCGACATCAAAGAGAGTCTGGCTTTTCGGATGTATTCGGATGGTATAAGGTCGATTATCTTCAGGCAGGGTCTTGCCGAGTGGGAACTTAAAGATTTTCTTGAAATAGTCAACATGAACGCCGCCTACTCGGTGGACGATGATATTGTCACTCTCCTCTGGGACAAAGGACTGCCACACTTTACTTATATTCTTGAAGACGATTACCAGGAAATTGACAAACAGATTGATGAACAGCTGGTCGGACTGTCCGCACAAAGGAAAACCCTCTCTGCTTTTCCAAAAGATCCATTCTCTTTGGCAGCACCGCTTGCGGCGATTCCGGACAATCTGTTAGCTGTTTCAGCCGATAATATGGCCGCTTTGAAGGAATTTATCGAATCTGAAGCGCGACTGAGGCCGCTGGAAGAGAGTGCCAGAATATTGTCTGCCATCCTTTCGGGCGCTCAGGCCAATGAGCTTTTTACAGAATTTCTCGAAATTTACCTGAAGTTTGCGAGGAATCTCTTTGCTTCCGGCGAGATTGAAGTTGCGCTCAAGATGTTTGCTTTCCTCCACAGGAAGGCAACCGCTTCGGAGGCCTCTGCCGAGAGGAGTCGGGCGATTCAGCTTGCACTCGGCAGATTCTGGACGGAAGAAGCACTCAATGGGCTCTGTAAATGTATTGATACGACTGAGGCGGTTTCTCTTGATGGACTGAAGATAGTGGCGGTCATGATTGGTCAGACTTCCTCGTCGGCACTTTGCGAGCTTCTCGGCCTTGTCGGGAAGATGAAGATGCGGAAGGTGTTGATAGATGCATTAATCAATATAGCCAGAGATAACCCGCATATTCTCCTGCCGTATTTCAAGGATTCCAGATGGTATCTGGTAAGGAATATGGTGACAATCCTTATCCAGCTGAAAAATACCGCCCTGTTGGAGCAGGTAGTCACGCTTATCACTCACCGCGAGCTGAGGGTAAGGAAAGAGGTTTTGAAATACCTGTTATCGGTTCCGGACCCAAAGGCTAAGCCTTATATTCTGAAGTTCCTGCGCGATGAAGCCTCTTCCATGAGGATTACGGCTGTGCAGCTGATGGGGAGAGCAAGACTGCAGCTCGCGTTGAAACCATTAATTGATTTTGTCAATTCTGAAGCGTTTGATGTTATAAGCATTTCTGAGAAAAAAGCGGTTTACGAGGCTATTGCCGAGCTTGGCGTTGAAAAAGCGCTGCCGCTCTTCAAAAAAATGCTTACAAACAAGTTTCACTTCAACAGGGCTGGGGAGAAAGAGGCTGTTATCTGCGCAGCTGCCGGTCTCCAGAAAATTCCTGGTGAAGAGAGCATAAAGCTGCTGAAAGAGGCGCTGCGGGCAAAGACCAGGGATCACCACGAGGTCATAATCAGTGCCATCGAGATGCTCGTTAAGGCTGCGCCTGTCTCACTGCAAAAGGAAGACTGAATGGAGACGCTGACAAACCCTGATCAGCTTGAAAAGGTGCTGCTGCAGGCAGGCAGGAGCCTCGTGACCCGTTTTTTTGTGCTGCTTAAAACTGCACAAAACTACCGTGAAGGTCATGCTGCCCTGACCGCACCTATCGAGCAGTTCCTGACCGTAATTCGTAACATGCACAAAATGAATGCTGAAGCATCGCTACGGCTGAAAGGGGGGTATCTGTTTCTCGGCGATCTACGCCTTAAGCCCGATGCTTCCGGTTTTGAAGCCTTCAGGTTTACGATGGAGGAGATGAAGCGCTGTTTTCTGGGAGCGATGACCTTTGTTCCGGGAGTCGCACCTTCTGATATAATAGGGTTTATCTACACCCTGCTCAAACTTGAAAATACCCAGTCAGAGCCGGCATTTTCTGAACTGCAGAACCGCATGAACGCTGCCGGTATTAACCGCATCGAGTTGGAAGTTATGACTATGGTGGCCGACTACTCCCTTAGTGACGACGATGTCAGGATGGACAGTAAATCACGGGCCAAGCGGATATATTTTCAGGCAATCATTGCCGTCGATGAAATGATGAACGCTGCCACAACAGGGAAAACCCTCCGCCTTGCCAAGGCCAAAAGGGTTGTTCAGGGGATGGTCGATCAGATTCTTACCGACCCCAGCGATCTGATCGGTCTTACTACTCTTAAATGCCGCGAAAAATACTCGAGCAACCATCCGGTCAATGTTTGTATCCTTGCCATGATTGTGGGGCTCAAGGCCGGTCTTGCCAAAAGCAGTTGCTGTGAACTCGGGCTGACCGCTCTCTGTCATGATATCGGCAAAACAAGGTTATCACCGGAGCTGCTTGATAAAAACACTGAATTTACTCAAAGCGACTGGCTTGAGATGCAGAAACATCCGCTACTTGGTGTCAAGCTGCTGCTGGAGTTAAAGCAGTTTGATAATTTGAGCGCCAGAATGATAGCCGTGGCCTTTGAACATCATCTCCTCTACGACTTCTCTGGCTATCCCAGCGGAGCGTACCAGAAAATGGGACTGTTTGCCCGCATCATAAATGTTGCCGATGATTATGACGCGTTCACTTCAGCAAGGGTTTACTCCAGGGCTGCCAAAGAACCGGAAAAGGTTATCCGTTTCATGCTTTCCAGATCCGGCAAGAGCTACGATCCTGTTATCCTCAAACTGTTTGTCGCCGAGATCGGCATCTATCCCGTCGGGACATTCCTGCTGCTTAAATCAAAGGAGCTGGCGATTGTAGTCAAAAACAGGCAACCGCCGCTAAGCCTTGCTACCCCTTGGGTAAAACTGATTACGACTCCTGATGGCGAGGCGATAGATGGTGAAATTGTTGACACTGCCGATATTTCGTCCCCAGAGAGAGCTATTCTGGGCATTATCGATGCGGAAAAGCTGTCGATGGATCCTGCCGTATTTTTTGTATAGTTGCCAGGTATGAACAGCTTGATCCTCCAGATCGGGCAAACTTTATATTGACAAAACAACGCATCTTTACCACAATCTAGCTAGTTAAGCTGGCTAGATTTATAAGGAGGCAAAGTATGAGATCTGAATCGTGGCGCTTACAGGATGCCAAAAATCAGTTCAGTAAAGTAGTTGAGGCGGCACTTCATGGTGAACCGCAGCATGTGACCCGGCGTGGGCGTGAAGTGGTGGTAATTGTGGCAGCTGATGAATATGTACGACTTGAAAAGTTCAAGGCTGCCTCTATGCCCCGGTTTGTGGATCATTTGCTGGCGCTTCCAAAGGATGATGTTGAGTTTGAAAGGTTGCCGTTTAATTCCCGCGAGGTTGAATTCTGATGTGGCTTCTCGATACGATGGTTATTTCCGAACTTCGCAAGCGAACTCCTGACCAAAATGTTGTCAACTGGCTCTCTTTGGCCCCCGAAAAAAGTCTCTTTCTCAGCGTAGTGGCCATAAGTGAAATTCAGCGCGGCATAGCTTTGCAACGGAATAAAGATGCTCTCTTTGCCGGGCGGCTGCAATCTTGGCTGGACGAGATGATGCGGAATTATGGTGATCGTGTGCTGCCGGTTACTCCGGAAATTGCCTGCCTTTGGGGAGAGCTCACTGCACGCGTTGGTCATGACGGCGCTGATGTTCTAATCGCTGCCACTGCTCTTCAGCATGGTTTGTCCGTGGTGACCCGAAATGAGCGACATTTCAGCCCGTTTTCAGTTCCGGTTCTGAATCCTTACGACTACAACATATTGAAAAATTGATGCCCCGTTTTTGTGCGTTAAATCCCCCGCCTGCAATCATCTATTCCCTCTTTAAAGTTGCTCCTGATTAGTGCTAATCATCCGCAGTAATGAGCTTACGACATATTCTGTCATAGGTGTATGTTCGGTACACGGTAATAAACCTCTAAGGAGATTACCGTGAAGAACAAAATTCAGTTTCAGCCTGGTTTAAGCCTAAGTCAATTCATTCACCAGTAAGGGTCGTGCTTAACAAAGGATGTCCTTGTTGTGAGCATTCTCGCTAGAACACTACGATGCCGCCAACATAGTCCTTGTCATTTTTACCCTTTCTGATATTCTGAATTCAGAAATTAGAGGTTCCCATGAAAGCAGCGGCTTGTTACAAGACAGAGGTTCGGCAAAGGGGCCAAGTGACCATACCGAAACGGATTCGTGACGCCAGCGGGTTTGATGAAGGGTGCGCAGTCACCATCATCTCCTTGGGAGAGAGCATCTTATTGACTCCTAAGCGGCTTGAACTTGACGAAGCTCGGCGGGAGATCAGGAAAATCGTCCGCGCGACCGGGATGTCGGCTGACAAGGTTTTAGCCGGACTTGGCGAGGAGCGGCAATCGCTCTTTGAGGAACTGTATGGCGCGAAAAACCCCGAATAACCGCGTTTTCCTCGACTCCAATGTAATCATCTCCGGCCTCCTATCAGACAAGGGCGCCCCTCGAATAATTCTCGATCTGCTTTGCCTGCATCTTCCCCATCTCAACGGGCTGACCGGTCGTTACAACTTGCTGGAGGTTGAGCGGAACCTGCAACGCAAGCTGCCATTGGCCCTACCGGTTTTTCACGAATACTTCCCGCGCATGAATATGGAGATCATACCCCTGCCGACGCCCATGGAACTTGACCCGTGGTTTGGCATCACCGCCGACAAGGACGTGCCGGTGATCGTTTCTGCAATCATTGGGAAAGCGGATTTTCTTGTAACCGGCGACCACAAGGACTTTGGATCGTTAAAGACGAATAAGAGATTGCCGTTCAGGATAGTTACTCCAAGCGAGTTTGTAGATTGTGTCAGTAGTCTGGTCGGGCAGTAAGAGAATCGGGATGGGGGAATGCCACTGGCGGAATTTTGAAATCGTATAAAGCGAGGCCTTTAAGAGGTGATAGCCCGCAGTAAAGGCGAGGAGACAGAGAATCTGTCTCCTCGCCTTTACTGCCCATATGTGCGAAATGTAAATTAGAAATGTGCTACCCCTTGCTCTTCCCCTTCTCCTCACTCAGATACCCCGCCAGAAACTCCCGTTTATAATCCATGAAGCACCCTGCCTCAATACTTTCCCGGATTTCAGCCATCATCTTCAGATAGAAGTGGACATTGTGAATGCTGGCAAGGATGGCGGAGAGGACTTCGTTGGCGTTGAAGAGGTGGTGGATGTATGCACGGCTGAAGTTGGTGCAGGCGTAGCAGGAGCAGCTCGGGTCGATGGGGTAGAAGTCGCGGCGATAGTTCTTGTTGGTGAGGCGGATTCTGCCCCTGCGGGTGAAAAGGGTGGCGCTCCTTGCGTAGCGGGTCGGGATGACGCAGTCGAACATATCCATGCCCCGCTCGACACTCTCAAGAATATCCTCAGGCAGACCGACCCCCATCAGATAACGGGGTTTATCCTCAGGCAGAAACGGAGCGGTCATGGCAACGACTTTTTTAAGCAGCTCCAGCCCTTCACCGACCGATACCCCACCGATGGCATAGCCGGGGAAATCCATGTCCACCATCTCCCGGGCGCACATCTTGCGCAGATCTTCATAGACGCTCCCCTGGACAATGCCGAACAGCGCCTGATCCTTGCGGGTCTGGGCTTTCAGGCACTGCTCTGCCCAGCGGAGAGTTTTTCTGGTTGAATCCGTGGCATATTTTTTGTCGCAAGGGTAGGGGATGCACTCGTCAAAGGCCATGATGATGTCGGCGCCGAGTGCCTCCTGGATGGCAATAGCCCGGGCCGGGTCAAGGTAAACCTCCTCGCCGGTGATTTCGTGTTTGAAATAAGCGCCGTCTTCGGTTATCCGTTTATTGGGGAGCGAGAAGACCTGAAAACCGCCCGAATCGGTCAGGATCGGCTTGTCCCAGGCCATGAACTTGTGGAGCCCGCCAGCCTTCTCAATCAAACCTTCGCCGGGACGCAGGTGGAGATGGTAGGTGTTGGAAAGGATTATCTGGGCACCGGTGGCAGTAACCTGCTCCGGAGTCATCGCCTTCATGGCGGCGTGGGTGCCGACCGGCATGAAAATCGGGGTTTCAATGGTGCCGTGGGGAGTTTCGAGGCGACCGCGTCTGGCGGCACTGCCGGAGTCTTTTTTAATAAGAGTGAATTTCATGGGTGAATTGAACCTTCCGGATTAATTTAGGCGCTAAGTTTTGCGGGATTATCCGCCATCATTGCGGGGGTGTCAAGAAGCGCGGCTTCATTTGGGCGCCAGAGAGACAGAATTGTTACTGCTTCTGGACACTGTATACAATATTTATGTTGATTTTTTCTAAAACTTTGCTTAGTATTCGTTCGCAAATTTCAGGATTTATCTCTGTTTTATAAAGCTGTTTCTGCAAGCAACCACATTTCGCGAAAGGCAGGGATAATGCAAAAATTCAGCAGCTTACGAGGTCCTCCCTAGAATCTTCAACCAAATTTAGTTTTATCAACTTTTAGCAGGAACAATTCACCCAGCAGTAAATCTCTAGCAGAAAGGGAAAGAAACATGCAAATACTCAAGAGTGTCGTGGGAAGAAAGGTTTTCATGGCGATCACCGGCCAGTGCATGGTCCTGTTCGCCGTTGTCCACATGTTGGGCAATTCATCCATTTTCGTTGGGCCTGACGGCATCAACGCCTATGCAAAGCATCTGCATGACCTGGGGGCGCTGGTATGGCTCTTTCGCGGCGGACTGTTTGCGCTTGTGTCAGTCCATATTCTTTTTGGAATTCAGCTGACACTGGAGAACAGTGCAGCCAATCCGACCGGATATGCTGTCAAGAAGCAGCTGAAAGCAACCTTTGCCAGCTCAACCATGATCTGGACAGGGACCATCCTTGCACTGTTCATCATCGGACATATTCTGCACTTTACTGCCAGAGTAACTCCTGGTGTCGTCCAGGGCGTCGATGCTTTGGGTCGCTTCGATGTCTTTGCCATGGTGGTATCGGCATTCAGGAACGGCGGCGTTGCTGCTCTTTACCTCTTGGCAATGTGCGCTCTTTTCTTGCATCTTTCACACGGCATTCAAAGCTTTTTCCAGACAATGGGATGGAACACTGATAAAACCCAGTGCACTATTTCTGCAGTTGGTAAAGCTGTTGCCTTCATCCTGCTCGCCGGTTATGCGGTAATTCCGCTCTCCATCATGGCCAGCGCTTTGATTAAATAGGGGGTTCAGAGTGATACTCGACGGAAAATGTCCAACCGGACCGATTGAAAAAACGTGGGATAAGCACCGCTTCGATCTGAAGCTGGTGAACCCGGCCAATAAGCGCAAGTACAAGGTAATCGTGGTAGGTACCGGCCTTGCCGGTGGTGCAGCTGCTGCATCTCTTGGTGAGCTTGGCTACAATGTTGAGGCGTTCTGCTATCAGGACTCGCCCCGCCGTGCCCATTCCATTGCTGCTCAGGGTGGTATCAACGCAGCCAAAAACTATCCGAACGACGGTGATTCCATCTACCGCCTCTTTTATGACACCATCAAGGGTGGCGACTTCCGTGCCCGTGAAGCTGATGTCTGGCGTCTTGCCCAGGTATCCAACAACATTATTGACCAGTGCGTTGCTCAGGGTGTTCCTTTTGCCCGGGATTACGCCGGCTACCTTGATAACCGCTCTTTCGGCGGCGCCCAGGTCTCCCGTACCTTTTTCGCTCGCGGCCAGACCGGCCAGCAGCTCCTGCTCGGCGCCTACTCTGCGCTTTCCCGCCAGATCAAGGCTAAAACGGTCAAGATGTTCAACCGTACCGAAATGCTCGACCTGATCGTCATCGACGGTGTTGCCAAAGGCATCACTGTCCGCGATATGGTTACCGGAGAAATTCGCGCCCATATGGCTGATGCTGTCTGTCTGGCAACCGGTGGCTATGTAAACGTATTTTACCTCTCCACCAACGCCATGGGTTGCTCGGTTACGGCTGCATGGAAAGCTCACAAGAAAGGCGCTTTCTTTGCCAACCCTTGTTACACCCAGATCCATCCGACCTGTATCCCGCAGTCAGGTGATCATCAGTCCAAGCTGACCCTCATGTCCGAGTCGCTCAGAAATGACGGTCGCTGCTGGGTTCCCAAGAAGAAGGAAGATCTTGCCAAGCATCCGAGCGAGATTCCTGAAGCGGACCGTGATTACTATCTGGAGCGCAAGTACCCGAGCTTTGGTAACCTTGCCCCGCGTGACATCGCATCCCGCGCTGCCAAAGAGCAGTGCGACGACGGCCGCGGTGTAGGTCCTGGTGGTCGGGGTGTGTACCTTGATTTTGCTGACTCCATCAAGCGTGTCAGTGAAGATACCATCAGGGAGCGTTACGGCAATCTTTTTGAGATGTATGAGAAGATTACCGATGAAAACGGCTACAAACGGCCGATGCGTATGTACCCTGCACCCCATTACTCCATGGGCGGCCTCTGGGTTGACTACAACCTTATGAGCAACGTGCCTGGTCTGTTTGTCCTCGGTGAGGCGAACTTCTCGGTTCACGGCGCTAACCGTCTCGGTGCTTCTGCTCTCATGCAGGGCCTTGCCGACGGTTACTTCGTTATCCCTTACACCATCGGCGGCTACCTTGCAGGTATCAAGCCGGGCGACTTCTCCCTTGATCATGCTGAGGTCAAAAAATCGATCGAAGATGTCAAGGCTACCAACGACAAAATGTTTGCCCTCAAAGGCAAAAAGACCGTCAGCGAGATCTACCGGGCGCTCGGCAAGGTTATGTGGGAAAACGTCGGCATGGCCAGAAGCGACGAAAGCCTCAAGAATGCCCTCAAGGAGATTCCAAAGCTGCGCGAAGAGTTCTGGACCAACGTCAATATCAGTGGTGATGGCGGTGAGATGAACCAGCAGCTGGAAAATGCCGGTCGTGTTGCCGACTTCCTTGAATTTTC
This sequence comes from uncultured delta proteobacterium, assembly GCA_963787125.1. Classification (GTDB taxonomy): domain Bacteria; phylum Desulfobacterota; class Desulfuromonadia; order Geobacterales; family DSM-12255; genus VEOV01. Next base: position 413,250 of record CAWBBV010000007.1, read on the forward strand.
CGAGCTTCTCTCCAAGGATGCTCTTGCCCGTGAAGAGTCCTGCGGCGGTCACTTCCGTGTTGAGCATCAGATGCCTGACGGCGAAGCAAAACGTAATGATGCCGACTTCTGCTACGCTGCAGCCTGGGAGTTCAAGGGCGTCGGTAAAGAGCCGGAGCTTCACAAAGAGCCGTTGAAATTCGATAACGTCCATCTGGCGGTAAGGAGTTATAAATAATGAGCGATCACAATTCCAATACCATGAATCTCACCCTCCATGTCTGGCGTCAGAAGGGACCAAGCGCACCGGGCAAGCTGGAGACTTACGAAGCAAAGCATGTCAGCCCGGACATGTCCTTTCTGGAGATGGTCGATGAAGTCAACGAGACCCTGATCAAGAAAGGCGTCGATCCGATAGCCTTTGACCATGACTGCCGCGAAGGCATCTGCGGGATGTGTTCCATGGTTGTTAACGGCGTCCCTCATGGCGGCCAGGACCGTACCACTGTCTGCCAGCTGCATATGCGTTCGTTCAAAAACGGCGACAGCATTTTTATCGAGCCGTGGAGGGCCACTGCCTTTCCGATAATCAAGGACCTGGTTGTTGACCGTAGCGCCCTTGATACCATCATTCAGGCTGGCGGCTACACTTCCTGTCACACCGGCGGAATTCCCGATGGCAATGCTATCCTGATTCCGAAACCGGAAGCGGATTACGCCATGGACGCTGCCGAGTGCATCGGTTGCGGCGCTTGTGTCGCCGGCTGCCCGAACGGTTCGGCAATGCTCTTTACCAGTGGCAAGGTTGCACAACTTGCAGCTCTGCCCCAAGGCAAGGCTGAAGCGTCAGCACGGGTTCATGCCATGACCGAAGCTCTCAAGGATTGCGGTTTTGGTAACTGTACCAATCACTACGAGTGTCAGGCATCCTGTCCAAAAGGGGTAAACGTCAAGTTTATCGCCAAGCTGAACAGAGAGTATCTGAAAGCTATTGCCTGCTAGGGATTAAGCTTTAGTTGCAGTAACTAGAGGGGCGGGTCTTTTGGGCCCGCCCCTCTTTTTGTCTGTTTACTTGACTAAATTGGTGGGGTATGCTAACCACGAGGTTGTGGGTGAATTAGAGGAGGTGGCAGATGTTTTCCCGAATGAAAGAGGATATTGACTCGGTCTTTGACCGTGATCCGGCGGCGCGCAATGTAGTGGAGGTTCTTTTCTGTTATCCGGGGCTCCACGCCATCTGGATGCACCGGATTGCTCACTGGTTCTGGACCCACGACCTGCTGTTTCTGGGGCGCTTCACTTCACAGGTATCCCGCTTTATCACCGGCATTGAGATTCACCCCGGCGCAAAAATAGGGCGTAAATTCTTCATCGATCACGGTATGGGTGTGGTTGTCGGCGAAACCGCCGAGATTGGCGATAATGTCACCATGTATCACGGCGTCACCCTTGGTGGCGTGACCTGGGACAAGGTGAAGCGCCATCCGACCATCGGTGATAATGTGGTTATCGGTTCCGGTGCGAAAGTTCTCGGCCCTTTCACCGTCGGCGCCAACAGCAAGATCGGTTCAAACTCGGTCGTGGTAAAAGAAGTCCCGCCCAACTCCTCGGTTGTCGGCATCCCCGGCAGAGTAGTTATGACCGAAGGGCAGCAACCGGTAAAACCGGATCTGCAGCACGGTATTATGCCTGATCCGGAGGCAAAGGCGATTTCCTGCCTCTTTGACCAGATTCGCGAACTGGACAGAAAATACAGTGCTCTTGCCGGTGAGCATGAGGCGCTGAAGAAGAAGCTTCCTGAGTAGGGCTATACAGTCGGTATAGATTTATCGGGAGGTCGCAAGACTTCCCGTTTTTGTTTGGAGAATCTGAGTGATGTCCATAGCAACAAAGAAAACCATAGCAGTCGCCATGAGCGGTGGTGTTGACTCCTCGGTTACGGCGGCGCTTCTAAAAGCTGCCGGGCATAATGTTTTCGGCATCACGATGCGTCTCTGGGAAGGGGCCAGCGCTGCCGTGGCTGATGCCGAACGGGTTGCTGCCCACCTCGGGATCGAGCATCACGTCGCTTCTTTCGAGGCCTGTTTTGACAGTCAAATAATGGGTTATTTTGCGGCTGAATATGTTTCCGGCAGGACACCGAACCCCTGCGCGCGCTGCAATCAGCTGATAAAGTTCGGGGCGCTCTTGGCCAGGGCGAAAGAGCTGGGGGCGGAACAGTTGGCCACCGGCCACTATGCCCGGATTGCGCTTGGAGATGATGGCGGCTTTCATCTGCTCAAAGCGGTCAATATCCCCAAAGATCAGTCATATTTTCTCTTTTCCTTGCAACGACAGCAGCTTGAACAGATACTTTTCCCCCTTGGCGACATGGTCGACAAGCGCGACGTGCGTCGACTGGCTGCCGAAATGGGGATCACGGTTGCCGAAAAGAGCGACAGCCAGGATATCTGTTTCATTCCTGATGGTGACTATGCGGCGTTCCTGGCAAGACGCGGAGTTGAATCGCTGCCCGGTGATTTCATCCTGGGAGACGGGACGGTTGTCGGTCGTCACAAAGGGATTCACTGCTATACAGTCGGCCAGCGTCGCGGCATGGGTATCGCCTGGAGCGAGCCGCTGTATGTCGTCAGGATCGACCCGGCCGCTAACAGCGTGGTCGTTGGCGTTGAGGCGGAGTTGTACCGGACATCGCTGACCATAAGCCGCTGCAATTGGCTGCAGCCGCAAGCAGTGGAGGCAGGGGAGCTGCAGTGCAAGCTGCGCTATCGTCACAAACAGGCATCCTGTCAGGTAACAGTTCTGGCAGGAGACCGGGCGGAAATCCGTTTTCAAGCGGCGGAAAAAGGGGTGACGCCGGGACAGGTAGCGGTGCTGTATCGCGGTGATGAGGTGATTGGTGGAGGTTGGATAGACTGATGAAGAAAGTTGCCATTACTACCCTTGGCTGTAAAACCAACCAGTTTGAATCCGCGGCCATGGGCGAATCTCTGACTAAAACCGGCTACGAAACGGTACCTTTCAACGCGGTCGCTGATATCTATATCATTAATACCTGTTCGGTGACGGCAAAGAGTGATGCGGAATCGAGACGGCTGATCAGGCGCGCAGCCAGGCTCAATCCGGCTTCACAAATAGTGGTGACAGGTTGTTACGCCCAGCTGGCAGCGGCGGAGATCGCCGACCTGCCGAATGTCTCCCTTGTTCTGGGAAACAGTGAGAAAAAGGGATTGGCCTCTTTGCTGGCGGACCTTGACAGCAAAACAAAAATCCGGGTTGCCGATATCGGCATGGTGACGGCGGCTGAAGGGTTGCATCTGGAGAGCTTTGCCGAGCATACCCGGGCATTTTTGCAGGTGCAGAATGGTTGTGATGCCTTCTGCTCCTACTGCATTGTCCCCTATGCCCGGGGGAGGAGCCGGAGCGTCCCCTTTGACGAGGTGCTGGAAGGTGCTCGAAAATCGGCGTCAGCCGGTTTTGGTGAAGTAGTCCTTACCGGTATCCATCTTGGCGCCTACGGGCTCGATCTGGAGCCAAAGAGGGGTCTTCTTGAGCTGATCCAGAGTATCGCTGCTGATGGTATGGTCAGGCGGTTGCGGGTCGGCTCTGTCGAGCCGAACGAAGTGACAGCGGAATTCATCTCTTTTATGGCAGGTTCGCACATTCTCTGTCCCCATCTGCACCTTCCGCTGCAGAGCGGCTCTGCCGGAGTACTGGCGGCAATGGGGCGCGGCTACGGCCCTGAGTTGATAGCTACGCTGGTCGGGCAGCTGGTTGCGGCAGTTCCCGATATCGCCGTCGGCTTTGACGTCATTGCCGGTTTCCCCGGCGAGAGCGCAGAAGATCATGCCGCCACTTGCCGGTTGATAGCGTCGTTGCCGATCGCTTATCTTCATGTTTTCCCCTATTCATCAAGGCCGGGGACCGCAGCAGCCCTGCTGCCGGGGCATCTGAATCCGGCCGTGGTGAAGCGCCGGTCAGAAGAGCTGCGCACGCTGGGTGATAAAAAGAGACTTGAATTTGCCGGGCGCTTTGTCGGCCGGGATCTGCAAGTGTTGATCCAGGGCGACGGCAACAGCGGCATTGCGAGGAATTATCTGACGGTAAGACTGGAAGGGCAGACGGCGCAAACTGGCGATGAGATGTCCGTCAGGATCAGCGGAGTCAATCCTGACGGGAGTTGTTCGGGTCTGCTCCCTGCCGGTAGCCGCACTGAGGGTGCAGCCATTTGAGCCCTGCCACCAGCTCAGGGGTCAACTGGATGCAGTCCGGATTGATGCTGAAGCGGCGCTTGTAGACCTTGCATGTGCGGGTGACTACGTCTAGATAGCGGCATGGGGTCTGGGTGTAGAAGATGGTGCCGTTGTCGTTTTCAAACTTTTCAAAACAGCAGAAACCGCACTGGTTGCATTTTGCTTCCCACGCTTCATTCTCAACCGGTTTGTCTATAATATTGATTTTAGGCATCTATAATTACGTCCTCAAGCCGGGCAGTTCTGAACTGGCAGGCCATCCTTTCAGGGTTCTATCGTTTAAAATTGCTTCCAATCCGGTTTTTACACCAGGCATAACCTTCCTTGATTCAATCTGTTGCGGCACTTCTGCCGATCAATAGTTCAAATGTCCGGCCTTTTCGGGAAAGCTTTACCCTGTCCGGCAGGATCTCATCGACTAAAACGCCATTGATAGTTGCTCCGGTGGCTGTTGGCTGCCCGTTGATAATTGCCAGTCTGTCAGCACTGTCCTTGTTCCAGGCGATTCCGGACAGTGTCAGTGTAGCGTCGCTTGCCACTGTTGCCAGCACAGGGGGGCTCTTCCTCGTGGGCGCTGTCTGCATAGGCTCGCCGGGAGGGGCTGCGCTGCCGGGTAACTCCAACGGCTCACTTTTAATGGAGACTTTAGCTCTTGGTGGCAACAGCTGCGGCGCAAGCTCTGTTTTCAGACTATTCACGGGGGCAGGTGTAACCGTAGCGGCTCTGTAATCGCTGCCGGTCGCCAAGGGTGATGGCGGCAAAGTCTGCACAGGGGCAGGCTGGGAAAATGCAGGTAATTCCCTGGGCCGCACAGCTTCTGTAACTGACGGTTTGCGCATCAGGGCAACAACCAGAATGACAATTATTAAAGCAGCGGCACTGCCGAAAAACCAGATCCAGCGACCGGCAATACCGCTTCCTGTTGACTGTTTGAGGATGTCACGGGAGACGTTGAGCGTCTTTTCCTCTTGAGAGGGAGACTTCTCATCTTCAAGCTTTTTCAAGGCTTTAAGGATCGAACTCATGAATTACTCTCCGATTCCCTTGTGAGTTGAGCGGCTTTTCCGGAAACAGGTTTTCCTGGTCCAAGAAGGTGTAATGTTCCCAAAACAACAGCAGCCAAAAGCAAGGCGGCGAGGATGAATGCAAAAATCATTTTCCGCTGGGAGGGAGTTACTTTTCTGTTTCCCTGGAGTTCGCGGATTGCCGCGGCAGCAAGCTTGCCACTGATCTCTCCGGTGTCTTCAGTGTAGGCAGTCAGAAGGGCTCTGTCGCAGGCGACATTGATCAGTCTGGGGGAGCCTTTGGAGAAACCGTAAATCGCTTTCAAGGCAGCATTTGAAAAGTTTATCCATCCGCCGCCGCCGGCAACTTTTATTCGGTGCCTGATATAGTTGCTGCTGTCTTCAAAATCCATCGGCAGGAGGTGAAACCTTACCCTTATCCGCTGGGCGAGCTGTCTGAGTTCCGGCTTTGCAAGCAGTTCCTGCAATTCGGGTTGACCGGCAAGAACAATCTGGATCAGCTTGTCCGATTCGGTCTCCAGGTTAGAGATCAGCCTGACCTGCTCAAGTACCTGCGGCGCCAGGTTCTGTGCTTCGTCAATGACCAGGACTACGGTTTTACCGGCACGGTTTTCAGCCAGAAGGAACCTGTTCAGCTCCTCAAGGAGGGCGCCGTTTTCCAGCCCTTCATGGAGGATGGCGAATTCCCTGTTGATGTTTCTTAAGAGTTCTACTGCAGAGAGGCAGGGGTTGAGGATCAGGGCGCTTTTGTGGCTGCTGTCGTCAAACTGGCCAAGAATTGTCCGCAGGACGGTAGTCTTGCCGGTGCCGACTTCGCCGGTGAGTTCAATAAATCCGGCATGGTCTTTTATACCGTAAAGAAGGTGGGCAAAAGCCTCCTTGTGCTGTTTGCTCAAGTAAAGGAAGCGCGGGTTCGGAGTTATGTTGAACGGCTTTTCTCTGAAACCAAAATATTTACAGTACATGGAACTCCTGCTATTTAGCCGCTTGGCCTGCTGGTGGCATAGCCGGTTCAGCAGCAGTTCTTCCTTTTGTTATACTACTGAAAACATCAAGGCCTTTAAGCATCTCCAGTGACCGGGAAAGCTGGTAGTCATTGGCAGTTTCATCAACAGGCAAGGCCTTTTCAGCTGGTTTTTTGAGTGGTTGCTTCAGCTTGATTTCGGGCTTTACCGGTGCAACAGGTTGCTCTTTTTCGCCGACGGCTTTGAAGTGACCCTGAATGTCCTTTTCCCGGAGTTCGGGCAGCGGTTCTTCACCCGGTTTTGGTTTTTTGGAAAGATCCTGCTGGGCGACAATGACATCAGGGGTGATCCCTTTTGCCTGTATCGAGCGGCCTTTCGGGGTGTAGTAACGCGCTGTGGTAATCTTTAGCCCATAGCCGTCGCGCAGCGGAATAACAGATTGTACCGAGCCTTTACCGTAGCTCTGGGTCCCCATGATTATGGCTCTGCCATTGTCCTGCAGTGCTCCGGCCAGAATCTCAGAAGCACTGGCGCTGCCGCCGTTGATGAGAACAACGATGGGATAATGAGGCTCTTTCACCCCTACTTTGGCAAAGTGGCTCATCTTGGCCGCAGGCAGTCGCCCTTTCATGGTGACGATGGTGCCGTCATCCTTGCCTTCACCGATGAATCGGTCTGCGACCTGGGATGCAGTGTCCACCAGTCCCCCGGGGTTGTTCCGCAGGTCCAGCACCAGTCCCTTCAACCCCTCAGGATTTTCCGCATGGAGGTTTTTGAGGGCATTGATGAAATCTTCTCCCGTCCTCTCCTGGAACTGAATGATCCGGATATAGCCGTAGCCCGGGGCAAGCGTTCTGCTCCGCATGCTTTTGGTTTTGATGATGTCACGGACGAGAGGAAAGGCCAGGGAGCGCTTTTCACCTTCCCGGATGATGTGGATGGTTACTTTGGTGCCTTTCTCTCCCCGCATCAGCGAGACGGATTTCTGAATGGAAAGACCATTGGTCGGAGTTGAGTCAATTTTCCAGATGTGATCGTTGGGCTTTACGCCGGCACGCCAGGCTGGAGTGTCTTCTATGGGAGATATTACCGTCAGTTTGCCATCCTTGATATTGATCTCTATGCCGAGCCCGCCGAAAGAGCCGGCCATGTTGACTTTCATCTCCTTGTACGGCTCAGGAGTCATGAAGGCACTGTGCGGGTCGAGCTGCGAGAGCATGCCGTCAATAGCGCCCTGAATAAGCTTCTTGGAGTCGACTTCTTCGACATAACTCTTCTTGACTATGTCCATTACCTCTTTGACGAGTTTAAGCTGGTCTCGTTCAACGGATACAGTCCTGTTGACCTTGAGTTCTTTGTAAAAACGGATTCCCATGGCAGTTACAAGTGCCAGGCAGATAATTGACAGGATAACTCTGATAATGATACGCATTAAGGCTCGACACTCCTGGAACAAGTTCTTTGCAATCCTGTAAATTACAGGTTTTGGCAGGCTGCTGTCAATGTTTATGCATGTAGCTGGCTAAGCGACCCGGACTGAAATAGGTAGTTCCATATTGATTTTTTGGATAAAGCGCGCGTTTGCTGTTATCATTGCAGGAGTTCAGGCATGAAAAGGGGGCAAAGAGTTGAGTACGGTTATAATTGAGCTGCTGGTAATTGTAATCCTGATATTTGTGAACGGTTTTTTCGCCTGCGCAGAGTTTGCTGTCATCTCCATCCGCAAAAGCCGGGTCGCCCAGTTGGTAGCTGCCGGTGACAGCCGGGCCGGGATTATTGAGAGCTTGCAGAAAGACCCCCATAAGCTGCTGGCGGTAGCCCAGATCGGCATGACAGTTGTCGGGGCGACTGCTTCAGCAATCGGTGGTGTGCTTGCGGTAGAGCACCTTAAACCGATCCTGCAGGGATCATCACTTGAGATTATCCGTAACGCATCCGAGCCTCTTGCCGTCTCTTTTGTGGTTTTGATCCTCTCTTATTTTATTCTGGTAATAGGTGAGCTTGCCCCGAAAGCCATCGGTCTCCAGTACGCTGATCCTGTGGCACTCTATTTTGCCCGACCACTTGATTTTATGGCACGTTTCGGAATGATTGTTGTCAGTCTACTCTCTCTTTCCAGTCGGGGGGTGCTGCGTATTTTCGGGATAAACGGCAGGGAACAGGGTTTCATCAGCCGCGAAGAGATTCAGCATATTGTTTCCGAAGGACATGAGGCCGGAGCCTTTACCGCTGCGGAGAACGAGTATATCAAGAATATTTTCGATTTTACCCATACAACGGTCAGAGAGGTCATGGTGCCGCGCACCAGGGTGGCGGCCATAGATCTCGACCATTCAAAAGAGGCTATCTGCAAAACCATTCTGGATAACCAGTATTCAAGGTATCCGGTCTACCGGGAAGATATCGAGCAGGTTACCGGATTTATACATGCAAAGGATTTTCTCGGCCAGATGGTCAAGTCGCCGGGTTTTGATGTCCAGTCAATAATCCGGCCGCCTTTTTATGTCCCGGAAGGGAAAAAGGTGAACGATCTGCTGAAGGAGATGCAGCGTAAACGAGTCCACATCGCCCTTGTTATTGACGAGTATGGAGGCCTCAGCGGGATGGTTACCACAGAGGATCTGCTGGAAGAGCTGGTGGGAGAGATTGAGGATGAACATGATGTCGAGGAGCCGTTGCGGATTCAGCAGCTTGAAGGCAATAGCTGGCTGATCGACGCACTCCTTTCCGTCAGTGATATTGAAGATCTGCTGAATGTGTCGTTTGGTGACGACCCTCCCTTTGACACTGTTGCCGGCATGATCCTGCACAGCTTTGGCCGTTTCCCTGAAAAGGGTGAAGAAATTGAGTGGGGAGGGTACCGCTTCATTTGTGAGGAAGTGGCAAAGAATTCAATCATCAGGGTCAGAGTCGTGATGATTGCCGAGTCATGACCGCTTTTTCTTGTTGCCGAACATTATTGAGGTGATCACCGAAATTGCCAGTACCCCGAAAATAACCCCGAGCGAAAAGTGAATCGGGATTTTGTAGGGGCTGTGAGCCAGCAGCATCTTTATTCCGACAAAAGCCAGGATAAACGATACCCCCAGCTTCAGATAAGAGAACATCCCCATGACATTTGCCAGTAGATAATAGAGCGAACGCAATCCCATGATGGCAAAGGCGTTGGAAGTGTAAACGATCAGCGGGTCTCTGGTGACTGAAAGTACTGCCGGAATGGAATCGACCGCAAAGATGACATCACTGCTTTCGATGACAACAAGTGCTAAAAAAAGCGGGGTGGCGGCGGTGATGCCGTTGCGGCGGACAAAGAACTTGTCGCCGGATATTCTTTTAGTTATGGGCATGAACCGCCTGACGAGCCGTACCGCAAAGTTTTTCTCAGGGTCGATCTCTTCCTCTTTTCCGAAAGCCATTTTAAGCCCGGTAACGACGAGGATCCCGCCGAACAGGTAGATTGTCCAGCTGAAGCGCTGAATCAGGTCAATTCCGGCAAGAATGAAAACAGCTCGAAGGATAAGTGCGCCGATAATCCCCCACTTGAGTATCTTTGGCTGGTGGCGTTTGCTGATTTTGAAATAGGAGAATATCATTATAAAGACAAAGAGATTGTCCACGGAAAGTGACTGCTCGATGACATAACCGGCAAGGAATTCAAGTGCTTTATCTTTCCCCAGTTCGATGAAGACCCCTGCATTGAAGGCCAGCGCTAACGAAACCCAGACGGCAGTCCAGGCGGATGCTTCACGGAAACTGATTTCATGGGTTTTACGGTTGAATACGCCCAGGTCGAGGATAAACATTATGCCGAGGGTCAGGGTGAATCCTGCCCAGAGTACGGCTTGATTGGTCAAAGTGGATCTCCTCGAACGTAAGTTCCTGATGACGATAATTCTGCAGAGCGGGGGCAGAGTCTGGTTGCTTTTAACTCTTTGAGCCCGTAAAATATACAGACAAATAGAATCTATGCAAGGCTGTTGATGGCAGATAATTCCGTTGAAAAAAAATTCCTCTACCTGATTGTCTTCTCACTCCTTATTCATGCCGCCATGTTTGTTGTGCTGCTGAATATGCCGCAAGAGAAGAGATCTCCTCTCACCGAGCCGTTAATGGTTGATCTGGAAGGAATTCCAACCCTTGCTCCGCCAAAAACAGCTCCACCTCCGGTAAAAAGGCAGTCTGAGGAGACGCAGCGGGTGGAACGAGAGATAGCACCAAAAGGTGATGAGTTCAAAGAGAAGCTCATGCCGGGTGGGCAGGCAATCATGAGGCCTGCGCCTACGTCTGCCGAGCCGAAAGGGGAGCCAAACGCTCCTGTTCCCACTCCTGCTGATTCTGCCGCTCGTGAAAAGTCGCCGCGGGACGAACTTTTTAGGAAACGCGGCAAACCGTCAACTCCGGACAGTGCCATGCTTTATCCCGGAGCAGCCAGAATGGCGAGCCTTGAAGAGAATTATCGGAAAAAGTATGGTCCGGAGGTAGCTGATGGTGAGACTCGTTTTCTAAATACCGATGATATCCAGTTCGGCTCATTTCTACGGCGCTTTGAAAACTCGATTTATGGTGTCTGGCGCTATCCAGCCGAAGCTGCAAAAATGGGAATAGAAGGGGTTACGCCGGTAAAGATCACCTTCAATCGTCGTGGTGAAATAGTGGCTAAGGAGCTGTTGCAGAGTTCGGGCAGCAAAATCCTTGACAATGAGGTGCTGCGCACCCTTGATCAGGTCGGGCCGATAGGCAGTTTTCCCCAGGGGTATAAAAAGGAGACGTTTAACCTCATCGCTTTCTTTTATTACGGGATAAAGCAGGGGGCAAGCCGCTCGCTTCGCTGAGATGGAAAAGACTGGAGGAGACTGTGAGCTATTTTAGTAAAACAAAGGCAGTGTCAGTTTCGATGATGGTAACCCTTTTGGCCGGGTGCGGCAATTTCGAGTGGTTTCCGCAGAACAGCGCCTTCACTAATCATTCAACCGCTTCATCATCTGTAACACAGCCAGGAACTGTTATGCGGGAGTTACCTTTCCCCGCAACAGTAAAATGGGTCAGCGATATCTCTTATGACAAGAGCAATGCGACATTCTGGCTGCTAGCCTGGACAGGGTTGGCGATACCCCCTAATGCCCCCAATGCTCTGGTCAAGATCAATGCGACGACCGGCGCCTACATAAGTAAGGTTGATGCGAGCAGTTGGCCGTTCACGATCCTTGACGGCAGCACACTTGCCTATGACGGGTCATTCTTCTGGATTACCAGCAATGGCAGCAACAGCGGGGTAGTGGCAAGCGAAGTCTACCAGATCAGGTGGGATGGTTCGTATAGCAACACCTATCCTTGCCTGTCTACCAGCACCGGGTTCTGCCGGGGGGTTGCGTTTGACGCGGCGACATCCTCGTACTGGACTGCCGGTTCTGACACTGCCAATCTGGTCAATTATCAGGTTGCGGGCAGTACGTATTCATCCAGCGTCACGTATTCGAACAACCTTTATTCCGGCGCCAGTGACGTCGCTTTTGATTCCGCAACCAATGAGGTTTTTGTCGTTAATAACGGGATAGTAAGGGTAAATAAAAGCAGCGGAGCTTATCTCAGCAGCATCCCGTTTACTCTTCCCGGGACGGGGAGAGGGGATTGGGATGGAACCTATCTCTGGGTGGTAGATAACAGCTCTAAGTCGATAAAGGCACTTTTTGTGAGATAAACCGGTTTAAATAGAATAGCCTATCCGGAACGCGCCCCAATGTTCTCCATCGATAAAGACGGGGGCGGAGATGTCCCACATCTTCTCTCCCGTGTCGCGGTTATATGTCTGCACGAGGACACCCTCAAGGTTATGTGCCCCGTTCAACCCAACCGGATCATTGAACATCCGTTTTGTCCGGTTACCAAGCTTGTCTTTTTCTATGTTGCCGGTCAGAGGTTTGCTGAATTTGGTGTTGTGTGTCGGCAGGTAGCCATTTTTGTCAACCAGGACGGCAAAGACAACCTGATCGTCCAGTTGCAGAAATTTATCAAGGGGTTGCTGGATATTAAGATCAGTGTAGCTGTCGTATGCTGTATGATATTTTTGCGGGTCAGTCCCCGGAATTGGGATGTAGTTAGTGTCGAACAGTTGAGACCGGGTCAGATGGCCTTTGGCAAGTGCTGCCGATAATATTTCAACCATTATGGAGGCACCCTCAGCGGCGCTTTTGCAGCCTTTTTCCTGGATCTCATGTTCCAGCAGGTTTCTCAGCTTCTCTGACAACTCCTTAATGTTGAGAATGGCTAAATCGGTTTCGCCGGTGGTGTCCGCGACTTGATGAGCTGCATCTCTCACTTCATTCATAGTTTCGGCAATCTGCTGGCAGGCTGAGGTCTGCTGTTTGGTCGAAAGCGTTATCTCTTTTGCAGTCTGGGCGGTTTTTTCAACAACTTTCATGAGTTGCGCAAACGATAGATCTACTTTCTCAACCTGCCTGCCCGAGGCTTCAACACCTTTAGAGCCCTCTACTGTCAGTGTGATGGTGTTGTCTGTCGCCAGCCGTATTTCAGTGATCAACTCTCTGATCTGTCTGGTGGCGTTGACTGTGCGCTCAGCCAAACGTCGTACCTCTTTGGCAACCACGGCAAACCTTTTACCATGCTCACCGGCACCAGTGGACTCTATGGCGGCATTCAGGGCAAGAAGGTTTGTCTGATCGCTGATGCCGTCAATAATTTCAATAATCCCGCCGATTCGCTGACTGTCTTCGCCAAGTCGGATCATGCTCTTTGTTATCTCCGCTACCTGCGACTTTAATAATTCCATGCCGTCAATTGCAGCACTTACATCTGCAGAACCGGAAATGCAGGTATTGTTGGCTTCATCGGCCCAATTCTCCACGAGTCCGGCATTGTTCATTATTTCTCTAGCAGTTATGGCAACTTCGCTGGCTGTTGCTGTGAGTTGCTGCACTGATGCTGCCAACTCGGTTGTCGACGACGACTGCTGAAAGCTGATTGTCGCTAATTGTTCAGATGAGCCTGCCAACTGGGAAACAGCGTCTTTAATTGAGATGAAGAGTAACTTGCTTTTGCCGATCTCCAGTTTCAGGTTTTTCACAATTATTGAGGTCATCCTGTTGAAAGCGGCTGATACTGTGCCGATTTCATCGTTACTGAGAACAGGGATCTCTTCTTCAAGTTGGCCGTCTGCAAGTCGTGTTACCGCCGCTGTCAACATATGCAGTGGTTTTATCAAAAGAGAAACTACCGCGATGATTGTGAGCGAAGATATGACGAGCATGAGCAGCATCGCGGTAATGATGTGGCTTCTTAACTCGGCAATCCTTTTTTCAGTTTTAGCCATTGAAAATCCGACCCGAAATGCACCCCAATGTTTATCCTTGACATATACCGGGGCGGAGAAATCCCACATTACCTCACCGGTATCACGCTGATAATCCTGTTTGAGAAACTCGCCGACGTTTTTTACTGAGGCAAGACCGACAGGGTCATTGAAAATTCTTTTTGAACGGCTGAATGCCTTGTCTTTTTCAATATCACCTGTTTGTGGCAGTGAAAATTTGGAGTTGTGCGCCGGAGCGTAGCCGTTGCGATCAAGCAGGGCGGCATAAGCAATTTCGTCATCTTTAAGGAATGAGTCTTCTATGGCCGGGATAATTTTTTCCAGATAGGCATCGTATTTTGTGTTGAATTTAGGTGGGTTGCTTCCGGGGATTGGAATATAGTTGCTGTCAAGTATCTCCTCAACTTTGAATTTTCCCTCTGCAACCGCCCTGTTAAGCACAGTCGTCATGCTTGCTGCGCCAGAAATCGCCAGGATACGTCCTTTTGCAAGGATTTCTGCACGCATGGTTTCGCTGCGCCAGTTAACAAAATAAACGGTGAACGCAGACATAATAATAATCATGACGATTATAAGTATGCCGACAATTTTTACCGAGAGTTTTTTCGCCATGTCCCCTCCTGATTGAGAAAAACTGAATTAATGTAGCGCAAAAAGCGACTTGTGTAAATAAAATAGCGTTATACTGTGTTGTGCTTTGCTGTTGGGCATGTTATATGTTTTTTAATGTTTGCTGGTGCTGTAAATGTAATTACATGATATTGATGTTCTACTTCTAACTGGGGATGCTACGTCAGGTTTGATTGCAATAAGTGGTAATAAATTGGCAGCTATGTTATCAGTTGAGCAATAAGGCTAACGGGGAACGTAATGGAACAGGTGAAACAGCTGGGTACGCTGCTGGTTGAGAAGGATATTATCTCAACCAAAACTCTTGAAAGGGCTCTTGTTCGGCAAAAGGGGAGTGGTAAGAGACTCGGTGTCGTGCTTGAAGAGATGGGCGTAATAACAGAAGAAGAGCTGGTGGATGCCCTCGGAAAGCAGTTCGGCTTCAAGACGGCCAAGGGTTTCGCCGGCTACTCATTCCCTCACGATATTTTAAAGCATATTCATGTGGATATGGCGGTTCAAAAACTGATCTTTCCGCTTAAGGTGCACGACGGTATGCTTGCCATTGCGGTTACGGATCCATTCGATCTTGACACCTTTGATTTTTTGACGAAAAAGACCGGCATGAAGATTCTGCCGGTTTTGTCAACCAGAGAAGAGATAATGGCGGCAATAACAAACCACTATCTTAAAGGCAAAAGTGAAGCTTCGGGGCGGAAAAAGGTTTTAGTCGTTGATGACACTAGTACTGTAACTGCAATAATTGCAGCTGCTCTCAGTAAAGAGGGGTATGCAGTTTTTGAGGCAGGTGATGGTGTTGAAGGTCTCAAGTTGGCGATGGCAGAGAGACCTGACCTTATTATCTGTGACTCAATCATGCCAAGAATGGACGGATTTGCCATGATGAGAGCCATCAGGGCAAATCCAGCGACAGCTTCAATCCCTGCCATTCTTTTGACGTCAAAAGCAAGCGGGGAAGATGAACAACGTGCATTTGAAGCAGGGTTCCTCGATTTTGTGCCAAAACCGGTCCAGCCAATCAGGATCATTTCAAGGGTAAAGCGGGCTTTTACCCTGATTACGGCCATGAAAAAGTAATTTTCAGAACTGAAGATTGGGTCTGAAGACGAAGGTAAAACTGTTATTGTCTTTGTCTCTCAAGCTACCTGAATAACTTCTGTTATTCTGCCAGATCATCCCAAAATCAACTTTTAACGCCACCATGTAATCTGTCAGCGGCAGTTTCTTCCCGATTATATACTCCTGCCTCAGAAGATTTCCATCAGCCAGGCCGAAGTCCCATCTGAAGTCAAAGCTACTGTTCTTGAGCCATGAAAGCGCTGATGAGTTGAAGTCGAGGTTACTCCTTCTCAGTCCCAGATAGGCAACGTCAGCAATCTCGGGATTTTCGTGGAGTTTTGAGCCCAACCTGAAACTCCAACTCAGCTTTTCATCGCTGAAGTTTCTTTCGCCTTTCATTTTCCACTCTATTTCAACCAATTTGTCATTTATAAGGACATTGTTCTTGATATGCTGATCTGCAAAGGTGAAGAGATACCCCATATAACCTTTGTTAGAGCCGTTACGGGCTTCATCCGGCTTTACAAAAGTGACAACGTCACCGAAAAAAATCGAAAAGGAGTAAGGCTCCTGAAAACCTGCTGTTATCGCAGTAATAAGGTTAAGGTCGTCGCCAAAGCCGGCGCTGTCGTAAAAGCTGCGATTATTTTTTTTCAGGTATGTTCCGAGTAGCGGCATTGGAAAAAGGCTGGCTTCAAGCAGTACGAATCTGGGAGTGAGTGAGCCGAGGAAGAGCTTTTTGTAAACAGCCCCTTCATCAGATTCACCTATGTCTGGTATCGCTTTATCGGTAAGGGGAATGTGGAGTCCAAGGCTGGAGTAATATGCATCCAGCTCTGGAGTCAGTTCCATTTTTGCTTTGCCGGTGTTGACGATAGGTGCTGCCGGAGGGTTTTCGGCTGATAACAGTTTAAGCGGTGTCAGTAAAGTCAGGACGCATAAAATTGATAAGATGCGGCGGTGCACTTATTTCTCGCCGGACTTCAGGTAGAAATAGATAATCAGCAAAAATGGAAGCGGCATGAATGCCGCTTCCAGATTCCCTTTGAAAAGTTGCCAGGTTGCGAAGCAGACGAGGCCAATTGTGAAGAGTATGGTTAAAAATGCGGGGAGTTTTCTTGTTAACATCTAACTTAGTTGTCGTAAGTGAGTTTGCGCTCAAGATCCATTGAATGGGAAAGCCTCTTAGCATCCTCCATAGAGATGATATCCTGCCGGTAGAGCTGCAACAGATGCTGGTCCAGGGTCTGCATCTGGTAGAGAGACTGCCCGTTTTCAATATGTTTTTCAATCTCCTCGAGTCTGCCTTCGCGAATGCATGTCTGGATAGTTGTTGTGGATCTCATGATTTCGACTACCGGTAAGATCCTTTCGCCGGTTTTGTCTTTTATAAGCCTTAAGGAGACAACTGCGACAAGAATGTCGGCAAGTCGCTGCCGCACAATCTCTTGAGATTCCGGCGGGAAGTTGCCGAGGAGTCTGTTAATTGTTGATACAGCGCTCTGGGTGTGAAGAGTTGAAAAAACCAGATGTCCTGTCTCGGCAGCTTTTATGCACGAGTCGATGGTCTCCTTGTCTCGCAGTTCGCCAACCATTATGACGTCCGGGTCCATTCTGAGCGATGCTTTGAGGGCGGCATTAAAGTCAATAGTGTCAATGCCCACTTCACGCTGGATAATGCAGCTGCGTTGCGATGTGAACAGGAATTCAATAGGATCTTCTATGGTAATGATGTTGTAAGTCTGGCTTTCGTTCAATAGCCGTATCATTGATGCAAGCGTAGTGGACTTGCCGTTGCCTGTCGGCCCGGTTACAAGAATCAGCCCGTTGGGCGCCTTTACGATTTCAGCGAGAATCGGCGGCAGATTAAGCTCTTCAAGTGTACCGATGTGCGGAGGGATGACGCGCATGATTATGCCAAAGTTTCCTCGCTGCCTGAAAATGCTGACGCGAAATCTCCCGCCGGTCGGCAGAGCGTAAGAGGCATCGAGCTCCTTCATGTCATTGAGCAGTTTGCGACCGTTATGTTCCATAACAGTCGTCGCGATGAACTCGGTGTCCTTGGGGGTCAAATTCGGTAGTTTGGAGCGGATAAGCTGACCTCTTCCGCGGAAGAAAGGGGGATTGTCCACTTCAAAGTGGAGGTCAGAGACTTTTTTCTGAAATGCGATGTCCAGGATTTGATTAAGTATTTTTGCGTCCATGGGTAGATCCTTCCCTGTGTTAAAAGTCAGTTGAGCTCAACAGCCTGCAGTTATCAATGCTGAGATTGAAGCATTTTCTCGAATTTTTTTCGGTAAAGCGCGTTTTCATATACAACTCCGGCATGTGCTACGAGTGTCAATATCATGTCAGAATCAACAGCTGTCGGTTGCCTGGAGCCAAAATCTCCATATGTTACTGCCAGAACTCTGCCCAGGCATTTAAAAGGGACCACTATAAACTGTCTAGTCGTCGGCGGTTCGATTTGACTGTAAATCTTTTCAGCCAGGAGCTGATTGTTGCTTTCTCCCGAGAAAATAGTTCCACTCGAAACGGCTTGATGCAGCGGAGAGTCACCTTCCAGCGGCATACTGATAGCGAGTGGCTCAATAGTCGCTGAAGTAGAGATGCTGTCGCAAATCAGTTCGGATCTACGCACCACAAAAGTGACGGCACGAACCATGACAGTGGCTACATATCGGTCGATTACCGCTGTAATTTCATTGAGCTCTCTCTGCGTAGTCATTTTGCGCATAGCTTCTGTGAAAATATCGGGTAGAGCTGTTCCCATCTTTGCCGGGGAAACTTTCAGGCATTTTTTCACAGTTTCGAGAAAATAGATCGAGTCTTCTACAAAAGAGTCTTTTCGCAGGATATTGTCAGGCTTCGGAATCGCTGCACGGGCTCCTGAGCGCATTACATCGAGAGTGCCTCTGTAGTTGCCACTGTTTGTCAGATGAAAAACAGGAAGCCCCGGGTGTTTTTCTAAAATCCTTGAGGTCAAACCGGCCAAGTCCACGAGAGAAGGTTGTTGCGGCTGGTCGAGAAGTATCACAGGCAGCAGCTGTTTTGAAAGTGACTGATTGATTATAAGGTCGAGGTGATCTTCTTCGTCGGTAGAAAAGGTAAAGAACCCCTCCTGTTTGCAAGCGGTCATAACGGTGTGACGGATGAATTCAGAGCTGCTGAAAATTATCAGGGCATGGGTTGTTACCTGAGAATGTTCACCAGTGTCGCCAACAGCGTTAATAACAGTTTTCGAAAGGTAGGAAAAGAGCTGTTCTTGTTGCTCTTGAGGGATATTGTCGAGAGAAGCGCCGGTCTTGTCCCGGTGAATAATCGTCGGGTCGTGTATCTTGACCGGGGTGAAAAATCCGGGGATCACCTTTTCCAGGTCATCCATAACATCCAGACCAAGATCGTCGATTGAAATGATCTGATCGTTGTCAGCTGACGAGGTCTGGTTAAAAGAGTCCTGATGCTCTTCTTCCCGCTGGAATGTATCTTCCATCAACGTGCCGTCACGTTTCTTTTCATCATAGATGCGCAGGGCATCCATAAGCACATTCTGGGTGTTCAGATTCAAATTCTCAGGGATGTAACGATATTCATCTGAAATTACGGTTGCATCAACATCAAGCTCAAAAGTCCCTTCAGTCCAGGTGAGCACTTCAACAATTGTCAGCTCGATGAGTGTCTCAAGCCCTTTAAAAGCATCTTCCTTCTTGAGGTTGCCGCTCTCAATCAACGAAGCAATCAGAGGTATCCTCTCGGCGCCGGCTCGTTTTTGCTCGGCAAGAGTTGCATCAAGGGTCTCGCGGGAGATTTTGTTCATCTGGACAAGTATCTGGCCGATGCGAACACTATTATTTGAATGATTTGCGCTGACAATGCCGCCATTACTAAAGACGAGCTGACTCTCCCCTTTACTGCTCTTAAGGCAGAGAGTGCCGGATTTCCTGGTAGCGTGAAGCAGTTGGATTACGTCCACAATGGGGAGATGCTCAAGATCACCGACAAATGACATTCGCTGCAGACCTCTCAATTAGTCTAATTGTTTGCACACTATAGCGCTAACTGTCACTCCGATTCAAGAAGCTTTTCATTATGAGAAAAGAAGATAAAAAAAGCCCCGAAAAAGTCGGGTCTTTTGTCTGCCAATTATCTGCCGATAGTCAGAATCTAATTAGTGTCCATCCGGAAACCCCAGTTTAAGACGTACTGGACCTCCGGTCGCTGTTGGCAGTCTCTGCTTCGGAAGATTTTGACTACCACGTAACCAGTTTTATCTGCTCTTTCTCAATTTAATGACGCACTACACCCGTCGAGATGCTTTTCGCTGCTGCTTTTGCCTTTTTAAGCCGCTTCCAGCTTGATCCGGGCTATGACCTGAAGGTTGTAGGCAAAGATCGAACTCCAGACATAACGTCTGAATCCTTCCCAACCTTTCCAGGTGCAGCGGTCAAGCCCGAAAGCTCTCTTGAGTGTGGAGATGTTGGCTTCGATACCGGCACGGAAGTTCCGCAACTTCTTGTACACCCAGGAACTCTTGGCCATGTCGATTACCGATAACCCGCGCTTCTTGGCAAAAACAGCGTCTTTTACGCCAAGGCCTTTTGCTTCCGTCAGGTTATCCTTCGATGCAAAGCCACCATCAGCACTTACCTGGCGCGGCACCCTGCGGAAGACCCCTTTGTACCGCTCCAGCATAGGGATGTATTGATCCGAGTCAGCCGGGTTGCCTTTGGCAATCAGGCAGTCAAGGATCAGGTTGGACTTGCCGCCGGTCAGAAATATCTTGTGGCCGAAGTGGGTCTCACGCCTCTTCTTGACGATGATGTCGGTGTGGTCCTCAAAGAAGGATGTCACTTTATCTGATGCCGGCACCTTCTCGTTATGGAATACCCGTCGTTCGGTCTGACTGATAACCTTTTCCAGTAGACCCACTGCCCGTTTCAGCTGTGCGGCAAGATTCATGGCTGCAAGCATGTCACCAAGACCGTTTGCCTGGTACGCCTGCAGAGCCGGAATCGCTTTATTGGCATAGCCGACAACCTTGCCCGCGTAGTGCGTCATGTCACGATAGGCCGAGACTCTATCCTCTTGTTTCTTGGCGTTGAGAATCACCATAAGCCGTTTCTTGACAACACGGCAATGGTCGCAATAGCTGTAGTCAGGACGGGGAGTAAGGGCATGACCCTCCTCAAGCCAACGGGTGATGACCCTGATCCCATCCCAGAGCAAGGTGGAATCAGAGGGATCATGAATGTTACTTTCGACAACGGTCGAGTCAATCCTGACTTTACGACCGGTTTCTATGCCGGCTTCCATGGCATACTGCATGAGGCAGATATGAACTGCCTCCCAGGTCTCTTCGGAAAGCGGCTTGATGTTTTCCTGAAGAGTCGATGACGACGGATACTGTCCCATCTCCAGTCGGGCAAAGGCACGAAAGGATTTGGAATCTTCAAGATGAAACGCGAGCTCTTCATAAGAGAGGCTGCGAAACTGTTTCAGGACAACGCAGCGCAGCACCTGTTCTGCGGTCAGTCCCTCCCGGCCGGTATCCTGACGAGACTCTCTTGTCAGGTCGGAGAACACCAGATCAAGCATCTGGGGAGTGGCGTCGAGAATAGAAGAAATTGCTGCCAACTCTTTACCAATATCGTGACGCATGGTGACAGAGAAAAGGCTCATCTGTCGTGTCAGTTTTTGTCGCATCCGGAGTACCCCTGAAACCATAATGTGCAATGTTTACAGCTTGTTATGGTTTCAGGATAGCATAAAACGAGATAAAACTGAACCACTTTATGCAAAATATCTTAACAATTTCATCCGGTTATCTTTCCGGATGGAAACTAATTATATTTGCTGCCTTGAGATCCGGGGTCAATGGTTGTCCTGCGCCTGCGGATAAGGCTGCTGATGAGGGTGTGTGATGGGCCTGCTGCAAGTTTATGCTTAATTGCCTGCTTCTGATTAAATTATGTGCAGATCCCTGGCGGTGGCTTAGAGAATTAGCCATGTTTTGTTTGACCCTGCGTTGATATTATAGCTAACAGCCTTAAAATAAAGGGTTAAATTAAATGGCACGGCTTATGCTTATGTTACGAAAACAATTTGAATGCACAATGAAGTGCACATGGTTGATGCAAGGATGGCAAAGATGCTGTCGAACAGATTAAAAGATTGATTCAACTTTCCTTTGCTGGTGAACTTAAAATTAAATGGTTCACGGCCACTAAAACTAATTCAGAGGGGTAGATGACATGAGAAAATTCATAATGATTATGGCTTCAGTATTATTGGTATCAGCTGCAGCAGTAGTAGTAGCTGAAGACAAGGTGGCGGCAGTTGTTGAAGACAAGGTGACGGGAGATGTATATCTCAATCCGGCCAGCAAGTATGTCTTTCGAGGGCTTGACCTCAGTCAGAGTAGAGGGGTTATGCAGGGTGGGGTGGATGTCAGCTACAAGAATTTCACCGTTAGCTACTGGAGTAACGAACAAATGTTCAGCGGCTATGCTCCAGCATCCACCTTTAAAGCAGGTCAGACTACCGAGACCGATATTACATTGAATTACGCCTACACACCGGTTGAGGCTTTGACACTGAATGTTGGCAATACCTACTACACCTTGAGCGGGGCACCCAATACGAATGAACTTTATCTGAAGGCAACATTAAACAAGCTCCTTTCGCCGACATTCGCTGTTTATTATGATTGGGACAAGAACAGGAACACTGGACTTTTCTATACTGTCTCAGTCGGACATACGGTAGAACTGGCGAAGAACCTTGGTCTAAATGTGGGCGCCCTGGCAAGTTACAACATGGAAAACCCTAGTGCATCGGTCGTTAAATATAATAACCTGGACAACTATGAACTGAGTGCCAGCGTTGATTATACAATTACGGACAAATTCAAAATCACTCCCAATTATTTGTATTCGAACGCATTTAACTCAGCAGCGAGATTGGGTGGTGTCAAGGACCAGAGCATCGTCGGGCTTAAAGCAGCGTTTGTTTTCTGATCGGCAAACGGTTTAAGAATAAACGTGCTGTAAACACTCAGGGAGGTTTATATGAAACTGATAGAGGCAATCATAAAGCCGTTCAAGCTTGATGAAGTGAAAGAAGCTCTTTCCGAGATTGGTATAGAAGGGATAACAGTCAGCGAAGTTAAGGGGTTTGGCCGCCAGAAAGGTCACACAGAGCTGTATCGTGGGGCTGAATATGTGGTTGACTTCCTCCCCAAGGTGAAACTGGAGATAGCAGTTGCTGATGAGTTGGTTGCAAAAGTCATAGAGACAATAGAGCTGACGGCCAAGACCGGCAGGATAGGTGACGGGAAAATATTCGTCCTGCCACTTGAGAATGCAGTCAGAATCAGAACTGGTGAAAAAGGCGACGAAGCTGTTTGAGGTGATCCGGTGAATCTGTGAATCCAATCAAATAATAAGTATCACGGAGGATAATATGAAGTTTAGAGGATTGATTATAAAAGTACTGTTGCTTTCGACCCTGTTGCTATTGCCCTTGCTGGCTACAGCTGAAGAGTCAAAATCACCGGCAGCTGCACCTGCTGCTGCGACCGAATTGACAGTACCTGCCGTTACGGCTCCGGCTGCCCTGGCTGCGCCGGCTGAGGCGCCAAAACCAAAGAATGTTGATCCGGTATTAAATACCGGAGATACCGCCTGGATGCTCATTTCCAGCGCACTGGTACTCTTCATGATCCCGGGACTCGCCTTTTTCTACGGCGGTATGGTGCGGCAGAAGAACGTTCTTTCCACCATGATGCACTCTTTTGTAGCCATGGGGATAGTCGGGGTGCAGTGGGCTGTAATCGGCTACTCGCTCTCTTTTGGCCCTGATGCATTTATGGGGCTGATCGGTAATACCAGTAAAGCGATGTTAAACGGGCTCATCAGTTTTGCCAAAGACGGTTCTCCTGTTTATGCCCTTTTTCAGAATGTGCCGACCGAGCCGGGGGCGATCCCTGAATATGTCTTTGCAATGTTTCAAGGAATGTTTGCTATCATCACCGTAGCTCTAATCTCAGGGGCACTTGCCGAGAGAGTCAAATTCTCAGCATACTGCATATTCGTACTGCTCTGGACAACACTGGTATATGATCCTCTTGCTCACTGGGTCTGGATGAGTGACGGCTGGCTTTTTAAAAAGGGTGCACTTGACTTTGCCGGTGGCACGGTTGTTCACCTCTCCTCAGGTATTTCAGCGCTTGCGGCACTCATGTTTCTGGGCAAGCGCCACGGATTTCCGACAGAAAGAATGGCGCCACACAGTCTTCCCCTGACCATGCTTGGGGTCGGGATGCTCTGGTTTGGCTGGTATGGATTTAATGCAGGCTCCGCCATTGTTGGTGCAAACTGCTCTGATGCAGCGGCAGGACTCGCAGGCCTGGCATTTACGACTACCACCATCGCACCGGCCGCAGCCGGGTTATCTTGGATGATCGCCGAATGGGTTCATTCCGGCAAGCCCAGTGCACTCGGTTTCGGTTCAGGCGTTGTGGCCGGTCTTGTTGTAATTACACCTGCCGCTGGTTTTGTTCAGCCTGGAGCCGCCATAATTCTCGGACTGATTGCCGGCGTTGTCTGCTACGGAGCAGTTCTTCTCAAGGCAAAGCTTAAGTACGACGATTCGCTTGATGCCTTTGGTGTCCATGGGGTAGGCGGTACGACCGGCGCGATACTGACTGGTGTTTTTGCTACAGTCGGTGCCAAAGGACTTCTTGCCGGTGATGTGAAGCAGTTTGTAACTCAGTTGATCGCGGTCGGTGCGGCAGGAGCTTATGCTTTCGTGGTCACGATCATTATAGTGTTCCTGCTGAACAAAACGATCGGAATCAGGGTAGAGAAAGAGGATGAAATCATGGGCCTTGATCAAACACAGCACTCCGAGAGTGGTTATAATTAACTAGCAAGAGCTTATAGACTTATTAATGCAAAGGCCGAAGAGTCACGATAGTGAAGCTTCGGCCTTTACTTATGTCAGAGATATAAAAATCAAGGTGCCGATTGCACCTTTAAAAATATTGGTGTAAGATTTCAAAAAAAAATGAGCTGCGCGCAGATAAGAACAACAGCGGTGAAATAACGGCGTCAGTGGCTGAATTCAGTGAAACTGCCGGACTTTTTCCCTTGCTATTTCCACGTTTGCCGAAGGTGCGTAACAGGCGACGCTCGGACAGATTTTAGCCCGCGTCTTTTTTTCTAATCTTTAGCTATCTTGCACAGACCTTAGCGTTCGCTAATCATTTTCTGTGGGTGTTAGTTGCTTAGATGGCGATGGAATTGCATACTTGTAAAGAGAGGGGCTATTTAACCGTTTTATGGCGTAGTAGTGTATGGCAGACTGCGAGCCCTTACTTAAGTAAAAAGTTGATTAAATTAAGTAGTTTAGATCGGTTTCAGTTGTAAACGTTCAGTAAAAAAAACTGGCGGAAATGAAGCCTATCTAGCTATTTTTATTGATGTTTCACGGCATTCAGCTAATTAACGATTAAGATATCAGTGACAATATATTTGTACTCGTAACCGAGAGGGAGGTAATTGAAGATGGGAAAATTACTCGTGAATAAAATCCGAGAGATAAATCCACTGGCAAAAAGGGGGACGTTGTTTTTACTGGCGCTCCTTGTCTCCTTCATAAGTATAATCGGCCCTAATACTGCCGAAGCCGCTATCAGTGTGCAGCAAGGCTTTGTAGCAGGCGCTACTGCATACAATGTAGGCAATACAACCGGTTTTTACAAAGGGACAACTTTTCCGGGGGCTGCTGTAGTCGGAACAATTGCGGTGGGCGCCGGTAATGACCGGCTGCTTGTTGTTGCGGTGACAACGGGACTATCGGCAGTTGCTACCCAGACCTGCACAGTGACTTACAATGCTGTGAGCATGACGCAGGCGACTGGCGACGGTGCAACATCTGCCCGGCAGCACTCCTATCTCTTTTATCTTCCTATGGGTTCTTCAGTCTCCGCAGGTGCAGCATACAGGCCGGTAGTCACTATAACCGGCGGAACTGCTCAGACTGCAGTTGTCACTTCAGCAGTTTATGCCGGTGTTGATCAGACAACGGTTATAAGGCAAGCCAAGAGTTATAATGGCGGCACCAGTACAACAACAACAGTCGGGCCTTTTGCAGCGCCGCTGATGGCTATAACCGCCGGCGACAGAGCTGTTGAGGTGGTAAATCTGTACAGGACGACCAGCGCTACCCCGCGGACGATGACCACCTGGGCAGCCGGTTGGGCAGTAACTGCCGACATGGCTGGTACTTATGCCCCGTACACTCAGGCCAGCATTACCACCACCTCTATGAATACTTATATTCGCAGTAATACAACAGTCACGGCCGGCACCAACTCCTCGCATATTTCCAATGGCACAGCGCGTAAATCTATGCATGCGATGGTACTGATCCCGACAGGGGTTACGGTAAGCGCCGGTTCTGTTGTACCTAATCAGACGGTATATGCGGGTGATACTGCAAAAGTTGTTAATGCCTTTACTCTGGCTGGTTCCGGACCGGTCACTGCGATTACAGTCACCGGTAATGCCAATACGACAGCAGCAAACATTGCGTCAATTAATATATACAGAAAAGTCGGCTCGAACCTGACAGCGCTTGAAGGCACAGACGTGCTGATCGGTACCGGCTCTTTCCCTTCGCCGGCAACAGTTACAGTAGCTGAGACTGTCTCTGCTACGACTAATTATATTATTGTCTACAATATTGCCGCTTCAGCCATCGCCAACGGCACTTCTATAACATTCACTGGTGCAGTAACTGCCCTTACTCCGGCGGCCGCTTCAATTGCCGATACCGGCGAGACACTGACTCTCTATCCGACCACGACTATAGAGACAGGTGTAGAACCACCGGCAGCCAGATTGTGGAAATCAAGTGCTGCCACCAATATGGATGCATTTACGTTACAGCATAATGGCGCCGTTACCGATAATGATACTATCTCGCCGGTAACTGTAACCTTGATTCCTCAGTACATTTCAGGCGGCACCGGTGGCACGATCTCCAAAATAAAACTGATGGAGATTGTCAGCGCCGACGGTCTGACGGTTTATGGTTCTGCCACTGCCGCAGCAAACGGCGATATCTGGAATATCACGACGCCGGCATTAATTGCTGATTCTACCCTTAAAACATATTACGTGCGAGTATCGACAGCCGACGTAATTACACCTTCGCTTAACGATACCTCCGGCACTCCTCAGGGTTATTACACTTTCACCGGGACGATAACTGCCGCAACTCATAACAAGGCGAACAATAAATTAGTTATGGGCGACGGCACCAGCCAGACTCTGGAAATTGACCTTGAGAAACCGATTGGGCCGGCATCTGCAACTGCAACTACCGGCACAAGCGGCGGGCAAATTGATCTAGTCTGGGATGCTGCTTCTGATTACAGTGGTGGTTCGCTTGACGCAACAGCTCCATTCGTTGTTCGTCGCGATTTCGTAGATCCTGACCCCGGCTGCAAAAGCGGCACGGCAGTTACACTTACTCCTGCAAATCAAGCTTCTCATAGCATGACCGATACAGGACTGATTGACACGACCCCTACCAGGTATTACTACCGGGTATGCGCCATGGATGCACTAGGCAATATCAGTGACGGCGCATCGTCATTTGCAAATGCAATGGTAACCAGTGTTTGCAATATACCACCTTCTGTTACTCTTGCGTACGAAGACGGGTCTACAACAGCGACTATGCAGTTGATTAAATCGGATACTACAAGTGCTCCATTTAGATTGCAGATAGCAAACAATGACATTGGTACCTGTCCTGATGTTGCTTTCACCGTCAGCCTGGCAAATGTTGTCGGAAATGATAGTCATTTCACGAAAACTATTGGTGGTCTGTCCTTCCCGGGCCTGATCACATTAGGTACCGGTGGTGCCGGCGCAAGTACAGGAAAGGCCTTACTTGTACAAGTTTCCGGGATTGAAGCTGCCGGTGCGCAACAACTTGAGAAGTATACATTCGGAGTTACTGTTACTTCGCCGGGTAACAGTCATGGCGCTGCTATCACGACTCCATCAGTAACCGGTCTCTTGAACGACATGCCCCCGATTGTTCACAATAGCGCTAACATGGCCAAATACCAGTATGGCAGTTGGGGCCAAACATATACCTGTGCTACTTGTCACTCAAACAGCACAACCAATATCAAGGGTATTTATCAGATCATCTCTACTCCAATCGGCAGAAGAAATGTTGTTTTTAATAAAACATCATCTGTTGATGCTGACTGGGACGGAGTTTACGGCAATGACAAGCGTGCAAATAAGGACGTTTCCAACAGTGTCTGCGAAGTGTGTCATCACCAGACCAGGCAGCACCAGTATAGTGCCAGTAAACCCTTAGCCGGCCCAGGTGCTAATGAAACATACAATCCTGATCACCACAACAGTCGTGATTGCGTAAAATGCCATACTCATAACACAGCCTTCCGCTCGATATATGGACTTTGTGGTGACTGCCACGGTTTCAAGGCAACAGGTTACTCGCCTGTTGACAGAAGTACCATGGTTAAGGATCTTACCAATGCCCTTGGGCCTAATCCGCCGAACTACGGCGCTCACGCAAGGCATAATCAGGCAAAGATTACCTGTTCTGCATGTCATAGCAATACCAATCATGGCTTGGCTACAACCGCCTGGTCCGGCAATAACTTTCTCGAAATCGACTTTAATACCAGTAAAGACTCCTACACCGGATTCAACCCCAACGCCAGTATCGTCGGTGGTACCTTTGCCGGCACAAATAACCTCAACCAGCCTTTCAAATGGTCGTCGAATCTGTCCACAGTCATTACTGCCAGTCCTGATTATAATGCTTCCTGTACCAACTACTGCCACGGAGCCTGGTTAAACAACACCGGTTCGAACACAAATCCAATCTGGGTTGGTGGTCCCGCGCAGGCTGCCTGCGGTACCTGCCATAATGCCTCTGCTGAAGTTCCTCCCCAGTCCGGCAGCCACTTGAAACATGCCTTAAACTCTGGGATCGGTCTTGGTATAGCCTGTAACAAATGCCATGGCAGCTACTCTAACTATAGTACCAGTAACGCTCATATCAATGGCAACGTCGAGTGGAATTTGTCGGTTTATCCTGGCGCAACCTACAACGGTGTAGCAGCTGGTTCTACCGGTGCTCAGGCACCAACAGCCAACGCCAATTACGGAACATGCAGCACGCTCTACTGCCACAGTAAAGTTCAGGGGGCTGGGGGTGTAGGAAACCCAAGCACATACGCTTCTCCTAAATGGGGTGACCCAACAACAGCAACTTGCGGCTCATGCCACGCTGCTAATCCGAATAACTCCGGTTCACACTTGAACCATGAGAATGCAGAAGTTGCTTTTGACTGCCACGATTGCCATAGCAACGGTGGTACTACCACAGCTCTGAATCACGGTAATGGCAAAATTGATTTCAAGTTCGTTGGCCTTGCTTCAAATACAAAATACATGAGTGTTACAACTGCCAGTGGCGGGTTTGTAACACCTGGTTCCGGTTACGGTGTCTGTTCAAGCAGTAACTGTCACGGCCGTTTCAACCGCGCCTGGGGTACACCATCTTCCGGTTTGACACTTTGTGAAAAGTGCCACGGCTCAGCAAACTCATCCGTCGGCTTTTATAACACCAGAGGCCCGTTAGGGACACTCAGCGTCTACTCAGCCGGCGTTGGTGTTCATGATATTCACATCCAGAACCCTAATTCACCAAGAAAAGCGACTTTTGCACGCTTCACATCTTACGCAGCCGGTTACAGTTGCAGGCAGTGTCATAATGTGCCGACCGGGCCGTTTACTGCCGGTCATATTGATACACCACTACCTGCTGAAGTTCCTTTCAGTCATGTCAGCTCGATAGCCAACAAAGCCAGCACCTTTGGCTACATGTCCACTGCAACTTTTAACAATGCCACAAAAGCTTGTAGTAATGTCTACTGCCACGGTGCAGGGATGAACTCCAACAGGAGCACTGGCAAGTATGTTGGCGCTGCTCCGACATTTGTCAAACAGGACCCAAGCTGGAATACACCTTATCTGACCGGTAACAGCGCAACAGATTGCACCAAGTGTCACTCATATCCGCCACCGGCGCCTGATCCTACCTATACCCACTTTGGCGCAACTCTGGCTGATTGTGAAACCTGCCATCAGCATCTGACTCCGGGCGGACTTGGGTTCAAGAATAAAAAACTGCACGTTGACGGTAAAGTTGATGGTGGCTGTGACTCTTGCCACGGTTATCCGCCGGTCAATAATGTTGTCGGTGCTCCGGGCGGACTGGCAACACCGGCGCAAAACGCGCTTGCCGGCGGAGCAGGAGCTCACAATGCCCATATGCTGCTTCCGCAGCTGGCTGCCGACAAATGCAAGGCCTGTCATAACGGTTATACAACCGACCCAATGGGTAACACCAAACTGGAAATGGGCTTTAACGGGCTTGGCGGTCTGGTGACAACCGGTACCTTTACCGGTTATACCAATAGCGTTAACGGGCCAAAATGGCAGATACCATCAAACAGTGCCGGGACTGTGATGGTCAAGTCTAACGTCCAGGCTGCTGTCTGCTCCAACGTTTACTGCCACGGTGGTGGGTCGTCATCTTCGCCGGTAGTCCGGCCAGCATTGGGTGGCGGAGCTAATACCACTCCAAACTGGGAAGTCCCTGCCGTCTGCGGCGACTGCCACGGCATTGACGCTGCCAGCGCACCAAGCGGCGGTTCACACCCAAGGCACGCCGTCACAATCTCATCACTTGTCTGTGACTCCTGTCATGGTGTTACTGCTGTCAACGGCACTCACGTTAACGCCTCAGTCAGCTGGCACCTTGATAGTACACTCATGGGTGCAAATGCCACCTACAACGGGATGTCATCCGGATCGCTCCCGGGTCTGGCCCCCCGCGGAAATGTTACAGCCGGCGACGATTACAGAACCTGTAATAATGTTTATTGTCACAGTACCATTCAGAGCGGAAACGGCACGGGCGTTCCCACCTACAAGTCGCCACGCTGGGGCACAGATAACGGCACACTCGGCTGTAACGGCTGCCATGCAAACATGGCGACGGATGCTGTCAATGCAACCGGCAGCCATGTGAAACATGCAAATACCACCTCAGGCATGGGCGTTTCCTGCGGCTACTGTCACCAGGATGGTGGCGACGGTACGCAGCAGCATGCGGACGGTTCTGTTTTCATAAACTTTACCAGCTATATTGGCGGCACCTACAATGTCAGCGGTGGTACCGCTTTCCTTACCGGTATTCAGAAGGTCTCCCGTTCGGCTGCCTACAGCACCTGTTCCACCACCTTCTGTCATGGAACAAACCCTTCACCGCAGTGGGGTGTAGCAGGCACAAACTGCCAGACCTGTCACTCCGCCAGCGCTGATAAAACACTCAGCCCCGGCTGGTCAGGTCGTCACACTACCCACTATAACTACTCGACTGCGCCGGGCACCTACAATGAAACTCTTCTCGATCAGAGCAGCGTTAACAAGTACAGGTTCAACTGTAATCATTGTCACGATACCGACTCCACCAAACACAGTCTCAAGCCTGCATCTGCAGACAGTGCCGCCCGTATTTTCTTCGGTGCGTCATCAGCAACACCTGCAACAAGCAGCAAACGTGGTATCTATGCAGCCGGAACACCGATTGTCGCAACTGACAACGGCTTTAAATTTACATCAGGTTCGTGCAGCACCAGTTACTGTCACTCCAACGGCCGTGGCGGTGCACCTAAGCAAGCGTTCCTTAACTGGACAACACGTCCATCAGCCGCAGGTGTAAACTGCACCTTCTGTCACGATGGCAAGTCAGCAACTGCAACTCCTTCAACCCTGAGCCCAAGACACGACAAGCATATGAATCCACTTGCCACGAACTCGCTTCTGGGTGTTGGTAGTGGTTACAACTGCGTTGACTGCCACGCACAGGTAATTACTAATATAAACAACATCTCTATAGCTAACAAGAAACTGCACGTTAATACGACCCTTAACTACTCAGGTGCAAGGGCGTTCAAGTCCGGTTACACTGTCGGCACAGGCAGTTGTACAACTTACTGCCACTCCAACGGTAACAAGAATGCGACCGGTACGCCTGTCTTCGTCAGTATGACCGGCAGCAAGCGCTGGACCGATGTCGGCACTATCACCACCTGTAACAAGTGCCATGGTCGCAGCAACGCCTACGGCTATCCAGATTACGCCAATGGTGGAGCTAATAACGTCAACTCGAACCTGCATTTCGGTCACATGTCGAGTTTGAGAAGTACTACAGCTTGTTCGGATTGTCACCGTAAGACAGTTGATACGCTGGTAGCTAACAAATTTAGACCATACTCATCACTGCACATAAGTGGCGGCGCAAATGTTAACTTCAACAGCGCCAAGGCTTATATCGGTACCAAGGCAACTGTCGTCACAGCCGGCAACCAGGTAACCTGCAGCACGGTAGTATGTCATGGACAGGGTGCTCCTGTCTGGGGTGCTTCCACGACTGTTGGCCAGTGTCAGAAGTGCCACGGTTCAAAAGCAACAGCCTTTGGAACCTTCTCCTCACCACAGGTTGCTCCAGGCTTCGGTACTGACGGTACTGATACCTCCATGGTCAACAAACTGCCGACAGATCCACGAGTCGGCGCGCACCAGCGACACCTCACCTCCAGTGCCATTTCAGCGCCGATCAAGTGCGGTGAGTGTCACGTAACAGTTACCAGTATCCGATCTGCAAATCATTGGAACTACTCAACGGCTACACTGACGTTTGCCGGCAGAGCTGTCCTTAATTCACATTCACCATCTGTATCGCGTACAGCTGGTGTCATGCAGTGTAGCAATGTTTATTGCCACACACTCACAAACAGTACCGGCACTGTTACTGCGCCGTTCTGGAATATGACCGGTATGGTTAAGGAGACCGGAACAACAGTCGCTGAATGTACCAAGTGTCACGCCATGCCGCCTCCATCTACGACACACACTGGTAAACTCATCAGCAATTATTCATCGGTTTCGAAGATTTACAGTGTTTGCGGTACATGCCATTACACGCTGAGCACCACAGCAACCACTGTTGCCAATGCGTTTACCGATAAAAAGACTCATATTAACGGCGTAGTTGAAGTAATTCTGGTCTGTAACGGTTGCCACGACTACGATACAACCAGCAGTGGAACAGCTTGGGGTAAATCAAATTACGGTAGCTTCAATGAAAGTAATGGTGCCCACGTCAAGCATATTGAGTTCTTGAAATCGCGTAACCCTGGTATGATTCTTGATCCAAATAATGACACTTTTGGCGGCGCGACTTTCTTGGCTATATGCGGGCAATGTCACTCGAGCAACGGCGTCGCGGATCACAAAACGGATTTGAGTGTGAATTCGCGTAACATCTCCTTGACTGGGCGCGGTTTTGGTCAGGTTAATGGAACTTACAATGGTAACAGCGGTACATCGTCTTCAGTTAATCCGAAGTCATGTTCAAATACTGACTGTCATTATAAAACCTCGCCAATCTGGTCTACCTACTAATCGGGGGGAGCGCAAAGATGAGACTTTACTTAATGAATGAATATATTCACAGGAGATTTACAATGAAACTAAGAAGCGCTCTCCTTCTTGTAGTGGCTGGAACAGTTTGTGCGCTGAGTAGCCTACTCAGTCCGCAGCTGGCATCAGCGTCAGTGGATGCCGCCACCCAGTGGCCGTCAATGCCGCCAATTGTCAGTAACGCTGCCGCAGTTGGTAACGTTTCTGGTAAGTTTACCGCCGGAGCCGGCAATAACAGGCTCTTGCTGGTGGCGGTGGCGACCGAGTATACATCCGGTAATCCGGTAATTGCTGTTGGTGGAGTGACTTACGGTGGCACGGCGTTGACAAATATAGCCGCGGCGACTAACACCACCGGCCTCAACAAGATCTGGGTAGGCTATCTAGTGCTTGGAACGGCAACCGCGAGTTCGACAGCTACCATAGCGGTGACAAACACCGGTACAGCCGGACTAGTTGCTACTTATGTTACAGCAGCTGTTTACAACGGTGTCGATCAGACCACACCGATCAGCGGTTCCGGATCTGCTTCAGGGACAACGGCAGCTCTTACTACTACTAACTTTGCCGTGAACGGTATCAACGGCAATAACGGTCTTGGGGTTTTTATCTCAAACCGTACCAGCTCAACCCTCTCCACCACCGGAACAGCAACCAAGGTCAGGGAATATGTCGGCCTTAATATGACTTTATCTGCAGGTGCTGAATCAGTTGTCACAAACGCCGCTGATAATGAGACAGTTACTGCGGCTGCAGCAGTTTCAGGGGTTCTTGCCGGTATCGGCCTTAACCCGGTTGCAAAGGTAGCTACTCTCACAACCTGCGGTGACTGCCACGGCTATCCGCCAAATGATGGCTCAGCCCGTAACGTCCCTCCCGGGCAGTTCCTTGGTTCACACGACAAGCACAGCGGTGCAAACGCTAACCAGTATTCATTCCTCTGCACCCAGTGTCACTACAACAATACAACCAACAAGCATCAGCAGGGTTACAAGAACATTACCGGCAGCAGTGTGCCTGGCAATGCATACAGCGCAACCGGTGGTAAGAAAGTGGCTGATAGCAATAGCCCGGTTTTCGGTTACTGCAACAACGTCACCTGTCACAGTAACGGTAGAACAACCCCTCGCCAGTTTGCCACCGGTCTTAACTGGGGAACTGCCGATACCTGTCTCTCTTGTCACGGTGGCCGCAGCAACTCTACCAACCTGTATGCAAAAAGTACAAACAGCTTTAACCTTTCCACTACCCACGGCCAACATCTGGGCAAATACAGCTACACCCAGATTAACTGTAATATGTGCCACGGCAAGACAGCATCCAGTGCTACCGCCACCAGTGGTCATACCGCTCTTAAAGACTACTCAGGTGTTGGCTATCATGCCAACGGTTCTAAAACAGTCCTCTTTACCAATATCGCTTATGGTTCATATACCTCCTACAAGGCAAACAAAACCTGTGTAAACGTTGCTTGTCACGGTGGTAAAACCCGTGGTGTCTGGAATGAGCAGACTACAGTAAATACCGATAACACCTGCGTTCACTGTCATGGCGCTGCCGGCACTTTAGCTTCAGTTGCCAACAGTGGCTATAACCGTCGCTTCTTTGCTCCCGGCTGGAAAAAGGTCGGTACCAGCACCGACCAGACCGCCTCCACCAACGACATCAGGGTTGGCGCTCACTTCAAGCACCTTTCCAGTGCCTACATGAGAAACATAAAGTGTAATGAATGTCACCTGGTACCGCAGACTCCATTTGATGCCGGTCACACTGACACTCCTCGTTATGCCTCGCAGACGCTCTCTTTTAATCAGGCATCATCTGCTACAATCACAATTGGCGTTACTTCAGGTACTGCAATTTCACGCCTGGCCGCTTTTGGCGGCTATACTAACGGTGTTCCAGGTAAAGCAGTCACCTGTTCCAGTGTTTACTGTCACGGTAATCGCCTCAAGACCGGCGATACCTCAGGTTCATACAAGAAACCGTATTGGAACTACTCAGCGATGATCAATTACACTGACCCCGCTAACTCCTGTAACAAATGCCACGGTCTTCCGCCATCAGCCGGTACATCAATAACAACCCATACTGGCAAGACTCTTACCGGGGTAAACGCCTGCGCCAACTGTCATGGCTCTGTTGTTAACGCATCTGGTCAGATCATCAATAAAGAGCTTCATATCAATGGTCAGGTTGATGTTACCGCCGGTCACGAGTATAGCTTCGGTGGCTGGCGCCACATGCCGGGCGGCATCGGCTCCATCAAGGCTGCCTCACTCACTGATTTCACCGCCTGTACCGGCTGTCACTCCGGCACATCCGGCGGCAGCTACCCGGTTGCAAGCCGTGGCCAGGCTTCGCTATTGGTCTGTACGGTCTGTCACATTAACAACCCGAACTTCTACACTACGGGCTCCAAAGGCAGTTGCGGAGACTGCCACGGCAGCAATACCGCCGGGTACTATTCAACAGGTCAGCCAGACGGTAACGTCTTTCCGAACAATAGCGGCAGTCACTCCGCCCACA
Source organism: uncultured delta proteobacterium (assembly GCA_963787125.1). GTDB lineage: Bacteria > Desulfobacterota > Desulfuromonadia > Geobacterales > DSM-12255 > VEOV01. Next base: position 448,629 of record CAWBBV010000007.1, read on the forward strand.
TCGCCCAGGGTTATGCCTGTGCTGATTGTCACAGTGGCCGCGGTACTGGAGTGAAAACTCACGGCAACTACTCAGGTGTCAAGAAGACTACCTATATGAATATATCGATTGCCTTCAATACCACCAAAACCGGTACGGCAGTCAAATACGTCAACGGTGGCGGTACGCTTGCTAATACCTCCTGCAACACTTCCTGGTGCCATGGCAGTAAGTCACCTGCCTGGGGTGCGCCGGTTCCTGCCCAGCAATGCGTTCGCTGCCACGGTTCGCAGACGCTTTCTTATGCCAATAACTCCTCTGCAACAATCGCCCCTGGTGGCAGTAATATTGATACCAACAGGACTGCCGGCGTAACCAATAGAGGCGGTGTGCATCAAGAACACCTCAATGCAACTGATGGCATATCTGCCAAGATAAAATGCGGAGCCTGCCACGCCGGGCTTTCTACCAAGGCAGTTAATCACGCTCAACTCGATAACAGAACAACGGCAACAGTTGTTTTTAACGGTCTTGCTGTCGCTAATAGTCATGGAGCAGCTGGGATAGTTCGTACAAGTGGCATAATAACCTGTAACAACACCTACTGTCATACGGCGAAGAACAATTCCGGTCTCAACATGGCACCTACATGGAATAGTTCAACCTATCTGCCAGCTACCTTGACGGTTGCTGCTTGTACTCAGTGCCACGCGCTTCCTCCTTCAAGTGTTTCTTCTCACACGGGACTATCCGTAACATCATTCCCGATAGGTACTCAGTGTGGCGCTAATTGTCACTTGAACCTGAACACCGCAGCCACCACCTACGCTACCATATTTAATGACCCTTCTCAGCACATTGATGGAATTATTCAAGGTGGTGACTGCATAAGCTGCCACTCGGCTGTACAGGGTGCTCGTGCTCCGGTTGTCGGCCAGTTTGCTTCCCAATCTCACCATATACAGGGTGGCGAAGTGTTAACCAAGGCTTCTTGCTATAAGTGCCACTGGGAAGCTGATATTAATGGTGACGAAGACCCTGCCTATCATAGTAAAACTTCCGGTAAAGGTGTCAGCCTGGTCGTCTGGAAAGGTTCTGCTACACGACCAACTGTTGCTTCGGCTGCAACCCTGGTTTCTTACACAGCCAACGGCAGCAGAAGACAAATCCTGAAGCTTAATGATGTTTGTCTCGGTTGTCATGATTCGACAGTCAGAGCGACACCACCGTTCGGTACTTTCGCAACCGACCAGTACTCACCAGAACCGCGGATGACACCGGTACTTAGCAAGACAAGTATTCTTTCCAGGTACTCTAGCACTCGTACTGTGCCTTGGAGTAACTACTCATTTACCAACTCTTCCGGTCAGGTTTCGCAGTACGGCACCAATACCAAGAAGAACGTTACCAAAGCTCTTTCCGGCCACGGTAATGCAATCAAAAATCAGTTCCCGAGCTGGAATTCAACAACTGGTGGGTCTGGTGAAGATGAAGTCTCCGGCGTAAATGTTGATATTGCTGCCAGCCAGACGTTAAGTAAGTATCGTAACGTTCTTTGCTACGACTGCCACAACTCTCACGGCTCTGCTGCAGTTGGTGTTACCAGTTCCTACTCCAGCGCCACCGGTCGTTACAAAGGTGGATTGCTTAAAACTACTACTAACGGTCAGGGCGGCTATACAAATACTTACACGCCTACTGCCAGAACCATCGCCTACAAGAGCTACAGTACACTGACAACACATGCAGCGACCTTCAATGCCGGCGCCAGCATCTGCAACGACTGTCATAACACCGACACTCGCAAGGTTACCTACGCAGGCGGCAGACCTTGGTCCATCCTGACAACCTACAGCTCCACCAAGCCGATTGTCGGTTACTGGAGCACACCATACTTCGATAACTACACATTCAATTCAGTCAAGCGGACTACCTACAAAATGGGTGGTGCACCAGGGACCATTAAAGACCAGCGTAAACCGATGGGCGGTCACTACGGCTCCAGCGCCAACCTGGGTAATTACTCCGGTGTATCTCACAGCCAGAACATCAACGGCCTCTGTACTCCATGCCACGATCCGCACGGTGTATCCAGCGCCATGTCCGTTGTCAACCGTGGTAAATCAGTACCGATGCTCAAAGGCACCTGGGTAACCTCGCCATACCGCGAAGACAAAGCAACACCGGTCGTCAAACGTGGCGGCGGCAGTAACTTCACCGGTATGCCGGCAATGGGCGCAATGCCTGGTTACAACATTGACCAGAACTCATTGATCAACCTTGCGGCTCCAACTGCCGGTGGCGCTGCACAAACAACAACCAAGAGCAATCAAAGGAAGCAGGCATTCACTGTCTTCCCAGGCGCTGCTGGCAACGCCCTTGCGCTGCACACAGAGAAAGATCCGGATCCGGCAGTTAATGCTGCTGCCAACTTCGCCGGTCTTTGTGTCGGTTGTCACCAGAAAGCGACACTGACCAACTCCACCGTTGCACCTGCTGCCAGTAACTGGATGAGCAAAGAGCGGGTTCACCAGTCAGTAGCAGGCTGGGCAGCAACAAGCGGAGTCAATTTGAACGGCACTGTTCATGCTTACACCTGCTCCAAGTGCCATGCGCCGCACGTTTCGCGTCTGCCACGGCTCATGATAACCAACTGCCTTGACGTAAGGCATACGAAACAGTCGGTTTCCGGTGGAGCGATTTCGGCCACAACCGTCGGCACCCCTGGTTTCACCTACGGCAACAACAACCAGAGCTTTGCAACGTCTGGTCGGGGTGCAGGCCGCTTCCCCTCTGGTGGTTCAAGGTACTCGGGAACACCTGGTTCAGCCCAGAACAACGGGCCGTGGTACTTCCAGACAGTTCAGCCGGCAGGTGTTACTTATCCTTCAAACTGCCATAACGGAGTGAACGCAGGCGGCGGAGCAACAACTTACGCTCCAAACTTGCAGATCTGGAACAAAAAAACCCGCTGGTAACAGCAAATGGCGGGGATCATCGCGATCCCCGCCTAAAAATAAGCATGATAAGTCTGGTAAATAATAAAAGGAGGTGCCTGCAATGAAAAAGAGCTACGTTACACCGAAAATCACAGGTAGTGCAGTTGTTCATCCTTGCTAACACAACCGCATAAATTATGATGAAAATGGGGTCGTGCTTGCGACCCCATTTTTTTTACCCTCTTTTCTATTGACTGCCCCCATTGTTACAATTACTCTTGAAAAATTAAAATATATGCAAGGTCCCGAAATCAAGCATGAAACTGATCATCCAGATACCATGTTTCAACGAGGAAAATACCCTTCCGCCCACTCTGGCTGCACTTCCCCGCAGAGTGGAGGGTTTCGATATTGTTGAATGGCTGGTTATTGACGACGGCAGCAGTGATCGAACTGCAGAAATTGCTAAAAAACATGGTGTTGATCATATAGTCAGACTGGAGAAGAACAGTGGCCTGGCCGCTGCCTTCATGGCCGGAATAAAATTTTCCCTTGCCAGGGGAGCAGATATAATCGTCAATACGGATGCTGATAATCAATACAATGCCGCCGATATACCCCTCCTAATTGAACCGATTTTGGCCGGTAAAACCGGTTTTGTAATCGGCCTCAGGCCTGTCTATGAAATCAAAGAGATCCCTTTACTGATAAAGTTTTTGCATAAAGCAGGGAGTATTGCAGTCATGAAGGCAAGTGGGACAACTGTCACTGATCCTCCAAGCGGCTTCAGGGCTTTCTCTCGTGAAGTAGCCGAAAATCTGCGTGTTTACAACAGGTATACCTATACTCTGGAAACGATAATTCAAGCCGGCAACCGGGGGCTACAGATCGAGACTGTCAAGATTAGAGTCAATATGGAGAAGCTTAGACCCTCCCGGCTTATGTCCTCGCCTTACAGCTATGTTCTCAAGTCTTCACTAATAATCCTGCGCAGCCTGCTGCGCTATAACCCGTTGCGTTTCATACTTCTTTTTTGTTTGCCGCTGCTTATTACTGCGGCTTTCGCCTCTATCTACATTTATTTCTGGCAGAGCGATTTTTTGGCCGTTACAGTTTTATCGGTTGCGGCTGGAGCGCTGCTTTTCCTCTCGATCGTCTCATTACCGGTTATTTTCTCCTGTGGAGATTATGCTGAAAACAGTGCCGCTGGAGGGACTCGTTAATGGAGCTGCTGCAGGCGATAATGACGCGCCGGAGCGCACGCCGTTACGCCGCTGCCGTCCCTCCGGGGGAAATCTGCGAACTGCTCGAACTGGCCGCATCTGCGCCATCAGCCTGCAACAGGCGCGGGTGGAGATGCATACTGGTGCAAAATCGGGAGGCTATGAGGTGGCTCTACAGGCAGGGAGGCTCAGCTGTCTTTCAGACCGCAGGACAGGCGCTGCTTGTCTGCTATGAGGCTCAAACAGAAAACAGTGAATGGGACGATAACATTCAGAGCGCAGCTGCGTTCATAGCCTATTTCCAGCTGCTTGCCCATGACCGCGGCATAGGTTCCTGCTGGATATGTCACCTCCCCCCGAAAAGAGAGGTGAGTGAATATTTTAAAATACCTCCGGCGTATACACCGGTAGCAGTTGTAACTTTCGGCGAGTATCAAAAAGAATACTCTGACCTGGTGAGAGGGAATAAGAAGCCCGTTCCTCTTTTCATTGACCGTTGGTCTTTTGATGCAGGCGAAATAGATGGTTTGAAATCAGCGTCACAACCCCGTAAACTGTTACGTAAACTTTATTACGCACTTCCGTTAAGGCGTTGGCTGAGGGGATGGGCGGGGCGTTATGAAAAGAAATTCGATGAATAAGGGGTACTATTGCCAAAGCGAGCCGCAGCTTGAGGAAGGACTCAAACGATTTCTGCTAAGGAGCGTGCCGAGGATTCTTACCCAGCTTGACAGGGATCCCGATTCGCCAACGTTCGGCTGTTTTGACCGTGATTTCTGGCACTACCGGATTCGCGATTTTTCTTCCATCGTGCTGCAGCAGGGGGCACTGGTTCTCCAGACGCTGCACAACTATCCGGATAGTGATAACCCGCTCTACAAAAATCCGCAAACTCTTTCCTGGATAGATGCCTGCCTGTCTTTCTGGGCCACTCAGCAGCTGCCTTCCGGCGCATTCAATGAATATTACCCCAATGAAGAGGGCTTTCCGCCGACTGCCTTTTCTCTTTACGCCGTTGCGTTGATCTTTAAAGAGCGAGGCTTTCCTGAAGCAATGCCTGCGGTCCTGCATACTGTGCGTAAAGCTGCTGACTGGCTTCTCTCAATTCAGGAGAGTCAGGCTCTCAATCAGGAGGCAGTCGCTCTTGCCGCCCTTGTACTCTCTTCACGGATTCCGTCGGTAAATATTGATATGGTGAAGCTGGAAAAGAGGCTCGAAGTTTTGTTTGCTGCCCAATCTGCAGAAGGCTGGTTCCCAGAGTATGGTGGGGCAGATAGCGGCTACCTTTCGGTGACACTTGACGCGCTTGCAGTGTATTTTGATCTGACCGGTGATCCAAGAGCCGAAATTGCGATGAACAGAGCTTTGGAATTTATCAGCCAGTTGATCTCGGTCTCCGGGACAACTCCGGTGATGATTAATTCCAGAAATACCGATTACATTGCACCCTACGGACTTATCAGGATGGCTGCGAGTAGTCCGCTTGCCAGAAGCGTTGTGGAGGCGCTTTTCAGTACAACCGAAAATCCGGCCCACTTCCTGAACGCCACTGATGACAGATATCTTTGCCACTATATCTACCACTCCTGTTTTCGCGGCCTGGAACAGTTGTCTCGAATGACAGTTCAAAAAGCGGCTCTCCCCTGTGAAGAGGGGAGTGACAGATATTACCCTGATGCCGGCATTCATACTCTCCATATTCCAGAGTGCAGATCGATATATATTGCGGCTCGCAAGGGTGGAGTCTATTACCTCTATAATACTGAAGGAATCGTCTCTGCCGATTACGGCTGGCGTTATAAGGATGGTAAGGGGAGGGTGGCGCTGACTCACTGGCAGCATCCGGAAAACCTTGCTGTTTGCAGTCAAAAAGCCGCCTCAATAGATATTGAGGCAAGCGGGGTAGTTTCAATTCATGGCTGGCCTGACTCGACACCTCTGCGGCATGGAGCACTGAGAGTGCTCAGTTATTTTTTAGGGAAAGGGATCATTGTCTGGCTGAAAAAAGTAATGATTTTCAAGGCCGAGAGCTATGGTTTAAATTACAGCCGCAAAATCAGGGTTACGGAGTCAGGGATTTACTGTAGCGACAGATTTAGTGGGGCAGGCATCCGGAACTTTAATCCGGTTCCGGCTCCCGCATACTCTCTGCGCCATGTAGCAAGCGCTGCAAATTTCAACAGGGAAGAGCTTGCCGGTTCGGCAGGCGTCAAGAGAACATTTGCACACACTGCCGAAAGTCTTACTATCACCAGCACCATTGATTTTACGGAGATGCTGGGATGAAAAGAGTTTTTTCCATTGCCGTTGTGCTGTCGGTACTGGTTGCACAAACCGTTGTTGCGGTCGATAAGCCTTCGACAAGGTTTGCGCCTCCATCTGGTGCATTTATCAATGACCGCGAAATTAAGATAAAAACCAGCAATGAGGCTATGAAAAAGCGGAGGGAAATAATTCGCTACATCTGGGGAGGGGATGCTCTGCCGAAAGATAGGCTCCCCTCCGCTGTTGAGCGTGGTTCCATGAAGCCGGATAATCTCAAGAATCTGGAACGGGTAGATACTCTCCATATCTCGATGGATGCAGGGGTAAAGGGTCTTTCCCATCTCTTTCTCCCGAAAATGAACAAAAACAACCGGGCTGTCATCCTGCATCTTGGCCATACAGACGGCTGTACCTTTAATGACAATCTGCCCGGAGAGCCTGATATCGGCATGAGGAGGACAATCAATGCCCTTCTTACCGCTGGTTTCGCTGTCCTTGGGGTCTATATGCCCCAGGTTACTCCTGAGGAGTGCAGGTGGGAGCATGACAGGCTGTTTAGACTGAAAACGTCCGGGAGTCCGCTGAAATTTTTTCTGGAGCCGACTCTGGCGAGTCTTAATTACCTGCAGAAGGCTTATCCGCAGTACAGGGATTTTTCCATGACAGGTCTTTCCGGCGGTGGTTGGACAACGACTCTGTATGCGGCAATTGATCCGCGGATAAAACTCAGCATCCCTGTTGCCGGGAGCCTGCCGCTCTATCTCTGTCATGAGGGGTACGGACATGACGTGGAGCAGCGATTGGACTCATTCTACAAAATGGCAGGCTATCTTGATCTTTATCTGCTCGGTGCCTATGGTGAAGGGCGTAAACAGATCCAGATGCTGAACCGTCATGATGATTGCTGCTTCGGCGAGAATCAGCATGACCGGCGACTGACCGGCATGCCGTTCGAACCGTCTTTGCGCGAATATGAAGCAAGAGTGAAGAGAGCACTGGGAATGCTTGGTGCAGGTTCTTTCCAGATTGTCATTGACGAAAAGGCCGACGGGCACAAGATATCGCCACAGGCCCTGCAGAGTGTGATTCTCCCGGCGCTTGGTCAGGGCAACGTCTCGGCAGTTGTGCGGAAATCAAAATGAAGATCAAAAGTGTTCCCGTTTCATTTGCCGATCAAAGGCTTTATCCGCGGCTGCTGGTCATGGTGCGGCTGTTGTCCCTCGCAAAACTGTCAATCGTCCATCTTCGCTTTATGGATTTTACTGTCACTATCGGCAGGGCCGGCTACCTGCTCTGGAAGGTCGTGATTGTCGGACTATGGCAGAGACGGATGCAGCGTTTGAGTAGGGAAGTGTAACGATGTGCGGAGTTGTCGGGATATTCTCCCCTGCAGAGCGGGAGAGACTCTGGCCGGAAACGGCACTACAGTCAATGCTCCAGCGGGTAAGGCACCGGGGCCCGGATGGCGAGGGGAGCTACTCTGAACCAGGACTATCTCTGGGGCATGCCCGGTTGGCCGTACTCGACATTTCAGTGGCCGGTCAGCAGCCGATGTTTTCAGCTGACAGACGCTTTGTGCTCAGCTTTAACGGCGAAATTTACAATTTTCAGGAGTTGAGAGCGCAGCTTGAAGGGTTGGGGTGCCATTTCATCTCCAGATCCGATACAGAGGTGCTGCTGGCGGCATGGAGCCAGTGGGGTGAAGCGTCTCTCGACAAGCTTGAAGGGATATTTGCTTTCGCTCTTTTTGATCGGGAGTCGAGGTCACTGTATCTTGTTCGTGATCATCTCGGAGTAAAACCGCTTTTTTACCAGCAAAATGTTGGGACGTTTTTTTTCGCCTCGGAACTGCAGGCGCTTTTCAGTGGAATCAACCCAGTGCCTGATCCTGATGCTGAAGATCTGGACACCTACTTCACCTTCAATTATCTCCCCGCTCCCCGTACCGGGCTTGCAGGGGTAAAACAGCTTGAGCCGGGCAGTCTGCTCAGGATGGATGCCGGTGGCCTCAGTGTAAGACCTTACTGGTCGCCTCCCTACCGGGAAAAGCTTATCCCCTGGAGTTTGGCAACGGTTGACCGCTTCAGAGAGATTCTCTTCAAGTCGGTCAAAAGTCAATTGGTGTCTGATGTTCCCCTTGGGGTATTCCTTTCAGGAGGGCTTGATTCCTATGCGGTGGCGCTGGCAGCCGCTGCAACCGGTGAATTGCCGAAAGCATACACAATCGGTTTTGCTGAACATAAGTTTGATGAGAGGCCTGAAGCCGCCGAATATGCGGCGTATCTCGGAATAGCGCAGGCGAAAATGCAATTTGAATGGAGCGAGTCGGCCATTGAAAAAACGCTTGCTTCCATGGGAGAGCTGCTCGCGGATGCCTCCTGCTTTCCGCTGTATCAGCTTGCGGCTTTTGCGAGGAAAGAGGTGACTGTCATACTCGCAGGTGACGGGGCTGATGAGCTTCTGGCCGGTTACGGCACATATATGGCGAGCGATTTGACCCCTTTTGCACGGATGCTCCCAGCTGCTGCACGTTCAATGCTCAGGCGTGGAGTAGGATTTCTACCTTCCGGCAATGAACGTTACGGCAGGAGGATGGTTCTTGAGAGGTTTCTGGACGCAGCTGATGAAGGTGAGAAGCGTGATCATGCTTCTTTTCGAAGGATATTCAGCAACAGCCTGAAACAGAGGCTATACAATCAGGAGTTTCTCAAGGAAGCGGCTGCATTCGATCCGGTAGGCGAGTATGCCGATTTCATGAGCAGGATACCTTCTGGCAGGTCTTACCTTTCTGCAAGACAGCACGCTGATCTTTTCTTCCATCTGCCGAGTATTCTGGCCAAGGTAGACAGGATGAGCATGGCTCACGGACTTGAAGTGCGGGTGCCTCTCCTCTCAAAAGAGATTGTAGAGTTCTGTATCAATCTTGATGACGAGGCAAAGCGAACTCTTTTTTCAGGAAAGAGGATAATGAAGTCCGCGCTCTCGGGGCAGATACCGCCATCGGCATTGAAAAGGCGAAAAGCCGGATTTCTGCCGCCGGTTGACCGGTGGTTCCGGGCTGAGCCAATGAACAAAGTTTTCGGCGATTATCTGCAGACCGCAAGAAGTTTCCTGCCGACGCTGCATTGGGATGAGGTGGAGCGTTTCTGGCAGGATCATAAACGTGGAGAGGTCGAGGGTGGGTTCGTGCTTCTTGGTATCTTGCAGTATATCAACTGGAGCATAATGCTGAGAAAAAAGCTATGATGCGTTTCCTGTTGATGCCAAAGTGAATTTGCCTCGCAACCCATGAACCGACTGATATCGTATTTATCGCTGGAGTTTTGATGCTTAAGAAAATAATTAATTTTAGGGCTAATAACGAGAGGCCGCCTGGTAACAGGTTTGAAACGATTGGCTTTGCATACAGCAAATTTGCGGTGCTGTTGCTTAATACGCTCTTAATAATTGTTTTCTTGAATATATTTGCCTGGCTAGGGATTGCATTGTGGAATGGAGTGGAAAATGAAGATATTATCCAGAGGCTTCATGCGACCCCCCCAGTATCCATGAAAAAAACAGCTGACCTCCATCAAGTTTACCCTGAATATAGTTCTGAGCAGATCGGCAATCTCTTGAATGAAACCTGGTCACGGCCGTATGTTTTTGAATCCTTTACCCAGTTTAAAGAGAGTCCCTATACGGGTGAGTTCGTTAATGTTTCAAATAATGGCTATCGAGAAACAGCAACCCATAAACCCTGGCCGCCAAATAATGGCGCCATCAATGTTTTTTTATTCGGTGGATCTACAATGTTTGGTTATGGCGTCGCTGATAATCAGACGGTCAGTTCCTACCTTGAAGAGTATCTGGACCGGAATTTTCCATCAGCTTCAATCAGAGTCTATAATTTCGGTCGAGGAGGCTATTATTCATCTCAAGAAGTCGTGTTGTTTATCCGATTGCTTTCTGAAAAGCATATTCCGAATCTGGCGATTTTTGTTGATGGTTTGAATGAATTTGCATTTCCTGGGGATAAGCCCTTTTATTCGGATGAATTCAATGCATTTGTAGAGTTGGGTTACACTGGACAGGATGCAAAAATGATAATCAATAACATGCTGGTTGATTATTTGCCGGCATACAGGCTTGGCGATGCTATCAAGACTTACGCTGATAAGCACAATAACTTTGACAAGAAACTTCCGTATGAAAAGATTTCCGACAAAGACATCGCCAGAGTGATCAGTAAATATATCAATAACAAAAAGATCATTGAAGCCGTTGCAACCAATTATAATATCAAGACGTTATTTGTATGGCAGCCGGTTCCCACTTATAAATATGATCTGAAATATCATCCATTTATTCCCCAGGGGTTCGGCACACATACCAATTCGAAATATGGATATCCTGAGATGAAGGAATATTTAGACGAGTATCCACCCAATAATAACTTTGTCTGGGCTGCTGATCTGCAAAAAGATTATAAAGAGCCTTTGTACGTGGATAAGGTTCACTATAGTCCGAAAATGTCTAAAATCCTGGCTGAATATATCGGTGATTCAATAAAACAGAAAAAAATAATTATTCCGTAATGAAGCTCAGATCCCTTATGTCCTTTTAAGGGTAGCGGCATACAACCTGAATAAAACTGAATGCCTCTTTTCATCTAAGGCATATAAGGCATAAGAATATGTATATTCTTGGTATTTCCGCTTACTATCATGACTCAGCAGCCGTACTTATAAAAGATGACGAGATTCTTGCTGCCGTCCAGGAAGAGCGGTTTACCCGCCTGAAGCACGATGCCGGGTTCCCGGCTAATGCCATAAAATACTGTCTTGTCCATGCCGGAATCTCTCTTGCCGACATTGCTGCGGTGGTGTTTTATGACAAACCTTTCCTCAAGTTTGAACGGCTCCTTGAGACTTACTATGCTTTTGCCCCGAAAGGGCTTTGTTCTTTTATTGCATCAATGCCGGCCTGGATCAAAGAGAAATTGTTCCTGAAAAGGCTGCTCCTGCGGGAGTTGGCAAGCATTGAAGTGGTCGAGCCCGCAAAGATCAAGCTGCTATTTACTGAACATCACTTTTCCCATGCGGCCAGTGCATTTTTCCCGTCACCATTTGCTGAAGCCGCCATACTGACTATCGATGGTGTCGGAGAGTGGGCAACTGCTTCAATTTGCCACGGGCAAGGGAACAGTATCAAAATCTGCAAAGAGCTGACATTTCCCCACTCCGTAGGGCTTCTGTATTCTGCTTTTACCTATTATCTCGGATTCAAGGTTAATTCCGGCGAATACAAACTGATGGGTCTGGCGCCATATGGGGATCTTCATTCCGAGAGGGTTGCTCAATATGTACAGCTCATTAGGGACAGGCTTGTCAAGATTTGCGAAGATGGCTCGATCTGGCTTGACCAGGATTACTTCGATTATGCAGTCGGCTTCAGGATGACCAGTAATGAGAAATGGGAGAGACTTTTCGGGTTTCCACCTCGTAAACCTGAAGCAGAAATTGATCCTGCGCACTGCGATCTGGCTCTTGCCATTCAGTTGGTGACCGAAGAGATCATAATCAAAATGGCCGGAGAAGCAAAGAGGATTACCGGCGCCAGCAAGCTCTGTCTGGCGGGCGGAGTAGCGCTTAATTGCGTGGCGAACGGGAAGCTGTTGCGCAGCGGGATTTTTGATGAGATCTGGATACAACCGGCGGCTGGCGATGCCGGTGCTGCATTGGGAGCAGCTCTGGCTGCCAGGCACATTTTTTTTGAAAAAGAGCGTTTCACTGACGAAATAAATGATCGTATGCAAGGTTCATTGTTGGGACCTGAGTATTCTGGTCTGGATATCATGCGGATGGTCAGAAAATATGATGCTGTCACGTCATATTACGAAAGTTTCGAAGAAATATGCTGTATTACCGCAGAAAAAATTGCCGAAGGGAGCGTGATCGGTTGGTTCCAGTCGCGGATGGAGTGGGGGCCGCGAGCGCTGGGGAACCGGAGTATCATTGGTGATGCTCGCAGTCCTGAAATGCAGCGCAAGCTTAACCTCAAGATTAAATTCCGGGAAGGTTTCCGCCCCTTTGCCCCCTCGGTTTTGCTGGAGGATGCTTCTGAGTATTTTGAAATTCGCGTTGCTTCACCCTATATGCTGCTTGTTGCGGATGTTGCAGCGAGGCACCGCAACCAGGCTGTGGTAGGCAACTCAGAAAAGATGATGGATAAGCTGTATCAGGTTCGTTCTGATATCCCTGCGGTAACACATGTTGATTATTCGGCTCGAATCCAGTCGGTAGACCGCGAGACTCATCCATCCTATTGGAAGCTAATCACTGCTTTTAAGGAGAAGACCGGCTGCAGTGTGATTGTCAATACCAGCTTTAATGTACGAGGTGAACCAATTGTCATGACTCCAGAGGACGCATACAGGTGTTTCATGCGAACCGAAATCGACTTTCTCGTGTTGGGAAATTTTATCTTTGAAAAGAGAGAACAGCCTCGGCTGAGAGAAGGTGCTGACTGGCGTGAAAATTACAAACTTGATTGAAGGCGGGTGGTTTTCTATGAGTTTTCTGTCTGAATTATACGTATTCCTGATGGAAAGGAAAAAATGGTGGCTTATCCCAACCATCATAATATTGCTATTGCTGGCGATATTGATAGTTTTTGTAAGCGGAACGGCAGTCTCGCCATTTATCTATACGCTGTTCTAGGAGGGACCGATGAAGGTTGTGGCAAAGTCGGTCAGGCAAATTGAACTGGAGACCATGGGAGTAATTTCTATGGTTTCCCTGTTTATCGGAATAGTTGCTGAGAGTAACGCATTTTTATATACAGCCCTTTTCTTGCAGTTGATTGGACTGTTCGTCCCACCGGTTTCACGGCTTTGTACAAGTTTATGGTTGAAGCTTGCTGAGAAAATTGGTTGGTTCAACACCAGAATATTGCTGGTGTTGATTTATTGTCTGGTACTTACCCCACTGGCCTTTTTGTGCCGCTTGTTAGGGAAAGGCTCCCTAAAGCTGAAAAACAGGGGTAAGGGGTCAATGTATTTCGAACGGGATCATGTCTATTCAAAGGTTGATTTTTTCAAACAATGGTAAGAGGGACAAATATTCAAAATCCAGATTTATAGCCACTTATTACTTGTAAGAGTTGAGGCGACTGATGAAGATTTGAGCCGTGCCGGAGCCAAAATGGTTCAATTGAATGGAATTTGGTTTTTACAATAGGATATAATAGATACTGAATTTGCTTGCATGTATTGACTGCCGGTCAAGCAGACTGATTTTGGATGAAATGTCCGCAGAAATCAGATGTCAGGATTGCTCAAGCATATTCAAGATAGTTAATGGCATCCCCTCGTTTGTGTCGACTGGATTGATGAATTTCAGCGAAATTTCTCCCGCCGGTTGACCGCTGGTTCCGGAGTAAGCCATGAACATAGTGTTCGGCGATTATCTGCCGACAGCAAGGGGGTCTCTACCAACACTGTATTGGGCAGAGGTGGAGCGCTTCTGGCACGAGCATCAGCAGAATAGAGTCGAAGGTGGTTTCGTGCTGCTTGGGATTCTGCAGTACATCAATTGGAGTTTGAAGTGTCGGCTCCTTCATGGATGATGAAAATAAATTTTACCTTAACAGGATCATCGATGCAGTCTGAATATAAGGTTTTTATGACTGCAGCTCTGCCGGCAGGTATAATCTGTTTTCTGATATATTTAAAGGCGCTTTCCTGTGGCTTTGTTCATTGGGATGACACTGATTTTATACTAAAAAACCTTGTTATAAGGCAATTTGACAGCAATTTATTTGCCTGGTCTTTTACGACTATTGCCCCGTTCAGTGGCATCTGGATCCCTGCTACCTGGATCTCCTTTGCTGTGGATTATCATTTCTGGGGGCTGAATCCTGTCGGCTATCATCTGACGAATATCCTTCTACATGCAGTCAATGTAACAATACTGGTTCTGATAGCCGAACATCTTTGCCGCAGAACTTTTCTTATAGATTCAACTCCGGTATGGGTTGCTAATATCGCATTGTTATTGGCAGGGCTAATATTCGGAATACATCCACTCCGCGTCGAGTCGGTTGCCTGGGTGACTGAGAGAAAAGATGTTCTGAATGGGATATTCACTTTCAGCGCTCTGCTTTTCTATCTGCAGTATGTCCAGAAGAAAGAAGTCGGCATGCAAGGCGCTGCTATTCGCAACTACATATTCTCCCTGCTCTGTTTCCTGTTCTCCCTTATGGCAAAACCGGTTAGTGTTGTTCTTCCGGTCATGCTGCTTGTTGTTGACTGGTACCCTCTGGACAGGCTTAATAAAACCTGTCTCAAGGCGGTTCTCCGGGAAAAAGTACCCTATTTTCTTATTGCGTCAATTGTGACGTTAACGACATTGTATATTGCCTCTGGCAAAGAAGGTTTGCTGGTTTCTTTGACCAACTTTCCTCCTTTTGAGAGGATTATAGTTTCGGGCAACGCATTGTTCGAGTATTTTAGGCTAATGTTGATGCCTGTCGGAATAATTCAATACGATCCTTTACCGCCACAAATATCTTACTCATACTTGGGCAAATGTTTCATTGTTATCGTTGTTGTTGTTGCAGTTTTTCTGAGAAGATCCCGGATTATGATTGCATCCATTCTCTGCTTTCTGCTGCCGCTTCTTCCTACCCTCGCTTTATTCCAGAATAATGACCATGCCTATGCTTCCCGCTATACATATCTTCCCTCGGCATTGCCAAGCATTGCCATTGCAGCAGCAATTGTATTGACCTGCAGAACTATGACCGTATCTTGGAGAGGGATTACACGTTGGATCCTTGTAGTCCTGACCAGCACAACTATCGTTTTCTATGCTTTTATGACGGTAAAACTTATAGGCGTCTGGAGAGATACCGGGACATTCTGGTCACGGATTATAGAGGTACAACCGATGGGGAGGGCATACCAAGAGCGTGGACTATACTATTTCAACATCAAGAAGTTTGATCTGGCGATTGCAGATTTTACAAAGGCTATAGAGATTGCCTTTGGCCTTGGTATGTATGACAGGTATAATCTGAATGCTTTCCGGGGGGAAGCGTTCATGAAGTCAGGGAAATATGAGCAGGCAGTGAGAGATTTTACCTTTGCCATTTCCGTAGCTCCCAGACCGGTATACTATTATCACCGTGGGCTTGCTCTTAAAGCTTCGGGCAAAATTGAGGCGTCGGATGAAGATTTCAGGCGTGCTGGAGCTGAAAAAGGTTCGATAGAATGGTATTAACTTGCCGCAGTGAGTGGATAAATTTGATCATCGATAAGCTCGCTTGTATTGACTGCCGGTCAAGTCGCTTGAAATTAGATGAATTGTCTGGAGAACTAAGATGTCAGGATTGTGACGGCATATTCAAGATTGTTAATAACATTCCCTCTTTTGTAGCGGCTGAGTTGATGCACTGCAGTGAAGTTCCTCTTCTTGAACGCGAAAAGTTTCTAGAAATGAAGAAAACAGCCTATTCAGGCGGTTCTTTTGTAGGCCGGATGTACAACCATTATCACCGCTATGCAGCGCAGAAACGGATTGAGTTGAGCGAGAAGCGGCTTACGGTAGATATCGGCTTCGGGGTCGGTGAGCACTATCCGTTCATCACGGAAAAAGAGAAAGTTGCCGGAGCGTTCATCGGCGTAGATCTAGACCGGTTCAAGCTGGAGCATTTTTGCTCGCTCCACCCCGACATACCGGTGCTGCAGGCGAGCGCATTCAGGCTGCCGTTTGCTGCCGATAGTGTCGCTGTGGTGCAGTTGCTGGCAACGCTTGAGCATTTCCCCCCGGACGAGATAACCGGCCTGCTTGATGAAGCTCTGAGGATACTGCAGCCCTGGGGGGCCCTGATCGTCTGTTATCCGGCAGAAGGCGGGCTGCTGCTGGGGCTCTGCCAGAGAGTAATGCACGCTTACCTTAAGAGGCGGACAGGTTTTGACCTTGACCAGGGGGCGATCCACAGGCATCTCACCGGTGCAGGGGAGATAAGGGCTATCCTGGGTGGGCGCAAAGAGCTTGAGCGACAGGAGAGCAGTTTCTATCCTTTCTGGATCAGGTCAGTCAATCTTTCGCTGTTTGTAAACGAGATCTACAGGAAAAGGTGACAGGGGTGCGGTTTCAGCATTACATTCAAAAGCTCGACCTCTTTCTGACCCTGCTGCTTAAGGGGCGGCTTTCCTGGCGCAAGCTGCGTAATTTTTTAGCCAATGCCACTGCCTACAGGAAGCTTGTCGAGGTGTCAGGCACGGCGCCGGCTGTTGTCCTCTTCGATGTCTCCAACCGTTGCAACCTGCACTGCAGAACATGCCGCAGGTCGACAACCGATATCGTCGATCTCTCCGGGCAGACGGAGAAACCTGTGAAGCTCGGTGACATGGCCCTTGACGGGTATTTGCGAATAATCGATAGCCTTTCTAAGGATATGCTCCTGGCGACCCTTTATGTTTCCGGCGAACCGCTTCTGAACAGGGAGATTGTGGCGATGGTCGCGCACACCTCCCAAAAGAGAGTTGCTTCGATGCTTTCAACCAACGGGATGCTGCTGGACGACTCGCTCTCAACCAGCCTCCTTGAAGCCGGTCTTGATTATCTGAAAGTGGCAGTAAGCGGGTTCACCCAGGACGTCTACGGGATCTATCATCTGGGCGGAGATGTCGCCAGGGTTCTGGAGAACGTAGCGAAATTCGAGCGGATTCGTAGACAGATCGGCAAACGCTGCCTGGTGGTGATTGATTATATCCTTTTCGAACATAACCGGCATCAGGCGGACGACATCAGGCGTTTCTGCCGCGAAAACGGCATCAGATTCTCGCTTCGCTATGGTCGGACGCTTGAGGGTTCTGAGTTGCAGAGCCCCGCTGAGAGCAAGCCGCACTATCAACCTAAAACCGGGCCGTGCGACTGGCTCTGGAAGATTATGGTGTTCTGTGCGGACGGCAGGTCTGTCCCCTGCTGCCAGTTTGCCACCTGTGCCGAGTCCCCTTTTGTGATGGGAGTCGGCGGCGAAGCTGCTGCAACGATTTGGAACGGCACTGCTTACAGGGAGCTGCGCAGAGTTCACGCAGCAAGCGGGCGCAAGGGACTACCGCTTTGTGACGGCTGCTTTTATTCAGGCATTGATTTCCAGAGTTGATAATGAAAGATTGGTTCGTCAAATACAGGGTTGAATTTCTCCTTGCGCTGCTGACTCTCGTCATGCTGACAGTAATGGAGTGGAGTCATCCCTATTTCTTTCTACAGGATGACAACAGGACCTATCATCTGCCCTACTACGTTCACAACCTGAAAGCGCTTCTGGGTGGTGAGCTCCCTTTTTTTAATTTTAACCAGTATCTTGGCACCCCTGTCAGCTTCCTTTCTGCGCCGTTCTATCCGATTAACTATATAGCCCTGCTCATCAGCAGGCTCCTTCTCGGTCACTATTTCGGTGCCATGGAGTTTATTGCCGTTTTTTATCTGACGGTGGCAGCGGTCGGGTTTTACCGTTTCAGCAGGAGTTTTGGCTTGGAAGAGCTGAGCTGCTGTTTTGGCTCAATTGCCTGGGTATTTTCACCGTTTGTCATAACAATCGGCAACTCGTGGATTCATACTTTGGGGTTTGCTGCCTATCTCCCGTGGTTACTTCTCTATTCAAGCAGGCAGATTGGCGAGTTCAGCAGCAAAGACGTCATGTTGCTTCTCTTTTTCAGGCTAATGGCGATTCTGCTCGGTTATCCGCAGTGGTTTCTCTATACGGCTTTCTTCGAGCTGATTATTCTGGCCACTTTCCTGTTCAAGCAAGCCGGTAATAAATGGAAAGGGTTTAGCAGCGTTGCATTCCGGTATCTAGGCAACTATCTGGCGCTTCTGCTTGTATCACTCCCTTTTCTGCTGCAACTCGTCAGGGAGTCAAGTCTCTCTTTTGCAAGAAAGAAGGTTCTTGCCTGGGAGGAGTACACACTGTACAGCTACCGAATCGGTGACTGGCTTAACGGACTTTTGGCCCCATTCAGGGATAATGGTAACCATTTTTTCGGCGAACTGAATTTTGTTTCGCATATCGGCTATGTAACAGTTTTACTTGCACTTGTTGCGCTGTACATATCTAAAAAAAGTGAATTCCGGCGAGAGATTCTTCTCTTTGCACTGCTCTCGCTTTTTTCATTTTTCTGGTCAGCAGATATAATTATTACGAAAATCTTCTACTGCCTCCATTTCTTCAACAGGCTGAGATATCCGTTCAAACTGCAGTTTTTCACCAGTTTCTTTCTGGTGACCCTGGCAACCTTCGGATTCAATTATTTTGCAGCATGGCTCAGGGGAAAGTACCGCAGCGGCGCACTCATTATGCTGTTAACCATCCTGTTGTTGCATAGTCTTAACTTCCTGGTCCTTTACACTTTGCTGCCGCAGCGGATGCTGTCAAACCATCTTGACAAGCCTCCATTCACCGAACAGCTCAAGGATCGTCTGGCCGAGGGCAGGATCGTAAGTGCCGGTCAGGATGTTGTCTGGGACGGGGAACGGGTTGTGCCCGGAAACACAGTTCCGACACTGGGGTACAATTTTGCGATGCTGTGGGGTCTACACCATTTTGGCGGGTACGAAGCGCTCCTTTCCCAGAAGAATTTCACTACCTCCATGGAGCTGGTAAATAATTCAATCTTTAATGTTGATTCCGGCAAACCCCTTGATTTCAGTGTTGACGTGCCGTTGAATTACTTGAGGAAGTGGGGCGTCAAGTGGTACGTGGTAAACAGCGCAATACCCATTAAGGGGACTGACGGTCTTGAACTGGTGCATAGTGACCCGTATAGAAACGTTCTCTATGATCCGACGGGAAGACCTTTTGTGTACTGGTCTGACGATGTGAAAACCACTCTGCCCGAGGTTCGCTTCCGGTCAAATTCCGTGGAGATATCGACACAAAGGAGCAGTGCAGGTTTGCTGACGGTCAACGTCCTGTACAATAGTTTGTTCCGCGGATATCTGGACGGCAATGAGGTTGCGGTGGCAGAGACGGAAGACGGGCAGATGTCCGTGGTAGTCCCGCCGGGAGCACACAAAATCCGCATCGAGTATGTCGATAACAGCTTCAGCAAAGGGTTGCTGGTCTCCTTGACGCTTTTTCTCTGCGCATCTGTTGTATGGGGCGTAACAAGATTCAGAAAAACCGCCAGTGCAACGGATCGGCAGTGAAGGTAATCGTGCAACAGAGAACTCAGTTATGTTGATTGAGTATGTTGAAAGGGAATAATAGCAGTGAAATATTTTACAGCAGGTGAGGGCAGGGCAGTAATGATCGCTGCGGCGAGCGCTTTTCTGCTTACATTTCTGGTCTATTCACGCGCGCTCTTCTGCGGTTTTGTCAACCTGGATGACCCGATATTCATTCTGAATAATCCTTTTATCAGGAATCTGGACAGCGCTCTCCTCACCTTTGCCTTTACCTCCCGCACGCTTGATATCTGGATGCCGCTGACCTGGCTCTCATTCGCCCTTGATTATCATTTCTGGGCACTGAACCCGTTTGGTTATCACCTGACCAATGTTATGCTTCACGCTGCCAACAGTTCGCTGGTAGCCTTAATGTCAGCGCGACTTCTCAGTCATTCGCACGTTTCCGACAACAGTGACAGTTCCTCATCGACACTGCTCTCATGGCGTTTGTTAGTCCCGCTGCTGGCAGCGCTGCTCTTTTCACTGCATCCTCTTCGGGTTGAGTCAGTAGCCTGGGTGACCGAACGCAAAGATGTACTGAACGGATTTTTTACTCTGCTTTCCCTGCTATGTTATCTTCGTTTTTCAGCTAAGGGGAAAGGAGGCGATTATTTCTTTTCTCTGGTGTTCTTCGCGCTATCACTTATGTCAAAACCGGTGAGTGTCGTGCTCCCGCTGGTTTTCCTGCTGCTTGACTATTACCCTCTCTCCGGAAACTCGACAAAAAGTTTTGCAACTCTGCTGAAAGGCAAAATTCCTTTTCTTGCGCTCTCAGCGGCGGCAGCGCTTATGACACTCTTTATGTTCAGCCAGAGACAGATGCTGATCGGCTTTGCAAAGTTATCGCTACTCGACAGAATTCTTCTTTCCGGCAATGCTACGTTTGAGTACCTGAAGATGGTGCTCTTCCCGGTCGGGATTCTGCCCTTTTACGAAATGCCGGACATAATTGGGGGGGAACAGTTACTTAAAACGTTGCTGATCTCAATCTTTTTTATCGTTGCCCTGGTGTCGGCCCGGAAAAGACCCTGGTTTTTTACAGGTGCACTCTGTTTTCTCCTGCCGCTTCTGCCCGTGCTCTCCTTTTTCCAGAACAACGACGTTGCCTATGCGGCCCGCTACACGTATCTCCCTTCGATTGCTCCGGCGTTGATTGCTGCTTCCGGATTCGCTGCCGGCCATGATAAAATACGACAAATCTCTGTCAGCTTACGTTTGCTGCCATCAGCCTTCGCATTGAGCCTGCTGCTTCTTTATTCTGCGGTTACTCCCCGGTTGATAGCAGTCTGGCAGAACACGGAAACCCTCTGGACCAGGGTGATAAAACTTGATCCATCTACCCCGAAATACATGGACAGAGGCGTTTACTATATCATCAACAACAGACCCGGGGATGCGTACCGTGATTTTTCAGCCGCCATAGAGCGGCTGGCAAAAAAAGGCAAAAAGCCTGATCACAATGCATATGCATTCCGTGGCGTTGCTCTTATGGATCTGGAGGACTATGAAAACGCAGAGAAGGATTTTGATGCAGCCCTGGCGCTAAAACCTCACCCGACATATTTTTTTTACCGGGGATTAGCGCTGCAAGCTCTGGGGAAGAGTCAGGAAGCTGCAATTAATTTTGAACTGGCAGGGCCGAATCCTCCTGCCATAGACACCTTTTAGCTGGTGATGACAGGATTGAATACGCGTTAGACAAGTTTACTCAAAATAGTGTCGACAGCAGCGAGTGCAGAGTTTTCGCAAGAGGTTCTCCGCCGGGGGTATCGCTTCAAGTTGGATTTTCGCGGCAGTGTGAACAGCGTCACATGGGAGTCGCTCGATCATGCCGGGAGGGCAGGTTGCCGGATGATCTCCTTCGGGGTTGAAACCTGCAGCGACACCTGCAGCGACACCTGCAGCGACACCTGCAGCGACACCTGCAGCGACACCTGCAGCGACACCTGCAGCGACACCTGCAGCGACACCTGCAGCGACGAGGGGTTGCGTCTCTTGCGCAAAGATACTACTATTGCCTAGATGAGACAGGTCTTCAGTTGGTGCCGGTCTCTGTGGATACTACTATCGCGGACTTCTTGATCGGTCTGTCTTGCTGCTATGCTGGTGTTTGGGAGAAGGTAATGAGTACACCTTTGTTTTCGATAATGAGGCGTATCGTCGGGCAATCAGGCTTTTAATGAAACGGATGCGGGAAGGGGGGCTGATTGTTTTCAGTTATCAGTATCTCAAGCGGCTGCTTCAGTGGGAAGATTACAGCAAATATGTGTCGCCTGAGAGAAAAGGGCTTACCCGCTGGCCTGTAGCCTCTATTGCAATGTTGATACAAACGGTTCTGTTTACCCCTGTCCGGGACGGTCGGTGTTGTTCTGGTGAAAAATTTCCTCGTTATCGGCTTCAAGGGTGCGTTAGACAATAGAGGTAAGGCGGAGTGCAATTCATGCATTGCCTCCTGTTTCACAGAGTCGTTGTGTCAAACTTCTTGACATGTCTTTTTGCTTTTCAGTTCTAATTTCAATGCATTACCAATCAAAGTCTTGCCTCCCCCCGTGATTCTGGTTAAGAATGCCAGTTATGGAGGGCTAGCTCATGTCGTACCTATCCAAAACTGCCCGGTTTGTTGTCTGGATTTGCTCCAAGTTTACAAAGACCGAGATTGAACAGATCGTCGTCGGGTTGTCAGATGTCCTCGAAAATCGTAATCCTGAAGTTAAGCCAAAGGACGATTTCAAAGAGAAACATCCGAACTACAGAAACTTTATTGTCGATCCCAAGCCGCCACTGACTGAGCCCCCAAAGTTTAAAAAAAAGACCTCGATCAAAAAGACTACCGGCAACTCCTGATTGAGTACGAAACACTTCACGGAAAGTCTCTTGCTCCGGTCAAGCTCCGGGCGGGTTCATCACCGGTTCCAGTGCATGTCACCTGTCCCTGCTGCGGAGCGCCAAATACTTATCTCTACTTCAACGACGGAAAGAAGCGCTCTCAAGTTCTCTGCAAGGTTTGCTCTCAACTCTTCCAACTCCAACAGCGCTTCAGAACCAACAGAAAGTCAAAGCTCTTCTGTCCCCATTGCGGGCTGGCTCTCTTCAGGTGGAAGTCGCAAAAGGAAGTGACCATCCACAAGTGCCCAAATGATAACTGTCCTCACCGTATCCAGGCGCTTGCCAAGCTCAATAAAGCCGAGAAAGAGCTGATGAAAAAGAAAAGTTCTCAGTTCAAAATCAACTACCAGTACCGCGAATATCACTACAAACCGGAAGAGTTGGAACTCTCTTCTCCGGACAAACCGCCGGTCGAACTGGCGAGAATCCATAACAGCGAAAACGTGCTTGGCCTGATTCTGACTTTCTATGTTTCATTCGCCGTTCCGGCCAGAAAAACTGCTCAAATCCTGCGCGAAGTCTTCTGTATCAAGGTTTCTCATCAGACAGTTCTCAATTATGCCGCTGGCGCCGCCTGGCACTGCCACCGATTCAATCTCAAGCATAAAGGCCATATCGATAATATCTCTGCAGGTGATGAGACCTACATCAAGATCCTGGGCAAGCACCATTATGTCTTCTTTTTTATCTCGGCAAAGAACCTGAAAATCTCCGCCTATCACGTGGCCGATAACAGGGGCACTCAGCCTGCCATTATCGCTATGAATGAAGCCATCAGGACTGCTTCTGCCGATCAGCAAATAACCCTTGTCAGCGACGGAAACCCTTCTTATCCAGCTGGCATTCATTTCATCAATGCCCAGACTGATGATTCCCAGACGATTCAGCACAAAAAGGTTATTGGCCTCCAAAACCTTGATGCCGAGTCCGAAGAGTACAGATCCTTCAAGCAGCTCGTTGAGCGGCTCAACAGAACCTTCAAGTATCATGTAAGGCCAGCAGCAGGATTCAACAGCACAAACGGTGCGGTATCTTTAACTACGCTGTTTGTGACCCACTACAACTTCCTCAGGCCTCACATGTCGCTAAAATATCTACCACCGGTGCCTTTGCAGGAGTTGAAGGCACTGCCGACCATTCAGGCTAGATGGACCAAGATCCTCTCGCTAGCTGCCTGACTTCCCGTCTTCAAAGATCAATTTACTGATTGTTGTTTTAATCTGACCAACTATCTCACGTGCCTGGTCACAGAGTGGCTTGCCCAAAATTCAAGCCAGTAACCACAAAGTAGTGAAGTCACAGTCTGGACAGACTCGGAAAAGATGCAGATGAAGGGCATCGTTTACTTTCGAGTACTTTCCATTTCAATATCCCGGCTTTTCATGAAACTTTTGACACTATCCACAGAGTACAATTTCATCCCGAACTCAGGAATATCGGTTTACTGATGCTGACCGCCTGGGATGCTGGGATTGGATTGAAGGGGTAAAGCTGATAGTTGTAATATCAGATAAGGTGTGTCAGTGAAATCTTTAACAGCAAACGGTAAGTCTGATAAGCCATTCATCTCGGTTATTATTCCGTTTTACAATTCTGAAGCCACATTGCCTCTCTGTCTCGCTCATTTGACCAGATCAGGTTATCTCAGTTATGAAATATTGGCTGTGGATGACTGTTCTTGCGATAATTCCCGGGAGGTGGCCCAGGCCTGTCCCAGGGTCAGACTGATCCGACAGCCCCGGAATTCCGGTGCGGCCTCGGCCAGAAACCGCGGTGCAGAGGAAGCCAGGGGGGATATACTGTTGTTCATGGACTCGGATATTCTGGTGGAGCCTGACAGTCTCTTCAAGGTGGTAAAATGCCTGGAGAACAGCCGGATAGACGGAGTGGTGGGTCTGCTCGGTCCCCGGATGCAATTTCATAACTTTTCAAGCAATTACAAGAACCTGTATATGCACTATACCTATAGCATCCTGCCGTACCGGGTGGCAGTATTCTACAGCAGTTTTGCTGCAATACGGCGGGAGGTGTTTCAGCAGATGGGTGGGTTCGACGGCAGATATAAAAGGGCGACTATTGAGGATATCGAGGTCGGACAGCGGATCGTCGGCCAGGGTTATGAACTGGTTATGCCAAAGGACCTGCAGGTGGAGCACCTGCGCTATTATTCGTTCAGGGGGTTGCTGAAAACAGGCTGTTCCCGGGCGGCCGGTATCGCCAAAATCAGGCTCCGACAAAATTTCAGATGTAAGGCAATATCTACTTACCAGACCAGTCCAGCCTCCTTCAGATTCGGTATTGTCCTGTCTTTTCTGCTGGCATTCAGTCTGCTGACCTGGTTGATTCAACCGGAGATCCGGTTATTCATTCTAGCGCTGTTTTTTTATCTAGTGCTGATAATGTTCAATTGGCGATTTCTTGTTTTTCTCGGGAGAGCCAGGGGCACAGGATTTTTTTTCCGCAGTTGTCTGGCAATGCCGCTCGATATGTTTTCCCATGGTTTGGGCGTTATCCATGGTGTGGCAAGCTATGCCAGAGGGAATAAGTTCTGATGCCTCACAAAAGTTCAAGATAACAATGCGTTGAATGTAATGCCTGATTAGAAGCAGAGTACATACGAGGTCGGTAAATGGGCTACCTGGATTACGTGAAGTATGGCAAGCGACTGCTAATAAAACAGGGCAGCCCATTGTACGTCGTTTTCTTTATCACCACCAAATGCAATGCCAGATGCAAGCATTGTCTTCTCGGGAATCAGGCTGTTGCTACCACAAATGATCTAAGCATTGACGAAATTGAAAAGATATCGGCCAGTATGGACGATTTTCTGTTTTTGCTACCAACCGGTGGAGAGCCTTTTATTCGTACCGATATTGCCGAGATTGTGCATATCTTCCACAAAAACAACAGGATACGCAATGTTGTGATCCCGACTAACGGTTCATTGACCGACAGGGTTCTGGGAAATGTGGAAAAGATACTGCAACAGAACCCCAAACTGACAGTCGGTATCGATATTTCGATAGATGGTCTAGGTGAGTTGCATGACCAGATACGCGGTGTGCCGGGTTTATTTGACACGGCCGTTACTACGTATAGGGAGTTGCGCAAACTGGCGAAGCGCTACCCGCAACTTAATGTTAATGTTGAATCGACGGTTTCCAGTTACAATCAGGATGGTTTACCGGAGCTGTACAATTTTCTGGTAAATGAACTGGGTGTCTCAACCATATTTACCCTGTTGACCCGCGGCAAGCCGAAAGATCCGGCGAGCATTTTTGTTGATGTCGCCAAGTATGAGGCTTACGCCGCCAGGCTGGAAAATGATATTAAAAATAACGTGCTTACCGGTTACAATAATTTCCCTTTTTGCGATGTCATTAACGCCAAGCGTATTGTCCGTAACCAGGTAATCGCCCGGACTGCGAAAGAAAACCGCTATATGCTGCCATGCTATGCCGGCAGACTGGGAACGGCTATTTTCAGCAACGGCGAGGTGTACCCCTGTGAGCTGTTGACAGATCATAAACTGGGTAACCTCCGGGAGTGTAATTATGACTTTAAAGAACTCTGGTCCAGCCCCAAAGCCGTTGAAGCCCGTAAATTTATCTGCGAGAGCAAATGTTTTTGCACGTATGAATGTTTTATGACCTTAAACATCTTGTTCAACCTCAAGATGTGGCCCCAATTATTTAAGGAATGGGCAGCGCTGAAGTTGGCTAAATCCGGCAAGTATTCAGGCCGACTTTCATAAGTTCAGTTATCACTGGCCGCTCACAATGGCAGGAATGCATGGCAATTAATCCCGATAGAAACGATAACAGTAGGTCTCATCAGAATACATCATGCCTTATGAGCCGTTTTTCACTGGCAGTATCTCTTTCGGTCGTAACAATTATCTGTTTTTTCCTGATTCGTACGGTTTCAGAATACGACGTCTGGTTTCATCTCACCCTTGGTAGAGATATCCTCTGTAAAGCTGCCGTGCCGGTAATAGACAGTTTCAGTCTGCTTAACTTCGGCAGGCCCTATATTGATTCCCAATGGCTGTTTCAGGTCGTAATTGCTGCTGGTTATGCCCTCATAGGAGTTTATTGGCTTCAGGTCGTCCAGGTCGGACTGTGGGGCCTGGCGTTTTATTTCGTTTATCGTGCCACCTGTCAATGGACCTCGTCGGCAGGTTCCTTCCTCTTGCTGCTGTTGACTGCAATTGCCTGTGAAAACCGCTTCACCGTGAGACCGGAACTTGTCAGCATACTGATGCTGGCTCTCTTTTACTGGCGGCTGCAACAGGGGCGATATCGCACCCTGAAAGAAATTTTACTCCTGGCTGCTCTGCAGGTTGTCTGGACAAATTCCCACACTATGTTTATCATCGGTCCGTGTCTTGTCGGCTGTTATTTTGTGGCTTCGATTTTGAGAGGTTTGCAGGGCAAAGAGTATGCTGATACTCGCATGCTGGGACTGCTAACTGCTTCAACTGCCTTTGCCTGCATTCTAACCCCTTATGGCTGGAACATCATCGGCCATTCTCTGTCGCTTGTCGCTGCGGTTTCGCCTGATACTTTCCAGGGAGGACCTTCAGCATTGAAGTCGCCATTCAGCGGCATCGTCGAAATGCAGTCACCCTTTTCAACAGTAAATCGTACAACAATTGCATTCTGGTTCTATCTGCTGCTCATGGTGGCATACCTGTGCAGCTTTGCAGTTCTGCTGGCGAAGCAGAGGATGGACCTGCCAATCGCCCGGACGCTGGTGGTGCTTGCAATGCTGGCAATATCCGTCAATGCAAACCGCAATATGCCGCTCTTTGCCCTGGTTGCGGCCCCACTGACTGCTGAATATCTGTCTTTAGCCGGATCGTTGCTCCGTCGGCGGGTATGGAGCGGCATTCTTGTTTTTGCCCTGGCTGTTGCCGGATTGATGTTGTCTCCTCGAATAGCGCTCAATGAGTTGACCTATGTGAAGCACCGCTTCGGCGCAGGAATATCCGGCGACTTTGTGCCGCTGGGGCTGCCGCTTTTTCTCGATAGGCTCGGCTTTACCGGACCGGTTTTCAATTCGGCAACTCTTGGCGGATATTATTCCTTCCATGGCTATCCCGCCCGTATTCCTTTCCATGACGGGCGCTTCAATGCATATCAGCCTGCCGACCTTCTCAGGGTGAAGTCAATAGTGGGTCAGGGTAGCGTTGAACTCAGGAAGTGGCGTGATTTTTCAGCAGAGTATGATTTTAAAGGGATACTTCTTGAACATGATTCAGTGGAAGCAGCGGGACTGCTGCCGCTTTTGCCCGGTGAACCGCTCTGGCGGCTGGTCTACCTGGATAACGCCGCATCTTTTTGGCTCCGCACCGATCAAAAGAACCTCCCGACCCGCTTTGATGGTGAACAGGCGGCAAAATTGGCGCTAAATTCGGATTACTTCTCGGTGAGACAACTGGACATCTTTTTTGAAAAGACCGGCATGTTTGCAGAGCAGAGGCTCATGCTGCTTGAACAGGCAACCGGAAATAGAAATGATTTGTATCTTCTGCAAATACTCGGTAATTTACAGCTGAAAACAGGTGCCATTGATAAAGCGGAACAAACTTTCAAAAGACTTCTTGCCATTGAGCCTAGGTCCAGAACCAACCTCAACTCACTGGCGCAGACAGCTTTAGTGAAGGGCAATGCGGATGCAGCTGAAGAGTGTGTCCTGCAGGCGCTCAAATATTATCCTGCTGATCCGCTGCTATTAGAAAATCTTGCCTTGATTCGCTCCGTCAGGGTGAAAAACACTCAGCAGTAATTGACTGTAATGAACTGAAAACGTGCTGAAATAAAAAAAGTTAGCCAGACAGGATTAATGTATGCGAGTAAAGAAACTGCTGAATATGGGGATGGCATCACTCAAGGCCAATCTTACCGGTGCAAAAACTCCGCTCAATGTAATGATATCTGTTACCAATCGCTGTCCGGCCCGGTGCAGTTACTGCAATATTCCGAACCGGCAGCAGCGGGAGATGACGACGGAGGAGATAATCCGTCTTTTTGACGAATTGAAACTGCTGGGAACCCAGCGGATCGCCCTCTGGGGGGGGGAACCGCTGATTCGTGACGATATCGGCGATCTCATCGAATATGCCAAGAAAAAGTGCGGTTTTTTTGTCAGCATCGATACGAACGGCTATCTCTTGCCGCAGAAGATAGCGCTGCTTGATCCGGTTGATGTTGTGGTGATAAGCTTTGACGGGCCGAAGGATGTGCACGACGAGAATCGTGAGCCGGGAAGTTACGAGAAAGTTATGGAGGCTCTGCGGGTCGCCTGCCGGACTCACAATGTTTTTACGATAACTGTCCTGACGAACAGAAATGTCGGCCATATCGATTTTATCCTCGAAAAAGCCCGAGAGCTCGGTTTTTCATGCACCTTTCAGCTGCCGCATCACACCAAGACTCTTGCTTCAGATAATGTGCAGACGTTTGTTTCGGATAACGAGGAGTATCGCCAGGCAATCAGGCATCTGCTCAAACGTAAGCGGGAGGGGTGGCCGATTGTCTCCAGCTATCAGTATCTTAAGCGCCTTCTACAGTGGGATGACTACAGTACCTACGTATCGCCTGACAGAAAAGGGCTCACCTGCTGGGCCGGCAGCCTCTACTGCAATGTTGATACGGATGGTTCAGTGTATCCCTGCTCCGGTACGGTCGGAGTCGTGCCGGCAAAGAACTTCCTTGATATCGGCTTCAAGGAAGCCTTTGCCGGCATCAGTAAGCCTGAGTGCAACTCCTGTATCGCTTCCTGTTTTACAGAATACAACTTCATGCACTCCTTCCAGTTGCAGGTTATCTGGAACTGGCTCGGTTATACGAAAAAAAGGGCCGTTCCTGCCACGGTGAAGCGCGTTGAATAAGCAAAGGATTGTCATAGCAGGAGCCGGAATTGCCGGGCTCACCCTTGCCTATGAACTGTGCAAGGCAGGCCGGGATGTCACGGTAATTGAAAAAGAAAACGTGGTCGGCGGGCTGGCGAGAAGTTTCACCTATAAGAACGGCTATACCTTTGATGCAGGCCCGCACCGGTTCTACACGGAGTTGCCGGCAGTTTTACAGCTGATTCATGAAGTGCTCGAAGAAGATATTCTGACCATGCCACGAAAAAGCGGTGTGCGGATGTTTGACCGTTATTTCGAGTGGCCGCTGGGTTTCATGGACCTTTTTCGGATGCCGCTGCGCGATTGTCTTGCGGTGGCTGTTGATATGTTCATGAAGAAGAGGCGGGAGGGGGAGAGTTTTGAAGATTACATTCTCTCCGCTTATGGCAAAACACTTTATGAGATTTTTTTCAAACCATACACAGAAAAGTTCCTTGGCTTGCCTTGCGGTGACATATCCAAACATTGGGCTTTAACCGGGATAGATCGGGCCGTTATCGACAGCAGCATCAAGGTGAACAATCTCTATTCTCTGGCGAGGTCTTTTTTTTCTCCCCAGCCGCCATTGCAGTTTATCTACCCCGAAAGCGGCGGCATAGGGGTTTTTTCAGAAAAACTGCGGAAAAAGATCCAGATGCTTGGCGGCAGAGTTATTCTTGGTGAGGCAGTTTCAGGGGTCAGCTGCAACAGCGATGGCTGTATTAGCAAAGTAACGGCAGACGGGGTTGATTATAACTGTGACACGCTGGTCTGGAGTGCGCCCATTCCCGAGCTGACAGCGCTTCTTGGTGTTGCAGCGCCGGCACTGTCTTACCTCAGTCTGGTAATCTACAACTTTATGATTGCCGCAGTAATCAAGCCAACCTATCAGTGGTGCTACTTTGGCGCGGAAGATGTGCCGTTTAATCGCATATCCTATCCGACGCTGTTCAATCCGGCGTTGGCGCCTGCCGGTGAGGTCGGAATATGTGTCGAAGTTACCTGCCGAAAAGGTGAGGCTGTCTGGCAGAACCCTGAAACCATGACAGAACGGATTGTCGAGAGCATGATAGCGAACGGGGTGATCAGATCGAAGGAGGAGATCTGCGGTTGTCGAATCGAGAGAGTCGGCGGGGCATATCCGATCTATACCCTTGATTATGCCGAGAAACTCGATATTTCCCTGGCACTGCTTCATCAGTTCACGGGTCTTGAGCTGCTGGGTCGCACCGGCAGATTCTGGTACAACAATATGGATCACTCCATCGAGGATGCCCTTGAGTTATCACTAAAACTTAACAGCAGTGAAAGTGAATGAAACAGCTGAACCGGGCCAAGCTTGCTATTCTTCTGACTGTTTCGCTTATTGCCGCTAGCCTGCTCTTTCGTGCCTTTGCCGTAACCCCTTTTACGTTGGTGCTTCAGCTCAAAAGCATGGAGAAGGGTAAACGCGAGATAGTTGCACTAGCGCAGAGTGGCGAATCGCTTTATATCCCGTTTGAGATAGGGGGGGATAGCGGCGAGTCCGCTGTCTACACTCTTGAACTCCCCGGAAAACAGCTGAAAAATATTATAATCCCTCCACTGGCATCACCCGGACGTTATGAAATCGAGCGGATCACTCTGGGGAACCCTTCAATAAGTTATCGCTGGGACGACTCAACAGCATGCCGCAGCCGCACCAGCTCTCAACCAGTCGGTTTCTACACCCCCTGTACTCAAGGCTCTCCGCTAGTAAGCTCTTTGAACGAAACAATAACCATTGCAGAAATTCCTTTGACAGGTGTTGTCAAGAGTCTCACCTACCGTTTGATAGTTTCTATTTTTGGCGGCGTTTTCATCTTTTGGGCAGGTGTTTACCTTTTGCGGTCCACTGCTGACGGAATTTCAAGGTCGGCAGTTTATGTTGAACGGGCAGGTTGGCTGCTTCTCATCTGTCTCTATCTTTACCAACTCTCGATGCTCTGGCGATATTCAGTGGATCTGCCGTTCTGGGAGGAGTGGGAGTTTTTTGAGCCAGCAGCGCTGCAGCGCGGCCTGACGCTGGAGTGGCTTTTCTGCCATTTCGGCACCAACCAACAGGTGGTGGTATTTACCAAGCTGATGGCCTGGCTTGACTATAAGCTCTTCAGTCTTGATTTTGCCAAGCTCAAGCTGATGAATTATTTTGTTTTCGGGTTCTTTCTGCTTGCAGTGGTAAAGTTTGCCCGGCAGGTAACGGCTAGCTGCTTCAGGTTCGTGCCGCTCTTCATGCTCTTTCTGCTGTCGCCGCTGGCATACGAGGCTCATGCCGCATCATTCCAGTCAGGCGAGATCTTTGTGCTGCTTTTCTCAATGCTGATGCTCTGTTATTGCGCTCCGGAAAAACCGGGTTTGTCAGAGGCGTGTCTCTTTTCAGTTGCGGCGCTCGGCGCTATTTTTTCCATGCATACCGGAGTGGCTGTCGCCGGGATTCTGCTTGTTGGCAGAACGGTTTTTATCTTCTTGAGAGTGCTGGCAAAAAATGCTGAGAAGCGTGATGCAGTCATCAGCATCAGCGTCTCCTGGCTGCTTACTCTTGCAGGGATCGGCTACTGGCTGTCAGGGTTCAGAAATCCGACAGAAGCATCTGTTCGGCTTATGCCGACGACGGTAAGGTTCTGGGAACATTTTCTTGAGCTGCTCTCCTTTGGCTTCGGTTTCGATAACTCTACAGCTCTTACCGGTCTGATTATCCTGTGTTTCCTGCTGCTGCCGCTACTCATGCTCATCAAAGATAAAACCGGCCGGTTGCAGAGTGGCACCTGGCAGATTCTTCAGGGGATAGTTATTCTCTTGGCCATAGCTGCTATGATAACTTTCGGGCGGGGGGCGACCTTCACGACCCTGAAACTTTCACGGTACACCGTTTATATTACCCCGCTGATTCTCTTCGGGGCGCTTGCCTGGGGACTTGTCCTGCGGGGCAGCAGAGCTCTTCCGGGCGTAATGGCGGCCTTCTGGATCGTCTGTTTCGCTGCGTTCAGTAATAACTGGAACTATCGTATATACCGGGATTTAAGGCAGATGGATCTTCTGACTCTTGAGTGTATTGAGGTGTACAACAGCGGCAAGGGGGACGGTAACTGCCCTGATACTCACGGCGTGCCGATTGGCGGCTTTTTTGATAATGCGAAGAAGCTGGAGATAAACTTCACCCGGCAGTTTGCCAGACCGGTTCAGCCGAAATAGTGCTTCATCTCCCGGTACATCTTTGCTCTGAAAATAAGTTTCTTTACAGACCGCTCCCTGATGGTGTCCTTCAGGGTTTCCAGGGCGGAAGAGAGCATGACCCGCCAGCGCCGCGCCTTCAGAATTCGTCTCCGGGCTGCGTAAATCTCTTTGTAGTCAATTCCCCTTATCGGCCGATTTCCGGCAGACTCATCGAGAAGATAGTCGTGACCAGAATAGCTGCCCCCCTGTAAACTACCGTCTTTTGAGCAGGTGTCAAAAAGTTCTGTGCCGATAAAGGGTGTGGCCACGGAGATGTGAACCGTGTCCGGTCGGAGCTCTGACAGAAGATCTTCGGTTGCCTTGAGCGTTTCCGACGTCTCTCCGGGGAGACCGAGGAGAATGTAGGCGTGGATTCTTATCCCGTGCTGCCGGGCAAGAGTGACCGCACTAATTCCCTGCTGCACGGTTGTCCCTTTTTGGCAGGAGTCGAGCATCTCCTGACTGCCCGACTCCAATCCAAGCAGCAGGTAATAAGTGTTGATGGATTTCAGGAGCAGGATGATCTCTTCATTAATCAGGTCGACACGACTGTTGATGCTGAAGCGGATTTTGCCCCTCAGCCCGGCAGCAGTCAGGGCGTCACGGAAATCTTCCAGCCAGACTCTGTTGACCGTAAAAAGATCATCAACAAAAAAGAAGTCACGGATGTTATAGCGCCGGTAAAGCAGGTCCAGCTCGTTAACCACATTTCCCGGCGAGCGGCTTCTGATCTGTCTCCCGAAGAGTTTGAACAGAGTCGGCTGGCAGAAAGTGCAGCGAAAGGGGCAGCCGCGAATTGCGCTGACATTGAGCGCCAGGCCGTCAAGATACCTTGGGAAAGTCTCCAGTAGTTCCCGGTCGGCAAGCGGCAGAGCGTCGAGATCGGTGATGAATTCTCTGGCAGGGTTTATGGTCGGAGTGTTGTTTAGCTTGAAGCCGATACCTTTTACCTTGGTGAGGTCGCCATTTTCTTCGATAACGCGAAGCAACTCTCTGAGCGTCACTTCTCCTTCACCAATAACAATGAAGTCGATATCAGGGTTTACCAGGGTTTCCAGCGGGGCGATTGTCGGGTGAGGGCCGCCGGCAATGGTGATGCAGCCGTTGCGCTTGGCCTCTGCAAGCAGCACTTTTCCGTTTGGTAACAGATCGGTTGAGCAGGAAATCGCGACGATGTCTGGGGCGAAAACGCTTAATTCCCGTTTGATCCGGGTGAGATCATTGTCGAATGAAGCATCCAGCAGCTTTATGGTATGTCCGTCATCCCTGAGGATTGTCCCGAGGAGGGTTATGCCCAGAGGCGCCCAGAGACCATGCATTTGAGGGAACAGGCGTGGATAAACAAGGGCAATTTTCATTTGACACCTGCCGGTCTGAGGGCAAAGAGTACCCAATCATCCAGGGTAGCAATCTCGCGCCATTCTTTTACTCCGTCGCGATAGAAAGGGAGCCTGAAAAGAAAGTTATTATGAAGGGATGAACGGTTGAGAGCGATCATGGTGATTCCTTGGCCCTGCAGAAGCGTTGCAGTTTCTGCTGAACTGTGTCCTTTGGCGAGGATCGAACTGACTTCGCTGCTCCAGATTATGACTGGTCTGAAGCGGGTCTCCCGCTTCAGTATTACGGCAAAGTATGGACTATCAACGAGTATACCGGTTACGGGGGCCTCGAGACGGCTGATGAGCGCGGCAAACTCACTGTCTTTTTCGCAGAATTCAGGGACTTCATTCCTGGTTGAAAAAAGAGCCGCCGGGAGCTGCAGCGGAGTCGAGGGATATGATAAAACTGTGAGAATGCTCCAGAATGATGCTGGAATCAGAAGGGCTGGGACAAGCTTGCTCCACTTTGTCGCGGTCAGTCTGTGCAGCGCTTCGCCGGCGATAATGGCAAGGATAACGACTGCCGGAGCAAGCACTCGCATGCTGTAGACGACACCGCCTGATGTTTTGCTGATTGAGAGGAGCCAGAGAGCAGTGATGAGCAGCAGTGATAAGGTATAGGGGAAAAGGCGGCGTCCCTTGAACGCAAGATAAGGAAGAGCCGCCAAAAGAGCTGCTGCGCCACCGGCAATCAGTTCTAAACCAATCTCTAACCACTCTTTTGCACCAAAGTTGCCAACCCCGAGGAACTCACCGTAATAAGCCATCAGGGAACTGAGCAGCGGGTTCGCATGGGGCGAGTCGGGCAACGTCAGTGGATAGAGCGGGCTCCCGGTGAGAACCCAGTTTCTTAAGTACCAGGGCGAGGCCACGACTGCTGTCAAAAGCGCGTATTGCCAGGCATAGCGCCGACTGGCAGGAGTGTAGAGCAGAATACAGAGCCCCGGTAGCGCCAGCGCAGGCCCATATTCCCTTGCCAGGGCGCCGAGAGCTGCAAAGAGTGCTGCGGCATAGACCGGTCCCAGGGATGGTCGGCGAATGGCGACAAGTGCAAAGCATATCTGCCCGGCGACTGCCAGTGCCAGATAGCCTGATTCCTGCCCGATCTCCACGGAGCGGATCAGCAGCGGTGAGGATGCCAGTGCCAATAAAGTGAACGCTGCAGCTTTCTTTCCAAAGGCGGTTTCCGCCGCCGCCCAAGTGAGTCCGAGGATTGAGGCAAGCTGCAGTGTTACAGATATTGCCGTCAGTTGCGGCAGAACCGTTCCGCTTGCGGCATAAATCCACCAGTAGACCGATGCCACCAAGGGAGGGAAACCGTCAGGTATTGTGTAGATGGAAAAATCGGCGCCGGTTACAGGGGGGTAGAATGAGAGGGAGCTGTGTCGCAGTATTTCCCGGGCCAGCGCGTCCCACCTTGTGAAGGTGTCAAAGCCTCCCAGCGGGTAGAGAGTAACCCGGAAAAGCTGCCGCTATTGTCACTAGTATCGCTATGACGATGCTGATTTTGAAGATAAGTTGATTGTCAAGCTCCGGGGGGAGTCCCTCAGCCTGAGTGTTTTCAGGATTATTCTGCCGTTTTAGGACAAAAATTTCGGCGATGACAGTTAAAATAGTCATTATGGTTGTAACATTTTTAAAAGTGATACTGGTGTTAGTGCAGGCAAGCGCTGTAACTATCTGGCAGATTATGAGCGCTGAAAACGGAAAAGCAACCGTCAGGCTACTCTTGAGACGGAGTGCTTTGGCCAGGACATAGCCAGGAAGGCTAAGCCCGAGCAAGGTTGTTAAAATTTTGAATGAAAAGGTTATACTCACTTCGACTCCCTTATGCAGTCTGAGCTGGCTATGAATAAGCTAATCTTACCAGCGCTGGGGCATTTCCTACTTGGTTATTATGGCAGGTTCTGAATGTCTGGTGAAGTGTACATTCAACTTTCTGGCAAAATCCAGATCTTCAGGTTCCATCCAGAAGCCCTGACACTTCCCATCGCCGTTTCCTGAATAATAGCGTTCAACGCATTCAAGTGTTTCGCTGTCAGCTTGATGAGCGTAATGATATTTATCTTCGGACCATTCATCCCACGAATTATAGAAACTTCCGGAACAGACTAACCAGAAGACGCCCAGAACATGGGCACGCCATTTACTTTTTTCTAGCAATAACCACCATGCAATGGAAACAAATGGAATTATAAAAATAGCAAACTCGGCATATCGGGATGTTTTTGGTTCACCCAAGCCAGCGCGACCAAATGAAATTATTAATAATACGGTAATCAAGCCAGTGATAGCTGCGCTTATACTGATTACTTCGGGGCGTGTTCGGGTTTTCTTGTCCACCAGCATCAATACTACGGGCAGAAGAGTGAACACTGACAGAAATATTCCCGGCACTATATTCATAGAGCTGAAGCCAAAGCCGAAGCTCAGCAGGTTGAGAAAATAATCCCAGAACGCTAACTCACTTGGCCACGTTCGATTTAATGCTGCATCAGGTTTGTGATAACCCAAAAACCACAGGATAACGCTTAATCCTATGACCGTTAACAGTAGTAGAATGTGTAATCTATAAGAGAGCTTTGCCGAAATAGTTTCTTCAGCTTCAGATAAATAAATGCTTCTGAACAAGATGCATACGGCGGAAAAAACGACCCCTGAAGCAAGTGAATACATAGCCATGTTTGAGATTAGAAGAATAGTTGCTGACCGCTTAACGCTGAGATCATTAAAGCTCAATTGCGTCACGAGTAAAATGAAGAAAATCAGTACAAAATGAAATGGTGTCTGGAAAGCCCAGGTATGGTTTTCCGCGACAATTGGCGACAGGGTGAAAATCAGGAAAACCGGAAAATATATGAATTTATCGTGGCCCACGAGTTGGTTTTTTAGTCGATTAATCAGAGCCAAAAGAAAACCAAATATCAGGTAATTGATGATTTTCTGAATAGTAAAGTTCATACCGAACAATTTCAAGTTTATCCATGACATCAGATGGGTGAAAAAGAGGTGATGCTCGTTATTTCTAGTCAAGAGCCATTTCAGACTTAAAGTCTCCGGGAAACACATCGGGTGCCACGGTTCAAAATATTTCCATTCATCCTGAAATGGAATGTCTACAGAATTAGCAGCAATTATGTATAATTGCAGAAGATACATTATCACAAAACCTGACCAAAGGGGTTTGGCCAGGTTTTGTGATAATAAACGCCAGATTGATTTTATTTTGTTATTAAATTCGAGCATTCCATCCCCTGTAACTATAGATAATGTTTTGGAATGATGAAATTTATCTTTTGCCAAAAAGGATATTTTTCAATTTTAGCTCCGGCATAAAGACAAAGAAAAGATATTTCATCCGAAACGTGGCAATTGGTCTATAAAGATCAATCAAGAACTTAAGCATTGGGGATTCAACCATATCCTTGGAGCGATGACTATCCAGAAACATTGAGGTGAAAAACAGCCTGACCAAAAACTTCTTCTTTTTACCGGACACCCAGATATTGTCGCCATAATCAGTCTGCTGCCATTCTTCCAGGGTGTTTTTAGGAATGAAGCCTTGGCGGAGAGCTTTGTCATAAAGCGCTGTCCCGGGATATGGTGTAAATGGGCACAATGGTGAAACCAAGGCATTGTGATTGTCATCGATTAGCTGGAAAACCAGATTTTTGGTCAGCCGGATATCAGCCATGGTTTCTTCCGGAAACCCGCACATGAAGTTGTACTGGATTACAATGTCATATTTTCGCCAGATCCGGTTGATCTTGATGACATCTTCTATCCGCACCCGTTTATTTATCAGTTTCAGGATCTTCTCAGAACCGGACTCAACGCCGAAGTGTACTTTCTTCATCCCGCTTGCTGCAAATAGTTCCAGATCAGCGTCATTCATCTTCAAGGCAGATTCGATGCATAACCCTTGGACTTCATAAATAATGTCCAGTCTGGCAGCAATGATGCCTGCGGCGATTTTTCTGGCTCTGCCTAAATCGACAAAGAAGTTGTCGTCGATTATGTTAAGGCTGCTGATTTTATAGTCGGAGGCAAGACGCTTCAGCTCTTCGAGCACTCGCTCTGCAGAGAATGCCCGCCACTTATTACAGTTGTAGGCTGCGTTATAACAAAAGTTGCACTGATTTGGGCAGCCGCGGGATGTTTCCAGGGACATTGTTCGGCGATTTCTGAAAATTGGGAGGTACTTGTTGAGGTCAATCAGGTCTAAAGGCAGCCGCGGCAATGAGTCGAGGTTGGTGAAAGGCCTTGGTGGATTGCTGAAAACATGGTGTCCATCTTTATAATAAATCCCTTCAATTTCTTCCAAGCCTGTTTTATAGGTCAGCGCCCTGACCAGTTGCAAAAATGTCAGTTCCCCTTCGCCGACAACAACTATATCGATATTTTCATTTTCCACTGTGGATTCCGGCAGCAGACTCGCATGTATTCCGCCCAAAACAACCGGTACAGCGGAAACACGCTTTACGTGGCGGGCAATTTCAAGGGCATAACCAATCTGTCTGCCGGTCATAGAGGTAATGCCTACGCATACAGGGTTTTTTCCAAGCTCTTCGGTTAATCTGTCCTTCCATAATTTGTCGGTACGAGTATCAATCAGAACCGTATCGAATTCAGGGCTTAGGAGCCTGCAGGCTGCAAGAATCCCTAATGGCACCGAAGGGTGTGACCTGACCTTGTCCCAATCACCTACCTTTGGTTGCACCATTACAACACTCGACACTATATTAAACCCCCGTCACTGCAATTTCTGCAGAGAACAAAACCCTTTGAATAGCCAAACTTAATTCTCTTTATTCGACGGCAGCAGATAATACAAGAACTTGTTGCCAACCGTTATGATTAACCGGATATCAGTATTGTCTGCTGAGAAGCTTTTGTAAAATGGGCTACGCGAAAGATAAAGTTTATTGACTGAGCCACCTTCAAGGGAAACTGTACGAATATTATAATTGTAAAGTCGTTGTCTTATCTCTTCCAGCGAGAAATTTGAATCGAAAACAAACTTTACTTCAGGACTCCAGATCATTACCGGCCTGAATCGTGTTTCTCGTTGCAGAATTGTTGCCAGATACGTGTTATCGGTCAGTACGCCTGTTGCAGGCAGATCTGATTGCTGTAGCTTGTCCGCAAGTTCTTGCATGCCAGCGCAAAACTCAGGGGCCCCGCTATGAGCATAGGTTATTGCAGAGCGAAATTCATCGGGTGAGAAAGGATGCGATAACGAAAAAACAGCGGCGTATCCGGTACAGAGGAGCATGGTCGCCAGTAAAGCTGTTTTGAGAAAAGAGTCGAGCTTCCCTGTGTATGTGAATAGATGATTGCCCGCTACGCCGACTAAAACTGACAAAGGTATGATTGCCGGTGCAAAGACGCGGATACTGAATATGCTGCCACCGGATGTCTGGCTGATTGAACTCAGCCACAAAAGTACGATCAGGAAAAATGTTAGCAGCAACGGGGTATATTCTCGCCAGCGAGAGAAGCCGAATGGCACGCCAATAAAGAGGCCTATCGGTGCTCCGAACAGTAATCCTTTTACGAGGCTACTCAATTCGGAAATGTCGAGATCCGATAGCGAACGGAATTCCTTGTACGATTCCATGATGGCCGCATGAATTGAATTAACCGGGAAAATGCCCAAAATCACGTGTGAATATAGCGGGTTGCCGGTTAAGAACCAGTTCCGCAGGTACCAAGGTATTGATAAGGTCACTGTCATGGCGATAAAAAAAGGCAGATACTTTCGAGTTGGAGTGTGCCAGATGAGCACAAAAAATCCTGTCAATGCCAATGCGAGCCCGTAGTCTCTTGCCAGCGCTCCCAGAGTTGCAAAAAGGGCTGTGGCAAAAACCGATGAAATGCGCGGGTTACGTACAGTTGCCCAGCCGAAACAGAGTTGCCCGGCTAACGATAAAGTGATGAAACCAGTTTCCTGCCCGATAGCGAAGCCATAAATGAGCAGTGTTGAAGATAAAAATGCTAACAGTGAGAAGTACGCTGCCCGCAGACATGAGAGTTCGCGAGTTGCGTATGCTGTAAGTGCAAGGGCAGATACTAGTTGAAACAGTACTGACGCGGATGTCGCCTGCGCTAAGGGGGTGCCAATCGTTGCGTAGATCCACCAGTAAACGGCAGAAACGAGCGGAGGTATTCCAT
This sequence comes from uncultured delta proteobacterium, assembly GCA_963787125.1. Taxonomy (GTDB): domain Bacteria; phylum Desulfobacterota; class Desulfuromonadia; order Geobacterales; family DSM-12255; genus VEOV01. The sequence goes on from CAWBBV010000007.1 coordinate 488,820, forward strand.
CTGTAAATGGATAAATTGCATAGTCGTTTGCCGTGACCGGCGGGTAAAAGCTGAGAGACTCATGAAGCAGGATGTCGCGAGCCAATGCATCCCAGCGCCAAAATGTATCATAGCCGCTCAGCGGGTAGAGCGTTGTCCGGAATGTGACGGCAACGATAATAACCAGAGCAATACAAAGGCATGCTTTTATGATCAAGGGTGAGAGGTTCGCTTCCTCACACCTTTGAGGTGCGTCAGGAAGCTTGGGGTGGCCCAGTACATTTAGTGAGGAGATTAGCGTTGTCCAGGCGATCAGTGCAATTGCCATATTGCTGAATCGTATTGGTATCCCAGTGGACGAGAAGAGAATGACGGACTCTACCAGTATCAGTGCTGATAAGGGGAATGACGCCGCCCAGCTGTGACTGAGCCTGAGTCTGAGCAGCCGTGCCAGGGCATAGCCAGGAAAAATGAGTCCTAACAATCCGATTGAATACTTCAAGAATATGATCATGGTAGTTTTAATTGATGCTGTTCAGGCTGTTTAAAATAAGAACGAAACTAAAAAAAACTGCCAAAGTTATCTGTTGAAAAGGCTTGCACTATAGTCCTTTATATAACCTTATCGCTTGACTGTTGCCGTAGTAACAGATAACAACCATGATTCCAGAAGGTTAATCTCCAGCTTGTCAATTAGTCCGCTACAGACAAACGCTTCATAGCATTTCACCAGCCCATCCGGGATCTGTTCAATCCCTGACTTTATATCGAGAGAGTCCAGCTTTTCACAGATGTCGGCATTGCCCAGATAGCCGGAAATCTCATCTCTGAAGTCAGTCATCAGGTTATGGGGATTCCTTTCCTGAAAGGCAGTTGCTGAGTGAAAGAGAATATCCCAGCCGTTGGCAGCGCAGATTCTCGCGGCAACAAAACTTCGCCAGATATCGGTCATTCTGAAGCTGCAGGTTGAGGGGAGGTAAAGAAGTGGAAACGCGTCTTTGAACCAGGTGGTATTCTGGCTGTTAAAGGGCGCTTTTGCTCCCGGAGCCAGAGCCAGTGGCAGTTCCGGTCGAAACGTTATCGGCAGGGTTCTCGTAAGCCTGTAGATAGCGTCTACATCCGGGTTGCCGTCAGTAAGCCCCTGCTGTATCGGTGCCAGCGACCCAGTTGCGGCCTCTGCAGTTGGCGGGCTGGTTTTTATCTCCTCCAGTGGAAATCCTCTCGGCCAGATATTCTCTTCAGTAAAGTAGCGGTAGGGATTTACCCAGCCTTTTGCCTGGATTCTTCTGGCCGTTTGCAGTCTGCAACGCTCTTCCCAGAAACCGCTCAAAGGCAGGTTGTCGTCATCGGTTTCGATGATGGCCTCCGCGCCAAGCTCCATGGCAATCAGGTAGCCGAGGTTTTTTCTGGAGTAGTGCCCTTCCGGCAGAGTCTGCGCAATCGTGAAGCCGCTTGCCAGCTGCCTCTCCAGGCTCCAGTAGTCGCACCCCTCCAGCTGAAAGTCAGCCGGAGATTTTCTGTCACCGATGACGATGAAGTCGATGTTGTGTGTCTGGCACCCCATTGCGCAGGCGCTCAGAACGTAATTCGGTGCGGAGATTGACGTAATGACGAGAGCGGTTTTCACGCGATGAGTCCTTTTAGTAAGTTAGAAGTTATTTTCTGCTCTTTTCTGGCAGAAAATAACAGCGTAAACGCACTTATCCAGTTTATCCGGGCTATTTTATGGCAGCGGGGTTCCCCGAAATTCTCAGGGCAACGTAGTGCAGTAAAACCTTGATAGCGTTAACAATAGCCCCTTTAGACACCCGCGGCGAAGGCGCACGATAGGTAATCGCCAGCTCGGCATACTTTTCATTTCTGAGCAGATAGCGCAGCTCTGTCTGATAAAAATGAGCAGTGGAGAGTAACTTATAATTGATGATCCGCGCAACAATATCCGTATGAAACCCTTGAAATCCTGAGGTCATGTCGGACAGATGCGTGCCAAGGAGCAGGTTTGACACCAGTGTGCCGCCGCGGGAGAGGAGTTTCCTTCTCAGCGGCGAATCCAAAATTTCCCCGCCGGGAATGAAGCGATTGCCGAATACACAGCTGTAACCATTTGCCAGTTCTGCCAGAAATAGCGGGATTGCCCGGGGATTATGGGACAGTCCTGCATCCATCTCAATAATGTACTCATGGCCTTCCCGGTGAGCCTCGGCGAACCCCTTAAGGTAGGCATCTATTACGTTTCTGTTTTCCGGGGCGAAGATGGTCTTGAAGCGCGGATCTTCGGCTGACAGCGCCCAACAAAGCTCAAGCGTTCCGTCGCTGGAGACGTTGTCTATTACAAGATAAACGGAGCCGCAGCCTAGACTGTCCAAGACAGCGGCAAGCTCCCTTATGAACGGCTCGAATTCGTGCTCTTCGTTGGCCATCGGGATGACAACGGCAAAGTTAATTTTTCCATGTATCACCGACATATGGGCGGTTACGGTTCCTTCCGGTTGATCTTTTTCAGTCGGGCAATATGTTTTTTATCAAAGGAGTAAAGCTCGGTAATTCCCTGTTTCTCCATCACCGCTGCAATGTATCCGTCAATAAAATCGATATTGAGGGACTCGTACAGCTCCAGAGCTCGTGAAACCAGGGCACCGTTAATGACCTCAAGACCGGGGGTCGCCAGAATCCCTCGGACTAGCGGGGCAATTTTAGTGCACGTCAGCTTATAGGACGACTCCAGCACCCAGACCATCTCAGCAATAACCATTTCGGTTGTAATCAGAAGGGTTTCACCTGCGGCAGCAGAGTCAAGCAGTTTTTCCACGCGGTCAGCTTTGTTTGAGTCATCGTTGGTGAGGTAGCGGATGAAAAGATTTGTGTCTATGAAGCATTTGTTCATCAGAGCTCCTCTGCCACCCGCCTGGCAACTGCTTTTTTGGCACGTTTGCGTTCCTCTGTGAATCCTCCACCAGTGGCGGCGCACTGAACAGTCCCGCGCAACTCCTTTAGTGTTTTCACCGGAACAAGTACGGCCCGCCCACCTTCAATCATGAAATCGACTTTGTCATTGGTTCTGATGTTGAGCAGAGAGCGAATCTCTTTCGGGATTGTAATCTGTCCTTTTGATGTAACGGTGGAAAGCATGATTCTTACCTCCAACAATATTTCTTACTATTAAGTATAAGTCGTAATTTATGTGAGTCAATGAAAAGAATGCTTAGGTAAGATTCGTATGTCACTCCCTGAAGCTCTTTGAATAGCGGCTGTAGAGCCAGTGCTCCAGCAAAAGAGCAGTGAGGCCGTAGCGGTATCTTAAGATAGCAATCGGTCGGTATACCAGTGAAGACGCTCTCAGGAGCAGATCTTTGAGCTTGCTTCCGGTTGAGAGCGTAAAGAACTTCCTGTCGATGAAATAGGCTGCTACCTGCATCATGTTGACGGTTGCGGAAAATTGCGGCGTGTACCAAGGGGGGGTAAAGTCTCCTTCAACTTCTACTTCTCCCCATCTGTCCTGACTCTGGGGTGGTGAGTAGCCGAGGCTGACGGCGCTTTCGTAGAGCTCTGTCCCCGGCAGGGGGCGATATTTGTTCGGCGGAAAGATGATGGCCCCACGGTTTTCTGCAACTATCTGCAGCACCAGAGCGCGGGTCTCTGCCAGCTCTGCCAGCTTCTCTCCGGGAAGACCGATGATCCAGTTGTAGGCAGCTTTTATCTCAGGGTGTCCGGCGAGTTTGCGGTTTACCGCGATAATATCAGCGACGGTGATATTTTTTTTCATCAGGTCAAGCATTCTTGGCGAACCGGATTCAGCCCCGATATGAAGGATGTCTGTGCCAGCCTTGGCGAGTTTTGCCAGATAGTTGTCAGGCATCCGCATGATTTCGTCAATTCTTGCACCGCGAAAGCCGAGCTTGACCTGTAATCCTCGCGCAGCTATGGCGTCGATGATCGCTTCTACGTGGGAGAGGTCGACAAAAGAATCGTCATCAATAAAGTAAATGTAGTTCGCTTGATAGCGCTCGACGAGAAATTCGATATGATCGGCGACTTCAGCCACTGGCAGCAGTTCGTATTTTTTCGGGATATCGCGATAGAGCCGGGGTGATGAGCAGAAGGTGCAACCGTAGGGGCAGCCGAGGGTACTGTAGAGCGGGAAGATCCGGTCGCTCCGGTCAAGCTGGCCGTACTGGGCCATGAAAGGTTCAACCAGACGGTACGGGATATCGCGGAAATCGTGATGTTCAAAGAGCGGTTCAGGCGGACTGCTGATAATCGCCGAGTCAACTGGCTTACGGAAGGAAAGCCCTCTTATGTCAGCAAGAGCCGGGGTTGAGTTGGCGAGAGAAGCGGCAAGCCGTGCCAGGGGCTTTGAGCCGTAACCGCTGATTACGAAGTCAACACTGCTTTCAGAGAGGATCTCCTCCGGGTTAAAGCCGGCATGGGGGCCACCCCAGACTGTCGGCAGTGCAGGCTCAGTCGCCTTTAGCCAGCGGGATATTTTCAGCGCACTGGATACAGGTGTGCCGCTGATGACGCTGACACCGGCAAGAATGGTCTCAGGGGTAATCCTGGCGCGGATTTCTGCCTGCCATGAGTCCGGACAGAGCCGTACATCAACAATGTCGACGGCAAAACCGGCCTTGAGCGAGTCAACCGCCGCATAAAGGAGACTCAACGGGAGATGGCGCACGTAAGCGCCCGACAGCCCCATCTCCGGATAAATTAGTAGTATACGCTTTTGCATCTCTGATTCAATCCGTTAAGGAAATATGTTACTCTGGTTTATTGATCCGCAGAGTAGCACGAACAGGAACTTCTTATGAACCTGAATTTTATAGGGAACATTAAACCAAGCAGTAAAAGGTCGCTGCTGCTTACGGCTACCACTGTTTCGCTCATGAGCTTTATTGTCTATATCGGCAGTTTTTCCGGTGAATTCCTGAACTATGATGATAAAGCCTATCTCTTTGAAAATCCCGTAATCAAGCAGCTTGACATTGCCACGATCCTCTCGATGATTTCCAGTTCCCACGCCGGTTGGTGGATGCCGTTAACCTGGCTTTCTTTTGCCATTGATTATCAGCTCTGGGGTCTGAATCCTTTCGGCTTTCACCTTACCAACACCCTCATTCATGCCGCCAACTCTGCCCTTGTAGTTGCCATCGCCTATATGATCCTAAGGCTGCGAGAAGCGAATGGTTTTGTCTCTTCCCGGCTCTTCTTTGCCGCTGCTGCCGGACTAATATGGAGCTTGCACCCTTTGCGGGTAGAATCTGTTGCCTGGATAGCAGAGCGAAAGGACGTGCTGAACGGATTTTTATCACTCAGTGCAGTTCTCTTCTACCTGCGCTCTCACCGTGGGGCTGAGTCTGAGAAGCCGATCAAGGCGGATTATTACATCTCCCTGGTGCTTTTCTCCCTCTCCCTTCTGGCAAAATCCGTCAGTGTGGTTTTACCGCTCGTCCTCCTGGCTATTGATCTTTACCCCCTGAAAAGGCTAAGCCTGGAAACATTTTGGCAGAGGGTCAGTGAAAAGATCCCATTTTTTGTTCTGTCCGCAGCCATGTTTCTGGGAACTTTCATAACTGCCGCCAGGAGTAATTATCTGGTCAGTTACGAGATGTTTCCGTTCGGTCAGCGCCTGGTTGTTTCAGGGAATGCCATCATTGAATATCTTGGGCTCTTGATCCTGCCGACAGGTTTGAGCCCGCTCAATGTAATTCCTGATCCCATTCCGCTTGCCTACACCTGTAAGGCGATTTTAACCCTGATCCTGCTGGTTGCTTTAGCCTTTAGCCGGAGAAAGTGGCTGCAAAGCTGCTGCTGCTGCTTTCTCCTGCTGGTTCTCCCCGTGCTGGCTTTTTTTCAGAACGGCGATCAGGCTTTTGCCGACCATTTTACCTATCTTCCTGCTGTTGCCCCGTCAATAGCCGTGGCAGCAGTTCTGTGGCAGCAATTTGAAAAACTGAAGGGAAGAGGGCGCGGGTTCCTCATAGTAGTGTTGCTTGCGGCATTAGGGGGTTACTCACTCCTGACTGTGCGGATGTTTACCGTCTGGCGCTCCACAGAGAGTTTCTGGTCAAGGATTGTAGCGGTGCAGCCGATTGCCATCAATTACAAGGAGCGGGGGCGAAATTATCATCTGGACGGGCGCTACCGGGAGGCTATAGCGGATTTTTCGGCGGCAATAGAGCTGATTCCGGAATCGCTTTTGCCCTACAGCTATAATTTCTATGCCTTCAGGGCTGAGTCGCTCCGCTGTGCCGGGGAGTATGCCGCGGCGGTCAGGGATTTCGATACAGCAATTACCGCGCTCCCCCATCCGGTCTACTTCCATCACCGGGGACTGGCTTTGCAGGCTTTGGGGCGCGTTGACGAGGCGCAAAAAGATTTCAGCATAGGTGGGCAGCTGACAACTCCTGTGGTCTGGTTTGACCGGCAACTTTAATTCTGCAGTTAGTCAAGAGATAACTCATTGACCCATAACCCCCGAAATAGAGGAATCTTCCTGAGTTCAGTTGGTAAGCTGGCGCTGATTGCGGCTCTGGTAACTTTTATGCTCAATATCCGTGGCCTGTATTGCGGTTTTTCGCCCATGGATGACCATATTTATGTGCTCGATAACCTGCATATCCGGCAGCTCGACTTAAATCTGCTCATCTGGGCCTTTACCTCGCTGCCGATCGACCTGTGGCAACCGCTCACCTGGCTTTCTCTGGCGTTTGACTATCATTTCTGGGGTCTGAATCCCTTTGGCTATCATCTGACCAATATCCTGCTGCACGCTCTCAATACCGCCCTTGTTCTGTTGATTGCAGCCAGCATCATCAAAAAGATACCGACCCTGAAGGAAAGGCTTGGCGGTGAAACTTTCGTGTATCCGCTGACTCTTCTCCTGGCAGGACTGTTCTTCGGCATTCACCCTTTACGGGTTGAGTCGGTCGTCTGGATAACCGAGCGAAAGGATGTGCTTAACGGCCTGTTCACCTTCACATCGATTCTTTTCTATCTCAAACATGCCGAGAGCGGCAGCAGATTTCCATGTCGAAATTATCTGCTTGCGCTGCTGTTCTTTGCCCTGTCACTGCTGGCGAAGCCGGTCAGTGTGGTTCTGCCGCTGATTTTCCTGGTTCTGGACTGGTATCCGCTGAGCCGCTGGCAAAGAGGTAATCTGCAGCGAACGGTGCTGGAGAAAGTCCCTTTTTTGCTCCTTTCAGTGGTAATATCTGCGGTGACGCTCTATGTTGCCTCCAAAAACCAGATCCTCAGGCCGTATGATTTCCTCTCGCCATGGCAAAGGTTGACCGTTTCCGGCAATGCGATCTTTGAATACTGTCGGCTGCTGCTGTTGCCGCTCGGTATCAGTCCGCTGAAACTGCTGCCATCGCCACTCCCATTGGCCTATACCGTCAAGAGCCTGGCTGTTTTAGGGGGTGCCGGCGCTGTTATTGCCGGGTGGGAAAAAAAGTGGCTGCCGGTGACCGCAGCTTGTTTTTTGTTTCCGCTCCTGCCGGTACTGGCAATTTTCCAGAACGGCGAACAGGCGTTTGCCGCCAGGTACACCTATCTGCCCTCACTTGCGGTATCTGTAGTTGCTGCCGCTCTGCTCGGGGTTGCCTATAGAAAACTCCAAGAGTTGGCAGTCCGACTGCTGCCGGGAACATTGGTGTTTCTGGTTGCGTTCTACCTGCTTTTTTTCGCTGTCATGACCTACCAGTTGACAAAAGTCTGGGATGATGCGGAAAGCTACTGGACACGGGTTATAACTGTTGACCCGATTGCCAAGCCGTACTTTGAACGGGGCGAGTATTATGCAAAAGTGGGGCGCTTCAGCGAAGCTGTCATGGATTATAGCAAGGCGATTGAGACGGCTGACGGGAATTTAAGCAGATACATCTACAATCTTTACGCCATACGCGGGGAGGCGTTCCGTTCCCTGGGGCGCTATGAGGACGCTGTCAGGGATTTCTCGACGGCAATAGAGATGTCACCGCACCGGAGCTACTACTTTTGCCGGGGGCAGGCGCAGCAACAGCTTGGCAGGGGGAGGGACGCAGCAGCAGACTACCTGATTGCAGGGGCTGCCTCTGGCTCCATCGGCTATTGGTATACGGACCCTTCTTCTGCGGAGATACAAAAGCGTCTGGAAAAATATCCTGATGATGCGGATGCCCTTGTTGCCCGGGCTGTCTCGGCAGTCAGAGTAAGGGCTTATGCTGGTGCTTTTCCTGATTTTGACCGGGCAATTGCGCTAAAATCAGACCGTGATGCATATTACTGGAACAGAAGCACGCTCTTTCTTGAGACCGGTCAGGAGGAACGTGCGCTGGCAGACTGCTCCAGCGCCATCAGGCTCAATCCACGCCATCAGGATGCATACTTGCGCAGGGCTGCCCTTTATGCTGACAAGGGGGAGAACCTGCTGGCGATTGACGATCTGACCGCAGTTATTGCTCTCAACAACTCCGGTTTTGAAGGTTTTGCCAATCGCGGTCTGATTCTTTATCGCCTGGGCAGAACTGACGAGGCGATAAAAGATTTTGATACTGCTCTTGCCATCAACCCTGAATCAGCTGAAACCTGGTATAACCGGGGGGCAGCGCGGACGGCTGCAGGTGAAACAGGGCTTGCAGATGAAGATTTCAGGAAAGCAAGGGAACTGGGTTATAAATAGCATGATAGAGTCGAGTTACAGCAACCAGGCTGAGGTAACTGCGCAGGGAAATAAAGTCCCGGGAGTGCTGTTGGCTGCGCTTTTGCTGCTGCTCATAACCGCCTACTCCTCGGTATTTTCTGCCGGTTTCATCTGGGATGATGACTCTTATGTAATCAATAACCTGACCCTGAGAACAGTCTCCGGTCTTTACAGTATCTGGTTCGAGCCGGGGACGACCCCCCAGTACTACCCGCTGGTATTTACCCTCTTCTGGCTTCAGTTCAAACTCTGGGGACTGGCACCGCTCGGCTACCACCTTGTTAATATTTTCCTTCATGGCGCTAATGCCATTCTTCTCTACCAGGCACTGAAAAAGCTCGATATCCCGGCGCCTTTCTGGATTGCGGCGATATTTGCACTCCATCCTGTTCAGGTTGAGTCGGTTGCCTGGATCACTGAATTGAAGAATGTCCTATCGACTTTTTTCTGTCTCGGGTCCTTGCTCTTTTACTGGCATTCTCTTGAAGGCCTGAATTCACGTCGGCAGAGTCAGCTTCTTTACGGATTCTCTCTCGTGACCTTTATGCTGGCGCTTTTGAGTAAGAGCGTTACAGGCTCTTTGCCAGCGGTGATCCTGCTGTTGTTATGGTGGAAAGAAGGGCGATTGCTTTTCAGAGATGTTGTCAGACTGATTCCGTTCTTCGGGCTGGCTCTGCTTCTTGGATGGAATACCGCGCGGCTTGAGGTTACCCACGTGCTTGCAGCCGGGCCTGAGTGGAACTTAAACTTTACGGAGAGGTTTCTGATCGCCGGTCGTGCGGTCTGTTTTTATGCGGGGAAACTTCTCTGGCCGCAGCCGCTGATCTTCAATTATGAACGCTGGCAGATAGATGCAGCTCTCTGGTGGCAGTATCTTTTCCCCCTCGGTGTCATTGCTGTTGCGGCAGCTCTCTGGCTATTGAAGGAAAGAATCGGTCGTGGTGCTCTGGCGGGCTACCTTTTCTTTGTCGGCACACTTTTTCCGGCCCTCGGTTTCTTCAACGTCTACCCGATGCGTTACTCGTTTGTCGCCGATCATTTTCAGTATATGGCGAGTGTCGGCCTGATTACGCTCTTTGTTGCGGGAGTTGCCCGGTGTTTACGGCCAGCACGCTGCGGCTCCAATAAGGCACTGCTGCTTGTTTTCACTCCGCTGCTGGTCCTTCTCGGAGTGTTAACCTGGCAGCAGGGGAGAGTATATCACGACAGAATGACCCTCTTCAGCACCACCATTGAAAATAATCCGCAGAGCTGGCTCAGCTACTCGAATAGAGGCAGGGATTATGCTCTTTCGGGCAGGGATGACCTGGCGCTCGCTGATATACGCAAATCGCTGGACATAAACCCGGCTGATGCCGATGCCTTGCAGATAAGAGGGGCAATCGCGCTCAAAAACATGGACTTCGCCAGAGCAATCAGTGATATGACCCGTTCGCTGGAACTTTATCCTGACCGGGTTGACTACCGCTTGAACAGAAGCCTTGCTTTTCGCAATGCCGGGAGAGTGAGCGAGGCGATTGATGATGCTACCAGAGTAATTGCGCTTGCTCCGGATGATTATCAGGGCTATTTGCACAGGGCTGCACTGTATGTAATGCGGCAGGAATACCGTTTGGCCGAAGCCGATCTTACAACTGTGGCTGGGCTCGGCTATGAATTGTCGCAAACAGAGCGTTCAAGAATAATGAATCTTCAATCCGGTAGGAGCGGTAAGACGTTATGACAACCTCAAAAACAGTGTCCGTAGCTAAAATCGCACTGACTGCAGCCCTGATAAGCCTTTTGGTGTTTTCCCGGGCAGTTTTCTGGGATTTCGTCAATTATGACGACCAGCGTTTTGTCATAGATAATCCCGGCATCAGAAATCTTGATATCAATATGATTGTCTCGGCGTTTACCCAGCAGTTTTCCAATGACTACTGGGCGCCGCTGACCTGGATTTCTTTTGCCATTGATTATCATTATTGGGGTTTAAACCCGGCGGGTTATCATCTGGTGAATATTCTGTTTCATGCCGTCAATACCGGTTTGGTGGTGCTGGTGGCCGACAGGCTGTTCAAGCAGGGCCGATATTTGCGAGAAGAGGACTCAGCAGGCAGTCCTGAAAAGAATGATGGCGGCTATCTTTATCCCGCGATGCTCCTTATGACGGGACTTTTGTGGGGGCTGCATCCGCTCAGGGTGGAATCGGTTGCCTGGGTTGCGGAACGCAAGGATGTTCTCTACGGGATGTTGGCGCTTGGCTCGGTGCTCTGCTATCTGCGGGACGCGAAAACGGTGCAAATTGCGGGCAGCAGTGGAGATAGACGCTACTATCTTTACTCACTCGGCCTCTTTCTACTTGCCTTGATGGCCAAACCGACAAGTGTCTTTCTCCCCATGTTGCTGGTGGTGGCAGATTGGTATCCTTTTGAGAGGTTGCAAAAAGGAAAGTTCGTGCAGGCTTTGCTTGAGAAAGTGCCGTACTTTGTTCTTGCTGCCATGGTGACAGTGTTGACGGTCATTAATATGAGTAAGACAACGGTGCCATATTCTTACAGCGAGTTTTCCTTTCTGGAGAGGGTAATTATCTCAGGATACTCGATTTTTGAATTCTGTCGGTTACTGTTTTTTCCGGTCGGGATCCATATTTTTAATACCATTGCGGCTATTTTTGCCAACCCGTTCCCTGCTTATGCAAAGACTTTTGTCGTGCTGGCATTCACCTGCTACTGCATCTTCACAGGCAGAAAAAAACCGGTAGTAACCGCAGTCTGGTTCGCTTTTATCATCCCTTTGCTGCCGACACTGGCATTTTTTCAAGTCGGTGTGGATGTCACCTATTCAACTCGGCACTCCTATCTGGCTACCGTTGTTCCCACGGTCGCTGCGGTAGCTATTCTTGCCCGAATTTACAGGAAAATTCCGGGCAGCGGACAGCGTTATCAGCAAGTGCTGTTTGTCGCACTGGTGGCTATTTTCATCGGTTTTCATGTCAGTATGACGCAGCATCTTATCAGCTCCTGGAAGAATTCCGGGACACTCTGGTCGCGGGTCATTCAATTCAATCCAGTTGGCAGAGCATATCATTACCGGGCGTTATATCTTGCCGACAAGGGTCAGTTTTCTGCAGCCGCGGATGATTTCCTGTCGGCGGCGGATGGGGCTGCCGCAGCTGGAAATCCGGAGGCTTTTAACTACTATGCGTATGCCGGTGACGCCTTCAATCGCTCAAGGCGCTACGAAGAGGCGGTGACGGCATTCTCGATTGCCATCAAGCTGCACTCCTGGCCCGAATATTACTATCACCGCGGCCTGGCATTAAAAGAGCTGGGGAGAGTGAATGAGGCTGCTGAGGATTTTATTATGGCAGGGAATAATAGAGGTGAGGTTGAGTTTCACAAGATGTGGTAGGCCAGTTCGTAGCGACGCAAGATTTTGCGTTTCTACAGGAGCCTTTTGTGTAGATCCGGATTATAGAGACAGTCTGTGCTTTATCCCGTATTTGAGAATTGCTGCCAGGAATTTCGGCCCATGGATAAGCGCGTGGGATTTCATTTTACCGCCGGATCTTTCACGTTCATGACTCTCTATTTCACCAACAGCCAAATTCTCTTTCAAGGCGTAATAGATAAGTTCAATCTCGATTTCAAAATCTTTAGAGCTACAGAGATGTTTCTTGACGACATCTTTTCTGAACGCTTTGAAACCGTTCAAGGCGTCTGTCAGGTAATAGCCGAAAAATATCCGGAAGCATTTTGTCAGGAACAGGTTGCCAAATTTCCTTGTCAGTGTGTACTCGTCGCTTTTGCCCAGTTGCCGTGAGCCGACGACAAGGCCGTAACCAGACTCTATCTTCTGCAAAAAACTCTGAAACTCCGTTGCTGAGTGGGAAAAATCTGCATCCAGCATGATGATAATCTCACCTGCAGCAGCTTCAAATCCCTTTGCCAGCGCCATTCCTTTGCCGGGTCTCTTCTCCGTTACGACGCGTGCCCCTTTTTGCGTGCCGATATCATTGGTTAGGTCGGTGCTGTTGTTATCGATGACGATAACTTCAAAGGAGTACTCCCGGAGATTCTGTATTTCGGCGAACACTTCATCGAGAACCTTGGCAAGGGACTCTTCTTCATTGCGGGCCGGGATGATAACGCTTACCAGTAATTGTCTATCTTTAGGCATGGTTTGTCAGTGCCTCTGACTGAGTAGTTCGGTGCTGGTTATGAATTCAACAAGTCTGCCTACACCTGTCAGTGGACTGATTTCCGGCTTCCAGCCCAAAGAGCTCAAGGCTTTGCTCGTGTCGGAAATGTAGATTTTTTGATCGGATTGGCGCCAATTAGAAAAGGTCAGTGGCGCTCTTTTACCTGTAATTTCATGGAGTAAATCAAGCAGTTCAAGGATGCTGACGGAGAATTCACCCCCTCCGCCGATATTAAACACGCCATGGCTGATATCGGAAAGAATGAACTTTTCATAGAGATTAACAAGGTCGCTGCTGAAGAGTAGATCCCTGACCTGTTTACCGTCGCCATAAATGTTGAGGGGGATGTTTTTCAGGGTTGCGTAGGTCAGCCAGGTAACCCAACCCTGGTCTTCGACACCAAACTGTCTGGTGCCGTAGATACAGGACATCCTGAAAACAGCCGTTCTAATGCCATAGCAGCGGGCATACTCCTGGCAGTAGATGTCACCGGTGAGTTTGGAGCAGCCATAGGGGGTATGTTCACACAGGTCAATGGGGAAGCTTTCGCTGATCCCTCTAGTGTAGACGTTTTCAAAGGAGTAGCGGGAAGTGCCTTCCAGGGTCTCAATCTTGTTGACATTCGCGCCATAGACCTTATTGGTGGAACAGTAGACAACCGTGCCTACAGCGTTAAGTCGTGCCGCTTCCAGCACATTGAAGGTGCCGATAACATTAGAACTGAAATCATCTGCGGGATTCTGCATTGAGGTGGTGACAGCAGTCTGACCGGCAGCGTGAAAGATGATTTGGCACCCTGCGGCAGCTGCCATGACTGCGGCTTTGTCGCGGATATCGGCGTTCAGATGCTGAATGTTACCATATGCCTTGAGGTGATTCTGGTTGAGGTTCTTGCTTGAAAGCGTCTTCGCAAGCAAGCGACCTCTGCTCAGGTTGTCAATTATGACAACCTGGTGGCCTTTCATGGCGTGATATTCGGCAATGTGGCTGCCAATAAACCCCATCCCTCCGGTGACCAGTATTTTCATGTAATTCCTTGCATTGGATTAATGATCTCAATTTTGCGCATGAAGGTTTTGTCAGCGGATAAGGATACAGCAGGTGAGATGCTTTTCGCAAGTTCTGATCAATATTACAGGAGTTACGACATGCGGCCATTCAAGCGACTAAACAACGACCAAACTCACGTGCTTTCAAATCAATCACAACAGCTGTAAACCTTAACTACACATTTGAACATTGTTGTATCTCAGCAATCATTTCTGTCAAAGCTTGTAAGTTGAGGCTTAATCCTGAGCATCTGCATGAAAAAACCGGGGACAATGAGAAGGTTTCCGAGGCAGATGAGTACTGTTACAGGGGTGAAATCTCTTGGTGATTTGCTGCACCTGTACCCCTCAATTAAAACAAGTGCGATAAAAGCGGATATAATCGTTCCCGATACCACTTGTACTCCACGAGAAATCATGCCGAGCGTAAGAAGTGTCATAAGGGTTGCGACTACGGCAAGTGGCTGTAAAAACAGCAAATCCTTGATCCTCCCCCGCCGTTCTGAGTTGCCAAAAATATGGAGATATACTGCAGTGCCACGGATAATCCTCTGTTTCATAAATCCACTCACTGATCTGTCGTAATGGTATACAATTGCAGCTGGTGTGAATCTGATTTTATAGTTATTTTTCAATAATTTTCAGTGTCTTCCGGTTAGGTCCTTGCAAAGCTCTTTGAGAAAATAAAAAGTTGTAAAATCAGTGTGATACCGTATTTCTTACTTGACATTTAGTGAAAAATTCGGGGCGCGCATTCGTAACTATCCAATATTACAGGAGTTACGATATGCGACCATTCAAGAGGCTGAAACAACGACGAAAATCACGTGCTTTCAAATTGATTCTTGCCCCTGTTTCTGAGAGATTCAAACTAGATAACACACTTGAATCCAGGGGGGACCGCCCGTTGCAAATGTCTTTTGATGATCAGCTCAAAGCTCTGATCTATTATCACCTGCAAGAGTATGCCTCAGGAGCGAACTTCTTCAGGCTTTAGAGCAGGACAACTTTGCCAAGGAGTACATTGCTCCCCCAAAGGGTATCAAGAAAAGCTCTTTCTTTGAGGCAATGAACACCAGGGGGCTTGAGCAGCTTGCTGAGGTGTTCAGCCACCTTGTCAAGCAAGCAGGTAAGGCGCTCCCAGTTGAATATGCTCACCTTGGCAAACTGATATCCATAGACGGATCACTGATAGATGCTGTTCTGTCAATGGAATGGGCAGATTACCGAAGCGGTTCAAAAAAAGCCAAGGCTCATATCGGCTTTGATATCAACCGGGGCATCCCCCGGAAGATATACCTCTCTGACGGCAAAGAAGGTGAACGTCCCTTTGTTGATAAAATCATCGACAAAGGCGAAACCGGTGTCATGGATCGCGGCTATCAGTCTCATGACCACTTTGACCAGTGGCAAGCCGCCGAAAAGTTCTTTGTCTGCCGTATTCGGGAGAATACCCATAAAACAGTCATCAGCGAGAATGCCGTCAATCCTGATAGTATCGTCTTCTACGACAGAGTCGTGCTGCTCGGCACCAAAGGTATAAGTCAGACTGAGAAAGAGCTGCGCCTTGTTGGCTACCGAATAGACGGCAAGGATTACTGGGTTGCTACCAACCGATACGACCTGACTGCTGAAGAAGTGGCCGAAGTTTACAAGCTGCGCTGGAACATAGAGACCTTCTTCGGCTGGTGGAAGCGGCATCTCAAGGTGTATCACCTGATTGCCCGAAGCAAATATGGTCTCATGGTGCAACTGCTTGGCGGCCTCATCACCTATCTGCTGCTCGCCATCTATTGCCGGGAGCAGCACAACGAACCGGTCAGCATCTCCAGGGTACGAGAACTACGCAATCAAATAGCAAATGAAGCAGCAGCAGAGCTGAAAGAAAGTACAAGAAAACATGGCAAGTCAAACAAGATCAGACAGTTAAAGAAAAAGAAACGCCGTGCAAAAACCTAACCGGAAGATGCTGAATAATTTTGCGCAAAAATCAGTATCCTCTCCGGTTTCGAGCAACTCGTTCATCCCCCCCATCTCTATATAAACATCACGTTTGACGACGAGATTGCAAGACGGAAGATTGTCGGCATAGCGAGCTGCAGAAGTAGTCGATTTATAGAAAATCCAGAATCCGATCAAAAGCCAACTTTTCTGAGCCATCCCTACCCAGAGTCTTTCCTGAACTTCATCCGGTGGTGAAATGTTGGGGCCGCCGGCAGCTCCTATTCGATCATCGCGGGAGAAGGTTTTGATAGCCTCTTCCAGCCAGTTATTACAAGGGTATGCATCGCTGTCGATAAATGCCAGGTAGTTGCGACTCGTTTTCGAGGCCCCGAAATTTCTCCGTTTTGCGATGTTGTTTTCCTGGAAATAGTGAACATCGATGTTTTCAGCCATTTCAACATCAGCAGGGATATTTTCGTTGAGAATCAGTATGATCTGGGCGTCTGGATACATCGAAGAGCATGTTTCTACGCATCGCCGGGTGAATGTTTCCCATCTGAACGAGGGTATGATTATCGCTACGTCTTTCATTTTATGTATTGGACAATGTTACGCAGATAGAACGTGCAATCGGAAAGGATGTTGACGCTGATCGCGCATTCATATGTACAGGAACATTTTGTAGCTTTCATCCAGCGTCTGGTTTCTTTGGCAGATTCATTCCGCCATAATTTCTTGAGATCGTAGTCAGCATGACGGAGGTTGCCGAAGGGTCTGTCGAGGATCTCGCATGGATACACCGTCCCGTCGGCAGTGATTACTCCGAAAAGTGACCCGGCCTGACAAGGGCTGAAAGGTCGGGCTTCTCTCAACTGCGCGGCTACCTGCTCTCTAGACAAAACATTTTTGATGTTGAGAATTCTGCCTCGCATCGAATCTCTGCCGTACTCCAGCAGAAGCCCACTTGCAGTATCTTGAGTGATCTTTTCGGAGAGGTTTTTATAGATTCTTGTCATTTCGTCCAATTCATTTAAGGGTACTTTGAAAACACCTGCACTCCTTGCCATGATGATCTGAATCGCATCGACTTGTTGCTTTGAGATCAAATGGTCGTATAGATCGACTGCATCTCGCCAGTTTTGCGGCGAAATGGTGACGGATACAATAGGATTGATGAATGGGCGGAAAGCTTTTATGGCAGCGAAAGTAGCAATGCTGTTAGCGAACATGCCATTGACGGAGGTGAGTAGGTCATGTTTATTGCCGATCTGGTTGATTGACAGGGAAAAGAAGATCGACTTCTCTGGATGTCTGTCATGAATGGTTTCGCAGAATTGCACTATGCGAGAGGTAAAGAATCCGTTTGTGGAGATGAAGAGACTTTGCGCAGATGAATTCGTTAAGTAGAGGTCAGCTATGTCAGTGATGTCGTTTCTTACAAACGGCTCGCCACCGGTAATGTTGACATTCATGAGGGTTTGCGGAAGATTTTTTGTTATCAGCGCGATCTCTTGAAGTGATAGCTCCTCAGCGCAACTTGATGAAGCGCTTAAGTCGACAAAACAAAACGGACATCTGGCATTACAACGCTCGGTGACGAAGTGAACGAGTGTTGCGGGGTGATTTCTCGAAACGAGTAAGTTTGATATCTGACTCAACCGCATCCTTACCGCCGTATTCTTGTTTAAATCTTGTGGGTTTTAGAATAACTGACAAATTAGCAAAAAAGTGACTCTAAGCCGTAACATACGAGCCTAAAAAAGAAAAAACAGGTATTTTAACAGTGAATAGCCATATCTGAACCAGACCTTGCGAAGTTTGATCTTGGAGGGGCCGACAAATCTTTTTTGCTCATGAGACGGCACTTCGGCCATTCTATAGCCGCACTTGAGGGTGCGCATAACCATCTCTTGTTCGATGGTGGTTATGTTTTCCTTCAGGTCGAGTTTGAGGGCGACTTCTCTTTTGATGGCGCGAAAACCGTTCTGGGAGTCGCTCAGTTTAGTCTTGTAACGCCAGTTGATACATTCGGTTATGAACGAACTTCCTGCCAGGCGCATGAATTCATCAAAACCGCCGAAAAGCTCACTTGAGCCTCCCAGGATGCGCGAGCCGGTAACATGATCGGCCTCCCCGCTGACAATCGGCTCAATCAACCGGGGGATATCCCCGGGGTCATGTGAGCCGTCGGCGTCAATAAAGACAACTATATCTCCTGTCGCTGCCGTAAGTGACTGTCTTATGGCAGCTCCTTTGCCTTTGCCGTTATCGGTCAGTACGGTTACGTTCAGGCTGGCAGCGATGGCGGTTGTCCTGTCGGTAGAGCGTCCGTCAACAACCAGAATTTCATCAGCATAGGGTTTGCAGCGTTCAATCATATACGCAATTGTTTCTTCTTCGTTGAGCGCTGGAATGACAATGGTTATTTTATGATTTTCAGGCATTTTCAGTCCGTTTTAGTGCTCATCGTTTACAATCGTGTTGAGATTTTCCAGGAGTTCCGGGTCGCGTGGATGATGGCGCAGAGCCTGGCGCAGGTACTTTTCAGCAGTGTTGCGATCATTACGAAAAAGTGCCAATTGGGCGATAGTTGTCAGTGTCAGGCGGGAATCGGGTTTATAGCCGAGGACCCGCGTGAAATGCTTTTCCGCATCAGCATAATTGCCGGATTGCATTTCAAACTGGCCAAGGCTGATGAGAAGTTCGCTATTCTCCCATTGTCTGACTGCTTTTTCAAGTAACTTGAGCCGTAACTCCGGTAATTGGCCGGTTTTCTCAAGGAAAAAATTGATATTCTCTGCCTGGGCAAAGTTGGCACTAATGTCAACAAGACTGATTAATGCGTTTTTATCTATTGCCGGAGGTAAATTGTTTTGGTCAACGCGTAACCAGAATGACGCTGCGTAATCCAGGTACACAAGCCGCCAGGAAGGATCTGCCGCCAGTAGCGGCAAAAGGCCGGCTGCCTCCTTGTCATCCGGCTGGTTGCCAAGCAGAATGCCGCGGAAAGCGAAGCGTTGTTCCAGGGCATGCCAAGTGGCAGGATTTTGGGAGGCGTTGACTACCGCTTCATTGACGGCTATTACGCTGTGCGGATCATAATCCTGCAGGCGGGAATCGTAAAAAGGGATACGATCAGGATAACCGTGATATCCATAAAAGCCCCCCTGTTCCATGCTGTTGAAAATCGGCCCGGAAAAACCGATGCTGCCGAGAAACTCCGGTAGTTTCAGCGGGACATAGTCGGCGGACAGGCCAAGGCCGAAGCGGTAAGTTGCCCAGGTTTTCAGATAGTGAAAGGCCGGACGTGGTGACCAGATTGTTGCGGCAACAGCCATGGCAACGATAATTACTGCGTAACAGATGTGGCGAATCCGGATTCTGGCAAGTATTGACAGGTTTTCGGCTATGAGCGGGGCTGCGATCATGGCAAAAATAGGCATGTTTTTCATGCCGGTCATGGAGGCTGCCAGCAGGCAAAAACCGATCAGTGTGCGTGCTATCGGCAACTGCTGGCGGCGATACAGGATAACTGCCAGACAGCTTACGGCAAAAGCAACGATCAGGAAGAAATAAAACCAGAACGGCAGCAGTGTCCGGCTGATTTCGCCCAGTGCCGCTGCCATCTCGTAGGTTGAATTAGATAGTTTGGGCACCAGGGGGTTGGATTCGACAAAAAGGCGCCAGGCGTAGCGGAGATTTTCCGGACCATACGGGGAGACTATGCAGGCAGCAGCTGTTATGCCGGTGAGGATTCCGAGAGGTTTAGCCCCCTTGTACCCCCTGTCTGTCAACCCTTTGAGCAGTGCTTCCGCAAGGTAACAGCCAGCCAGGACCGGACCGATGACAAAGATGCCATGGGAGTTGGTCCAGAGAACCTGCAAAATAAAGAAAATGGCCATCTCTGCCAAAGAATGGTATTTGCCCTGCTGCAGGCGATAGTAATAGAGTGCGATCATTAACGTTGAGATAATCTCCGGGCGGAGCGAGAAGCGTTCCGAACTGGCAATGACGGTCGCCAGAAGCAGCAACCACGCAGTAACCGGGGAGGCCCAGGCCCGGGTGGAGCGGAAAACCAAATAAAGTGTCAGGCTCAGGATAGCAAGCTGGAGGAGGTGAAGCCACCAGGCCCCTGCCAGTGGGTAGCCTGCGGCAGCCGTAGTTTGAAAAAACCAGAGAAATGACTTGACCGGTTGACCAAGATTGAGAAGACTGAGCTGGTCTGTCGCCGGGAGAGACCAGGTCGCCAGGATCACTTTGCCGACCGCCAGGTGAAACCACATGTCAGAGTCGGAGATACGGCGCACCAGGAAAAAGGCAATGATGGGAATAAACAGTAACGCAGGATAAAAATTTATTCCTTTATAGCGGGAATCCTTGCTGTTGCTATCCTGATGGCTGGTTCGAAACAAATTTCTGAGCATGTTTAGTCAGTTCCGAAAGTGGGCCCTGATCATAAGGTTAATAGCATGTATTGGAGAAAGGGCCTCAACGCGCGCTAAGTCTACCTTTCCTTTGGGTGGGCGTCAAGAGCGGAAACGGGAGATAGGCAATGAATCGTCCTTTGATACTGTGGCAATAGCATCTTCATGCTTGACATACAGGCATGCTCTTCATAGAGTTTCCCCAGGGGATTTTACCGTAACAGTCAAAGTGTAACCTGCCACAAATAGGTTCAGTTTATGAAACTCCTGGAAAACCAATCCATTGGAAAGCTCCCGCCATGAACAGTGAAAGAGCCTACCCTAATCTTCTGCCGCTCCTTGTGCTGTTTGCAGCCACAGTTGCAGTCTATGGCCGGATTCTTTGCCATGACTTCGTCCTCTCCTGGGATGATTACTATTATGTCGCCAGTAACGAGGCTATCAAAGCGATTTCCTGGCAAAATATCCGGACAGTTTTCAGCAGTTATTTTGTCGGTAACTATGCGCCGGTGCAGATGCTTTCCTATATGCTCGACCACTCTTTGTGGGGGCTAAAGGCCGGAGGATTTCTTTTTACAAATATTCTGCTGCATTATCTTAATGGCCTGCTGGTCTATCGGCTGTTTTACCGCTTCCATGCCAGTATCACCATGGCTGTCTGCGGGGCAGCGATTTTCCTTTTACACCCCATTCAGGTTGAAACAGTCGCCTGGGTTTCACAGCGCAAGACACTTTTGGCAATGGCTTTCTTTCTGCTTGCCTGGGAGCTTTATTGTCGTTACCGGCAGAAGATAACAGCCGCTAAAACTGAATATACCCTCGCACTGCTTGCCTTCGCGGTTGCCGGGCTTTGCAAGTCGGTTGTCGTCATTCTTCCGCTAGTTCTGCTGCTGGATGATCTCTGTTCAGCCTTCAGTTCAAACCGTCGCCGCTTGCTCGATAAACTCCCCTTTTTTGTTATTGCGGCAGCTATTGCCTGGCTGGCGATACTGAGCCAACAGCCTGATACCATCACCTGGGGAGGCGCTGCTGGTGGCGGTATGAGCGCTTATCACGGTGGCAGTCACTATGCCACTTTCCTGACAATGGTGACGGTGCTCCTGCGTTATATCTGGCTGATTGTCTGGCCGCTAAAACTTAGCGCCCTTTATGATCATACTGTCTACACCGTCATTAACAGCCAGGTTGTTGGTGCTGCCTTAATCCTGGCTACTCTGGTCATTTTCAGCATGGTGCTGTTCAGGCAAAACCGACGCGCCGGTTTCTGGCCGCTGTTTTTTCTGACGGCACTTTTGCCGGTTTCCCAGATAATCCCTCTTGTCACCCTGATGAATGACCGCTACCTCTACTTTCCGCTGATTGCCGTTGCAGGCCTTTTCGGAATAGGTGCGGCTAAAACGTGCGAAAGGTTTGGCCGGAAAGGCTGGCTGCTGATTATCCCCGTGGTGCTACTTTTCGCGACCCTCGCTTTTCAGCGCGCCGGAGTCTGGCGTGATGATATAACCTTGTGGCAGGATACCGTGCAGAAAGCCCCTGACCGGGCTGAGGCCTGGCAGAATCTTGCGATATCACTGCAGAGCTCAGCCGAAAATCACAAAAGAGAGGCAATCACAGCGTATGAACATTCGTATAAACTGCAGCCAAGAGAGACAACTCTCTATCTACTCGGTACGGTTTATCAGGAGATTAAGGCGTACGATAAGTCCTTGGCTTGCTTTGAGCGGGTGGTGGCTGGAACTCCTGACAATGTCATGGCTTTGACAGCTATGGGAAATACTTACCGCTTGATGGGTGAGTACGAAAAAGCCGGGCCCCCGCTGCTGAGGGCATACCAGTTGCAACCCGAAGCTTTGGAGGTTGTCAGGTTTCTGGAGCTTCTTCAAAGTGATAGCAGAGCTTGGGGTAGAGCCGGAAGTCGCCTGCCACAGCGTAAAAAGGATAATAAATGATTGCGGTGCGTTTGCGATCTCATTTGCCAACTTTCGTCTTTCTTGTTACGGCTGTCATAGCTGTCTATGGCAGGACTCTTGGCCATGATTTCTTGATCAACTGGGACGATAATGTCTATGTCACTGCCAACAGCTCTATCCAGGGTTTTTCTGTCGAAAATATCCGGGCACTGTTCACAAACTATTATGCGGGGAATTATGCACCGTTGCAGATGTTCTCCTATATGCTTGACTACACGCTCTGGGGACTCTGGCCGGGCGGTTTTCTGCTGACAAATGTCATTCTGCATACATTTAACGGGCTTCTTTTATATGGAATTATCTTCAAATCCTATGGTGATAGGCAGTTGGCTGGCGTTGCTGCGGCAATTTTTCTGCTTCATCCGGTCCAGGTCGAATCTGTCGCCTGGATTTCGCAACGCAAAAATCTACTGGCAATGTTATTCATGCTGCTCGCCTGGATTGCTTATCTTTGCTACCGGGAGAGTGCCGGCATTGAACGGCGGCTTACCTATGCCATTGCGGTAGCTGCGTTTCTCTGCTCACTCCTTGCCAAATCTGCCGCAGTGTTTTTCCCGGTTGCCCTGTTTTTGTATGATTACTGTTTTCCGGTGAGAGGGCAAAAAGTCAGGGTGGTCGATAAAATCCCTTTTCTGCTTCTTGCCATAGCAGCAGCTTTTCTTGCCATATTGAGTCAATCCCCTGACGTTAAAGGTTTCAGCGGTATGGATTTCGGTGGCCGTGCCCCTTGGCATGGTGGCAGCCCCTGGGCAACTTTTTTGACCATGTTGCCGGTGTTTTGCAGTTATCTGAAATTGATGATCTGGCCTGCCGGTCTCAGTGCTCTTTACAATCCGGTGGTTTACAGGTCCCTCGAAATGCCGGTAATCGCGGCTTTTATCCTGTTGTCGGTTCTCGGGTTCTTCAGCTGTCGGCTTTGTCGCCATAATCTTCGTAACGGTTACTGGTCACTGTTTTTTATTCTGGCGATTCTCCCTGTTTCTCAGCTGATCCCTTTAGTAACAATTATGAACGACCGCTATCTATATTTCCCGCTAATAGGTTTTGCAGTACTGAGTGGAGTTGGCGCGGTCGCATTACGAGATCGACTGAGCCTTAAGGGTTCGCAGGGCGTTTTAATTCTACTCATTGGTGTGTTGACAGCTATTTCGTTTCAGCGCGCAGGGGTCTGGAAAAACTCAAAAACTCTCTGGAGCGACGCTGTCGAAAAAGTGCCTGGAAAGTTTGAAGCCTGGGAAGGGCTGGGAGAGGCGTACCACCAGATTGAGCCAATTTCTCTAAAGTCTGCTGAATATGCCTATTCAAGGGCTTTTACCATTTATTCTTCCGGGCCGAATAATCTCTTTAACCTTGCCAGAGTAAAGATTGCACAAGGGGACGAGGCGCAAGGCTTAACTCTTTTACAAAGGCTGCTAAAGGTTAATTCTGAATATGTAGTGGGATGGGTTACCCTTGGGGATATCTGGCTTGGTCGATCAGATTTCCGGCAGGCCGAGGCAGCTTACTTGCAGGCTGAGAAGCTGCAACCGGAGGCGATTGAGGTGAACATAAAGCTCCTGGAGCTCTACAGCGCCACAAAAAATATTGGCAAGGCAGTTTTTTATGCAAAACAAGTTGAGCGTTTAAATGGCCAATCAAGGGAACTCAATCCTTGAAAAAAGCCCGGATGGCAGTTAGAGTAGCTCCATGCGTACTATTCACTTTACTAGAGAGGAATAAATGAAAACTCTGATAACCATTGCGATTCTGCTTATGACAGCTCTGCCGGTTTTTGCTGCGACAACAACTGATGTTGACGCGAAGAAGCCTCAACCGGTCAAACCGAAGAAAAAGGTTTCTGCATATGCGCCGATAAAGCTGAAAACAGAAGAGCAAAAAACTCTTTACGGTCTTGGTCTTGTGATAGCCAGGCAATTGGCAGTATTTGATCTTTCTCCCAAAGAACTGCAGATAGTCAGGCAGGGTATTTACGACGGAGTCAAAGGACGGAAGCAGAAGGTTGACTTTGCTAAATACAGTAAAAAGTCCGTGGAGTTGGGAATTGCGCGTCGCGACGCTCTTGGCAAGAAGTTGATTGCCCGGACTCCGGATTTTATAGAATTGGCCTTAGCTGAAGAGGGCGCAGTCAAGAGCGCTACCGGAGTTATTTATCTCTCTTTACGTGAAGGCGATGGGGTAAGTCCGATCGATACTGATAAGGTTAAAATTCACCAAAGAGCGACACTCGTTGACGGTAGAGAAGTTGAAAACTCCTATAAACGAGGTGAACCTGACACCGGCGAGCTGAAAGAGTCACTGCCGTGCCTGGCCGAAGGGGTGAAATTGATGAAACCGGGAGGGAAGGCCAGAATTATCTGCCCGCCTGAAACTGCCTTTGCCAAAGAGGGGTCAGGTGTGGTGCCGCCGGATGCTACGGTAATTTTTGAAGTGGAGTTGTTGGGGATAATCAAACCGTGATGTCCAACGCACTGAGCTGCAACTATTAAGGTGAATGGTCAAATCCGGGAAATTGAAATATTGCCTGCCGGATGATTCAGTTATTAAAAGGATGAAATGCGCCGCTTAAAAAACCTCTTTAACCCAATTGTAACGCTGATAGTCGTTCAGGTTGTCTGGATCGGACTGGTTGTTCTCTGGATAATCTGGTTCCTGGGGCGTCACTATGAGCTCAGGAGATTTGCAGAGCAGTATCGTCCGGAGCTTGTGCCGACACATATAAACTGGCCGGTTTTGGCCGGCGGCATAATAATGCTTGCATTCGTTCTTTTGGGCTTATACGTAATTTTCATCTATTGGAAACGCCAGTCCCGGCTTTATGCAGAACAGAAAACCTTTATCGCGCAGATAACTCATGAGCTTAAGTCACCCCTTGCCTCCATCCGCCTCCATCTCGAAACTATCCGGCTGCGCAAGCCAACAGCAGACAAGATGGAGCGGTTTCTGGATACGATGCTAGCCGATACTGAGCGGCTTAACACTCTTATAAGTAATTTCCTGATGGCGGCAAAACTAGAGCAGCGGCCAGTAGGTGCTGGTTTAACTACCGTCGATTTCAGCGCTTTTGTTGAGAAATTCATTCATGAGTTCGGGATGCATCTTCCTGATGGTAGCAGTTTGACGAGAGAGGTTGACGCAGGAATATTTGCAAAAGTTGATGTGGAAGGGATGGAAATGGTCCTTCGCAATCTACTGGAAAATGCATTCCTCTATAGCCCTGCAGCCCCTGAGGTCCATGTGGCGCTCAATAGAGGCGTGAAAAACTGCACGCTGACTGTTTCCGACAACGGTAGTGGAATTATTAGAAAAGAGCTTAAAAAAGTTTTCAAGATGTTCTACCGGGTCAGAAATGCCGGAGAGACTATCAGAGGAACTGGACTTGGCCTGTATATTGTCCAATCCATTATAGCCAGGCATAACGGCAAGATCAGGGCTGAAAGTGAAGGTGCTGGCAGAGGCTGCCACTTTATTATTACATTACCTACTGTTGAGGTTGGTTAATGGACAGACCCCATATTCTTCTGGTGGAAGACGAAATTCATCTGGCTCGCGGTATCTGCTTCAATCTGGAGCAGGAAGATTGCCGTGTAAGCCATGTTGAAAGCGGCGAGGAGGCCCTTGATCGCCTGGTTTACGACAGATTCGCCTTGATTATTCTGGACGTAATGCTGCCCGGTATGGATGGGTTTGAGCTCTGCCGCAAGGTGCGCGAATCAGACTCCAGAGTGCCGGTGCTTATGCTTACAGCCCGCTCGGAAGAGGGTGACCGGATTACCGGGCTTGCAAGTGGCGCTGATGATTACCTGACAAAGCCATTTAGTCTTAATGAGTTTTTGCTGCGAGTTAAAGGGATGCTGCGACGTTCAGCATGGTATCTTCCTGAGCCGATCGAAGAGGGTTACAGGTTCGGGGAGAACGAGGTTTATCTACTGTCTTACAGAGCAAGGACTGCCCAGGGTGAAATTGATCTTACCGACCTTGAAGTCAGGATGTTAACGCTTCTTTTCCAGAAAGAGGGTGAGGCTGTCAGTAGGGGTGAACTGCTCGAAAGGGTCTGGGGATACTCTTCTGATGTAGAAACACGGACCCTGGATAATTTTATCGTTCGTTTCAGGAAATACTTTGAACCGAATCCGGGTAGTCCTGAGTTTTTCCAGACGGTAAGAGGGGTAGGTTACAGGTTCTGCAGGAAAGGCGGGGGGTAATAAAGAAGCCGGTGGTTGTCCCCCGGCTTCTTTATCTTAAAACTGATGCCGACTAAAGTCCGGCTTTACCCCTGATGATATCAGCCTTGTCTTTTTTCTCCCAGGTAAATTCAGGAAGTTCCCTGCCGAAATGACCATATGCTGCTGTCAGTTTGTATATCGGTCTAAGCAGATCCAGCTGCTCTATGATCGCTCTTGGACGAAGGTCAAAAACATCACGGATAATCTGGGCAATTCTTGATTCGGCAATCGTGCCGGTGCCGAAAGTGTTAACCATCACAGAAACAGGTTCTGCAACTCCGATTGCATAGGCAACTTGAACTTCACACTTTTCACATACCCCTGCAGCAACAAGGTTTTTGGCAACGTAGCGTCCCATATACGCAGCAGAACGGTCGACTTTGGAAGGGTCTTTACCCGAGAATGCGCCGCCGCCGTGACGCCCTGCGCCGCCGTAAGTGTCAACAATGATTTTCCTTCCGGTAAGACCGCAGTCACCCATGGGGCCACCAACAACAAAACGACCAGTCGGGTTTATGAATATTTTTGTGTGTGCATCCATGAGATGCGCCGGGATGACTTTTTTCACAACAGCATCGATAATCCCTTCCTGGATGGTCTCGTGGGAGACGTCAGGGGTATGCTGAGACGAAATGACCACTGTGTCAACATAGACCGGCTTGTCATTTTCATAACGAATGGATACCTGGGATTTTGAATCCGGGCGGAGAAAGTGGAGTTCGCCTGATTTTCTTACATCTGCCAATCGTTTTACCAGTTGGTGGGAGAGGAGTATCGGCATCGGCATCAGTTCAGGCGTTTCGTTACAGGCGTAACCAAACATAATCCCCTGGTCGCCTGCTCCCTGATCTTTGAACATCCCTTCACCTTCAGTGACTCCCATGGCGATATCAGGAGACTGTTTGTCGATGGAGGTGATGACAGCACAGGTCTCCCAGTCGAATCCCATTGCAGAGTCGTTATACCCGATTTCCCTAATGGTTTCTCTGACAATTGATGGCATGTCAGCATAGGCTGTCGTAGTTATCTCGCCGGCTATCACAGCCATGCCCGTTGTAACCAGGGTTTCGCAGGCAACCCGTGCTTTTGGGTCCTGGGCAATGATCGCGTCCAGAATGGCGTCTGAAATCTGATCCGCGACTTTGTCAGGATGACCTTCCGAAACAGATTCTGAACTGAAGATATACTCTTTCTTCTCCATTATTCTTATCTCCCCCTTAAATGCTGAGCACCTTTATCTAAAAGTTTGTTTTATAACTCTTTATCTCGGCACGGTCAAGAAATAACATTAATTTTAGTATACATTTCCATTAAAATTCCTTTGAAGATTGACTCTTATTACAATTGTGATATATATGAGTGCAAATTAAATTAAGCTAGAATGGCCTTACTAGCCAGGACTACAAGGGAGGTTTTACATGAAAAAGAGTTTAGTCGCTTTAGCGGCTTTGACAGCAGTAGGGTTCTGTTCGTCAGCAGCTTTAGCCGAAAACAGGGAAGGTGCGGTTAATATTACCCCGGTGATCGGTGGTTATCATTTTGACGGTATTCAAGGAATTGATGCCAGTGTTCTGGTCGGTCTCAAGGCAGGATACAATCTGACCGACAGGATCGGACTTGAAGGTCTTTTCCACTATGTGAGGACTACAGAGTACGGACTTACAAAGGGCAACGGAGATAACCTTGACGTTTACAATTACAGGTTGGAAGCTCTTTATAGCATGTTCCCGAAAAGTAGTTTTGTTCCTCATCTGGCTGTAGGCTATGGCGGTATCAGATATTCTTCTAACACCGGTTACGGTTATTTTGATACCGGAGTTCTCAGCTACGGTCTTGGCGCTAAATATTTCTTGAACGATACTATTGCCTTAAGAGGTGATTTACGTCAATTAGTTATAGACCGTGGGCCGACTGTATACAATTATGAATATACGCTCGGACTTAATTTTCAGTTTGGTGGTGTCAGTAAGGCGGCAAAACCTGTAGAAGTCGCGGCAGCCCCGAAAAAAGCTGCTGCAGCTCCAGCCCCAGCTCCTGCCCCAGCCCCTAAAGTGGTTGAGCCTGCTCCTAAAGTCGTTGAGCCTGTCCCTCCCGCACCTGTCGCAGTTGCTCCAAAGCAAGCCCCAGCTGTAGTGCCAGTTCCTGTCGTAGTACCGGCTCCAGCACCGACTGCAACACTGGCTGCGAATCCGGCATCCGTTGAGAAAAGCAGTTCGTCAACTCTTAACTGGAGCGCTCAAAACAGCTCAGAATGCAGCATCCTTCCCGGTATAGGCCCGGTTAAACCTGTTGGCAGCATGGTTGTATCTCCGGCAAACTCGACAACTTACAAGCTTGCCTGTAAGGGCAATGGTGGCGTTGCTGAAAGCAGTGCAACTGTTAATGTTGTTCAGCCGCCTCTCGACAGCGACAACGATGGCGTTACTGATGAATTCGACAAGTGTCCGAATACCCCTAAAGGCACCAAGGTAGACAAAGATGGGTGTCCTGTTATCGAGTGCAAGAGTGTAACTCTTAGTATTACATTTGAAACAAATAGTGCCGAGATTAAAGAGCGGCATCACGATGAGCTGAATATAGTTGCTGAAAAACTGGCTAAATTCCCGAAATCAACAACTGTCATTGAAGGGCATACCGACAATGTCGGTTCTGCCGGTGCGAATAAGAAGCTTTCCCAAAAGCGTGCTGATTCTGTCAAGAAGTATCTGGTCAGTGTCAAAGGTATAGATGGAAAGCGTATAGCTGCTAAAGGTTTTGGCGATACCAAGCCGATTGATTCAAATAAGACAGAAGACGGTCGTAGAAACAATAGACGCGTTGAGGCTGTCTTTAGTTGTCCTGAGTAATCGTTTCAGCGACATCATGTTTACAACAGAAAAGGCGTACTGGAGACAGTACGCCTTTTCTGTTGCAGATCAGCTTGGGGTTTGTCAGTCACTTAGTCAAAGCTTTCAGAAAAGTGTTCAGCAATCCCTGACTTGAGAATTACTTCGACAGCCTCGGCCGAGTCAGCAGCCATAACACTTTCGGTCAGAGTTCTTGCTTTAGTAATAGAGCACCTGCGTAAGATATTCTTTACTCGAGGAATTGATAAGGGGGACATGGAGAGCTCATCAAAACCGAGTCCCAAAAGGATAGGGAGATAAAGAGGGTCGCCAGCCATTTCTCCGCAGATGCAAGCCTCAATGCCTGCTGAATGTGCTGCCTCAACTACCATTTTAAGGGATCTGAGGATCGCAGGATTTAAAGGCTGATACAAATGGGAGAGATGCTCATTTGTTCTGTCTATTGCCAGAGAGTACTGAATTAGGTCGTTCGTCCCGATGCTGAAGAAATCAACCTCTTTTGCCAGTAGATCGGCAATCAGGACAGCAGAGGGGACTTCTATCATAATTCCAATCATAATGTTTTTATCAAACGGAATGCCTTCAGCGTCAAGATCAGCTTTGACCTCCCGAAGGATCTGCTTTACTTGTCTAATCTCTGATATTGCAGAAATCATCGGAAAAAACATTCTGACTTTTCCAAAGGCACTTGTTCTGAGAATGGCACGCAGCTGAGGTCTGAATGTCTCCGGATTGCGCAGAGAGAGCCTTACCGCACGCAGTCCAAGCGCCGGGTTAAGTTCGTCTTCCGCAAGATTAAGCCCCGCTACAAACTTATCGCCCCCAACGTCAAGAGTTCTTATGCTTACCGGATGAGGTGAAACTTTATTTACCATGCTCAGATAGGTTTGAAACTGCTCTTCTTCACCTGGTAGATCGTCCCGATTCATAAAAAGCATCTCTGTTCTGTAAAGACCAACGCCTTCTCCGCCATGCTCCATGAGAGCCACAGTCTCTTCAGTAAACTCAAGGTTCCCTTTTAAGGCTATTTGATGACCGTCTACAGTTTCAGCCGGCAGGTAGCGGAGTTTTGCAAGCTCTCTGCTACAGTATTCATAGTATAATTTTCTGGCCAGGTAGTCTTTGAAAATGTCATTGGCGGGATTAATGACAACTGTACCGGTTGAACCGTCGATCATTATGTGATCGCCGCTAAGAATCAGAGCTGTCGCCGATTCAAGCCCGACTACAGCGGGAATTCCGAGAGCACGGGCGAGAATTGCAGCGTGAGATGTTTTGCCACCCAAGTCAGTTGCAAAACCGATTACTTTGTTTTTGTCTATCTGGAGGACATCAGCAGGTGAGAGGTCATGAGCTACTATGATGACTTGCCCGGTATGCTCGGTTATCGGTTCGTGCTGAACACCAATCATGCTGCGCAGTATCCGTTCGCCGACTATTTCTACGTCGCCACCTCTTTCGCGGAGGTATTCATCATCCATTGCCGCAAAATAATCCCTGAATTTTACTAATGTTCTTTTCAGAGATCCTTCAGCGTTGATATGGGCTGTTTCAATACAGCTTACAGTTTCAGCTGTGAGCATGATATCTTCAAGGATCATCAGGTGCGTATCAAGGATGTAAAGGTGTTCAGCCCCTTTTTCTGCTTCAAGCTGTGCTTTAAGTTGCAGCAGGTCATCCTTTACACTGTCAATTGCCCCAAGAAAACGTTTTATCTCAGTAGCGACAGCATCAGGGTGTATGGCTGCTTCCGAGACAATAATCTTTGAACGGTCTGCGACTTTGGCTATGCCGATTGCAACCCCAGGCGAGGCGGCAAGCCCTGATAACACAAGGTTATTATTCCTCTCCGAAACCATTTTGTATTAAGTCTCCAAGTTTCTGAAATGCCTCGCCTTCATCAACGCCTTCAACTTTAAGGGCAATCTGTGTCCCTTTGGCTGCTGCCAACATCATGATGCCCATAATACTTTTGCCGTTAACTTCAACGCCGTCTCTCAAAACTTTTATTTCTGATTTAAACTGACTTGCCGTTTTTACAAAAAGTGCTGAAGCTCTGGCATGAAGACCGAGTTTGTTAACTATCGAAAAGTGTTGCTCAAGCATATATTAATTAACTCCTTACCACATTACTTCTTAAGATAATCACCAGCGACGGTTACACCTTCTCTTCCGGTGTCGCGTATCTGGGCGGCAAGTTCAGCCACACCATAGCGTTCTCTATCGCCTGCAAACTTGATCAGCATTGGGAGGTTAACTCCGGTCAGCACCTCTATCCGGTTCTCTTTCAAGAATGACAGGCTCATATTGGACGGCGTTCCGCCGAACATATCTGTCATTATTATGACATCTTCCGCCGCGACAGCTGTGATCGCAGCAGTTAGCGCCGCACGAATTTCATCAACAGAGTCGGACGCCTGGATTGCAACAGCTGCTGCGCCATCAATAGTGCCTACTATCATTTCGGCAGCCCTTATAAGCTCTGCTGCCAAACTTGCATGTGCTACCACGACTAGTCCTGTCATAAATCAACCTTTCCCCATGTCTCTGTGTGTTACTTTAAGTGAAAGCTTTCTCTCGGAGAGAAATTTTCGTAATACTTCAATTATAAATACAGATCGGTGCCTGCCCCCTGTACAACCGACAGAAATTGTCAGATATGACTTTCCCTCTTTCTGGTAACGAGGGATGAGGAAATCAATGAACCAGAGGAATCTGTCGAGGAACTCACTGGTATCCGGTTGCTCTGTGAGAAAAGTCTTTACACCGCTATCCATCCCAGTGAGCTGTTTGAGCTCTTGCACAAAGTATGGGTTGGGTAAAAAGCGGACATCCATGACGATATCAGATTCAAGTGGTACCCCGTATCTGAAGCCAAAAGATTGAATGTGAAGGTTGAAAACCTTGGGTGTACCGGCACCCGAGATAATGCTGACGATCATATCTTTCAATTGATGTACATTCAGCTCTGAGGTGTCAATGATAGAGGTTGCTATCTGTTTCAATCCGGCAAGATGTTCACGCTCAAATCTTATTCCGTCAAGAACAGAACCATTTTCAAGGGCGGGGTGTCTGCGCCGGGTCTCGGAAAATCTCCGGACAAGAACGTCATCGCTTGAATCAAGGAAAAGTATTTCAACTTTATGTCCAGCCTCACGCAGTTCCTTGAATATGTTTTCCCGCCCCTTAAAGAAATCCCTGGCGCGAATATCTATAACTATGGCGACATTTTTGATGCGTTCAGATGATTTCTCAGCTAGTTCGATAAAGACCTGAAGAAGCGTAAGTGGGAGGTTGTCGAGACAGAAAAAACCTTCATCCTCAAGGGCGTGGACAGCTGTTGATTTTCCAGATCCTGAAAGCCCGGTTATCGCGCAAATTCTAAGTTTACTCAACTTCATCACCTATGGGGCGTACATCCATCCGGGCAAGGAGCTTTTCCTGAAACTCTTTAGCTGAGTGATAACCCATCCCTTTTAGCAAAAAATTCCGGGCAGCAACTTCTATGATGGATGTTATGTTTCTGCCAGGACGGACAGGGATGCAAATGTATGGCAGATCCACTCCAAGGATCGAGTAAGTCTGGTCGTCGACTCCAAGTCGGTCGTATTCATGCTCAGGATCCCACTCTA
Source organism: uncultured delta proteobacterium (assembly GCA_963787125.1). Taxonomy (GTDB): domain Bacteria; phylum Desulfobacterota; class Desulfuromonadia; order Geobacterales; family DSM-12255; genus VEOV01. The sequence goes on from CAWBBV010000007.1 coordinate 521,750, forward strand.
CAAGCTCAATCACTATATCAATGATCTTCTTCTCCCTTATGGAGGAGACACCATAAAGATCTTTGATGTTAATAATGCCCAAACCCCTGATTTCAAGGTGATACTGGATCAATTCGCCAGCCTGTCCGACCAGAGACGCAGGAACTTTTTTCTTGATGTTTATAATATCATCTCCGACAAGACGATGTCCTCGGATAACAAGGTCAAGTGCACATTCACTCTTGCCGATACCGCTTTTACCGAGTAGAAGGACTCCGACTCCGAGAACATCGACAAGCACACCATGGATGTGAGTTGTCGGCAGGAGCCGCTCTTCAAGGAACTTTGTTATGAGCGAAATAAATATGGAGGATTGCAGTGATGTTCCCAGAAGTGGAATTTCTGCCTTTTCCGCCTCCTGTTTGAGACAGTCCGGAGGGTCGAGCCCTTTTGTGACTATAAAACAGGAGATCGGAAAAGAGCAGAAACGGATAATATTTGCAGACGCTTGTTCCTCAGACATCTTCATGAGGTACGATATTTCGGTGTTCCCCAGTACCTGAAGGCGATCAGGGTGAAGATGTTCGGTGTAACCGGTCAGGGCAAGCCCCGGTTTTTGTATGCGTGCACTGTAAAGGCGGTGCGACAGGCCAGCCTCACCTGCAAACAGTGAGAGGTCAAGCCCGTACTCTTTGTCATGCAACAAGTCACTAATTGTGAGGCTGGTTCTGTTCAAATTCCCCTCATATCTTCAAGTGGAGTTTCCATCAATACAACAGCCTCAAGTAAAATAACCGTGAGCCTTTAGATGGTTCCTTTTTTTCAGGCTCTTGGCGGCTCAATAAGTCCGTAGTTACCGTCTTTCCGGCGATAGAGGACATTGATGTTCTCTGTGGCAGCGTCGGTAAAAACCAGAAACTCCTTGTGCATCAGGTCCATTTGCATGACGGCTTCATCGACAAACATCGGCTTGATCGAGATAGGCTCGGAGCGGATAACTACCGGTGGCTGTTGCTGATCCAGGCTTTCAGCTTGAACGATAGTCTTGAGTCCTTCACGGGTACGGATGTCTGCTGAAGGTTTATGTCCTTTGAGTCTTTCTTTGTAGCGTCTCAGTTGACGCTCGATTTTATCAACGACAGCGTCAATCGACGCATACATATCGTTAGTGGCCTCAGAAGCCTTGATGGTAATACCTTTGGCCGTCAACGTTATCTCAACAATGTGGCGTATCTTTTCAACTGTCATATAAGTTTGTGCGACAACAGGCTCGTCAATGTATTTCTTTACCCGGTCAAGTTTCTCTTCCACATAGCTCTTTAATGCATCACTTTGTTCCATGTGTCTAAATGTAGTTGTAATCTGCATAATTACCTCCTGTTTGGTAGTGGTGCTCTACGGCGCCCTGCTAAAACATCCGCTTTCTCTCTGATGAAGAGCCTAACCGCAGCATCTCCCGGTATTTTGTCACAGTTCTTCTCGCAATATTAATATTCCCCGCCGCCAGCATCTCAGCGAGGGTCTGATCGCTGAGCGGTTTTCGTGGATCTTCAGCCTCTATCAATTCTTTTATCTTTCTCTTTACGCTTTCGGAGGCAATAAAGTCGCCGCCGGTAATTGATATGGCGCTGTTGAAGAAGTATTTCATCTCGAAGATGCCTTGCGGCGTATGCATGTATTTACTGGTGGTTACCCGGCTTATAGTTGACTCATGCATGCCGATGTCTTCGGCAACATCTCTTAACACAAGCGGCCTGAGATACTCTATCCCTTTTTCAAAAAACTCCCGCTGGAATTTGACAATACTTTTTGCCGCCTTGAAAATAGTCCGCTGACGTTGATGAATGCTTTTTATCAAGCCAGAGCGCAGAACGCATCTTGTCACTTACATATTCCCCTGTGCCGGAATCCATCTCCTTCACCCTGGCATCAGAGTAATACGGGTTTATCCGGAGCATGGGAAGGCCCTCTTCGTTAAGGGTAACCACATAATCATCGCCGACCTTATAGACAAAAATATCAGGCGAAATGTACTGTACGTCGTCATGGGCGAAAATATGTCCCGGCTTGGGGTCGAGACCCGCTATCAGCTTGGCGGCATTGAGGATGTCCTGAACGCTCACGCCCAGTGCGCGTGATATCTGTTTGTAGCGTCGTGTTTCAAGGTCCTTGAGATGATCTCTCAGGATAAACTCCACTACACTGCCCTGCATGCCGAACTGTTGAACCTGAATCAGGAGGCATTCCCGCAAATCTCTTGCAGCGACACCGGGTGGATCAAAATCCTGAATCTTCTTTAGTGCAGATTCCGCTACCTCTTCCGGGACATCACACAGTCTGGCAACATCTTCAATAGTGCTTCTGAGGTAGCCGTCATCGTCGATGTTGCCGATGATCTCAGTGCTCACTTTTATTTCGTTTTCCTCAAATTTAGAGAGGTTAAGCTGCCACATGAGGTGATCAACAAGGGTACCTTTCTTGGTCAGAAGGTTTTCAAAGGAAGGCCGATCCTCATCATCGCTATACTGTTCTCCTGAGCTGTAATTATAGCCATCAATGTAACTGTCCCAGTCCATTTCCCGGATGGTCTCACTGCCGGCTGTAACTTCCTTGAAACGTTCACTTTCTTCAAGAGGGGCAGGTTCACGTTCCTGGATTTCAACTTGCTCAAGTTCTTTTATGCTCTCCTGTTCAAGTGTCTCATCAAGGATCGGATTTTCTTCCAACTCCTGGCTGACAAGGTCCTGAAGCTCAAGACGCGAAAGCTGAAGCAGTTTTATAGCCTGCTGCAGCTGGGGAGTCATCACCAGCTGCTGGGTCAGCTTCATCTGTTGGCGCATCTCAAGTGCCATCTAATGTTCCTCGAAAAGCTTAAATCCCTATCAGGGATCAGAGTTGGAATTTATCGCCGAGATAGATCTCGCGTGCCTTCTTACTGTTTGCTATCTGTTCAGGAGTGCCACATTCAAGCAGTTCTCCAGCGTTTACAATGTACGCTTTGTCGCAGACCCCTAATGTTTCGCGGACATTATGGTCAGAGATAAGTATACCAATGTTTTTCGCCTTTAGTTCGGCAATAATATTCTGGATGTCAATTACTGCTATCGGATCGATACCGGCAAAAGGTTCGTCAAGCAGAATGAATTTAGGCCTTGTGGCAAGAGCTCTGGCAATTTCAACACGGCGGCGTTCACCACCTGAGAGAGCATAGCCCTTACTTTTTGAAATATGCGTAATTCTGAACTCATTTAACAGCTCTTCAGCTCTCTGTTTGCGCAGCAGTTTGGAAGGCTCGACAGTTTCAAGGATTGCCAGTAAGTTGTCTTCAACCGTCAATCGCCTGAATACCGACGGTTCCTGTGGCAGGTAGCTCAATCCTTGTCTGGCGCGCATATAAACCGGCAGTTTTGTTAACGACTTGCCGCTCATCATGATTTCGCCGCTGTCCGGTCGACAAAGTCCAACCATCATGTAGAAAGTGGTTGTTTTGCCGGCGCCGTTCGGACCCAGTAACCCGGCAACCTCACCGGCAGCAAGGTCTATGTCGATACCCTTTACAACGGTTCTTTCGCCAAAGGATTTTTTAAGACCCCTTGCAGTAAGGGTGTCAAGGTTTCGTGGGCTTTCCATCACTACCTTTCACATTCGGATGAATAATAGCTTCAACTCTGCTGTCCGTGCCTGAAGTAACTTCGCTTTTGTCCTGATCAAGGTAGTAAGTGATTACTTTGCCGGAGATTGTGTCGCTATCCTGAAAAACCTTAGGATTGCCGTCAAGGATTATTAACGCTTTTTTGGCGTCATATACTCCATGATCAGCCTGAGCGCGGCGCTTTCCCTGAGTTATTGTAACGTTGCCTGAAACTTCGGCGGTACTTATTCCACCTTCGTCATCGGAGTAGCTTATAACAAGCTTATCCGAATAAATAGTCAGATCTCCTTGTCTGGCGATAACTTTGCCGGTAAAGGTGGCAATTTTAAGGTTGTTGTCTGTAACGAGCTGGTCTGATTTGACCTTGATCGGTTCATTACTGCGCGATGCCGGGAGCTTCCCCTGAGCATAAAGCATGGCTGAAAACGAGAAGAAAATTGTCATGAACAGCAATAACTTCTTGATCATTTTTTCCTCTTGCCCGGGAAGACGGTTGCTTCAACCTGGTTTCTGACAACTGCCTGTTGCCTGTCAACGTATAAATCCATGCCGACACCGTCAACCGTTAACCCTGCATCCGTCAGCCTTATTTTGTCTTTTGTACTGAACGTCTGGCTTTTTGAATCATAATTTATTCGTGGCGTCTCGAAAGTCATACCGTCAGCGGTTTTAGCAATAACATTGCCGTCCAGTTGAATGCTTTTTGCAGTGTGCTGGTAGTCCCCTTGCTTTGCAGTTACCGTCACAGGACCATTTTTCTTGTCACGCTCGACGACAAAACGGACGTCTTCAAGCGAGGTAGTCTCTTTTGGCTTGTCATAACTGCCTTTTTGCGCAAAAAGCTCCCACTTTTTCTCGTTCTGATGATTCTCGGAGAAATGGATCGTCTTCATGGAAATATCTGTTGAGAGAGAGCTTGATAAAGTTTTTCGCTCTTTTCTGGCACTGTCGATGAAATAACGGATAACCATCGTCAGAGTTGCGACCGCGGCAACAAGAATCACAAGTCCAAGGATGCGCCTGAAGTAGGTTGTTTTTGACATAAGAAGGGCAAACTATAGCATTTTAAGAAAAGCCAGTAAAGCGCTTTATGCTAAAATGTGGGTGACTTGGCACAAAGATTGTATCGACATATAAAAAAGCGGTAACGACTTAAAGACGTTACCGCTGTGGGTTAAAAATATCCGTACAGAAAAACTACTTCAGTAATAGCGAGCGGTCAGCTCTTCCCATCTCCCTTGTGATTTGAGGAGAAGATCAGAAATTTCCCGAACGGCCCCCCAGCCGCCACGGTTTTTTGTGACAAGATGAACAAACGGGAAAACTTCTGCAATTGCATCTGCTGGCGCAGCAGCAAAACCAACCCTTCGCAATACCGGAATGTCGATCAGGTCATCACCGATAAATGCGACCTCGTCGTCAGCTAAACCGGTGTCAGCAAGGATTGTGAGGTAAGGAACAAGCTTGTCCAGGGCTTTTAGAAATACCCGCTCTATGCCGAGTTCAGCCGCTCTGTTAGCGACAACCTGTGACTGCCGGCCGGAAATAATGCCGACCTCAATTCCTGCTCGCTGCAGCATTTTGATGCCGTGACCATCTTTTACATTGAAAAACTTGCTTTCAATTCCGTTTGAATCGAAAATTATTCTGCCGTCGGTCATGACACCGTCAACATCAAGCAGCAACATTTTAATCTTTTTCAGGCGATCAATCATCAGGCTATCCCGGCTTTAAGCAGGTCGTGAAGGTGGAGGATCCCGACCGGTATTTTGGAGTCATCGTCAGCGAAAACAAACAGGGAGGTTATAGAATACTGCTCCATTTTCTGCAGACCCTTTGCCGCCAGTTCATTACGAAGTATCCGCTTGGGATTGCATTTCATTAATTCGTCTGCCGGTCGGCCGAGGAAGTCAACCCCCTTTTCCAGTGCACGGCGGAGATCTCCATCAGTAATAACTCCAGCAAGAGATCCGTCAGTATTGAGAACTCCTGTGCAGCCGAGTCCTTTTGAAGTGATCTCGAAAATGACCTGTTTCATGAGCATTCCGGCTTCAACCAGTGGTATTTCTGAGCCGGAGTGCATCATGTCGTTGACAGAAAGGAGCAGTTTCTTGCCCAGTGCTCCACCTGGGTGGAAGAGTGCAAAATCTTCAGCCTTGAAGCCCCGCTCTACCAGAAGTGCGACCGCAAGTGCATCACCCATTGCCAGAGTGGCAGTTGTTGAGGCTGTAGGTGCAAGTCCGAGAGGGCAGGCTTCTTCCTTTATCGCTATATTCAGATGGATATCGCCGGCTTTTGCCAGGGTCGATGCAGGTTTGCCGGTCATGGAGATTAGCTCTGCGCCTATTCGCTTAACAATCGGCAGGATGCGCAGGACTTCTTCGGTTTCGCCGCTATTGGAAATGGCTATAACCACGTCACCTCTAATGATCATGCCGAGATCACCATGGAGCGCTTCGCCCGGATGAAGGAAGAATGCCGGCGTGCCGGTAGACGCCATTGTGGAAGCGATCTTTTGCCCGATCAGTCCGGATTTTCCCATGCCGGTAACGATGACTCTCCCCTTTGATGCCATTATCATCCGGACAGCTTTCTCAAAGCTGCTGTCAACTGAGTCTGCCAGGGCGAGCAGAGCGGCGGCTTCAATCCGGATAACTTTCCTTGCCTCTTCAATAATCATGATTGCTTCACAATGGCATCGATCGCCTTCAATTTTTTAAGAAGTTCGGCAAGGTCAGCCAGTTTTATGGAATTAGGACCGTCACAAAGCGCTTTAGCAGGATCTTCGTGAACTTCCATGAAAATTCCGTCAATGCCGGTTGCTACTGCCGCCCGCCCAAGATACTCCACAAACTCCCGCTGACCACCGGATGTACCGCCTTGTCCACCGGGTAACTGGACGCTGTGAGTTGCATCAAAAACAACCGGGTAACCCATCCCTCTCATGATCGGCAGGCTGCGCATATCGGAAACCAGATTATTGTAGCCGAAAGATACACCCCTTTCCGTAAGGATTAGGTTGTCATTGCCGGAATCAACCGCCTTGCCGATGACATTTTTCATGTCCCACGGCGCCAGAAACTGACCTTTCTTGATATTGAGCACTTTTCCGGATTTTGCCGCAGCAACAACCAGGTCGGTCTGTCGGCAGAGAAATGCCGGAATCTGGAGGATGTCTAATACAGCAGCAGCTTCATCTATCTGCTCGATACTGTGGATGTCTGAGACGAGCGGCAAGCCGAAGCACTCTTTCACTTTAGCCAGGATCCGCAGCCCTTCTTTCATCCCCGGTCCACGGAATGAAGTTACTGAAGTCCGGTTGGCTTTGTCATAAGAAGCCTTGAAAACCAGCTGCATCCCGACTTTAGAAGTAATTTCCATAAGTCGTTCTGCTGTCTTGAGCGTCTCTGCCTCATTTTCGATGACACACGGTCCGGCAATCAGCAGTAGTGGGCTGCTTCCGCCTAATGAAACATTTCCTATCTTTATGTCTTTAACTAAAGTATCAACGGTCACTTAGCTGCCCCCTGTTCGCCAGCGAAGCGGCGATGAATGCCTTGAAAAGCGGATGCGGATTTAAGGGCCGCGACTTGAATTCCGGGTGAAACTGGCAACCGAGGAACCAGGGGTGGTCGGCAATCTCGACTATCTCGACCAGGTCAACCTCTTTGTATGTCCCGGAAAGAATCAGCCCGTTAGTGGTCAGAATGTCGCGATAAGCATTATTGAATTCGAACCTGTGGCGGTGGCGCTCAGAGATCTCTGTCCCACCGTATGCTTTCTGGGCAAAGGTCCCTTTTGTCAGTGAGCATGGGTAAGCTCCAAGGCGCATGGTGCCACCTTTTTTCATGACACCTTTCTGATCCTCCATCAGGTGGATCAGAGGGTTCTCGCAATCGATCCTGAATTCGCTGGAAAATGCATCGGTAAGTCCGCAGACATTTCTGCCGAATTCAACAACTGCCATCTGCATCCCCAGGCAGATGCCGAAGAAAGGGATTTTACGGGTTCTGGCATATTCGATTGCGCTTATTTTCCCTTCTGTGCCACGCTCGCCAAAACCGCCAGGGACAAGAATTCCGTCAACGCCTTCAAATGCACCTTCTGCACCGTCCTGCTCGATCTTTTCGGCGTCTACATATTTGAGGGTGACCCGGCAGTTGTTGGCAATGCCACCATGAGTCAACGATTCTGCCAGCGATTTGTATGAATCTGCCAGGTGGACATATTTGCCTACAATAGCGATAGTAACTTCACCGTTAGTAGGAAAGCGCAGTTTTTCAACAACACTGTGCCAGGGGGTGAGATCAGGGTTTTTCGTCCAGATGTTGAGCTTTTCCACGACCTGGTCATCGAGGCCTTCCTTGTGAAGTGCTTCCGGGACAGCGTAAATATGGTCTGCGTCAGGTGAGGTGATAACCGCTTTTTCGTCAACATTGCAAAAGAGTGCAATCTTGCGTTTCAGCTCTCTCGGGACTTCGTGCTCACAACGGCAAAGAAGGATATCAGGCTGGATACCAATCTGCTGCAACTCCTTGACCGAGTGCTGCGTAGGTTTGGTTTTCAGTTCGCCTGCTGTCTTGATGTACGGGACGAGGGTCAAGTGGATATAAAGGACATTGCCATGGCCACGATCACCCTTGAACTGCCTTATCGCTTCCAGAAAAGGGAGGGATTCGATATCGCCGACCGTGCCGCCAACTTCGACAATGGCAATATCACTCCCCTTGGCATTTTCAAGGATCTTTTCTTTGATTTCGTCCGTGATGTGCGGGATTACCTGAACTGTCCCGCCCAGATAGTCGCCACGACGCTCCTTTTCGATAACAGAGAAATAAACCTGCCCGGTGGTGAAGTTGCTTTTTTTGGAGAGTCTGGCGGTTGTGTAGCGCTCGTAATGACCGAGATCAAGGTCGGTTTCTGCACCATCGTCAGTGACAAAAACTTCGCCATGCTGGAATGGTGACATCGTGCCGGGGTCCACATTTATATACGGGTCAAGTTTCTGCATGGTGACCCGTAAGCCCCTTGATTCAAGGAGCGCTCCAAGAGAGGCCGAAGCGAGGCCTTTGCCGATAGATGAAACAACCCCGCCTGTTACGAAGATAAATTTGGTTTTCATATGTCTGGTTACCTTTTTAGTGAGTTTTCAGTTTTTCAATTACGGCGGCAAGATCAGACGGAGTGTCAACCCCGATCGAGCTGTGGGAAGTTTCCACTACCTTGATTCTGTAGCCGTTTTCCAGAACCCGCAGCTGCTCGAGTTTTTCGGCCAGTTCAAGATAGGTCGGTGACATCTGTGAAAACTGGAGAAGGAAATCCCTCCGGTAGGCATATAGTCCGATATGTTTGTAAGAGAGAAGTTTCCCGGAGGAGAATTTCTCATCTTTCAAGTCATTCCATTTGTCACGGAAATTTGGCAGCGGCGAGCGGGAGAAGTAGAGTGCATACCCCTCCCAGTCGGTTACAACCTTGACTACGTTCGGGCTTAAGAATTCGTGGAGTGTCTTGACTCTGGCTTTGAGTGTCGACATCACCTGTGACGGATCGCTTACCAGTGGTTCGACGGCTTCATCAATCATTGCCGGTTCAATCAGCGGTTCATCGCCTTGAACATTGACAATAATGTCGCTGTCTATCCGGGCAGCAACCTCTGCAAGGCGGTCGGTGCCGGTTTCATGATCGGTTGATGTCATCTCCACCCGGCCGCCGAATCTCCGGACAGCTGCAGCAATTCGCTCGTCATCAGTTGCGACAACAACATCAGAGATGAGAGTCGAACGAGCTGTGCGTTCGTAAACATGCTGGATCATCGGCTTGCCACAGATATCTGCGAGTGCCTTGCCTTCAAAACGGGTGGAACCGTACCTTGCAGGTATTATTGCTGTAATTTTCATGGGATATAAGGACCGTTGCTGTAGTTTGTGGAGTTATAGTCCCTTCTTTACGGCGGGACATACAACGCTACATCAAAAGGGTGGAGGTGTCAAGCGGGGGATGAATATGCGGGGATGAATATGTGACTATGTTGATAGTCATGACAAGATGGTATTTAATCTCTGCGGGTACAATTCCCCACAGCTTGCTGCGATAAGAGCATCAAAATACTTGTTCAGATACCTCGCTGCTTGCGGCGAGGTGATTCATTTGCTATTGAACTTTACTATTTGCAAGAGGCTTAAGTCCCATAATGTCAGGTTCAGGTGATCGCAAGGCCATCCTGTAATAGTCAGTAGCCATATTTTTATCTCCTGTGCTCTCATAAGCGCTCCCCAAGTAATAGAGTGCTTCTATGAAATTGGGATCTCTTGTTAGTGCACGTTTAAAACAGTTAATAGCACCACTAAAATCTTGTCTGACAAAATATAAATATCCCGTATAAAAATCATATTCCGGGCTGCTATAATTAAGTCGTCTGGCCGTGTCCAGATGGTCAAATGCTTGAGCGAACTTGCCTTCAAGAAAGTAAATTCTGCCAACATGAACATTAGCATTTGTTGACCCAGGAGAAATTCTAACCGTATTTTCCCACAAAGTTTTGTTCGATTCCCATACCAGATTGCGATTCATACTCAAACCGCTCCACAGGAGCACTATTCCCAAGTAAACAACCATTCTGGTTTTTGAATTATTGATACTCAGAATGAAACTGGCAAGGAGACAACAAAAGGCTAACGAGGGCAGATAGGCGTATCTATCCGCTACAACGGGGTGCGTAGAAAAAATATTCAAAACCGGGATAAGCGTCACAAAGTACCAGCTTACCCAGAATGAAACCAGAGGGGTATTTCTTTTGCAGCGTACGGCAAGATATATGGTCACAACTACAAGTAGGAGACCGCCCAATGCCTTTATGCTCAATATGGATTCGGTAAATCGGGTGTCGTATTCAACGGATAATTCAATCGGGATAACTAGCTTGTTCAGATAAAACCAGGGGATTTGGGATGCAACAGCTATTTTCGACAATACAAAATCGATATCTATTTTAGTCGGAAGGCTTGGAATAATGTGACTTTGTTGCGCAATGAATTTATGAAAGAAAAATGCCGCAATTGACACCAAACCATATGGAATCGCATAAACTATGGCTTTGATTTTATCATGTTTGTAACGCTGTATATTTAACAGCAGGACAATAAATGGCAAGGTTATGCTGGTGACTTTTGAGAAAATGGAGATTACAAAACTGAGAAAGCCGACAACAAAGTAAATTTTACGTTTCGAGCTTTTACTATCGAGAAACAAGATGTTGACGTAACAAGAAACCATGAAAAAAAGCGTTGAAAGTAATGCATTTCTGCAGGTGATGAAGCTTACTACTTCGCTATGAAGAGGGTGGACGGCAAACATTGTTGCTGCCAATAGGGCCAATAGCTCTGAACTATTAATTTTCGTTGCCTGATCGACACAGTAAAACACCAGTAGTCTGCGAACAAACGCATATACAATTAATACAGTAACAGCAAACAGCACTACGTTCGTTATATGAAATCCCATGGCACTGTTGCCCCACAAGGTATAATCCAAAGCATAAGACATATCCCGTATTGGGAGGTATTCAACACCATTTGCTAACGACAGCCATATACGATCCAATTTAAAGTCAATGTAGGTATTATTGTTAACCAAAAAAAGGAAGTCGTCCCACACAAAACCATTATAAATTGTATTGCCGAATACAGAACAGACTATGACCAGCAGGAGTAAATAGTAATATGTTTTATTCATGAGTCGATTCCACCTACTGGTAAGAGCATAATAATCACACCCAAATTTCATTTGTATGATTTCATTTCGAGTGAAGTTGCTGCGAAGAATAATGCACAAAGAAGTGCTAGGTCAATTCAAAAACCTCGTTGGAACTTAACCTCAATTGCAAGTAAAGTGCGGTAGAACTCTTCTACCGGACTTTACTTTGTCAATCAAAGGAAGAGTGGTTCGCCCATTTTGACGGGTCATTGAGCGCTAGTTGCGCAATATTAAAGTGGTTTTGGGAGCCCGTCAGAACCAACATTAAAACTACCTACTGCCCCAGGGCAGTTGATGGTATCAAAAACATTGAATGTTATGAGAGGGTTAACTGGAGCGCCCGCCGGGAAACGGTAAATATCCGTAATATTCCCTGTAATGACGTTTGATGTTATTGTCCCTCCTCCTCCCTCGTACATATTTAATCCAGTTCTAAAACCAGTGACAATGTTTGCCTGCACTATGCATTCACGAGAAAAATTATAGAGACTCATTCCAATCCCTTCTCCATTTTTAGTGAGAGTATTACCAAAAATTCTAGTCCTCGCAGACAGGGCGCTATTAATTCCGTAGCCACCTGCTTGAGAAATAATATTATTAAGGATTTTAGTGTCACTATTTGCTTCCTCATATATACCGGTATAAAAATTAGACACAGAATTGTTAGTTATCGTGACTAAAGTGCTGTTCAGAGCAGTAATAGCGGTTCCATTTCCGCTATTAGTAGCTGAAATGAATGCATTGTCTCTAATGTCTATATTGTCGCAGTAGCTAAACCCAATCGCGGTTCCAGTATTAAAATCAGATGAAAAGGTGATGCCTGAAGCAGTAATGTGATTAGCAGAATATCCATTTAAAACACCTGCCGACGTTGGAGCAACTATCTTTACTGTTTCCTTGCTGGAACCTTGAAAATGAATGTATCCCTTGTATGCGATTGAAATAGCTTCAACATATGTCCCCGGCATTATTTTGATCAATACGGGATTGTTTGCTGTAGGATTAACGGAGTTAACTGCACTTTGAATTGATGAGAAATCACCGCCGCTATTAGCTACAACTACCACATTTGAATACTGCGGCATCGTTCCAGAAGGACCTTGCGGACCGGTTAATCCAGTATCACCTTTTACACCCTGTAATCCTTGAGTGCCTGCAACCCCCTGTGGACCAGCAGTACCTACACTGCATACCCAAGCACTTCCGTTGTATTGCAAGTATTGCCCACTCGGACAAACCATTCCTAGTTTAGCCGCTGTTACCGCCCCATCCTGAATGTGCCCGGTTTTGACACCACTTCCAGTTGTCAGGCTTTGTCCGGTTGTACCGTCAGCAGGTTTAATGCTGGTTGAAATAACCGAGTTTGCCGCTGCTGTTGCGCCAAACCCCTGCACAGGCAATGCACACATTGCTGCCACAGTTAGCCACATTGCTACTCTACTTCTCATTCCAATTTTCATCTTTCCCTCCCTTATTAAAATAGTGCGGTTCAATGACCGCACATTGCATACAATGTATGTAAAAGCCTGTTGAAAGGCTTTCACAGCCGTATAGATATTCATATGTTCTTGTTAATTAGCCTCATAATATTAAAGCGGCTAAGGTATACCATTTTTTTTTTTTCATGGTCAAGCACTTTTAATATGTTTTTAACAAACGATTGCCATGCTGCTTGTGAGGCGCTGTAATGTTCGTATTAGTTCGTTTGAACTTCCGTAAAAATTAGGTTTTTAGTTGTCTTTCTTGAGAACGATGCATTTGGTGGGCATTAGGAGTTGTATCCTTGGGGGTGCTGATACTTTGTTTCGTAAGCGCAGAGCTATTTTTACAATTCTATTACAAATGAAAAGCTGTTTGGTTTGCTATGATGACTGAAACTAATTAAAAGCTGTTGGAGGTTTTTGCATGATTAAGCCGTTGAAAATAGGCAAGTATACTGTCAGATACCCGCTGATCCAGGGGGGCATGGGTGTGCGTATCTCTGGCGGTTCTCTTGCCGGTCACGTGGCAAAATGCGGTGGCGTTGGCCTTGTGGCCGCACCCGGAATTGCCTTGAACAGCGAACTTTTTAATGGCCGCAACTATTTTCAAGCTCAAACGGAAGCTTTCAAGGCTGAATTGAGAAAAGCTTATGAAATCGCACCTGATGGAATAATCGGTGTCAACGTTATGGTGGCGCTCTCGGATTTTGAAAAGCTTGTCGCTGCAGCGATAGAGGGTGGGGCAAAAGTGATTGTCTGTGGGGCAGGGCTGCCTTTGACGCTCCCGGGGCTTACCGCCCATGCACCGGATGTAGCTCTTGTGCCGATTGTTTCGTCCCTGCGCGCTGCACAACTGATCGTCCGCAAGTGGGATAAAGGTTTTCATCGTCTCCCGGATGCAATTGTGGTTGAAGATCCTGATACTGCCGGCGGTCACCTTGGCGAGAAGCTGGAGCGTATCGGCAACGGTGAGTATGATCAATACCGCACCGTCAGGGATATCAAGGAATACCTGAAAACAGAGTTTCCTGAAGCAGTAATTCCAGTTATCGCTGCAGGTGGTATCTGGGACAGAGCTGATCTCTTGCATGCTCTTGAGCAGGGGGCTGACGGAGTGCAGATGGCGAGCCGTTTTGTGCCGACTGTCGAGTGTGACGCTGCTGATGGCTTTAAACAGGCATATCTTGACTGTCGCCAAGAGGATATCGGCCTGATCATGAGTCCGGCAGGGCTTCCCGGCCGCGCCATTCTCAAAAACCAGGAGCAGATCCGCCAGTATGATGTTGATCACAGTACCGGCTGTCGCATGGGCTGCTTGAAAAAATGCTCCTACAAGGAGTCTGGGGAGCGATTCTGCATCATCTCCTCACTGGATCGGGCGCAACGTGGCGATATTGACTCAGGACTTGTTTTTTGCGGGACCAATGCCTGGAAGGCTGACAGGATTTCGACGGTACAGGAGATATTTGATGAACTCTTTCCCGGTGAAAGTTAACCGATTGAAGGCGGAGAAGTGTGAATGCAAAGAGCCGGTCAGGATTCCTGACCGGCTCTTTTTTTGCTGTGTGCAACTGGGGAGAGTATGAAGCGTGCAAACGCGCAGGATAATGCTTTTGGGGCTACAATTTTCGGATCACGTTTTCGTCGTTGATTGACAAAAGGAAGAGAACTGTTACGCTGTCAGAAATATTAATAATGAATATGATTTCAGCCAGACCACGATAGGCGCGATGAAGGAGCATCTATGGTAAATGAAGACAGACGAAAATTTCTCGGTGTTTGTCTGGGGGGACTTGCCGCCACGACCGCAGTGGCCGTAGGCTATCCCGTCTATCGCTATCTGGCGCCGCTGCAGAAAGAGAATTCGACCGGGAAAGTTGTTATCCCGGAACAGGATCTCCCTCCAGGCGGAGCAAAATTTTTTGAATATGCCGGTTCGACAGCGGTGATGGTGCGGAAACCGGGAGGCGATCTGGTGGCTCTTTCCGCTGTCTGTACCCATCTAGGCTGCATTGTCCAGTGGGAAAAGGAGAAACAGGATTTTATCTGCCCCTGCCACGCCGGTCACTACAGTTCTGAAGGGGCTGTCATCTCCGGTCCTCCCCCCAAGCCACTGGCCAAGCTCCCCTTTGTCGTCGCCAATGGCGTCATAACCGTAGGCTGAAGGGAGGCTGCATGGGACTTTTCAAGACAGTTATCGACTGGATCGACCGGCGCATCAATGTCCGTGAAATTGTGGCAAAGGAGCTGACCGGCTATCTCCTGCCGCGCAATATCAATGTCTGGTATTCCATGGGGAGTATCCTCCTCTTCATTTTCGGCCTACAGGTCGTGACCGGCATCCTGCTGCTGATCTATTACGTCCCGGATGCTGACAAGGCGTTCAAGAGTGTCACCTTTATCATGAACGACGTCCCCTTCGGCTGGCTGATCCGGATGTGCCACGCGGTCGGCTCGAACATGATGGTGCTGATACTCCTTTTCCATATGCTGTCGGTCCTGTTCATGGGGAGCTACAAGAAGCCGCGGGAGCTGAACTGGCTCTCCGGGTTTATCCTCTTCAATCTGATTATGGGGATTTCCCTGACCGGCTATCTGCTCCCCTGGAGCCAGCTCTCCTTCTGGGCGACCACCGTGGCCACCAACAGTGTCAGTTCCATCCCGGTGGCCGGTCCGTTTCTGGTGGAGTTTCTCCGCGGCAGCAAGCTTGTCGGACCAGCGACACTGGGACGCTTCTTCGCCCTGCATGTATCGGTCCTGCCGCTGGCCATTGCCGGCCTGATCGGAGCCCATCTCTTTTTTCTCAAACGGACCGGTATTTCAACACCACCCTTTGGCGTCAAGGATAGCGGCAACCAGTGGAAGGGGACACTTATTGTTACGAGGACCATCCGGGTGGGATTCCATTCTTCCCCGACTATGCTCTGCAGGATGCCACTTCCATCGCCCTTTATCTGGTGTTTTTCCTGGCAGTGGTCTTTTTTGATCCCTATCTTTTCTTCACCCGTGAATCTTTTGTCGCGGCCAATCCGTTCCAGACTCCGGCTCACATCAAACCCGAGTGGTACTTTCTGGCCAACTACCAGACCCTGAAAATATTTCCCAATGAATTCATCGGCCTGTCGGTGCAGGGTGCGGCAATGACTTTCATCGCCCTGCTCCCCTTCATTGACGTCGGCCGCGAGCGCCATCCCTTGAAACGACCGCTTTTCATGGCAGCTGCCATGGGCGGGATCATTCTCTGGATAGGCCTGTCCATCTGGGGGCACTACTCATGAGACAGATGAATGTAACCATAAAGCAGATCTTGATTCTGGCAGCACTCTTCATGCTGCCGCAGGCGGCAGCGGCAGCAGTGGCCGGACCAGTCGAGATTGTCTGCATCCAGTGTCACGCCAAGCTGCCGGGCAAATACGGTGAACCGGTCAAACTCTGGCAGGGGAGCATTCATGCCGAAAACGGCATCGCCTGCAATTCCTGCCATGGCGGCGATCCCAAGGATGCGGCCAACGCCATGAGCCCGGCCCGCGGTTTTCTCGGCGCGCCGAAAGAGACGGCTATCCCGGCGTTTTGCGGCCGCTGTCATGTCGGCGTGCTGAAAGACTATCTGACCAGCCTGCACGGCAAAGCCCTGGGCAGGGGAGGGCCGACCTGCGTAACCTGCCACGGCAACCACAATGTGGTCAAAGCGTCCCTGGATCTTATCAACGAGAAATCCTGCAGCCGTTGCCACAGTTTTAAACAGGCGGAAAAAATCAAAGCGGCAATGTACGAAACAGAAAAGATGATTCTGAACATTGAGACCAGAACTGCAGGCTTCAAGCAGCAGGGGGTCGAAGTCGACCGGTTGGAAAAGGGGCTGTTTTCAATCCGCAACAGCTTCCATTCGCTCTTCCATACCGTCGACACCGGCAAGGTCGGCACGGAATCGGCGCGTATCCAGACAGAATTGAAGAAACTTGAATATATCCTTAACGGCATTGATGAACAGCTGCAAAAACGCAAGCTGATCGGGGCCGGTGCCGTAGCAGGCGCTCTCCTGGCCGCTCTGCTGTTCTTCCTGCTCAGAAAAACCTGCGAACGGACAAAACCCTGATCCGGACAGCCTCTAAGGCTTGAGTGAAAATTTGTGAGCATATTCCAACCTGGACGACAACTGCTTTTCGTGATCATGCTCCTGTTGCCGGGCCTTCTCTTTGCCCATACAGGCGGCGACGGGCAACTGAATCTTCCGCCGGGCGGGATTGAAGAGCACCTCGGCGCAAAAATCCCCCTGGACATCACCTTCCGGGATGAGACCGGAAAATTAGTTGCACTCGCAGAGCTGATTTCCGGTCCGACCATTATTCTGCCTGTTTACTATCGCTGTGCCAATGTCTGCAGTGTTCTCCAGGCCCGCATGGCAACTGCGCTGCAGAAACTGGAACTGAAACCGGCAGTGGATTACCGGGTCATCTCCATCAGTTTCGACGAACGGGAGACCCCGGAACTGGCCGCCCGGAGCAAGCTGGCCTACCTGGCTGCCATTCGCAAGCCTTTTCCGGCAGACGGGTGGCGTTTTTTGACCGGTGACAACGCAGCCATCCACCGCCTGACTGACAGTGCCGGTTATTTTTTCCAGCGGCAGGGTGAGGATTTTATTCACCCGGTGGTCAGCATCATGGTGGCCGGCGACGGCACCATTGTCCGCTATCTCTATGGTTTGACCGTCCTCCCCAAAGACCTGGCCCTGGCCATCACCGAAGCGCGTAGCGGCCTTACCGGCGCCTCGATCCGCAAGGCGATGGACTTCTGCTTCACCTACGATCCGGCAGGCAAGACTTATGTTTTCAATCTCTTGAAAGTCGGCGCGACAACCGTTATCCTTGCTGCCGGCGGGTTTCTTGCCTTCCTGCTGCTGACCGGCAAAAAACAGCGACCATCTCCCGGAGAAAAATCATGATTCCTGCTGCACCGATTCAGGCAAGCTTCTGGAACGACACCGGCAAGACCGGTATTGCTGCCTGGATCTTCTCCACTGACCACAAGCGGATCGGTCTCCTCTACTTTTACTCGGTTCTCGGCTTCTTCCTGATTGCCGTCTGCCTCGGCCTGCTGCTGCGGATCGAGCTGATGGCGCCGGGCCGGACCATCATGGGGGCGCAGAGCTACAACGCCCTCTTCACCGTCCACGGCGTCATCATGGTCTTCCTCTTCATAATCCCCGGCTTTCCCGGCGCCTTCGGCAATCTGGTCATGCCGATCCAGATCGGCGCCCGGGATGTCGCCTTCCCACGGCTCAACCTCTTCTCCTGGTGGCTCTATATGCTCGGTGCGGTCATCATCCTTACCGCCCTCTTTACCGGCGGCGGACCGCCGGATACCGGCTGGACCTTTT
This sequence comes from uncultured delta proteobacterium, assembly GCA_963787125.1. Classification (GTDB taxonomy): domain Bacteria; phylum Desulfobacterota; class Desulfuromonadia; order Geobacterales; family DSM-12255; genus VEOV01. The sequence continues at coordinate 539,991 of CAWBBV010000007.1, forward strand.
ATGTCCCGTTCAGCGCCCGCACCGGCACCAACGTCTCCCTGGCGGTCTTCGGCGTCTTCATTATCGGCTTCTCCTCGATTCTCACCGGGGTTAACTTTGTCACCACCATCCACCGCCTGCGGGCCGAGGGGCTGAGCTGGACCCGGCTGCCGCTCTTTGTCTGGTCGCTCTATGCCACCGCCTGGGTGCAGATCCTGGCCACGCCGATCCTCGGCATTACCCTCGCCCTGGTCATTGCCGAAAGAATGCTCGGAACCGGCCTGTTCGATGCCGCCCGGGGCGGCGATCCGCTCATGTATCAACATCTTTTCTGGATCTACTCCCACCCGGCGGTTTATATCATGATCCTGCCGGCCATGGGGGTCATCTCGGACATCATCCCGGTCTTTTCCCGCAAACCGGTTTTCGGCTACAAGATGATCGCCTTCTCCAGTATCGCCATTGCTGCGGCCGGCTCGCTGGTCTGGGGTCACCACATGTTCACCAGTGGCATGAGCGACACCGCAGTGCTGGTCTTCTCCTTCCTCACTTTCGTCGTTGCCATTCCCTCGGCCATCAAGGTCTTCAACTGGGTTGCCACCCTTTACAAGGGCTCCATCTCCCTGGAAGCGCCGATGCTCTTCGCCCTCAGCTTCATTCTGCTCTTCTCCATCGGCGGCCTGACCGGGCTGATCCTCGGCGCTGCGGCCACTGACATCCATGTCCACGACACCCAGTTCGTGGTCGGCCACTTCCATTACGTCATTTTCGGCGGCTCCGGATTTGCCTTTTTCGCTGCCATGCACTACTGGCTCCCCAAGTTCTATGGCCGCCGCTATGCCGAGAAACCGGCCCTCATCGCCTGGGGGCTGATGTTCGTCGGCTTCAACATCACTTACTTCTCCATGATGGTGCTGGGGATGAAGGGGATGCCGCGCCGCTACTACGACTATCTTCCCGAGTTCGCCCCGCTCAACCTCGCCTCCACCCTCGGCAGCTGGTTGCTGGCCATCGGCATGGTGCTGCTGCTGGTTAACCTCTTCCGTGGCCTTTTCCGCGGTGAGCCTTTCGTCGGCAACCCCTGGGGGGGGGCGACCCTGGAGTGGAGCGTGGCAACCCCGCCACCGACGGAAAACTTCGAAGAAGAGCCGGTGGTGACTCACGGACCCTACGACTTCAAAGGAACGGGAATCCCATGAGCGGGCATCAGCACCGAGACCGTGCCGGCGCCACCCTCGGCATGTGGCTGTTCCTCTTCACCGAACTGATCCTCTTCGGCGGACTGTTCCTCCTCTATGCCGTCTACCTGGCCCGCTACCCCCATGAGTTCGCTGCCGGCGGCAGGGAGCTGAACGTGGTCTTCGGCGCGGTCAACACCATCGTGCTCCTCAGCAGCAGCCTGCTGGCGGCCATGGCAGTCACCGCAATCCAGCGCGGCCTGAAGCCGACCAGCATCTGGCTGCTGTTCGGCACTATCGGCTGCGCCCTGATCTTTATGGGAATCAAGTACGTCGAGTGGAGCGCCAAGTTCGGCCACGATATCTACCCCGGTTCAAAGCGGCTACTGGCCGGCCCGCCGGGTGAATCGGTCTTCTTCAGCCTCTACTACCTGACCACCGGTCTCCACGGCCTGCACGTGCTGATCGGCGGGACGCTGCTGGGTTTTGTGGCGCTGCGGGTGCAGCAGGGGAAGATCGACAGCAGCAACTATTCCTGGCTGGAGAACGGCGCCCTTTACTGGCACCTGGTGGACCTGATCTGGATATTTATTTTTCCGCTGTATTATTTGATTCTCTGATTCTGCTCTCTGATGTACAATGGTATCATTGATATCATGGAGGTAAACGCAATGGCCAGCACACGACAGCTAGGGCTTCGGCTCGATGAAAATGACAATCTGAGCCTCAAGCGGATAGCGCAGCGCGAAGGCCGCACCGAGCAGGATATTCTCAGGGATTCGCTCCGGATGTACGTGCGCAGCGCCGACGAGCAGAAGGAATTTTTCGATTCCGTGGAACGCGGCTGGTATGAACTCCGTTCCGGTCTTGGGGATGTCGTCGCGGAAAATGACGGTTTTTTCAATTCCATCCGCAAAGAGATCGGGAATGAAAAGACGACTGCTTAAGCGCTCCAGCGAATATAAAGCCAGAGTCAGGTCGTATGCGCTGGGGCTGGCAGAGCGGTACAGGCCGGAAATAGCCGCTGTGTTTCTGTCCAGAGTCGAGGAGACCGAAGCGCTTCTCGACGCCAACAACTCTGCCGGGACCGATTCGCCGTACCTGCTCGCCGGGCAGCAGGTAGTCCTCAAGGAGCTCTATTTCGGTTCCGGCCCGGTCAGGTATTGCCTGATTTACGAGGTGACGGATGAATATGTCGGCTTGATTTCGTTATGGCATGGTGTGGGTTTGAGGAAGTCAGGTACGCTAATACGGCTATGGGGGGCATAACCAACCGGGATATCAATTGCGTTGGCACGGGTAGCCTCTTTCATGAGATATTCATATAAACGTGGAATATGCAGACTGCAGATTAATATGTTAGCTGCAAAAAATGGACAAAAGAATGATTACTGCAATCGATAAACTTTTTATTTGGTCAATGTATGGAGGAATTGGGCTTCTTGCAATGACCCTGTGCGATAAGGACATCACGACAAGAGGACCAATCGGCTCTTCTATTTCGCTTGCGGTAGGATTTGTTGCTGTCTATTTATCTAGGCCGATCTTGGCAAGTTTAGCCCGCTATCAGCTCGCTGTGATAATTGTCCTGTTATGGTGGTTTGTATTTTATCTCATGGCTCATTAACGCAACAGTTGCAGAATGGCAAATATTGTCAACTAAAGGTATCGCCATGCCCCAACCAACTGATACACCGCAATCACCCCACATCATCAGCTACACCAAGCTGACTGCGGTCTGGCTGGTTTTGCTGGCCTTGACCGGGCTGACAATCTGGGTCTCGCGCCTCGACCTGGGGGTGAACCGGGTCTGGGGGGCGCTGGCTATCGCCTCGCTCAAGAGCGGGCTGGTGATCGCCTTTTTCATGCACATGAAGTACGAGGGGAAGCTGCTCCGCTGGCTGCTCTTTGTGGCGCTGTTGACCCTGGCTATCTTCATCGGCTTCACTTTTTTTGATGTGCTGTACAGGTAGAAACCTCCGAGGTTTTAAAAACCTCGGAGGTCTGACAGTTGATAGGAAACTAACGTGAACCCAGCCCTGCTCTCCACAACCGACGCGGTCGATCCGGTCTTCAAGTTCATCTTCGGCGCCTGCCTGCTGCTGCTTGGCGGCATTACGGCGACGGTGCTCTGGTTCGCCTTCCGTTATCGCCGCTCCCGCGCTCCGGAACCGACTTCGCAGGTGGAAAATAATTTCTGGCTGGAGACGATCTGGATCGTCCTGCCCAGCATTCTGGTCATGGCGATGTTCTACTACGGCTGGGCCGGCTATCTGACCCTGCGGACCGTGCCAAAGAATGCCCTGCCGGTGACCGCCACGGCGCGAATGTGGAGCTGGAACTTCAGCTATGCCAATGGCCGCACCAGCCCAAAGCTCTATGTCCCAGTGGGGAAACCGGTGGTCGTCGATCTGGTGTCAAGTGACATCCTCCACGGTTTTTTCATCCCCGCCTTCCGGGTCAAGCGCGATGTGGTGCCGGGAATGAAGAACCATGCCTGGTTTGTGGCTGAAGTAGCCGGTAACTACGACCTGTTCTGCTCCCAGTACTGCGGCAAAGGTCACTCGGCGATGATTACTACTGTGGAGGCGCTGCCGGAGGCAGAGTTCACTGCCTGGCTGGAGCAGAAAGAAAAACGGGGAGCCGGAGCAGAGAAGCCAGACGGCGCCCGTCTGGCAAAAGAGAAAGGCTGTCTTGCCTGCCACTCCCTCGACGGCGTTCGCGGCGTCGGTCCGACTTTTAAAGGGCTTTACCGTCAGCAGCGCCTGGTGAAACAGGACGGCAAACTGGTGACGATTATTGCCGACGACGTCTATTTGCGAGAATCGATCCGCTCCCCCAATGCCAAAATCGTCGACGGCTTTCAGCCGATCATGCCGGCTATCAGTGACCTGACCGATGCCGAAGTCGAGGCACTGGTGGAGTACCTCAAGGGGGTTAAGTGATGGCTACCGGTCCGGGAAGCTGCACAGCAACCGCTGCCGCCCTGCCGGCAGAGCGAACGCCAAGCCTCTTCGCAGCGCTCCTGCTGCTTTCCAAGCCGGGGATAGTTCTGGCCGAGACTGTTGCCGGTTTTATCGGGATGCTCCTTGCCAACAGCGGCCACTTGCCGCCAGCAGCGACTCTCTGCTGGGTGCTGCTGTGCCTGATTCTGGCTGCCAGCGGCGCAGCCATGGGTAATTGCCTTCTCGATGTCGCTACAGACCGGCTGATGCCGCGCCTGACAGCCAGAAACAGGGCACTGGCCACAGTCGGCAGTGAGCGGGTCCTGAGCCTTGTCCTGCTGTTGACCGGAGCTGCGTTCATAATCACGTTCCTTTTCCTCAACACCCTCACGCTCCTGCTGCTGGCAGCTGCCAGCAGCAGCTACCTGCTTCTCTATACTCTCTGGCTGAAACGGACCTCCCCCTGGGGAGTCTTCGCAGGGGGGATTCCCGGGGCGCTGCCGCCGCTGATCGGCGCTGCTGCTGTCAGCGGCCACGTTTCCGCTCCACCCCTGCTGCTCAGCCTGATCGTCTTTATCTGGCAGATGCCTCATTTCTGGTTTCTGGCACTGCACTACCGCGAGCAGTACGGTCGGGCGGGTATTCCGGTGCTGCCGGTGACTCACGGAATCGACCTGACCAAAAGACTCACGCTCTGCAGCTCTGCCGCACTGCTGCCCGCTTCGCTGGTTTTCACGCTGCTTCCCCCTTTTTCTTCCGGTTTCACATTGATCATCCTTCTGGCGGGGATTATCTTTCTGCTGCTCTGCTACCGCTGCCTTTACCGGACCGAAGATTATTACCGCGGTTTTATTGTCACCCTTGCCTATCTGGGCACTATCTTCACAGCGATTATTGTCGACATTTCCCTGAAAATCATACGTTGCTGAAATGCCCGGATCAGCTTGATGAATGCCGCTCAAGTAATAAAAATCTCTGTAGCGGCTCTGAAAATCTGTGTTATTATCAGCAGGCTTGGCCCTGAAACTCTTTTACATACCAATTCAGCGACAATCCGGTAAAACCGGCAGATCATCCAAAAAGGAGCTAGCCCCGTGAAAAAAATGACAATAGTTACCCTTACCGCCGTAACCATGGTCTTGACCGCCGCCACTGTCTTTGCCGCTTCCGGCGAGGAACTCTTCAAGCAGCACTGTGCCGCCTGTCATCCCGATGGTGGCAACATCATCAAACCGCAAAAGACTCTCCACAAGAAAGATCTGGCAAAAGACGGTATCAAGGAGTGGAAAGGGGTCGTCAAGAGCATGCGCAATCCGGGCACCGGCATGACCAAGTTCGACGCCAAGACCATATCAGACAAGGATGCCAGAGCCATCGCCGAGTATGTTCTCAAGACTTTCAAGTAATTCCAATTCCAAATCAAAGCGCCCTCATCGTTGGCTCGTCTTCGGCTTCTCAACATACTTAAATGTATGCCTTCGTCGCCTCAATCCTCGCCGCCTTGATGTCATCTCTGATTTGAAACTGGAATAAGGACTGGTAAGTCGAGCGATGTTGTTATGAAATAAAAGAGCCGGTCAGAATTTCTGACCGGCTTTTTTTTTAGTTCTGACTGTAGGAGCTAGTGTTTAGTTGCAATAGTTAATATAAGTATTATACTGTCTCCATCCCACTAGAGATGGAGGTGTCATATGCCCAGGGTTGCAATAGCGCTAACTTGTGAGCCCAAGGTCGTGCAAGAGCTAGAGCGCATAAGCAGAAGCCGGACCGAAGAAATACGCATTGTGGAGCGAGTTAAAATCATACTTTACTGTCTGTCCGGTAAGCGCAATGATGAGGTCGCAGCCGAGCTTGATACGCAAGCGCTGACTGTGGGCATCTGGCGTAAACGCTTTGCGGCTCATGGTCTTTCGGGTTTATACGACAAACCCCGTTCCGGCAAGCCAGCTAAATATCCAGCATTAGAGTTAAGGCAGCGCATACTCGCCAAGCTGGAAGAGTCTCCGCCAGCAGGTCTGGCGGCATGGGATGGCGGTGCACTGGCTAAAGCATTGGCGGTCTCAGATGATGTTGTCTGGCGCATACTGCGTAAAAACGGCATTCAGTTGCGGCGACACCGTTCGTGGTGTGTCAGCACTGATCCTGAATTCTCGGTAAAGTCAGCCGACATAATCGGCTTATACCTGGCACCGCCACAGAAAGCATTGGTACTCTGTATTGACGAGAAACCATCTATACAGGCCTTGGAGCGGTCAACCGGTTATGTGCAGACAAGCAGCGGTAAAATTGTTCGCGGCCTGAAGAGCACCTATAAGCGGCATGGCGTCATCAATCTATTTGCAGCACTAGATGTTGCCGCCGGAACTATCCAGTCGAAAACAACTGTAACTAAAAAACGACCGGACTTTCAGGCGTTTCTCGATGATATAGTGTCAACGGTTCCAGATGGTGAAGATATTCATGTAATTCTCGACAACTACTGTACACACAAGAAAAATGAAGATTGGCTGGCCTTACATCCCAATGTCCACTTCCACTTTACGCCGACCTCGGCCAGTTGGCTCAATCAGGTAGAAATATGGTTTGGGATACTTAGCCGTAAAACCTTATCTGGAGCCAGTTTCTCAAGCACGGAACAGTTGACGAATTCAATCGAAGCATTTATTGCCAGCTACAACGAAACCGCTTCTCCTTTTGTTTGGCGCAAACGAGAAGTCAGAGGCGCTCAGCTTAGAAATACAATAGCTAACTTATGCAATTAAACACTAGTAGGCGTGCTTGTCCCCCAGCACCTCTTCTGTTGTCACCGGCGCCTTGAAAATCCTGTAAACCCAGATTTTATAGCAGATGACAATCGGTACGACTATCAGGGCAACTACTGTCATCAGCTTCAGGGTAATCAGGCTTGAAGACGAGTTGTAGATAGTCAGGTTTGACGCCGGATCAAGATTGGACGGCAGCAGGTTGGGGAAAAGTCCGGTTACCCCGGTAAAGACAACAAAGACGATGGTCAGACAGGAGAAGGTAAATGCTTTCCCTTTTTCACCCTTGGCGGCAAAGAGCTTGATCATGATAAGCGACACTACTGCAATAACCGGAACAAGCAGAAGCACAGGCGCTTTCAGGTAATTGTCATACAGCTTTGTAGCCGGATAAGTGTAGCCAAGGAAAATGACTGCTACGACCAGCAGTGCCGGCCAGATCTTGTTGGCGAGCGCCAGGGCGCGGCTGCTCAAATCGCCGACGGTTTTGGCGGAGATGTAAAGTGAGCCATGCACCGCAAAGAGCAGGACGAACAGCACGCCGGTAACCAGCCCATATGGATTCAGAAGGCCGATCAGCCCCCCTTCATAGGTGAACTGCAGATTTGCAAAATCATTGCGCATCGGAATCCCTTTGAAGATGTTACCAAAGGCAACGCCGAACAGCAGGGCCGGAAGGAAACTGGATACAATGATCGCCTTGTCCCAGGAACTTCTCCAGGTATCGCTGTCAATTTTTCCTCTGAACTCAAATGATACCCCCCGGACAATCAGCGCAAACAGCAGCAGAATCAGGGCGGAGTAGAGATTGCTGAACATCAGGGCATAAGTGGTCGGGAAAGCGGCGAATGTTGCGCCTCCGGCAGTCAGCAACCAGACTTCGTTACCGTCCCAGACAGGGCCGATGCTGTTAATCAGAATGCGTTTTTCTGTGTCGGTTTTGGCAATAATGCCGGAAAGAAAGCCGGTGCCGAGCACAAAGCCGTCAAGCATGAAGTATACTGCCCACAATACAGCCCAAAGTACAAACCATGTTATCTGGTAAATGGAAATATCCATTGCTTATCCCCTCCCCTGAACATTGATGATATTGGTCAGATCGTTGTCCGGACCTTTCTTTGCGTATTTAACCAGCAGGAAGATATCTATTGCCCCCAGAACGCCATAAAGAACGGTGAATCCGATCAGGGAGAGGAGCACTTGTGTTGCAGTGACTGATGGTGAAACGCCTTGAGATGTTTTGAGAACTCCGTAGACAATCCAGGGCTGGCGGCCAAGTTCCGCTACTATCCACCCCATCTGCTGGGCGAGATAGGGAAGTGGGATTGAAAAAAGCATGATATTCAAAAAAAGCCGGTTGTCTTCAAACCTGTCCCGTCTGGAGAGATATATCCCTGCCAGACTGGCAAGAATCATGAACGTGCCTATAGCCGCCATGCCCCTGAAACTCAAAAATACCGGTAACACCATCGGCCGCATTTCTTTCGGGACGTCATTAAGTCCCTTAACCACTCCGCTTGTGTCGTGATGTGCCATTAGACTGAGTAGCCCCGGAATGGTTGCTGTTTCGACCAGATTCCCTTCACCGAAGGGGTTTGGTAGAAGGAGTAGGCTCATGCCGGCATTGCTCTTTGTTTCCCAGACAGATTCCATTGCTGCAAATTTTTCAGGTTGAACTTTAGCGATTTCGACAGCATGAAAGTCACCGGTAACAGCGACTATGACAGAGGCTACAAACGCCCAGACTGCTGCAAACCTGAAAGAGCGTTTGAAGAATTCAACTTCGTTCTTACGGAGAAGATGCCAAGCCGAGATTCCCATGATAAGAAACGCTGCCAGTGCATATCCGGAGAGGACAGTGTGCGAAAATTTGACTATGCCGTAATAGTTGGTGAAAACCGCTAATGGATCGGTCATCTCGGCCCTGCCATTACGAATGGTGAAGCCGACGGGATGCTGCATCCAGGCGTTGGCCTGCAGAATAAAAAGGGCTGAAAGATTGGTGCCGATGGCAGCCAGCCAGATGGTGAGTGCGTGGGTTTTCTTGGAAACCTTTTTCCAACCGAAGATCCAGACACCGATGAAAACGGATTCGAGGAAAAAGGTCACTGTTGCTTCAACCGCCAGGGGGGCGCCGAAGATGTCGCCGACTATACGGGAATATTCGGACCAGTTGAGGCCGAACTGAAACTCCATGGTAATTCCGGTGACTACACCGAGGGCGAAGTTGATCAGGAAAAGCTTCCCCCAGAATTTGGTCATCCGCAGCCAGGTCTCGTCGCCGGTAGTTACATATTTTGTCTCCATCCAGGCAGTCATTATCGCCAGGCCGAGTGTCAGCGGGACAAATATCCAGTGAAACATACAGGTAGCCGCAAACTGTAACTGGCTCAAAAAAACAACGTCCATTCTTTACCTCCTCATACTTAGAGTTAAATGTCCCTAACAGGACTTATTTTATCTCAAATGTGGACAAAAAAAAGGGGGTTACCCCGTTTTTTTTTCTTTTGCCAGATCTTCCAGGGTAACACTGTCGAGAATTGATGCTACCTCTCCCTGAATCTTTCTCCAGACCGGATGTACCGTGCACTGAGCTTCCCGGCTGCAATTCTCGTCTTCGGAAAGACAGCGATTGGGGATTATCGGGCCTTCGACGGCCTCAACCACCTGACGCAGAGTGATCCTCGCCGCAGGTCTTCCCAAGAGAAAGCCGCCACCAGTGCCACGGAAGGAGTTTACCAGCCCAAGCTTTGCAAAACTCTGGAAAATTTTCGCGAGGAATGTCTGGGACACACCGGTAGCTTCAGCAACTTCGCTGACAAGAATAACCTTGCCGACCGGCTGTTTAGCCAGAAAAACAATGCCGCGAATTGCATATTCACCCTTGCGGGTTAACTCCATCATCTTTGAGTCCTTAAAGACCTTTTTTATCCTTTTTACTTTGACTGGGGAAAAGAGTCAAGCAGTTTCTGCTAAAGAGGGTCACTCTTCCGGTTTAAGACGGAGATTTTTTTTGAGGGAGGTGATCCGTTTGTGGGTGAGTCTCTTTTCGATTGAAGATCTGGTTGCCTTGGTGGCTATCCGTTTGCGCTTCTTTTGCAGCCGTTGGCGAAGGGCTGCTGCCAGCCTCTCCATGGCGACTTCACGATTGCGATATTGCGATCTGTTTTCTGATGCCTGGACGACGATGCCGGTGGGAAGGTGCCGAATTCTGACTGCCGAGTCGGTTGTGTTGCGGTGCTGCCCGCCAGGACCGGAGGCACGGAAAAATTCCAGGGTGATGTCGGACTCTTTTATCTCGATTGACAAAAACCACCTCATTCCAATTCTAACTCAAAGTGGCATCTTCGTTGACTCGTCTTCGGCTCCTCAGCGTACTATCTGCACGCCTTCGTCGCCTCAATCCTCGCCGCCTTGATGTCATCTTCGATTTAGAATCGGCATCATCCATTTGCTATGGCAAAAAAAGGATTAAATTAGAGTAAAAACAAGCTTATACGGATTTCCCCGGTTCAGATTTTATTAGAAAATCATGACCGAATCTGCTATGAATGTAAAGCTTTCAACAAGAAACCTAAAAAATCCGCAGTGGAGATGAAATGATAAAGACCAATAACCTTAAAATCAAGAGTATTACACCGATAATCGCACCGAGCGACCTCCGTCAGGTTTTTCCGATGAACGAAGGTGGCAGTGAATTCATAACCTCCAGCCGTGAGCAGCTCAAAGGTATTCTCAAAGGGGACGACAAGCGCTTGATGGTCGTGGTCGGTCCATGCTCCATCCATGACACAACCGGGGCGGTTGATTATGCTGAAAAGCTGGCCGCTCTGGCTGCCGAGCTTTCCGATCAGCTTTTCATAACCATGCGGGTCTATTTCGAGAAGCCGAGAACAACTGTCGGCTGGAAAGGGCTTATCAACGACCCGGACATGGACGGCACGCACAGGATTTCCAAAGGGCTCGGTATTGCCAGGAGTCTGTTATGCCGGATTACCGAACTGAGGCTGCCGGTTGCCAATGAGATGCTTGATCCGATTACTCCCGAGTATCTGGCCGATATGATCTGCTGGGGGGCAATTGGTGCAAGGACAACAGAATCCCAGACCCATCGCGAGCTTGCCAGTGGACTCTCTTTTCCGATCGGCTTCAAGAACGGCACTGACGGCAATATGCAGATAGCAATTGATGCCATGATCGCGGCGCTTCATCCCCACAGTTTTCTCGGCATAAATCGCGAGGGGCTGTCGTCCATAGTTCAGACAACCGGTAATCCTGACGTGCATATTGTCCTGCGTGGCAGCGGTAAAAAACCGAACTATTCACCTGAAGATATCGCCAAGACAGAGGAGATGCTGGCCAAGGCGGGTCTCTTCCCTACAATCATGGTTGACTGCAGTCATGGCAACTCGGAGAAGAACCACGAGAAACAACCGGCGGTGCTGGATGCGGTTCTTGCCCAGATTGAGGCCGGCAACCGTTCAATTTCAGGGGTCATGATTGAAAGCTACCTGGAGGGTGGCAGCCAGTCTATCTCTGCAGACCTTAGCAAGTTAAAGTATGGGGTTTCTATTACCGACAAGTGCATTGATTGGGCGACTACCGAGCGGATTCTGCGTGATGCCCACGCCAGGCTGAAAAAATGCGGCGGCAGGAAGCTCGCCTAACGAAAAGGAGAGGTACTATGGCAAAGTGTGAATTGACGGAAACGTGTATTTTTTTCAACGATCAGATGGCTAATATGCCTTCAACTGCTGCTGTTTATAAGAACATCTTCTGTGAGCAGGATTTTGCCAACTGTGGCCGCTATATGATCTTCAAGGCAATTGGCCGGGAGAATGTTCCCAAAGATCTTTTCCCGAACCAGAGTGACAGGGCAAGGACGATCATTTCAGGGCATAAGTAAACAAATATAAAATTAGCGGCAGTAATCAGTCCGGCATTTCAGGGAGCGTCACATCCTCTGCGATGCCGGATTTTTCTATTGTTACCTTGTTTACCATCTGCCAGGAGACCCTGCTCTCGGCACGATGCTTACTGATGGCTTTGCGGACTTCGGCGCTGATATCTTCAACCTGTTCGTAGGAATCGTTATTTACCTCAAGGAAAACTCTCCCTTTAGTTGTAACCTCGACTTTTATCGGCTGATAGATTATCTCTCCCTGCATCGGCACTGATACTGCTTTAAAGAGCCGCTCCATATGCTCCGGCATTACCCGGATGCAGCCATGGCTGCTGTAGCTGTTGATGGAGGTAGGTCTTGTTGTGCTGTGAATCAGAATGCCGGCGAGAGTCGTCCGCATGGCATATTTCCCCAGAGGGTTTTTCGGGCCGGGGGGGATAAACTCCAGCACCTCTTCGCCTTTTTCTTCCATCTCTTTTTGAATCGAGGGCGGAATCCTCCAGGTCGGATTCTCCTTTTTGTCAACGATCTGGAATTTGCCGACAGGAGTGCGCCAGATGGTGCTCTCCTTCTTTTTAGATATCCCCACGGCAACGGGGTAGCTTGCTGAGACTTTGCCGTTGCGGAACAGGTAGAGGCTTCTTTCCGGAATATTTACGATGATACCGTTTTTAATGGTTTTGGGGATGATGCGGCGGTTGTTGTATTTGAGCCGCTGTCCGGGGATAACAGTCGCATCTCTGCTGAGTCGGTTCATTTTTGCCAGATCCCGCAGCCGCACGCCGAGTCTGGATGCAACCAGTTTGAGACTCTCTTTTCTTGCAACAGTATAGATTCCTTGCCCGCCGACGATATGCTCGGAAATTTTACTCTCCAAAGAAGGTTCAAGCGCCTCGGCACCATTGTCAGCAGTTGGCGGCACGACGGCAGTTTGTAACGGCTGGACAGGCTTCTCTAGTGCAGCGCTGCTCATTTGAGCAAAACCAGGTCTGGGCGGCTGGCTGAAGCCTGGTGTTGCCGGGACGGGCGGCTCATCCCTTTGACTCAACAGGATCTCCCCCTTCATGATAGCCAGGGTGAAGCGCTGCGCGGCAGCAGCACTTTCGCCGTTATTATAGAGCTCTTCAGCGGCACTGATAGTGGCTGCGAAGCTGCGGAACTCTTCCGGGTGAGAGTTGACTACCTGAGTCGTCTGCAGGATCCGCAGAAGATTTAGTGCATCGCTGCGCAGTCCGATTAAAGGTTCGTCAGCCAGAGCAGTTGTCGCCATAAGGAGAAACAGTGCGCAGATAAAGTGTTTCATGGGGTGGGTTCACTCGAAGCGATTTTGTATTTTCCCATCCGGTAGATCAAAGTATGGCGCGGGATTCGCAGGAAGCGGGCGGCAGCAGTCTGATTCCAGCGATTGCGGCTGAGTGCCTCTATCACGATCTCTTTCTCAAGCTCTTCAAGGGAGTAGCCGTCAGCCGGCAGATTTACTATTTTGCCATTAGTTTCAGTCCGGCCATTGACGTTGAATTTGTCAGGAATATCCGTCAATGTCAAGTTGTCACCGCTGCGCATGATCAAGGTTCGCTCAACGAAGTTTTCCAGTTCGCGCACATTGCCCGGCCAATCATATTTTACCAGCGCGGTGAGCGCACTTTTCTCGAAGTTGACCTGTGCTGCGCCATGTTTACTGGAAAAGTGCCGCAAAAGAAGAGGAATATCATCTTTCCTCTCCCTTAAAGGGGGGAGCTGCAGAGGGATTACAGCCAGCCGATAGTAGAGATCTTCCCTGAAAGCCCCGCTGGCGAGAGCTTTACCCATATCGAGATTGGTGGCGGCGATAATCCGCAAATCCAGTTTCTGTTGTTCTGTGCCGCCGACCCGCTCTATAACCCTCTCCTGAATAGTCCGCAGGAGCTTTGGCTGCAGTTCCAGCGGGAGCTCGCCAACCTCGTCCAGGAAAATAGTGCCGCTGTCAGCCAGTTCGAATTTGCCCGGTTTGTCCTTGACGGCGCCGGTAAATGAGCCCTTCATATGGCCGAAAAGTTCGCTCTCCAGGAGGTCCCGCGGAATTGCCGAGCAGTTGACAGCTATGAACGGTTTATCTTTCCGGGCACTTTTATTGTGGATGGAACGGGCTACCAGTTCCTTGCCGGTGCCCGATTCGCCGGTGATCAGGACGGTAGCTTCAGTGGGCGCAACCTTGTCAATGACCCTGAAAATGGCTGCCATTTCCGGTGAACTGCCGATGATCGCCTCGAAGTCGCGTTTGTCAGCCAGGTCGGATTTAAGCTGACGGTTTTCTGCTGCCATTGAGCCGAACTGCAGAGCTTTGGCGACGGTCAGGCGGAGCTCGTCACGGTTGAAAGGTTTGGTGATGTAGTCGTACGCCCCTGACTTCATTGCTCCTACAGCTATATCCACTGTGCCGAAAGCAGTAATTATGACAACGAGTGTCTGGGGCGAGAGCGCTTTTACCCTTTGCAGTACTTCCAGCCCGTCGATACCCGGCATCTGCATGTCAGTAATAACCAGCTGGTAAATCTCGTCCTGGAAAAAACGGAGACCTTCTTCTCCAGAGGCGGCGGCGGTGACGGCGTAGCCGGCCTCCTGGAGATTGTACTCAAGAACCCTGCGCAGGGAGGCGTCATCATCAATTATCAGGATTTTAGACTGCATGCTGCTCCTTAGTAAGTTAGAAGTTATTTTCTGCGCTTTTCTGGCAGAAAGTAACTTCGTTAACGCACTTATCCAGTTTACCTGGGCTAGTAAGTTAGAAGTTATTTTCTGCGCTTTTCTGGCAGAAAATAACTTCGTTAACGCACTTATCCTGTTTATCAGGGTTAAAAAATCATGCCGGCAGTATCACGATTACTTTAGTCCCCGCGCCCGGTTCACTCTCGATCTCAAGCTTGCCGCCATGGCCTTCTATAATCTTCCTGGTTATGGCGAGCCCAAGACCGGTGCCATCAGGTTTAGTTGTAAAAAACGGCTCAAAAATCCTGGCCAGATTCCGACGCTCAATACCGGCACCGCTATCGCTGAAGCTGATTTCTGCGCCTGCTTGGCAGCGCCGCGCCGCGACAGTCACAACTCCGTTTGCAGGAGTTGCCTGAAGCGCATTGATCATAATATTCAGAAACGCCTGGCGTAACTTTTCTCCATCCCCGCTAACCGTTATGCTTTTGTCGGTAAAGTCAGGGATGACAAGGACTTGAGCTGTTTTCGCCTGGTTTTCTGTCAGTTTTAAGATTGTTTCCAGCTCTTCGACAAGTGCACAGCTGCTCATCTCCAGCGGCTGTTGGCGTGCCATCCGCAAAAAATCTTCAACGACGTTGTTGAGCCTTTCAGTCTCTTTTATCTGGATTTCAATAAATTCGTGTTTTGGTGAGCCAGGCGGGTAGTCGTCCTTCAGTATTTCGGCCGTCCCCCTGATAGAGCCGAGCGGATTACGGATTTCGTGAGCCAGTACAGCTGCCATTTCGCCGAGGGTCGAAAGCTTTTCAGCGCGGCGGAGCTGCTCTTCAACGGCCAGGATATGATCACTCTGCTGCTGCAGCTGCCGGTATGACTTCTCCAAACCTGCGGCGCTCTTTTCAAGCTCAAGACTTCTCTCCTGCTCACGCTGCGCCAAAAGACCGGTGATACTGCCGACGATGTTATAGAGAACGATCTCCAGATATTTTTCCATCTCCATCGAGATATGGCCGCCCCATTGAAAAAGAATATGAGGGGTGTAGACGATGCTGACCAGAATAGCTGCTGCCAATCCTCCTCGGAGTCCGAACCAGAGGGCGGAGAGAATGATCGGGATGTAGTAGAAACGCTGGAAGATGTCGTGAAGATAGTGAAGATGGAGTGGTGTAAGGTAGTGCAGCAAGGTGATGCCAAGGATAGCAGCAAAGATTATGGCTATTTTTATTGAGGAGGATCTCATGACAGAGCGGTCAGCTCTTGAGTCTAAGGGCAACTGTTTCCGGATCGAGCGTAACTGTGGTTTGGATGCCGGAGGCCATCTCCTTCAGGGGGGCAGTGCCGGAGTCAAGCTCGGCTTCACCAATGATAAGAGTGTAGCGGCAAGCGAGTTTGTCGGCGCGTCTCATCTGGCTCTTCATGCTTTTGCCTTCGTAATCGAACTCAACCGGGATGCCGGCTCGTTGCAGCTCGCAGGCGATGCTGAATGCCCTTTTCTGTGCCGGTTCACCCAGTGCGACAATAAAGAGTGTCGGGGCAGTGGAGAAATTTGCGGCATCAAGCAAGAGGGCAACTCTCTCAACCCCCATGGCAAAGCCAATACCAGGTATTGTCGGGCCGCCGAGATCGGATATCAGGCCGTCGTATCGCCCCCCGGCCGCGACTGCGCTCTGGGAGCCGAGCAGTCCGGTAATCATTTCAAAAGTTGTCCGGGTGTAGTAGTCGAGGCCGCGCACCATGCGGTTGTTTATCCGGTAGCGGGTCGAAACAAGCTCCAGATGCTCACAGGTTGCGGCAAAATGGGTGTCACATTCAGGGCAGAGATGCTCCAGCATTGCCGGGGCTCCGACTGTTGCCGTTTTGCACCCTTCTACTTTGCAATCAAGTACCCGCAGCGGATTGGTCTCAAAGCGGCGGCAACAGTCTTCGCAAAGTGCCGCCAGTCTAGAGCGCAAAAACTCTTTCAAAGTTTCGCGATAAGCAGGACGACACTGGGGGCAGCCGAGGGAGTTAATCTCCAGTGACGGTTCATCCAGCCCAAGTCTGGTAAAAAACTGACTGAGCATGGTAAGAATCTGGGCATCGATTTTCGGATCAGAAACGCCGGTAACTTCAGCGCCTATCTGGTGAAACTGGCGGTAGCGTCCCTTTTGCGGGCGTTCATAGCGGAACATTGGCCCCAGGTAAAAAAGCTTGCTCACCGGGTCTGCAGCGTAAAGCTTGTGCTCGATGAAAGCCCGCATGACGCCGGCAGTCCCTTCCGGCCGGAGCGTTATCCGGTTGTCACCCTTGTCAGTGAAGGAGTACATCTCTTTTTCAACGATGTCGGTGGCGTCGCCGATTGAGCGGGCAAAGAGTTCGGTCTTCTCCATGAGCGGAACTCTTATCTCTGCAAAGCCGTAACAGCCAAAAACCTCCCGTGCTGTGGCTTCGATATGCTGCCACTTCTCAACTTCGCCGGGGAGGATATCGTTAAAACCTTTGATAGCTGTTATTGCCAATTTAATCTACCTTTGAGCCTTTTTGAGCGCTTTCCCTGCTTGCCGATATGTGCGAGACAATATTTCGACCGCTTTCTTTGCCGTGATACATGGCGCGGTCTGCCATTTCCAGCAGTTCCAGCTTTGACTTGGTGTCTTCAGGGTAGCAGGCAAAGCCAAGGCACGCGGTCAGTTTTACGTCGAGGTTCTCACCAAGAAAAAATGAATGCTCGGCGATGGTTTTACGGATACGCTCCGCAACAATGGCCGCTCCCTGTTTGCCGGTCTCTATCAGGATAATGGTGTATTCATCGCCGCCGTAACGGAGCACGATATCGACTTCACGAACGGATTTCTTGAGAACTGTCGCCACCTCTTTGAGGACCCGGCTGCCGACGAGGTGGCCGTAGGTATCATTGACCCCTTTGAGCATGTCAACGTCCAGAAAGATGACCGCCATACTGAGACCGTATCTCTCAGCCCGCTTCAATTCGCGCTCAAGAGCTATTTCCAGGTATCGATAGTTGAAAAGGCCGGTAAGTTCATCAATATTGAGAAGATCCTTGGCAACTGAGTATCTGCCGGCGTTGTCAAGGGCAAGAGCCGACTGCTCCATCAGGAAGTGCAGATTGCTCCGGTTGATTGAGGCGTGAAAGCCACTGTTTTTTTCATCAAAGAGAGCCACAATCCCCAGCAACGGTGACTTATGGGTGATCGGTAAAAGGAGGAGTTCGGTTGTTCCGTTTGCAAGCTCTATGTTCACGGTGAACGGCTCTAAAAAAACCTGCTCTTCCCAATCAAAAACAAGTTTAAGCTGTTCATTCATTTTTTCTGCATCTTCTTTGGACAGGCCTTTTGCCTCAATAAGGGAGATGTCTCTGGCAGTGTCACGCAGGCAGGTAAAGCCTTTGTCAGCGCCGGTCTCTTTCACGGCAGCTTCAATCACCAGGGCGAGAATTCTGTCGATATCAATGCAGTTGGCTATTGTCTGGCTTACTTGGAAAAGACGGATCTGGTCTTTTAGCCCTTGATTCTCGTCAAGCAGCCGCCTTTGTTCCATGGAGAGTCTGACGACATGCTTGAACTCATCGTGGCTGATAGGTTTTACGAGATAGTCTCTGGCACCGTTTTTGAGAGCGTAGATAGCCGATTCCATGTTCCCGTAGCCGGTCACAACAATAACTTCAGTGTCGGAATCCATCTGTTTGGCACGGGAGAGGATGTCAAGCCCGCTGATGTCCTGAAGTACCATGTCGGTAACAATCAGTTGATAGCTGCCCTTCTCCATCATTATCAGGGCTTCTTTCCCTGATGACGCGGTATCTACCTTGTAACCCTCATCACGAAGAAGATCGGAAAATATCTCCCTGAAAAAGGCGTCGTCTTCAACAATCAGGATTTTTTCCATTAACAGTAGCTCCCGAGAGCAATTTTAAGAAATTATATCTCTCTAAAAATACAGAACATTAGTTTAGGTGTCAATGCATTTGCCTTTTAAATGCGGATATCCGGAGTTCTTCGCCTTTATTTGGGAATAATGCAGTTATCGTCCCGTCAAGATCTGTTCTGAAGATGCTGATTCTTTTAATTGAAAGCTGCTGGAGGGTTTCTGCCGCAGGGAGCCCAAAAGAGTTGTTATAACCGGCCGAGATGACGGCTATTTTGGGCGAGACAGCCGTAATGAACTCTTGGCTTGAGGAGTAACGACTGCCGTGATGAGGTACTTTGAGAAGGGTCGAGCTGAGAGAATCCCGGTTTTTCAGGAGTTTTAATTCGGTAGTAAAACCGATATCTCCGGTGAAAAGGGCTGATAGTTTGCCGGAACTAAAGCGCAGCACAAGCGAGGTCTCATTCATGTCATTGTCGGCGGCTCCCTGATCTTCACCGGAAAACGGGTGGAGACAGCGGACGGTAACGCCGGAGATCTCCATGTCAGTGGCAGCGTTGGTGATTTTTTTTACCGGAATTTTCCGCTGTTCAAGTATTTTCATCAACTTGCGGTACTCTTCGCCGCTGTTTAGTCCGCTTTCCCAGAACTCGCCTATCGGCAGCTCTGCGGCGACAGCCACTACCCCCTGGAGATGATCAGGGTGAGAGTGGCTGAGAACAAGATAGTCGATTCTCTGCACCCCCAGCCTTTTTAAAGTCGGCAGCAGGAGCTGTTTGCCGATATCCCAGCCACCTTCATGCAGCGCGCCGCCACCGTCAATCAACATCCTCCGCTTATCGGCAAAGGTAATGAGGGTGGACTCTCCCTGACCGACACTCAAAAAGTCCATCCGCAGCGCATAGTCATCATCGTTTGCCGGGGTCTGGTGGAGGCTAACAAGCAGCAGCGGGACAGATAAAATTGTGAGTGTTTTGCTCCGGTTATTGCGGATGATCGTGATGAATAAAAGAGCAAGCAAGAAAATGATTATCTCAGCCGTTGTCGGAATATATAACGGGAGGGTCGGGATTTTATCAAGAAGCGCTATTGTCCGGTTTGAGGCAGTTGTGAGAAAACCGGCTGTTTTGAGGAGATAGCCGGCAATCACCGGCGACAGCCAGATGAAAGGGAGGGCGCTAAAGCCGGTCACAACCGCGCCGTAACCAAGGAGCGGCACAATGAAGAAATTACTGATGATGCCGGTAAGGGAAGATTGTTGAAAGTAGTAGGCAACCGGTAGGAGTGTAACTGTTACAGCTGCAATCGAGGCGCAGGTAAAAAGGCTGATGTTGTAACGCCAGCCACGGGCAGTTGTGGCAAAGCACCCTGCCAGTAGCGGCGTTATCACGGTAATGCCCCATAAGGACAGAAAAGAGAGCTGGAAAGAGATGTCATACAGGTTTGCCGGGTTTATCAACAGCAGGGCAAAAGCAGCAAGTGCGAGGGAATTGACAGCATCTGTTTCCCGCTCCAGCATCAGCGCGATAGTCAGTAACCCAAGCATAAGCACTGACCTGGCCGTGGCCGGAGCAGCGCCGGAGAGAAACATGTAATAGATGATGAGCGGAATTGATGTGGCCTGGGCGAAGCGTCTGAAGTTAAGGTACAGCAGGGTGGCCGGAAAAATCCTTGATACGGCGAACCAAAGCTGAAAGAGCACTAAAGCTATTATCCCCACATGGAAACCGGAGATGGAGAGAATATGATTCACCCCCGTGCGGCTGTAGGCATCCTTGACTTCTTGCGGAATGTCCGCCATGTCACCTATCAGCAGGGCTTTCATCACGCCACCCTCAACACCGGGGAGCTCGGTCATGATAAATCTGCCGATTTTGGCTGCTGTCTGATCAAAGTGACGCTGAAATCCTGACTCCACCCCCTGTCTTACGAGCAGTATGTCGGCGTCGCTCTTCACAAAGGTGGTCGCGGCAATTCCTTTCAGGGCATAAAAGCGTTCCGCATCGAACTCGCCTGCAGTGCCGAAATTTCTGGGAGCTTTAAGTTTTCCTTGAAAGCGGATCCGGTCGCCACTGAAAAAAATGTTGCTGCTTATGCCTACTTTTAACAGCAGCAGCCCCTCAAGAGCTGGCCTCTCAATCCGCCGCCCTGCGGTAAAAATATGCTCCGGGCGCATGAGGATCTTGCAACCGCCATCCTTGACTTCCGGCCGTTTGACAATGACCCCCTCCAGAGTTAATGAGTCTTTTAGATGCTGCTCGATAGTCAGTTGATCCTGAGGGCTGGGTTTGAGTAGTGGCGTCAGCAGGAGGTTGCCGGTGACAAGGAGTGTCAGGCAGAGTGAGGCGACGAAGGGGGGCGATGAGCCGATAAAGAGGAGTGGCACCGATAGCAGCAGCGAAAGCGGCAGCAGGTAGTCCGGCAGGAAGAGCCCAAAACTGCCTGCTACCGCTAGGCCGCAGATAAAGCAGCAGAGCGGCAGCAGTAGCGGCGGGAGCCTGAAGTGAGCAAGCAAGTTATTTTCTCTCTTTGAATTGTCCCTGCAGTGACTTGATGATAGCGTCAAGCTCTGCGGCAGTAACCAACGCGTTGCTTTTTAACTCTGATTTTGTGACAGTAGCATAATCTGCCGGAGAGGTAAGTTTTCTGGTCACTTCGATAAGATCGATTCCGCCTGTCGGCGGCAGTTGCAATTCCAGGGAGTGCAACCCTTTGGTCAGTCTGAATGTCCCCAGGTCAGCCCAGTCAAGCTGCGGTTTTAATGCTGCGGTTACTGTCTGTTTGCCGAATCCGGCGACTATCCGGGACCCCTCAGCTCTGACTCTGATCCTGTATACAGAAGTTGACTCAGCCTCAAGCGGTACAATAACTGTTCCTCCGGTCTGGAATGCTCTTACCCATTTTGCGGCTAAAGATTTACCGTGGACCTGGTTTTCGGTTATCTGCACTGTCTCAGGAAGCTTTGTGAGCGAAGCCGCTTCGATGCGCCAGCTTTTATAGCTTGGATCATCAGGAAGAAGCGGCTCAAGCCCAAACAGGGAGGCAATAACTTCATTCAGTGCGCCGGCTGCGAGTGGCGCTGCCGGATTCCAGCCTGCAAGGGGTTCTAGCGGCGTGTAATTTGGGGCGGTGAAGGAGAAACAGTCGATTGCTCCGGCGGTCGGGATAATGGCGTTAAATTCGAGTTCACCAGCGGTTATGAAAAGCTGCCCGAGAGTGCTTTCCTTGAAATTTGCCCCGGAGTTCAGCTTGAACGCCCTACCGGCAATTGACCAGAGCTGGTCATCCCCTCTGGAAACGACAGTGAGATTGTACTTTCCGGAAACAGGGATAAAAATCTTGAAATGCACTGCGACCGGACTGGTCGTGCCATGCAGCCAGCCTTTGCCTGAAAAAGCACCGAAGAGCGGGTAGTTGCGGATAGTCACCGGGTCGCTCTGTTTGTCAAAGGTATCTTCAGCCTCGAACTTGAATGTTCTGTTACCGCCCAGAATCTCGAAATAATCATTTTCAAGCGGTTTTTCAGGCAGACCTTCGCCAAAACCGAGGGCATCTATCAGTTTTTGTGCCAGATCCAGCTGTGTAACCAGCTTTGGTGCCGGTTTATCGGCAGCTGTTGCTGTCGTCAATGAAAAGATTGATGCGGTCAGTATTAAAAAAAACAGCCTGAACATCGTGGAACCTCCGTCAAAACTATTGCCTTGTTGGTAACTATAACATGCGATTGAAATGTTGGAAAGAATATGGGCGCGCAAAGAGGCTCTGGCAACGAAGATATTTCAGTGCTATACTGCCGCCCACTTGATTATTTTCAATTGGAGCGTTGCGATATGGCTTTTACCGGTGATCTGGAGCATCTGCCGATAGTAGATGTGATCCAGCTGATGAACTCGACCAGAAAGTCTGGGGTGCTCTCCGTCAGAGGGCGCAAGGGTGAGAGCCAGCTTGTTTTCAAGGATGGCTATATTGTCAGCGCCAGCCATCTGAACAACAGCGTCAGGATCGGCCAGGTCCTGACTGATATGGGTCTGGTATCAGCTGGGCAACTTGAAGAGGGTCTGCGGAAACAGCAGCTGGACGGTGACAACAGACGTCCGCTTGCTATTACGCTGATCGAAATGGCTGTTCTTTCGGAGGATAATGCTTACAAGGGTTTGCAGCATCTTATCGAGATGACCGTTGTCGAGATCCTTACCTGGAAAAGCGGCAGATTTACCCTCGAACATCTCAAGGATGTCGTTGCCTGCGATTTCAAGTATTACCCTCAAAAGATGAACCATGAAATAAATGTCAATACCCAGAGTATGTTGATGGATGCTCTGAGAATATTCGATGAGAGGAAGCGGGACGGGTTGATACAGGAGGAGCTGGATGAGCCTGCGGACGCCGAACTTATCGTTGACGAACTCATTTCTGTGGACGATCTTGGTCTTGAAGAAATGGATCACCTTAATGCTAGGCTGCCTGAAGCTTTTTCAGGTGTGGAGCTGTTTGATCCGGCCCTGTTTCAGCGGGGGAAAATAGCTGAACTGGCGCCGGATTTAACTGAAGACGACAGGGAAAAGCTTGTTTTAATGTTGGCAAAGTATACAAAAAAAAGGAAATCAGGGTTGGCTGCTAACGTTGATGGGCCTGGAGTAATAGTCTTCAGCCACGACAACCTTTTACTGCATGGGCTTGATACAATTTTGACCGATGCCGGAGTCCTTCCTGTTGCTGTTTTGTCTGAAGAGGAGATGGAAAAGGCTTTGGCTTCCCCTGCCGGGAGAAAAATCAGCTGGTTGATTGCTGATACGCAGATCAAAGGGAGCCAGTACGCCAAAACCAGGGAATTGAAAATTCTACAGCTTGCTCCTTCGAACGACAGCCGTTTTACCTTGAATGCCTACGGAGAGGGTGCTACGACTGTAATGCCTAAACCGGTGAAGGGGCAGGCGGCAGGTTTTATCGAAGAGTTGATCATGCTGCTGGAACTTCTGCCTGAATACCTCAGTGTAAATGGTAGGTTTGAAACAGCAGTTTTGCTGTAATCAGGAAAACAACTGCTATAAAGACCGGGCGGATGAACTTGGCCCCCCTCAAAATGACGAGATTTGCCCCAATTTTTGCCCCGATGAACTGGGCGACCCCCATTAGTATCCCCTCTATAAAATGTACCTGACCAGCTGCCATGAAAATCACCAGGGCGACGATATTACTGGTGAAATTCATCACTTTGGTGTGTGCAGTCGCCTTTACCAGTGAGCAGCCGAGCAACAGCACGAAAGCCATTGCCCAGAATGAGCCGGTTCCGGGCCCGAAAAAACCGTCATAAAAACCGATTGAGAGTCCGAACAGCGGGTAGAAAATCTTTGGGGAGAGGCGGGCGTGGATGTCCTCTGCCCCCATTTTCGGAGTAAAAAGGGTGTAGGCGGCAATTATTATCAAAAGCCAGGGAACAAGCTGTTTCAGGATTGCCGGATCGAGCTTCTGGATAGCCAGTACTCCGATTGCCGCGCCTACTGCTGTCCAGAGGATGCCGCTGATGCAATCAGACAGTTTGACCGTGCCGCTTCTGACAAAGTGAAGCATGGCGCTGCCTGAGCCAAAGGATGCCTGGAGTTTGTTCGTGCCGAGGGCAACCTGAGGTGGGAGACCGATCCCCATGAGGACCGGGACGGTTATGAGCCCGCCACCACCGGCGACAGCGTCAATCAGGCCGGCAAAGAAGGCTGCCGCGATGAGCAGCAGCAGGGTAAGCGGATCAGGCATCTAGATGGCTTTGCGCCAGGAGAGTTTTTTCTCCAAAGTTCTGGAGAGAGAGGTGAAGGCGAAGCAGATGATGAAGTAGACAACGGCGATGAAGAAGAATATTTCAGTCGGGAAAGCCATGGTGCGATTGTTTATCTGGGTCGCCACATGTGTCAGTTCGGAAACTCCGACAATAAAGGCAAGCGAAGTATCCTTAATCAGGGAGACAAACTGATTCACAAAAGATGGGATCATATTACGCAGACCTTGCGGTAAAATGATATATACCATTGCCTGCCAGTGTTTGAGGCCAGTGGAGATAGCTGCTTCCATCTGTCCCTTCGGTATTCCTTCAATGCCGGCACGAACGATTTGCGACATATAGGCGGAGGTGAAGAAAGTTAACGCCAGGATGACGGTTCTTGTCTCAGTGATGGTTTTACCGAAGATTGCCGGCAGCAGGAAATACATCCAGAAGATGACCATGAGGAGCGGTACGCCACGGATGGTATTGATGACGAGCATGGATGGCCAACTTACCCACCTTTTTCTGGAGACACTCAAGAGGCCAAGGATAAGTCCGCCGAAAAAGGAGAGGATGCAGGAAGCTGTCGCCAGATAAAGCGTCAGTCCTACGCCACCGAGCGGTCCTTCTGGCCAGCGACCGACCATGAAGTAGATGATGTTGTCTGAAATTACCTGAAAACCGGAGAAAATTGACATTCTAAGCCCCCTTGTGTATCTGGAGGACCCGGGCATTATACTGGTCCACAAGAAGGGTTATTACTACTGAAATTGCCAGGTACACGACAGTTGCGGCCGTGAAGGCTTCAAAGCCTTTAAAAGTATAGCTTTCAACCTGCCGCGCCTGATAGGTAAGCTCCATGACGCCGATAGTCATGGCAAGCGAAGAATTCTTGGCCAGGTTTAGGAACTGGTTGACCAGAGGAGGAATGGTTATCCGCACCGCCTGGGGCAGAATGATGTACTGCATGGAGCGGAGGTAGGAAAACCCGCTGCTCATGGAAGCTTCCATCTGCTCCTTCGGAATGGAGAGCACGCCGGAGCGGATATCCTCGGCGATGAATGCTGAAGTATAAATGGTCAGGGCGATTAGTCCTGCGGCGAATTCGAAACCGGTGTTATTGAGCCATTCGTTGACCGCTGTCGGCAGGAGTTTGTAGGAACCGAAATACCAGAAAAAAATCTGTACCAGCAGCGGTGTATTTCTGGTGAACTCGAGAAAGACGCAGGCACTCCAGCGAAAAAGTTTCAGGTGACTCATTCGCATGACAGCGACAATCAGCCCCAGTAAAAAAGATAAGATTATACCGGCAAATGACAATTTGAGCGTCACAATCAGCCCGGAAACGAGCCAATCGTGATACTGCCCTGAGGTGACTACTGACCAGTCGAATTTGTATGAGAGCACAGGGAGAACCTTTTTAGAGTAGTCAGGAGGCAGTATTCAGGAGGCAGCAAAACAGCTTTTATACTGGATACTGCCCCCTGACTACTGACAACTTGATGCCGGTTTTACTTTTCGGCAGTTATTTTAAATGTTCGTTTTAGGGGTGTTTCAGATTTAGGTCCAAACCATTTGTCAAAAATCTTCTTTGCTTCGCCGGTTTTTTCCATTTCGAGGATAGTCTTGTTGACGAAATCAACAAAATTCTTGTCACCTTTTCTCATCCCGAGACCATATGGTTCATCAGAAATCTGAATATTAGGTATTTCATATTTGCCCTTCAGATTTTTTGGCGTTTTGGCTATCAAGCCGGCAAGAATAGCTTCATCAGTGGTTACGGCTTGAACTTTACCCTGCTGAAGTGCCAGGTAGGCTTGCGGGTAGTCATCAAAGGAAAGAACTGTTGCAGTCGGGAGTGCCTTGGCAACGTTTTTCTCTGAAGTAGATCCTTTTGTCGTGCCGATTCTTTTACCTTCAAGGTCTTTTAGTGATTTAACTGTTCCCTTTTTGGTGATGAACTTTTGGCCGGTGAAGAAGTAGGTATGGCTAAAATCTATTTGCATCGCCCGCTCAGGATTCATGGTCATGGTTGCAGCGATAATGTCAATGTTTCCTTCCTGAAGCTGCGGCATTCTGGTAGCAGATGTGACAGGTTTAAGTTCGACTTTTACGCCGAGTTTCTTGGCGATAGCGTTGACGAAGTCTATGTCATATCCAATGATAGTTCTGGTTTTCTCGTCAATATAGCCGAACGGCGAGAGCGAATCTTTCACACCGGCAACCAGGACCCCTTTTTTCTTCACTTCGGCCAGGGTGTCTGCCGGTGGTGCTGCAAAGCTTTTTGCCGCCATTGTTACAGCTGCTGTCATCATAACGAGTGCCACGAGTTTTTTCATTTTTCTTACCTCCAGTGAAAGTGAACAGGTGAGCAGATTGCCCACCATGTTAAAAACCGTTAGCTGCAGAGAGCTCCGTGCATCGGTGTCAGAAGCTGGTTCAGGAACTGTTTGGCGCGATCATGCTTGGGATTGCAAAAGAAATCTTCCGGCGGCGCTTCTTCGATGATAGTGCCGGCATCCATGAAAACGACTCTATGAGCCACTTCCCGGGCAAAGCCCATTTCGTGGGTAACCACAACCATTGTCATGCCGCTTTTGGCGAGATCCTGCATAACTGCGAGAACTTCGCCAATCATTTCCGGGTCAAGCGCAGAAGTCGGCTCGTCAAAAAGCATAATGCGAGGCTTCATGGCAAGCCCCCGTGCTATGGCAACCCGCTGCTGCTGGCCGCCTGACAGCTGCGCCGGGTAGGCGTCACGTTTTTCCGCGAGTCCGACCCGGGTAAGGAGCTGCATTGCCTGCTCTTCAGCATCCTTTTTCGACAAGTTGCGCAATTTTATCGGTGCAAGGGTGATATTGCTGATTACCGAGAGATGGGGATAGAGGTTGAACTGCTGGAAGACAAAGCCGATCTCTGCCCGGAGTTTGTTAATGTCGGTACTTTTATCAGAAAGGTTTTTACCGTCAACTATGAGAGTTCCCTTGTCAATCGGCTCCAGCTGGTTGATTGTCCTGATCAGGGTCGATTTGCCCGAACCTGACGGGCCGCAGACGACGACAACTTCACCCTGCTTGACATGGAGGTTAATGTTGTTGAGTACATGGAGGGTAGTGAACCACTTGTCTACGTTGGTGAAATGAATCATTGCGGCTCCCGAAGCTGTCGATGCAAATTATTATGGTAACCTTACATATGTTTTATACACTAAAACATGTTGTCTGAAAAGAAAACTGAAAAAAGTAATTCATGGACAGTCATACCGGCATCGGCTAATATTTCAAATCTCTCGTTGGTTATCAATGGATTATTTAATGGAAAAAGTAACATTGCCTGCGAAAGGGCAGCTGTATTCCCCCTGTGACGCAGAAATCATCTCTGTAATTGACCTTACCCCTGACGAAAAACTTTTTTCGCTGAGGATGATAGATGGTACGGAGTTGAAGCATCTCCCCGGCCAGTTTGTCCAAATCTCCATTCCCGGCTTCACCGAAGCCCCTATCTCAGTCGCATCCTCTCCCACCCGTAAAGGTTGTTTTGATCTGGCGATCCGCCGGGCCGGAACCTTGACTGCCGAAATGCATCGAAAGGTTCCGGGCAACGCTGTCGGCATCAGAGGGCCATTTGGCTCCTCCTTCCCTGTTGACGAGCTGGCCGGGATGGATCTGTTGCTTGTCTCCGGTGGCTGCGGCCTGGCACCGATGCGCTCCCTGATTCAGTACTGCGCCGATCATCCGGAGAAGTTCGGCAAAGTGCAAATCCTCTATGGCGCGAGGAGCACTGATCATCTCCTTTTTAAGGGGGATCTGGCAGAATGGAGCGCCTCCCCCGGGTTTTCATGCGGCATCACCGTTGACAGCGCCCCGTCTTCTGCCTGTTATGAGGGGGCGACAGGTTTTGTCCAGACCCTGATCCCGCCCCTTGAGATCGATCCAGGGCGAACAGCGGCGGCTGTTGTCGGCCCGCCCGTCATGTACCGTGGAGTTATTGATGCGCTATTGGCAAAGGGTGTAGCTGCCGAGCGGGTCTACATCTCCCTTGAGCGGAACATGCGCTGCGGAGTGGGTAAATGCGGCCACTGCGCCATCGACCATCTCTACTGCTGCACTGATGGACCGGTTTTCCGCTTGGATCGGGTGATAGGTTTGCAGGGGGCGATATGAAAGGGGGGGCAGGTGACGCAAGCGAGCTAAATCAAACTTTCTATTTTACTCTGCTTGCCCCTTAACAGCTTGATCCGGTCACTGAGTCGGGCAATTTCAGAAAGGTAGTCACTTGGAATTGCCTGTAATGCCAGTTCATATTGCTGAATAGCTTCCTCACTTCTGCCGAGCATATCCAGCGTACTGCCATAATTATTCAGAAGTGCGAACTTATCAGGCTGCATTGTCACCGTCCGTTCAATGTACGCTTCAGGTTGCATTGCCACGGTTCGTGCAAAGTATGGCAGGGCTTCTTCATAGCGTTCTGCTTGAAAATAAAAAGTTCCAATCTTACTGAGGGCAGCAATATCATTGGGCGACAGCTTAGTGACTATTAGCCATTCACTTAGAGCGGCTGTCATATTGTGCCCTTTTTCATAGACCTCACCAAGATTATAGTGAGGGTTCACGGAGTCGGGATAAACCTTTGTGGCAGACTGAAAGAGGGTAATATCGTTATACCAGTCGCTGCTACGAACAATCGTGCGAGCCATTAGAAGTGCAAATATGATGCATACAATGACGCTGCCCGTAACAAATCTTTTGCGTATCAGTACAATGCCGAGGCCCGACGCAATTAGAGAAACCCCGGCGAAGGGGCCATAGAGATGCCGCTCTGCCATTGGGGCACCGGGAACTGCCCAAAATCCCAAAACTGGAACCAGTAAGCAAACGGCCCAGAATAAGCCGAACTTTATTGTTTTTCCGCCATAACGTATGATCGCAATTATTCCTGTTGTCAGCACGAACCAAACGGTGACAAGTAGGGGAGCCAATTCTCGCAGGTTCACTGGAACTTGATGCCAGATAGTAAGTTTAGCCGGCCATGTAACTAGAAGAAGATAGCGGGGAATGATGTAAATGTTTTTTATGATTCTTGACGACATTCCAGCTATTGACAGGGAGGGGATATTTTCTAAAGCCATTGCATTGTCGCGTAGAAGCCAATATCCAACCAATGCAGTAAGTAAAGGCAGGACGCTCAGCGCCAAGTTTTTGAACGGGTATTTTTCTGTATAACAGTAGCCGACGATTAGCGGTAGCACCATGACTGCCATTTCCTTTGACAGGGCAGCAAAAAGGAAAAGAGATGCAGACAATAAAAACCAGCGATACCGGTTTGTCTTAATGCCACGCTGGAATGCAAGCATAGTAGCCAACATGAAAAAGAACGAGAGGAGAGTGTTCCTTGCAAATATTGCAAAAACTGGTTCGGAAATTCCCGGATGAATTGCAAATAACAAGGCTGCAAGTAGTGCTGGCAACACTTCACGGAAGAGAGAACGGGCAACAAGGAAAAGAAGCAGCACGTTTGCAAGGTGTAATAGAAGGTTTTCAGCATGGAAGCACCAGGCATGCAAGTCGAATAGCTGGCGGTCAATAACGTACGTGGCCCGCGCCAGAGGCCTGTAAAATGGGGCTTTAGGCCAGCCGCTAATGCTATCTGTAAGTACAAACAGCTGGGGCAGGTTGCGCAGGTCACTGTTAAGGGGGTATTTTTCCACGACGTCATGATCATCCCAGACAAAGCCATTGCGGAGAGAGCCGGAATAAACTGCTGTAGTTGCAATAACAAGGATTAGTAATGCCATGAAGAGGCGTCTGCTCAAGTAAGTTTCGCAGGTATTATAATCCATCTCAATGACTCCTTTCTAATTATCCACCCGTCACCGTTTCTTCTGAATCGAATATGACTCTATTGATGAGAAAATAGAACTCTATACATATTTTTTCAGGAAACATACCACCACGGACAGGGCACAGTCAAAGGGATCTACGAACTACAGGTGCGATCACTGGGGACATCCATACCTAAAAGTTTCCCTATCAAAGCCACACCTCCAGAAGCAATCATCCATAAATTGCGCTTGTAACTTGTTAGGTTACAGCCTACACTGTTTTCATGATAAAAAGCTTTCGCCATAAAGGGATTCAGGGATTCTTTGAGACCGGTTCAAAAGCCGGAATTCAGGCGAGTCATGCTGCCCGGCTCCGCGTTCAGCTCACCCGGCTTGATGATGCAATCACTCCTCAGGATATGAATGCGCCTGGATGGCGACTGCATCAGCTAACAGGTAAGCTGGCCGGTCACTGGTCGGTTACAGTGAATGGTAACTGGCGGTTGACCTTTATGTTCGAGGGTGAAGACGCAGTTCTGGTTGATTATCAGGATTACCATTGAAAGGAGTAGCGTATGGCAAGAATGTGTAATCCGGCTCATCCCGGAGAAGTGTTACGAGAGTTTCTTCCAGCCGACATGACCGTTGGAGAGGTGGCGGCCCGCCTTGGCGTGTCACGCCCGCACCTGTCCCGGCTCCTGAATGGTCATGCTTCTATGACGGCTGACATGGCCATCAGGGTAGGTCTTTTAACCGGCACTTCGCCTGAGTCATGGCTGTCAAATCAGCTGAAGTGGGATTTGTGGCACTGTATGCAAAAGAAACGCCCCACGATTGAGCCGCTTCCAATGGCGAAAGCGGCGTAGAAAGGTAGTCCTATGAAACGAACCCTTACCATCTGCCCATACTGCGGCACCGGCTGCGCCTTCTGGCTCCTCACCGATAATTGCAGGGCTGTGGGCGTCGAGCCGCTACGGGAGCATCCGGTGAGCCGTGGTGGGCTCTGCGTCAAGGGGTGGAACGCCGCTGCCTTTATCAATCATCCCGAACGGCTGAAAACTCCCCTTGTCAGGAAGGACGGGGTGTTGACACCTGTCTCATGGGACGTGGCCATTGACAGGGTTGTGTCCGGCATCCGGGATTTGCAGGTGCGCCACGGCAATGACGCCATGATGTTTGCCTCTTCGGCCAAGGCGACCAATGAGGAGAATTTCCTCCTGATGAAGCTGGCCCGGGTTGTTTTCGGCACCAACAATATCGATCACTGCGCCCGTCTCTGCCACTCCTCCACCGTTACCGGCCTTGCCCAGACCTTCGGTTCCGGTGCCATGACCAACTCCATCGACTGCATCGACAAAGCTGACCTCATCTTTGTCATCGGCTCCAACACCACCGAGCAGCACCCGCTCATCGGCACACGGATCATCAATGCCGTGAAGCGCGGGGCAAAGCTGATCGTTGCCGATAACCGCGCCATCCGCCTTAGCCGCCATGCGAATATTCACATCAGACATAGAAACGGCAGCGATGTGGCGCTCCTTCTGGCCATGATGAACCTGATCGACAGGGAAGATCTTGCTGACAACTCGTTCATAGAAAGCCGCACAGAGGGGTTTGACGCGTTCCGCAATTCATTTGCCAGCTGGACGCCGGAAGTAGCTTCCCCGGTCACTGGAGTTGATGCCGGGCTGATTGCCGCTGCGGCGCGCCTCTTCGGCAGCGCCAAAGCAGCGCTGATCTTCTACTCCATGGGGATTACCCAACACTCCCACGGTGTTGATAATGTCCGCGCCGTGGCCGCCCTTGCCATGATGACCGGCAATCTGGGGCGTGAAGGGGCAGGGGTCTGTCCGCTGCGGGGGCAGAACAATGTCCAGGGGGGCTGCGACATGGGGGCTCTGCCCGATCTCTACAGCGGCTATCAGAAGGTGGCCGATCCGCAGGTACGGGAGAAGTTCGCAAAGGCTTGGGGGTGCGAGCTGCCGTCAAATTCTGGTCTGCCGCTGACCCATGCCATGAATGCCGCCCATGAAGGGGTCGTCAAGGGGATGTTCATCATGGGGGAGAATCCGGCCATCTCAGACCCTGACCAGAATCATGCCCTGGAAGCGCTGCAAAAGCTGGAGTTTTTGGTGGTGCAGGATATCTTCCTCACCGAGACCGCCGCGCTTGCCGATGTTGTCCTGCCGGCAGCCTGCTTTGCCGAAAAGGGAGGAACCTTTACCAACACCGAGCGCCGCATCCAGCTGTTGCAAAAGGCGCTTGAGCCGCCGGGTGAGGCAAGGGCTGACTGGGAGATCATCTGCGCGCTGGCCTCCAGAAGCGGCTACCAGGGGATGAATTATCGAAATACAGCCGAAATAATGGCAGAAGCAGCATCTCTTACGCCAATCTATGGCGGGGTCAGCCATGAACGGCTCACTCTTGCCGGCCTCCAGTGGCCCTGTCCGGCGGCTGATCATCCGGGGACGCCGACGCTGCATGTAGGAAGCTTCACTCGTGGCAAGGGTCAGTTTGTGCCGCTGGATTATCGCCCCTCCAAGGAGTCGCCGGACACTGATTTCCCGCTGATGCTGACCACCGGGCGGACATATTTCCACTGGCACACCGGCAGCATGACACGCCGGACACACCTTCTGGATCGGGAGGAGAGGCGGTCGTTTGTGGAGATAAACCCGGCTGATGCGGCTTCGTGGGGCATCAGGGATGGCGGCCAGATCACCGTTACCAGTCGCAGGGGTGAAGTGACCGTTTTTGCCAAAATAACCGCCAGCGCCATGCAGGGGGTGCTCTTTATGCCGTTTCATTTTGCCGAAGGGGCGGCCAATGTCCTTACCAATAACCAGCTCGACCCTGAATCACATATTCCCGAGTTCAAAGTCTGTGCAGTCAGGATAGGAGCGGCGTCATGAAGATCCTTGATTCATCCGGCCTGGCAGCTTTTCTTGCCACGGTTGCCAAGGAGTTCAACCTGATCCTGCCGGTGATAGCTGCCGGCGGATGCAGGATATTCGGCACTCTGCAGACAGGAACCGCAGCGCTGCGAGGCGGCGCGCTCCCTGCCAAGCCGACAGCCAGCTTCTTCCCCCAGGAGGAGGAGATTTACAGGGAAGGCGCCGCCGTCGCTGAACGCCCCACGAAAAAAGGGCTTTTCATCGGCTTTACCCCCAAGGATCTTCTCTGTCTGAAATTCACCGACCGTTTCTTTGGCGACGGTTTTCGTGATGACATCTACTTCGCCAGGCGCGAAGGGGCCATCATCGCTGCCGTGTCAGGATATACGGGATGTGACGGCGCCTTTCTCCCCCCGGCTCTTGGTGATTGCGACCTGGAATTTATCTTTGATGGCACAAACTGGATCATAAACCCGTACAGCGAGGCAGGACGGGCGGTTGCAGCCCTTACCCCTTGCGATGCGCCGAATGACGCCCTGTCAGAGGTGCTGGCAAAAGCAGCGGCTTATGTGGATGACGAGGCAGCCATTGTCAAGAGAGCCTCCCAACTTCTCATGGCTAATCTCGTTCCCGACAGCTTCTGGGAGGAGATTGCCGCCTCCTGCATCCTCTGCACCGGCTGCAATCTCGTCTGCCCCACCTGCACCTGCTTCGGTGTCAGGGACTGGCGCGACGAAACCGGGTTTTCAAGGAGCCGGATGTGGGACTCATGCCAGTTGGACGGCTTTGCTCGTGAGGCCGGTGGCCACAACCCTCTTGGGACGGAGGCGCTCCGCACCCGCCGCCGCATTCATCACAAGCTGGCGGCCGACCTGACGAAATGGGGCGAGACAGGCTGTTTCACCTGCGGCAGGTGCGACGCTGTCTGCCCGACCGGGATCGGGATTGTGGCGGTGGCGCGGAAGATGGTGGCGAGGTTTGGTAGGTGACACATCCGCGCTTTGTGAAATGCAGAGTCACTGAGATGAATCGGTATCCTGCTTATCACGGTTTCATTCAGGCATTCCGAGTAAGGATGAATGTATGAGCTGGAGTAGTTTCAAGAAGTTTGATATATCTTCAGTATCTTGGAACCTTACACCGATTAAAGGGAGGCATAATCATGCCCCGTATTCATCCTGTATCCGATCTCAAAAACAACTTGAATCATCTTTCAGAAATATGCCGTAAAGAGCATGAGCCGGTTTATCTCACTCGCAAGGGGCACGGCGAGCTTGTTCTTATTGGCATGGAAGAATATGAACAGATGGTGGCAAAGCTGAAAGCCGTCGAAGAGGAAGATGCCGAGATTGAAGCCCTGTGGGTTGCCGAGATTCAGGAGCGGTATCAAACAATAAAGGAAGGGACTGTCACCTGCATACCAGCTGATGAAGCAATGAGACAGGCGCGTGAACGGCTCAGACGATGAAGCCGGTCGAATATCACCCCTCAGCGCTTGAAGAACTTATTCAGACAGCGGAATATTACGAATCGAAGGTTGTCGGGCTTGGGCAGCGTTTTCTTGATGAGATTGAACTTTGCGTGGTCGATATGGCAGAAGCGCCGGAACGCTGGCCATATTTCCTTCTGAACACCAGGAGACGCCTGCTGGACCGCTTTCCGTATATGCTCGTTTATCTGGACGAAATAGATCGGATATACATCCTGGCGACCATGCATCAGAAGCGCAGACCGGGATACTGGAAGAAGCGATTGAACCAGGGAGAAATGTGATTTCGAGATGAAGCCGCTCAGGTCAGCATGGTGCTGATAGGGCGGCTTTTTTATGCCTGTGAATAGTTTACGACATATTGCATGCTGCGCCACGTTAGACCGTGGCCTCTGGCAGAAGGGATAATCGCCCTACCGGTGTTGTGTTTGGCTTCGTCGGATTGGTTGCCATGACCGGCGAGGGGGTTGAGTGGTCAAATTTGAGATTTGGAGACTTGACCCTCAGCGGCTTCTGTTGTTTTATGCTGATTGTGATCCTGAAATTCGCCACGCTGCAGGTGGCGAATTGGAAACCGATAAAGAACGCCATAACAAAGGTGGCTTTTGGATGATATGGCACAGGCAGTTGAGACTGTAGATGCTGTCATGGGTTTTTCGCTATCTCCTCATTCGCGACCATGCTTAATTATCCGATAATCATCTGATGGTTTTCCGTAATAATCCGATTTTAAAATATCGGACCGGGGAAAAAATTGGTGGAGAAATCATTCTCAAACCTTTTTATCAGGCATATTCCGCGCGCTTCCCAATTGCACGCCCAAGGGGTGCTGAATTGGCAACTGCTGACGAAACGAGGATGAAACCGTCTGGCTGACACAAAAGCTTATGGAGGTGCTGTTCGAGGTAGATGTGCGCACACTCAATGAGCCCTTCAAAAAATATGCTTGAAAATGGTGAAAACCAACGAGGTGAAAAATGAAAAAAACTGCTTTTGTAGCGCTATGTCTGGTTCTCGTTTCTGTTGCGTCGGCTGTTCAAGCAGGGCAGATCATCGCCGAATCGCGGATCTCGGAAGTAACTGTTTTCAACGACCGGGCGATGGTGAAGCGAGCCGCGACGGTGAAGCTCGAAAAGGGGGAGAATGTTGTTGTCTTCGAAGGTCTCCCTCTGCAGGTATCCGAAGATACCTTGCGGGCAGAGGGGAAGGGGACGACGGTCGCTAGGATAGAGGGGCTTGCCATCAGAACCGTCTTCCTGGAAAACAGCAGTGAAAAGCGGATCCGGGATATTGAGGGGGAGATTCAGACCCTGGAGCGATCAGTAAAGAGGATCGATGCGCGCCGCACTTCGCTCACCGCCCAGAAGGCGTTCGTCGATTCCATCAAGCTTGGCTGGGGAGAGCGGATCTCAAGGGATCTTGCCCTTGGCAAGCCGTCATCAACCGAGCTTGGTGAGGCGAGCCGTTTTGTCGGCGAATCAATGCTGAAGGTTGAGGAGGGACTTTTTGACGCAGAGGCTGAGAAAAAGCCTATTCTAGACAGGATTGCAGCCCTCAGAAAACAGCTTGCCGACATCAGTCGCAGTGGCAGAAAAGAGGTGCGCAGCGCCGAAGTGACCATCGATGCAGCCACAGCCATGAAGCTGGATCTGGAGCTCTCCTACCTTGTCAGCCAGGCCAGATGGGAGCCGACCTATGATATCCGCCTTAGCGCCGACGGCAAGAGCGCCGAGCTGCTCTATCGTGCGATCATTGCTCAGAGTTCCGGCGAAGATTGGAACGGGGTCAATCTTTCACTGTCAACGGCAGCGCCGTCTGCCGGCAGCGCTCCACCGGAATTGCAGCAATGGAATATCAATTTTCCGGAGCCTGTGAGGCCGGTTGCAGCCCGCGCCTACAAGATGGCGATGAAGGCTGCTGCTTCGGCGCCGATGGCGGTTGAGGTCGATTCGATGCAAGCTGAGTATGGTGGGAGTTCTCCTGAAGCAGCAATGCTCAAGGCGAGCCATCAATCAAGCCTTGTCAGCGAAGGGCAGAATTCGGTGCAGTTCACCATCCCGAAGAGCATTGACATTCCTGCTGACGGCAGCAGGCAGACCAGTCTGATTGCTGCTGAGAAGATTCCTGTCAAGGCCGAATTCGTAACTGTTCCGAAACTGTCGCAGGCCGTTTTTCTCAAGAGTGAAGTCACCAACAGCTCTTCATATCCGCTCCTCGCCGGAGTGGTGAATGTCTTCAACGACTCTGCCTATGTGGGTAAATCCTACCTCAAGGCAGTTGCCCCCGGTGAAAAGTTCGACCTCTTTTTCGGCAGCGACAGTGCTGTAAAGGTCAAGCGGAGCGTGACAAAGGTGCGTAAGGAGGCCGGGATTCTGGCCGGAAATGCCGTCAGCTGGCACTGCACGGTGGAGCTGGAAAATTTCCGTAAGGAGGAGATAGCTCTCTCATTGATTGACCAGATCCCGGTAGCCGGGAATGAAGAGATTAAAGTAGCGATCAGAAACAACGAGCCGGCCGCAACTGAAAGCCGCAATGACGGCAGGCAACTCTGGAGGCTTAGTCTCAAGCCGGGCGAGAAGCGGACAGTGAACTATCAAATTGATGTCGAGTATCCGAAAGGGAAAGATATAACCGGCGCGGACTAACTTTAGAGAATCGCGTCAATAGCTTCAAAATCGATCTCTTTTTCCGCATGATTCTTGATCCAGTTGAGTTTTTCAACGTCTTCCACTGTGATCTTGGCAACATCTTCGCTCAGAGCGGTGTAGACGTCTGCCGTTGTCTCAAGTACCCGGATATAGGGTATGCCGCTGTCTTCAACTATCTTCTGGCTTATTTCCGATACCAGGTTGCGCCCGGTGATAATAAGGCCGGCAATTTTCTCCTGATATTCAGGGATATGATAAAGGGACGAAATTGTCACCAGGAGCTCATCCCTTGAACCGGTGACAACAAGGAGAGTATCTTCCAGCAGGTTGTCGACAACCCTTTGCGAAGATGCTGCGCCAAGCTGGATATTGTGAATTATTCTGCTTCTTTCGCCTTCATTAGCGCGGAGTGGCAGGCCGAAAAGTCTTGAGATGTGTCCGAGAGTCGGGTTTGCCAAAATAGGGGAGTAGTTGAAGCCTCCGGTTATGTTGAGGGGTTCACCGGCAAAGGCCAATCGGACTAGGTCGATAATATGTTTACGTTTGTCATATCTGACCTTGTTGATTACTGCGAGGCGGACATCGGCCTTTTCCTTCTCAAAAAGCGCCATATTGAGGCGGATGGAATCGACAACGCTGCCGATGCCGCTCCCGGCAACAATAATAACCGGAGCCTCAAGCAGGTGAGCTACACGGGCATTGTTCAGGCCGATAATTGAACCGACTCCGGCATGGCCTGCCCCTTCAATAATCAGTAAATCGTATTTTTTTTCCAGCGCGCTAACTGCTGTCAATACTCTGGTTTCGAGTTCACTCTGGGTAATCTTGCCGGCAAGGAACTCTTTGGTGAAATTCTTGTGCAGGGCAACCGGTGACATGAGATGAATGTCGTTTTCAAGCCCGTAGGCTTTTGCCATCAGGGCTGCATCCATATCAACCATCCGGTCGCCGAACATCTCTATTTTGGGGCCAATTGGCTTAATGAAGCCGACGCGGCCATATTTTTTCCTGGCAAGATGCATCAGGGAAACGCTCATGGTGGTCTTTCCACAGTTCTGTCCTGTCGCAGCTACAAATAATTTCTTGCACATGGCGCGAGCCCCCCCGAAAATATAGGAATTTGGCAATTCATACCATTGTTGGCTGTTGATTAAAACTAAAAAATGATTTAGATTGAGCTGGCTTTAAATACTGTAAAATGCCTGTTTTCAGATGTGCAGCGGAGGCTAAAAATGAAAAGCCGTATTAACTTGTTGATGCTGACTCTTCTGGCGTTGTTTCTGACCGCCTGTGGCAGCGGGCTCTCAGGTAATGACACTCTAGCCAACTCAGTCAATAAGTCACAGGGGTGCATTACATCCTCATGCCATGGAAATTCGCAGTGGGTCTCCCCTGTTACCGGAAACATGATTGTTGATGAGTGGAAATCCTCTATTCATTACAAAATGAATGTTGCCGGTTGCACTAACTGTCACAGTCACGCCCATGCCAATAGCTGTACAAGCTGCCACGGAGGTGGTGCGCCAGTTGGTGTAGCGAGTGACACTGGAAATACCATTTGCTTCAGATGCCACGATGGGGCGAATACCATGAAGCCTTTGGAAGGAAGACATACCTCGGCAACGCCTCAGTTTACCAACCTTACTTCGCCCCTCCCTAATTCACTCAATTCGGCAGGTTATGCCGTTTTGCGTGGAACCCCTTATGAAAGCGCCTGTAGCTGGTGTCATAATCCTCACAATAACAACGTAACTGAGCAACATCATGATTGGTCTGAATCAGGACATGGAGAGGTTAAAGCCGAACCTTTCATGCATTATGATTTCAAGGTTAGAGGCACAGACAATGCTTCTCCCAAAACCTCGGCGGCTACTGACTGTGTCAGGTGTCACACTTCGACCGGTTACATAAACTATGTTAATTCAGATTTTAACGATATCCGCCCCTGGGGTGCGGCACGCAATCCTGATGGCACATTAGTAGGTGCTGGTAGCGTCCCGATCAGTAACCAGAAACAGGTGATTTACTGCAACGTCTGCCATGATAACGGCAGTGGCAGTGCATACGGGTACAGGATGCGGAAAGTCCAGCAGGTCACCGGATACTACAATTACAAGGTGTCGGGAGTTCCAGCTAGCCCTGCTCTGGCAACTGATTTTTTTGTTTTTCCTGATGTTTCGACCTCAAACATATGCCTTCCCTGTCATACAGGGCGTGAATCAGGCAGAGTTGTTCAGAAGGTATTCGAATCTATTACCTCTGCCAAGCAGTACAACAAACTTTCGTTCATAAATTCTCACTACCTTACGGCTGGCGGAACGGTTTTTAAAGCGACCGGTTACGAATTCGCCAAGCAGTTTGGCAGAAGCTTCAACAATCCTTCAGATCTGTTCAAGCACGACCAGATTGGAAGGAACAATACCAACGGTACCGGTCTGGACGGGCCTTGCGTCACCTGTCACCTGCGGCCTCGCCGCCATACTTTTCTTCCCGTTACGCGGGGTGATTATGTAGCGGCTTCTCCTTTAGTCGATCAGTTCGGCGCAATTTACAACAATCCGTTGAATCAGAGCATTGCAACGCTAGAGAGTCCTGTCTGCAACTCCGCCTGCCACTCCTGGACGCCAGGTGATCTTGAAAAAAAGAAAGACGGTTATCGTCATGCCCTCAAGGCCTTCCAGTCGTTAGTCGAAACCAGTGCCAACTTCACAGGGCGGATTCCGCAGTTTATTCCAACAGCAAATCCTTATTTCTTCAATATGTCGAGTAACGGCACTAAACCGCAAAATTACAGCAAAACAAGAACTGCCAGTGCTAATGCATTTAAAAAATGGGGGAATGAAGGGAATATGGGGGC
The DNA here is from genome assembly GCA_963787125.1 of uncultured delta proteobacterium. Taxonomy (GTDB): domain Bacteria; phylum Desulfobacterota; class Desulfuromonadia; order Geobacterales; family DSM-12255; genus VEOV01. Next base: position 579,771 of record CAWBBV010000007.1, read on the forward strand.
TGCATTCAATCTGAACCTTCTTTTCCGTGACTTCGGCGGGTTTGCACATAATGATCTGTACGCCAAGAGGCTGATATTTGATTCCATAGACTGGCTGGATGGCGCTGCTGCATTTACTGCCGGCTTAACGATCAATGCTAAAGATCCAGTCGCCTGGGCTTACATGAATCCGCATCCGTCAGTATCCGCACCCTATGGCGATTATCGGGACAGACCCTAAACAGGTATGAAATTTATTTCTCAAGATAGGAGGCTTATCAATGAATAAAGCCTTAGGTTTCGTGTTGCCTCTTGCAATTCTGCTGATTGCGCCGCTCTTTTTATCGGAGGTTGCCCATGCCATCCCCGCCTTCAGTCGTGAGCACAACACCGAATGCGCTACCTGCCATACAATCTTCCCGGAGCTGAACGAGTATGGCGACGTTTTCAAGAAAAACGGTTTTGTCTGGAACAAACAGAAAAAAGGTGAGCAGGCTGCCAATGAGCCTGTCATAAAGGGTGAAGGTGACCCGGATGTGCTGAAAAAGCTTAAAGGGCTTGCAGCTGCCGGTTTGCCTGAAAAAGACAATGAAGCCGTTTCCGTCGGGCCGAAAAAGAGTGAGCCTTTATGGCTTGCCGGACTGCCCCAGACTGTTCCCATATCACTTTCAGCGTCACTTAACGCCTCCTATAATGATTCTGCCCCTTATGACAAAGTCGACCTCTCTACCCGGGCAGTTTCGCTGCTTGCTGGTGGGGTATTCCGTGATAAGCTCGGGTTTTTCCTAAAGTACAATCTGTATTCACAAGGAACTTTTGATCCGGCAGTCAGCAATACACCAGTAAACGCGGATTCTCCTTATGGGAAAGATCTGGAAGAGTTTTATCTGGTTTGGAGAAACACTCTGGAAACCCCGATAAATATTAAAGTCGGCCGGTTTCGCCCACAACTCTCTTTATGGAAAAGGACCAACAAGACCGGCATTTCTGATTTTGCCACTACCAGCTTTCATGTTGGTGATTCAAATTTTACAACCGATTCCACCCAGGATGCCGTTGAGCTGAACGCAGTTCTGTTTAACCGGGTTTATCTTGCTGGCGGGGTTGTAGACAGGGATGGTCAGGATACCAATGAAGCCTACGGGCACGTATCACTAAAACTCGGCGGTTCTGATTTTCATGCCCATGAGCCTGATATTGATCTGGATAAAGAAAGCATTTTCGATTATATGTACCTTGTCATCGGCGGATATGGTTATTCGGGGCGCAATTCCATAAGTCTTGCCTCAACGCAGCGAAACAACTTTTTTCGTGGTGGTATCGAGATGGATCTGACGGTAATGAGTGCCAGACTTAAACTTGCCTGGGCCAAAGGAATCGATTCCAATCCTGATTTTGCTTCACATGAAAAGGAGTACACAGATGTTTATGCGGCCCAGGGTGAATATATGTTCAGCACTGATCTGCTTGCCCTGTTACGTTATGAGTATCAGGAGATGAACGATGGGACTACCTATAAAAGGATTATTCCGGCAATCTCATATTCACCTATACAGAACACGAAGCTTACGTTAGAGTACCAGAATGTTGAAGAAGAGAGGCCGGGTTCGAGCAGTTACAGTAATATTACGCTTCTGGGTGTCAGAGTTGCATTTTAAAATTGTCAGGTTTTAAAGAAAGGAGATCAGGGATGAGAATGTTGAGGGTTTTTATTCTGCTTACACTGTTTGCAATTGCTGCCACTCCGGTTCATGCAAAAATCAAGGCCATCGGCAGGGGTGACAAGATGAACTTCGACCCGGCGCAGATTCCGGCAGATCTAAAGCCGGCATTTGATATCATGAAGGTCAAGTGTATTCAATGCCACACCCAGGAGCGGACAGTAATAGCCATTCAAACAGGAATTGCGCCGGTTACCGGCCAACCTTTCGATAAACAGGCGACAAAAGCTTATGGAATAAAGATGCTGCGCAAGCCCAAGTCGAATATGACCAGGGATGATGTTAAAAAGGTTGTTAATCTGATGAACTTTTTGATTGATGAGGCAGCTAAACCTTAACCCTGCTCAACAGGCCTAGCGTATAAAATAACTGCCAAAGTACTAATTGAAAAAAGCGACCTGGTCAGATTACCTGGACCAGGTCGCTTTATATATTGTATTACCTTCAGATTTTTCTACTCTTCTTTTGCTATCCTGATGATCTGCAGGACACCTGCCATACTCCCTATCTCCAGAGTATCGAGTTTTTCAGTGTCGCCAATAACCCCTATGATAGTCCTGTTTGCGCCGGTTGACTGGTGAATGTCGTAGTCTCTGTTTATCAGAAACTCTTTTACGTGAACCAGATCATTTTCGGCAGCAGATTTTTTCATGATAATAAGCATTGTTAAGACTCCTTTACGGCTTGACCTTCAGGGTGAGTCATGATTCTTTCGAGTCGTCTGGATTCATCAATAACCCGTTCAAAGAGCCTTACCACAGCACCGTCATCAAGCGGACCGGGGTTGTCATTTTTCATGCGCACAAAGATCCGCTTTTCTCTTGAAGGGTCATAAACAGGCAGGTTCAGGACCTTCTTGATCCTGCCGATCTCCAGAGCCAGTGATGCCCTCCTGTTGAAAATAGCCAATAGTTGGCTGTCGAGACTATCTATTTCTTCCCGGAAAGCCGTTATGTTTTTGTGGATTTCAGAACTGTTTCCGGACATAAGTATCCTTTTTCCAGTGAATGTCGTCTCGTTCAGGGTAGTCGATGTTGTAGTGAAGTCCGCGTGACTCCTTGCGCTGTTTGGCGCAGCGGACTATAAGCTCTGCTACGGTAGCAATATTGCGGAGCTCTATAAGGTCTGAGGTTATGATGAAATCCCAGTAAAAATCTTCAATCTCCTCCTGAATCAGTCTTATCCTGCGCAGGGCGCGCTCAAGCCGTTTGTCGGACCTTACTATGCCGACATAGTTTGACATGCAGCGTCTGATCTCATCCCAATTCTGGGAGACGATAACCATTTCATCGCTGTTGGTTGCCGTCCCGGAGTCCCATTCAGGGACAACGGGAAGCTGCTCCCTGCAACCTTTATTGAGCTCGTTGACAACATGCTTATAAGCCCGCCCGGCATAGACGGCAGCTTCGAGCAGCGAGTTGCTGGCGAGGCGGTTGGCGCCATGTAGTCCGGTGAAGGCGACTTCACCGATTGCATAAAGATGCTTGATGTTGGTCTCCGCATTTTTGTCGACAGCAACGCCGCCGCAAAGGTAGTGAGCGGCAGGAACGACCGGCAGTGGCGATATGGTCATGTCGAGCCCGTAATCCAGGCAGGTCTGGTAAATATTCGGAAAACGGCCCTTGATATATTCCGGCTCTCTATGGGTCATGTCGAGGTAGACACAGTCGTCTCCATAGGTCTTCATCTCGTTGTCTATGGCGCGGGCAACAATGTCTCGCGGCGCCAGATCTTTCAGGTGGTGATACTTTTCCATGAAGGCGGTGCCGTCGCGGCGGCGTAGAATTGCCCCTTCACCGCGGACAGCTTCCGAGATCAGGAAGGACTTGGCATTAGCATGGAAAAGAGTTGTCGGGTGGAACTGCATGAACTCCATATTGGCAATATCGGCGCCGGCGCGATATGCCATGGCTACGCCGTCGCCTGTCGCGACGTCAGGATTGCAGGTGTAAAGGTAAACTTTGCCGGCTCCGCCTGTTGCCAGCAGGGTGAAACCGGCGGTAAATGTTTTCACTCTCTCGGCCTCTATACCGAGAACATAGGCACCGAGACAGCGATTTGGCTTCAGACGTTTATGGGTAATTTTTGCCTCGGTAATCAGGTCGATGGCAATATGGTTTTCATAAATGGATATGTTCGGATGATTTCTGGCCGCAGCCACAAGGGCTCTTTCGATCTCCCGTCCGGTTACATCGTCGGCATGAAGAATTCTTCTCTGGCTGTGACCACCTTCGCGGGTAAGATCATACGAATCGCCGCTGGTAGTGAATTTAACCCCCCAGTCAATGAGACTCTGGATGGTTGGTGGCCCTTCTTCGACAACCATTCTGACAATGTCTTCGTGACAGACACCGGCACCGGCAATAAGAGTATCCTCTACGTGGGCCTCAAAGGTATCTTCCTTTGAAAAAACCGAGGCAATCCCGCCTTGAGCATAATTTGTTGCCGATTCGGTTACCTCACGTTTCGTCACGATTGCAACCGTGCCGTGGCTGGCAGCCTTTAAAGCAAAAGAAAGGCCCGCAATGCCGCTTCCAAGTACAAGAAAATCACAATTTATCTTCATTTTTAACTGCTCCGTGACAACATTTTTATGCTGCGATGGCTGAAAATTATTTACCTGACCTAAGCGTTTGTCAACTGGTAGATAGCTCAAGACTAAAGTGGCACGCCGAAAAATGTCCGCGCATTTTTTCTTCAAGCAGCGGCTGCCTGGAGGCACAGATATCCTGTCTATACGGACAGCGGGGGTGGAAAGAGCATCCTGTCGGCAAAGAAATGGGCGACGGCATGTCGCTGTCCAGGATTGTGGCCGATCTGTCAGCCGAGTTAAATCCGGGGATAGCCGCCAGTAGTGCCTTTGTATATGGGTGCAGCGGGTTTACGAACAGCTCTTCAGTCGCTGCTTCTTCTACAATCCTGCCAAGATACATGATGGCGACTTTTGTGCTTAAATGGCGGATAACTGCAAGGTCATGGGAGATAAGGAGGTATGAAAGCCCCAGGCTCTGCTGCAGTTCGATGAGGAGATTTATTATCTGCGCCTGAATGGAGATATCGAGGCTGGAGAGCGGCTCATCAGCAATAATGACTTTAGGGCTAAGGGCAATTGCTCTGGCAACGCCGATCCTTTGCCGTTGGCCACCCGAAAATTCATGGGGGTAGCGATCATACTGCTCAGGCGGTAAGCCTACTTTCTGCATCAGATCGAGAACTGTACTTTTATAATCGCCAGCCGAGGTTATCCGGTGAATAATGAGCGGCTCGCCGATTATCTCTCCGACTCTCATTCTAGGATTTAGTGATGAATATGGGTCCTGAAAGACCATTTGCACTGAGCGTCTGAAGCTATTCATAGCTTTTCTGTCGAGCGCCGAAATGTTTTCGCCGTTAAACAGAATCTTTCCTGAAGTCGGTAGTTCAAGTCCCATCAAAAGCTTTGCAACAGTAGATTTACCGCAACCTGATTCGCCCGCCAGACCCAGAGTCTCACCATGCCTCAAGGTGAGGCTGACTCCGTCGAGAGCTGTGACAACTTTATTGTTGCCGAAAGAAGTAGCGGAAAGCTCGAACTGTTTTTTCAGGTTGACGGCTTCCAGGAGGATACTGTTCATGGGAGAGGCGCCCTCCAGCAAGCTGCAAAATGATTGGGGCTTACTTCGATAAGAGGCGGGCGGGCGGAATCACATTTTGCAATTTTATATGGGCATCTGCTCGCAAAGGTGCAGCCGGGTTGAGTTAGATCTTTCGGCGAAAGTGATCCTCTGATTGCCGGCAAAGGCTGCCCTGGAGGGCTGCTCTGGGGGAGAGAGGCGATCAGCCCTTTTGTATAGGGGTGAAGCGGAGTAGCAAGCACAAGCTCGGTTGGAGCGGACTCGACTGCAGCTCCAGCGTACATGATTACTGTTTTGTCAGCGCGGTTGGCGACAATTCCGAGATTATGGGTAATCAGCAATAGACTCATGCCGGTACTCTCTTTGAGAGTGTCGATTAGTTCGAGAATTTGCGCCTGAATGGTAACATCAAGGGCGGTTGTCGGTTCATCGGCAATGAGGAGCCTGGGTTTGCAGGCAAGAGCCATTGCAATCATGGCGCGCTGTTTCATGCCGCCGGACAGTTGGTGCGGGTAAGAAGCAAAACGCTCGCCGGCGTCAGGGATTCCAACTTGTGTGAGGAGCCTGACCGCCTCGGTATCGGCAGCTGCTTTTGGTATGTTTCGGTGCTGCCTGATTGCTTCGGTGATCTGGAACCCAATTCTTAGTACAGGATTGAGAGAGGTCATCGGTTCCTGGAAAACCATGGAAATTGCCGAGCCTCTCAGTTTCTGCATTCTGTGTTCATCTGCTTTGAGGAGATCTTCACCCTCAAAGAGTATTTCACCTGCACAGATTTCTCCCGGTTTCTGTAAGAGACGCATGATTGAAAAGGCCGTAACGCTTTTGCCGCAGCCGGATTCACCGACGAGTGCGACCGTCTCCATGCTGTTAATTGTCAGGGAGAGCTCGTTGACAACTTTCAGACTGACTCCGTTTTTGCCGGGGAATCTTACGGAAAGCTGCTTTATTTCGAGAAGTTTTTCAGATTTGGCCGGGCTTTGTGGTGAGGGTTCCATGGAGTAGAGTTATAGCACCAATCTTGTCGTTAGGCAAACTAGATGAGATTCTACACTGGAGTCTGGACAAGCCTTTAATCAGGCAGCTTTAGCAGCCGGCTGCTCTGTTTTGGTGGCGGTTGCGAAAAAAGGGAAGGTTGACTGTGTCATAAGCTCGACGAAAATCGGAACAATTGCGGGATCAAATTGGGTGCCGGAGTTCTCGGTGAGCTCCTTGAGGGCAACGTCAAGGGCAAGTGCCTTGCGATACGGTCTGTCAGAGGTCATGGCGTCAAAGGCGTCGGCAATAGCCAAAATTCTTGATTCCAAGAGTAGTGCCTCAGCGGAGAGCTTGTTCGGGTAGCCTTTGCCGTCAAAGCGCTCATGGTGCTGGGCTATGCAGAGTCTAACGTCGAGAAGGAACTCGATCGGTTCAAGAATCTTAATGCCGATGCTGGGGTGCTGTTGCAGGTCAAAAATGTCTTCCGGAGTGAGTTTCCCGACTTTATGCAAGAGCGTCAGGTTAATGCCGATTTTGCCGATGTCATGAAGAATCGCGGCTCGCTCCATTATTTTAAGTCGCTCTTGCGACAGGCCGAGTTTTTTAGCTATGGCAAGGCTGTATTTCGTAACTCTTTCAGAATGGCCGCGGGTATAACTGTCACTGGCTTCAATGGCAGATACAAGCGCGTGGATAGTGTTCAGGTAAGTCTTTTGCTGCTCATCGTAGAGCATGGCGTTTTTGATGGCAATGCTTGCCTGGGCCGCAATAGTTGTCAGCAGGCCAAGCTCATCATTAGTATAAGTGGAGCCGTCATTCTTGTTGACAACAGTAATTGTGCCGATGACTTCGTCACGGACTATCAAAGGTGAGCAGATCAGAGTTTTGCGCTCATAGCCGAGGGCACTGAAGCGGTCGAACTGCGGCGTCTCATTTATGTCGGAAATCAGGAGCGGTTTGGCGTTGTTAATCACCCACCCGGACACACTGCTGTCCTTCATCGGCAAGATAACGGCGCCGTCAGTCTCATCTCCATGGCCGACAAGAGTATCGACACGCATCGCATCATTCTCTTTGTCATGAATTATGATATAGCCGATATTGGCATGAAGAGTCTCAATTGTCGTGTCGACAATCAGGCGGAAGATGTTCTCGTTGTCCATGTTGGAGTTTATGGCAAGTCCGACTTTGTAGAGTGTAGAAAGGCGGGCAACCACCTTTTCAAGGTTTGAGTTCTTGTCTTCAAGCTCTCCCGCCAGGTCGGCTATCTTGTAGTTTGCCTCTTCAATCTCTTCAATCCGTTCCTCAAGGCTTATGTTGAGAGTTTCTATCTCGGATATCTGCGACTCAAGTTTCTGATTGAGGGAGTGGACCTCACGATGGTGAGAGAGTTTCCCCTGGGCAACGGCAAGCTCCCGCTCATGGTTTATAGCGGTGTCCATGACACTGTTAAGTTGAGTTACCATGTGGTTGAAGTGATTGCTGAGGAGATTCATCTCGGTGCTACTGGTAATAACCGTATTTACTTCAAAATCACCACCCTCAACTTTTCGCATGGACAAAATGAGTTGTTTTATCGGCTTGTCGACATAAAAGAAGAGGAAAATGGAGATGGTAAGGATGATCATCAGGATTATTGCTGCAGTTGAGATAATCTCATTGTGTTTCATCGACTCCATGATGTTTTTCATGTACTCGATGGAAATATTGACCTGCAGTATTCCGAGGACTTCGGTTGAAGGGTTGTGGCAACCATGGCATGCCGGGGCGTTTCTGATCAGGGAGATGGAGGTGAATGTCTGGAGATTATCCAGTATTGTAGAATCGCCGCGTTTGATAACCGACATATCTTCTTTCGGTACAGATGAGCCGATTTCAGCCGGTTTTGCCGAGTTAAGGATAAGTCCTTCGGGATCGAGTATTCTGATTGAAGTTATATGGGTAGAGTTGTTGAGTCTGGCGAGAATAGAGCGGACTTCGTCGGATCTGCCGCTGCGCATGGCGTCGGCAATGCTGCTTTTAATAGTTTCGTTAAGGAGTTGAATGTTGCCGTCGGTTACTTTATGGACGAGTTGTTTCTGATATCTGAAATTTATATAAGTGGCGGCTGAAAGGAAAATAACTATCAGACAGCAGACAGCACCAAGTATTTTTACCTTGAGAGAGTTCATAGTTCCTAATACTTTTGAAACGTTAGATGTCTTTAGAGCTTTATTTCGCAGTCTTTGCAAGTTATATGGCGGTTAAATCAAGCTAATTACGCAGATCATATTCTGGAAGTCAGGCCGTTTCACTTAGTGTAAAAGCCACCCTTTAATCATTGCTGTAAAGGGTTTGCAGCTATTATTAATGAAGTAGCCAACCAGTCAATATGATTAAAGCTTTTAAACCTTACCCCTGTTCGATGGATTAAATCTGCTCTGGCTTAATAAGAATAGCAATTCATCTGCCAATTAAGACAGCGCCGGTAAATTATCTGTTCGCAGGGGATGGTTGTAAATACCGGCGGATTATCTGTTGACGGGCTTTCGCTTTTATGATTTTTATTACTATTCCCGTCTTGATGAACAGGGATAAGTGCGTTAACTTCTCTACTTGCCAAAATATAAGGATCACGCTTGACACTATCTCGGCTGCTCTCAATCTCAACTGCGCTACTACTTCTCGCAACAGTCTCTGCGGCTTCAATCAGGTCTGAATCTGTCCGTATCGCCATTATCAAGGGTGCCGAGACGTTGACAATCGATGGTGACGGGCTGCTCGCAGCCGACGAGAAGGGGAATCCGGTGATGCTCACCTACCCGGCATCCCTGCGCAAGAGTTCAGGCAGCAGTTTCTCGGTAGACGGCAGACTGTTAAAAAGGCTGACAATATCGGCTCCGGCAAAAATCAGGATAAATGGTAAAAGCTACCGCGGGATAGTAGATTTTTATCCTGCCGACAAAGGTCTTCTGGTCGTAGATGAACTACCGCTTGAAGAGTATCTCGTCGGACTGATCAACTGCGAAATATCATCTCTTTGGCCGGTTGAAGCGGTAAAGGCCCAGGCCGTCATTGCCCGCTCCTATGCTATCTATCAAAAAGATGCCAGACGTGCCGCGCAGTACCACCTTGAATCAAGCGTCATGGATCAGGTTTACGATGGTGTCGATATCGAAGACAGTCGTGCTGCCAGAGCGGTAGAAGAGACTGCCGGCGAAGTGCTGACATTCTCCGGAGGGGTGATCCAGGCGTTTTATCACTCAAATTGCGGCGGTCATACCGAAGCGGCGCTTAATGTCTGGGGGGCAGATCTGCCCTATCTTCAGGGGGTAGAGTGCCGCTACTGTCTGAATGTCCCCTCGGCAAAATGGGAAGTATCTTTGCCGTTGAAAAAAATAGAGTCTTTAGTCAAAGCCGCCGGGTATCAGGCAACAGGTCTCAGTAGCATAAAAACCGGCGCTACCAACAGAAACGGTCGTCTTCAGGATCTCACTCTTGCAACGGCAAAAGGCGGTCTGGTTATCACTGCGGTCAATTTTCGTAAAGCGGTCGGCTATTCTGTTATCAAGAGTACCAATTTCTCTGTCAGGATGCGTGGTGATGAGCTCCAGTTTGCCGGGCTTGGCAACGGTCACGGGGTCGGTCTCTGTCAGTGGGGCTCGAAACAGCGGGCAGGAGATGGATTCAGTTACCGGGAAATCCTTACCTACTACTATCCGGGTGTCCGTATAGATAAGTTGAAGCAGCTCTAAAGGTTTAACCAGATGCGTCTTGACGATTTTGATTTCATCCTCCCGCCAGAATTTATTGCGGTCGAGCCCCCTGTTGACAGGGAGTCCGCCCGGCTTTTGACTCTTGCAAGAGTTAGCGGCGAAACAGGTGAAACCCTGATTGCGAATCTTCCTGAACTGCTGTTTCCGGGAGATCTCCTGATTCTCAACGATACGAAGGTGATCCCGGCGCGGCTGCACGGCGAGAAGCCCAGCGGTGGCAAGGTGGAGCTGTTCCTTGTTCGACGGCTTGAAACAGCAGGGGAAGAGTGGCTTGTGCTGATCCGCTCTTCAAAGTCGGCTCGCCCGGGAACGATTATAAACCTGCCCGAGCAGGTTACAGCGACTGTTATCGGCACTGGAGAAAATGATGCCTGGATTGTCTCGTTTACAGGGGCAGCTGATTTTTCCTGCTGGCTTGACAGAAACGGCGCAGTTCCTCTTCCACCTTACATCAAAAGGCCTCCCCAGGCGAAAGATCGGGATCGCTACCAGACCGTTTTTGCCAAAGAACGCGGTGCGGTTGCCGCCCCGACGGCAGGACTGCACTTTACCCCGGAGTTGCTGGAGAGAATCCGCCTTAACGGGGTAGACGTTGCCACTATAACCCTTCATGTCGGTCTGGGTACTTTTATGCCGGTGCGGGTCGATAACCCGCGTGAGCACAGGATGCATCGGGAGCGTTATACCGTTCCAGCGGAAACTGTTGCTGCCATTGCAGCCTGCAGACAGAGAGGCGGCAGAGTTGTTGCGGTCGGGACAACAGTTGCCAGAACCCTGGAATATGCAGCCAGCGGGGATACCTTAAGAGTCGGCAGCGGTGAAGCCGATATCTTTATCTATCCCGGTTACCGCTTCAAGGTTGTGGATGCCTTGATAACCAATTTTCACCTCCCCAAATCGACACTGCTCATGCTGGTGTCCGCTTTTGCCGGGCGTGAACATGTTTTGGCCGCTTACCATGAAGCGATTGCTCGTGGTTTCAGGTTTTACAGTTATGGCGATGCCATGTTTATCAGCTGATCCGGACCTATTAAATGGAAAAAAGCAAAATACAGCCCGAACTTACCCCGATGATGCGGCAGTATATGGAGATAAAGTCTTCGTATCCTGACGCCATCCTTTTTTTTCGTCTGGGTGATTTTTACGAAATGTTTCTCGACGATGCGGTAAAAGCTGCCGGAATTCTCGATATTACCCTGACTTCAAGAGGGAAGGATTCTGACGGCGGGGGGATTCCTCTCTGCGGGATTCCCTATCATTCGGCGCCGCCGTACATTGCCAAGTTGATTGCTGCGGGCGAAAAAGTTGCCATCTGCGAGCAGGTGGAAGATCCAAAGTCTGTGAAGGGGATTGTCCGGCGTGAGGTAGTCAAGGTTGTCACCCCGGGGCTGGTAACGGACCACGATTCGCTCCAGCCAAAAGAGAACAACTTCCTTGTGGCAATCGTCCCGCAGTCTGAAACAGCCTACGGGTTGGCGGTTCTCGACCTCTCCACCGGCCATTTCCGGGCAACCGAGCTTGATTCACTTGAGACGCTGCTGGCAGAGGCTGCCTGCCTGGCGCCGCGGGAGATACTCTTGCCGGCAAAGTATCGTGATTCAAACCTGCAGAAAAGTATCCTCCAGGATTTTTCGCCGCTATTTTCCTTTATCGATGATTGGGTTGATGATCCGGAGTACAGGGTCCGGCTTTTTGCCCAGCAGTTCGGCGTTCACCCCGATACCCTTTGCCAGGGGCTCAAGGGTGCTGCCGCAGCTGCCGCAGCGACGCTGCATTACCTGCAAGAGACCCAGAAAGGGACAACCGTTCATCTGCGGGAACTGGTCACATACCAGAGCCGCGAGTTCCTTTTGCTGGACGACACGACCAGGCGCAATCTTGAGCTGACAAGAACTATGGCTGAAGGGCGGCGCAGAGGCTCGCTGCTTGGCTTGATGGACAATACAACCACGCCGATGGGGGGGAGAAAACTGAAAGAGTGGATCAACTATCCGCTGGTTTCAGTTGAACAGATACTTGCCAGGCTCGACTCGGTCGAAGAGCTGGTTGCCGACCCTGCCAGGCGTGAAGCGATCAGCCTGGCAATAGAAGGGATCGCGGATCTTGAGCGGTTGAACGGCAGGATAACGCTTGCCTCGGCTTCTGCCAAGGATCTGGTTGCCCTAAGGGATTCCCTTGAACGCCTCCCTGCTGTAGTTGCTGCTGCTGCCGGATGCAGCGCGGCTTTGCTGAAAAACTCGGCTGACGGCATCGATCTTATGGAGGACGTTGCCACCCTTATCAGGCAGGGGATAGCGGAAAACCCGCCCTTTGTCCTTCGGGATGGCGGCTTTATCGCTGACGGTTACAATCTTGAGCTTGATGATTTGAGAAAAATCAGCAGTGAAGGGAAGGGGTTCATCGCCCGGCTGGAGGCCAAGGAAAAGCAGCGAACCGGCATAAGCTCCCTGAAAATAAGGTTTAACAAGGTTTTCGGCTACTACATCGAAATCACCCGGGCAAATCTGGCCGACATTCCGGACGATTATATCCGCCGCCAGACCCTGGCCAATGCCGAGAGATTCATCACCCCTGAACTGAAGGAGTATGAGGACAAGGTCCTTGGCGCAGAGGATCGGATCTCAGAGCTTGAATACGGGCTTTTTCAGGAGATCCGCATCCTTGTGGCCGCTCAAGGGGGGCGAATCGCGGCGACTGCCGACAGGATCGCTACTGTTGACGTTTTGCTCTCTTTTGCCCGGCTTGCCCACAGCGCCGCTTACTGCCGTCCTGAAATCAATAACGGTGAAATCCTCTCTATCACGGAAGGGCGTCATCCGGTGATAGAGGCTTTGAGTCTCGGGGAACGCTTTGTACCCAACGACCTGCTTCTGGATAACAGCGACAATCAGCTGCTGATCATCACCGGCCCGAACATGGCAGGCAAGTCGACCTTTATGCGCCAGGTCGCCCTGATAACCCTGATGGCGCAGATGGGAAGCTTCGTCCCGGCTAAAGCCGCTGTCATCGGGGTGACCGACCGGATATTCACCCGGGTGGGGGCTTCAGATAACCTGGCCAAGGGGCAGTCGACCTTTATGATGGAGATGACCGAAACTGCCAATATCCTCCGGAATGCCACCCCGAAAAGCCTGGTTATCCTCGATGAGATCGGTCGCGGCACCTCCACCTTTGACGGTGTCTCCATTGCCTGGGCAGTGGCCGAATTTCTTCATGATGAGGGGGCGCACAAGGCAAAAACGCTCTTTGCCACCCACTATCATGAGATGACCGAGCTCTCAGTTACCAGAAGCGGCGTCAAGAACTTTAACATTGCCGTGCGTGAATGGAACGATCAGGTGATTTTCCTGCGAAAGATCGTCCCCGGCGGCGCTTCCCACTCATACGGCATCCAGGTAGCCAGGCTTGCCGGGCTACCGTTTTCGGTCATTGAGCGCTCCAAGGAGATTTTGCGGAATCTGGAAAAAGGCGAATTCTCGGAAGAAGGGGTGCCACGGATCGCCAAAGGGAGGCGCTCGGTCACTTCAGCTCCGTCACCGCAACTCTCACTGTTTGATGACCGCTCTTCAGGAATCAGGAAAAGACTGGAAGAAACGAATGTTTCGCTCATCACCCCGCTCGAAGCTCTGAATCTGGTGGATGAACTTAAAAGGATGCTTTGATGAACCGTAAAATCTGCTTATGCTGGCTGGTAATGCTCACGCTGCTTTTAGCTGCCAACTCTTTTGCCGAGGAGGGTGACAGCGGAAAGAGCAAGACAGCTACGGCTAAAAAAGCTGCAGCCAAACAGAAAAAACAGAAAAAAACCGCAAAAAAGAAGGTCGTTAAAGCTCCCAGGGTCGTTAAACAGGAGCCTATGAAAGCGGTTGTCGCGGAAAATCCCCACACTCTTCCTGCCCAACTTACCGAGGTGAAACACTGGTCAACTCCCGACTACACCAGGATTGCGGTGACTCTGAGCCGTGAAGCCGCTTTTGAAAAGCATGAAATCGCCAAGACTCCGGGTTCGGGAATCCTCAGCAGAATCTTCTTCGATGTGAACGGCGCAAAACTTGCTCCGGGGGTCAAAGATCTCTCAATCGGTGACGGCCTCCTGAAAAGCGTCCGTGTCGCCCAGTATCGGCCTGACACTGTTCGCGTCGTTCTTGACGTGGAAAATATCAGAGATTACAAGATATTCACCTTTTCCGACCCTTTCAGAATAATTGTGGATGTGAAAGGCGAAAGAACTGCAGAAATAAGCGCCCTCACACCGGTCATCTCTGCACCGCTTAAAGCTGTAGACCCGGTGCTGAAGGAGCTGCCGAAGGGGGGTGCTGATCTGCCTAAAGAGCTGCCTTCTGTCAAGATCCCCCAGCGAAGTCCACTCAAGCCTGGCAAGGTCAGAAGGATTGTCGTTGACCCTGGTCATGGCGGCAAGGATCCCGGCGCAGTGGGCTTAAGCGGTCTGCAGGAGAAGGACGTTGTTCTTTCCATCGGGCTGATGGTGGCAAAGAAGCTCAAAGATGAGCTTGGTATCGACGCGGTCATGACACGTTCTACCGATGTTTTTATCGAGCTGCAGGAAAGGACGGCTATCGCCAACCAGGTCGGCGCTGATCTGTTTATCTCCATCCACGCCAACGCGGCTCTCAACAGGAAGGCCTCCGGCATAGAGACCTACTATCTCAACCTCGCCAAGACTGAAAAGGCGGCGCAGCTGGCCGCAAGAGAGAACGGCACCTCCCTGGAAAAGGTGAGTATCCTCCAGGCGGTTCTCTTCGATCTCATGGCAAACTACAAGCTGAACGACTCTGCCCATCTTGCCGAAGAGGTGCAAAAAGCGCTCTACAAGCGGATTTCCGGCCAGGATCCTTCCACGAAGAATCTCGGCGTCAAGCAAGGGCCGTTCTATGTCCTTGTCGGCGCTACCATGCCGAGTATCCTGGTTGAGAGCGCTTTCATCAGCAACGCTCATGAAGAGGCAAAGCTCGGCGATCCCAAGTACCTGGAACAGACAGCCGAGGGGATTATCGACGGGGTAGTTTCCTATATAGCTGCGCTCAAGTAGGTGCCGGGAGCAGTAGATTCTTTAAAAACCGCTCCAGTCTGCTTCAGGCTCTGGAGCGGTTTTTTGCGTTTCGACACGGATTAACGCGGAAACAGATAAACAACTACGAGGAGAGGTGGAAAAAGTAGATGGCCTTCTGGTAATTTAATATTTGGTGCCCCCTATAGAATTCCACATTGCTGCGCAGAAATAAGCCGGGAATAGTCTATGCCCACACCAAGCCTGGTCACGTTGCTCAGGCTGTTGGCCTATGGAAAGGATGGTGACAAGATGATCATGATTTTAGAAATATCAGTTGAATCAGGGTGTCTGCACGTAGTCGCAAAGGGTAAATTCTCTCTGGAAGAGGCTAAAAGAACTTTCATAGAAATTCTCGAAGCTGTTGTCCTGAACAAGGTTGGCAAGGTACTACTTGATGGGCGGAGGCTCGCGGGAAACCCTAAATTCATGGAACGGTTCTATTACGGCAAATTTGCGGCAGAGACAGTTATGGAATTCGCCGATCAGGGTGTGTCCAGTTTAACAAAGTTTGCGTACGTTCTTGAAATCCCAATGCTCGACGCCGGGAGGTTCGGGGAGAACGTAGCTAGAAGTCGGGGCATGAATATCAAGGTGTTCGATACTTATGAAGACGCTCTCGGCTGGCTCCGAATACCACTCGTAAGCAACTGACCTGTCGCAAAAGTATCGAAGATGTGATGTGGCGACTACAGAAGTATCATGGCAAGGGTGCCGCGATGTGGAGGATCACCTTGTGTTCGGCGATGCTTGCGGCAATATCCTTTGGTGGCTGTTCATCGGTAAATAGGGCGTGAATCTGTGACAGATGGCCGAGTCTGACCAAGGCATTGCGGTTGAATTTGGTATGATCGGCTGCCAGGAAAACTTTACGTGAATTTTCGATAATTGCTTGCGCCACCCGCACTTCGTGGTAGTCAAATTCGAGGAGCGTTCCATCACTGTCGATGGCGGAGATCCCTATAATCCCGAAATCCACCTTGAACTGACGAATAAAGTCGATGGTCGCCTCGCCGGTTATGCCCCGGTCCCGGTGGCGAACTACGCCTCCGGCGATGATTACCTTGCAGGTGGGGTTACTGCTCAAAATCGTGGCAACATTGAGGTCATTCGTTATGACGTGCAAGCCGTCGTGATCTCGCAAGGCACGGGCCACCTCCTCGGTCGTCGTGCCGATATTAATGAAAACCGAAGCCCGGTCTGGTATCTGATCGGCCACAGCGCGGGCAATCCGCTGCTTTTCTTCCAGCAACATTATTTTGCGTGTTTCATAGGCAACATTTTCGACACTGGTGGATAAGCCGACGCCGCCATGAAACCGTCTGACCAGACCCTGTTGGCAAAGTTCGTTGAGGTCGCGACGGATAGTCTGCGGAGTGACGTCAAATCCCTGCGCCAGGGCTTCCACGGCAGCAAAGCCCTGTTGCTGAACCATTTCCAGGATCTGCTGCTGCCTTTGGTTCAGTTTTTTCTCCGCACAATTTTCAACCATTATTCCCTCACTTGAAGTATAAATGTTGCAATACGTACACTAAACAGGCAAAAAGAATATTGCCAATGTTGAAATGTTACCAGATTTTGCCATTTACGCAATTAAAAGGAGCTTTAGCCGTGTCTGAATATATTGCAGCGATCGACCAGGGAACGACAAGTACCCGTTGCATGCTCTTCAATTATGCCGGGGAAACTGTTTCGAACTGCCAGATGGAGCACACGCAGATCTACCCCCGGCCCGGATGGGTCGAACACGATCCCCTTGAAATATGGTCGCGTACCATGGATGTCATTCACAGGGCAATGGAACAGGCCGGCCTGGTGGCCGGGGATATAGCCGCCGTAGGGATAACCAACCAGCGCGAAACTACGGTGATCTGGAACCGTCACACCGGCCAACCCTATCACAATGCCATTGTCTGGCAGGACACCCGTACTGACGTTATCTGCAACAAGTTGGCAGCAGATGGCGGCCAGGACCGTTTTCGCCTCCAGACAGGTCTGCCTCTGGCGACTTATTTTTCCGGACCCAAGATCAAGTGGTTGCTGGATAACGTCGCTGGCCTGCGTGAAGCTGCCGAAAAGGGGGACGCCATCTTCGGCAACATGGACAGCTGGATTCTCTGGAATCTGACCGGTGGAATACATGGCGGGGCTCACATTACTGATGTCACCAATGCCTCGCGCACGATGCTGATGGATCTGGAAGGGACACAGTGGAACGATGAGATCCTCGCCGTCATGACCGTGCCGAAAAAGATGCTGCCGCAGATTCGCCCATCGAGCGATCCGGCGTGCTACGGCTATACTCTTCCTGACGGCCCTTTCGGTGGTAAAATCCCGGTCTGTGGTAATCTGGGTGACCAGCAGGCGGCTACCGTCGGCCAGGCCTGTTTCAGTCAGGGGGAGGTGAAAAACACCTACGGCACCGGTTGCTTTATGCTTCTCAATACCGGTACAGAGATTGTTCACTCGAAAAACGGCTTGCTGACGGTTCCTTGTTACAAATTCGGTGACCAGCCAACGGTATACGCCCTTGAGGGTTCCATTGCCATTGGCGGGGCGGTGGTCCAGTGGCTGCGCGATCAGATGCGGCTGATCAATACCGCCGCCGACGTGGAAAACCTGGCCCGCATGGTGGAAGATAATGGCGGTATGTATTTTGTCCCCGCGTTTTCAGGCCTTTTTGCCCCCTACTGGCGGAGTGATGCCCGCGGTGCCATTGTCGGGATGACACGTTATCTGACCCGTGGCCACTTCGCCCGGGCCGCACTTGAAGCGGTGGCTTACCAGACCCGCGAAGTTCTTGATGCCATGGAAATTGACTCGGGCGTCGCCATCAAAGCCCTCAAGGTTGACGGCGGCATGGTAGGCAACGGTCTGCTCATGCAGTACCAGGCCGATGTGCTTAACGTGCCGGTCATTCGGCCCAAGGTTGTCGAAAGCACGGCCCTGGGCGCTGCCTATGCGGCAGGTCTGGCCGTCGGCTTCTGGAAGAGTACTGATGAAATGCGCAACAACTGGGGCATCGACAAAACCTGGCAACCGTCTGCGGATGACACCGCCCGCGTCAAGAATTACGGCATGTGGAAAAAGGCTGTTACCCGGACTTTCGACTGGGTGGAATAAAGAATCAAACGCTAGATTGCCACTGTGAGCCGCTTCATTGCCAGCTCCAGCTCAGTCTGGCAGCGCGTCTCATCCCAGCCGAGCTCCGCTGCCATCAAGACAATGACACGCGGGATGGATATCATGGCGGCCGCTTTAGCAATCAGGGCCAGCGGCATTCGGCGGGCGAGGACGTCTATGGCCTGCACCGCAAATTCGTGCCGAACGGCATAAATCACTTCGGCTTCTATGTAGGGATGGTCCTGATGCAGGCGCATCGCGAGGCCTTTGGCGGCATATTGAGCCACAGTCTCGGCCCGGTCGCCATAGGAGTGATGGAGGTGGAGAGCGATGTCGCTGGCAAACCCGTATTCTTTGCCAAGACGGATCAGGTTGTCAGGGTGGAAATTATCGCCACCGGCAACCGGGGTATGTCTGGTCTGACAGGGGCGAAGCGGCATTAAATCGTAACAGTTAAGCGCCTGATCTACGGCATTTTCAGCCATGTAACGGTAATTCGTCCATTTGCCGCCGACGACAGTGAGCAGACCGGAGCTGCTCGCAGAAATCTGATAATCACGGACCATGCTGGAGGTATCCGCAGCTCCGGGATCCGCTACCAGGGGGCGAAGTCCTGACCAGCTTGACTTGATATCTTTCCGGGTCACTTGCATATCAAAATACCGCCCGACATGGCGCAGCAGATAATCGATTTCCGCCTCGGTGACAACGGGGTGATCGACAATCCTGGCCGGGTCATCGGTTGTGCCGATGAGAGCATGCCCCTGCCAGGGGATGACGAATAGTACGCGACCGTCTTCGGTTTTGGGGATTAACAGGCCGTCCAGCGGCGGTGCAAAGCGTTTGTCGAGGACTATGTGTACCCCTGAGCTGGCAGTCAGAATCGGGGCGACGCCCGGATCATCCATCTTCCGCAAACTGTCGCCGAATGGGCCTGTAGCGTTGATCACGCCTTTGGCGCGCACAGTCCATTCTTTTCCTGTCAAAGTGTCCTTAACAACGGCACCGGCCACCCTGCCGTTATCTTTGAGCAGGGCGGTTAATTCGACATGATTGGCCACTATCGCCCCACGCTCTTTGGCGGTTAACGCCAGAGCCACGGCCATTCGGGCGTCGTTGAACTGCCCGTCATAGTAAAGCACCCCAGCCTTGAGCCCTTTCGTTCTAACCATGGGAAATCGCCTGATCGTCTCTTTCCGGCTCAGTATACGGCTACGACCAATGCTCATCTTGCCGGCGAGAAAATCATAGAGCTTCAGGCCGGCAAAGACCTGGGGCAGATCGATCCAGCTGTAGAGCGGGGTGACAAAGGCAATCCGGTTGGCGAGGTGCGGGGCATTTTTCAGCAACAGACCCCGTTCGTGCAGCCCCTCTTTTACAAGGTTGTATTGAGTCAGATCCAGACTTTTAACCGCCTTTTCAAGGTAGCGCACCCCACCATGTACCAGCTTTGTGCTGCGGCTGCTTGTCCCTTCCGCCAGATCCTGCTTCTCTACCAGAGCTACTTTTAGCCCCCGGAGCGCCGCATCCAGCGCAATACCGCAACCGGTAGCGCCGCCGCCAACTACTAAAAGGTCAAATAGATCATTCTGCATCAGGGTCGAAAGAGTCTCTTGTCTTGTCATATCATGTCTGCCTTGCTGTTGGTGAGGATGAGAAACTTTGACGTCGAAATTTCTATAATGTTCTAATTCGATGATAACGCAGCGACTTTTTGTTTGCAATCGAAAATCTATGGTTGGATGCGAAGCCATGTTTATGCCAGGAATGACCGTTTGAAGGTTTATAGGCGAGATAAAGGGTCAAATATTGTGAACGACTCCTTGAACAGATGAATTACTCATTTGAATCTTTGCCTCGATAAAAAAGCATGTTGGCTATGGATTTTCAGGCCACAGTAAGGCAGAGGGGTGATGAAAAACTGGCGAGGCAGGTAGGGATGTATCTTTGCCATAAATGCAGCGGGAAAAACTTCGGGAAATTGGTAGTCTGTTCTGGGGGGGGAGAAACCGCAATTGCAGCAGCGCGCCATCTGCTTTCAAGCGGTATATCACTGGCTTCGCTAACTTGAAGTTCCTCAGTGAATTACCAAGCCATCTACGGTCATTGTCCCGCATTCAACAACCAAACTCCCATAGATTTCGGTGTCAGTAACATATGCTGGGTCGTTTAAATTTATTCTTCCCTTAATGGTAATATTACTGCTGCAGCCATTCATAACAATATTTTGATAGAAGGTCGTTGAATTAGCTAAAATAGTAATGTTCGGCTGATTGTTATAGATGCTGACAGCTTGAGAAATAGCTGAAGACAGATCATTAGTTGCCAATATTGTAAAATTGCCAAAATCGCTGTCATTAACTGCGACAATATTACTATAGCCACTTTCATTCCAGTTAGTATCATAAGCAGTTACTGTGAAGTAATACTTGGCATTATTATCAAGACCATTAAAGCCCACTACATTATTATTGTGAACATCAATTGGAGAATTACCCTGCGCAGCATCAGTGCCGTCAAAAGGTAAACTTAAGGTGTCTTTTTTGTAATATGCCTTATAACCAACAGTTGAAATGTCCGGATTTAAATCCCAGGTCAATAAGACATCCATAGCTGTGCAAACTTTTGCTGAATCCAGAATCATGAAAAGTGAAATCATAACTAATCTAAACCTGGATATATTCATTGCTATTCGCCAACCTTAAAGACTCAGCACCTGACTAATGTGCTTCGATAAAATGTCGATGTGAGGAGAGAGCCACTGTTTTTAATGCCCCACTCCAATCAATGTTTAAGACGTCTGCAATATTTAGACCTCAAGCTAACATGCTGATATCTCGTGTGATATTTCACCCATCTCAGTGCTGACCATGATTTAGTGTAAGGTTATTCGACAGATCTCCAGGGCATAGAGAACATTCGCAACGGTTTTCTTGCCCGCTACTCCATCATCACCCACGGCCAGGGTCTGGTACAGGTGGCGTCTACATAGACGTTGACATTGCCGGGGTGGCAGGGTATTAAGGCTGCGTAATAATGTAAAGAAGTGATTGATGGTTTTTGGGGATGAATGAACGATGAATTAATGCTGCTGTGTTGGCATGAACCGATGCAGCAGTTTTTTTATTTAAGGGCTATCTAAAGAAGCTCACAAGGGGGCAATATGGCGGAAACCTATGTAAAAGGGCAGATGTATCAGTTAAGCATGTTCCAGCTGATTCCCGATCCGGATCAGCCGCGCAAGTTTTTTGACGAGCAGGCGCTGGTTGAACTGGCGGCGTCAATCGCCAGTCATGGAGTGCTCCAGCCGATCCTGGTGCGGGAAGGGGCTGAGGGGAAGTTCATCATCGTCTCCGGTGAGCGTCGTTATCAGGCGGCCCGCAATGCCGGTCTGGAAACTGTCCCGGCGATCCTTACCGACGGTGAACCGGCGGAGATTTCCATTATTGAGAATCTGCTGCGGGAAAACTTGACGGCTATTGAAGAGGCCGAAGCCATCGAGCGGCTGCGGGCTCTGCATGATTACGGTCTGGCGGAGCTGGCAACGGCACTGGGGAAGTCGGATTCCACAATTTCGGACATACTTTCCTTGAATCGGCTCCCCGCAAAAATCAAGGATGACTGCCGCAATGATCCCAAGGCCATGCGCAGTATCCTGAAACTCATATCCCAGCAGAAAACGGCGTCAAAGATGGTTGCGCTTTACACCAAGTACAAGGAGAGCGGCCTTACTGTCGGAGAAATCCGCAAGAAGTTCGCTGCGCCGAAACCGTCCGATGCGCCCCTTGACCTTGCTTTTGTCGATCAGTTCTGCGAGAAAATTGACACTCTTGATTACACCAGACTGACTGCGGAGCAGAAGGGCGCTCTCATCCTCAGTTTCGGCAAACTGCGGGGCGTGGCGTACCAGAAGATGAAACTGATGAAGTAAACGGCTGGAGTTTGTCTCTTTCATGAGAAGGAAGTGGCAAAAACCCTGAAATATTTGGCCGTTTTTTAGACGTGAATTGTTATTAAACCGATAGTTACAACGGAATTCCGGACGTCCGGAATTTTGACTATTTTAATCTATCAGCTGTGATAGTATGCCCGAATCAACATTTGCCGACCATATAGAGGAACCTATCATATGAGCACCACTCTGGCCGAACTTCTTAAAGACAGCGCCTATAAACTTACCCAATTCAAGCCAGCTCAGATCAAAACTTTGGAAGCTGGCATTGTCATGAAAGAATCTGGCAAGACCTTTGCGCCACACGTAACTTGCCTAGTGCGCGGCAAATTGATCAAACTGACTCCGGAAGAGGCGGTTCGCCAATTGTATGTGATGGTGCTCAAGGAAGACCTGGGATACGCCGTCAATCGGCTCTCCATGGAGTATGACGTTACTCGTGGACGGGAAAAAAAGCGGGTCGATATCTGCGTTTTTGACAAAGACAAAACAACCACCCCCTATATTCTTGTGGAGCTGAAGAAACCCAAGTGGAAAGATGGCAAGGAACAGCTCAAGAGCTACTGCAACTTCAGCGGCGCACCCATGGGGGTCTGGAGTAACGGCGACAGTATCTCTTACTATCACCGCAAAGACCCGAACTACTTTGAAGACATCCCAGCCATTCCGTCGGCGTTCGAAAAGCTTTCCGACATCCTGACAGCCAGGTGGACCATAGACGATCTGGTGAAGATGGACAAACTGGTCAATCAGAAGAAATCTCTGAAAGATCTGATTCTGGAGATGGAGGACGAGGTTCTTGCCAACGCCGGGGTTGACGTCTTCGAGGAGCTGTTTAAGCTCATCTTTACCAAGCTGTATGACGAGATGGAGAGCGGGCGGGACAAGAAGCGGCATCTGGTATTCAAGAACTATGGCGAGACAGAAACAGAGCTGAAGGCCAAGATTCATGAGCTGTTCGTCCAGTTGTCGAGGACCATGGTAAATTTCCACTTTAGACAAGGTGTGACCAAAGTTATTTGCCACCCCCTGGGTCAACTTAATTTGCCAGTTTAGTCGATACCGGGACCAGAGTTATTTGCCACTTTGGATTTTTTAGGGGAGCCAACCAGCATGACAGTATTCTGCATGGAATTATTTCCAGACAGGAGCTGCTATGTCGCGAAGGAGAATCCCCATGATCGAATTGAACGAAGTTGTCTATCACTGGCAAAAAGGGCAGAACAATAGTCAAATTGCCAGAAGTCTCGGCATTTCCCGGCCAACCGTCAGAAAGTATCTTGACGCGGCAAAGGCTGCCGGTCTTACCAGAGAAGATGGTGAAACACCCGCTGCCATTGCGGAGAACGTCATGGCCGCAGTAGCCAAGGCAGCCAAACCTGCTTCATCTGCTGTCGGTGCGGTGCAGGAGGTCATAGGCCTGCACAAAGAGCAGATAATCAGCTGGCTCGATGAGCCGAATATGACTGCCAAGCAGATCTGTCGCCTACTTGAAGAACAGGGCTACCCTTTCAACTACTCCAGTCTCAAACGATACGTAAAAAAGCTTAAACCGGATAATTCCCAGAGAGTAACTGTCCGGTTGGAAACATCCGCCGGAGAACAGGCCCAGGTTGACTTTGGTCAGGTAGCCCTTACTCTGGGTGACCAGAAGAAGAGGGTCTGGGCCTTTGTCATGACCCTTTCTTACAGTCGCCATCGCTTTGTCCGCTTCGTTGAACGCCAGGACACAACGAACTGGCTTGACTGTCATATCCGGGCCTTTGAATTCTTTGGCGGTTGCCCCAGAACCGTCCTTTTGGACAACCTCAAGGCTGGTGTTGTCAAAGCCGACCTGTATGACCCGATCATCAACCGGGCGTATGCAGAACTAGAGCGGCATTACGGCTTTGTTGCCGATCCGGCCAAAGTGAGAACTCCGGAGCACAAAGGGAAAGTTGAGCGCTCCATGCCCACGGTGCGGCAGCAGCTGGCTGCCGGGCGGCAGTATCAGGATCTTGCCGACGCCAACGAAAAGGCGCTTGCCTGGTCACTAACCGGCATTGGCAAGGAAAAGCACGGCACCACTAAAGAAGAACCGCTGCTGCGCTTTGAGCGGGACGAGAAGAACACCCTTATCCCTTTGCCGGGCAGCAGGTTCGAGACCCCACTCTGGAAAGAGTGCACAGTTCACCCTGATCACCATCTGGTCTTTGACAAGAGCTACTATTCTGTTCCGACCAGATATGTGGGCAAAAAAGTCTGGGCGCGGGGCACCTTCCGCTTGACCGAGATCTTCCTTGAGGGAGAGTTGATCAAGTGCCATGTTCGGGCACACAAACCCGGCACATGGCGTACAGACGAAAACGATTATCCGGAAAAAGCCAAGGCGTTTCTTTTTGCTCACCCCACCTGGTGCCGCCAGCAGGCTGAGACATTCGGCGAAGATGTGGGCCGCATGGTGCGAGAAGTTCTGGAACCTCACTCTCTCCAGAATCTACGCAAGGCTCAGGCAGTCCTCAGATTTGCCGATAAGTATGGTGCTGCCAAACTCAATGATGCCTGCCGGCATCTGCTCTCTTTTGGCTCCACATCAAGACAGAGCCTGCAAAGGATTCTGGAGAACGGTATCCCCAGGCAACAGGAGTTGCCGACCGTCCCGGCCATTTCCACTGAAGGTGAACAGTGCCTGCATCCGGCAACCAGTTTCGGGGAGGTGGCAGCATGAGCATCTCCCCACTACTAACGTCCCGCTTGAAGCTGCTCAGACTCTCCGGCATTCTCGAATCACTGGACCTGCGGCTTGAGCAGGCACGAAGCAACAATCTCGGTTATCTGGAGTTTATGGAACTGATTGTTCAGGATGAGACTGAACGCCGGGAAGCGAATACCCTTAATCAGCGGCTTAAGAAAGCTTCCTTTGAAGAGCCGAAGTGTATCGAAGAGTTTCAGTTCGCCCAGTTGACCGGGGTCAATGTGGCGGCCATCAAGGATCTAGCGACCGGTCTGTTCATCAGGAAAAAAGAGCATGTGATTCTTTACGGCCCGCCAGGAGTCGGCAAGACCCACCTTGCTCAGGCACTGGGCAACCGGGCATGTCGCATCGGTCATTCCACCCTGTTTATCAAGGGAACCAAGCTGTTTCGAAACCTCAACACAGCAAGGGCTGACGGCACTTGGGAGAAAGCCTTGAGAAAACTCCTCGCTCCGGACCTTCTGATAATTGACGACTTCGGCCTCAGCGCCATGACCATGCCACAGGCTGAGGAGTTCTATGAAATCATTGCCGAACGCCACCAGCGAGGCTCTATAATTATCACTTCAAACCGTCCGCCAGGTGACTGGCTGTCGCTCTTCCCGGATCAGGTGATGGCCAATTCGGCAATGGACCGACTGGCACACCGGGCTCATCACATTGCTATGAAAGGAGAGTCATTTAGAAAGAAAACAAGACCTCAAAAACCGTCAGCAGATTAACTACAACGCTACCCCTGAAAATCCTAAAGTGGCAAATAACTTTGATCCTGGGGGTGGCAAATTAACCTGGTCCTTG
>CAWBBV010000008.1:0-32089 GCA_963787125.1 uncultured delta proteobacterium
GCGTTGTAGTTAATCTGCTGACGGTTTTTGAGGTCTTGTTTTCTTTCTAAATGACTCTCCTTTCATAGCAATGTGATGAGCCCGGTGTGCCAGTCGGTCCATTGCCGAATTGGCCATCACCTGATCCGGGAAGAGCGACAGCCAGTCACCTGGCGGACGGTTTGAAGTGATAATTATAGAGCCTCGCTGGTGGCGTTCGGCAATGATTTCATAGAACTCCTCAGCCTGTGGCATGGTCATGGCGCTGAGGCCGAAGTCGTCAATTATCAGAAGGTCCGGAGCGAGGAGTTTTCTCAAGGCTTTCTCCCAAGTGCCGTCAGCCCTTGCTGTGTTGAGGTTTCGAAACAGCTTGGTTCCCTTGATAAACAGGGTGGAATGACCGATGCGACATGCCCGGTTGCCCAGTGCCTGAGCAAGGTGGGTCTTGCCGACTCCTGGCGGGCCGTAAAGAATCACATGCTCTTTTTTCCTGATGAACAGACCGGTCGCTAGATCCTTGATGGCCGCCACATTGACCCCGGTCAACTGGGCGAACTGAAACTCTTCGATACACTTCGGCTCTTCAAAGGAAGCTTTCTTAAGCCGCTGATTAAGGGTATTCGCTTCCCGGCGTTCAGTCTCATCCTGAACAATCAGTTCCATAAACTCCAGATAACCGAGATTGTTGCTTCGTGCCTGCTCAAGCCGCAGGTCCAGTGATTCGAGAATGCCGGAGAGTCTGAGCAGCTTCAAGCGGGACGTTAGTAGTGGGGAGATGCTCATGCTGCCACCTCCCCGAAACTGGTTGCCGGATGCAGGCACTGTTCACCTTCAGTGGAAATGGCCGGGACGGTCGGCAACTCCTGTTGCCTGGGGATACCGTTCTCCAGAATCCTTTGCAGGCTCTGTCTTGATGTGGAGCCAAAAGAGAGCAGATGCCGGCAGGCATCATTGAGTTTGGCAGCACCATACTTATCGGCAAATCTGAGGACTGCCTGAGCCTTGCGTAGATTCTGGAGAGAGTGAGGTTCCAGAACTTCTCGCACCATGCGGCCCACATCTTCGCCGAATGTCTCAGCCTGCTGGCGGCACCAGGTGGGGTGAGCAAAAAGAAACGCCTTGGCTTTTTCCGGATAATCGTTTTCGTCTGTACGCCATGTGCCGGGTTTGTGTGCCCGAACATGGCACTTGATCAACTCTCCCTCAAGGAAGATCTCGGTCAAGCGGAAGGTGCCCCGCGCCCAGACTTTTTTGCCCACATATCTGGTCGGAACAGAATAGTAGCTCTTGTCAAAGACCAGATGGTGATCAGGGTGAACTGTGCACTCTTTCCAGAGTGGGGTCTCGAACCTGCTGCCCGGCAAAGGGATAAGGGTGTTCTTCTCGTCCCGCTCAAAGCGCAGCAGCGGTTCTTCTTTAGTGGTGCCGTGCTTTTCCTTGCCAATGCCGGTTAGTGACCAGGCAAGCGCCTTTTCGTTGGCGTCGGCAAGATCCTGATACTGCCGCCCGGCAGCCAGCTGCTGCCGCACCGTGGGCATGGAGCGCTCAACTTTCCCTTTGTGCTCCGGAGTTCTCACTTTGGCCGGATCGGCAACAAAGCCGTAATGCCGCTCTAGTTCTGCATACGCCCGGTTGATGATCGGGTCATACAGGTCGGCTTTGACAACACCAGCCTTGAGGTTGTCCAAAAGGACGGTTCTGGGGCAACCGCCAAAGAATTCAAAGGCCCGGATATGACAGTCAAGCCAGTTCGTTGTGTCCTGGCGTTCAACGAAGCGGACAAAGCGATGGCGACTGTAAGAAAGGGTCATGACAAAGGCCCAGACCCTCTTCTTCTGGTCACCCAGAGTAAGGGCTACCTGACCAAAGTCAACCTGGGCCTGTTCTCCGGCGGATGTTTCCAACCGGACAGTTACTCTCTGGGAATTATCCGGTTTAAGCTTTTTTACGTATCGTTTGAGACTGGAGTAGTTGAAAGGGTAGCCCTGTTCTTCAAGTAGGCGACAGATCTGCTTGGCAGTCATATTCGGCTCATCGAGCCAGCTGATTATCTGCTCTTTGTGCAGGCCTATGACCTCCTGCACCGCACCGACAGCAGATGAAGCAGGTTTGGCTGCCTTGGCTACTGCGGCCATGACGTTCTCCGCAATGGCAGCGGGTGTTTCACCATCTTCTCTGGTAAGACCGGCAGCCTTTGCCGCGTCAAGATACTTTCTGACGGTTGGCCGGGAAATGCCGAGACTTCTGGCAATTTGACTATTGTTCTGCCCTTTTTGCCAGTGATAGACAACTTCGTTCAATTCGATCATGGGGATTCTCCTTCGCGACATAGCAGCTCCTGTCTGGAAATAATTCCATGCAGAATACTGTCATGCTGGTTGGCTCCCCTAAAAAATCCAAAGTGGCAAATAACTCTGGTCCCGGTATCGACTAAACTGGCAAATTAAGTTGACCCAGGGGGTGGCAAATAACTTTGGTCACACCTTGTCTAAAGTGGAAATTTACCATGGTCCTCGACACAACAGAGACTGAATCATCATGAAGTGATAAAAATAATGATGATACAAATTCATAAACTCCTTCAGGGCCAAAGTTTGGACTAGAGCCATGTTGTTGCTTAAACTTATTATAATAAGCAACAGTAGTTCGAATGATTGTATCAGAGCTTAACGTTGTAATTGATTTTAAGTAAGTAGCACCAGATTGAGTTTGGTTCATTTGAACTCCATATTTTTGAACATGTAATCTCACCTAACGATTTAAACATTGAAAACTATGACTTACAGTCCGGATCATTGATCTTTTTGCCTTTGTACTTTTAGGCACAGCATCCATACTTATGCATCCGGCACAGATGATTTAACTTTTTGATTATGCTGCATTCTAGTGTTTAGTTGCAATAGTTAATATAAGTATTATACTGTCTCCATCCCACTAGAGATGGAGGTGTCATATGCCCAGGGTTGCAATAGCGCTAACTTGTGAGCCCAAGGTCGTGCAAGAGCTAGAGCGCATAAGCAGAAGCCGGACCGAAGAAATACGCATTGTGGAGCGAGTTAAAATCATACTTTACTGTCTGTCCGGTAAGCGCAATGATGAGGTCGCAGCCGAGCTTGATACGCAAGCGCTGACTGTGGGCATCTGGCGTAAACGCTTTGCGGCTCATGGTCTTTCGGGTTTATACGACAAACCCCGTTCCGGCAAGCCAGCTAAATATCCAGCATTAGAGTTAAGGCAGCGCATACTCGCCAAGCTGGAAGAGTCTCCGCCAGCAGGTCTGGCGGCATGGGATGGCGGTGCACTGGCTAAAGCATTGGCGGTCTCAGATGATGTTGTCTGGCGCATACTGCGTAAAAACGGCATTCAGTTGCGGCGACACCGTTCGTGGTGTGTCAGCACTGATCCTGAATTCTCGGTAAAGTCAGCCGACATAATCGGCTTATACCTGGCACCGCCACAGAAAGCATTGGTACTCTGTATTGACGAGAAACCATCTATACAGGCCTTGGAGCGGTCAACCGGTTATGTGCAGACAAGCAGCGGTAAAATTGTTCGCGGCCTGAAGAGCACCTATAAGCGGCATGGCGTCATCAATCTATTTGCAGCACTAGATGTTGCCGCCGGAACTATCCAGTCGAAAACAACTGTAACTAAAAAACGACCGGACTTTCAGGCGTTTCTCGATGATATAGTGTCAACGGTTCCAGATGGTGAAGATATTCATGTAATTCTCGACAACTACTGTACACACAAGAAAAATGAAGATTGGCTGGCCTTACATCCCAATGTCCACTTCCACTTTACGCCGACCTCGGCCAGTTGGCTCAATCAGGTAGAAATATGGTTTGGGATACTTAGCCGTAAAACCTTATCTGGAGCCAGTTTCTCAAGCACGGAACAGTTGACGAATTCAATCGAAGCATTTATTGCCAGCTACAACGAAACCGCTTCTCCTTTTGTTTGGCGCAAACGAGAAGTCAGAGGCGCTCAGCTTAGAAATACAATAGCTAACTTATGCAATTAAACACTAGCTTTTTCAAATCAAGCTTCTTGACCGTTTGTAACCCACTACATTAGAATATACAAGCCATATCATTTCTAATCTGCATATATGGTTACATGCAACCCGTAGTTGTATTCTTCTGCACAAGGAAGGTGCGCTATGGGCTTGGTGGATTCCAAAGAGATAGGTAAGCGTATAAGACAATACAGGCAGGATGCTGGCTTATCACAAGAGGCTCTTGCTGAGTTAGTAGGTGTATCTTTCCAGCAGGTTCAGAAGTACGAGTCAGGACATACTACCCTTAATATCCTTAAGCTCCAGCATGTATCAGATGCTCTCAAGGTCCAAGTGTCAGACTTCTTTGATGCTACTCCGGTTAAAAATGTAAGGCTTACTGGTGAAGAGGATCAATTGCTACAGGCATATAGGAAGGTTAAGAATAGTGAGATGAGAGATTGTATCCTGAAGCTGGTAGGTAATTTGAATAAGAGAGTGAAGTGAGTTACTTTAGCTGCATCCTAATAATTTCAAGGCTTGATTGCCAATCTGTATTAAATTCATAGCAACTGTAGTCAGATTGTCTGCTCTTGACAAGATGCTCCACAAGGACTTCACTTCTTCCTTATCCTTGTTTGTGTCAAACAGGCCGTAAAGCCGTAATGTTTTTCCATAACAGTATGCCACTTCATCATGTATACCTTTAGCGCCTCTTATTCTGTACTCAGATATTGCCCTCCTGATTATTTCAATCTGTTCTAAGATGACAATTTTTAGAACTTCTTGTAAATCACTAGAATGTAGGCGCTCTGCCAATTCATGAATATCCTGAGTTAATTTGGTAAGCTCGTCCTCGTCTATTGGTTGTTCATCATATTGAGTTAATGCTTCAGCACAATATTCTAAATTCAACATAGCGGCTTCATTTAACTGAGACTTGTGGTTGTCCCAAGCTGTATCATAATTCGTTGTTTTAATGACATTTTCTATAATTGGTAGGCGTGATAGATATAATTCAGTTTTGATCCCATTTATCCCCGTAATTTTAGTCTTAATTTCATCAACTAAATTATGAAGCAGGAAGATGCGTCTAAACAATTCAGATTTATCAGCAGCAGAAACATCTAGCACGTTCGCCCACATTTGAAATGTACCCATATTACCAATACTTAAAGCTTGAGTTAAAACATTGTGCAATCTACCTGCAGCGTTATTTCTTGATGCCATAATATACAACCCCCTATTAATCAGACTACAGGCCATCCACCATGATTATCAATTACTGCATCAATATTATTCATCAGCTTCAAAGTTCCTGCTAATGCTGAAACAATCTGCTGATAATGTGATAGGTCATCATAAGTAAGCTGTCTGCCCTTGCGATCTTTTAACCACTTATCACAGACCTGATAACCGCCAATGCAGAACTCCCATACATATTCAGGAATACCTTCAAAATACTGGGTGCTATTGATCCAGACTCTTCCTTTAACATCATCAAGTGGTTCCTGATAACGTACCTTTTCCACTGTGTTATCACCTGCAACTGGATAACCAGTTATCTTGGGAGCTTTTGTCTCCATCAGATGCAGATCAACAAGCTGTTGGCCTAATGTGCATAGTTCTCTGAATAGTTGTGCATTCGAAGTTAATGGTAATCTTGGGAAATCAATTTTCAAGAACTCTGCATATCTGGTTCTGTAGGTTGGTGAGTGGAATACAGCATACATATAGTTGAATATATCTTCAGGGCCAATTGTATGCTCTCTGTCTCCTTTGCCATCCTGGATGAACAGCATGGATAACTTGGCTGTAAAGTCTGCTATGAACTTTGGTGCAATGTTGGGCTTTCGTCCTCCTGGCGCATCGGTCTGTGAATCCATGTCAAATAGAGTGGCTTTGGGTGTTGTGTCTGATGGGTAGAGGTAAAGTGGAAATACTTGATTAGCCTCACGACTTCTTGTAGAAACTACACAATCATTAGCAGGAACATTTGCGACCCAACTATGCCTGTAACCTAATGTACCTTGTTGACGGGAGCTTAATAGGCACAGATTATCTTTACCTGCTACATTGCGTATTCCGGTGAATCCGACCAAGGAAACTGACGTGATGGCGACCGGTGTTCCGCTGTGAATCCGACCAGCGTTCCGGCGAAAGCGACCAAGTGGAGTTATAGTCGCAAGGTATGGGGTGTCACAGTCTGTAGCTTAATGCCGAATCGTCACCATGAGTATCTGATAACTGCGGCGTTGAAAAATATTTTATTTGCATATTCGTCTGCTTTATTTGGGTCATACCCGCCAAAAAACAATCGAATGCCTGCATCTACTGAGTTACCTGACTTAAGATGTGTTTTTACCCCAATAAAGACATCAAAGAGACCGTCCAAAAATACATTGCCAGAAGGCGATGGTAAAAAGTCAGCCCGAGTGAAGAAACTATGATTTGACGTAATTGCAGCTTCCCCTTCAATATTGAACAATGGGAATACAATAAAGTTTGTGTCATGAAATGAATCCGACGTAGTTTTAAAGTTTAAATCAGCATAACGTGCGATGACTGACCCTCCAAGCCGAAGGTAGTTGCCGGTAATATCTGATGAAAGCACGGGATAGTTTGCTGTTGCCCGAGCTGAATGAAATTGATAGTCAAGGGTTCCATGCTGTCCTGCATGATATACTGTGCCTTTAAAATTGAGGTCATTAGTAAGCGTATCAGAGTAATGAGCATATAGAGGTTGTAAGACGCCTCCAAAATTCCACCCATCCTTTTTGACCGACCAGAATTCAAAACGTGCGGTTGGCTCAATTGCGTCCCAGTCCGAAGTCGCATTTTCTTGCTTGTATCCATGAATTTCCATGTTTTTGGTTCCAAGGACACCGGCTTCTACTTCGAATCGATTAATCCTTTCATTCCCAGCAAAAGCATAACAAGGGGAAGTAAGTAATATGGTGAAAATAACCAGAAAAAATTTATTCATAGTCATCTTGCTCCGTTAGTCAGGTTTATTATGGTTTGTAATAGCAATTATAGCATTCATGTTAAATTGTCACATATCTACTGTTTCGGTCAAGTAATTGTCCGTCGCTTCCGCATAGATTCACCCTTCAGCTCGACCTTGTAGGCATTATGCACCAGCCTATCCAGAATAGCGTCAGCCAGCGTTGGGTCTTGCATGGCATCGTGCCAAGCCTTAATGGGTAACTGACTGGTAACAATAGTCGCTTTCCGGTCGTAACGTTCCTCGACGATTTCCAGCAGTTCCCGCTGGTCATCCTGCGAGAGCGGCGAAATGAGCAGGTCATCAAGCACCAGCACCTCGCACTTGGTCACCTGAGCCATAAGTTTCTGATAGCGACCATCGTGGCGGGCAATGGGAGATGTCCTGAAGCAATCGTGGCAGTCTCTGGTAGAGAGTTGTGTGTCCATCCCGGCACGCCTTCTGTGCCAGTGCACAGGCGAGATAACTCTTGCCAGCTCCGGTTGGTCCGGTGATGAGGATATTCTGATGGCTTCGCACCCACTGATTCTGGGCAAGGGACATTACCTGTGACCGGTTCATACCTCGTGCATCTCTGAAGTCCAAGTCTTCGATTGATGCCGACAGGCGTAGCTTGGCAGTTCTCAGTCGATTCTGCATCCTACGGTTCTCCAGTTCTGTCATCTGGTGGTCTACAAGCAGACCAAAGCGTTCCTCAAAGGTGAGGGACGCCATGTCGGGACGTTGCATCTGCTCAGTGAATGCCTGAGCCATAGCGGTGAGCTTCATTACTTTGAGTTTCTCGATGGTCGGTTGTGTCAGCATGGGGTTCCTTTGTTCATCCGTAATAATCCGTACCACGAATGTTATCGTGGGTAACGGTCAGCAGTTCCTGTTGTTTGGGGAGAGGTTTCTGGTCAAGGTTATTATTCAGAATCGACTTGATGCTGGCGTAACTAATCCCTTTTATGAACAGGGCACGTTCACAGGCTGCTTCCAGTCGTTCCTTGCCGAACTTTTTACCAAGGGAGATGATTCCCATACAGGAACGAAAGCCATGTTCCGCATAGGCTCTTCTGGAGAGAATGGATTCTACAACCGCCGCCGTTGCCTTGCCGGTCTGGGATGCCCAGGTGACGAGGCGTTCCGGAGTCCACTCAGCATACTCCCGGTGGGCTGTTGGCATATGCTCGGGGTCAGTGGTGTGTTTCCCTTTTACAAACGAGCGAGGATGCGAGGCGATACGATTTCCCTTATGGAAACACTCCACAGTAGCAGACGTGTAGCGAACATCGACCTGTTCCCGTACCAGTCTGTACGGCACACTGTAGAAATGCCCTTCCACATCGACATGGTAATCAATGTGCACTCTGGCAATCTTCCATTGGGCATACTGGTAAGGGAGTTCCGGCAGTGGCAGCATTGCCGGACGGTCAAGTTCCTCGAACCGACTCTTGCGGGTACCGGGAAGTTTCCTGAAGGGACGGTTGTTCAGAAGTTCCAGCCGTTCTTTGATGGCAGCATTCGCTTCTGCCAGACTGAAGAAGGTGTGATGTCGTAAACCGGCAAGGATGAACCGCTGCACGAACTGGACACCGGCTTCTACCTTGGGCTTGTCTCGTGGTTTGCGGACACGGGCGGGAACAACAGCGGTGCCGTAATGAGTCGCCATTTCCTGATAGGTGACATTGATGCCAGGTTCATATCGGCAGGTCTTGGTGACACCAGACAGTAAATTATCTGGAACGAGACAATGAGGAACGGCACCGAAGTAGGAGAATGTTCTGACATGTGAACCAGTCCAATCAGCAAGGGACTGGCTCCATGTGGTTTCGGCATAGGTGTAGTTGCTGGCTCCCATGACCGCAACAAACACCTGAGCGTCACGTATCTCTCCGGTGCTCGAGTCAACAATCGGAATAGTCTGACCACAGTAGTCCACGAACATCTTCTCGCCGGCACGATGTTCCTGACGCATGGACAGGTCGAGTTTGCCACGCCAGAACCGGAACAGGTCACAGAACTGACTGTACTGGTAACCGGATGGCTCCCGTTCCTTATACTCTTGCCATAGAAGCATCAGCGTCAGGTTCTTGTGGGAGAGTAGTTCGTTATGCAGGGATGCCCAGTCGGGAGGTGTCCGCCTACTGGTTATGGCACGAGGATGTTGAGGATAGAGAAGGCGTTCCAGCCGTTCATCATCGAGGTCGGCTGGCAAGGGATAGGACAGACCGGCAGCAGAAGCCCGGTATAGAGTATCGGTGACGGTTGTCTTGCCGATACCGCAACTGTCGGAAATGGATTGTCTGGTCTGATTGCAAGACCAGGCAAGACGGAGTATCTCTCGGATTTTACGCATAGTAACTCGATTCTGCGGCATTGTGACCTCCTCAAATAAATGAGGGGTACAATACGCTGTTGAGTTACCTTGCGACTACAAACTGTTGGTCGGATTCATTCCGGAACGCTGGTCGGATTGCCAGCGGAATGTTGGTCGGTTTCAAATCGGAATAGCGGTCGGTTTCACGCCGGAATCATGGTCGGATTCCTCCGGAATATGCATACATGATCCAACAACTCTCGGCGAGGATAATCCATTGAAACCTGACTGAAATAACAGGCTCTATTGTCAAATGGTCTATAGCTGCAAACTATGAGTTTTGACTCCCAAATCTTATCATCTCTGAGGACTTTCCTCGCAGATGAAATCTGCCAGTCTCTATTGTCCTTAAGATGGTATTTATCCTGAAAAGCATCATCTGTAATAGAGACATCATGCATATCTCGTATGCGTTTTAGAATCGTGCTTCTATCAAAATCAACAGCGAAATGATCTCTATGCGTCTGGAAACCAAGCACATTAATAGGCATAATATCAGTAACTTTATGCCATGCGTCATACTCAACAGCCAATGTCTTGTTTTGAGGTACAAATAGATAAAATGGTGCTTGAGGCTTCAGCTTTAACCATTCAGTAGAAGCAAGATCATTTTCCCATAACCAATGATACTTGCCACCTACAAGCTTATAATCGCTGCCGGCTTTTTCAAAGACCTCACGTTTTCCCCATAGGTCAGTAAGGTGAACAGTTGCAAGTCCTTCTCTGCTCTTGGTGCGCTTAACAAATATCCCTATTGCAACTCCCTGCATAATGTCAAAGACATTCTTATCCTCTGTACCATCTGGGCATTTCTCTTTCTTCTTGCTGTTGCCATGGAGATCAACAATATAAATATCATCAAAGGTCTGCATTAAGCTCTGACGCATACCTCTAAAAGTAGGGTTATCTAGGTAGCCATTATTACTGATGAAAGCCAGCACACCATATCCTGTTTGTTCTATGCGCCACTGTGCAAACCTGATGAACTTTACATAATCATCATTCAACCATTGACTTAGAATAAATCTGCTGCAAATCCGTCTGAACGGTCCATATTTCACCGCTTTATTGGTCAATAGAACAACTGTGGTTCGTGGACATTTTATGCAGCTGAAATGATGTGTCTGCCGTCATCGACTTCTGAACCCGTTGCACTCCGGAAAGCCGGAGCAACCCCAGAAAGACTCGCCGGCATGGGGGCCGGTTTTGGCAGTACGCTGCCGCATCGGTTTATTGCATTTAGGACAGCCTGGGCTTTTAACGTCCGACTTGTCAGACCGGTCCGACCCGTCCGACATAGCTGCTCTTGATTCCAGCCTGGCCCTGGTCATACGCTCACGCAGGCCTCCGTGAGCGAGAAACTCCTGTTCCAGCTGGCGAATCTGCCTGCCAAGCAGACTACTGGCCTGATTGATCAGGCAGAGGAGCGTGTTGGCGACTACTTCAGCCGAGGCAGTGCGAAAGGCATAAATGTCTGACAAGTCCGACGACTTATTGTCTGACATGTCAGACTTGTCCGACCGGTCAGACATATTATCCGACTTGTCCGACAGATAAAGATTCCTGATTTCTTTCGCCTCCGGCGAATCCATCCCCCACTGGCGCAAACCGCGCTGGCGCAGAAAATCCTCATAATCCAGCAGCAGCTCCCCCAGACTGGCGCGGGCCACATTGGTCAGCTTCACTTCCATTTCCTTGGAAGTGGCCGAGGCCAGACTCCCCTCGGCGATGTTCTGCACGCCGCTCCGGGCCGCCTGCACCATCTGGTCATGGGTGCGGGAACGCTTGTTGATAAAACGGTCGCAGAAGATAACCGTACCGTCATAGGCAAGCTGGGCCGACTGAAAACTGCGCAGCTTGCGAAAACCGCCATGCTGAGGGATAAAACCTGTTGTCATATCAGAAACAGCCCCCTTTCATAACTAGGCCACGGCCTGCTCGACAATGGTGTCGGCAAGGTGGATCTGGGTGGTTTGGGCGGCAGCGAGGCGCGCCTTGAGGGCGTCGCAGAGGGTCATGAGTTCGTTAACTTTGGCGACGATGCGGTGTTGCTCGGCGAGAGGGGGAATCGCAAATACAAATTGAGACATCTTGGTTGCATTGACATTTGGAACACCTACCGAAGTAGTATTCAAGCCAAGATAGCTTTGACCAAGCGGGCTCATTAACATTAACAATGTATATTCAGACGACATAGCCTTTGGTAGTCGAACGCGAATTAAATATGCGCTTGGGATTGCAATAATATCCAAATCATAAATTGCCATCGTTCCAATACTTCCAGATCTCGTGATTATCAAGTCACCTTTTTCTAGTCCATAAAGTGATAGTTTCGATTTATCTACCAGAACCTCTGGCGGGTCTTTCAAACAAATTTTCCCATCAGCAGTCATATCGGTTGTTCGTATTGTCGGATAACCTCCTTGGGCAACATACTCATCACTAGCAAATCGCGGTCCATAAAATGAATCATTCCAAACTGTTCCAAAACGACTCCACTCCCAGCCAGCCGGTAATTCATGAGGTATTTCTTCTATACCTATTTCCGGCAAAGGTTTCTCTTTTTTCAACAGTCCTTTGCTTATCAACAGCGTCTTTTCCTCAGCGATCTTCTCCAACAACACGCTTGCCGGCTCATCATTCGGCTCTTGCGGAACAAGTTTCCCCATAACAGCAAGCTGAAGAATAGTTTGTTTGAGCTGGTCGATGCTCTGTTCGGTGGTGAACAGGGTGTCGAAGTGGTTGGCGATGCGGGTCCAGTTCTCATCAAATTCCGTTAGCCCTGAGCCCATACTCCGTTCACCCTGAGCCTGTCGAAGGGTGTTGGGGCGTGCTTCGACAAGCTCAGCACGAACGGGGGCGTTGGTGAGTGTACCGAGCAGGATTTCGACCAGGGTTTGGTGGGCTTCGATGTTGTTGGTTTGTTGTTGTTCCAGTTGGTCGCACAGGGCCATGAGTTCATCGACTTTGGCGACGATGCGGTGTTGTTCTGCGAGAGGGGGCACAGGAAGAACTAAACTATTTAAATCACCCAGCGATACGTTGGGCATTGCTCCACCACGGGCTTTTGCCCTTGTGGCTTCTGCCACAAAGGAATCCAACTGGATTAGCAGATATCTAGTATCAAATACTGTTGATGTGCCTCTTATTATTGCAAGAGCTTGATTCGTATTGGCCGGCAGGTCTTTTCCATAAACGATGCAAGTCTTGCCAATGGTTCCAGCAATTGAGAAAAGCACATCACCTTCTGCAAGCTGAGACCGTTCAAGAGCTTGATTTGTTTCTTTGTCGATGAACTGAGAAATTGTATCGCCTTGGATTTGCCCACGGTCAATATTCTCAATCTTTACAAAAGAAACTCCTGAATCAACATACGCATATCCTAAAGACGTTGGAGTCGTCCCTTTAGTAATCAAATGAGAGACTGCCCCTAATCGTTCAACAGACCAATTGGTTGGGAGTACAAACGGTAGCTCATCAATAGTTATAGGATGAAGTTCTTTCTGTCTTCCAATCTCCCCTTTTTTGACGAGATGCGATTTTCCATTTGCGCTTCTTTCCAGTAAATAACATGCTGGTTCATCGCTTGGATCTTGCGCCACCAATTTCCCCCGCACCGCCAGCTCAAGAATCAACTCCTGCAGTTTCTTAATCCCATACGCTTCCACTCTGCCGCCACTCCCCCGGCCAGCAGTAGATTTGCTAAGCAGCGCCGAACTCCAGAGATCGATATTGTCGGTAATAACATCAGGCATAATTACGCCTCACCCCGGTGCAACGCCTGATGCAGAATATCCTTTAGCTGGCTGCGAACATCGGCAATCCCCTGTTGCTGCTCCTGATACAGCCGCAGCAGTTCATCGGGATCATGGCTGATCTGCTCGCCCACATGGGGGTTCTTGATGTCCAGGTTGTAGTTGCGGGCGATGATGTCGGCGACCGGCACCTTCCAGGCCTGCTCGGTCGGCACGCGGGCGGCAAAACCGTCGGCCTCACTCCCCCACCAGTCGATTTCGGTCTGGAACTCCTCGAAGCGCATCGGCTTGGTTTTGTTGTAGTTCTTGACCCCTGCCGGATAGGGGTGCTCGTAATACCAGACATGCCTGGTGGGCTGGCCCTTGGTGAAGAACAGCAGGTTGGTCTTGATGCCGGTGTAGGGGTTGAAGACCCCGTTGGGCAGCCGCACGATGGTGTGCAGGTTGCACTCTTCCAGTAGCGCCTGCTTGAGGCGGGTTTTCATCCCTTCGCCGAAGAGGAAACCGTCGGGCAGCACCACGGCGGCGCGCCCCTGGACCTTGAGCAGTTTGATGATCAGCGCCAGAAACAGGTCTGCAGTTTCGCGGGTGCGGAAGTTGGCGGGAAAGTTGTTCTCGATACCGTCTTCTTCCATGCCGCCGAAGGGGGGATTGGTAACGATGACGTTGACCCGGTCGGCGTTGCCGTGGTCCTTGTAGGGGCGGCTCAGGGTGTTGTCATGACGGATATTGGTGGGAGTGTCGATGCCGTGGAGGATCATGTTGGTGACGGCCAGCATGTGGGGCATGGCCTTTTTCTCCACGCCGCGGATGGAGGCAACCACGGTCTCTTCGTCTTCCCTGGTTTTGACGTAATGCTCGCGCTTGTGGTCGATGGTACAGGTGAGGAAACCGCCGGTGCCGCAGGCAGGGTCGAGCACGATGTCGTCCAGCTGGGGATCTACGCGATTGACGATGAAGCGGGTGACGGCGCGGGGGGTGTAGAACTCGCCCGCATTACCGGCGCTCTGCAGGTCGCGGAGGATCTGCTCGTAGATGCTGCCGAAGGTGTGACGGTCACCGCTGTTGTTGAAGTCGATTTCGCTGATCTTGTTGATCACCTGGCGCATCAGCGTGCCGGACTTCATATAGTTGTAGGCGTCCTCAAAGACGTTGCGCACCACTTTGGCGCGCTCACCTGCCGGGCCGTGGATGACCAGTTTATCCTTTAATGTGGGGAAGAGCTGGCTGTTGACGAAGTCCGACAGGGCGTCGCCGGTAATCCCCTCGGAGTCCTTTGCCCAGGACCGCCAGCGCAGCGCCTCCGGCAGTGGTGATTTGTAGTTGTCTTCCAGCAGCTCCAGTTCGGATTCGCGGTCGTCGAAGATTTTGAGAAAAAACATCCAGACCAGCTGGCTGATCCGCTGGGCATCGCCGTCAACGCCCACATCCTTGCGCATAATGTCTTGTATGGATTTGATGATACCGGAAACATTACTCATTTATGGAATCCTGAAATTAATTTAGTTGCCATACCGTTCGCCCTGAGCCAGTCGAAGGGCGTTTTGCGCCAAACGCGAGACTTCGTTCCAGTCGCCGCGCATCATGGCTTCTTTCTTTCTTCTGCTCCAACCTTTTATCTGGCGCTCTGCTGCAAGCGCCTCTTCTCTGGTTGATAGTTCCTGGGAAAAGACTATCTCTATGGGCAAACGTGTTGCCGTATAACAATTCGGAAATGTTTTACCTTTATGCTGCGCTATGCGCATTTCCAAATTGTCTGTGTGTCCTGTGTAGTAGCTGCCATCATGGCATTTCAATATGTAGACCCAAAAGCCCATTTGTTTGTACCTGCTTTACGTATGCTATCCGTTTGTGGTGAGCTGTGAGCGTGTCGAACAGCGAACCATGAACGGATGCCCTTCGACGAGCTCAGGGCGAACGGCTTTTGTCTAAGTTACTTTTGCTAAATTCTGATTCTCATGCTGCACCTTCCTGTCTAAACAACTCGTGCTCCAGCTCCTGGATGGCTTTGTCGAAACCATCCTTGCCGCCAAAGATGTTGTTGATGATTTCCACGGGGGTACCCATGGTTTTAAACGGGTCCAGACGCAGGACCTTGGCACTTTCCAGCGTGCCGACACCTTCATCGGCGTATTTGTCCAGCAGGGCGGTGAGTACGGCCCTGGCTTGTTCACCGTATTTAGTGAAGTAGTCGCGCTTTTTGACCTTGTTAGCCCGCTCTTTACGGGTGAGCGGCGGCTGGCCGTAGGCAATATGGCAGATGAGGTCGAAATCGCCAAACTCCTTGCCAACCTCTGCAGCCAGGTTGGCAAGGATAATGCCATGCTCTTCCAGTTCATCGATGATGGCCTGTTTTTTCGTGGCGCCGTGCCAACGCTGCAGAAACTCATCAAGGGAAGCATACTCGGCCTGAATCTGCTTGCGGGTGAAATCCTTATAGGATTCGGTAATGAGTTTGCCATCCATGTAGTAGGAAATGTGCTCGGCGATGATTCTGGCCGCTACGCCGCTGACACGGATTTTTACGACTCCTTCGCCGGTATCGTCGCCCCCTTCGTCATCATTACCATCATCTGGTGGCGGATCGGGCGGCACTGGATCGTCGCCATCACCGGGTTCGTAGATCACCACCGGTTCACCATCAAAATCCGGATCACGGAACAGTTCGGTGGCCTTTTTAAAGTCCATGATGGTGAAGAACCACTTGTTATTCTCTTCATCAATGCGGGTGCCGCGACCAATGATCTGCTTGAAAGTGGTCATGGAGCGGATGGTTTTATCCAGGACGATGAGCTTGCAGGTCTTGGCATCGACACCGGTGGTCAAAAGCTCCGAAGTGGTAGCGATGACCGGAAACCGGCTTTCCGG
Organism: uncultured delta proteobacterium; assembly: GCA_963787125.1. Lineage (GTDB taxonomy): Bacteria > Desulfobacterota > Desulfuromonadia > Geobacterales > DSM-12255 > VEOV01. The sequence goes on from CAWBBV010000008.1 coordinate 15,966, forward strand.
GTCGATGAAATTATCAAGCTCCGCCTTCCCTTCGACGCTGTCGCCGGTGATCCGCATGACATATTTGGGGTTATCCAGGGCAATCTGTCCGGCGACGTTGACTATGGCGACGCGCATCCGCTCGGCATGGTCGATATCTTCGCAAAAAATAATGGTTTTGGAGAAAATATCGGTAGCTCGTAGATACTGCATGACCCGGTTGGCTACCAGTTTGGTGCGCTGATTCAGCACCAGCAGGCGGTCCATGTCTTTCTGGTTATATTCGCGCTGCTCAATCTCCTGGCCGAGGTCATCTTTCATCCCCGGCGACGGCGTCCAGCCGTGGATATCCTTGTCGATATCAATCCGCACGACTTTGTACGGCGCAAGAAAGCCGTCTTCAATCCCCTGCTTGAGACTGTAGGTATAAACCGGTTCTCCAAAGTAGGTGATGTTGGAAACGTATTCGGTTTCTTTCGGTGTGGCGGTGAGGCCGACTTGCACGGCACCGGAGAAATAGTCGAGGATTTCACGCCAGGCGGAATCATCCGCTGCGCTCCCCCGATGGCACTCGTCGATGACAATCATGTCGAAAAATTCACGCGAGACGTTCTTGAAAATCTTGTCTTCTTCATCGGGGCCGGTGATGGCTTGATAAAGTCCCAGATAGACTTCGTAGGCCGGGTCGATCTTGCGGTTTTTGATCTTGGTCATGACCGAGCCGAAAGGTTTGAAGTCATTGACGAGGGTTTGGTCGACGAGAATGTTTCTGTCTACCAGGAACAGAACCCTTTTGACAGCACCGGCCTTCCACAACCTCCAGATAATCTGGAAGGTTGTATAGGTTTTACCGGTACCGGTGGCCATAACAAGCAGTACGCGCCTTTGGCCACTGGCTACAGCCTCAACCGTTCGGTTGATGGCCTCAACCTGATAATAGCGGGGCTCTTTGCCGGAGAGGTCTTCATGGTAGGGTTGCACGACCAGTTTTTCCGCATCATCTTTGATGCCTCGAAACGTTTTATAACGCTGCCACAATTCTTGCGGTGGTGGAAATGCTTCAAGGGGGAATTCCGTCTCGATATCTTCGCCTGCAACAGGGACCTTGTTGTGCGAGGCAAAGGCATCACCATTGGAACTGAAGGCGCTTGGCAGTTCAAGAATTTCCGCATAGCCGAGAGCCTGTTGCATACCGTGGCTGACAGTGTGATTATTGTCTTTGGCTTCAACGATGGCAAGGGGCACGCCCGGTTCCCAAGACAGGACATAATCAGCAAATTTCTTCTTTTTCTTGTTACGCGCGGACAGATTGCCGCGGACGATAACCGGACCGGGTGTGAGAGTCACTTCCCAGCGAATCTGCTTCATCGGGTCCCAGCCAGCGTTCTGTATCGCCGGGGTAATGAACAGATTGCAGATATCCGTTTCGCTCAGCTCTTTTTTCTCTTTGCTATTCAGCATAAGATATCCTGTAAAGAAGTTTTACTGTGGCCGCATTAAATCTTAACGGGGAATGTATAACCAGATAATAATCGGCTATCTTGTTATATTTCTGCCTTTAGAAGACAGCTGACTCATACTCTCCCCTACCCCCGCCGTAAAAAGCGGCACGTTTAAGGCAATTATGAAAAATGAAGTATGAACTATTTAAAGGACTTTATTTCATCGGCAGCTTTCACCTGTTTTAAATCATAAAATTCCCGCCGGCGGGAATTCGGTCTTAAGTGGCTGTTTTATAACAGTTCACCTCGAAAAACAGCCTAAATTTTTGCACCTTATATCACTTGAGCAGTTTGATCTTTTGATAAGCCACGCCACGCAGTTTGGTCAACTCAATCAGCATGGTTGCCTTCTGGTCGGCGTCCAGCCTGCTGTAATCCAGCGTATCAAGCTTTTCGCTCCATGAGGGCAGAAAGGAGATATCCGGCGGCGCGTCTGCAGGTTTCGGTTTGGCTGTCTGCTTTCTGATTTCACCACGGGTAAGGCCGCTCTCTTTGTACTTAGCGTAGAGGGCAATCATCTTTGCCGGGGTTTTCAGTTTGGCAATTTCCACCAGAATGCTCCGGTTTACTTTTGGATCGTTGCGGCAATCATCCTTTACTTCAGCCGGCAGACGGTTCAAGGAGAGAATCGCTGAGATAGCTGTGTCTGACTTACCAAGCGCTGTGGAAAGTTCACTCAGGCCGTAATCATGAATCGCCCGCAGCCGCTCAATCCCCTCTGCCTCTTCAATGGCAGTCAGATTTTCCCGCAGCAGATTTTCAATGATGGAAATCTCTGCCGGTTCACCGTCGGTGATTATAGCCGGGACACTTTCCAGTCCGGCATTGCGGGACGCCTGATAGCGGCGCTCGCCGGAAACAATGATAAACTTGCCACCCTCCCCTTCCCGCACCAGTATCGGCTGGAGCACACCATGACTGGCGATTGACGCCGCCAGTTCAGCTAATGCCTGCTCATCGAAGAATTTACGCGGCTGTTCCGGATCGGGACTGAGCTGAAACATGCTCAGTTGGTAAAGCTTGCCTTTCTCATAACTCGATTGATTATCTGCCATAACATACCCTCACTGGAATTATCTTGAGTAAAGTTCTAAGCGCCAAATCTTTTGTCCACGAAACACACGAAAACACACGAAAACACACGAAAGAAATCTAAAACCTTTTTCTGGATAAAACCGGAGCTGTTGCTGTCTGTTGAATCAAAACCTTGAATCGCTTTAGATCGGTTTGTTCGTGTATTTTCATGTCGTTCGTGGATAAAGCCTTTCCTGCTTCACAGGACTATTCTTTCAACAGTTGCTTTTTGCTGGCAACCGAAATTCACCAGCAGTCCAAGCCTCAAATCAGTGGCCTTCAGGTAATTCAATACCTGGGAACGATGCTCACCGGAAAGATCGCGCAGAGCCTTCAACTCGACGATAATCTTGTCATAACAGATGATGTCCGGTTTGTACGTCTGCTTCTACACTTCGCCCTTATAAAACAGCTTCAGCTCCTGCTGGGCAATGAAAGGTACCCCTCTTCTCCGGAACTCCTTTTCAAGACATTCCTGATAGACCGCTTCGAGAAATCCGCAGCCCAGTTCGCGGTAAACCTCGAAGATTGCCCCCTGAATGGCATAACATTCATCCCTGAAGAGTAATTCGTTTTCCATTTTTAGTGTCCTTTTGCTGACAAAAACAAAAAAGCCGCTCCACCGGCTATTTCCGGTACAGCGGCTTGCAGTCATCTACCAAACATCCACGCCATCACTCACTCCATAAAAAAAGGTGGCTCACATTATAACGCCAGCAGCATAGTGTCAATTAATTAGAGTCAGTGAACGGAATAAGGATAAAAGCGAGGCATTTGCTTTCTGTTGAATCAAAACCCTGAACCGCTTTGGATCGGCTTGTTCGTGTATTTTCGTGTTGTTCGTGGACCAGCGTCTTTAAATATTTAACAATTCAAACCTGTCAGACGTGAGCGACATGGAGTTTTTTCGCCACCTGCCGGTCAATGACATACATCATACCGAGGGTGAACAGCATGGAGCAGACGGTAAGGTAGCCGATGACATTGTAATGCTGCAGCGGTGCATTTTTAGCAGGCTGGTAGACAATTAGTCCGGCAACGAAAGCGGCAATCCCTCCTGAAATCTGCTGGATCGACGAGTTTATCCCCATGTACGCCCCCCGGTCCGTCAGGTTCGGGATTCCCGAAATCAGCGCCGAAGAAGAGATCATACGTGATGATATCCCTATCCAGAGAATGGTATTGGTCAGCATCACAACCCAGATGGGGTTAGGCCCAAGATTGGTGTAGACGACTACCATGGCCATGGAAAGGATGCTGCCGACAATAAACATCCGGTACTTGCCGAACCTGTCAGTCAGCCTCCCCAGGAGCGGGCCTGTAAAAATAGAGACCATTCCGGTGACAAGGAAGATCAAAGACAATTCTGTTTCCGGAATAAGGACGTTGTTGACGAGAAATGCACTGCTGAAAGGCATGATCATGAACCCGCCGGTGGCGAGCAGCAGCGTTGCCGTGAAGCCTTGCAGATAATAGCGATTCGAAGCGGTCTGCCAGATGTGCGAGAAGGCGCTTTTTTTGTCAGGTTTGCCCTGGAGGTGACCGGTGACCGGTTTTAGTTTCAGGGCGATGGCAATCCCGACCAGCATGGCAATGGCGGCTATCATCAGGAATGTGGCGTGCCAGCTGATACGGGTTGCCAGATAAAGGCCGATGGGAATACCGAGCACCTGGCTGGCTGAAAAAGCCATCTGCACAAATCCCATGACCCGGCCGCGGACTTCCATCCTGAATATGTCGGTTATAATCGCAAAAGAGATTGAGCCGATCACGCCGCCAAATATCCCGGTGACAATCCTTGCCCAGAGCAGCGCCGGGTAGCTGTTGGCAATGCCGCAGAATAATGTGCCGAGAACAAAACCGACATAGAAGAAGAGCAGCATCTTCTTTCGATCGAACCTGTCGGCAAAGCCGGCAGCGCAGACCCCGGAAGCTCCGGCACTGAACGCGTAGGCGGATACCAGCAGTCCGAATTGAGAGGTGGAGATTCCTAACTCCGGCATCAGGATGGCTCCAAGCGGTGATAGAACCATGAAGTCAACGATGACGGTGAATTGAAGAAAAGCGAGAATCGCAATGACGAATTTTTCGTAAGGCGTAAAGATGTGCCTGGGACTGTTCAATGGTGACCTTATATTTTTTAGCGCTCGGCTGATTTTCTTCTGACGACCAGACTTATGGCGGCAAAGTCAGCTTCGCCCAGGCCGCAGGCAAGTGCCTGCTTATACAGTTCGTTATTGGCAGCAGTGGTGAACAGCGGTTGTCCGACTTCTTCACCAAGCCGGAGAGCGAGGCGCAGATCCTTCTGCATATGCTTGAGAGGAAATGCTGGCGGAAATTCACTGTTGGCTGCCATGACAGGGCCTTTGAGGCGGAACATGGGGTTGGCGACAGCGCCTGAATCAAGAATCTCAAGCAGTTGGGAAAGATCAAGCCCGCTCCCCTCTGCCAGAGCCATCCCCTCGGCCAATGCGGTCAGCATGCCCCCCATGACAAGATTGTTGGCGAGCTTCATCCGGGCGGCGTTGCCTGCCTCACCAAGAAAGAGAATTTTTTTACCCATTGCTGCCAGTACAGAATGTGCCTGGTCATACAGCTCCCTGTCGCCTGCTGCCATAATCGTCAAGGTGCCGTCTTCGGCAGGTTTTCTGCTACCTGCTACCGGAGCTTCCAGAAAGAGCGCCCCCATTTCCCTGGCCAGACTGGCTGACGTCATTGATGTTTCAGGGTCAACCGTCGACAGATCGATGTAGCCTTTACCAGGGGCAAGACCTGCTATGATGCCATTACTGCCGTCGCGCACCGCCTCGACTGCAGCGGGTGTTGCCATCATGGCACAGATAATATCAGCCGACTCTGCGGCGCTGCGGGGTGACGTAGCAATCACAGCTCCTGCGGCAGCCAGCGGCCCACATTTATCAAGAGAGCGGTTCCATACTGTCAGGTGGTGTCCGGCTTTGAGCAGGTTGACTGCCATTGCGCTCCCCATGATTCCCAAACCTATAAAGCCGATGTTCATAAAAATCTCCTTCTCTCTCTATTTCAGTCATGCTCTGGTTTCGTTTCGTCAAAAAGCTGCTGCTGCCCAGGTGTTTTCCACGATCGGAGACTGATTCTGTCAGGCCTTGAGCTTGCCGGAGTTGCCGGCCTTTTCTTGTCAGCCTGTGCAGCTGATCTCACGCAGTTTGTCCGCCCTTTGCCGGACAGTGAATAATAAAAAGCCCTCATCGCTGAGGGCCTTAAATTGGTGGAGGTGAGGGGAATCGAACCCCTGTCCGAAAGTCATACGCCCAAGGCTTCTACATGCTTGTTTCAGTGTTTAGATTTAGCAGTTATTGTCTCCACTGAACAGGATACTCAAACCACGATCCTCTTTTGATTTCGCTTTCCCGCCAAAGGCATACGGGGAAACTATCTCGAGTAAATGACGTCCATTCCTAACCCCCGAGAAGAGCGCGGATGGACGGTAACAGGGTATTAAGCTGCTACAGCGTAATCATAATTGTCGGCATTTAAAGCCGTGCGGGTTTTTTAACGAGGCCAACCCACATCCTCGGCATGCAACCTTTTGCTTCCTACCCCCGTCGAAACCTTTACACCCCCAAAAAATATTAGATCATTACGTTTACAGGTCAAGGCTGAACTCACCACTTCCCTTTGTCTGCCCTTGAGTGCCTGGGCAATATCCCGTTTGCTATCCTTCTCTTTCATGTCTTCCCGCTTGTCATACAGCTTTTTCCCTTTTGCCAAACCCAGCTCTGCTTTTACCAGTCCGTCCTTGAAGTAGAGTCGCAGCGGAATAACAGTATACCCCTGCTCCCGTATTTTACTGTAGAGTTTAATGATCTCTTTTTTGTGCAGCAGAAGCTTTCTTGCTCTGTCGGCATCGTGGTTCGACCTGTTACCAAACTCATAAGGGGAGATGTGCAGGTTATTGAGAAAGGCCTCTCCAGTTTTAATCTGAGCGAAAGCGTCATTAAGATTAGCTTTACCCATCCTGAGAGATTTCACTTCAGTACCGGTCAATACCAAGCCGGCTTCAAACTTTTCCTCAACAAAGTAGTCGTGGTAAGCTTTCTTGTTGTTGCAGATCAGCTTTTCGCCCATAATTAGATAGTAGCAAATGCGGCTCTCTGGATACAATGTAAATCTGACCAGTGCAGCTATTATCCGCGTTATGCTGCGATTTTCTTTTTCGGTGGTACGCTTATGCCAAGTCATACGGAGGTGCGATGAATAACGATAAGCTGGCACAACTGCTTCATGTTGATAGAAAGATACTCCCGGCCAATGGTGGCGATCTGTACAACCGGCTCATCTTTGCGCGCAGCCCTTACCTGCTCCAACACGCCGAGAACCCTGTTGACTGGCGCGAATGGGGAGATGAGGCCTTTGCCGAGGCGAGAAGAAGAGATGTGCCACTGTTCGTCTCCATAGGTTATGCCACCTGTCACTGGTGCCATGTCATGGTGCAGGAATCGTTCAACGATGGAGAGGTCGCCGCTATTCTCAATGAATCATTTGTTCCGGTAAAAATTGACCGGGAGGAAAGGCCGGATCTTGACGATTTCTATATGACCGCTGCACGCGTCCTGACCGGTGGTGGCGGCTGGCCACTTAACGTTTTCATCGATCATGACAGCCGTCCGTTTTTTTCACTAACCTATTTGCCGAAATATCCACGGCACCGGACCCCCGGATTTATGGACCTGCTCAGGAATATTGCTACTCTTTGGCGCGAAAAAAGAGAGATGGTCTTCAGTAATGCAACGGAGATCGTCAGGTCACTGGCAGCTTACGCCTCGAATACTCCAGCGACCGGCAAAGACCTGGATTGGCTGTCAAAAGCAGCGTGCCAGCACCTTGCAGAAATGTATGACCATGATTTCTGTGGCTTCGGCAGAGTGACCAAATTCCCGATGCCGCTGTATCTGCTCTTTCTGCTCAGCCGTGATAACAAAGTAAACGTTAATGCACCGGTTATGGCGCTAAAGACTCTGGAAAAAATGATGTGCGGCGGCATTCATGATCAGCTTGGAGGCGGCTTTCACCGTTATACTGTTGATCAAAAATGGAATATTCCCCATTTTGAAAAGATGCTTTATGACCAGGCAATGCTGATTTTAGCTTATGTTGAAGCGTTTAAAGTCAGCGCAGACAGTAAGTTTCTTGAAACTGCCGAAAAAACAGCTGATTTTGCCTATAATGAGCTGCTGACAGATGAGGGTGCATTTTGTGCTGCCCTTGATGCCGACAGTGAGGGTGAGGAGGGGTTCTTCTACACCTGGAGATATGAAGAGCTGACAGCAATCCTTGGCAGTGAATACAATTCGGTTCTGGACTTCTGGGGCGCGCGCTGTGAGGGTGACCTGGACGGACGTTGCATTCTGCACACAATTGGCGCTCCAGACAAATTTGCCGGGGAGAGGGGCATTTCAGAAGCAGATTTGAAAGAGTTAATTGTAAGCGCCACCCAAAAGCTCCTCATCGCGAGGGCTCTTCGCGAGAGGCCTCTGCGTGACTTAAAGGTGATCTGTGCCTGGAACGGTCTGATGATTGCTGCGCTTGTGCGGCTGTTCGCAGCTTCAGGCAAGAAAAAGTGGCTTGAGCGTGCGGAAAAGGCGGCCGGCTTTATTATTTCAAAAATGGTTAATTCAACAGGAATGCTCTGCAGAAACTGGCTCGGCACGCCGACACCGGTTGCGGCCTTTGCTGAAGATTACGCCTGTTTCTGCCTTGGGCTCACAGAGCTTGCCAACCAAAACCCTGACTCTCTTTGGAAGGACAGGCTTGAACATTTTGCCCATGAACTTTCAGTTCATTTCGTTACTGACGCGGGGGATGTTATCTTTTCCGGGATCGATGGGCATAAACTTCCGCAGAATATCCCGGCAGTGCAGGACGGGGTCATGCCTTCGGCCGCAGGTCTTTGCGCGGTTGTCTTGATACGGGCAGGGTTGATTCTTGACAACAGGGTATTTACTGAAAAAGGCAGGGAAATCATCGGCCGATACAGGGGGCTTACAGAGCAGAATCCGTCAGCCTGTCTGACACTCATAATGGCAGAAGAGGGGTTGTTTCTAAAACTTTAGGAACTATTGACCGTTATTCGTTATCTTTTTCAGATAGCTTTTTGCGTAAATCACCACTGCTGTAGAATAGTCGTCATAGCCGCCAACTTCAATCGCCGCCTTTGCCATGCTGATAGCCATGTCACGATCGCCAAGCCCTTCATACCCCTTTGCTGCTGTCATCATGCAGGAGTTGCAGCGGTTATCCAGCTCCAGACATTTTTTGCTGCTGTCGATTGCCGCTGAATAATTAGTCGTCATTAACTGGGCAACCGCCAGTGCATCATAGGCTTTTACGAGCTCTGCGCCCTGAACAAATGTAGGGCAGGCATTCAGCATCCGACTGTAGGTCTCTACCGATTTATCCCACTGCCGCCCTTCATCGGCACTCTTGCCTTGAACGACAAGAGCTTCATAGGATTGAAGCGTACATTCAGACGCATAAAGAGGGGAACTTACAAGCAGGATTGTAAAAATAAAAGCGAAAATGAAGCCGTAGATAGCTATCACCATAAAAAAAGGGCGGTCCGCTGACCGCCCTTTCTCCTCAGGAAATGTAATTATTTCTTTTTATCATCACCTTTAGCATGCTTGGCGATGATCTTGTCCTTGATCTTGTCATAAACTGCAGCAGGGATGATTTTCTTGCTTTTCAGCTGGTCCTTCTTGGCATAAGGCCTACCGGCGATAATCTTTTTAGAGTATTCGTCGCCGATGCCGGCGATCTTCTTCAGTTGCTCTTCTGTTGCGCTGTTTATATCCACCAACTCAACTGCAGCAGCTTTAACCGGCGCTGCATCAATCTTCTTTTCAGCCGGCGGCTTTGCTATTGGCGCTTTCTGCTCAGCGGCAAAGGAGAGTCCGACGGTCAGTGTAAAGGCCAGCATGATATTTGTTGCCAACAATATTATTTTCTTCATTTTGAATCCCCCAGTAGATATTCCATCTCGAGCTAATAAGACGGCAGTTTGAAGTTTTCCTTGTAGCGCTTAAAGGTAGATACATGCAGATCGTTTTTGACTGATTGTACGCCTTCTACCGAATTAACAATCTTCACCGCTTCAGCAAGCTCTGCTTCATTGTGAACATGGCCGGTTAGATGAATCTTGCCGTTATAAGAGGCTATTTTCAGATGCAAACTTTCAATTTTTCCTGATTTAAGTAACTCAGTCTCAATTTTTTTGGCGAGGATGATATCATCAAGAAAGCCTTCAGCGCCGGACTCCTGATCTTTAAGTTTAGGATCTTTCACTGCTGCCACAATACAGTCGATAATTGCCGATTCACTCAACACAGATGTATTAAACGTCAAGTCGTAACCAAGAGGATCATTCCAGTCGCGATCAAAATAAAAATGAATAAAACCAGCCCGTTGATGGTCACTTTTCCTGATAAAATCATGGGCAAGATCAGGGTCGAGCCATTCGCGTTCGGCAAATTTTTCAACTCGCTCGTCAAAAGGGGCGGTGAACCTCAGCTTCAGGACGTTGCCAAGTCCGTTTAGTAGATCCTGGCAACCGCGCCCGTAAAGAATCACATTCCCTGCTTTGGCAAAATCAAGCAGTATCAGTTCAACAATATTAAGATACGCAGCATGTAACCGGTCTTCTGCAGTAATATAAACAGGTGGTTTTTCATCCACCCGCAAAAGGATTTCATTGGTAAGTCCGTAGCGTTCTGCTACTTCGGCAATTTTAAGTCCATCAACAAGGGTGTATTTAAGTTTCTTTGCAACATCTTTTGCAATCTTGTAAGCACCCGTCCCCATTTCGCGGGAAATCGTAATAATTGCCATGCAAACTGCCTCCTAGTAACGAACTGTTAATTCGGGATAATAGCATCTAATTTTTCATTTCACAATAGGGTCGTAAGGGGTTTATGCCATTGAGCAGCATCAAGTTGAAGAGCACTGCATCTATTGGTAAACTTGGATGCTTTAGAAATATGCTGACATTTCCTCAGCCTTACATGTAGCATACAGCAGCATTTTGTAGCGGTTATTAAAACTAAAAAGTGAGGTCTCCATCTTGGACGTTATTGTCAAGCATTTGCGGAAAACATTTATAGCCGGACTTTTTGTTATTATTCCAATAGGCATAACTATCTTCATTCTCAAGTTTCTTTTCAATCTGGCTGACGGCATTCTAGGCAGTTACATCGACCATTTTTTCAGTCTGATCACTCATCATGAGCTGCACATACCTGGTCTTGGTATGATAACCGGTGCAGTAGTCGTATACCTAACCGGTTTCCTTGCCACCAATATAATCGGCAGCAGACTACTTAAGATCGGTGAAGCGCTCCTGAACCGCATTCCGCTTGTCAAGTCGATCTACAGCTCCAGTAAGCAGTTGATCAAGGTTTTTCAGGAAGGGAAAAACTCTTACCGAAGGGCGGTTTTTGTGGAGTGGCCGCGTCCAGGTGTTAAAGCGCTCGGTTTTGTTACCGCAGAAGTTGAGCAGAACGGCGTACGTATGGTCGTTGTTTATCTGCCGACCATGCCAAATCCGACCTCTGGTTTTGCGCTCTATTTTCGTGCTGAAGATGTTGAGGATAGCGGCATGTCGGTAGAGGATGCAGTTAAATTTGTTGTTTCCGGTGGAGTTGTTTTACCTTAACAAGTATTAGCTTTTAAAGTCTGCTATTTCAGGTAGTTACACTGCTCGCCCTCCCCTTTAGCTTGCCGTTACAGAATTAGCATGCTATAAAGCAGCTTGCCCAGCACTGATAAACTACCAATAAGGAGGTGCCATGGGAATATTGCACCTGCGGGGGAAGTTGCTTGTCTGCTGCATTTTAGCTCAGCTGTTCTTATCGTTTCAGCCAGGCATTCTTCAGGCTGAAGATATTATCAAAGAATATAGTGTGCCTACGGCTGTTGAACCAAATTCTGCTGCTACGGATGGCGAAGAAGGGCTTGCCTCCTATTATGCCAAACGCTATCAAAACAGACGCACCAATTCAGGGCAGCGCTACGATGCTGCCAAGTTGACGGCTGCTCACCCCACACTTCCTCATGGCACCAGAGTCAGGGTTATCAATCTGGTCAACAGAAAAGAGGTTATCGTTACCATCAATGATCGCTGCAGGCCTCATGCTGGACCCTTCATCGACCTGTCCCGCGCTGCGGCAAAACAGCTTGGTTTCCTTGGTAAAGGCAAAACCAGAGTCCGCATTATTCCCCTTGAAGCTGAAGAAGAAAGCTGATCATTCAAACTGTTAATGATACAAAGAGGCCGGGTAATTTCCCGGCCTCTTTGTATTGTGTCTATAGACGGATATTTCAACTATCGATGTAAGCATTATCTTAAAACATTTCCTTTGAGCCTCCGCTGAACCTGATCAAAGTAATAGTAGATAACCGGAGTGATGTAGAGCGTCAGCAGTTGCGAAACCAGTAGTCCGCCGACAACCGCCAGCCCCAGAGGTCGGCGTGACTCGGCCCCTGCTCCCAGACCGAGCGCAATCGGCAGAGTCCCCATGAGGGCTGCCATAGTCGTCATCATGATCGGCCGGAATCTAACGACAGCACCCTTGTAGATCGCCTCCATGGAGCTCTTGCCGCTGTGCCGCTCGGCTTCGAGTGCAAAGTCGATCATCATGATGGCATTCTTTTTGACGATACCGACCAGCATGATGATACCGACAAAGGAGTAGAGATTCAGATCCTTGCCGAAGATAAGCAGGGTCAAGAGGGCCCCGAATCCTGCTGAGGGCAGACCGGAGAGGATTGTCAGCGGATGGACATAACTTTCGTAAAGAATCCCGAGAACAATGTAAATGACAACGATGGAGAGGATCAAAAGGACGGCAAGACCTTTGGTTGAGGCCTGATAAACCTGGGCCGTCCCCTGGAAACCGGTGGTAACAGCGGCAGGAAGCGTTTTTGCCTCCTTTTCGATAGCGGTGACAGCATCGCCGAGTGGAATGCCCGGCTTCAGATTGAAAGAGAGAGTGACGGCCGTAATCTGACCGAGATGGTTGACCGACAAAGGGCCGACCCCGGGCTTGAGACTCCCGAGTGCCGCCAGAGGCACCAGTTGGTTATTGTTGGAGCGGACATAAAGGAGTCCAAGTGCGGCAGGATCGAGCTGGTACTCGGGCAGCAGCTCCATGATTACCTGATACTGGTTTGAAGGTGAAAAGATGGTGGAAACCTGGCGGTTGCCGTAGGCGTAATAAAGGGCGTCCTCGATCTGCTGAGCGGTGATGCCGTAAGAAGCGGCGCGATCCCTGTTTATTGTCATGTTGATCTGCGGGTTTTTAATCTGCAAATCGCTGGTCACATCCTGAAGCATGGGCAGTCCCCGCAGCTTCCCTTCAAATGCGGCGGCGCTCTTGTAAAGCTCCTCCGTATCGGGAGACTGGAGAACGAACTGGTACTGAGCTTTGGAGAGGGTCGCCTCCAGTCTTATGGGGGGCGGATTCTGCATGAACATGATCATGCCGGGAATCCCCATCACTTTTGGCCGGAGCTTCTGGATTATCTGATCGGCATTGAGTTTCCTCTCATGGCGCGGTTTTAGTTTCATAAACATGAAGCCGCTGTTTGAACCGACCCTTGAGCCACTGGCGCCGGCAGACGACATGAACGCTTCGACATTGGATTCCTGAAGAACAATTTCGGCCAGTTTCATCTGGTTGCGCTTCAACTCTTCAAAAGAGACCCCTTGTGCCCCTTCCGTGAATGCGAAGATCGCACCGATGTCGTCAGCAGGTAAAAGTCCCATCGGCATTTTAGTAAAGAGCCAGACCGTCACCAGGGTCATTGCCAGAGTCAGGACGACTGTCGTGCGGCGAAACTTCAGAACAGCAGATAGGGATCTTTTATATAGATTAAGAACCCTGTCAAAAAATCGCTCCATGAGATTATAGAGCTTGCCGTGCTTTTCCTCACCATGGGGCTTTAAAAAGCGGCTGCAGAGCATGGGTGTCAAGGTCAGGGAAACCACTCCGGAGATGAGAATAGAGACGGTGATAGTAATAGCAAATTCATGGAGCATCCGGCCAAGCATCCCGGCCATAAAAAGTACCGGAATAAAAACCGCAATCAGCGAGATAGTCATGGAGAGAATCGTGAAACCGATCTCCTTGGAACCTTTATAGGCGGCCTCCATAGGTGTCTCACCCATTTCCATGTGCCTGACTATATTTTCCAGCATGACAATGGCATCATCAACGACAAACCCTACAGAAAGCGTCAACGCCATGAGGGTGATATTATTAACAGAAAAGCCGAGGGCATACATGGCTGCAAAGGTGCCGATGATAGAGAGCGGCAGAGCCAGACTCGGTATTACGGTTGCAGAGAGATTGCGCAGAAAGAGGAAAATAACCAGAATAACCAGGCCGATAGTCAACAACAGGGTAAACTTGACATCACTGACAGACTCGCGAATCGTATCGGAGCGGTCAAAAAGGACGTTCAGTTCAACCGAGGCGGGGAGCGTGCTGCGAAAGGCGGGAACTTCCTTTTTAATCTTGTCGACAACTTCTATGGTGTTAGTTCCAGGCTGCCGCTGCACAGCCAGAACAATCGCCCTTGTCGAGACACCTTTGGTGTTATACCAGGCTGCAACCTTATCGTTCTCAACGCCGTCAGTAACCGTGCCGATATCCTGCAAGCGGATCGGAGAGCCGTTCCGGTAAGCAACGACCATCGGCCGGTACGCCTCAGCATTATAGAGCTGACCGGTCGCCTGAATAGTAAAAGCCTGATTCTTGCCATCCAGTTGGCCGGTCGGGATATTCACATTCCATTTGGCGAGGGCTGTGCCGACTTCATCTATCCCCAGCTTTTTTGAAGCGAGTGCTCTGGGATCCAGTTTCACTCTGACGGCATATTTCTGGGAACCATAGACCTGAACCTGCGCCACGCCATTAATCATCGATATCCGCGGTGATATAACAGTGTCGGCAAACTCGTTGATTTCAGAGAGGGGCAGAGTTGGTGAACTCAGGGCCAGATAGATTACCGGTTGGTCAGCAGGATTAACCTTCTGGTAGGAAGGGGGTGTAGGCATGTTCTGCGGCAGCTGCCTGGCTGCCTTGGAGATAGCTGCCTGGACATCCTGGGCAGCCGCATCAATGCTTTTTTCAAGATTGAATTTGAGCGTAATGATCGACACGCCCTGACCGTTGGTGGAGGTCATGGAATCAAGGCCGGAGATAGTGGAGAACTGCCGCTCCAAAGGCGTTGCCACAGCAGATGCCATTGTCTCCGGGTTGGCACCCGGGAGTGATGAATTTACCTGGATGGTCGGATAGTCGATGCTTGGGAGATCGTTTACCGGCAGAAGTCTGTAGGCAAAAAGACCAAAATCATGACGGCCATCATGATAAGGCTGGTCATGATGGGGCGCTTTATGAAAGGTTCAGAGATATGCATCCCTTAAAGCCCCGCCTTTGCCTTTGCACCGCTATTGTTCTTCATTCCAGGTGTTTTTGCCGGATCAGTCTGGCCAGATTTGCGAATCTCGATCTTTGCGCCGGGACCAAGTCGTATCTGCCCGTCTGTGACGATCTGCTCACCGGCTGCAAGTCCCGCAAGTATCACAACCGCTCCTTCAGCCCGCGCACCTGTTTTTACCGGTCTGATATCAACAGTCATATCTTCTTTGACAACGAAGACATACTCGCCTTTCTGGCCGGTCTGCACGGCCTGTGACGGGACGGTGACGGCATCTTTGAGAGAGGGAAACATTATCCGGACCGAAGCAAACTGTCCCGGCCAGAGGCGCTTTGTCCCGTTTGTAAAGAAGGCTTTCAGTTTGATGGTACCGGTCGAACTATCAACGTTGTTGTCAATAAACCCGAATCCGCAAATCTCTGCCGGACACATTCAGGCAGCGTGAGTTCGGGGGTATTTTTTCAGTGAGCTCCCTTTGATGGGAGTCGAAAACACATATTTTCTCTAAAATTCAAAAAGTGACGCGCTATTTGCCTCTTCAGACGATGTTTTTTGCCGGACTGAAGACGAACTGCCCCCTTGTTCTTGCTTTTTTGTTCTTTGACAATCTCGTTTTCAGCTTTTCTTTAGCAGGTTACCGGCTGAAGCCTGCCGATTCTTGCCTGAATCCTGTCAGGGCGAAGTTTCTCCAGCCACCAGCCGTTGACTTTCAGCAGGCTCTTGCGGGCATGATTGACCACGATTGCCGCACTACGCAGCAGATAATCCTGAATGGTCTTGATCCGCCGCCGTACCGGTGTTAAGTGACTGTCCATCTCTCCGTCACCAGCTTCATCCCGCCACTGCTGACCCAGCAGGATAAGCAGGTTGTAGGCCATGGTCCCCAAGGTAAGGAATACTTCGTTGACACTGAAGGTCTGGGAGGGGAGTCGCTCCAGATCCAGGTCGTGCTTGAGTTCCTTGTTCGCTTCTTCTGCAGCTCCACGCCCCCGATAGAGTTCGAATGCCCGCTGCGGGGTGACTTCTTTGGGTAGATTGGTGGCCAGTATGTGGTAGCGGACGTCATTGAGCAGCAGTGGCTGTCCTTTC
>CAWBBV010000009.1:0-128263 GCA_963787125.1 uncultured delta proteobacterium
TCGGCGACCCGCTCGCTGCGCGCCGTTGCGGTGCTCCACCAGGTCGCGGTTGCGCTGCTGCGGATCGCTGGGGAGCGCCGGGTAGTCGGCCCCGGCAGCGTAGGCGGCCTGGCGTCGATTCCGGCACGGCGACCGAACACGATCAGGTCACCGAGGCTGTTGGTACCGAGTCGGTTGGCACCGTGGAGACTGACGCAGCCGACCTCACCGGCGGCATAGAGCCCAGGCACGATCGTGTTGGCGCCGTCGCTTATCACGTTGGTGTCGATGGTGGTGGGGATACCGCCCATGGCGTAGTGCGCCGTCGGCTGCACCGGCACCTGCTCGCGGATCGGGTCGACCCCGAGGTAGATGGGCGAACTCGGTGATGTCGGGCAGGCGCGACTCGATCACCTCGGCGTCGATGTGGGTCAGGTCGAGGTAGATGTAGTCCTTATCCGGTCCGGCGCCGCGCCCCTCGCGCATCTCGAGGTACATCGCCCGCGACACCATGTCGCGTGGAGCGAGGTCCTTGATGGTGGGGGCGTAGCGCTCCATGAAACGCTCGCCGTCACCGTTGCGCAGGATGCCCCCCTCGCCACGGGCCCCCTCGGTGAGCAGCACACCGATACGGTAGAGACCGGTGGGGTGGGCAACCTGTAGATGGGGTCCTCGATCGGCAGGCCCCGGCGGTAGATGATGCTCATGAGGTCGCCGGTGAGGGCGTGGGCGTTGGAGGTGACCTTGAACATGCGGCCGTTGCCACCGGTGGCGATCACCGTCGCCTTGGCGTGGAAGGTGTGCAGCTCGCCTGTGGCCAGCTCATAGGCCACCACACCGCGGCATTCCCCGTCCTCGACCAGCACGTCGAGCACGTGGAATTCGTCGAAGAACACCACGTTGTCCTTGATCGCCTGCTGGTAGAGCGTCTGCAGGATCATGTGGCCGGTGCGATCGGCGGCGTAGCAGGCGCGTTCAACGGCGGACTTGCCACTCGCGGGCGTGGCCACCGAACTTGCGCTGCGCGATCCGCCCTTCGGGGGTACGTGAGAAAGGGGGCCCCATGTGTTCGAGCTCGTACACCGCCTCGATGACCTCGTCGGGCAAACACTTCGGCCACGTCCTGATCGGTGAGGTAGTCACCACCCTTGATGGTGTCGAACGCATGCCACTCGGGGTGGTCCTCGCTGACGTTGCCGAGCGCGGCCCCTATCCCCCCCGTGAGCTGCCCCGGTGTGTGAACGGGTCGGATAGAGCTTGCTGATCACCGCGACCGACACGTTCGGATTCTGAGCGGCGTAGCGGGCGGCCATGAGGCCGGCACCGCCGGCACCGACCACGAGCACGTCGTATCTGTGGGCCCTGTTCACGGTGTTACTCTCCCAGCTCTTGAATGGCTCGACCATCTCCTCGAACGAGAAGGCCCACAGCGTCATCACGCCCAGCACGAACACGATGCCGGCGACGGTGAACAGGATCGTCTTGGCCCAGAAGCGGCGGCCCGGGCGCTGGAACATGTCCTCGACGCTGTAGCGCAGCCCATTGGTGCCGTGCAGCAGGGCGGCGAGCCGAGCAGGAACGAGTCGTAGACCTTGACCCAGCCGCGTGAGAAACGTTTGGCGACGTAGGCGTAGTCGACCTCGCCGACGTTGACCTGGATGTTGTTGAAGAACACGTGCCCGAACACCAGGAAGATGAGCGCCAGACCGGAGATGCGCATGAACACCCACCACATCAGCTCCCAGTTGGTGCTGTAAACCGTCTTGGCATCCTGCAGGGTGCGCGGCTTGACAGCCATGTCAGCCCCCCCGGAAGATCTCGGGCACGACCTTGATGACGCCGACACTCCGGGTTTGCTGGTCTGCGCCGTAGAGTCTGTCATGAATGAGGGGGGGCACAGCATCATCTCGGAGCTCAGTTCCTGGCAGCATGGCGGCACCAGCGGCATTGACCGCTACCGGCTCAGCATGACTCACCCCGGGGAGGGTGAGAGTTTCAGGTCTGTTGTCGTCAAGAGGAAAGCAAAGGATGAACAACTGGTTGCCACGGCAGGGCAGATTGCCGGCCTCTGCAGCGACAAGCTGGGGGAGGCCTTCCGGCGGTTCGGAGCGGACTTGGGCCTGGGCGGCAGCCATCTGCGGGAAATCGGTGTTTATCGGCAAAAGGACGAGCGCTTCCGTTGCCATGCGCCGGTGCTCTACGGGGCCCGCTCTGATAGCGACCGGGCAGACTGGGCGCTTGTACTGGAAGATATCTCCGGGCTGGAGCTGCTCAACTCGGCAGAAAATTCAAACAGCTGGTGCCCGGAGCATATTGAGGCGGCCATCCACGGCCTCGCCGAGCTGCACTCCATCTGGTACTGCCGCGAGGATGAGCTGCAGGCCCGGCCCTGGCTCGGTAAATCGATTTCTGCCGACCGCCGGGAGGAGATGCACCCCTTATGGACGGCCCTTGCAGAAAACGCGGCAGCCCGCTTTGGGACGGTTATCGGCACAACAGCCCAAGAGCTGCAGAAACTTTTGCTGGCAGGGGTCCGCCTACGCCGGGATTATCTGGAGAGGTTGCCAAGGACCCTGATCCACAACGATTTCAATCCGCGCAATATCGCTTTCCGGCGGGAAGAGGGACGGCTACGTCTCTGCGCCTACGATTGGGAGCTTGCCACCCTTGGCGTGCCGCAACACGATCTTGCCGAGCTCCTCTGTTTCGTGCTGAGGCCGGGGGTAGAGCGGGCAGAGGTCAGCCACTACCTTGAGCTGCACCGCCTGGCCCTGGAAAAATCGGCAAAGTGCTCCATTGACCCCGGCGAGTGGGGTAGGGGGTTTCGCTATTCCCTCCATGAGCTTCTTTTAGATCGTTTTGCCCTGTACGCCATGATCGACCGATTTTGCCCGCAGCGGTTCCTGACGCGGGTTGTTGCCACCTGGCATGGGCTTTACCAGTTATTCCCGGTTGACGAGGTACCATCACCATGAACGTCCTTAAAGCCCGTTTGACCCTCTTTCTGCTCAAGCATCATCTCAGCGCCCTTATGGCCGGAGAGCTGACCGTTTCCCAGGTAAGCCGCTCCCTGAAAAAGCAGTTGCTGGTGTCAGCCCAGTTTCGTGATGCCAAGTACTCACAGGTCGGTAAGAAAATCTTTATCGACCCCTTT
This sequence comes from uncultured delta proteobacterium, assembly GCA_963787125.1. Classification (GTDB taxonomy): domain Bacteria; phylum Desulfobacterota; class Desulfuromonadia; order Geobacterales; family DSM-12255; genus VEOV01. The sequence goes on from CAWBBV010000009.1 coordinate 3,134, forward strand.
GCCCCCTATTTCCCAAGTAGCTATTGCAGCAAGCTGTTCAGCAACAACACGGCGGAGTCGTTCCCCCCCAAACCCAATTTTGCCCAGATTTCCATCACCAACCGGTGTCCCTGCCACTGCGTCCATTGCCATGTGGTCAACACTCAGGACGCCGATCTTCCAAAGGAGGTCATTCTTGAGACAATTGAGCAGATCGCTCAGGCAGACTTCCCGCTGCTTTTCTTTGTGGGGGGGGAGCCGCTGCTGCGCTTCGACGATCTGCTTGAATTTGTCACGTTGGCACGAAAAAGCATGGACACCCGCATTTTCACCTCCGGCGTCGGCGCCAGCCGGGAGCGGCTGCAGGCGCTGCGTACAGCCGGGTTGGAGGGGATCTGTGTCAGTCTGGATCATCACAATGAAGCGGCACACAACAGCAAACGGGGCTGCTCCACAGCCTTCAGGGACGCCTGTGCCACCATCCGGGAGGCTGTTGCTCTCGGGTTTTATGTCTCCGTCGTCTGCTGCACCACAAGTTCCATGGTGAGGTCAGGCGACACCTTCAAGGTCGTTGCTCTGGCAGAATCATTGGGGGCTCACTCCATCCAGCTCAACGAGATCAGGCCGGTGGGGAATGCGCTTGTGTCGGAAGGTTACGATTTTTTCCTGACAGAGGCTGACAAGACAGCCTTGATCAGCTTCTATTGCCAGGCCAACAGAAGTAAACGCCCCATCGCCATAGTCATGCCCTGGTACAATGAGGAGCCTGACAAGTTCGGCTGCACCGCCACCTCTGCCCAGCAGGCCTACATTGATGCCAAAGGGAATGTGCAGCCCTGTCCGCTGTTGAAAGTCGGGCTGGGGAACATTACAACGGAGAGTTTCCGCAGTATCTGGGAAAACTTCAGATCCCGCTCCGGGCATCCGGTCCGGGAGTGCATCGTTCATCGCCTCGCCGCCGAGTTGAGCGCTTCAAAGGAACTGCCTCTGCCGGTACAACGAACCTATGAACTCTGGCCGGAAATCTGCCGGATAGAAGCAACCGATCTGTTCAAACGGTTAAAAGACATATAAAAGGAGGAGTCATGCACAACAAGTACAATCTGGGCCTGAGGGCTGGAGTAGATTTCACGGTAAAGCGCAACCACTGGCTGCCGGAAAAGCTCAACGTCCCTGCTATTGCCTTTGGCAGAACCCTCTATCTAATGGGGGCTGAAGGGCGCATCCCTCATCATGAATTCCTCCATATTGCCCAATTCCACAAATTCGGTGTTATCAGGGTAGTCTGCCACTACCTGCTCCATCTGACAAAAAACTATCGTCGCCTGGGGGATTTCGGTGAGTCATTCCGCGAGGTCCCTTTTGAAAAGGAAGCACGGGCTTATGAAGCAGGTTTGGGGTGATGCCGCCTGAGCGGGGATCGAGTCGCAGGGCGTGAGGGAGTGTAATTACATCCCAGCCGATTCGTTCCTGAAATGATGCCCAATACTCTGTAACCGAGGAGCACATGATCTGCCATCATAAATCGAGATGCAAACAGCTGCTGGGGGCTGCGCTGCTGATAGCAGCAGTAACTTTTTCCGCATACGCCGCCTCCGGCATGGAAAACGTCGGTCAGGCCGTTACCCTGCCCGCCACCGCTCGCTCCTCCGAGCGGATCTACAACCTCCCCGGCCTTGGCAACGTGGGGAGGGTAGCACCGGGTGTGCTGCGCGGTGCAGAGGTCAGTAAGGAGGGTTATGCCACCCTCAAGGCCATGGGGGTGAAGACGGTGATCGATATGCGCACCTCGGCTAATGAACAACAGGAGGTGGAGACAGCCGGAATGAAGGCGGTTGCCATCCCCATAAAGATGAGTCGGGACGGGCTGCAGGAGAATGTGGACAGGGTTGTGGCGCTCATGGCCGATCCTGCCAATCAGCCGGTTTACGTGCACTGCCGCCATGGCCAGGATCGCACCGGTATTGTCGTCGCCGCCTTCCGGATGAAGCAGCAAGGGTGGAGTCTGGCCGAGGCGGAGGCGGAGATGCAGGCGTTCGGCTTCAATAATATCTGGATAAATTTCAAAAAGTTCATCCGCCAGTACGGGGCGCGGCTGCAGCGTTAGTTTGTTGAATGCCCTTCGCTTCGAGCTTCGTCCGCTGGAGGTTGCAGCATGGTGAGCGTGTTCGGCAGGCAAAGCGAAATTCGAGGCAGTTGCCGGGGTGTTGAGTGCTCAAGGTTTTATCTGGGAAATCGGCGACTGCTGGGTGTTTCCAAGAGAAGCTTCGTTGCCTGGGCGGGAAAAAGATGATGTTGGCAAAACAAGAACGGCATAATCCCACCAATATCAATTCAATGTATTCATATAGCCCCGCTGAATAAATAATAATATATTGTAAATACAATTAATTACGAGTATTTTATATATTCATTATCTATTCAAAAGGCCCTCACCATGCGAGCCAGTAATCCAGAAAATCCTGACCGTCTTCTATCCTTCCTGGGTACGGGAGTATATTCCGCACCGGAAATTCAGCAGCGCTTCCGCCTCAGCCAGCCGACCGTTTCCCGCTTACTGGCGCAACTGGGTGACAGAATAGCAATTATCGGGAACGCCCGGGCACGGCGCTACACGAAAATACGTGACGTCCGGGGCCTTGGCGGGGAATTTCCGCTTTTTAAAATTGACACCGAAGGCAATGCTCACCTGATTGGAACGCTATACGCTGTTGCCCGGGATCATTTTCTCTGGAAACCATTAGCCCAGATAAACTGGATAAGTGCGATAACGAATTTATTTTCTGTCGGAAAAACGCAGAAAATAAATTCTAACTTACTAAATGCTCGTGAACAACTATTCCGCAGCCTTCCCTGGTTCATTGCCGACCTCCACCCGGAAGGCTTTGTCGGCCGCGCTTTCGTGCGCCAATTACATGAGGAATTTGGTCTTCCTGCTCGCAGTGTTGACTGGAATGAAGATCATGTTTTATCCGCACTGGTGCGTAGAAGTGAAGACACCATGGGGAATCTGGTCATCGGCAGGGAATCCATTGAGAGATACTTTCGCCTGGTTCGCCAGTTGCCCACGCCGATTCGGGAAAATGCCATTGCCGACATCTATCCGCGGTTTGCCCAGGAGGCCGTAGACGGCCAGCCAGCAGGATCATCAGCGGGTGGAGAACAACCCAAATTTACCGCCATCATCGAGCGAGGAGGAGTAGTTCAAAACGTACTGGTCAAGTTTTCTCCTCCTGTTACCACTATTGAGGGCCGACGCTGGGCTGATCTTCTTATCTGTGAACATCATGCCCTGGATGCTGTCCAAAACTCAGGCATCAGCGCAGCCCAAAGCAACATAATAGAAGCTGGTGGCCGGGTTTTTCTGGAGGTGGTTCGCTTCGATAGAACCGGACTTCTGGGGCGTCTGCCGATAATATCATTACGAGCGCTAGGCAATGAATTTTATGGTTTTCAGGACAACTGGGTTAATGCTGCCAACAGAATGGCTAAAGATGGCAGGTTGTCACTAGAGGATGCCGGTTCACTCCGGTGGCTCTCGGTTTTTGGCAGCCTGATCGGCAACAATGATCAGCACTTTGGCAATGTCTCTTTGATTACGCTTGATGACAGCAGTCAATACAGGCTTGCTCCTGCCTATGATGTGCTGCCAATGGTTTACAGGCCAGCGGATGGGTCAGTCCCATCACGGACACTCACTCTGCCCGCGGTTGTCCCCGGCGCCCCTGACGAATGGCCCTCAGCACTAGAAAGGGCCAGCCAATTCTGGAGCCAAACAAAATCTGACATCCGTATTTCTGAACAATTCCGGCTGATTTGTGCAGAAAACTACAAATTGGTAAATGGATTATTTGCCGGACCACGTTTGTTCGCGTAAAAGCATGGCGTGCGGCGTTCGGCAGGCAAGACGAAACTTGAGGCTGTTGCCGGGGTGTTGAGCGCTCAAGGGCTGATGTGGGGAGTGGGTGGTCTCATGAGGAGATTCGTTGCCGGAACGGAAAAATTTGCATAAGGAATGTAATGATATCGGCAGAGTAACCTGACTTCGCACGTGCGAAGTTTTGGGTGTTTTAATGTTTTCGTGTGTGGTACAAGCAGGCTGTTGGCTTTTTATGAGCAGAGTCTAAATGTTCCATTTGGGAAGATCATTGGTTCACGCGCGCACGTGAAACGGTCAATAAGGATGTTCGACACTATGAGAAATGAATGAAAAAAACCTTTACAATCATCGCTTTGCTGGTTTGGCCGTTGTACCTAAACGATCTGTACCTCATTGCCTTGGGCAACACCCGACTCGGCCTTCTTTGGACGCTGGATGTTGTGTTTTTCATGCTCATTCCCGTGGCGACCTTGGTGTGGCTTTTCAAAAGCGAGATAATTTCCCTCCAAGAGATCGGACTCGCCTTACCTCCTAAGATAGTTTCAATTCTCGCAGGTTTTGGTTTGTGCGCTCTATTAATCGTCCTGTTCGAATGGAATCTTCATCCGTGGATTGAAAGTCTGCTTCCTTGGAAACTCTTCTCTGGATACGATTTCCCAAAACAGCAACCACTACGCGGTTTCGTTATAGCATATGCGGTTGTGTCGGCAGGATTTCTGGAGGAGATTATGTTTCGCGGAGTTGTCATAAGTCAGTTGATGAAGAATGGCAAGTCTGCAGTCTTTGCTGTTGTTATTAGTTGCCTCATCTTCGCAGGTGCTCATTGGGGAGAGGGTTTTGGAAAACTCGTATGGACCGCATTATGGGGGATTGCCCCTGCAATCTGGTTCGTGAGATCGAAAAACCTCTGGGGACCAATTACCTGCCATACAACCTACTTATTCTTAATCTACATGAGAATGGTATAAAGAGTCGAACCACGGGGTACTGCGGTGAAACCCGCAGACCCCTTGAGCCGTTGCCTTATGAAGGGTCAGGCGTGCTTCATCGGATGGTCCTTCATCCATTCCCTTAGTGCCTCGTTCATGCGGGTCTGCCAACCTTTACCCGTGGCTTTAAATGCTGCGAGGATGTCCAAATCAAAACGGACTGTTTGCGAAGCCTTAGTCTGACCAGTCGGACGACCCCGGCGGACAAGTTTGGCGCCTTGCATAAGATCTGCTTTTTCAAACCAAGTGTCGGTCAGTTCCGGAGCATCGTCCGGATCAACCAAGGTGTTTTTTGTAACGGCTGATTTCGCGGTCATTGGCGTACCTCATGGAAATAATTCGGCGAGCGTCGTTTCTCGGAGTCCAGACAATAACAACCATCCGGCTGTCCAATAGCCCAACTGTGAAAAAACGCTCCTCGCCGTAATCAGAACGATCATCGCGAGCGATAAAGTGAAGTCCAGTCAAAAACCTTGTCGGAATCAGCAAAATCAAGACCACGCTCCAACAAGGTCTTTTCTCTTTTCGCAGTATCGAACTCAATGATCATAGATTTAACGTAACAACAATAAACCGTTCTGTCAATATTAAATGTTACAACATAAAAGTGGCAAAATATATCGTGAAATATCTTGCCTTATTTACATGCACGGCATAGCATATGCGTGTATTCTATGCGCATAAGGAGGGCTGGCATGCAACTTGGTTTGTTTAACGCAAATGCACCAAAGAAAAACACTAACCTGAGTATTAACAGCGATCTTCTGCAGCAGGCAAAAGATCATCACATTAATCTCTCCCAAGCATTGGAGTTGCGTCTTGCCGAAATATTACGGGAAGAGAAACGGCGCGATTGGCTGGAGCAGAATAAGGAAGCTATTGAAGCATATAATTTACGCATTGAAACCCGTGGAGTTTTCAGTGACGGCCTGAGGCAGTTCTGATGGCACAGTTCGATGTGTATTTGAATCCAAATCCCGAAACAAATCAATCAATCCCCTATCTGCTTGACGTCCAGGCTGACCTTTTGAGTAATCTTGCAACCCGCGTGGTAGTGCCGCTCTTTTCTGCTTCAGCCATGGGTAAGGCAATAAATCATCTAAACCCGTCTTTTTCTGTAAAACGAACCAAAGTAATAATGTCGACCGCCGAACTGGCCGGAGTTACGGTCAAAAGTCTTGGCGAAAAAATCTGCTCTTTCAAGGAGCATAGAAGCGAGATTATTGCCGCCCTTGATTTTTTGACCACCGGTTTTTGATAGTTGGAGTTGCCACAGCCAAAGGAATAACCACAATGTCGGTCACGACCAGACTCACCCTTACTGATAATCTGCCGCTTACCTGTTCACGTTCAGGCACCTGCTGTCATGGCAAAATTGTCAGGCTGAACCCGTGGGAACTGGCGTGTCTGGCTGAAGCAAAAGGAGCTGACCCCGAGGGCGTTTCGTGATCGTTACTGCGATTTTGGTGGCATCCAGTTGCGTTTTGATGGTGCACCCGGCTGGAGACAGCAGCCGGCGTGCAGCCAGTATGTAGCCTGATTTTGGATGCAGCGTGCATTCGGGGCGCCCATTGGCCTGCCGGTTATATCCTCTTGGCCGCCAAAGGCAGGGGGAGGAGCTGTACTACATGTACCAGGGGAGGGATTTCCCCTGTCTGGACGGCTGTCCGGAAGTCCTGGATTTACCTCAATTGAGTGTTGCCGCCTACATTGAAGGACAGGCCACGAAGCGCTTCGAAGTTGCTCAGGATGAGTATCTGGAACTGATGCAAAATTTAGCTGATAGCGCTTTCGCCCTTCTACTGGAAAGTGGTTTGGCCGAATCGGGTGACCGGCAGACATTGCGTCTCTGGCGGGAGATGGGTAAAGAGGAGCCCGAACAGTTGCAGGACCGGCTTGGTCACCGGGTGGATCGACCTGTTGATGCTCCCTGAGTTAACGGTGGGGTTAAATGATCCCGCAGATTTTTCTCGCCAGCATCACGATCTGCTCCTGTTGAAAGCTCAGGAATCATTCGGCACACTGGACAATGTCACCGCTATCGGCAAAGCATCCGTATTGATGATGGGACTGGCGCTGCACCTTGGCCGCGGTCTGGGCGCAAATCCTCCAGAGCTGGCTGAACACTGGATCAAGACTGCCAAAGAACACGGGGCGCTTGACTAGACATGGATAGGAATAACCGCAGGGTGAGGGCAGTGCTTCACAAATAAGGGGCGGTGAAGCACTGAAAAACCAAATGCTGACCAAGTGAAGTTGCCAATCAGGAAAAGGTGAGCGTATAGTAGTCCGGCAAGCAGGGGCAGGGCAGGTCAAACTAAAATTCTGAAGGAGATTCATGATGAAAATTCTTGCGATTATCGCCAGTCCGCGCGGCATTCAGGGGAACACGGGACGGCTGCTGGAGGAGGTGCTGGCTGGAGTGACTGCCTCTGGAGCTGAGGCGGAGGTGCTCTCCCTAAAAAGCCTGAACATTCAGCCGTGCGTTGCCTGCGATCACTGCCACAAGACCGGTATCTGCCCTATTAATGACGATTATGAAGCAATAAAGGAGAAACTGCTTGCCTGCGACGGTTTCATTTTAGCGAGCCCGAACTACATCTTCAGCGTCACTGCACAGCTGAAGGCGCTCTTTGACCGCTGCAACGGTCTGATTCACTGCATGGCGCTTGAAGGGAAATATGGCGCTGTGGTGGAGACTTCCGGCAGTGGAGAGGATGCAGAAGTGCTCACCTACATGGAGCGCGTCGTCAACACGCTCGGCGCACTCTCAGTCGGCGGGGTCGGTTCGTCCATGGCCGGAATCCGGACGTTCCCTGACGAGGTGGCGCTCTTTTCAAGAGCCGCTGCCCTAGGGAAGGAACTCACCCTTGCCATCGGCAGCAAGAAACAGTTTTCTGAGCAGACTGCTTTTCTGGATGGGTTCGGGGCACGGATGTCCGGCCTGGTTGGATTCATGCAGGAGCAGTGGGTGTTCGAGCGGGAATTCTGGGCGAAGAAGAGACAATAAATAGCGTCACCTGTACCCAAGGAGAGAACCATGAGCCTCTACGACATTACCGTCAAGACCATCGATGGGAGCAGCGGGACGCTGGCAGACTACCGCGGCCAGGCGCTTCTGATCGTCAACGTTGCCAGCAAGTGCGGCTTCACCCCCCAGTATGCGGGGCTGGAGGCGCTCTACCGCCGCTACCGGGAGCAGGGCTTCACCATTCTCGGCTTCCCCTGCGACCAGTTTTCCCATCAAGAGCCGGGGGACGAGGCAGAGATCAGGAGTTTCTGCAGTCTCACCTACGATGTCACCTTTCCTCTTTTTGCCAAGATCGAGGTCAACGGCAGCAACACCCACCCCCTTTACGCGCTCCTGAAAAAAGCGCAGCCGGGGCTTCTCGGCAGCGAATCGATCAAGTGGAACTTCACCAAGTTTCTTGTCGACCGCAGCGGCGAGGTGTTGAAACGCTACGCGCCGCTCGATACGCCGGAGAAGATCGAGGCGGATATCCAGTCTCTCCTTGCGGCAAACACCAGCCGGTAACTCTTAATCCTGAAAAGGCGTTTAGCCACGGATTACACGGATTAACACGGATGAAAAACAAGCGTAGACGTTTTTGTACAGGTTTTATCAGTGAAAATCCGTGACATCCGTGGCTAATGTTTTTAATGTTTTATCGCTTCGCCAGGAAATGAAAATCTACCCGTCAGGTTCCGGTTTTACCGGCCCAAGAGGTTTTCATCTGGGCATCATCGTCTACTCAAAAACTACAAGGAACATTCATGATTCATGTCAGCAACCTGACCTTTGATTACCCCGGTACCCGGGCGCTGGACGGGGTTTCCTTTGCTCTCCGTGCCGGCAGCATCACCGCTCTGGTGGGGCCCAACGGTGCCGGCAAGACGACGCTGCTCCGCTGTCTGGCAGCCCTTGAGGAGCCTTCAGGGGGGCGTATCGCCATGCAGGGCCGGGACATCCTGGCCGACCCGCGGGCTACCCACAGGCAGATCGGTTACCTGGCCGACTCCTTCGGCCTTTATGAAGAGCTGACAGTGCGGCAGTGCCTGCTGTATGCGGCCATGTCCCACGGCATCACCGCTGCACGGCAGGGCGAGGCGATTGTCCGCTCTGCCGGCCAGCTGGATCTGGCGGACCGGCTGGAGCTCAAAGCCGGAACCCTTTCCCGGGGGCAGCGGCAGCGACTGGCTATTGCCCAGGCGATTATTCACGAACCGGTACTGCTCTTGCTGGACGAACCGGCATCGGGTCTGGATCCGGAGGCACGCCACTCACTGGCGCTCCTGTTCCGGCGGCTGCAGGCCGGTGGGATGACTCTCCTGGTCTCTTCCCACATCCTTTCCGAACTGGAGGAGTACTCCACCGACATGCTGGTGCTGCGGGGGGGGCGGATCATCGAGCATGCACCGCTGGCCACGGCGGCGCAGAGTACGACCGTGGAGCTGCGCTTTTCTGCCCCTGTTGCCGGGCTGGCGGAGATTTTAACCGGGTTTGCCGGGGTCGGGCTGTTGCAGGCGGATGAGAGCGGGGCGACTTTAAGCTGCGACACCGATCCGGCGGGACAGCATCTGCTCCTGAAGGGGCTGCTGGCCCGGGGGGTGCCGGTCTGCTCCTTCGGCGAACAGAAGCAGAATCTGCAGGATGCTTATTTACGAACAGTGAAAAACTCCGTTAGCGCGGGGGGGAAGCAATGAGAACCAATCCCGAACTGAGCCGCAATCTCTGGCTGGAGCTCAGCCCCTACCGCCTGGTCAGCATGCCGCTGATCCTGGCCGCACTCTTCTGTCTGGCGTATGTCAGTGATGATTACAGCTTCAGCAAGACGGTGGCCAGCAGTGCGGTCGGCCTCTTTTTCGTCATCTCCCTGCTCTGGGGGACAAAGCTGGCGTCGGAAACCGTCATGAATGAGCTGCGTGACCATACCTGGGACGGTCAGCGGATGTCGGCACTAACCCCGTGGGAGCTGACCTGCGGGAAGCTGTTCGGCAGCACGGTTTACAGTTGGTACGGGGCGTTTTTCTGTCTGGCAGTCTACTGGTTTGCCGCTTCCGGCAACGACCCGTGGCGGACTCTTAAAACGTTGCTGGCGCTTATTGTTACCGGCCTTTTGGCTCATAGTGTCAGTCTGCTGGCGAGCCTGTTGGCGCTGCAGAAGGAGCGGCGCTTCAATCGGAGCCAGGCGGCGCTCCTCCTCTTTTTCGGACTGTTCAGCGCCGGGCCGTTTTTCAGCCTCATCTTCAATAAGTCGGCCGATGTCAGCTGGTACGGCGCTCAATACCCCAATCTCGATCTGCTGTTGCTCTCCCTGATGGCCTTCGCCTCCTGGGGGGTAATCGGCGTCAATCTGCTGATGCGTCTTGAGCTGCAGATGAAGAACCTCCCCTGGATCTGGTACAGCTTTGCGCTTTTTTTGATGCTGTACCTGGCCGGATTTGCCGGCTCCAGCTCTACCGCCACTGCGCCCGGTCTGGCAATGGCCGCTCCGGTCCCTCTGGTCGCCTATTTTGTGGCGCTCGGGCTCGTTTACGCCATGGCCTTTGTGGAGCGGAAGGATTTTATCTCCCTGCAGGGTCTGCTGCGGCTGGCTGCTTCCCGGGAGTGGCTGCCTATTCTGGAGCGGTCGCCCCGCTGGCTGCTGACCGTGCCGCTGGTTTTCCTGGCAGGACTCTGGCTGCTACTGACCGCCCGTAGCGGCACAGGGAGTCTCGCCGCCTTTGTGGCAGCAAACCTCTGCTTTCTCGGGCGGGATCTGGGGATCATGCTTTTCTGTAATCTGGGTAAAAACCGCAAGCGGGCGGATCTGCTGGCGATTATCTGTCTGGCGCTTCTGCACGGAGTCATCCCCGCTATCTTTACCGTGATGAAAATGAACAGCGCTACTCTTCTTTTCTGGCCGCGCATCGACCTGTCGGTGCTGATGCCTTGCACAGCCGCGCTATTGGAACTGCTGTTGGTAGCCTGGCTGGTATCGTTTCGCTGGCGGCAGCGGAGTGGTCAGGGGGGGAGGTCGTGACTATGTCGGCTGGTAAAATCGCTGTTATGATGAAAATTAAAGAGGTTAAAATGCGCTACCGTCTACTTGTCTTTCTGTCAATCGTACTTTGGACCGCAGCAGCAACTGCGACCGAGCTGCCCGAGCGCCTGCTGCTCAAATTCGCCTCATTCGGCGATTCGCGCCATGATGCCGCCGCCGAAGGGATTACCGCCCAGGATCTTATCTGGCTGCAGAATACCAAGGTGCTTGCCCGGATGACCCGTGAACTGCAGACGGCTAAGTCGCAGCTTCTCTTTTACAACGGCGATATGATAAACGGTTACACGGCTGAACGGAGCGTTCTGGATCGGCAGTACGCCTATTGGCGGGGGATGGTGGCGCATCTCTTTGAAAACGGAACATACGTTGTGCCGGTGCCTGGTAATCATGAAACCCAGGTGAGGTCAAGGGACGATAAGGGGCGGAGTGTCAAGCTGGCAACCGCTGCAAACGAAAATGCCTGGCGGGCGAATATGGGGGATCTGATTCTGGATGTCGGTCGTTGGCAGGAGATCCTCGGAGGGGGAGTGGAGCATTGGGCGCAGGATAACTGCCCCCCGGTTGGCGGCGCTGATGGCATCCGGAGCGATCAGCAGCAGCTCAGCTATTCATTTGATTTCAAGGGGATGCATTTCACGGTGGTAAATACCGATGCCGTGGGCAATGACGGCCGGGCGCCGACCGTCTGGCTGGAAAAAGATCTGGCTAAGGCGGCGTCACGCGGAGTAAAGCAGTTTTTTATCTTCGGCCATCGTCCCGCGTATACTTACCGCTTTTCAGCCGCCGCTGAGACGGTGGGACTTGATCTCTTTCCTGACAATCAGAAAGCTTTCTGGGGTCTGGTGGAACGCTACCGGGCCGTCTATTTTTGCGGTCACGAGCATATCTTCAACCTGATGCAGCCGACGGCCTCTTCGGGTGGGAGCAGCTGGCAGGTGCTGGTCGGTTCCGGCGGTTCACCGTTTGACGCCCGCCGGGGGGAGAGTAAAAACCCTGAAGACAGAGTCTATGCCTGGGCCGAGGTCAGCGTCTACTCAAGCGGCAGAGTCCAGCTGGATGCCTATGGTTTTGACGAGTTCTTCGGTCCGACCCGGCTACTCAAAAGTCTGGAAATAAGCCCGGCAGCTACTTTTTCCCGGTAGCAATCACCAGCAGCATCTCGTCCAGGATGTCGTCAGCCGTAAAGCGGACGTCGTGGATCTCCTTGAAGCCTTCATCCGCTGTGCGGTAAAGCTCGCGGATAGCGTCCATGTTCTCTTGCGGAATGGCGCCGTTGTCGATCCATTTATTCACTGACTCATCGGACAGGTATTCGGTATCCTCGACGTCGCGAAAGCCTGCTGTTTCCAGCGCCGTGGCGATGTCGGCCGGCAACAGGTAGTTACGTCTGGCCGGATTACGCAGCTTCTGAATGGCAAAGGTCAGTTCCCGGTCGGTTTCATTGTATGCTGTCAGGTGGCAGAGAGTGACCGTGCCGCCAGGCTTGAGCACCCGGTAAATCTCCGGAATTGCTTTGTCCAGTTCGGCAAACTGTAGCCCCTGGCGGCAGACAACTGCATCGAAGCTGTTGTCTGCAAAGGGGAGCTGCTCCACCGGGGCAAAGACGATCTCGTCCATGCACCCTGTCGCATGTTTGGCCATTTCCGGGCTGATGTCCAGACCGGTAACTTTTTTTACTTTGCCATAAAATTCTTTGGCAATCAGACCGGTGCCGGTGGCAATATCCAGGACGAGTGAGTCAGCACCTGCGCCGGAAAGCTCAAAGATCGTCCGGATCAGCTGTCGGTCTTCCACCCAGTTGGAGGAGTGATTGTATTTTTCAGCACGGTTCTTGAAGTGAATATTGGCGTTTTCCATTTTTTTCACCTTTAATGGTTGAATTCAGTCTGAAATGTGTACCGTAAAGCTGTTCATCCTGTCAAATGGAATGAATTTATTGCACCCTTTAAACTGAACTGTTTGTAGCCGACACTTGTGATGGAGATTATGACAGCGGACCCATTCTGGCAGATAGTCATTGGCATTGTCGCCGCCCTTTTTATAGGTGTTGCCAAGGCAGGTTTCGGCGGCGGATTGGGGATTCTGGTGACCCCTCTGGCAGCGCTGGTTTACCCGTCCCATGAGGCGATCGGCATTGTACTGCCGCTGTTGATCATTGCCGACATCTTTTCGCTCTATTTTTACTGGCACAAATGGGATGCGCGCAATGTCCGCTGGCTGCTGCCAGGGGCGCTCGCCGGCATTGTTGTCGGCATCCTTTTGATCGGCAGGCTGGATGATCACCGCCTCGGCCAGCTGATCGGCTGCATTTCGGTGAGCTTTATCGCTATCCAGTGGTTGCGGCGACTGCTCGGCGTTCGTCTGGAAGTGTATCAGCCAAAGCAGTGGCAAGGGACGCTGTTCGGCCTGGTGGCCGGGATAACCACAACTATTGCCCATGCCGCCGGTCCGGTAGTGGCACTGTTCATGATTCCGCAACACTTGCCAAAAGAGCGGTTCGTCGCCACCAGCGTGCTGATCTTTGCTCTGATCAACTGGCTCAAGCTCCCGTTTTTCCTCTGGCAGGGGCTCTGCACCATGGAAACTTTCCGGCAGAGCCTTGTGCTGATGCCGCTGGTCCCGATGGGCGTATGGCTTGGAGTCTGGTGTAACCGGCGACTCTCCCAGACCTGGTTTGTCAGGATTATCTACGTGACCCTTTTTACGGTCGGTATGTACCTGCTGCTTAAATAAAATCTTCGCCCATTACTTCGCCACCCCCCCGCCAACTATTTCCTGTAAACCTTCAGAACTTTTTAAATCGTCAGCCCTCACTTTTGCAGCCCTATGCGCTGCACTGTTAGAGGCGCTCGGGAAGGAGCGTTTCAGCCGCGTCTGGTGAGACGCTGTTTACCTCTTTCTCCATTCACAATCTGGTACATGATGCCTGTGAACTGGTATACAAAAAACTGGACAATGGAAACAAAGTTATACCAGTGTGCGGTTGTATTCGTGGGCGTGTAATTATGTGCTGCCACCATAGATCAAAAGATAAACATGCTGTAATTATTGATGAAAGTGGTTGAAATGGCTAAATATGTCCCTGCTTTACAGAAGCGGCAGTCTCGCTTGCTGCCGAAATTTGCAAAAATAATCCTGTTGACTAAAATCTACCTTGACGTCCACGAGAATTACCAATTATATATTCGTTAAACAATGTTCTACAAGTCGTACGGTTGTAAGGCGATTGGTCAACTCCATAAGAAATTATGGACAGGGGAAACCCCTCAGGAGGCTGAATGACAATGAAAAAGCTACTCGCATCTTTTACACTACTGCTGGCTGTAGTTGGTGTCGGCAGAGAAGTTCAGGCGGCCAACACCTACCCTGTGGTGCTGGTGCATGGCTTCGCCGGTTTTGGCCGTGACGAGATGCTCGGCTACAATTACTGGGGCGGATTGACGGATATTCAGGAGTATCTGAAATCCCAGGGGCATCCTACTTACACCGCAGCTGTCGGGCCGTTCAGTTCCAATTGGGATCGCGCCGTTGAACTGTACGCCCAGATTAAAGGCGGCTGTGTTGATTACGGGGCAAATCATGCTGCCAGGCATGGCCATATGCGCAAAGTCTCTACCAAGTGCTATCCGGGGTTTTATCCCCAGTGGGACGCAAACCATCCGGTTCACATCATAAGCCACAGTATGGGCGGGCAGACAGCACGGATGCTGGTGCAGCTGCTGGAATCCCCAACGCATTCAGAGGACAATACTTCAGGTGAATCCTCGCTGTTCACCGGGGGTAAAGCCGGCTGGGTGAAGAGTGTTACAACCATCGCCACTCCCCACAACGGAACCACCCTGGCAAATGTTGTTACCAATCTGGCCCCTTTTGCCCAGCAGTTGATTGCTGAAGCGGCCACTCTGGCTAACATTATTGATCCTGGCGGCATTGTGTATGATTTTAAAATGGAGCAGTGGGGCTTAAAGCGTCAGTCGGGCGAAAGTTTCGCTTCTTATCAAGCGCGCGTCCTGGAGTCAACGCTCTTCACTAATCCTAATCTGCTGGACATCAGCGCCTATGATCTAAGCCCGGACGGCGCAGCTGCAGAGAATGCCTGGGTTAAGACCAGCCCTAATGTTTACTATTTTTCCTTTGCCACCAATGCAACATTTACCGGTTTTTGGCCTTACTGGGAATTTCCGCGGGTAGACATGTTGCCACCTCTGCCGGTTACTGCGTATCCCTATTCGTGGCCTTTGGCTCCCGGCATGGGGAATTATACCCGCAACCAGGCGGGGCATGTTGTGATCGACAAAAGCTGGTGGCCTAACGATGGTGTTGTCAATACGGTCAGCATGAAAAATCCTTCAGGCCAGCCCGTGACGACCTACAACGGCACAGCGCAGGTCGGCAAATGGAACTATATGGGGGTGAGCGATACATTCGATCATATGGATATTATCGGTTGGACTCTTTTCTGGGACAGCAAGCCTTTTTATCTCAATCAGGTAAACCGTTTGAAAGGCTTATAGGCTACGGTTAACCGCAAATTTCAACCAAATGAAAAAAGGGGGGGCCTATGCCACCCCTTTTTTTATGCCCGCAACCAGATTCCCAGCGTTTTCAACAGAACTCCTTCAGCCGCTCCTGCCTGATTAGCAAAAGCTCTGCAAAGGCCGCCCTGAGTATCGGTTCCTTTAGGTCGGTCAGATTGATGATCTCATCGTTGGGATCGTTGACCTTCCGCTCGGCCAGGGTGTCGAGATAGGCGATCGGGTCGGTAATGTACCCCTTTGCCACGGCCATGTCGTAGATCTGGGTGCCGGGAAACGGGGTCAGGTACTTAATGGAGATCGGGATGACCTCGCTCTTGCGGCAGAAGTCCATCATTTTAGCCAGCGACTCCTCGCTCTCTCCCGGCAGACCGACAATCAGATTGGCCGCCACCTTGATACCTGCCTTGACGGTTTCCGCCACGGCGAATTCTATCTCAGCAACCTTGGTCGCCTTGTTGGCCAGATCGAGCACCTTTTGGTCAACCGACTCCACTCCGTACCAGATGTCGCGGCAGCCGCATTTTTGCATGTACTGCAGCAGCTCCGGCTTAATCTTCTCCACCCGTGTGGAGCAGGTCCAGGTGAGGCCGTATTTTTTGAGCACGTCACAGATCTTGTAGGTTCTCTCCAGATTGGAGGTGAAGGTCAGGTCGTTAATGTAGAAATAGCGGACAGTGTGTTTCCCGACAAGGTCAGCCACCTCGCGCTCAAAGCGCTCCGGGCTCTTGTAGGAGAGCTTGTCCATGTTAAGGAAGCAGAAAGTGCAGCGGCCATAGCAGCCGCGGGAGGTGGTCAGTCCAAGCTCCGGGATCTCCGGGTTCTGCTGCACGCTGGGGAAGAGGAACAGGTCCGGGATCGGCAGGACATCCAGATCCAGGAGCTGCTTGCGTTTAGGGGTGAAATGAACCGTGCCGTCCAGGAACAGGCCGAGCCCGGAGATGTGAGTTGCAGTCGCCGGACTGCCGCCCGCCTCGACATGATCCAGCAGTTCCAGCAGCGTAGCCTCACCCTCGCCAAGGATGGTATAGTCGGGCTGCAGTGCCTTGATTAGCGGCTTCGGCTGCGATGATATCAGCGCGCCGCCGACAATGGCGATGATCCCCGGATTAAGCTCCATGACTCTCTTAAGAATCTTCAGGTTTACCGGGAAAGAATCGATAAAAGTCGGCATGGCAAGCACGCCGCCCCGCCCGGCCGCATCCCGGCAGGCCTCCTCAAAGTCCTCCCCCATGCGCAGATCGCGGATCTTCACCTGCCAACCGGCCAGTTTGGCCATGGTGGCGATGTGGCTGACCCCTTCAGTCGGTGTTTCCAGGAGAAACTCCCGGTTCGGTGTCGGTACCTGGGGGGAGGTGGGGAGGATCATGGTGAAAGCCGGTCTGGAGTTGGCAGGACGGGGATTGTCAACGAGTTCGGCGATTCTGGTTTCATCTACTGTTCTGGTCATAATGTTGGGTTCCATTTCCTAGGGGTGAGGCTGTTTTTATTGCAATTTTGATCCGATAAAGTTATATGCAAATATAACTTTAAGAAGAGGTGGACTATGCACACAACAAACCTGCGTAAAGTAGGCGGTTCGATCATGCTGGCAGTACCACCGGCCATCCTCGATATCCTGCACTTACACGCTGGCGCAACGGTTGGTCTGGCCGTCGATCACGGCCGCCTGGTGGTTGAACCAACATTACGTCCGCGATACAGCCTGGACGAACTGCTGGCTCAATGCGACGCATCGGCCGAGGTCAGTGCAGAAGATCGCGCCTGGCTGGATAGCAAGCCAGTTGGCAGTGAGCTACTGTAATGGAGCGCGGCGATATTTATCTGGTGTCACTTGATCCGACTTCAGGCCATGAACAGCAGGGGACACGGCCCGTCCTGGTTGTGTCTCCGTCATCCTTTAACCGTCTGACAAAAACGCCAGTTGTACTGCCAATTATCAGCGGAGGCAACTTCGCGCGCACGGCTGGCTTTGCCGTATCGCTACTTGGGGCAGGAACGAAAACAACGGGTGTAATCAGATGTGACCAGCCTCGCGCGCTCGATCTGGCCTCGCGCAGTGCCCTTAAACTGGAGGGCGTGCCGGTGGCGATCATGGATGAAGTCCTGGCGAAGTTGGCCACTATTTTCGAGTGACCGATCAACCGCAAAATATGGATACCCTCCAGTTTATTTATTCATCGGCTATGAGTGTGACCGGCGCGGCAAGTTTTCCGTCGCGACTATTTAGCCGATGGTGGTCATATCAAGCCTTTAACAATTTGAAGCTGATTTGGTAACGGTAAAAGTCAATGTTGGGTACTACGGCCAGAGCTCTGCGGATTCTCTGGTCATCCTCCTGTGCGATGATAATACCTGAAACTGACTGGCCTGCTTCAGCAAGTTCTTCCTTCACAAATCCCATATAGCGTAATACTTGCCCGACAACCGCATCGCTGGCACGCCCCTTTTTTAGCTCCACCACCAACAGCCTGTTTTTGTCTTTACTGATAGCGAGGATGTCCATAGGACCGGTGTCGGTTGGGTATTGCTGGCCAACTTTTTGTCCCTCATCTTCAAAGATGTCATATTCCCTACCCAACTCAGTTTGCCCCCAGTTCTGAACAAGAAAGTCTTCCAGATGCTTTTCCAACGCAAAAGCGGCTGGATCTTCGATGGTTTCATCGGTGGATACTAGGGTGGCCGCAGTTACGCCGCCAATTAAAATTTCTATTTCGTCCCGATACTGGGTGATGTTACTGGTGGCACCGATCGATCCGGTGGAATTTCTGAGTGCGTCACTCATGTTCGATCGGTCGATGAATTGGCTCAACCAACGAACTGGACGTCTATGTGGGAGTATGTCCCCTGGCAGATAAAAATAGTCGCCAGTGACTTCTCCGATATGATATCGATTAGACCCGTCTGGGCAAAGAACTAAGTCACCATTCTTAATACCCTTCGAGATAGTCCATAGTGCTCCACATGAGAGTCCGGCCCCGATCTTTGTTTTTTCCGGATGCACCGAGAGATAAATCGGAATGAATTTTCTGTTGAATGTCCTCCAATCATCTGAAAGATCGGCTGTCAGATCTTGAGTAATCTGATAATCCACTCCGATGAAGTTCTCAGCGAAACATGTCGCCGCATGAACACTCTGTCTACCAAGCATAACTCTGGTATAGCTTTTCAATCTGTCATCTCCTTACATTGAATTGCAATTGCTACGGATCTACCCAAATGGAAAATTTAGTCCGGAACTGTTTTCACTCGCTTAACAATCTCATCCTGAAAAGCTTCTTGGCCAGATTGTAGATATCATCTTTGGCTCCATCACGACGGATACCGACGGCAACAATAACTACAATGATCTCGTTGTCCCTGATCTGATAAATGATACGGTAACGCTGCTGAGCAGCCCTTATGCTGCGAAACCCGGACAATTCACCGAGCAGTGCCTTGCCCTGTTTTTCCGGGTCTTCAGTCAGACGGTCAATCACCGCTCCGATTTTCTCCCGGATGCGCCGGTCAGAAATGTCCGACTAAAAGCTTCAAAGCTGTAGGTGTAAGCAGGACCTGCCACTTCACAGGCCAAGCTCCTGTTTGGCGTCCTGCCAGGGAACGAGCTTGCCGGAATCCATTTCCCGTATGCTCTGGCGCAGTTGCGCCGTCAGTTCTTCATCCCCCATCACTTCCAGCGTCTCCGACACCGCTTCGTACAACTCCCACGGCATCACAGCCAGCACCGGCTTGCCACGGCGAGTGATTTCCAGGACATCAGCCTGGCCTTCGTGGAAAAGAGTTTCAGGCAGGGACGTAAGCTGTTTTCGTGCTTCCATAATTGATAATGTGTGCGGCAAGGCAATCTCCGTGCTGTCGCTGAAGGAGCGTCCGGCAAAATATCCCTGCCAGTGCTCGGCAATAGTCAGGGGGAGCTCGTCCGGTTGCCGGGAGATCTCCTCCAGGATGAGCTTCACCTCTCGCTGTAAGGAACGATTGTGACTTTTTGCGCGGCTTTTCAGCCGTTGAATGGTTTCATCTTCCAGGTTGCGGATCAACAGTTGTGGCATGGCATGCTCCTGTTATGGCGTGATATCAAAATGCTATCACTTCTCACGGTGCATCACAAGAGGATTTTAGCCCGGTTTTGTCGCCAGTCTTCGTTTCGGCGTCCCATGCTGATACGTCAGCGTTTTTCATCGGGTAAGTCAGTGAATAGCGCTTCGACTCCGCTCAGCGCACGCCCGTTCCCTGAGCGGAGTCGAAGGGAACTTACTCAGAAGGTTTTCTGGCGATAAATTTCTCTGCTTCTTCCAGATAGAGGTTCGCGCCGTTGGTGTAATCGTAGGGCCGCACCTCGATCCGGTAGTTTATATCCCGGTAAATCTGCCGCAGTTCATCTTTGCTTAAATGTTGGCTGAATTTGACAAAACCGGGCTGGTCGATATCCTCCTCCACCGACTGCTCCCGTGAGAGCCACTCCAGATGGGCTATTTCATCGGTGATCAGCCCGTCTTGCAGGCACTGTTTGTAGAAGTCCGTGCCAGGCAGGGCGGAGAGGTATTTAACCCTGGTGACCTCTTTGAATTCGCTGCAAAACTCCATCAACTCCGCCATGCTCTCCCTGTTGTCGTCGGTTGCGCCGACGATGAAGAGGCCGCCGATCTTGACGCCGACTTTTCTGTGCAGCTCAATGGTGTCGATCATGGAGTTTCTGCTGATACCTTTGCGATAGCCATCAAGCACCGCTTTAGATACCGATTCCATCCCGTAGAGGACAATATCCAGTCCCTTCGCTTTCATCAACAGGAGTGTTTCTTCGTCCAGGCCGGTGACCCTGCTGAAGGCGGTCCAGCGGAAGGGGTGCTTATCAAAGGCACTATTCATCAAGTCGTGGACATACTGGCGGTCGGTGACAAAGGTGAGGTCGTTCCACCAGGCCATGCGAAAGCCGCTGGCGCTATAGTAGTCAATCTCCTTTTTCACCCGCTCAACGGATTTGTAGTTTAACTGCGGAAACGCCCGGTAGCAGAAAGTGCAGTTGCAGGCGCAGCCACGGGAATAGGAGAGATATATTTCCGGGATGTCTTTGCCATGAAAGTGCTCCCAGACGGAGAAGTCCTGAAAAGGGATGACATCCAGATTGGTCAACTGCTGTCTCGGGGCGTTGGTACGGATTCTGCCGGTCCGGTCATGCCAGAAAAGGCCGGGGATGTCGGCAAAGGGGAGGGCGAACTCATTGCGGGTGAGGGTGTCGAGCAGCTCGGTCAGGGTCAGTTCCCCTTCACCGGCGACGACAAAATCAGCTTCAGTTGACTCCAGCAGCAGCTGCGGTACTGCGCTCGCCAACGGTCCGCCGAGAATTATCGGGCGGTAAGGGTCTTCTTCCTTAAGGATCTGGATGATGCGGCGGACGTAGCTGAAGCTGTCCCCCCAGACGCTGATGCCGATGATGTCGAAACCGGCAGCCAGACCCTTGATCTGCTCTGGATCGAAGTCGTCGCGCTGGTCGAAAAGGCGAAACGGATAGCCGAGCCCCTTAACCAGCGCAGCCAGGATGGACGGTCCTTCAAAGGGGGCGGTGTGGACCCACTCCCAGCCGCGGGGGACGACAAAAACCGAGGGGGGGATTATCAGGCCGAAGCTGGTTGAAAAGGAAGGTCTCGCTTCATGGGGCAAGGGGAGCGCCGCGACTCTCAGCAAGGTTTCGCGTCTGTTTGCAGTCTCGGTCAGTTGCATTTTTTTACCGCGGTAAAGATGACCCAGTTCCAGTCTTCCCATACCTCGCCATCGATGACCGCGGAATTGTGAATATTCCGGTATGGCTCCGGCGCTTCGGCAACCATTCGGCATACTTCCGCCTGTTTCTCCGGGGAAAGCTCCGGAGCAGCAGCCATCCAGCGACTGATATTCTCTCTGACAGCGAGTCTGGCTGTGCTGTTGACAAGAAAGTAGTTGCGCTCAAGCTCTTCAATCAGGCTCTCTTTGGTGAAAAACTGCCGCATCTGCGCCTGTTTGAAGCGGTGGATATGCTCCAACCAGGCAGCATCATCAGCGGAAAAAGGGACAGTCTGGCTGAGGATGATGATTCCGTCTTTTTTAAGGACGCGGCTGGCTTCGGCAAGAACTTTCTGGCCGTCATCCAGAAGGAAATATGCCTGCCGCAGGATAACCACGTCGAAGGAGTTATCCAGATAAGGGATGCTTTCAGCCGGACAACAGATGCAGGGGAAGTGCTGATTCGCCTCCTCTGCCATGCCGAGGGTGAGATCGATGCCGCAGACGTGCCAGTCGGCCGCTTTGAAATTTCTCCCCACCATGCCGGTGCCGCAGCAGATTTCAAGCAGCGTACCAACAGATTTCACGGCAGCGGCGGCAGCTATATGGGCCTGAATCAGAGCGTTGTCACTTATCCAGTTGGCTGAAGCGGAGTAGGTTTCGGCGCGCTTGCTGAACTGGTCGATCACTTTTTTCATGCTAAATCCCCTTTAATCTATAAGTGGAGCAAACGAGGGATAATAGCTTCCAATGCAAGTTTTATAAAGCGAATATTTATAACATCTGCCCTGTAAACTGAATTCCGTTGTTTTAATTATTCAGGTTATGCTATGTTTTTAAAGTTCATCTGCCATCATAACTGCCAACACGAGCGAGTCATAAATGATCTTTTCAACCGTCCGGATTTCACTTTTTACCGCCTTGATTGCCATTACTCTTACCGCTTTGACTTCCTGTAAAGATCAGAGCCGCCAGGTTGTCAAAATCGGTTACATGAACTGCAATAACGAACAGGAGACAAAGCATCGCTTTGTGCCGCTAACCCGCTACCTGTCGGATAAGGTCGGGGTTGAGTTCGTTATGGTGCCGGTTGATACCCACGATTACGAGAAACGGTTCAATCAGGGCGAGTTCGCCTTCACCCATACCAATTCGCTCATCTACATCGTTCTGAAGGAGCGTAAAAACCTGAGCCTGGTCGCTTCAGAAAAGCGTGGCAATTTCGGCTCCCGTTCCGGCGGGGCGATTATCGCCCGAAAGGGGAGCGGTATAGAAAAACTGGAACAGATCAAGGGGAAGAGGTTTGCCTTCGGACCGATGCTGGCCCCCACCGGTTATCTGGCGGAGTATGATCTGATGCTTCGTTCCGGTATTGATCCGGAAAAGGATTTTGCTTCCTATACGATCCCTTCAGGGTCATTCAAACACGAGAAGCTGATCTACGGAGTTATGTTCGGTCAGTATGACGTTTCGGCGGCAACCCTTATGGATCTTGAGGTCATGACCAAGGAAGGGAAGATAACTGCTGACGACTTTACCATCCTTGCCCAGACACCCCTTATTCCATACTGCACGTTCGGGGCAGCAGCCAATACCGATCCTGCCCTGGTGGAGAAGGTTAAAAAGGCGCTTCTTGAGCTGACTCCTGCTGATACCGCCGACGTTGACGGTGAAAAAGTCAAGGTGCAGAAAGCTGCCTGGATAGATGGTTACGAAGCGCTGACCGATAAGGATTACGATCCGGTTCGAGAGATGGCAAAGCGGGTCAATATGCCCCCTTACCAGAAGTTTTAGGATTTCATGAAGCTTGACCGTTTTGATAAACTGCTTTTCTCCCTCTTTATCGTGACCATTATAGGCCTTGCGGTTCTCGTGGTACGATCTCTCCCTGATAAAACCATCAGAATAGATGCCCGTAGCATGGAGCGCGAACTGTCTGCCCAGGCCCGCCTGTCCCTGCTTGACAGGATTTTCGCTCCGGTTACGGCTGGCGATGCAGGCAGGACAGCTTCAAGAAGCTCTCCTGAAACTGGAAGAGATAAATGTCCGCTATCCTGGCGAGGCGCACGGCTTCATTCTTAAAGGGGAGATATTCAACCGGCTTGAACTCTTTGACAAGGCGGCTGCAAGCCTTGTTCAAGGGGTGAAACTTAACGGTGACTATATTGATAAAAACAGTCAGGTGTCACGCCGCGATCTTATCGCAAAACTTGTGGAGATGTCGTTGCCAAAAGCTGTTGTCAGCTACAGGGGCTCTCCAGGGAATTCTGCATTAAAAGAGAATCTGGCTAACCTTAACTACCTTAAAAGCCGTCTTGCCGGAGGGTGCGAATAGATGCGTCTTGACCGCCATCTCCTGACAGTCATCTCTCAGCGGCCTTTTGCTCGGGTTTTTCGGGGTAATGCTCTCGGTCTGGGGCAATCCGGAGAATTCAGGTATCTGTGTTTCCTGTTTTATCGAGAACAGTGCCGGAGCACTCGGCCTCCATAACAATCCGCGGCTGCAGTATCTGCGACCCGAGCTGATAGGGTTCGTGCTCGGCGCTTTTGGCAGCGCCCTGGCAAGGCGGGAATTCCGCTCCCGTGGCGGCAGTGCGCCACTGTTTCGTTTTGCTGCCGGGTTCTTTCTGATTGTCGGTTGTGCGGTGTTTATTGGCTGCCCGATCAAGCTTTTTCTGAGATTTACGGCAGGTGATCTTACTTCGCTTGCCGGAGTCCTGGGGCTGTTTGTCGGCGTCTGGTGCGGACTGAAAGGTCTTGCCCATGGTGTTGAGTTGGGGCGGCTCTCTCCGGCAGCTGCTCCCCGGGGGAGTGGTCTGCTGGCACCGGCATTCTTTCTGCTGTTACTTCTTTTTATTTTTATCCCCCCTGTGTTCTTGATCGTTTCGGAAAAAGGGAGTAGTGCTCAGCATGCGCCACTGCTTATTTCGCTGGCTACCGGCTTGGGGCTAGGTTTTATCGCTCAGCGGAGCCGCTTCTGCATTACCGGCAGTATTCGGGATATCCTCCTTATGGGACGCAGGGCTCCGCTCCTCTTTGGGGGGGTAGCGTTTCTTGGCTCTGCCCTTTTCGTGAATCTGGCGACCGGTCGCTTCAATCCCGGTTTTGCCGGTCAACCCGGCTCACATCAGGAGTATCTCTGGAGTTTCCTCGGCATGGTTCTCGTCGGCTGGCTCTCTGTCCTTATCGGCGGCTGCCCGTTCCGGCAACTGGTGAAATCAGGAGAGGGGGACAGTGACGCCGCTCTGGTCGTTGCTGGCATGTTTCTCGGCGGTGCGCTGGTGCAGGGGTGGAATCTCGCCGCAACATCGGCAGGGGTGCCGCTAGGTGGAAAGATTGCCGTTGTTGCAGGGTTTCTTCTGCTTTTGACAGGGAGTATCTTTTTGCGCGAGAGGGACTTTTGATCAGGTTTTTCACGAAAACTTTTGCTATCTTGGTTGCGCTCCTGTTTTTTCAGTCTGTTCTATACGCTGCCGATATGGAGATTACCCCCTTCAGGATATTGAACCAGAGCCCTCTGGTGATGATTCAGCCGCTGCCCGCAGAATCTTCTTCAGTCATAACACCCAAAGGGCATTTTTCCACGGCGCTTACCTTTGATCTTGCCAGCAGCTACGCAGTGGCGTCTTCGCCTGGTGAAACCATTCGCCTTGACGGGGAATCCTACCGCTGGACACTTTCTACCCGCTACGGTCTGACTGACAGGCTGGAAGTTCGGGGTGGAGATTCCTTTTGTGATGTATGGCGGCGGTTTTCTCGACAGTTTCATCATCGGCTGGCACGATACCTTTGGCCTGCCGCAAGGGGGGCGTGACCGCGCTCCTAAAAACAGACTCGCTTACAGCTATCGTGACTCACAAGGGCAAAAGCTGCTGATGAACAGATCCGGTGAAGGTGTCGGTGATATCGTTCTGACCGGCGGGTTGAAACTTTATGAAGATAAATCCGCTGTCCTCCATGACACTCTTGCGCTTCGTGCAACGGCCAAACTTCCTACCGGTGATAGTGCTCAGCTTCGCGGGAGTGGCGCTGCGGGCGGATCAGTCTCACTCTGCGGGGCGCTGAATCGCTTTACGGATGCAGGTAACGTTTGGCCTGTTCGGCTCAGCTGGAGGCATGTTTACCGGTAAAGGGGATGTTCTTGAAACACAACAGCAGAGTTCAGCGGCTTTCGGCACTTTTGGCTTGGGATGGGGGCCGGCTTCATGGCTGTCATTCAAGTTGCAGCTTAACGCAAACAGCCCCCTTTATAACGGGAGCTCGTTGGCAGAAGTGGCAAAACCTGCCTTTATGCTGGTGATTGGCGGGGCGCTGAAATTTCCTGGTGAATATCAGCTTGATATCGGCGTATCCGAAGATGTTTCGGTCGGAACTGCCCCTGATGTTGCCTTTCATCTCGGTTTGAGCAAACTTTTCTGAGCCATTATCCAACTATGACCCATCTCCCTGTAAATATGCAGGATGCTCTCAAGCGAGGCTGGACGGAGCTTGACGTAGTCTTTGTGACCGGTGACGCTTATATCGATCACCCTGCGTTTGGTGTGCCGTTACTGGCGCGCTGGCTTGAGCATAACGGTTTCAGGGTCGGGATCATAGCTCAGCCGGACTGGAAAAGTAGCGATGCTTTCAAGGTGTTCGGTCGCCCGAAACTCTTCTTTGCCGTTACCGCCGGGGCAATGGACTCCATGGTTGCTCATTACACCCCTGCCGGAAAAATCCGCCGCGATGATGCCTATACTCCGGGTAACGTGCATGGGGCTCGTCCGAATCGCGCCACTATCGTCTACACTTCCTGTTGCAGGGCCGCCTATAAAGATGTTCCGGTTGTAATCGGCGGAATCGAGGCGAGTCTGCGCCGTTTTGCCCAGTACGACTTCTGGGAGGACAAGGTTCGCCGCTCCATCCTCTTTGACAGCAAAGCTGACCTGCTGGTTTACGGTATGGGTGAGACTCCGCTGCTGGAAGTTGCCAAGCGTCTGAAAAACGGCAAAGATATTTCGGAACTTGCTGATATTCGCGGATCGGCAGTTGTTGTAAGAGTGCCGTTGAACGACCCGGATACCGTTTTGCTCCCCTCATTTGAAGAGGTTTCATCCGACAAGCTCAAATATGCCCAGGCATTCCGGCTTTTAGTGGATGAGCAAAACCCATACTCTGCCAAAACTCTTTTGCAGCAGCACGCTGACAGATTTCTGCTCTGCAACCCGCCAGCGCTCCCCCTGACAACAAAGGAACTGGATTCTGTTTATCTGCTCCCCTTTACAAGGCTTCCTCACCCGTCATACGCCGCTCCGATCCCTGCCTGGGAGCAGATAAAAACCTCTATAACGACGCATCGAGGCTGTAGCGGCGGTTGTGCATTCTGCGCCATAACTCATCATCAGGGGAAGTTTATCCAGTCTCGTTCAGAAGCGTCAGTGCTTGGAGAGATTGAGGGTATTGCTGCGCAAAAGTGGTGCAGAGGGAGCATCAGCGACATAGGCGGGCCGACTGCAAATATGTACGGAATGCGCTGCACAGCGCCTGACAGCGGCCATTCGTGCCGCCGTACAAGCTGTCTGCACCCTTTCATCTGCCGTAATCTTTACCTTGCCGACAAGGAAGCGTCAGCGCTGCTGAAAAAAGGACGAAAGGTAACCGGAGTCCGCCATACTTTCGTCTCTTCAGGAATCCGTTTTGACCTTCTTCTGCAGCAGCCCCATTATTTTGATGAACTTACCGCAAATCACGTAGGCGGACTCCTCAAGGTTGCGCCGGAGCATCTCTGCGCGAGTGTCACAAAGGTCATGCGCAAGCCGGGGGAAAACCTTTTTGGCGAGTTTCTGGAGATGTTCAGGACTAAAAGCAGTAATGCAGGAAAGCGCCAGGCTGTTGTCCCGTACCTGATTTCCGGGCATCCCGGCTGCACAATAAGCGATATGGTTGATCTGGCGCTTAAGCTTAAAGAGCTTGGCTTAAGAGTCGAACAGGTTCAGGATTTCACTCCGACACCAGGCACACTGTCTACCTGTATCTATCACACCGGCATTGACCCGCTTACCGGTGAGTCTGTTTACGTGCCAAGAGGAGCGAAAGAAAAGCGGCTGCAAAAATCTCTGCTTCTTTCCCATCTTCCGGAAGAGAGAAAAAATGTATTAGAAGCATTGCGGATTTCCGGAAGAGGTGATGCCTTAAAGGTTTTACTGGGTGTAAGCAGCTCTCTTTACAACAAAAACGAAAAAAAATTTAAATAAAAACTTGACGGATATATTTTTCTTGTTGTATAAAGCTTATTCGCGCTGGTGTAGCTCAATTGGCAGAGCAGCTGACTTGTAATCAGCAGGTTGCGGGTTCGAGTCCCATCACCAGCTCCACTTTAAGTTTTAAGCAGAGACCGGGAGGTATCCAGACCGGTCTCCCGCTGATGTTTTTCTGGCTTATCCCATGGAGGGATTCCCGAGTGGCCAAAGGGAACAGACTGTAAATCTGTCGTCGTACGACTTCGGAGGTTCGAATCCTCCTCCCTCCACCATAAAGTACATATCGAGGCGGTTTTTTCAGTCGTAAGCCAGGAGACGAAAGTCAGACGGACTGGCAACGCTGGAATGATGCGCTTCACAAAGGCAATGAACAGATCTTTTTGGCGGGAGTAGCTCAGTTGGCTAGAGCATCAGCCTTCCAAGCTGAGGGTCGCGGGTTCGAGTCCCGTTTCCCGCTCCAAATTATTTGTTAGCCCACATAGCTCAGGAGGTAGAGCACTTCCTTGGTAAGGAAGAGGTCTCCGGTTCGAGTCCGGATGTGGGCTCCATTTTCTGCAGTAATATAGACCGTAATAATCAGTAAACGGAGGAATAAGTCATGGCCAAGGCAAAATTTGAAAGAAACAAACCGCATTTGAACATAGGGACAATAGGTCACGTTGACCATGGTAAGACTACCCTTACTGCAGCGATCACAAAAGTTCTTGCAGGTAAAGGTCAGGCTGAATACAAATCCTTTGATCAGATCGACAATGCCCCGGAAGAGCGTGAGCGCGGAATCACAATAGCTACAGCCCACGTAGAGTACGAGACAGACAATCGCCACTACGCACACGTTGATTGTCCTGGTCACGCTGACTACGTAAAGAACATGATTACCGGTGCAGCCCAGATGGACGGAGCAATCCTCGTTGTCTCCGCAGCTGACGGCCCAATGCCGCAGACACGTGAGCACATCCTGCTTGCCCGCCAGGTAGGTGTACCAAACATAGTCGTATTTCTCAACAAAGCCGACATGGTTGATGACGAAGAACTTATAGAGCTCGTAGAGCTGGAAATCAGAGAACTGCTCTGCAGCTATGACTTCCCAGGCGACGACATCCCGATCATCAAAGGCTCTGCACTTAAAGCCCTTGAAGGCGAAAAGACAGAACTTGGCGAAGAATCCATAACTCGCCTCATGGCAGCAGTCGACGCATACTTCCCGCAGCCAGAGCGCGCCATCGACAAACCATTTCTAATGCCGGTTGAAGACGTCTTCTCCATCTCCGGACGTGGCACAGTAGCCACAGGACGAGTAGAGCGCGGCATAGTCAAGGTAGGCGAAGAAATTGAAGTGGTCGGAATCAAGGCAACTGCCAAAACAACAGTAACCGGCGTAGAAATGTTCCGCAAGCTGCTTGACGAAGGCCGTGCCGGCGACAACATCGGCGCCCTGCTTCGCGGTGTGAAGCGTGAAGACATCGAGCGAGGCCAAGTACTTGCCAAGCCGGGGAGTATCAAACCGCATATGAAATTCAAAGCGGAAGCCTACATACTCACAAAAGAAGAGGGTGGTCGTCATACTCCATTCTTTAATGGCTACCGTCCACAGTTTTATTTTAGAACAACAGACGTAACAGGCATCGCAGAGCTTCCGGCAGGAACAGAAATGGTAATGCCTGGCGATAACGTGGCAATCGTAGTAAACCTCATCACCCCGATAGCTATGGACGAGGGACTTCGCTTTGCAATTCGCGAAGGCGGCCGTACAGTTGGAGCAGGTGTTGTAAGCGCTATTATCGAATAAAGCAGCATATTTTAATGCGTAAAAAGTAAGCAAAGGAATTCATTATGAGAGATATCATCACCCTTGCATGTACAGAGTGCAAGCAGAGAAACTATACAACCACCAAAAACAAGAGAACCACTCCTCAGAAGCTTGAGTTTAAAAAGTACTGCCGTTTCTGCAGAGTTCACACTCCGCACAAGGAAACCAAGTAAGCGATCTGTTTTTATTTGCAGGCCAGTAGCTCTAACGGCTAGAGCACCGGTCTCCAAAACCGGGTGTTGGGGGTTCGAATCCCTCCTGGCCTGCCATTTTTCTGCTTACTAGAAGAGGTGTGAACCGTGATTGCAAAGACGCGAATATTTTTTGATGAAGTCAAGCAGGAGTTGGACAAGGTAACTTGGCCCACGCGCAAGGAAACTATCGGCACAACCTGGGTTGTTGTCTTTATTGTTGTTCTGATCTCTTTTTACCTCGGAGCTTGTGACCTTGTCCTTGCAAAGCTTCTTCGTTTCTTTTTGGGCTAAAGGGATATAAAAATGGCACTAAAGTGGTATGGCGTACACACATACTCTGGTTTTGAAAATAAAGTAAAACTCTCTCTTCACGAAAGAGTCAAGAATCAAGGCCTCGAAGAGTTTTTTGGAGAGATACTGATTCCTTCTGAAACCGTGATGGAACTAAAAAAGGGTGAGCGTAAAACAACCTCAAGAAAGTTCTTTCCAGGATATATTCTGGTAAATATGGATCTTAATGACGAAACTTGGCATGTAGTGAAAGAGACTGCCAAGGTCACTGGTTTTGTCGGAGGGAACTCCCCTGCGCCAATAACAGATGAAGAGATCAGCAGAATTACAAAGAAAGTTGAAGAAGGCGCGGAAAAACCTCGTCCTAAGATCAAGTTTGATGTTGGTGAGACTGTCCGGGTAATTGATGGTCCTTTCCTGAATTTTGCCGGCGTGGTCGAAGATGTTAAGCCTGATAAGGCTAAGCTTCGCGTTATGGTGAGTATTTTTGGTAGAGCAACACCAGTAGAACTCGAGTTCATGCAAGTCGAAAAACAGTAGGATTTATTTCCGGGTGCTATACTCACCTGTTAATTTGGATAATGATACACCGATGGCTCTGCCATCAACAAGTCAAAGGAGTAGCAGATGGCTAAGAAAATTACTGGTTATATCAAGCTTCAGGTGCCTGCTGGCAAAGCAAATCCGTCACCGCCGATCGGTCCCGCTCTAGGTCAGCACGGGGTCAACATCATGGAGTTCTGCAAGGCGTTCAATGCAAAGACTCAGGCTGATGATGTTGGGACTATAACCCCT
Source organism: uncultured delta proteobacterium (assembly GCA_963787125.1). GTDB lineage: Bacteria > Desulfobacterota > Desulfuromonadia > Geobacterales > DSM-12255 > VEOV01. The sequence goes on from CAWBBV010000009.1 coordinate 33,647, forward strand.
GTAGTTATAACTGTTTATGCCGACAGGTCTTTTACATTTATAACAAAAACACCGCCTGTGCCTATTCTTATAAAGAAGGCAATCGGTATATCGAGCGGATCAGCTGTCCCAAACAAGACAAAGGTCGGCAAGCTTACCAATGAGCAAGTTCGTGAGATCGCGCTGAAAAAAATGCCTGATCTTAATGCTGCCAGTATTGAAGCAGCTATGCGTACCGTAGAAGGCACTGCCCGTAGTATGGGTGTTGATATCGTTTAGGAATACTAGAGAGGTCTGTAGACAATGTCCAAGATTGCTAAGAAGATGAATGCAGCAGCTGTGAAAGTAGACCGTTCCAGGAATTACTCTGTTAATGACGGTGTAGATCTTGTCAAAGGTGCAGCTTATGCAAAATTTGATGAAACTGTCGATGTAGCTGTCAGGCTCGGTGTTGACCCACGTCACGCTGATCAGATGGTTCGTGGTGCCGTAGTTCTTCCCAATGGACTTGGTAAAGAGGTTAGAGTCCTTGTCTTTGCCAAAGGGGAGAAAGAGAAGGAGGCACGTGATGCAGGTGCCGATTTCGTAGGTGCAGAGGATCTGGTGACAAAGATTCAGGAAGGCTGGTTTGGCTTTGATACTGCGATTGCAACTCCTGACATGATGGGTGTTGTCGGCAAGATCGGAAAGTTGCTCGGACCCCGTGGACTTATGCCAAATCCGAAAGTCGGTACTGTTACCTTTGATATCGGGCGGGCTGTGAAAGAGTCAAAATCAGGTAAAGTCGAGTTCCGTGTTGAGAAGGCCGGAATCGTGCACGCTCCTGTTGGCAAGACTTCTTTTACTGCGGATGTTCTTAAAGAGAATCTCCTTGCGCTGGTTGATGCACTTGTTAAAGCAAAACCATCTGCTGCCAAAGGTACTTATATCAAGAAAATATCTATCTCATCAACGATGGGACCTGGTGTCAAGCTTGATATAGCCGATGTCACTGCAAAAATTTAACATCAGCACTTAAGTCCAAAGTCAAAGACAGCAGGTGCCGTTTCGACGGTTTAAAATACAAGCCTGCCGAGACTAGAAATGTTGAAGGATTATATCCTCCAACTTCCGACTTTGGCGGGGCTTTGCCCTTATACCAAAAGAAAGGAGGATGGCGCTTGAATAAACAGAACAAGCAACAGGTAGTTACAGAAATACATGAAAAGCTCGCTAGAGCTAATGCGGTTTTCGTCGCCGATTTTCGCGGGATGACCGTTGAAAAAGCGACTACGCTCAGAAATGATTTGCGTGCTGCACAAGTTGAATACAAGGTCGTTAAGAATACACTTCTTGATCTTGCTTCAGCTGATACTGCAGCAGCAGTACTTGCCCCTTATTTTAAGGGTCCGACAGCTGTCGCAATGACCTATGCTGATCCGGTCGCCGCTGCCAAGGTACTTGCAAAGTATGCCAAAGAGCAGCAGGCAACTTTCAAACTCAAGGGTGGTGTGCTCTCGGGTAAACTTATTTCCGCAGCCGAGATACAGGCACTTGCTGAGCTTCCAAGCCGCGAGGTTCTGATCGCAAGAATGCTTGGTTCAATGAACGCACCGGCAACAAATTTTGTTGGTGTTCTAGCCGCTGTTCCGGGCAGTTTCGTCAGGGCACTTGATGCCATAAGACAACAAAAACAGGGTAATTAAACCTATATAAAACCTACGGAGGAATGAAATGTCTGTAACTAAAGAAGAAGTGATCAGTTTTATTGAGAATATGACAGTGCTTGAGCTTTCAGTAATGGTTAAAGAGCTTGAGGAGAAATTTGGTGTTTCTGCTGCTGCTCCTGCCGCTGCTGCTGCTGCCCCTGCTGCTGCTGCTGAGGTTGCAGAAGAGAAAACAGAGTTTGATGTAATTCTCAAGGCTGCTGGTCCTAATAAGATCAACGTCATTAAGGTTGTGCGTGCACTTACAAGTCTTGGTCTCAAAGAGGCGAAAGACCTTGTTGATGGTGCACCACAGGCAGTCAAAACAGCAGTTCCTAAGCAAGAAGCAGAAGACGCAAAGAAGCAGCTTGCTGAAGCTGGTGCAGAAGTAGAAGTTAAGTAAATAAATGTATAAACCCCTTTTGTAAGCCAAGGTCGCATTTGCGGCCTTGGCTGTTCTATTTTGTTGGCGGGCTAGTGCTTCGTGACGCCAACTACTTGAAATAAAACAAATTCAGGTAGTGAGACCAGGACGTTTTCGTCTTTGTTAGTCTTGCACGAAGGAGATACATTTAATGGCTTATTCCATAGCTAATAACCCCCTCTTACGTAAGAACTTTGCAAAAATCAAGAAGATCATTGATATACCAAATCTAATTGATATTCAGAAAAACTCCTATAAACGATTTCTTCAAGTTGATATCCCTGCAGAATCCAGAAAAAATATCGGTCTCGAGTCTGTATTTAGAAGCGTTTTCCCTATCAAGGACTTTAGTGAAATATCTTCTCTTGAGTACGTCACATACTCGCTTGGTACACCTAAGTACGATGTAGAAGAGTGTCATCAGCGGGGTATGACTTTTGCTGCACCAATGAAGGTAAAAGTCCGTCTGGTTGTATGGGACGTAAATAAAGAGACTGACTCCCGTTCCATTAAAGACATCAAGGAACAGGAGGTCTATTTCGGCGAAATTCCGCTTATGACCGAAAATGGTACATTTATAATCAATGGTACCGAGCGGGTTATCGTAAGTCAGTTGCACCGTTCTCCCGGCGTTTTCTATGATCACGACAAAGGGAAAACACATTCAAGTGGAAAAGTCCTCTATTCAGCCAGAGTAATACCTTATCGTGGTTCCTGGCTTGATTTCGAGTTTGATCATAAAGATATACTGTATGTACGGATTGATAGAAGGCGTAAAATGCCTGCAACTGTGCTGCTTAAGGCTCTTGGCTACTCTCTGGAGAGCCTGCTTAACTATTATTATAAGAATGAAGAGATCGTTATTGACGGAGAGCGTACTTTTAAAGTTGCAGATCCTGAACTACTTGCAAACCAGAAAAGTACAGCTGATATTTTTAATCCGCAAACCGGCGAAATTATTGTAAAGGCGAATCGGAAGTTTACTAAAGCGGCTATTCGTAAAATGCAGGAAAACGACATTAAACTCATTCCTGTTACTGATGAAGAGATAGTCGGTAAGTTCTCATGTCATGATGTAGTGGATCCATCAACAGGTGAAGTTATAGCTGAGTGTAATGAGGAGATAACCGCTTCAAAGCTTATTGAAATAAAAGTTAGAAATATCCGTACGTTGAATCTGCTATACATCGACAATCTTTATTCGACTTCTTCTTTCCGGGAGACTCTTCTTGCTGACAAAATGTCTTCCACTGAAGATGCTCTGATCGAAATATACAGACGGCTTCGTCCCGGAGATCCGCCTACAATTAAAAGCGCAGTTGCAATGTTTGGGAATCTTTTTTTCAACCCTGAAAGATATGACCTCTCAACTGTAGGTCGCTTGAAACTTAACTATAAGCTCGGGCTCTCAACTCCTCTAGATTGTCAGATCCTGATCAAAGAGGATATTCTTGAAGTCGTTCGCTATTTGATTGATCTTAAAAACGGCAAAGGGAACATCGACGACATCGATCATCTGGGTAACCGTCGTGTAAGAGCAGTAGGTGAGCTTCTGGAAAACCAGTACAGAATCGGTTTGGTGAGAATGGAAAGGGCGATCAAGGAGAGAATGAGCCTTCAGGAAGTTGAGAACCTGATGCCTCACGATCTTATCAACTCCAAGCCAGTATCTGCGGTAGTTAAAGAGTTTTTCGGCTCATCCCAGCTTTCCCAGTTTATGGATCAAACAAATCCTCTTTCTGAGGTGACACATAAACGTCGTCTTTCAGCCCTAGGACCGGGTGGCTTGACCAGAGAGCGCGCCGGCTTTGAAGTCCGTGACGTCCATCCTACTCACTACGGCCGTGTATGCCCTATCGAAACCCCTGAGGGCCCGAATATCGGCCTTATTGCATCGTTATCAACTTATGCGCGTATTAACGAGCACGGTTTTGTAGAAACTCCTTACCGGTTAGTTAAGGAAGGACAAGTTACCTATGAAGTCAAGTTTTTCTCCGCGCTTGAAGAGGAAGGTCTTGCAATTGCACAGGCTAACGCGGAAATGGACCAGAATGACTGTCTCGTCAATGATTACGTTTCAGCTCGTAAATCTGGCGAATATGTTCTTGTGGCCCGTGACGAGATCGAGTTGATGGAAGTTTCACCATTGCAACTTGTTTCTGTTGCTGCTTCTCTTATACCGTTTCTGGAAAATGACGATGCTAACAGAGCGCTAATGGGCTCCAATATGCAGCGTCAGGCCGTACCATTGCTCAAAGCGGACTCTCCACTTATCGGAACCGGTATGGAGAGGGTTGTTGCCAGGGATTCAGGTGTTTCAGTTGTTGCAAGACATAATGGCGTGGTCGAATCTGTTGATGCGTCACGAATTGTTGTCAAAATAGATGATAACGAATACGACGAGAGTGGCACCGGTGTCGACATTTACAATTTGATCAAGTTTGCAAGATCAAATCAAAATACCTGTATGAATCAGCGCCCTGTTGTTAAAACAGGGGACAAGGTTAAACGTACTGACGTTATAGCTGACGGTCCTTCGACAGACATGGGCGAGCTTGCTCTTGGTCAGAATGTAGTAGTTGCCTTTATGCCTTGGGGTGGCTGCAACTTTGAGGACTCGATCCTTATTTCTGAACGACTTGTTAAGGATGACAGATATACATCCATTCATATTGAAGAGTTTGAATGCGTGGCCAGGGATACAAAACTTGGCAAGGAAGAGATTACTTCCGACATACCAAATCTTGGTGAAGAGACCCTTAAAGATCTGGATGAATCAGGTATTATCAGAGTCGGTGCCGAAGTAAAGCCCGGCGATATTCTTGTAGGTAAGATAACCCCTAAAGGAGAGACTCAGCTCTCTCCGGAAGAGAAACTGCTCCGTGCTATTTTCGGCGAGAAAGCCGGGGATGTCCGAGATACTTCGCAACGTGTGCCGCCTGGAGTTGAGGGTACTGTCATAGGTGCCAAAATCTTCTCCCGCAAAGGTGCGGATAAAGACAGCAGAACCGAGGCAATTGAAAAAGCTGAGGAGCTTAGACTGCGTAAAGATGAGCAGGATGAGATAAGAATAATACGTACTTCTGCGACTGACAATATCCGTAGGCTTCTCTCTGGAAAGGTGTCAGGTGTGAAGGTTGAAGGTAAGGACGGCAAAGTAATCATTGCAAAAGGGAAGACGATTACTGACGAGTCACTTGCAATGATTCCGGTTGACAGATGGGATCAAATTTCAGTTGCTGAAGATGAGAGTATCGAGGAGCGAGTAGCTGAAATACTTGGCAAGCTTCATCAGAAGATAGATCTTATTAAATACGTTTTTGAAGATAAAGTGCAGAAGCTCAAACGTGGCGACGATCTCCCTCCAGGAGTTATTAAGATGGTTAAAGTATATATTGCCATCAAACGTAAACTTCAGGTTGGTGACAAGATGGCAGGTCGTCACGGTAACAAAGGTGTAGTTTCAAGGATACTGCCGGAAGAGGATATGCCTTATATGGAGGACGGTCGTCCTGTAGAGATTGTTCTGAATCCACTTGGTGTACCTTCTCGTATGAACGTCGGTCAGATTCTGGAAACACATCTCGGCTGGGCAGCCAAGGGTATTGGTTGGAAGATCGAAGAGATGTTGGAGAAGACTTCTTCTGAACCTGCGCTCAGAAAATATCTGAAAGATGTTTATGGCGACAAGGATATGAACAAGTTCATTGACGGGCTCGACGAAGAAGAGCTCAGATTGAATGCAAAACGACTCCAACGAGGAGTTCCTATCGCATCACCGGTATTTGAGGGTGCATCCGAAGATCATATTCAGAAGATGCTCAAACTGGCAGGTTTTGACAGTTCTGCCCAGGTATCTCTCTATGACGGAAAAACAGGCGATAAGTTCAGGCATAAAGTTACTGTAGGTGTTATGTATGTTCTTAAACTGCACCACTTGGTAGATGACAAGATTCATGCGCGTTCAATCGGACCTTACAGTCTCGTAACCCAGCAACCGCTTGGCGGAAAAGCCCAGTTTGGTGGGCAGAGACTCGGTGAGATGGAGGTCTGGGCGATGGAAGCATACGGTGCTGCATACGCTCTTCAGGAATTCCTCACGGTAAAATCTGATGATGTCGCTGGTCGGACGCGTATGTACGAGGCCATTGTAAAGGGTAAACACACCCTTGAACCCGGTCTCCCTGAGTCATTCAACGTCCTTATCAAAGAGTTGCAGTCACTTTGCCTTGATGTGGAGCTGCTTGAAGCAGAGGATGAATAGGAAGCCTGCCGTTTGAGTTGATGACGGCAGAAGGTGATCAAAAAATTCAGTTACTCCTACAAACAGGGAGGATAAAGCTTTGGAAGATATATTCAACTATTACGAAAAACCGAAAGATCCACTTCATTTCTCATCTATCAGGATTTCGATATCATCACCGGAAAAGATCCGAGAGCGCTCATTCGGTGAGGTGAAAAAACCTGAAACTATTAATTACCGTACATTCAAGCCGGAAAGAGATGGTCTTTTCTGCGCTAAAATCTTTGGTCCAACCAAGGATTATGAATGCAATTGCGGCAAATACAAACGCATGAAGCATCGCGGCATTGTCTGCGAAAAGTGCGGAGTAGAAGTTATTCCGTCAAAAGTCAGGAGAGAGCGACTTGGTCACATAGATCTTGCCACACCGGTGGCACATATCTGGTTCCTCAAATCACTTCCTTCGAGAATTGGTAATCTCCTTGATATGACTTTGAAAGATCTTGAAAAGGTTCTTTACTTCGAGGCCTATGCTGTGACAAACCCGAAAAATACCAATTTCGGGCTTGCCGAGGCTCTTACTGAAGACCAATATCAGAAGGCGATGGAGGAGTACTCTGGTGGTTTTGAAGCCGGAATGGGTGCTGCTGCGATTCGTGAATGCCTCAAAGCGATGGATCTGGATTCATTGGCAGAAACACTGCGCGTTGAAATGGTCGAAGCAACCAGTGAGGCTAAGAAAAAGAAAACTGCAAAAAGACTCAAAGTTGTTGAAGCGTTCAAGTCTTCAGGTAATAAACCTGAATGGATGATACTGGAGTGTATCCCGGTACTTCCTCCTGAACTTCGCCCACTTGTCCCACTTGATGGGGGTAGATTTGCTACTTCTGACCTGAATGATCTGTATAGAAGGGTTATAAATCGCAATAACAGGCTGAAGCGCTTGATGGAGCTTCAGGCACCCGAAGTGATTATCCGTAACGAGAAGCGGATGCTTCAGGAAGCTGTTGATGCACTGTTCGATAATGGTCGTCGGGGTCGTGCTATTGCCGGCCCAAATAAACGGCCGTTGAAATCGCTTTCAGATATGCTCAAAGGTAAGTCTGGTCGTTTCCGTCAGAATCTTCTAGGTAAACGAGTCGATTACTCGGGCCGTTCAGTTATTGTCGTTGGTCCTGAACTAAGACTTCACCAGTGCGGATTGCCGAAAAAGATGGCGCTTGAGCTGTTTAAGCCGTTTATTTATAACAAACTTGAAGAGCGTGGTTATGTAACCACTATAAAAAGTGCCAAAAAAATGGTGGAAAAAGAGCGTCCAGAAGTATGGGATGTTCTGGAAGAAGTTATAAAAGAGCACCCGGTTTTGCTGAACCGTGCGCCAACACTCCACCGTCTTGGTATTCAGGCTTTTGAGCCTGTTCTTATCGAAGGTAAGGCAATCCAGCTTCACCCTCTCGTCTGTACAGCGTTCAATGCTGACTTTGACGGTGATCAGATGGCTGTCCATCTGCCACTTTCAGTAGAGAGCCAGGTAGAGGCAAGGGTTTTGATGATGTCCACAAACAACATCCTTTCTCCGGCCCACGGTAAGCCGATTATCGTTCCCTCGCAGGATATGGTTCTTGGTACGTATCATATGACTCGCGACAGAGAATTTGAGCCTATTATAGATCCAAAGACCAAACAGCAGATAATTGACCCTGAGACCGGCGCTGTGCGCTGGAAACGCGTAAAAGGTTGTGGGCACATATTCTCAGGTCCAGAAGAGGTGAGAATTGCTTTTGATGCAGGTGAAGTTGACCTTCAGGCCCCTGTTGAAGTCAGAATAAAAAACTTCAATAATAGTGATGAAAAACCTGAAAGAGTTAAAACTACTGTCGGTCGGGTTATTTTACGTGAAATCCTTCCACCTCAAGTTCCATTTAGTGCAATCAATAAAGTAATGTCCAAGAAAGAGCTCTCCAATCTTGTTGACACCTGTTATCGTCTTGCAGGCAATAAAGAGACAGTCATTCTTGCTGACAGGCTGAAAGAGATCGGGTTCCGTTATTCAACTCTAGCAGGTATCTCAATCTGTATAAATGATATGGTTATTCCTGAAGGTAAACCCGCAATTATCGATCGTGGTAATGACGAGGTTAAAGAGATACAGAATCAGTATACAGAAGGTCTGATCACAGATGGAGAACGTTATAATAAAGTAATTGATATCTGGGCAAAAGCTACTGAGGATATTGCCACAGAGATGCTTACCAATCTTTCACGTGAGACCGGAATTACTGACGATGGGGTGATGCACACGGCTAACTCTTTTAATGCTATTCACATGATGGCCGATTCAGGTGCTCGAGGTTCTGCACAGCAGATTCGACAGCTTGCTGGTATGCGTGGACTTATGGCAAAGCCATCAGGTGAAATTATCGAAACCCCAATTACTGCAAACTTCCGTGAGGGACTTACTGTTCTGCAGTATTTTATTTCGACTCACGGTGCACGTAAGGGTCTTGCCGATACTGCGTTAAAGACCGCTAATTCGGGTTATCTTACCCGTAGGCTTGTCGATGTTGCTCAAGATGCCATTATAACTGAAACAGATTGCGGCACAATGGACGGATTGGTCGTTGCTGCACTTACAGAAGGTGGCGAAATTATCGAGCATATCGGTGACCGTATACTTGGTCGAGTAACTCTGGACGATATACTCGATCCTGTTACAGGCGATGTTTTGGTTCCATCAAATACTGAAATTGATGAAACCTTCGTTAAAGGGATCGAAGAAGCAGGACTCGAGAAAGTCAAGATACGGTCCGTTCTCACCTGCCAGAGTCGCAGGGGTATCTGTGCAATGTGTTACGGTCGTGACCTTGCCAGAGGTCATCTCGTGAATATGGGAGAAGCTGTCGGTGTTATTGCAGCTCAGTCTATTGGGGAGCCTGGCACTCAGCTTACAATGCGTACATTCCATATCGGTGGTACCGCATCTCGGCGTGCAGAGCAGACCTCTCTTGAAGCTAGAAATGACGGCACAATTAAATATATAAACATAAATAGTGTTGTAAATGCGGACGGGCATCATATCGTAATGAACCGAAATGGTGAAATCGCAGTCGCTGATGAGACTGGTCGAGAAAGAGAGAGATACTCGATCGTCTATGGCGCCAAGATTAAAGTTGCGCCTGGCGCAGCTATTAAAGTCGGTGAGGCGATTGCTGAATGGGATCCGTTCTCGATGCCGATTCTTACTGAATTCTCTGGACGGATCAAGTTTGGCGATATTATCGAGTCTGTCACCATGGAAGAGCAACTTGATGAGGTTACCGGGCTTTCGCGCAAAGTTATTATCGAATCCAAGGATCCGGATAAGCGGCCACGGATTGCTATTAAGGATAATTCAACGGAAGGTGGTGGAACTATTGGGCGCTATTTCCTTCCAGTTGGTGCGATCATCTCGGTTGCTGATGATGCTGTACTGAATGCAGGCGATGTCATGGCCAAGATGACTCGTGAAACAACCAAGACAAAAGATATCACAGGTGGTCTGCCACGTGTTGCTGAACTCTTTGAGGCCCGCAAGCCTAAAGACTTTGCAGTTATCTCTGAAATCGATGGTGTTGTTTCTTTTGGTAAGGACGCAAAAGGGAAGCGTAAGGTTATAGTTAAACCTGAAATCGGCGAGGAGAAAGAATATCTCATCCCTAAGGGTAAGCATATCAGTGTTCATGATGGTGATCATGTGAGCGCAGGTGAAGCACTGATGGATGGGTCTTCTAATCCGCACGATATCCTTCGTGTACTTGGTCAGAAAGAGCTTGCTAAATATTTAGTAGATGAAGTTCAGGAAGTTTATCGTCTTCAGGGTGTAAAGATTAATGATAAACATATAGAGACAATTGTCCGCCAGATGCTCAGAAGGGTCAAGATAAAGGAAGTAGGAGAGACAACTCTTCTTATTGATGATCAGGTTGAGCGATATGTTTTTGAAGATGAGAATGAAAGGGTTCTTGCAAATGGCGGTAAACCGGCGATTGCCGAACCACTACTGCTAGGTATTACAAAAGCATCACTTTCAACCGAATCGTTTATTTCAGCAGCATCTTTCCAAGAGACAACAAAAGTCTTGACACAGGCAGCCATTGAGGGTAAAGTCGACAGTCTTCGCGGGTTGAAAGAAAACGTCATAATGGGACGGCTGATCCCGGCAGGAACAGGGATATCGCGTTATCGCTCTCTTAAGGTTATAGCTGATGAGCCGGCAAAGCTCATTCCCGCTGAATCATTAGAGTCAGATCCGATCGGGTAAGTGCTTACCGTTCATCATTGTGAAAAAATGTCTTGACAGCTAATTCAATAATTGTTATGTTCAGCGCTTCGCACGCAAGGGCTGTCATGACTATGCAGCAGGAGAGTTAAGTTAATGCCAACAATTAATCAGCTAATACGTCAAGGTAGAGAAAGCAAGCGAGATAAGTCAACAGCTCCTGCTTTGAAAAGTTGCCCCCAGAAAAGGGGTGTCTGTACAAGGGTTTATACAACAACTCCGAAAAAGCCTAACTCAGCTTTGCGCAAAGTCGCAAGGGTTCGACTTACAAATGGCATTGAGGTCACGTCCTATATTCCGGGTGTGGGGCATAATCTTCAGGAGCACTCTGTGGTTCTGATTCGGGGTGGTAGGGTAAAAGATTTACCTGGTGTTCGTTATCACATAGTAAGGGGGACTCTGGACTCTGTTGGTGTTAAGGGTCGTCTTAAGAGTCGTTCCAAGTACGGCGCAAAGCGCCCTAAGTAGTCAGTTAACTGTGAGGGTATAAGTATGCCTAGAAGAAGAGAAGTTGCTAAACGTATAATACTGCCTGATCCTAAGTTCGGGGATCGAACAGTTGCCAAGCTTGTTAATATACTTATGCTCGATGGTAAGAAGAGTACGGCAGAGCGCGCACTTTATGATGCTCTTGATGTGGCTGCTGGGCGCTTGAGTGATGAGCCTGTAAAGCTTCTCAAAAAGGCTCTCGATAATATCAAGCCGATGCTTGAAGTTAAATCCCGCCGTGTTGGTGGTTCAACTTATCAGGTGCCTATTGAGGTGAGGACGGAGAGAAGAATTTCTCTAGCCATGAGATGGTTGATAAAGTATGCGGTTCTTCGCTCCGAAAAAACCATGACTGATAAGCTGGCTGGTGAGATATCTGACGCTTATAATAATCGTGGCTCAGCTGTTAAGAAGCGTGAAGACACGCATAAAATGGCAGAGGCAAACAGGGCTTTTGCTCATTATCGCTGGTAGTTTTCGAAAGCGTAATTATATTCGGGAGTAAATTGTGGCACGTCTGTTTTCGTTAGCTAAAACTAGAAATATCGGCATTATGGCTCATATCGATGCCGGTAAGACAACTACAACAGAAAGAATTCTTTTCTATACAGGTGTCTCCCATAAGATCGGTGAAGTTCATGATGGAACTGCAACTATGGATTGGATGGAGCAGGAGCAGGAGCGTGGTATTACAATCACTTCGGCTGCTACCACTTGTACCTGGAATGAAAACCGTATTAACATTATAGACACTCCTGGTCACGTTGACTTTACAATAGAAGTAGAGCGTTCTCTTCGTGTGCTTGATGGAGCAGTTGCTGTTTTTTGCTCGGTTGGTGGTGTTGAGCCGCAGTCGGAGACGGTCTGGAGGCAGGCTGATAAGTACTGTGTTCCAAGAATAGCTTTTATTAATAAGATGGATCGAGTTGGTGCCGATTTCTTCCGTGGTGTTGGTATGATTCGTGATCGTCTAAAAGCTAACCCTGTACCTATTCAGCTTCCGGTTGGAGCTGAGGACCAATACAGGGGTGTAATTGACCTTGTCGAGATGAAGGAAATCATTTGGCTTGATGAGTCTATGGGCGCGAAGTATGACGTATTTGAAATTGCACCAGAACGTCTTGACGAAGCTATTGAATACCGTGAGAAAATGATCGAGGAGATATCAAGCCATGATGATGATCTTATGGAAAAATATCTCAGTGGAGTAGAGCTGACTAACGAAGAAATTAAAGCAGCAATTCGTAAAGCAACTATAGACATCAAAATATGCCCCGTTATATGTGGATCGGCTTTCAAAAACAAAGGTGTTCAGAACCTTCTTGACTCAGTAATTGACTATTTACCTTCGCCACTAGATGTGCCAGCTATCAAAGGTATTGATAGTAAAGGTGAAGAGGTTGAGCGCAAGGCTTCTGATGAAGAGCCGTTCTCTGCACTTGCTTTTAAGATAATGACTGATCCTTTTGTTGGGCAACTCTGTTTTTTCAGGGTTTATTCAGGTGTTCTTAACGCTGGTTCGTATGTATATAATTCAACAAAAGACAAGAAAGAGCGTATCGGTCGGATCCTTAAGATGCATGCAAACAAGCGTGAGGAGATTAAGGAGGTCTACGCTGGAGATATAGCAGCGGCTGTCGGCCTTAAATATACGACAACTGGTGATACACTTTGTATTGATGATAAACCAGTAATACTTGAATCAATTGAGTTTCCAGAGCCAGTCATTTCGATAGCAATTGAGCCAAAAACTAAAGCTGATCAGGAAAAACTTGGAATAAGCCTGTCTAAACTTGCCAGTGAAGATCCTTCCTTCAGGGTTAGAACTGATGAAGAGACAGGTCAGACTATCATATCGGGAATGGGTGAACTACACCTTGAGATTATTGTTGATCGACTTATGCGTGAATTTAAAGTTGAGGCAAATGTTGGTAAGCCTCAGGTGGCATACAGAGAAACGATCACCAAGAAAGTTAAGGTCGAAGGTAAATTTGTACGACAGTCTGGTGGTCGCGGACAATATGGTCACGTTTGGCTTGAATTGGAACCACAAGAACCTGGAAAGGGTTATGAGTTTGTAGACGCTATTAAGGGTGGGGTTGTTCCTCGTGAATATATTCCTGCAGTAGATAAAGGTATACAGGAAGCAATGGATACAGGTGTATTGGCTGGTTTCCCGGTTGTCGATTTTAAGGTTTCCCTGATAGATGGGTCGTATCATGAAGTTGACTCTTCGGAAATGGCATTTAAAATTGCCGGTTCAATGGGCTTTAAGGAAGGTTGTCACAAGGCGACGCCAGTTCTTTTGGAGCCGATTATGTCAGTAGAAGTTGTTGTTCCTGAAGAGTATATGGGTGATGTAATCGGTGATCTTAATTCTCGACGTGGCAGGATTATGGGTATGGAAGGTCGTTCAGGTGCACAAGTTGTTGCCGCGATGGTTCCACTGGCACAAATGTTCGGCTATGCAACGGATGTTCGGTCTGCAACGCAGGGTCGCGCTACCTACTCTATGACTTTCGATCACTATGAGCAGGTTCCTAAATCAGTCTCTGAAGAAATTATAGCTAAAATTAAAGGTTAATATTAACTTCGTCAGGAGGAATAAGTCATGGCCAAGGCAAAATTTGAAAGAAACAAACCGCATTTAAACATAGGGACAATAGGTCACGTTGACCATGGTAAGACTACCCTTACTGCAGCGATCACAAAAGTACTTGCAGGCAAAGGTCAGGCTGAATACAAATCCTTTGATCAGATTGACAATGCTCCGGAAGAGCGTGAGCGCGGTATCACAATAGCTACAGCCCACGTAGAGTACGAGACAGACAATCGCCACTACGCCCACGTAGACTGCCCAGGTCACGCTGACTACGTAAAGAACATGATTACCGGTGCAGCCCAGATGGACGGAGCAATCCTCGTTGTCTCCGCAGCTGACGGCCCAATGCCGCAGACACGTGAGCACATCCTGCTTGCCCGCCAGGTAGGTGTACCAAACATAGTCGTATTTCTCAACAAAGCCGACATGGTTGATGACGAAGAACTTATAGAGCTCGTAGAGCTGGAAATCAGAGAACTGCTCTGCAGCTATGACTTCCCAGGCGACGACATCCCGATCATCAAAGGCTCTGCACTTAAAGCCCTTGAAGGCGAAAAGACAGAACTTGGCGAAGAATCCATAACTCGCCTCATGGCAGCAGTCGACGCATACTTCCCGCAGCCAGAGCGCGCCATCGACAAACCATTTCTAATGCCGGTTGAAGACGTCTTCTCCATCTCCGGACGTGGCACAGTAGCCACAGGACGAGTAGAGCGCGGCATAGTCAAGGTAGGCGAAGAAATTGAAGTGGTCGGAATCAAGGCAACTGCCAAAACAACAGTAACCGGCGTAGAAATGTTCCGCAAGCTGCTTGACGAAGGCCGTGCCGGCGACAACATCGGCGCCCTGCTTCGCGGTGTGAAGCGTGAAGACATCGAGCGAGGCCAAGTACTTGCCAAGCCGGGGAGTATCAAACCGCATATGAAATTCAAAGCGGAAGCCTACATACTCACAAAAGAAGAGGGTGGTCGTCATACTCCATTCTTTAATGGCTACCGTCCACAGTTTTATTTTAGAACAACAGACGTAACAGGCATCGCAGAGCTTCCGGCAGGAACAGAAATGGTAATGCCTGGCGATAACGTGGCAATCGTAGTAAACCTCATCACCCCGATAGCTATGGACGAGGGACTTCGCTTTGCAATTCGCGAAGGCGGACGTACAGTTGGAGCAGGTGTTGTAAGCGCTATTATCGAATAAATGATTGAGTTAAGAGGGTGTCAATGCAAGCACAGAAGATAAGAATCCGTCTGAAGGCCTATGATCACAGGCTTCTCGATCAGTCAGTTACTGAAATAGTTGACACTGCCAAGAGAACTGGTGCAAGAATCGCTGGCCCAGTGCCGCTACCGACAGTAATCAATAAATACTGCGTTCTTCGGGGACCACATGTTGACAAGAAGTCCCGTGAGCAGTTTGAAATTCGTACACATAAGAGGCTGATAGATATACTTGACCCTACTCAGCAAACTGTTGATTCTCTTATGAAACTTGACCTTTCTGCAGGCGTCGATGTAGAAATCAAGCTCTAACAACAGACTAACTAGGATAGGATTTACTGACCATGAAGAAGGGACTAATTGGTAAAAAAATAGGGATGACACAAATCTTTGCAGATGATGGTCGTCGTATACCGGTGACAGTTGTTGAGGCGGGTCCGTGTACTGTTCTTCAAAAGAAGACTATTGACAAGGATGGTTATACTGCACTTCAACTCGGTTATTCTCAGCAGGATTCAGCTAGATCTTCAAAGCCTGAAATTGGACATTCTAAAGCAGCAGGCAAAGGTGTCTATCGTTTTCTAAAAGAGTTCAGGCTTCAGGATACTGATTCTTATTCAGTCGGTGACGTTATAACTTCTGATCTGTTTTCACCTGGAGATATAATCGACGTTACCGGAATAAGTATCGGTAAAGGTTTTCAGGGTGTCATTAAACGATGGGGTTTTAAGGGTGGCCGAGCTAGCCATGGTTCAAACTTTCATAGAGCTCCTGGTTCAATTGGTTGTTCGGCAACACCATCAAGAGTTTTTAAAAACAAAAAAATGCCAGGCCAGCTTGGTAATGAAACAGTTACAATACAGAAACTGACAGTCGTAAGGGTAGATTCTGCAGACAACTTGATTCTTGTTAAAGGTGCGATACCTGGCGCGAGGAACGGAATAGTTATCCTTAAGGATAGCGTTAAGGTTAACGGATAGTTACTCTCTTACTGGAGAAGATGATGGCAACAATAGACGTATACAATCTTAGTAAAGCCAAAGTTGATGAAATGAACCTCAGCGATGAGGTTTTTAATACTGATGTTCGTGAGTATCTAATTCATGAAGCAGTGAAGATTCAACTGGCTAACAGAAGAGCTGGCACAGTGTCTGTTAAGACAAGATCAGAAGTTTCAGGCGGCGGTAAAAAGCCATTCAAGCAGAAAGGTACAGGCGGCGCTCGTCAAGGGTGTATCAGGGCACCACATTACCCAGGCGGTGGTGTTGCTTTTGGCCCACAGGCTAAAGTATACAATCTATCGATGAATAAGAAGGCAAGAAAAGCTGCAATCAAGTCTGCGCTTTCTTACTGCTTCAAAGGGAATAAACTGACGGTTGTTAATAACTTTGAACTTGAATCAATCTCTACAAAGTCATTTGTATCCGTGCTTAATAATTTTGATATAAACAAGACGCTCCTTGTTATAGCATCAGAAAATCCTAAGTTAGTTCTTTCCGCTCGGAATATTAAGAATGTAAAAGTTCTTTACGCAGACTCCATTAATATCTTTGACATGATGAAATACCAAAATGTCATGATAACACAGGATGCTGTCAAGAAAGTTGAAGGAGCGCTTACCATATGAACATCTATGACGTAATTAAAAAGCCTCTCATTACTGAGAAAACTACGCTGGAAAAAGATTCAAAGAATGTAGTCGCTGTTGTTGTTAACAGTTATGCAAATAAAATCCAGATTAAGCACGCAGCAGAGAAACTTTTTAAAGTTGATGTAAAGGCCGTGAGAACCATAAACATGGCTGGTAAGGTAAAGAGAACCGGTAAGAATATCGGTAAACGTTCCAACTGGAAGAAAGCTTATATCTCTTTAAACGTCGGCAGTAACATTGATTTCTTTGAACTGTAAACAACTTTCCGGAGTAATTAGTCATGGCAATTAAAACATATAAACCAACATCAGCTGGTAGAAGGCACCAAACTTGTTCTACATTTGATGAGATAACTACCGCAACGCCCGAAAGATCTCTCCTTATGGCGCTCAAAAAAACGGGTGGTAGAAATAGTTTTGGCCGTATAACCTCACGTCATATTGGTGGCGGTCACAAACAGAAGTACCGTATTATCGATTTTCGTAGAGATAAAATTGATATTCCTGGGAAAGTTGCAACGATTGAGTATGATCCTTGCCGTTCGGCTCGAATTGCTCTTATTTTTTACGCAGACGGTGAGAAAAGATACATTCTAGCTCCATCAGAGCTTCATGTCGGCACCACTATAATGTCTGGAGCATCTGCAGATATTAAACCAGGGAACACTTTGCCGCTTAGATTGATTCCTCTTGGCACAATCATTCATAATGTTGAAATGAAGATTGGAAAAGGGGCGCAACTTGTAAGAAGTGCAGGTACTTTCGCCCAACTTATGGCAAAAGATGGTAAATATGTGCAAGTAAAGCTTCCTTCAGGCGAAGTCCGGATGATTTTACAGGACTGTATGGCCACTATTGGTCAAGTTGGAAATCTTGATCACGAAAAAGTCTCTATAGGTAAGGCTGGTCGTTCGAGATGGCTTGGTAGAAGACCAAAAGTTAGGGGTGTGGCAATGAATCCT
Source organism: uncultured delta proteobacterium (assembly GCA_963787125.1). Lineage (GTDB taxonomy): Bacteria > Desulfobacterota > Desulfuromonadia > Geobacterales > DSM-12255 > VEOV01. The sequence continues at coordinate 51,219 of CAWBBV010000009.1, forward strand.
GTCGATCACCCTCATGGTGGTGGTGAAGGTCGGACATCAGGTGGACGTCATCCAGTAACGCCATGGGGAATTCCGACAAAAGGATATAAAACTAGAAAAAACAAGACATCATCACGGTTCATAGTAAAACCGCGGTCAAAATAATAAGATAAGAGGTTTATTTAATGGCAAGATCAGTCAAAAAGGGTCCTTTTGTTGATGGCCATCTTACAAAAAAGGTTACTGAGCAGTCCGCTGGATCTAAGAGTCTAATAAAGACATGGTCTCGCAGGTCAACAATTACACCTGACTTTATTGGTCTCTCCTTTGCTGTTCATAACGGTAAAAAGTTCATACCTGTTTTTGTCACTGAAAACATGGTAGGTCATAAGCTTGGAGAGTTTTCTCCAACAAGAACTTTTCATGGTCATGCTGCAGACAAAAAGAGCAAGCTCAAGAAGAAGTAAGAACAAAGGAGCAGAATAAATGGAAGCTCAAGCTAGTCTTAAGTCAGTGCGCCTTTCACCGCGCAAGACTCGTCTTATAGTAGATATGGTGCGTGGTCTGAATATTCAGAACGCGCTAAATATTCTCACTTTCTCACCAAGACCGTCTGCACGAATCGTAGCGACATTGCTAAAATCCGCAGTTGCAAATGCTGAGCAAAAAGGCCTATCAGATGTAGATCGCCTTTATGTTAAGACCATATTTGTTGACGGCGGTGCTGTGCTAAAACGTTTTTTGCCAAGAGCTCAAGGTAGAGCAAGTAAAATAAGAAAACCGACAAGTCATATTACGGTTGTTCTTGCTGATAAAAGATAACTATTAAACACTAGCTGGAGGTGCAGTTTGGGTCAGAAAGTAAATCCGATCAGTTTCAGGCTCGGAGTAATCAAAACCTGGGATTCAAAGTGGTATGCAAAGTCAGGTTATGCGGCACTTTTGCATGAGGACCTAAAGCTGCGCGAATTCCTTAAAAAACGCCTTCATCACTCGGGTGTTTCAAAAATCGAAATCGAACGTGCCGCTAATAAGGCAAAGATAAATATTTTCACTGCGCGGCCAGGTCTTATTATTGGCAAAAAAGGGTCTGAAGTGGAGACTCTAAAAAAGGATTTGGCTAAACTTACGGATAAAGAGATTTTTCTCAATATTCAGGAAGTACGAAAGCCAGAGCTTGATGCTCAACTTGTTGCCGAAAGTGTTGCTCTTCAGCTTGAAAGACGGATTGCATTCAGACGAGCCATGAAGAAGAGCGTTACCTCCGCACTTAAGTTTGGAGCAAAAGGAATTAGAATTACTTGCTCCGGTCGTCTTGGGGGTGCAGAGATGTCAAGAACAGAGTGGTATCGAGAGGGCAGAGTTCCACTGCATACTCTTAGAGCTGATATAGATTATGGTTTTGCTGAGGCTAAAACCACTTATGGAATAATCGGTGTAAAAGTTCTTATTTTCAAAGGTGAAGTCCTCCCAGGGCAATAGAATCAGGAGTTTTTATATATGTTGATGCCTAAAAGAGTTAAACACAGAAAGCAAATGAAAGGCCGCATGTCAGGTACTCCAGAACGTGGTGTTACCCTCTCTTTCGGACAGTTTGGTCTCCAGGCTACCGAATGTATCTGGCTTGATTCTCGTCAAATTGAAGCAGCTCGTATTGCTATGACGAGGTACATCAAGAGAGGCGGTAAAATATGGATCAGAGTTTTCCCTGATAAACCATTGACTGCTAAACCAGCTGAAACCAGAATGGGTAAGGGTAAAGGATCTCCTGACTCATGGGTTTGTGTAATCAAGCCGGGGCGAATACTTTACGAAATGGAAGGTGTTACTGAAGAGACTGCAAGAGAGGCATTCAGGCTTGCTGCCCATAAACTTCCAATGGGAACCAAATTTGTTATGAGGACGGAAACTAATGAAGGCTAATGAACTTCGCAATCTTAATAATGAAGAGTTGAAGGCAAAAGGAGCTGAGCTTGAACAAGAGCTCTTTAATGTAAGGTTTCAACTCCATACTGGAAGGCTTGAGAACAGTTCGAGAATAGACTCAATCCGCAGGGATATAGCAAAGGTTAGGACGATTATTACAGAGAAGCAGGTTTAGAGGGGTTACTGATGCGTGAGCGTGGCCATAGAAAGATACAGATAGGTGTTGTTGTCAGCGACAAAATGGATAAAACTGTTGTTGTTAAGGTTGACCGCATTATCAAGCATCCTGTCTATAACAAATACATCAAACGATCTGCCAAGTATAAAGCACATGATGAGCAGAACATTTGTAAGACTGGTGATCGTGTTCAGATCTCAGCATCTCGTCCGCTCAGCAAGGATAAGTGCTGGAAAGTCAGTCAGATTATATAACTAGTAAATTAGGTAGGAGTTTCCGATGATTCAGATGCAAACTCTGCTAGATGTAGCAGATAATTCAGGCGCTAAACGACTTTTCTGTATAAAGGTGCTTGGTGGTTCAAAACGCAAGTATGCAAGTATCGGCGATATCATAGTTGCTTCTGTAAAAGAAGCTATACCTAACTCAAAGGTAAAGAAAGGTGATGTCGTTAAAGCTGTCATAGTCAGAACTGCAAAGGAAATCGGTCGTGCTGACGGTTCTTATATTAGATTTGATGGAAACTCCGCAGTAGTAATTAATAATCAACAGGAACCTGTTGGAACGAGAATTTTTGGACCCGTTGCCCGTGAATTACGGGCTAAAAAGTTCATGAAAATAATCTCTTTAGCTCCAGAAGTACTTTAACCTCCAAGGAATTATTATGCAAACGACTAAGTTCCATGTGAAAAGTGGTGATACAGTGTCAGTTATAACCGGTAAAGATAGAAATAAAACCGGGAAAATACTGAAGATAGATACAGGTAAGGGCTCAGCTATAGTTGAAGGTCTGAACCTTGTTAAAAGGCATACTAGGGCACGTGGAAATCAGCCTGGGAGTCTAGTCGAAAAAGAGGCGCTGATTCAAGTATCTAATATTATGCTTTATTGTGACAAGTGCAAGAGGCCTGTTAAGGCTAAATCCTCGCTTCTGGAAGATGGACAGAAAGTCCGTGTTTGTAAAAAATGTGGCGAGTCGTTTGATAATTAATCGGGAGGAAGTAGATGGCCAGGCTTAAGGACATTTATATACAAGAGATTGTCCCAAAACTCATGAAAGACTTCAATTACAAAAGTGTAATGGAGGTTCCAAGAGTCGAGAAAGTAGTTCTCAATATGGGACTTGGTGAAGCAATTCAGAATGTAAAAATTCTTGATTCTGCTACGGAAGAGCTTGGACTAATATCTGGGCAGAAAGCAGTTATTACGAAAGCTAAGAAATCGATTGCAACATTTAAGCTACGTCAGGGTATGCCGATAGGTACAATGGTTACTCTTCGTAAGAAAAAAATGTTCGAGTTTCTTGATAGACTTATAAATATATCGATCCCTAGGATTCGTGACTTTAAAGGTGTCTCTCCAAAAGCTTTTGATGGTAACGGTAATTATTCTATGGGGGTAAAAGAGCAACTTATATTCCCAGAAATCAATTACGACAAAATTGACAAGATTAAAGGTCTGAATATCACAATCGTAACTACGGCAAAAAGCGATGAAGAGTGTCGTGCACTGCTTAAGTATATGGGAATGCCATTTAGGAATTAACGGCTTTTGGAGGGTTTTTCGTGGCTAAAACATCAATGATTATAAAAGCTCAACGCGGTAACAAGTTTAAGGTTCGTGAATATAACCGTTGTCCGCTCTGTGGTAGACCACGTGCTTACTACCGTAAATTTGATATGTGCCGAATCTGCCTGCGTAAACTTGCATCTTCTGGTCAGCTTCCAGGTGTAATCAAGTCCAGTTGGTAATATAGATTAAGGTTCAAGGAGTATGAACAGATGAGTATGACCGATCCGATAGCAGATCTGCTTACTAGGATAAGAAACGGTGCAATGGCGAAACTTCAGAAAGTTGACATTCCGTCTTCAAATATGAAGGTTGGAATTGTCAATGTTTTGAAAAATGAAGGATATATAAAGAACTATAAGCTGATTTCAGACCAGAAACAGGGTGTTCTTCGTATTTATCTTAAATACATCAATGACAGTGAATCTGTAATTTCTGAAATTAAACGGATAAGCAAACCTGGCGGTAGGCGATATGTCAAAAACGACAAGATCCCTTCAGTTAAACAAGGGCTCGGTATTGCCATTCTTTCTACATCTAAAGGTCTATTGACTGATAAAGTAGCTAGGGAGACCGGCGTAGGTGGCGAGCTCATCTGTACTGTCTGGTAATTTCTGCAAGGAGAATAAGATGTCCAGAATTGGAAAACAGCCGATAGAAATTCCAGCTGATGTAAAGGTCTCTATTGAAAACCTTAGCGTCTCTGTTGTAGGTCCGAAGGGCACACTTTCAAGAACGCTGCTTGATACAGTTTCAGTTGAGCTTGAAGGTAAATTTCTGACCGTTAATAGGGTTAATGATAGCATTAGTGCTCGTGCAGCACATGGTCTTTCTAGGACTCTTGTTAACAATATGGTAATTGGAGTTACAAAAGGTTTTGAAAGAGCTCTTGAAATCAATGGTGTTGGTTATAGAGCTGAAGTTAAGGGTGATTTCCTTAATCTAAGTCTAGGTTACTCCCATCCGATCAACTTCCAGCTGCCAAACGGAATTACTGTTGATGTTGACAAGATGACAAAGCTTTTAGTTAAAGGAATAGATAAAGAGCTGGTTGGTCAAACTGCCGCCAAAATTCGAGCATTCCGCTCACCTGAGCCCTATAAAGGTAAAGGTGTCAAATATGCAGATGAGACAATTCTGCGTAAAGCTGGCAAGACAGGTAAAAAATAGTTGTAATCAAGGAGAACATCGGTGAGCAATAAAACATCTAAAAATGATGCCCGCCTCAAACGCCAGATTCGCGTTCGTAAAAAGGTTCAGGGTACTTCAGATCGCCCGCGTCTTAATGTATTCAGAAGCTCTAGGCATATACATGCTCAGATAATTGATGATAGCAACGGAGTAACCTTGGCAGCAGCTTCAACAACATCTCCAGATGTCAAGGGAGATGTTGTTTACTCTGGTAATATTGATGCAGCTAAGAAAGTCGGTGCTGCGATTGCAAAAAAAGCGATAGAAAAAAATATTACCTCGGTTGTTTTTGATAGAAACGGATTTCTATATCATGGCAGAATTAAAGCGCTTGCTGATGCAGCTCGCGAAAATGGACTGTCTTTCTAAAGATATTCAGGAGGTTTTCCTTGTTGAAACTAAATGCAAATGAACTGAATCTAACTGACCGCGTTGTACATATCAACAGAGTCGCAAAAGTTGTCAAAGGTGGCAGACGCTTCAGTTTTTCTGCTCTTATTGTGGTTGGTGACGGCAATGGCGTTGTTGGTTACGGCTTGGGAAAAGCCAACGAGGTCCCAGAAGCAATACGTAAGGGTGTAGAGCAGGCTAAGAAAAACATTATCCGTGTCCCTATAGTAGAAGGTCATACAATCCCTTATGATGTTAAGGGGCACTTTGGGGCAGGCCGAGTTCTTATGATGCCAGCATCTGCTGGTACAGGGGTAATAGCCGGTGGTGCTGCTCGAGCTGTTTTCGAATCAGCTGGTATACAGAATATTCTTGCGAAATGTTTAGGTTCTAATAATCCTCACAATGTTGTAAAAGCCGCTTTTGACGGACTTAAGCAGTTGAGAAGTCCAGAAGAGATGATTGCCAGAAGAGGCTTGACAGAATAATCAAGTATAGGAGTTTTAGATGGCGCAACTTACTGTGACACTCATTAAAAGCGGTATTGGAAAACCTGAGAAGCATCGTCAAATCCTTCTAGGCCTCGGACTGACAAAGTTGAATAAGTCCGTAGTTCTTGGTAATACACCTGAGATCCAAGGGATGATAAAGAAGATATCTCACATGGTAAAGGTTTCTGAATAATAACTCGGAGAATATCATGCAACTCAATACAATAAAGCCAGCTATCGGGGCAACCAGAGATAGAAAGAGAATTGGTAGAGGTCCTGGCTCAGGGCATGGAAAGACTGCCACGAAAGGCCATAAAGGTCAAAAGGCAAGGTCCGGTGGTAGTATTAAACCAGGTTTTGAGGGCGGCCAGATGCCAATGCAAAGACGCTTGCCAAAACGCGGGTTCACTCCACTTGCCAGAAAAGAGTTCGTTGTAATTAATATTTCTCAGCTTGAACTTTTCGATGTTGGTTCGATTGTTGACCCTTCAGCACTTATTGGAATTGGACTTGTTAATAACATGCGTGACGGAATAAAAATTCTCGCAAAGGGAGCACTAACAAAAGCCCTCACTGTGAAAGCCCATAAGTTCAGCTCTGCTGCAAGGGATCAAATTATTGCCGCAGGTGGCTCTGTAGAGGAGATTTGATTTTGTTTGAAGCCCTCCAGAATATCTTCAAGATTCCTGAACTTAAAAAAAGAGTACTTTTCTCACTAGGAATGCTTCTTGTCTACAGGGTTGGTTGCCATATACCGACTCCTGGTATTGATGCTGTTGCGTTATCGCATTTCTTTAAGCAGGCTCAGGGAACTCTTCTTGGGATGTTCGATATGTTCTCGGGTGGCGCACTTGAGAAACTGACTGTATTTGCACTTGGCATAATGCCCTATATATCATCATCTATAATTTTCCAACTCCTAACAGTAGTCGTACCTGCAATTGAAAAACTCTCGAAAGAGGGTGATTCAGGAAGAAAGAAAATAATTCAGTATACCCGTTATGGTACGGTTGTTTTGAGTGTTGTTCAGGCTATGGGTATAAGTATCGGCCTTGAGGCAATGCGAGGACCTGCTGGTGAGCTTGTTGTGCCTTCGCCTGGTTGGTCTTTTAGGATAATGACTGTAATAACTTTGACCGCTGGTACAGCCTTCATTATGTGGTTAGGTGAGCAGATGTCTGAAAGAGGGATTGGAAACGGAATTTCTCTTATAATTTTCGCTGGAATAGTTGCGCGTATTCCGGCTGCCATTGGGAATTCGTTTAAACTTATTAAAACTGGGCAGCTATCGCTTTTCGTGTTGATTATAGTAATGGTTGTAATGTTTATTGTAATTGCCGGGATAGTTTTTGTAGAAAGAGGTCAACGGCGCATTCCGATCCATTACGCAAAGAGAGTTGTCGGCTTGCAGACTTTAGCTGCTCAATCGTCTCATCTGCCACTAAAGGTTAATATGGCTGGCGTTATTCCACCGATTTTTGCTTCTTCTATTATCATGTTTCCGGCAACTATTGCTAATTTTGTTGAGGTTCCATGGATCAAAGATGCTGCAAAATATCTTATGCCAGGTAATTGGGTTTATAATATAATATTTGTTGCTTTTATAGTTTTCTTCTGTTATTTCTATACGGCTGTAACGTTTAACCCTGTTGATGTCGCGGAGAATATCAAAAAGCAAGGTGGGTATGTTCCCGGTGTTCGTCCAGGTAAGGAAACTTCTGAATACCTTGATACGGTTCTTACTAAGCTGACTTTTGCTGGGGCCATTTATATATCAGGAATATGTGTTCTTCCGTCAATACTTATAGGTAAGTTCAACCTTCCTTTTTATTTTGGTGGAACTGCATTGTTGATTGCAATAGGAGTGGGTATGGATACGGTCGCTCAAATTGAATCGCACCTGATTACTAGAAGTTACGAAGGCTTTATGAAAGGTGTTAAGATTAAAGGGCGGAGTTAACTGGTGAAGCTCAATCTTATACTACTTGGTCCACCTGGTGCGGGTAAGGGGACTCAGGCAAAGCTACTTGTAGAACGCTATGGGATTCCCCAGATATCAACTGGAGATATTCTCAGGACAGCAGTTAAGGAGTCCACTGTTGCTGGTATTCGTGCCAAGCGATTTATGGACGAAGGGTCATTGGTTCCAGATAATCTAGTCATTGATATAATTGGCGAAAGGCTTGCTGAGTCTGACTCTGCTAATGGATTTATTTTGGACGGTTTCCCGAGAACGGTTGCACAAGCTGATGCCCTTTCGAGAATGCTTTTTGTGGACGGTAAGTCAATAAATTGTGTTATATCGATGTCGGTTGATAGTGATGAATTACTTAAGCGCGTTATCGGACGTCTAACTTGTCGTGGTTGTGGTAAGGGTTATCACGTTATCTATGATCCTCCTGCGGTTAAGGGTGTGTGTTCTATTTGTTCTGGAGAGCTTTATCAGCGTGATGATGATAAAGAGGAAACAATGAGGGCACGCTTGCAGGCATATGCTACCCAAACAGCCCCTTTAATTGAATATTACACTGCTCTAAATCTGTTGCATTCAGTAGATGGCCTAGGTTCAATTTCGGAAATCAACAGTGCAATAATTAGTCTGTTGGAAGGTTAAATATGTGGTAGTGCTTAAATCTCTTAAAGAGATTGATAGGATGAAAGCTTCCTGTATTATTGTCGCAGAGGTTTTAAGGAGAGTAGTTGAGTTTGTTAAGCCTGGTATTACGACTCTTGAGTTAAATGCCATAGCTGAAAAAGAGGTTTTAAAGCGCAAAGCTAAACCGGCATTCAGAGGTTATAGCGGTTATCCAAGCTCTTTATGTTGTTCTTTGAATGATCAGGTAGTGCATGGTATACCAAACTCGATTCCAATTGTTGAAGGTGACATCCTGAGTTTAGACTTTGGTGCTTTTTATGACGGTTTTTATGGTGATTCTGCTGTAACTGTCCCGGTTGGTAACATAAGTTCTAGTGCGAAGAACCTTATAACGACGACAGAAGAATCGCTTGTTCAGGCAATTAGCCAATCTTTTCCAGGTAACAGGTTGTCTAATATATCGTCAACAGTTCAGATGTATGCTGAGGCAAGAGGGTTTTCTGTAGTTCGTGATTTTGTTGGGCACGGTATTGGTCGAAATCTTCATGAACAGCCTCAAATTCCAAATTACGGTTCACCAAATAAAGGTCCTAAATTGCGGGTTGGAATGGTCTTAGCAATAGAGCCTATGATTAATGAGAAGTCTTATGAAGTAAAAGTACTTGCTGACGGCTGGACTACAGTGACACTAGACGGCGGTTTATCGGCACATTTTGAACATACTGTTGCAATTACGGACAATGGTCCTGAAGTTCTTACCATTATCTAAATAGTAAAGGAAGGTATCTATAATGAAAGTGCGAGCATCTGTAAAAAAAATCTGCGTTAAATGTAAAATTGTCAAACGTAAGGGTATTGTGCGGGTGATTTGTGATATACCGAAACATTCCCAGCGACAAGGGTAATAGAAATAATTCAGGAGGAGTGAACATTGGCACGTATATCTGGTATTGACATACCCAGGAACAAGCATATTGAGATCGCACTTACTTATATATACGGAATTGGTAGGTCCACAGCACAAAAGATATTAACCGAAGCTGCTGTAGACTTTACCACAAGAACAGAGAAACTTACTGAGTCTGAAATTTCGCGGATTCGAGAAGTTATAGACAAAAGTATCAAAGTTGAAGGCGATCTTCGCCGTCAGATATCTATGGATATTAAGAGGCTTATGGATCTAGGTTGTTATCGTGGCCTTCGTCATCGTAAGGGGCTTCCTGTCCGTGGTCAGCGTACGAAGACAAATTCACGTACTAGAAAAGGCCCTGCAAGAACTGTTGCTGGTAAGAAGAAATAGTCTTATATAACTGGAGGAGAGATGGCTAGTCCTGCAAAAAAAGTTGTTCGTAAAAAGAAGGAAAAGAAAAATATTCCTAATGGAGTTGCACATATTCAGGCAACTTTTAATAATACTATCATTACAATAACCGATCCTGTCGGTAATGTTGTAGCGTGGTCAAGTGCGGGTGCAAAAGGTTTCAAGGGCTCTCGTAAAAGCACTCCTTTTGCTGCGCAGATTGCCGGAGAGGATTGTGCAAAACGTGCGCAGGAGCATGGGATGAGATCTCTTGATGTATTTGTCAAGGGGCCTGGTTCAGGTAGAGAATCAGCACTGCGCGCACTTCAGTCCGTAGGACTTAATATATCTTTTATACGTGATGTTACTCCGATACCTCATAATGGATGCCGCCCTCCTAAAAGGCGAAGAGTATAAAACCTGCTAAATTAATATCAAGGAGGCTGTAATTGGCTAGATATACTGGTCCGTCATGCCGTTTGTGCAGAAGACAAAATGTGGAACTCTACCTAAAGGGTGAGAGATGCTATACAGATAAATGTGCTATCAAACGTAGAAACTATCCGCCTGGTCAACATGGTCAACTAAGGACAAAGGTTAGTGATTACGGTACTCAGTTACGTGAAAAGCAGAAAGTGCGACGTATATACGGAATTCTTGAAAAACAATTCCGAGGGTATTTTCATGAAGCTGATCGTATGCGTGGGGTAACGGGTGAAAATCTTCTTTCTCTTCTTGAGCGCAGACTTGATAATGCGGTCTACAGGCTTGGGTTCGCTTCCTCAAGAACAGAAGCAAGAATACTTATCCGTCATTGCCACTTTACCCTAAATGGTCGTAAGGTGAACATTCCGTCGATTCAGTGCAAGATTGGTGATGTGATTGAACTGCGTGAAAAGAGCAGGGGCGTTAAATGTGTTATTGAGTCCCTTGAAGTCTGTTGTCCGCCGGGGACTTCCTCAGTGGCTGGAATTGAGTAAGGATGTCTTCAAAGGAGTTGTAAAAGCACTCCCGATACGTGAGGATATCACGTTGCCTATTCAGGAGCAGCTTGTTGTTGAACTCTACTCCAAATAGTCACAGCTGACACCTTGCGGGGAGGATTAAATGTATAAAAACTGGCGCGATCTTATCAAACCAAAAAAAGTTCAGTTTGAGACAGAATCGCTTACTAAATATTATGGTAAATTTTACGCTGAGCCTTTCGAGCGCGGCTTTGGTACTACTCTAGGTAATTCACTTCGGAGAGTCTTGCTTTCGTCACTTCAAGGGGCTGCAATAACTTCCGTAAAGATCAAGAGTGTTTTGCATGAGTTCTCTGCAGTACCTGGAGTAACAGAAGATGTAACCGATATAATTCTAAATCTTAAAGGCGTTAAGTTAAAGGTTCATGGCAATGAATCTAGAATAGTCAGAATTATGCATAAGGGCGATGGTCTTGTAACTGCTGGCTCAATACTTGCTGATGCAAATGTAGAAATACTTAACCCTGATCACCATATTGCTACCTGTTCTAAAGATGCCAATCTCGAGATTGAGATGACTGTAAAGGTTGGCAGAGGTTATGTTCCTGCTGATAGAAATCGTGATGAGAAGGCTCCTGTTGGTACAATACCGATTGACTCAATCTTCTCTCCAGTTCAGAAAGTTAACTTCACCGTCACTTATGCTCGGGTCGGTCAAATCACTGATTACGACAAGTTAACTCTTGAGATATGGACTGATGGCAGTGTTAAACCTGATGATGCTTTAGCTTACTCTGCTAAAATTCTGAAGGATCAACTTTCAATTTTCATAAATTTTGATGAAGAATCAGAGTCTTTTACTGAGTCAGAAACTGAAGAAGAGAGCGAAAAAGTCAACGAAAACCTTTATCGAACAGTTGAAGAGCTTGAACTATCTGTCCGGTCTGCAAATTGTCTTAAAAATGCCGGTATCAAGCTAATTGGTGAGCTAGTGTCGAGGAGTGAGTCAGAAATGCTCAAGACCCAGAATTTCGGCAGAAAATCACTTGAATGAGATTAAGGATATCCTTGGTGAAATGGGGCTGACTCTTGGTATGAAACTAGAGAATTTTCCGGATCCACAATTGATGGCTCGCCTCCGTGGTGATAAAAAAGAAGAAGAGTAGTACCAAAGTTTAAAAGGAACAGAGGAACGTTACGATGCGTCATAACAAGTCAGGTAGAAGACTCGGAAGAACAACAAGTCACAGAGTGGCGATGTTTCGCAATATGATAACCTCTTTTTTGAGTCATGAGAGGATTACTACTACTGATGCAAAAGCTAAAGAACTTCGTTCAATTGCCGATAAGATGATCACTCTTGGCAAGCGTGGCGACCTTCATGCTTTGCGGCAGGCTGCATCTTATATCCGCGAAAAGAGTGTTGTGACCAAGCTTTTCACAACTATCGCTCCTCGTTATAGTAGACCGTCCTGGTGGTTATACACGTATTGTTAAGCTTGGTCTAAGACCTGGTGATAATGCGCAGACTTTCCATAATAGAATTGGTCGAAGAGGAATTTACGCCTAAGGTAAAGAAGACCATAACACCAGCTAAATCAGTGCCAGTTGTAAAGGCTGTTGAGATTGTAGCTTCTTCTCAGGTTGTGGAAGAGGTGGTTGCTTCTGAGGTTCAGGCAGCACTATTTGTGGAACCTGCTGAGGTATGTGAAGCAAAGGCTGATTAAAGCACAGTATAAATTCTGTTATAAAAGACCTTGGCGATAGCCAAGGTCTTTTTTTTATTTACAGTGTACATCTGACTGATTTTGTTTGGAAACAAGCCATAAGTTTCCGCTGTCATTGCAACTTTTATCGAATTAGGTTCGACCAAAAAAAAGTTGTCTTTATGCATTTCACATATCTACTTGTAAACGCATGCTTTAAATGATATATCAATAATGGTTGATTTTGATAAGCTGTTACAGGTGATGCATTATGGTTGAAATCTTTAAGGCCCTTTCTGATCTTTGCCGCGTAAGATTGATGGGAATCTTGTTTAGTGGTGAGTTCACTGTACAGGAACTTACTGCTATAATTGGCACAGGTCAGTCTCGTATTTCTCATCATCTTAAAACTCTTACTGACGCCGGGCTTGTTAAATTAAAGCGGCAAGGGACATGGAGTTACTACAGTGTCAATGAGAATAATGATTTCTTTGCTGCAATCCGTCCATTTTTTATTCAGCATCTTGATTCTTTGCCTGAGCGTCCAATTGATTTTGCGGCCGTAGCTCGTTTGTTTGAGCAAAGACGGAAACGAAACCTGGAATTTTTTGACCGCCACGCACGTCAGTGGGATAGTCTGGTGCAGGCTCTTTTGCCACTTCCTGATTATCGCCAGAACCTGCTTAATTTGCTCCCTGCAGGAGGTAGTTTTCTTGAGATTGGCGTAGGAACAGGTGGTCTCCTCCTCGACCTTGCTCAAATAGGATCTAATGTGATAGGAGTTGATCACTCCCCGGCCATGCTTGCTGAAGCCCGGTGCAGAGTCGCTCATGCCTGCGTAAATGGAGTTGAGCTTAGACTTGGAGAAATGGCTCATCTGCCGTTACCTGATTCTACTGTAGATTGTGTAGTCGCCAACATGGTTCTTCATCATGCTGCGGATCCAAAAGCAGTTATTGCTGAGATACGTAGAGTTCTTATTGTTGGTGGGCAGCTACTGATCGCAGATCTTGCCCGTCATGAACGGGAAGCTGCTAGAGATCAACTAGCTGACCAGTGGCTCGGATTTGAAGCTGATGAGCTTGCCGGCTGGTTATGTGAGGCTGGATTTTCACATGTTTTCTCTGAAAAAATAGTAGGATGTGCAGGTCAGGAAACTGTTCTGCTGTTTAGTTCAAGATAGCGATTTATTTACATTAAAGGAGATTGAATCAATGTCACAGGATTACATCGTTGCTGATCTGAAATTAGCTGATTGGGGTCGTAAAGAAATAAAAATTGCTGAAACTGAAATGCCAGGGCTCATGGCTATTCGTGACGAGTTTGCTGCCGGTCAGCCGCTTAAAGGTGCTCGCATTACCGGCTCACTTCATATGACGATCCAGACTGCTGTATTGATAGAGACTCTTACCGCCCTTGGTGCAGAGGTACGTTGGGCTTCATGCAACATATTCTCGACACAGGACCATGCCGCAGCTGCCATTGCTTCCTCTGGAGTTGCTGTCTTTGCTGTCAAAGGTGAAACTCTAACCGAGTATTGGGATTATACACACAGGATCTTCGATTGGAAGGATGGTGGGTATTCCAATATGATCCTTGATGATGGTGGCGATGCGACGCTGTTGCTCCATCTCGGGACAAGAGCCGAGAAAGACCTTTCCGTTCTAAGTAACCCTGGCTCAGAAGAAGAGACCATACTTTTTGCTGCCATCAAAGCAAAACTGGTTGTTGACCCGACATGGTATTCAGTTCGCCTTGCTCAAATTATGGGGGTCACAGAAGAGACCACTACTGGTGTTCATCGCCTCTACCAGATGCACGAGCGTGGCGAGCTCCGCTTTCCGGCGATCAATGTTAATGATTCGGTCACCAAATCTAAATTTGACAACCTCTATGGCTGCCGTGAATCGCTTGTGGATGGAATAAAACGTGCTACAGACGTGATGATCGCCGGAAAAGTCGCTCTGATTTGCGGTTATGGCGATGTTGGCAAAGGGTCAGCCCAAGCAATGCGTGCCCTTTCTGCCCAGGTATGGGTAACTGAAGTCGATCCGATTTGCGCCCTTCAGGCCGCCATGGAAGGCTACCGTGTCGTGACCATGGAGTATGCCGCAGATAAAGCTGATATCTTTGTCACCTGTACCGGCAACTACCACGTCATTACTCATGACCATATGACAAGAATGAAGGATCAGGCTATTGTTTGTAACATCGGCCATTTTGACAACGAGATTGAAGTCGCTGCCCTTGAGAAATACCAGTGGGAGGAGATCAAACCCCAGGTTGATCATGTCATCTTTCCCGACGGTAAGCGGATCATTCTGCTTGCAAAGGGGCGTCTGGTTAATCTTGGTTGCGGTACCGGTCACCCAAGCTATGTTATGTCGTCTTCATTTGCAAATCAGACCATCGCGCAGATAGAGATATTCTGCAATCCTGAAAAATACCCGGTCGGTGTTTATGTGCTACCTAAGCACCTTGATGAGAAAGTGGCCAGGCTGCAGTTGAAAAAGCTGAATGCTCAGCTGTCAGTTCTTACAAAGGAGCAGGCTGATTACATCGGCGTCTCTGTTGAGGGGCCATACAAGGCTGAACAGTACCGCTACTGATAGCGTGACAGGCAAAACGTCCAGATGCACAGCGTCTGGACGTTTTGCCTGTCACGCCTTGCGCTGGAAAGGCCGTTTGTGACCGTTTTATAATCCTAGTGAAGGCAAGAAGCCAGCAATTTGAAAACTGAAGCCATTTACGCAAAACTATTTTCAGCCCACACATTACCGGTTCTCTTGATTATCGCAGTCGGCGCTTTGTGTTATGCGAACACATTCCACGTTCCTTTTATTCTTGATGACGTCTCCTCAATTCTTGTCAATCCGCAGATAACCTCCTTATCATTCTCCCTTAAGCCTCGAATCCTGGGAGAGCTTTCTTTCGCGCTCAATTATAATCTTCATGGCTTGAGCCTGCCGGAATACCATCTCGTAAATCTGCTCTTGCACATGGCTAATGCCAGCCTGCTCTATGTTTTTGTATTGACCATTTTTCTGACACCTGTTTTCCGGCAAATACAACCCGGCAAAGCTGATAGATGTATTGCACTTGCAGCTGCTTTTATTTTTGTTGCTCACCCACTGCAAACAGCCGCTGTCACCTATCTGGCGCAGCGCGTTACGCTGATTGCAACCTTATTCTATCTCTTTGCCGTAGTTGTCTATCTGAAAGCCAGAGTTTCTAAAGAGAAATGGAGTAGCACTATTTTATTGTTATTGTCACTCTGCTCAGCAACGGCCGCACTTTTGTCAAAAGAGATTGCAGTTACAATCCCTGTTGCAATTCTTTTCTGCGAAGCTACTTTTTTTAGTGGAAACGAGCGCAAACGCTTTTTGTTATGGACAATATATTTTATCCCCCTCGTCTCTGCGGTCCTTTTGACAAATCATGCCATATTCTTTAAATCGGATTTGTCTTCAGCTGTTATGACCCTCACGGCAGAAAGAGGCGCACCTCCCAGGCTAGATTACCTCCTGACGCAGTTTCAGGTGCTGCTATACTATCTGCGGCTTTTTCTCTACCCTGCCGGTTTGAATCTTGACCACGATGTAACACTGCGCCGGTCGCTTACTGACCCTGGTGTCGTCGCAGCGTTTATTTGTATTGCTGTCTTAGTATTGTTGACACTGCTATTCTTGATCAAAGGGCGTAAAGGCGAGAATCTCTTTGACAGATTATGGCTGCTGGCAGGGTTTGGCATCGGCTGGTTTTTTATTACCATTTTCGTTGAATCCAGTCTAATCCCGGTTCGGGATGTAATGTTTGACCACAGGGTTTATCTGCCTGCCGTCGGGTTGGTTATGACTGCCTCAGTTGGCATATGGTTAATCGTCTCCAGAAGGGCTGCTCAGAAAAGGGTTTTCAGGCGGTTCGTAACCACAATAGTTATTCTTGTGCTGATTCTTGCTGTTACGACGATTTCACGGAACCGGGTATGGCAAAGTGAGGTGACGCTATGGGAGGATGCCGCCAGTAAAAGTCCGGCAAAGGGGCGGACACATGGGGCGCTTGGTCACGCATATCAACGTGCAGGGAGAATTGATGACGCAGTGCGGGCCTACAGCACTGCAGTCAGACTTTCTCCGGGTGATTATATCGCCAGAAACAATCTGGGGGCTATCTATCTGAAGCAGAAAAAATACACAGATGCAATCAACGAGCTTGAAAAAGTCATTGAGCTTGCACCTGCTTCAGCGCCAGCTCATTTCAATCTCGGGCTTGCATATTCAGCATCTGGCCGCTTTAAAGAAGGGGAGATTTCGTTCCTGGAGGCGGTAAAGCTTAAGCCTGATTACCGTGAGGCTCTGGACAATCTTGCTGTGATAAGGAAAACTAGGGAGCGCTGACAGTAAACTGGGTGCTTTCTTCACCATTTGGATTAACTACTATCATCTGGAAACTCTTCAGTGATGGATCATAGGGATAACGCTGATAGATCAGCCTGTTACAACCCGTATAAACAAGCCTGTCCCGTTCTCCTGGCATCGGCTGGCCAGTCTGAATTTTCTTGCCATCAACTATCAGGTTTGAACCTTGCTGGAAATTAATCCCTTCAATATTCAATTCATAATAATTGACGTAGTCATTCCCCTGAGAAACGCTGCGTATTTCCGGCCGACTGGCAACAACCAGCGCAATTGCAGGCGAGATGGCATCTTCAGCATTCTTGACCTGTATCTGGTGAAGTCCTCCTGAGACGGGTGGTGTCTGGAAGGTCATCTCTTCGGCTGACAACCGGTTCCCCTTGATAATCGCGCCATCAAAAAGCACTTTAGCCGTCTCCAGAAAATTCTTCCCCTTGATGATTATCTGCCGGTCACTTCCCGCTGTGCAAAGGGAGACAGTATCTGGCTGAATTGCTGCAACGGCAGGTTTCAGCGGAGTAACTGCGAAAGAGTAGGCTCTGCTGGCCGCGCCGTTTTTTTGGCGGAGATAGAGTGCATAGTTCCCTGCAGGAATCTGGGGGATCTCGAAACTTATCTGTCGGGCTGAGACTGATTTGAAAGGGATTTCTTCAATGCCGAGATAAAGTGTGCTTTCAACATTGAATCCTGAGCCGGAAATAACAACCGTTCCACCCGCTGCAGCCTGACCAGGTATTATGCTGAGAATCGATGGGGCAGCGACTTCATCTTCAGCAAAAGCAGCTGAGAACAGCAGCATGGTCAGAGCTAAGACTGTGGCTAGATAGCGCATATGGTTTGCTCCAATTGTGAAGTCAAGAGTCTACTGAAAGTGTAAACCATAGTCCGGCTCCTGCAAACAGTATATTTGCGGTCCAGGCAGCCAGAATCGGCTCAAGTGCTCCAGCCTGACCTAGTGAAAGGAGCAGGGCATTAATTATGAAGTAGGAGAAACCTATGAGGATGCTGAAGCCAATGCCTAGCCCGATTCCACCGGAACGACCATCCCGGAGTGAAAAAGGAATCCCCAGAAAGGCCATTACCAGAGCAGCAAAAGGGAGCGATATCTTTGAGTGAAGCAGCGTCAGATAGCGTGTCGCGTCATAACCGTTTTCGCTGATCGTCTTACAATAGCGCCGCAGAGCAGTAAACCCCATCTCTTCAGCTGCCCTGGTAACAACTTTCAGGTCATCTGCGACAATGTCCAGCCTGACTAGAAGTGAATCGCTGGAAGTGCTGTTAATGGCACCTGTAGGCGAAAAGTTCGTTTTGGTAACTCCCGAGAGTAGCCAACCGCCTTGAACCGGAGTGCCACTGCCTGCATCAATCCTTGAGACAGGCTTAAGGCCTTCGCCAACTTCCCAGATGGTTATCCCTTTGAGAGTAGAGGTCTCCGGGGTGAAAAACTTTGCCTGCAGGATAAGTTTTTCAGCTCGAAGCCAGATGTTTTCTTGCAGGAAAAAAGCTGATGGTCCCTTCTTCTTAACAACTACCTGCTCAATGTAACCCATTTTCTCGTTGGCTGCGGGGGTTATGAACTCTTGCATTAAAACAAGAAACAGACTTGTGATCGCAGCAGTTGCCAGAATTGGTTTGCCTATCTGGAAAAGGCTGACACCACTGCTGCGCATGGCTGTTATTTCGCTGTTTTTTGCCAGAGTGCCGATAGCGAGGATTGTCCCCATGAGGACTGCCATCGGCGTAATCTGAAAGATTATCTCAGGTGTTTTGCAGAGAAAATAGAGGAGAATTGACGAATTAGGTGCTCCTGCCCGGCTGAATTTACTGTATCTCTCAAGAAAATCAACGACAAGGTAGATGGCAATGAAGGCTGCAAGGCAGGTAGCCGTTGCCGTAAGATAGGTTTTGATAAGGTAGCGGTTTAGTATCTTCATGCTGACTGCTTTTTCTTCAGGAGGTGCGAGGCAGCAGTGACTATTCGGTCAAAAACGGCCACTCTTTCTTCTTTTGCCGATTTAACAAACATATAGATCCCGCCGATAAGAAAGATGAAGTTTGGTAGCCAGACAGCCATAAAAGGGGCGAGTAGCTCTTTTTCGCCAAGAGTTCTGCCGATCGATTGAAAAATGTAGAAAAGGAGCAGTGCCGCTATGCTGAAGGAAAAGCCGGCAGCCTTGCCGGAACGACGGTTCTGTATGCCGAGCGGTACTGCAACAATTGCAAAGATGAAGCAGGCAAAAGGCATGGCAAAGCGACGCTGTACTTCCAGTCTCATGTCGATCATCAGTTTTTTTGAAAAGCCGCTTTTTTGCAGATTTTGGCGGAGTTCGTTCAGCGACATATCGAGCTCATTTTTTTCAAAACTGGAAGCGGTTTTGGAAAGGTCGATTTCAAGAGAGTATTCATTGAAACTGAGGAGACGGTATACCTCATTTGGGCGTGACTGATGAATGCTACCGTTTGTTAGGTGAAGGTGAATTTTTTTGCTTTTCTCGTCCATGCCAAACATGCCGGTTTCCGCAAAGATTGTGGAGATATCCTTTAGGTTGCGTTCATCCTGGATCATGACTCCGGAGAGACTGCCGTTTTTGCCGCTGTTTTTAGCGACATAAACTAAAAGTCCGGGGAGATTAGTGTTAAAGACCTGCTCTTTCAAGTTCAGACTCAGTTTCCCCTGGATTGCCCGGTAGAGGAGTTCCTTGAAAGCGGTGTTGCCGGCGGGCAGGGCATATATGGCTGTCAGCGCTGTAAGCGTGTATGCGGTAAGAGAGATAAGCAGGATGGGGGGGAGTAGTCGGTAGAGGCTTATTCCGCTTGCCTTTATGGCGATAATTTCGCTGTCGCCTGAAAGTCTGCTGAAAGCCAGCAATACAGCGAGCAGCAGCGACATCGGAATAGTGATGACCGCAAAATTGGGGAGGAGGTAAACGATCATCAGCAAAATCTCGGAAATGGAGACGCCTTTGCTGACGACCATATCGGCAAGTCTCAGCATCCGCCCCATAAGGAGGACTCCAGTAAAAACGACCAGGCCGAGAAAAAAAGCGGCTAGAACTTCTTTGGCTAGATAGCGATAAAGAGTTAAAAGCATAGGGTTGATAATACATCAAGGTAGGCCGGATGTAAACTGGCTGTTTCATTTTAGCTTGCCTCAAGCGGGGACTCGTGCTATATAATCACGTTACATTAATTTCACACGCATGCTGTCGACTGCGAAGGTGTCCTTAACAGGATTTCGTAGTTTTGGGGATGCGGCGGAAAAAACCGAGGGTAAGGAGTTAAAAATGTCTAGTATTACTATGAAGGAACTTCTGGAGGCCGGCGTACATTTCGGTCATCAGACCAAACGCTGGAATCCGAAAATGAAGCCTTATATCTTTGGAGCAAGAAACGGTATCTACATCATCGATCTCCAGAAAACAGTCCGTCTTTTCAAAAGCGCCTACAGCTTCGTGGTTGATGCTGCCGGTGCCGGCGAAACCTTCCTCTTTGTCGGGACAAAGAAACAGGGGCAGGATGCAGTTGCTGAAGAAGCGACTCGCTGCGGTATGTATTATGTCAACCAGCGCTGGCTGGGCGGGATGCTTACCAACTTTTCAACCGTAAAGCAGAGTATTGAACGCTTGAAAAAGTACGACAGTATGTTTGCTGACGGTACTATAGAGGCATACAAAAAGAAAGAGCGTCTCCAGTTTGACAAGGAGCGTGAAAAACTTGAGAAGGTTCTGGGCGGCATCAAGGGGATGGGCAAACTCCCGGGTGTTCTCTTTGTTGTTGATCCGCAGAATGAAGAGATTGCTGTTTCTGAGGCAAAAAAACTCGGCATTCCGGTTGTAGCTATTGTTGACACAAACTGTAATCCTGACCAGATTGACTATATAATTCCGGGCAATGACGACGCTATTCGTGCTATTCGCCTGCTGACAGGCAAGATCGCTGATGCGATCATCGAAGGTCGTGATGCACGGGACCTTAAGCTGCAGAACTTTAACGAGGGTGGGGCGCTTGAAGAAGGCAATCCTGAAGATGCAGCTGCAGACGCGTCAGCCGAGTAGATAACATCAACAATGTGCGGCGCTGCCGTACTGTTAATAGGGGGATAATGTGAGTATAACAGCAGCAGCGGTTTCTGAACTGCGCAAAAGTACCGGGGCAGGGATGCTTGACTGTAAAAAAGCTCTCGAAGAGACCGGTGGGGATATGGAAAAGGCGGTTGATTTCCTTCGCAAGAAGGGTCTTGCCGCAGCAGCCAAGAAGGCCGGCAGAGCCGCAACCGAAGGGATGGTTGCCGTAGTGATAGCGGCTGACGGCAAAACCGGCGCTCTCGTCGAAGTCAACAGTGAAACAGACTTTGTTGCCAAAACCGAGAAGTTCCAGGCGTTTGTTGCCGATATAGCCAATCAGGTGCTTGTTGCAGACCCGGCAGATAATGAGGCGCTCCTTGCTCAGGACTCCGTCAAGGAGCCAGGCAAAAACATCCAGACAACACTGAACGAAGCAATTTCCGTAATAGGTGAAAACCTTCAAATCCGTCGCTTTGCAAGGTTCTCGTCAACGGGCCTTACCGGCGCATACATTCATGCCGGTGGCAAAATCGGCGTCCTGGTTGACCTCACTGGCAGCGGCGACTTGGCTGCGGTTGCCAAGGATATTGCAATGCATGCGGCTGCGGCTGCACCAATGTACGTCCGCCGCGAAGAGGTGGCTGTTGATGTTCTCGAGCGCGAAAAGGCAATATACCGTGACAAGGCTAAGCAGAGCGGTAAGCCGGATAATATTGTAGAGAAAATTATTGAAGGGCAGATCGGTAAGTTTTACGGTGAGATATGTCTGCTTGAGCAGAGCTTTGTAAAAGATCCTGACAAGAGCATTCAGCAGGTACTGAAAGCTGCCGGAGCAGATGTGACGGTCGCCCGCTTTGCCAGATTCGTTCTTGGCGAAGGGCTCGAAAAGAAAGAGTCTGACTTCGCAGCTGAAGTTGCCGCAGCAGCAGGAAATTAGAACTCAGGGCCGACTTCAAGTCGGCCCTTTTTTTACCGTCTTTTGGAGGGGTTATGGAGCAGTTAAAATACAAAAGGGTTCTGCTGAAGCTTTCAGGTGAGGTTCTAGGTGGTACCCAGGGGTATGGAATCGATCCAAAAGTTATTACGTCTATCGCTCTTGAAATCAAAGATGTGGTTGCGTGTGGGGTTGAGCTGTCACTTGTCATTGGCGGTGGCAATATTTTTCGAGGATTGGCAGCATCCTCCAAAGGAATGGACCGGGCGAGCGCAGACTATATGGGAATGCTTGCAACCATGATCAACGCCCTTGCCATGCAGGACGCCCTTGAGCAGATCGGTGTTGACACCCGGGTACAGTCCGCCATTGCCATGCAGGCTGTTGCCGAGCCGTATATCCGGCGTAAGGCGGTTCGTCACCTTGAAAAAGGTCGGGTGGTTATTTTTGGTGCCGGTACCGGTAATCCTTACTTTACTACCGATACTGCCGCAAGTCTGCGGGCCATGGAGATCAACGCGGAGGTTATCCTCAAAGGGACAAAAGTGGATGGTGTCTACTCTGCCGATCCCAAAAAGGTGCCCGATGCAGTCAAGTTTCAGACACTTACCTATATTGACGTGCTCAAGAAAGGACTCGCTGTTATGGATGCAACGGCTACGTCCCTCTGTATGGACAATAACCTGCCGATCATTGTCTTTGATGTCAGCGTTTCCGGTAATGTAAAGCGGGTAGTGCTCGGCGAAGAGATTGGCACAATTGTAAAAGGGGAATCAGCGTGACAAAAGATATTATCAAAGACATGACGGACCATATGGTAAAGACGCTTGACAACCTGCGCCGTGAATACCAAAAGATTCGGACAGGTCGGGCAACTACAGCACTGCTTGACGATATAAAAATTGATTATTACGGCAACCCTTCGCCTATTTCTGCCGTTGCAACGCTGTCGGTACCTGAAGCACGAACTATTACAATCTCCCCCTGGGAACCGAAGATGATCGCTCCTATTGAGAAAGCAATCATTAATTCGAATATCGGTCTTAACCCTTCAAACGATGGCAGGCTTATCCGGCTTATTCTCCCGGCGCTTACCGAGGAGCGGCGCAAGGATATAGTCAAGGATCTCAAACGCAAAGCTGAGGATGATAGAATCGCGCTGCGAAACATCAGACGCGATGCCATCGACAAGCTTAAAAAACTTGAAAAAGATAAGAAAATTACGGAAGACGAGTTGAAACGGGCCGAGAAAGAGGTGCAGGATCTTACCGACAAACATGTCGGCAAGGTCGATGAAGTCCTTGGTCACAAAGAAAAAGAAGTTATGGAAGTATAGGACAGGAGTCTATCGGCAGGCTTTTTCCTTGCCACTTCAAAGTCAGTTGTGATTAAATGAGCTCCCCCGTCATCGCGGGGGATTTCTATTTCTACCTGCAGAATGGAGAGCCTCTAATAATGGCTGGTGAAGCGATTCTTAAAGAAAATCTCCCCCGTCACCTGGCGATCATCATGGATGGTAACGGCAGGTGGGCGAAGGCGCGGATGCTCCCCCGGATTATGGGGCATCGCAAAGGGGTGGAGACTGTCAGGCTGACAGTTGAAGAGTGCTCAAGGATCGGTATTGGCTATCTGACGCTCTTCGCCTTTTCGGCTGAGAACTGGTCGCGCCCCAAGAGCGAAGTCCGTGCGTTGATGACCCTTCTTAAAAAGTATATCAAGATGGAAGTCCCCCGGATGATGCGGAACAATATCCGCTTCAATATCATCGGTAATCGCACTGATCTGCCGGAAGATGTTGCTGTAGGCCTTGAAGCAGCCATGACTGCAACCGCAGCCAACAGCGGCATGACCCTGACACTAGCCCTGTCTTACGGTTCTCGTCAAGAACTTCTCCAGGCATCAAAGCGGATAGCTGCAGACATTGTCAGTGGAAAGCTGCTGCCCGATGAACTCACTGAAGCTTCCTTCCCGGATTATCTTTACACCGTCTCTCTGCCCGACCCGGATCTGCTCGTCAGAACCAGCGGTGAAATGCGAATCAGCAACTTTCTGCTTTGGCAGCTAGCTTACACTGAACTCTACTTTACCGACATCAACTGGCCTGATTTTAACAAGGGTGAGTTGTACAAGGCCCTGGCCGATTATCAGCAGCGTGAACGGCGCTTCGGTCTTACCAGCGATCAGCTTAAATGGGGGAAATCATTAAACAGCGGCTCATAACCGCAGGGATTGCCCTGCCTCTCTTGTTACTCTTGATCGTCCAAGGGAGTTACCTCCTCTTTACCGCATTTATCGCCCTTGCCAGCTTCATTGGTCTGATGGAGTACTGCCGCATGACACTCCCGCACAGGACGGTGGCAGGCATTGTTGTCCCCCTGCTCGGTTCGCTGCTGCCGTTTAGCTTCTATATCCGCTCTGCCGCACTGACTGCTTTTGCAATAGCATTTCTTTTCCTCGTTTTTTCCATCTACACCCTTTTCACTTTCAAGGATATTGAGACAGCTGCTTCAGAGGCGGCACTCCTTTTTTTCGGGGTGGTCTATCTACCGTATCTGCTCGGCTATCTGGTGCTTTTAAGGAACCATCCCCTTGGAGTCAAATGGATTCTAGCCATCATTTTCATCGTCATGAGCGGTGACAGTGCCGCTTATTTTATCGGCACTCGTTATGGGAAAAACAGACTCTATCCCGAGGTCAGCCCGAAAAAAAGTGTTGAAGGATCTCTTGGCGGACTTGCAGGGAGCCTGCTTGGCATCATGTTGGCAAAACTCTTTTTTTTCAGCGAGCTATCTGCTGTCGATGCTGTTCTTGTTGCCCTCTTATTAGGTGCTCTTGGCCAGATCGGCGATCTTTTTGAATCACTCTTGAAAAGGAGCTGCAGGGTCAAGGATTCAGGCACCATCTTTCCCGGTCATGGTGGCATACTCGATCGTCTCGACAGTATTATTTTCGCTGCTCCGGTGGCTTATTACTACGCCATGTTCGTGGCCGGCAGACTCTTCACTTGAGCAGACAGATGAAATCTCTCACAATTCTCGGTTCTACAGGTTCAATCGGTACCAACACCCTTGAAGTGGTGGCGGCGAATCCAGACAGGTTCAGGATCGAGGCATTGACTGCCGGAACAAACCTTGATCTTTTTGTCCGTCAGATAGAACGGTTCTCCCCCCGCCTGGCAGTCGTCCTTGACGAAACTCTTGCCATGAAACTCGCCGGGATGCTCCCTACCGGGAAACGTCCTGAAATAATGTACGGTGTCAAAGGCCTGGTAGCAGCAGCGACTATTTCCGAGGCTGAAATGGTTGTAGCCGCTATCGTCGGCGCCGCAGGGCTTGTGCCGACAGCCGCGGCAATTATGGCCGGCAAGGATGTCGCTCTTGCCAACAAGGAGACACTTGTAACAGCCGGCCATCTATTCATGGATCTGGTGAGAATCCATGGTGTCAGGCTCTTCCCTGTTGACAGCGAACATAGCGCCATCTTTCAGTCGATTGAGGGGCACAGAAGCAGTGATATCCGGAGGATTATCCTGACCGCTTCCGGTGGTCCGTTCCTCAACACTCATCATGAGCGGCTCAAAAGCGTTACCGTCGCCGACGCTCTCAATCATCCCAACTGGAACATGGGGAAGAAGATCACCATCGACTCCGCCACCATGATGAACAAGGGGCTTGAGGTCATTGAAGCACGGTGGCTGTTTGATGCTCACCCTGAAAAGATTGAAGTGAACATTCATCCCCAGAGTATCATCCACTCCATGGTCGAATATCTTGACGGCTGCGTTATTGCCCAACTTGGCACACCGGATATGAAAGCTCCGATTGCTTACGCTCTTTCTTATCCGGAAAGAATTGCTACCGGGGTGAAACCGCTTGATTTGACCGAACTCTCCGGGTTGACTTTTTTCAAGCCTGACCTGGAACGCTTCCCGGCTCTCAGGCTTGCCTATCGTGCCCTTAATGACGGTGAAAGCATGCCGGCTGTCATGAACGCCGCCAATGAAGTGGCTGTTGATGCCTTTCTAAACGGCGCCATAGGATTTAATCAGATTCCGGCCTTGACTGAAAAGGTCATGGATGCGCATCAACCGGTCAGACTTGGATCAATAGCCGATGTACTGGAAGCTGATCTCTGGAGTCGGAGTAAAATAAGGGAGTATCTTAAAGCATGATATCCATAGTCTCCGCAATAGTTGTTCTTGGCATTTTGATATTTGTTCATGAGCTCGGCCACTTCATCTTCGCAAAATTCTTTGGTGTTGGGGTGGAGAAATTCTCCCTCGGGTTCGGTCCGAAAATTATTGGTAAAACCTACGGCGAAACCGAGTACCTGCTCTCTGCCTTCCCGCTTGGCGGCTATGTAAAGATGATCGGTGAGAGTCCGGATGTCGAGTTGGCACCGGAAGATATCGAACGCTCCTTCAATGGGAAACCGCCTCTACAGCGGATAGTTATTGTTGCTGCCGGACCGGTTTTCAATCTCATCTTTGCCGCGCTCCTCTTTATTACTGTCTACATGGTCGGGGTTCCGGCAGCAACCACCAGAATAGGTGAGGTAATTGCCGCTAAACCGGCTGCAGTTGCCGGTATACTGCCAAAAGATCTTGTCAGGTCGATAAACGGCAAAGTTGTCACAAGGTGGGATGAATTTTCCTCTGCCATCGCTGAATCAAAAGGGGTAACTCTCGATATTGTCGTTGAGCGTGCCGGCAAAACCTTATCGTTCAGAATTGTTCCCGAAACAAAAGATGGCAAAAACCTTTTCGGCGAGAAGATCTCCTACCCGGTTATCGGTGTAGTGGCAGCAGCAGAGATGGTTACCGACCGCTACTCTCCCGCACAAGCAGTTATAAAAGGGTGTCAGCAGGCCTGGAAAGTCACCAAACTGACCCTTGTCTCCATTGGCAAAATGATTGAAAGAGTCGTCCCGATGGATTCCGTCGGTGGCCCGATCATGATTGCCAAAATGGCGGGAGAACAGGCTTCTGCCGGCGGGGTAAACTTTCTTGCCTTCATGGCGCTCCTCTCCATAAATCTTGGCGTCCTGAACCTGCTCCCCGTCCCGATCCTTGACGGCGGCCATCTCTTCTTCTACTTGTGCGAATTCATCTTCAGAAAACCTGTCAGCATAAAGGTGCGGGAAGTCGCCCAGCAGGTCGGCCTGGTACTCCTGATAAGCTTGATGGTGCTCGCTTTTTACAACGACATCGTCAGATACCTGCTTAAACAGGGCTAGCCCTCAGTGAATATCCTTATTATCGACACCTCCACCAATGTCTTCAGCCTTGCTTTGACTGCTGATGGCAGTGTTCTGGCCGAACTGTGCGGCGATGCCGGACCCGCAACCTCAGCTAAAATTCCCGGGCAGATAGAGGCTGTTGCTGAAAACCGCGCAGGTCGCAATCGATGCGGTTGATGCTTTTGCCGTAACAGTCGGCCCGGGGGGCTTCACCGGGGTGCGCGTCGGCATTGCCCTTGCGAAGGGGCTGGCATACTCAACCAACAAGCCGATTATACCGCTCTCTTCCCTGGAACTGTTGGCACTGAATGCCAGTGACAGTCTTATCCCTGTCTGCCCGTTGTTTGATGCCAGAAAAAGTGAAGTCTACAGTGCGCTTTATAGTTTTAAAACCGGCATGAACCTGATCCGTCCCGAAATGGCGCTAGCCCCCGACCAGCTGCTTGATGAACTTGCCGGTCCGATCCTTTTTATCGGTGACGGCGCGCTCCGCTACCGTGAACTGATCATTGAGAAACTCGGCAGTCGCGCCCTCTTTGCCGCAGAACATCTCCATCATCCCAAAGCCTCTGCCGGAGCAGCGCTTGCCTTCAGCCGCTGCACAGCCGGTCAGACGCTCTCCCCCTTTGAGCTAACCCCCTCCTACCTACGCTTACCTGAAGCCCAACTTAATAAAAAATCGTAACGATTGAATTGCAGGCACTCTTTACGCACGAGCAGTGATGGCACTTATCAACCGACTATTTCCCAGGGTTATAGCAGACCTCTAACTTGGCTGCATTATTATTAAAATGTTTGCTAAGCCCGCATTCGCGTGGTAGAAAATAATTATCTTACTTTGTGAAGCGATTAACGACATAAAAATATGCAAACATATATCTGGCAACTAAATAACTGGCCTACTTTGACATGGGACGCGGACAGGCTTCTAACGCCTTTAGGTGAATGCCGTCTGCTACAGGGCAAGCTACTGAGTAAAATCGGCGGGCTTGGGATGCCACTGGATCATCAGGCTCAGGCCGAGATCCTGATTGAAGAGGCGATTAAGACTTCCGCCATCGAAGGGGAGTTGTTGGACGTGCGGTCAGTGCGTTCATCGGTTGCCCGTCGTCTTGGTCTCCCTTCTGCCGATCTGCCTGTAGACCGTAGGATTGACGACCTGGTATCAGTTTTATTGGATGCAACCCAGAGCTTTGATAAGCCGCTTACCGATGAGCGCTTATGGGGCTGGCAGGCTGCCTTGTTTCCGTCCGGCTATTCAGGCATGCATAAGATCAAGGTCGGCGGTTGGCGTGACAGCACGGAGCCGATGCGGGTGGTATCCGGTCCGATAGGCAGTGAGAAGATACACTTCGAGGCACCGCCTGCTGATAAGCTTGGATTTGAGATGAAGCGTTTTCTTTCATTGTGGTCGGATAGCTTTGGTAAATATGAAGGCATTGTCCGTGCGGCTTTGGTTCACCTTTGGTTCGCGACCATACATCCTTTTGATGACGGCAATGGCCGTATAGCACGAGCTTTGACCGATATGGCCTTGGCTCAGGATGACAAGCAACGGGTTCGATATTACAGCCTGTCAACTCAGATCATGACGGAACGCGAAGGGTATTACGACGTTCTTGAGAAAACTCAGAAAGGCACCGGGGATGTGACTGACTGGCTTGTCTGGTTCATGGGGTGCTTTGCCCGGGCAATCGAAAAGTCGGAAGACATAATGAACGGGGTCTTCTCCAAGTCGGATTTTTGGAGGTTGCACGCCCAGGACCAGTTTACTGAGCGGCAGATGAAGGTGATTAACCGGCTGCTTGATGCAGGCATAGAAGGTTTTGCCGGTGGAATGACTACGCAGAAATATGCCTCGATGACTCATACCAGCAGGGCAACGGCGTTTCGGGAACTGGATCAGTTGCTGGAGTTGGGGATATTGAAGAGGGTAGGGCAAGGGCGGTCAGCGAGGTATGAGCTGCTAGTTGAATGAAATTGATGCAAATTTGATTGCTGTGGCTATTAAAAACAATTTATGGTAGGAAATTCAATAAATGCGAAACCTTGCCGACATTACATTCCCCCCTGTTTTGGACACATCAAGTGGTGACATCATTCGGGATTTCTTCAATCCGGCGCTTGGTGCAGCGGTGCGCTATGATCGCGGCGTGGGCTTTTTCAGCGCGGCGTGGCTGCGGCTGGCGTCGCTGGGGATGCCAACAACTATATTGAACTTGAGGCAGCGTGAGCGCTGCCGGATTTTGAAGCGTTGGAAAAATGGACGGGAGTTGAACTAACTGTATCCGAAATTTATGTCAGTAAAATAATTCCGGGGGGGAGACGTTATGGCAGACACTCAAGCGAGTTATGAAAAAGGGAAACTGTATCAGATACCATTGACCCAACTGATTCCCGATCCGGAACAGCCGCGCAAATTCTTCGACGAGCAAGCTCTGGCAGAGTTGCAAGCATCTATTGTCAGTCATGGGGTACTCCAGCCTATTCTGGTGCGTTCCGGTAATGAGGGTACGCTTTACATCGTTTCCGGCGAGCGACGCTATCAGGCTGCTAAAAATGCCGGACTGGAAACCATCCCGGCCATAATTACCGACGGCGAACCGGCGGAGATTTCCATCATTGAAAATCTGCTGCGGGAGAATCTGACCGCCATCGAAGAGGCGGAGGCAATTGAGCGGCTGCGGGCGGTGCATGATTATGGGTTGGCGGAACTGGCGACCGCGCTGGGGAAGTCGGATACTGCTATTTCGGCGATTCTTTCATTGAACCGGTTGCCAGCAGAAGTAAAGGATGACTGCCGTAATGACCCAAAAACAGCTCGGGGTATTCTGGTGGAAATTGCCAAGCTGAAAACCCCTGAAAAGATGCTTGCGCTTTACACCAAGTATAAAGAGAGCGGCCTTACTCGTGGTGAGATCAGAAAGAAGACCACAACCAAGTCAGCCAAAAAGCAGCTGGCAGCGACAGATGTTGCTGCTTGGGCAGAGAGACTAAACACCATAGTTGTTGCAGAGATGACCGCCGAACAAAAGACCTCCTTGCTTTACGAAGTCGAAGTACTGCGAGGCGTGACCTATCAGGTGATTAAAATGCTCAAGGCGTAATATCTCTGTCAGAAGTCATGAAAGTCAAAAATGGCAATACTAAGTATAATGATATCAGCGAGTTAATTCAATTCCCGCATGCGGGAATTTTGGGTGCCTTCAATATAATATGTGTATAAATTGTCTTTTTTTTGTAACTTCGGCATTCAACCTGTTGAATAAGGAGCAATATGACCACAACCGCAACAACGACGATCTGGCAAGAACTGGAGTCTTGGTCAAAGAACCTTCTCCCTTGGCAGCGGTTTGTTCTGACACATGCTGTAAATCACGGATGCCTAAACGACAACCACGCAGAACAGGCGTATAAGCTCTTTCTCACTGGGAATAAGCTCTGGAATGATTCCTTTGGTCAAGCAGAAGAAATCCTTATTCCTGCTATTGCTGCGCCGCAGACAAATACAGAGCACACAAGGGTACTGCTCACCCGGCTTGGCAACCTGCAACATGTTAATGCAATCCCTGCGACATCGTCGCTTACCTTTGGCCCCAGCCTAACTGTCATGTACGGTCATAATGGCTCGGGCAAGAGCGGCTTCGCGCGTGTTCTGTGCAGTGCCTGTTTCAGTCGTGCTGAGGTTAGTATACTTCCCAATGTCTATGCGGATCATCCACCATCCCGGACACAGGCTGATTTCTCGGTGCGGATAAACGATGCTGAGGAGACAATCCTCAACTATACCGTTGGAGAAAGCCATCCTGATCTGCTCCGATTTACCGTGTTCAATACGGAAGCTGCCCATTCACATTTGACCGACGCAAATCCACTTGGGTTCAAGCCAATGGGGTTCAATGTCTTTGTCGAATTGACCAGGATTTATGGCCTATTGGAACAGAAGCTTAGTGCAGACATACGCACTCGTGTCCTCGTAAACAAATTCGTCAAAAGCTTCCCCGAACCGGCCAGCAAAATATCGCAACTGGTTGCCTCCTTAAGCGCTGAAACCGATCTGAAGTCTCTGCAAGAATTGGCGATGTACGCAGAAAAAGAGCAGGCACGGCAGGAGACAGTTGTCACTGAAATTGCCGAACTTAAGTCGAAATCAGTAGAACAGTCAATTAAGGAGATTGACGATGCAAGCGATGACATAAAGACACTTTGCGATAAACTCACCCCTCTATTGGTTCACTTCCAGCCTGCGAAAAAAGAACTTTGCAGACAGCAGCTTGACGACTTTATCAAAAAAACTGCAGCGGCTACCTCCGTAAGCGTTGAAAGCTTCAAACAGCCATTCTTCACCGCTACCGGCTCTCCTTCTTGGGAAGAGTTTGTTACATCGGCGGCAAAACTTGCGAAAGAGGAACATGAAGCCTACCCGCTTGAAAACGCATTTTGCCTGCTGTGTCAACAGCCACTTGATGCCACCGCAATTGCCTTTATTCAGAGACTGTGGAACTTCCTCGACAGCACAGCCCGCACTGAGGCGCTTACAGCAAGTGTAGCTCTTGACAACACTGCTAAAGTTCTCAAAAAGCTGTTATTTGATTTCTTTGGTGACGACAGCCGTGTCAGGAAATATCTGCAAGTAGAAGCACCGGAAATTACCGGGCAGATCATTGCGCTACTGGAATCACTTGCAGCAGAGCGAGACGATCTTGTGCAGATATTAGAGCGCGGAGCTGGTGTGATTTCGTCAACTATTTTTGCTGATCCGTGCGTAACATTGGAAGACCTTCGCACCGGACTGGTGGAGAAAAAGAAGCTTCTCCAGTCACGCGACACGGCAGCTGTATTACAGACACTTGAGGCTGAATTAGTTGAATTAAGGCACCGTCAGATCATGTCCGGGCTCATTGACGACATGGCAACTTTCATTGAGCAACAAAAGTGGCTCAAGCGTGCCAATAGTCTTAAAGACAGTGCTTTCAATACCCGAGAAATCACCCTGAAGGAAAACAGCCTTTTCAAATTGATCATCGAGGGTGGTTATAAAGATCGCTTCGAGGCAGAATGCAAGGCATTACGCTGTGAAGCTCCGATACTACTGGAAACAAAAGGGAAGCTTGGCGAAACCAGGAAAACACTTTCCATCAAGAAAAAGAAACCGAATATGATTCTCAGTGAAGGAGAACAGCGGATAGTTGCTCTAGCGGATTTTCTTACGGAGGTAAACCTTAATCCTGCCAGTGCCGGGGTGATTTTTGATGATCCGGTAAACTCGCTTGATTTCCAGCGCCGACAACTCATTACCAAACGCCTAGTACAGGAAGCAGCAACCAGACAGGTAATCATTTTCACACATGACATTGTGTTTCTTACCTTGCTGATGAGCGAAGCCGAGACATCGGGAACGGCAATGCAGAAGCATTGGATCGAACGGGATGGCGACGACAATCCTGGTCAAGTCACTCTTAACGATATCCCCGCAGACTGCAAAACCTATTATGACACCAAAAAGGCCAAGAAGGTATTGGATGAAGCCCGCGATCTTTCCGGAGATCAGCGAGTGGAAAAGATCAGAAACGGCATGGGCATCTTGCGCCGCTGTGTTGAAGAAGCGGTTCTGAAGTATCTTTTCAAGGATGTGGTAACCCGCTGGAACGACCGGGTAATGATCGGCGGTCTGAAGAAGATTAACTGGAAAGAGGAGTTCGTTGACGAGATTGACGGCCTGTATGGTGAGCTTTCTCGATATGTGGAGGGCCATTCGCATACCGAGGAGTTTGCCGGCGGTGCGCCGGTTATAAAGGACTTTGAGGATATGATTGGTAGAGTGGATGGAATGATTAAGAAAGTGAAGGGAGACAAGGTGAAGTCTAAGGTTGAATCTGTCTCAATGAATTAATACTGTTAAATCAGGTGAATGGCCCGAAATCTTAAGGGGAAATATGCTTGGGCTGGATGGAAGCAACTGGCAGGAACTGTTATGAATTATGAATTACAAGTCAGTCAAAAATGGTTTAGTATGCCAGCGGTTGAATAACAGTGTCGGACCCGATGCAATCAAGACCCGTAAATAGTACCAACCATCATAAGGAGCCACATTGTCACGACTCACCGATCTCATTGCACGAGCAAAAACAAAAGACCCTCAGATGGGTATGGACCTGGAACGGGAATTCAAGGCGCTGTCATCACGTCTTGCCTTTGGGCTGAATTTTGAGCGGCATCGTCCCGAGGTCGTGGAACTGCCCAAGCGGCCGGTACGCAAAGGTGACAAGGTGCGGGTGCTCCCGGAGCGCGGTTCAACTGCAAAGGGGGGCCAGCTGCTCTGGCTGGTCCGGAGCGTTGCGAAGGCGAAAGGAAAGCGAATAGCGCATCTGGAGTTGTCCGGCGACGCCGGGCCGGAGACGCGGGATGTCCCGGCAGATGATTTGGTTGTTGTGGCGGAATTTCGGGATTACATCTATCCGGGGCTTGTCAGCACCGGCAAGGTCGAGCGGGGCGGAGACAAGCCTTTTCACACGGTCATCAACGGCGAGAACTACCATGTGCTGGAGGCGCTGACCTACACGCACCGGGGGACGGTTGACGTCATCTACATCGACCCGCCGTATAACACCCGTGATAAAGACTGGAAATACAATAACGATTATGTCGATTCAGATGATCAGTATAAGCATAGTAAGTGGTTAGCCATGATGGAACGAAGGCTTCTGATCGCAAAGAAACTGCTGAATCCTGCAGATTCGGTGTTGATAGTTACAATTGACGAGAAGGAGTATTTGCGGCTGGGTTTGTTGCTGGATCAGGTTTTTCCAGAAGCGCGTAGCCAAATGGTTACTACACTGATAAATCCAAAGGGTGTTGCTCGTGGTCAGGAATTTTATCGAGTAGATGAATACATATTCTTCTTGTTTTTCGGAGCTGCATCCGTAAAGAAGACACACGATCCGATGATTCTGACTGGCAAACGTAATATAGAGCAAGACAATGAAGAGTCGGAAGTTAATCTGCAGGATGGTATTCGTAAGGTGCGGTGGGGCAATCTCCTAAGAAGTGGGACTGATGCCAAGAGGACCGATCGGAAGCACCAATTCTACCCAATTTTCCTTAATGCGAAGACAGGAAAACTGCACAGCGTTGGAGAATCGCTCCTTCCCGTGACGGCTGACAGGAGTGGTGTCAATTCACCCGCTGGCACCATTGCAGTTTGGCCGATCAGAAAAGATGGCTCAGAGGGACGTTGGCAAGTGGGAAATGAGCGATTGCGCATTCTACTCTCTCAGGGGTATGCCTCTATTGGACGTTTTAGTGGAAGTGATCGAGTCTCATTCAGTTATGTAACGGACAATCTATTTAGTCAGATAGAAACTGGAGAGATTGTTGAAACTGGTCGAGATAAAAATGGCGTTGTAATGCTAGAATTTTCTGATGAGGTTGAAGCATCCGAAAATCCAAAGACAATGTGGAACAAAACGTCACACAGTGCTAGTGAATATGGCACAACGCTGCTACGTCAAATAATTCCTAGGCGTGCATTCCCGTTTCCGAAATCTTTGTATGCGGTCGAGGATGCTTTGCGCTTCATAATTATTAAAAAGCCTGATGCGACTGTTCTAGATTTTTTCTCCGGCTCCGGCACTACCACGCACGCCGTAATGCGCCTGAATCGCCAGGACGGCGGCCGACGCCAGTGCATTTCTGTAACCAACAACGAAGTTGCAGCTGACGAGCAAAAGGCTTTGCGCGAGCAGGGCCACCGCCCCGGCGACCCGAAATGGGAACAGTGGGGCATTTGCGATTACATAACCAAACCCCGCGTGGAGGCTGCCATAACGGGCAAAACCCCGACGGGTGAGCCGATCAAGGGAGAGTACAAGTTTACCGACGAGTTCCCCATGGCTGATGGTTTCGAGGAGAACGCCGAGTTTTTCACCCTGACCTATGAAACCCCTGTGGCGGTCAGCCATAACCTTGCCTTTGAAAAAGTGTCTCCGCTCCTCTGGCTACGGGCCGGTAGCCAGGGGAGGCGGATCGAAACCCCTCCCGCCAGTGGTTGGGAAGTGGCCGATTGCTATGGCCTGCTGACAAACCTTGATCAGACGGATGCGTTTTGTGCGGCTGTCGAGAAGGCCGATGGTCTGCGGATCGCCTATATTGTCACCAATGACGACCGCCGCTTTCAGGCCATTGCCCGCACTCTGCCCGAATCAGTGGAGCCGGTCCGTCTCTATGAATCGTATCTGACCAATTTCAAATTTGCCAATGGAGAGATATAGATGAAGTTTACGCTGAAGGATTACCAGGATGGGGCGGTGCGGGATGTGCTCGCCAATCTGCGCAAGGCCCGCAAACGCTGGCGCGAGGATGGCGACCGGCACGCTTTTTCCCTGACGGCGGTAACTGGTGCCGGTAAGACGGTAATGGCGGCAGCGGCATTCGAGGCGCTGTTTCATGGCGATGACAATTATGATTACGAGGCCGATCCAGGCGCGGTGGTTATCTGGTTCAGCGATGACCCGTCTTTGAACGAGCAGACGCGCTTCCGGCTCATGGAAGCCTCGGACCGGTTGAACCATTCCGATCTGGTTGTGGTGCAGAACACTTTCAGCCAGGCGAAATTCGAGCCGGGCAAGATCTACTTCCTCAATACCCAGAAGCTGGGCAAGAAAAGCCTGCTCGTGCGAGGTTCTGACCCGGAGGAGGATCATCCGGCTTTCCCCGAAGTGCGGCCAGACCTGCGCTCTCACACCATCTGGGATACAATCCAGAATACAATCGAAGACCCGTATCTGACGCTGTATCTGGTGCTTGATGAGGCGCACCGGGGGATGGGTAACCCGTCGGAGGCGGTACAGAGGGATAAATCGACCATAGTCAAGCGACTTATCAACGGTGCGGGCGCTGTGCCGGCAATACCGATTGTGCTGGGCATATCCGCCACAGTGGAACGGTTCAATACTGCCATGGGCGATGCGCAGGGGCGCGATCTTCTTCAAAACGTCGTCGTAGATTCCGCCAAGGTGCAAGAGTCGGGCCTTTTGAAGGATACGATTATTCTGGATATCCCCGATGAAGTGGGGCAGTTCGACACGGTGCTGGTGCGCCGCGCTACCGGCAAAATCAAGGAATCGAGTGAGGCATGGGCCGAGTATTCCCGGCAGCAGGATTCCAAAGAGATCGTCAAACCGCTTATGGTGCTGCAGGTGCCGAATACGCCAAACCCCAATGACATTGGCCAGGCGCTGGACACGATCATCCAACAGTGGCCGGAATTGACCGAAGAAGCGTTTGCCCATGTGCTCGGCGAACATACCACCCAGACATACGGCAGACATACGGTGCCGCACATCTCCCCTGAGCGGGTGCAGGATGCCTATTGGGTGCGGGTGCTCATCGCCAAGGACGCCATCAGCACCGGCTGGGACTGCCCGCGGGCCGAGGTGCTGGTTTCCTTCCGGCCGGCCAAGGATCGCACCCATATAACCCAGCTCATGGGGCGCATGGTTCGGACCCCCCTTGCACGGCGCATTCCAGGCAATGACCGGCTCAATTCCGTTGACTGTCTGCTGCCATTTTTCGATGCTAAATCCGTAGAAGAAGTTGCCGATGCCCTGATGAAGGGGGGCGACGACGGTAAAACGCTCCCTGGTCGGCGGGTGCTCATTAATCCCAAGGATATGCTGCCGAATCCTGCTGTCTCGGAAGCGGTATGGGACACGTTCCGGTCGCTGCCGTCCCAATCCCTGCCGCAGCGGGGGGCAAAGCCGGTGAAACGGTTGACCGCGCTGGCCCATGAACTGGCGTGGGACAAGCTGTTGCCGGGTGCCGGAAAGATTGCCCATACGGAAATGCATAAGGTTCTGGATGCGATTCAGAAGCAGTATGCCAAAGATATTGCCGCTGCCCGAAAAGCTGTCTTGACGGTGGAAGGAAAGACCCTGACCGCCGATATGCAGAAAAAATCAAAATCCTTCGACGACTTTCTGGAAGATGCCGACTATGTGGTGATCGAGGACGCCTACCGCCGCGCCGGGCGCATCCTGAGCCCGGACGTTTCCCGGACCTATGCAGAATATCTGGCCGCCAGGAATGAGGATGCCGACGACATGGAAGATGCGTTGATAGAGGCCCATGCCGATATCGCGGCGCTTGGACTGGTAACCAATGTGAAAACCTGCCTCGACGCCGAAGCGGACAAGCTGGCCAAAGGATGGTTTGAAACGTACAAGGCGCAGATCAAGGCGCTGTCTGACGAGCGGCAGGAGGTGTATCGCTCGCTCAAGGGGATGAGCACGGAGCCGGGAGAAATCGACCTTGCCACACCGAAAGCGTGGACGGTGGCAACTACCGAGCAGGATGCACTCGGCAACAAAAAGCCGCTGCCGACGTATAAACAGCATCTGTTGTGCGACGAGAACGGCTTGTTTCCAGCTGAAATGAACGATTGGGAGAAAGCTGTGTTGGCAACGGAGATGAAACGCGAAGGCTTTCAGTTCTGGTACCGCAACCCGTCGCGGCCGAGTCAGGACTCTCTAGGGATTGCCTATACCGAGGATCAGCTGGTCAAAATCATGCGGCCGGATTTCATCTTTTTCTCGCTGCAAGCAGACGGTTCTACCGTTGCCGACATCGTTGATCCCCACGGGACACAATACGGTGACGCGCTGCCAAAACTGCAGGGCCTGGCGCACTATGCCGAGGCCTACGGGACGTTGTACCGGCGTATCGAAGCGGTTGCCGAGGTGAAGGGGAAATTGCGCATACTGGACCTGACCGATGAAAATGTGCGCAATGCGGTGGCAGTGTCTGAGGATGTCAAGAGCCTCTATTCAGGAACGTTGGCGGGGGATTACTGTTAGCGAATTGGAATTATCTTAATATGAATGAGGTTTTGTATGGCTCGGCAAAGAACAAGCCCATTGGAAGATGTGATTTCCCTGGCAAGTAAACTTCCATGGTGGTTATGTCTCATATTTGCGCTTATTTCTTATGTTGTTTTGCATAAAATAGCTGGCAGACCTATGGCAGTGCCAGTCGATGGGGCAGGCCAACTAGGCGCTGCAGTGACTCACCAACTTTTCACGACGATGGCCATATTCGGTCAACTCATAGTGCCATTTGTTTTTGTTATTGCAGCAGTAGGATCTGGGATATCAGCTTTCCGTCAGAAAAAGCTCTACGAAACCGTCGCAACCCGAACCGATGTTGCCGTTATGAATGAAATGGGTTGGGATGAGTTTGAAATGCTGGTTGGTGAGCATTTCCGGCGGCTAGGGTTTCAGGTGTCGCGGCAGGGCGGGAACGGTCCTGACGGCGGTGTCGATCTTGTCCTGAAAAACAAGAGTGAAACCTATCTGGTGCAGTGCAAACAGTGGAAGGCCTACAAAGTGGGAGTGCAACCGGTGCGCGAGCTGTACGGTGTAATGGCATCACGCGGCGCTGCTGGTGGCTACGTGGTAACCTCCGGAATGTTTACCGACGAGGCCCAGGCGTTTGCCAAGGGGCTGAATGTCGAACTGATCGATGGCCGCAAGCTTCGGCAAATAATCGATAATGCCCGTAAACCGGCTGTCGCTGATGTACGGCAACCTGCGATAGTTCTGGAGACTGTGGCAATTCTGGCAGTTTCCCCGAATTGTCCCAAGTGCGGCGCGGAGATGAAAAAGCGTCTGGCTCGACAAGGGAGTAACGCGGGAAACGAGTTCTGGGGTTGCTCCGGCTATCCGGCTTGCAAAGGGATTCTGCCGGTTGCACATGTTACAGCAGTGGAGCCAGTCATTGAGCAGGAAATTGCGCCGGTCACTCCAGTAGCCAGTAGTTCGAGAAGCTGCCCTCAGTGCGGAGATGGATTGGTTATCCGCGAGTTCAAGAGCGGTCCACGCGTAGGTCAGGAGTTCCTTGGTTGCTTGCAGTGCAGGAAAGGGTATCCGTTAACACAACCAGTCATGTCCACAAATTGACCGCTGCGGTGAGTTTGTCGTGCTGGTCCGAATACAGATAGGAAAAGACCCGCCGGTTGCATACCGGCGGGTCTTTTTTGATTGGTTGCATTAATTGGTCAACGGTTATTGACAATATTCCTAGAGAGTGCTGCTGCGCAGCATGCAAATGATGAGGGCACCAATAAAAGTGCCAATAAAGCTAACTATTCTCAGCAATTGCTGGTTTGAAAAAATACTCTGTCTAACAGGTTTTACTGCTTCCGGTGGAGTGTCGTTGTACGGCTGCATTATTGTTTGGTTTACAATAATCGTAACCTGACTGATCGTAACCTGACTGTTTTGCGCAATGACTTCAATTATATATTGAGGAGAAGAGTTCATGGCCGCCCCTCCTATTGCACTGCCTGGTTAGTGTTGATCACTCCTCCTTGGCGAATTCCGGGGACAGTATATTTAATTCAAAACACTCCCTGGGGGCAAAGCTTGATGAGGGGCTGTTCCGGGTCATGCAGAACGGGGAGGGGAGAGAGGCGTTGCTGTCTTGACCTTGATGACGCAGAGGGGTATACTCCTCGCAACACTCAGTATTTCAGGCAGTTATATGCTGTTTCTGGTAATACTGATTTATGGATCGAACCAAGATGAGGTGCTCCATGATAGACCGTAACAATCCACTCATCCGCGAAGCCAACAATCTTCCTCCGCTGGACAAACTGCAACTCGTTGACTATCTTCTTGAATCACTTGACATGCCCGATACGGAGATTGAAAAATTATGGGCTGAGGAATCTTCCCGTCGATGGGAAGGCTATAAGGCCGGGGAGATAGGCTCTGTTTCTGCTGCCGAGGTCTTCGAAAAATACAAACCATGAATATCCGCTTCCTTGAACCTGCCCAAAGCGAGAACATCCATAGGGGTCGTGTCTCAACTCCCTACAGCTTTAAATAACTGAAATAAACATGACCACAATTGATACCTCCATCAAACCACAAGAGCTTCAATCAAGCGGTTGGAGGGTGTGGCAATGGGGTATCATACTGAATTCAGAGGCTCTTTGCGCTTC
Source organism: uncultured delta proteobacterium (assembly GCA_963787125.1). Classification (GTDB taxonomy): domain Bacteria; phylum Desulfobacterota; class Desulfuromonadia; order Geobacterales; family DSM-12255; genus VEOV01. The sequence continues at coordinate 91,161 of CAWBBV010000009.1, forward strand.
AATACGGAATTGACTGAAATTCAGCTTTCATTCATCAAGCAAATTTTGCGTGAAGATTATCGAGATCATCCTGAATGGGACGCAATGGATCTGACATACATTGACCTTGCGCTACTGCCTGACAACAGCGGCATACAATGGGATGGCTCCGAAAAGACCTGCTTTTGCCGGAACTGGTGAATGTTGTCATAACGCAAATGAGAAGGGAGTTTCCTAGTTTTGGACTGACAGGCGTGATGTCCGCACAGGGGAGCGACGTGGGCGACCTTTGGGAGCTGTACATCGATGATGATGGATATGCAAAGAGGAGAGTAGTCCGGCTTTGGTAACTTGTTGATTTCCCGGAATATGCCTGTATAATGCCGATATTCCAACAGGGAGAACGAATTTGCGACGCAAGGCCTCTGAAAAAATACTGAAGCAGATTCTGCAGCGGATTCTGGCTGTCGTTCAGCCCAGCCGGGTATTTCTGTTTGGTTCGGCTGCGCGGGACGAAATGAGGGCAAACAGCGATCTTGATCTGCTGGTGGTGGTTCCGTCCGGCTGTCATCGCCGCAGGACCGCCCAAATGATTTACCGGAATCTTGTCGGTGTCGGGTTTGCCGCTGATATCGTAGTTGTTACGGATGACGATGTTGTGCGGTATCGCAACGATCAGGACATGGTCATAAAGCCGGCCATGGACGAGGGAAGACTGCTTTATGCCGCGTAATCAGGGACAGCCCGGTTCTCCGCAGGAATGGCTGAGGCGGGCAAAGAGCAATCTGGCGCTGGCCAGACAATCAAACTCGGAGGAAATTTACTGGGAAGACCTCTGTTTCGAGACTCAGCAGGCTGCGGAAAAGGCCATGAAGGCAGTGCTGATCGCCAGGGGAATTCCTTTCCGTTATGTACATGATCTCGCCGAACTACTCACCCTTCTGGAAAACCATGGCATAGAGCTTCCGGAAACCGTTCGCATGGCAGCATCGTTGACCGACTATTCCGTAGAAGCCAGATATCCGGGTCCTTTCGAGCCGGTAACCGAAGATGAATTCCGTGAAGCCTTGAGTCTTGCAGAAGGTGTCGTTGCCTGGGCAGACAAGCTTATCCCCGATTAACAATCAAGTGCATAGCAGGGCAGTCCCTGACATGAGCCATATTCCTCGAACCACCAATTGACGACTTTCTTCACACACTCTCCCGCTTGCATATCAACCCAATTATCCAACTTAAGTGGGTCGCCAGGAACATCTATAAGGGTCGAACATCTATAAGGGTCGTGTCTCAACTCCCTACAGCTTTAAATAACTGAAATAAATATGACCACAATTGATACCTCCATCAAACTGCAAGAGCTTCAATCAAGCGGTTGGAGGGTGTGGCAATGGGGTATCATACTGAATTCAGAGGCTCTTTGCGCTTCAATACGGAATTGACTGAAATTCAGCTTTCATTCATCAAGCAAATTTTGCGTGAAGATTATCGAGATCATCCTGAATGGGACGCAATGGATCTGACATACATTGACCTTGCGCTACTGCCTGACAACAGCGGCATACAATGGGATGGCTCCGAAAAGACCTGCCTTATGCCGGAACTGGTGAATGTTGTCATCACGCAAATGAGGAGGGAGTTTCCCGGTTTTGGACTATCAGGTATGATTTCCGCTCAGGGTGCTGAGATTGGCGACTGTTGGGAATTGTATATTTCGGACGATGGCTTTGCCAAGAAAAGGAAATTGGTGGCGACGGAGGAAATAATTGCCTGTCCATATTGTTACGGTTCGATTAATCTTTCATGCGAAGAAGGATAAGCGAGCAGACTGGAAATAATCGTAACTCCGGTGTAGTATGGCCTGTATCACCTGATTTCATGAGGTTAAAGCATGACCACGACAGATAACGCAATAGTCCTTTATCAAAGCCCGGATGGCGCGGCTTCACTTGAAGTTCGCCTCGATCATGAAACTGTCTGGTTGACCCAGGACCAGATGGCGGAACTGTTCGGCAGGGAACGGTCGGTAATCACCAAGCATCTGCGCAATGTATTCAAAGAGGGGGAACTGGAGGAAATTTCAGTTCGTGCAAAATATGCACATACTGCCGCCGACGGCAAAGAATACCTGACGCAGTTCTATAATCTGGATGCAATTCTATCTGTTGGCTATCGGGCGAATTCCAAGCAGGGCACCCGTTTCCGCCAGTGGGCGACGCAGGTGCTGCGTGACCACATCGTCAAGGGATATACGGTCAACGAACAGCGGCTGCGGGAGGAGAGCGCCAAGTTGCAGGCGATGCGACAGACCGTGGAGCTGCTGGCCCGCAAAAGCAGAAGGGGTCAAGTCTCCAAATATCAATTTGAGATTTGGAGACTTGACCCCCTACGGTTTTTCACGCTCCAAAAGGACTCCCCCATGCCCAAGACCGTAGCAATCAAAAACAACAAACGATATTATTCATTCCCAACTTGTAATTTAGTAACATATATGTTATGAACGAGACAGATATGTCATGGACAATTGACTATTATAGCGAACAGGTGAGACTCGAAATCAATGCCCTTCCGGTCGGCATTCGGGCTTCTTATGCACGCTTGACAAATCTGCTCGAAGAATTCGGCCTTGAGCTTCGTATGCCGCATTCACGGGCTATGGGAAGCGGTCTGTTTGAGTTGCGACCGAAAGGGCGTGAAGGTATTGCCCGTGTTTTTTACTGTATGAAGGTGGGCAGGCGGATCATCATTCTCCATTCGTTTATCAAAAAGACAAACGAAACCCCAAAGCGTGAGCTGGAAATTGCCCATCGCAGACAACGGGAGGTAACAGGCAATGAGTAGCACATCACCGACTAAAACTCATCGTCAGATGATGTCAGAATGGAAGCAGAATCCCGAGTTCATTGCGGCATACGATGAACTGGAAACTGAGTACACCTTATTGCGTGAGCTGTTGCTTGCGCGACAGAATGCCGGAATGACACAGGCGGAAGTTGCTGAAAAAATGGGGACTAAACCACCCTCTGTTACCCGCCTTGAGACCGCTCTATCGGACAATCGGCATTCACCCACGATTGCTACCCTGAAAAAGTATGCCCAGGCTGTGGGGTGCAAGCTTGAGGTTCACCTTGTGCCGGTGAAAGCCGCATAGAGAGCCATTCAGGATTTCATCGCTTCAGTAGCCAAAAGCAGAAGGGGTCAAGTCTCCAAATATCAATTTGAGATTTGGAGACTTGACCCCCTACGGTTTTTCCTTCGATGAAGGCATGATCACCGTTTACGGAACATACGCCGTTCTTGTCTTAAAACAGCTCCCCGCCAATAACAACATCCCCAGCCATATGCAGACCCTCTCCGGACGCGGCATCATCGGGCCAACCGAACAGCTTCTCTGGCCGGATCCGGACGCGCTCCACTGGCATCAGCAGAAGATTTTCCGGAAATATTGAAGTTCGCTGGCTTCTGACTACTGCATAAGATTCAGCGAGTTTGGCCAAGAAATTGCGCCGGTGTCATAATGGGAATGGTGCAGTAGTTGCCAAGGGCCAACAGGTGCGGATCTCCGGAGATGATTGCTGATGCATTAGCTGTGACGGCGCAGGAGAGGAACTTGTCGTCGTCCGGGTCTTCGGCGATTACGGCAACGTTCTCCTTTGGTTGTACGAAGAGCGACCAGGCAAATACGAATTCGAGTATATTGACCTGCAGGGTGGGGGAAAACTTGAGTTTGGGGTAGGCAACGACTCGCTGGAGTTCGGCGTAAATATCGCTAGTGATGCAGTTGACGATGCGGCGCTGTTCCATGAGGCGCAACACCGCTTCCGGCTTGCCATCCCAGCCGAAGGCCGAGATGAAAACGTTGGTGTCTATGACTACTTTTGTGACCGTGCCCACAGAACAGCCTCGGCAGCAGTTTCCGGCCCCAGCTTCTCCCGTTTTACGATTCGTGACGACTTACGGCTTATCTCTTCAAGCGGTAATGGTGCATAGAGTTTTTTCTTGAAGAGCTGGTCTATCAGCTTCTTAAGCCCTTCCGGAGGGAACTGGGTCAGAGCTTCCAATAGCTGATTACTGTTAAGTTGGATAGACGGGTTATTCATATTAGCTACTCCCTGAGATTGGACTACTTATACAGTGCGACCGGTCACGCAAAGGGTGCTTTTAGTGCGCTGGCGCGCGACGATAGTTTCAATGGTGGTGGAAGCAGCCTTGTTGACTAGGGGCTTGCCGGACTTTGCCGCGCGGAGAATTTTTTTTGCCCTCTTTGCCAACTGCCGGTTTTGAATTTGTGTGCAAAGTATACAACATGTTCAGTCCTTCCAATGATTTTTACTATAGCGTGCAGTCAGATAGATTGTCAATAATCTGCTTTAACCGTACTCTTCTTGACTGATATGTATGGGTATTCCGGGGACATGGGTATTCCGTGATGCCTAGGGTCAGGCTTCCAAGATGCTAAGATGACACCCCATTCATAGGAGGATCTGGGGTCGCCCATTAAAAGGCTGCTGTCAGGCTTCCAAGTTGTCAAGATTACGTATTGTGCTGGAATATGGACCATATGAAATCCCTTGGTATAGTGGCGATATCCTTGACAGTACGAGGATATGCGGATAGTTTAGGATCGGTTAACGAGGGTTAAAATGAGGTCAGGGATTCCACCTGTTCGCTTGAAAAGTCGCTATCATCGCAGTGTTGCCTGTGGGGCGGCTTGTTGCTATTCTGACCAACTTGGCATCTTGGAAGCCTGACCTGACCCCGGGCCTCCATTTTGAAGAATACAGCTCTAAAACCATCCAAATTTTTCAGCCAGTAAGAGACGGAAAAAGGAGAATCAGCTTGTGACAGAAGATATTCGCTGGAAACAACGGCTGGACAACTATTCCAAGGCGCTTCGTCAGCTCACCAGATTTGTTGAAAAAGGGGAGCTAAACGAGTTTGAGCAGCAGGGCTTGATTCAATGTTTCGAGTACACCTACGAACTGGCATGGAACAGCATTAAGGACGTTTTTGAAGCACAGGGTGAGGTCGGAATCATTGGCAGCCGCGATGCCTTCCGTCTTGCTTTCAAGCGTGGGTTGATTGAAAATGGTGAAACTTGGATGGAGATGATCAAAAGCCGTGTTCTCACCAGCCACACCTATAATGAAGATGTTGCCGATGATATTTCCAGTAAAATTGTGACACAGTACTACCCTGAATTTATCCGTTTACACCAACGGCTTGAAGTTCTGAGTTCACAATCATGATGAACGATCTCACCTTTGGTTTGCCTCTGGCTGCTGTAGAAAAAATCCGTGGCGTATTCGCTTCTCACCCGGAGGTGGAAAGGTCAGTGGTGTATGGCTCGCGTGCCAAGGGTAATTACAAAACCGGCTCGGATATAGATTTGACGATATATGGTGATGATCTCAACCACACGGTATTGCTAAAAATCCTTGATGAACTTGATGATCTGCTTTTGCCGTGGATGATCGATCTTTCGATTTACAGGCAGATTGATAATGTTAGTCTGCGGGAGCATATCGAGCGGGTTGGGGTGGTCTTTTATAAGCGGGAATCTGGCTCATGACGTATCCTGTTGCATGATTCGCCAGAATCATAAACACTCTCAATTTTGCCGGTCCATGAGAGTCAAAGTGTGTTAGTGGCATTCATGCAGAGGCCTACGCCTATCTGGATAAGCTGTTCACTCTGTTGAAAGAGGCGGCATAATCATTCGATCTATCGATCCATATTGTCGACGGTCTTACTTGCTTAGGATACGGCATTAGGGGTAAAATCCACAAAAGTGAGAGATTGACTGGATGGAAGTGATCTATCATCCCTTTTTAGCAGAATTCAGTAGCTATATCGAGTTGTAGCATGGCGAGTAGAGGTTGCATGAGAGTTTGCATAAAGCAATAAAAGCAAAAAGCACTTGCATAAGAAGCTATGCAAGTGCTTGAATTGATTGGCGGGCGGCATGGGATTCGAATATTAACCTTATATTAAAAGGGCTATAAACAGCCTACAGCAGCGTTTGTACCAAAAAGTACAATTAAACATATATGAAATATACCCTAAAAAACAGGTGATAAAATGTCACAATTTCTGTCACAGTTTTAAGTATTGGTATAGTTTGAATGGTTTGCAAGGGGAGCAATAAAACTTTGTTGATTATTTAACGGCGGCAAGGAGAGGGAAAATCGTCAGTGAATCATCCATAGCAATTTTATCGCTATGGTGTTCGTTGTTAAATTATTGACGCGAATAATTAACTGGGTTAATTTTACAAGTAAACCACGTTAAAATTGATTTTATATTCTATTCAAATTTTTTCGATTAAATGGAGGTATCATGCTGAAATTCAATCTAGCCATTGTTTTTGTTTTATTTGTATCTGCAAATCCTGTGTTCTCATCTGATTGGATACCAGTAAAAAATAGTTCATACAAGATAAATAATAAAAGTGTCCATAAAGATGATGACGGGCACGTCAGATTCTTGATGTCAGATGTATCCCCTCCTTCTAATGATTTAAAAGAGAAATACGGCGAAAAGTTTTCTTATTCAATAATTGAAGTTGCTGTTGATTGTAATGAATTTGTTGATTATTTGATACAGGTGGACGATTACGATAAAAATGATGAAATAATTGGCCATTTGACCTGGACCATTCCTCGTAGTAATGATGCTTCTGAGGGAAAATGGTCAAGAGTGGTAAGTACAGCCTGCAAAGCTTATGATAAAAAGATTAAAAATAACAGAAGTAAGTGGAAAAATTAATCATACTCGATGGGCTGAAGTGCATTTTTAGATAATTTATCTGATGTAGATAATAGTGTTGATGGGGATACTTCTGTTCTGAGAATATCCCCTTTCTTATTAAAACTATATCTTAAGTTTAACCTCAATATTAAGATGGCTATCAATAATTCAGACGGCACATATGTTTCTGGATTTAATGAATCCATCAAGATTCGACCTGCTGACGTTCATCATCCTAGCAATTGCTGATTTTGCTACACGATGTCTCATTAACTCTGAAATCGTCTCTTTTCTGTCATCAAGCTTACTAGCACTGATACTCCCTTTGGGTCTGCCGAGTTGTACCCCTGCCGCCTTTTTTGCCGCAAGAGCCATTTTAGTTCTTGAACTTATAAGGTCTCTTTCCAATTCCGCCATGAGTCCAAAAACAGTTGTCATAACTTTACTTGCCATGTCGTGCTCTTTAATATCGATACCTTGCTTGATAGCGATAATGCGAATGCCTGAAGCGACAAGATTGTTGACGATATGAATAACCTCTTCGATGCTTCTACCAAGCCTACTTAATTCTGAGACAATCAAGGTATCACCGGATTCCAGTCGCATGAGTAGTTCAGAGATGCGACGCTGTATCATGTCTTTCCGACTGCTAATCGTTATGTCAATTATTTCATCCACAAGAATCCTGTTGGCGTGACCAAAAGCTAAGATACTCTGTCTTTGGTTTTCAGAATCCTGCTTGTCACTCGAAACACGTATATAACCAAGTACCTTTGCCATGAATCCCCCCCCTGTCGGTTAAAACGTCAAATTCATATTAAATAAGCAATTATTAACCGGTGAAAGTCATACGTTTATTGCAGTCAATAACTGCTAAATAAACGGTCGTTTACATCGGCACTTTCAATTGCAATCCGGATTATAAAATGCCTTCAAAAGATAAATAATAATAGCATAAAAACAGAAATATGTCAATGAAAACAGATATTTGTATTAAGTAGTTGTGTTAGAGGGCTAATCATGTCTCCATCAGAATCGATTAGAAAGCTTGTGTTCCTATGTCATAGAAGCAAGACGCTGAAAAATGGCTAATTGTATCACGACAACTTCATGTGTTTGGTAGTGTCTGAATGTGTGTCAGGCGGTATAAGTATCAGTAATTACTTGACAAATGTCGAGGACCATGGTAAATTTCCACTTTAGACAAGGTGTGACCAAAGTTATTTGCCACCCCCTGGGTCAACTTAATTTGCCAGTTTAGTCGATACCGGGACCAGAGTTATTTGCCACTTTGGATTTTTTAGGGGAGCCAACCAGCATGACAGTATTCTGCATGGAATTATTTCCAGACAGGAGCTGCTATGTCGCGAAGGAGAATCCCCATGATCGAATTGAACGAAGTTGTCTATCACTGGCAAAAAGGGCAGAACAATAGTCAAATTGCCAGAAGTCTCGGCATTTCCCGGCCAACCGTCAGAAAGTATCTTGACGCGGCAAAGGCTGCCGGTCTTACCAGAGAAGATGGTGAAACACCCGCTGCCATTGCGGAGAACGTCATGGCCGCAGTAGCCAAGGCAGCCAAACCTGCTTCATCTGCTGTCGGTGCGGTGCAGGAGGTCATAGGCCTGCACAAAGAGCAGATAATCAGCTGGCTCGATGAGCCGAATATGACTGCCAAGCAGATCTGTCGCCTACTTGAAGAACAGGGCTACCCTTTCAACTACTCCAGTCTCAAACGATACGTAAAAAAGCTTAAACCGGATAATTCCCAGAGAGTAACTGTCCGGTTGGAAACATCCGCCGGAGAACAGGCCCAGGTTGACTTTGGTCAGGTAGCCCTTACTCTGGGTGACCAGAAGAAGAGGGTCTGGGCCTTTGTCATGACCCTTTCTTACAGTCGCCATCGCTTTGTCCGCTTCGTTGAACGCCAGGACACAACGAACTGGCTTGACTGTCATATCCGGGCCTTTGAATTCTTTGGCGGTTGCCCCAGAACCGTCCTTTTGGACAACCTCAAGGCTGGTGTTGTCAAAGCCGACCTGTATGACCCGATCATCAACCGGGCGTATGCAGAACTAGAGCGGCATTACGGCTTTGTTGCCGATCCGGCCAAAGTGAGAACTCCGGAGCACAAAGGGAAAGTTGAGCGCTCCATGCCCACGGTGCGGCAGCAGCTGGCTGCCGGGCGGCAGTATCAGGATCTTGCCGACGCCAACGAAAAGGCGCTTGCCTGGTCACTAACCGGCATTGGCAAGGAAAAGCACGGCACCACTAAAGAAGAACCGCTGCTGCGCTTTGAGCGGGACGAGAAGAACACCCTTATCCCTTTGCCGGGCAGCAGGTTCGAGACCCCACTCTGGAAAGAGTGCACAGTTCACCCTGATCACCATCTGGTCTTTGACAAGAGCTACTATTCTGTTCCGACCAGATATGTGGGCAAAAAAGTCTGGGCGCGGGGCACCTTCCGCTTGACCGAGATCTTCCTTGAGGGAGAGTTGATCAAGTGCCATGTTCGGGCACACAAACCCGGCACATGGCGTACAGACGAAAACGATTATCCGGAAAAAGCCAAGGCGTTTCTTTTTGCTCACCCCACCTGGTGCCGCCAGCAGGCTGAGACATTCGGCGAAGATGTGGGCCGCATGGTGCGAGAAGTTCTGGAACCTCACTCTCTCCAGAATCTACGCAAGGCTCAGGCAGTCCTCAGATTTGCCGATAAGTATGGTGCTGCCAAACTCAATGATGCCTGCCGGCATCTGCTCTCTTTTGGCTCCACATCAAGACAGAGCCTGCAAAGGATTCTGGAGAACGGTATCCCCAGGCAACAGGAGTTGCCGACCGTCCCGGCCATTTCCACTGAAGGTGAACAGTGCCTGCATCCGGCAACCAGTTTCGGGGAGGTGGCAGCATGAGCATCTCCCCACTACTAACGTCCCGCTTGAAGCTGCTCAGACTCTCCGGCATTCTCGAATCACTGGACCTGCGGCTTGAGCAGGCACGAAGCAACAATCTCGGTTATCTGGAGTTTATGGAACTGATTGTTCAGGATGAGACTGAACGCCGGGAAGCGAATACCCTTAATCAGCGGCTTAAGAAAGCTTCCTTTGAAGAGCCGAAGTGTATCGAAGAGTTTCAGTTCGCCCAGTTGACCGGGGTCAATGTGGCGGCCATCAAGGATCTAGCGACCGGTCTGTTCATCAGGAAAAAAGAGCATGTGATTCTTTACGGCCCGCCAGGAGTCGGCAAGACCCACCTTGCTCAGGCACTGGGCAACCGGGCATGTCGCATCGGTCATTCCACCCTGTTTATCAAGGGAACCAAGCTGTTTCGAAACCTCAACACAGCAAGGGCTGACGGCACTTGGGAGAAAGCCTTGAGAAAACTCCTCGCTCCGGACCTTCTGATAATTGACGACTTCGGCCTCAGCGCCATGACCATGCCACAGGCTGAGGAGTTCTATGAAATCATTGCCGAACGCCACCAGCGAGGCTCTATAATTATCACTTCAAACCGTCCGCCAGGTGACTGGCTGTCGCTCTTCCCGGATCAGGTGATGGCCAATTCGGCAATGGACCGACTGGCACACCGGGCTCATCACATTGCTATGAAAGGAGAGTCATTTAGAAAGAAAACAAGACCTCAAAAACCGTCAGCAGATTAACTACAACGCTACCCCTGAAAATCCTAAAGTGGCAAATAACTTTGATCCTGGGGGTGGCAAATTAACCTGGTCCTTGACACAAATTATAATTATTCTGGTAAAATGATTAAATATGGATGGCAAGATGAGGGGGTTGTGAAAATGGCAGATATAAATAGCGGGACTCTGGCAGATGCAGAAGAGATTACAAGAGTTGCTACTCGTGCAGAACTAGAGTTCACCATTCTCTCGCGGATGGATTGGAATGACCTCACCCCACTGCAAGCCAGACGTTTTCGTGTTTTTCTCGGACATGCTTGTGACACAATCTGCAATGCAGCCCCAGAATTCATCAAGGCTGTCAGTGTCACAATTGATGATGTCAGGGAAGGGGGCGACTATCCTGTCAGATTAAAAAAATACGGTACGATTCACTAAGAAATGTCAGCATCAAGGTTAGATAAGAACAATATCGAATCTTAGCTGAAAATGTGGTTTTCACATGGCAGCACTTATAGCCTTTTTCCTTTCAGTGTCGGTTTTCTAAATCCGTTTCAATTCCAGGTATAACCCCCAATCCGCAAAACTATTGGGTTAATATAGTGTAACATGCTATAATCCTTCACATAATTGTAGTGAAGGAGCTCACCCGAATGGTGAAAGACAATCTCGGTTTTCAGTATGTAGCAGCCCGACAGACGCTAACTTCCGTAGCAGGATTGGAGCTGCTCACCACCCTCATACGCCGTCTCGATCTGATTCGAGCCATCAGAAACGAAGTGCGGGTCAAGAAGATCGACTACGGCTTCCGGGAAGAGGAACATCTAATCCCGCTGTTACTAAACATTTCCTTACGCCGGACCAGCTACACTGATCTTGCCTGGCTGGCACGGGAAGAGAAACTGCTCAAGAAATCGCTCGGCTTTGGCAAACTCCCCAAAGAGCGAGCTGTTGCCATGCATCTGGAGAAATATGGCAAAGAGGAAATAACCGGTCTCAAGCGGGTCGGCGCAAAGATTGTTTCCCAAGCAAGCATCACAGCTGAACCGGGGGCTGAAGGCTATATTCCCTGCGACATTGACCCGAGTATCTTCGAGCAATTTGCTCCCAAACGGGAAGGGGTTCAAACCACTTACAACGGTAAACTTTGCTACACCCCTGTATTTGCAGTTCTCGGGCGCGAACGGTTCTGCATCAATCACTGGCTGTTGCCAGGCAGAGAGAAAGCTGTTGAACGGATTGACGAATTCATCAGGGAAACGGCAGAGCTGCTCCCCGAGAAAATAGATCGGAACAAGCTCCTGTTTCGCTACGATGCCGGGCTTTACAGCATCAAAACTGTTCAAGCCAGCGAAGATGCTAAAGCATACTATCTGGTCAAGGCCCGAGCCAGCGGCGCATTGGATCGAGTGGTAAACGAGAATCTCGATGTCGATGTTATGAGCCTCAAAGTCACTGACTTCGGCGGCGAGTTTTACGGAGAATTCGAGTACACCCCAAGCGGCTGGAAAACTCCCCGCCGTTTCGTCTTCTGTGTTCAGATCAAGTCCGTAGACGAGAAAGGACAGCCACTGCTGCTCAATGACGTCCGCTACCACATACTGGCCACCAATCTACCCAAAGAAGTCACCCCGCAGCGGGCATTCGAACTCTATCGGGGGCGTGGAGCTGCAGAAGAAGCGAACAAGGAACTCAAGCACGACCTGGATCTGGAGCGACTCCCCTCCCAGACCTTCAGTGTCAACGAAGTATTCCTTACCTTGGGGACCATGGCCTACAACCTGCTTATCCTGCTGGGTCAGCAGTGGCGGGATGAAGCTGGTGACGGAGAGATGGACAGTCACTTAACACCGGTACGGCGGCGGATCAAGACCATTCAGGATTATCTGCTGCGTAGTGCGGCAATCGTGGTCAATCATGCCCGCAAGAGCCTGCTGAAAGTCAACGGCTGGTGGCTGGAGAAACTTCGCCCTGACAGGATTCAGGCAAGAATCGGCAGGCTTCAGCCGGTAACCTGCTAAAGAAAAGCTGAAAACGAGATTGTCAAAGAACAAAAAAGCAAGAACAAGGGGGCAGTTCGTCTTCAGTCCGGCAAAAAACATCGTCTGAAGAGGCAAATAGCGCGTCACTTTTTGAATTTTAGAGAAAATATGTGTTTTCGACTCCCATCAAAGGGAGCTCACTGAAAAAATACCCCCGAACTCACGCTGCCTGAATGTGTCCGGCAGAGATTTGCGGATTCGGGATAACTCGATAAAACTTTTACATTTTGAAAAAATATTACCAAATCGACTTGAAGCCGGTTGCTTTTATTTGATATAGTAATCATATATTAGGAGATAACGGTATGATAGACTATACTAAACTGGCTGAGCACACAGGACTAAAGCAAAAAGTCCTTAAATTCTTTGTAAAATATAACATCATCAGCGAGCCTTTGACGGACGACCACATGTTTTTTCTAGATACTGTTAAAGAGCTGTGGGGTAATACTGAATTTATAAAATTACAGTTTGCGGATTTCAACACATCCGCCAGATGTCGCTTAGTTTTTGGGTCCGGACTCAACAAGATTGAATCGTACATAATTCATAGATGGTTGGGTCATTATGCTGACAGAGAGGGAAAATATAATTTAACTGTCAGACAGGTAGTCGATGAAACCTTAACCTATTTGCAACTGCCAGAATCGATGCGGCAGTCTGTCACAGGCACAGCATGTCAGCAACGAAAGAGGGCAAGAAATTTAGTTTACCGTAACGAAAATATAGTTCAAGCAGCAAAAGCACTCGTAGAAGGTAAAAGACAAAGGTTATCTAAGAAAACTGCTTCTCGTAATGCCAGCAGCCCCAAACAGTATCGGAACTTAGCACAAGAAAAAATATTAGGATTAGATTAGTTCAAACAAACCCTCTAAATTCTGACCTCATCCGAAAAACAGCCTAAACTTTTTTACTCCAACATTACCTAAAGCGAAACTTCAGCCTTCACCAACATCTCATCGATTCAATCTATATCGTTGATATTTTCTGAATTCTGTGTACTTATTTCATGTTGAAAACGTGCTCATTCCGGTCATTAAACTGAAGTTGGTTTTATTGTCATCATCATTTTATAAGTAAAGATACTCATGCCGTTTCGCTGAGAGTATATTGAAATTTTCGTATTGCCTCGAAGGGTGCTTGTACGGGCCTATTAATGAACTTTACAAGGGCGATTTATCGGCCTTTGTTTCCGGACAAATATTGTGAAACATCTACATTTACAAAAATGCCGCCAACAAAAAACTCTCGGAGAGATTAACGAGAAGTGCTTGTTCGATTATGATTTCGGGCATTTTCACATTTTTAATGTCACAAGAGAGCGACAATCGAGCCAAAATCCAGACAAACCCCGGCAACATGTTTCATATTCAGTGTCAGGTTTTGAAGTGTATTCGGAAGAACGTCCTAACTACACTGATTTTAATGTATTTATTGGTGCAATCAAATTGTTTCAAAAATTCGCTAAAAAGACCTATTCAGCCGGAGTCCGAGAAATTGGCTCAACGTCCACAGGCAAAATAACTGTTCCCGTCACCGGCTTATCTCTGAGCAAAAATCAGTTTTGTGGTTTTTTCGGCAAAATACCAAGCGGAAAAAGCCATGCAGAAATTTACAAGTCACTGGACAGACTCCGGTCAACGACATTATATCAATACAAAAATAATGAGTTGGTTCGGACTTTTCGGCTAGTGACTGATTTTAAATGGGAAGTGTCCACAAAAATGGGTGAGCATATTATGAACCCTGAGATATTTATGGACACGACATTCCTGAATGAATGCCTGAAAAGAGAATTCTATGTCCGCTGGAAAGCAATCCAGGGTCTTAAATCGCAAGTAGCAAAGGCTGTACTTCTGTATGTCGATTGCAATAACCTGAGAAAACCCACGAAGGGTGAGTGGAACCCCTGGCAACCATATCCCGAACATAGACTTTTCAAGTTTATCTACAACATCTCAAAGCCGAAATTTATCAACTATTCACATAAGGCTCAAAGCACAGGCTCTGCTGAAAGCCAGCTTAATGACTTCTATGATTTTGACTTTGCTAGAAGAAAGCAATATGCAATAGAGATGAAAGCGTACAATGAAACTTGTCGTGAGTATCGTCGCCAGGTGCATGATGCGTTTACCGTTCTCAAGGAACAAGGGTTAATAGATGCCTTCGCCCGAGTTAAAAAAAACAAGGCTGGTGTAACGACAGAACGAAAGTTGTGGCTAGTCAAAAAGAACAACCTTACTATTCGGAAGCAGGGTGACATCGATGATGTTGAAGAAGAGGATGATTTTGAATATCCATTCTGAACGTCACTGTGTGGATGTGCCCATGTGCAAAATAGGTGGTTAAGCCCACACATATAGCCTGTAGACCCTTAACTGATGCATGTTAACAGAGGGATATTATATATTTTACCTAAATCAAAATAAAAACCTGCGGGGACACCCCGCGCCCCGGACATTGAAAAAGAAGCTAGGGGTTTTTTCGCCATACACCAATAGAATCGATTAGTTCAGCATTTCTATCCTTGAAATACAGACATCTACATATAAAAGAGATATCTTTCCATTAGCTAAATATTGCAACAATATTAATACTTATTATTGATTCTCCTTACGTTTATTTGTTATAACTACCCATCTGTCCGCAATGCCTTGGAGAATCGATGGAATCCCACAATCCAATTCTGAACAATCCCTATGAAGAGCCAAAAAAGCACTATGCAACTGACCCCGATGGAAATCTGAATTATGAAGATATCCGCAAAGGGAGAAGGATATTCACGCCGGATATCCAATCTCTTCCAGGGAAGCAAGGCCCGCAGAACTCCCTTTTTGAGATTAACGACCTTAAGGAGCAATTCGACGGTTTCTTGGTAAACCTTTTACGTGAGGAAGTCTCGAAGTGGCGTTCAGAACATTGGTCTCAGACCACACGGGTTACTAGAGAACTGCTTGATTATTGGTTCAACAATCCGGAGCGGCAGCACGACAAACGATTGTTCTTTGCTCAACGCGAAGCCATTGAAACAGCAATCTGGATAAATGAAGTTGCTGCAAAATCCAATCATGGTAATTACATTCTGCAATTACTGAAAAATGCCAATGTGGTTACTGGTTCAGCACAGCTTCCCCGTATTGCCTTTAAAATGGCGACTGGTAGCGGCAAAACCGTTGTCATGGCGGCATTGATTCTTTACCATTATTTCAACCGGCAGGAATACCGGAACGATACCCGCTTTGCCGATTATTTCTTGATTGTTGCCCCAGGCATAACCATAAAAGACCGTCTCGGTGTTCTTTACGTGAATATCGGCAATCGCCATGATGCACTTCCTGATTATTATAAATTGCGCCGGTTGGTTCCCCCGAAACTCGAAACCGTTCTTGAAGGTCTGAACTCCCGCATCAAGATTACCAATTACCATTCCTTTGAACCACGGACATTGCAGGGGAACAAGAAATCCCCGCTTGATGGGAAATTGGATTCCACTGGCAAGAAGACCGAAGCCAAAGAAGATTACAACCAGGTTGTTCGTCGTGTTCTCGGTAAATTCAAAGCCGATACCCGGTTACTCATCCTGAACGATGAAGGGCATCATTGCTATTTGCCAAAAGAAAAAGGCAAGTCCACGGATGAAGATAATTCCAAAGAAGAAAATGCCCGTGCTGCTGTCTGGTATACCGGTCTCACCGAGATTGCCAAGAAATTCAAGGTTTCAGCAGTTTATGATTTATCGGCTACGCCGTATTATCTAAGCAATTCCGGTTATCAGGCATATTCACTGTTCCCGTGGGTGGTTTCCGACTTTGGTTTGATAGAAGCAATCGAATCTGGTCTTGTGAAGATTCCTTTTCTGCCGGAGTCTGATGATTCACAGGAACTGACCATGCCGGTTCTGCGAAACCTGTATGACCATGTAAAAAATGATTTACCGAAAAAAGGGGCTGAGAAAAAACGCAAGGAAGACCGCGCTGAAGGTAAGAACCCAGGCGAAGCACCACCCAACCTGCCACCCCTGGTAAGGTCGGCCCTGAACCAATTTTACGAGCATTACGAGAAGGAATTTAAACGTGTTGGTGGTCTCTTTGAGAATCCCCCGGTTTTTATCGTTGTTTGCAATAATACTTCAGTCTCGAAGGAAGTTTACAAACATATTGCCGGTTTTGAAATAACCGATGGCGACGGAAACTACTTAGACACCATCCCCGGAGTCTATGAGCAGTTTTCCAATTTTGACAACGTAACCAAAAAGCCTTTAAGGAAGCCGCCTACACTGCTTATAGATTCCGATGCACTGGAAAACAGCAACCAGGTTAACGATGATTTCAAAAAGATATTTGCCCCGGAGATAGAGCAGTTCAAACGGGAATACCGAACTACCCACCCGGAAAAATCTGTTGAACAGATAAGCGACGGCGATATCCTGCGTGAAGTCGTGAACACGGTTGGTAAGAAAGGTTTTCTCGGTTGCCATGTTCGTTGTGTTGTATCTGTTTCCATGCTTACCGAGGGTTGGGATGCAAACACTGTGACCCATATCATGGGATTGCGTGCCTTTGGTTCACAGTTACTTTGTGAACAGGTTGCCGGTCGTGCTTTGCGTCGGCAGAATTATATTCTTGGCAAAGACGGCAAGTTCCCCCCGGAATATGCTCATATTATCGGCGTACCATTCAAAATTTTCAAAGGGGGGACAAGTGACCCACCGCCTCCGGTTGATTACACCAGCATCTTTGCTATTCCTGAGCGCGAGAAGAAACATGAAATAACTTTTCCGAATCTTGTCGGTTATCGCGTCGAATCGATTGACGGCGACATAAAGGCGGATTTTTCAGCAGTGGAATCTTTCGAGTTTGACGGCTCGAAATTTCCGACAAAAACGATTCTCGCCAGTCCGTTCTCTTCAGAGGAAAAAGAATTAACCGTTGAATCAGTTAAAGAGAAACGCGACCAGGAAATTATCTACCTCATAACCAAAGAGCTATTACGGCGACATTACGCAGATGAAGATAACAACCCGCAGTTTCAGAAATTCAATAAGCTCAAGCAGATTGTCGAGTTCTGGTACAGCGCCAAGGTTAAGCTTATTGCCATTACTGATTCGGAATATAAGAAACTACTTTATTTTGAAGATGCAGGCAGAATTTGTGACCATATCATGAGGGGTATTCGTGCCGAGGGGAATAAAACCGACCGAGTGTTACCAATCTTCAACCACTACAATAAATTCGGCAGCACGAAATATGTAAACGGCAATACTTCTAAAGCTGCTGATAAGCTGTTCGCAACCAAGAAAAGCCATGTGAATTATGTTGTTGGCGATACCGATAAATGGGAGCAGATAGCAGCTAAATCACTTGAAGAACTGAACCAAGTTGTCACTTATGTAAAGAATAGCTTTCTTGGGTTTGTTATCCCCTATGTTGCCGAGGGTAAGGATAAATCCTACGTCCCGGACTTTATCGCCGTATGCAAAGGTAAAAACAACAAAACATTCAACCTGATTATCGAAATTACCGGTATGAACAAAGACAAGGCGATGAAAAAGGATTATGTGCAAACCCGTTGGCTTCCGGCTGTCAATGCTGTCCGGGAGCGGTACGGTTACAACGAATGGCGGTTCATTGAAATTGCCGGTGATATACGGGACATCAAGAATGAATTGATTGCGGCAATAGAGGGTTGCAATTAAATACAACTACCAGTGGATTAAGGGGAACCATGAAAAAATTTATGTTGTTGATACTCTTGCTCGTTACGTTTAGTGGAAATGCCTTTGCTATAGAAGTCGGATTCAAAAAATACAAAGAGTTACCTACCGGTTATTTTTGCACAGTCCTAAAAGACAATACAAAAGACATGAAGATGAGTGTGCATAAATGTTCTTCAAGACCTGACGACATAATATTGATAAACGTTCCGAGAGAGATAATATTTATAAGTGAAAATATGGCCTACGCACAGCCCGTTTATCTTGATGATTTCGGAATGAATAATGACGAATTTACATGCGCAGATGACAGTTTGTCTGCATGTAGAAGCATATACAGAAAAAAATCTAATAGTGCCCTTAGTATTGGTAAGTCTATATTAAGTATATTAGTTCAAAATACAGGAGTAAATGACAAGAATTATCAAATAGACCTAGAATTATTCAAGACGAGTCTGTCTAAAAGTATGGATACCTATTCTGACTATATCGATATATATAAATACCTTAAAGATAAATTATATAGTCTCGACGATATAACAATATATAACGCAATCAAAAAGGCGGTTGTTATTGATGGCTATAAAATAAATGACATTTCCAGAAGTGATAAGTGCAATTATATATTAGATACATCATCTGATGGTGATTATAATGGAGAATCTGATAAAATAATTAAGAAATATAATATATCTTTTAATGATACAAGCGCATCTAAAATGCAATTATTGATTGATACTGTAAAAAGCTCAACATCAAATGATTCGTACGGCGAGTTAATACTCAGTTTAGATAAAAACAAAAAACACATCGTTATTGACGAAACTCGGTTTCTGGCAAAAATGATGTCAGGTGGTTTTGATGTAAATAAAATGAGCTTATTCACATGCTTGAAAGGTACAAATGAAGCATGGCAAGAGTTAAATAGTGTTGGCATGGGGAATAAAGGTAAATATGATGAAAGTATCAAAAACTGCTACGCAAAATACGAAGAAAATGAAAATAATCCACGAACAGAAAAATCTAGCTCCACTAGCAATAAACTTGCTTTGCAGTTTATAAAGCAGAACGAGATGAATGTTTATGAATCGTTTAAGTTGTTAGCCTCAAAGTGTAAATAGCCAGTCAATCTTGTAAAAATGAGGCATTCATGTCTGAAATTGATTCCATTAAGCATAAAGAGGCTAAACGCGCCCATATCCCCAGCCGCGAAGAAGCAGGGTTCGAGGATGCCAGCCCTGCCGTTCAGGGGAAGAAAACCAATGAATACCCCTTGAATCCGGTTGTCCACCGAGGGCAAGACCCGGAGCTTTTCTGGCTGAACAAGTACGGCAATGACGACCGGGAAGAACTGCTTAAAGTAGATATCCGTTCCCTCTATCGCCATGAGCACATTTCCCCGGAGATGCTGATTAACAGCCTCTACACAGCTAAGGAATCGGAGTCCGCCCAGCAGTCACTATTTGATATGAATAACCTTTTTGGCAATGCCCTTGAAGTTGATGAACTGGAAAAACCAGCCACCTACTATGACTGCATATTCCGGAGGAATCCGACCATGATTCCGGCGTGAAACCGACCGCTATTCCGATTTGAAACCGACCAACATTCCGCTGGCAATCCGACCAGCGTTCCGGAATGAATCCGACCAACAGTTTGTAGTCGCAAGGTAACTCAACAGCGTATTGTACCCCTCATTTATTTGAGGAGGTCACAATGCCGCAGAATCGAGTTACTATGCGTAAAATCCGAGAGATACTCCGTCTTGCCTGGTCTTGCAATCAGACCAGACAATCCATTTCCGACAGTTGCGGTATCGGCAAGACAACCGTCACCGATACTCTATACCGGGCTTCTGCTGCCGGTCTGTCCTATCCCTTGCCAGCCGACCTCGATGATGAACGGCTGGAACGCCTTCTCTATCCTCAACATCCTCGTGCCATAACCAGTAGGCGGACACCTCCCGACTGGGCATCCCTGCATAACGAACTACTCTCCCACAAGAACCTGACGCTGATGCTTCTATGGCAAGAGTATAAGGAACGGGAGCCATCCGGTTACCAGTACAGTCAGTTCTGTGACCTGTTCCGGTTCTGGCGTGGCAAACTCGACCTGTCCATGCGTCAGGAACATCGTGCCGGCGAGAAGATGTTCGTGGACTACTGTGGTCAGACTATTCCGATTGTTGACTCGAGCACCGGAGAGATACGTGACGCTCAGGTGTTTGTTGCGGTCATGGGAGCCAGCAACTACACCTATGCCGAAACCACATGGAGCCAGTCCCTTGCTGATTGGACTGGTTCACATGTCAGAACATTCTCCTACTTCGGTGCCGTTCCTCATTGTCTCGTTCCAGATAATTTACTGTCTGGTGTCACCAAGACCTGCCGATATGAACCTGGCATCAATGTCACCTATCAGGAAATGGCGACTCATTACGGCACCGCTGTTGTTCCCGCCCGTGTCCGCAAACCACGAGACAAGCCCAAGGTAGAAGCCGGTGTCCAGTTCGTGCAGCGGTTCATCCTTGCCGGTTTACGACATCACACCTTCTTCAGTCTGGCAGAAGCGAATGCTGCCATCAAAGAACGGCTGGAACTTCTGAACAACCGTCCCTTCAGGAAACTTCCCGGTACCCGCAAGAGTCGGTTCGAGGAACTTGACCGTCCGGCAATGCTGCCACTGCCGGAACTCCCTTACCAGTATGCCCAATGGAAGATTGCCAGAGTGCACATTGATTACCATGTCGATGTGGAAGGGCATTTCTACAGTGTGCCGTACAGACTGGTACGGGAACAGGTCGATGTTCGCTACACGTCTGCTACTGTGGAGTGTTTCCATAAGGGAAATCGTATCGCCTCGCATCCTCGCTCGTTTGTAAAAGGGAAACACACCACTGACCCCGAGCATATGCCAACAGCCCACCGGGAGTATGCTGAGTGGACTCCGGAACGCCTCGTCACCTGGGCATCCCAGACCGGCAAGGCAACGGCGGCGGTTGTAGAATCCATTCTCTCCAGAAGAGCCTATGCGGAACATGGCTTTCGTTCCTGTATGGGAATCATCTCCCTTGGTAAAAAGTTCGGCAAGGAACGACTGGAAGCAGCCTGTGAACGTGCCCTGTTCATAAAAGGGATTAGTTACGCCAGCATCAAGTCGATTCTGAATAATAACCTTGACCAGAAACCTCTCCCCAAACAACAGGAACTGCTGACCGTTACCCACGATAACATTCGTGGTACGGATTATTACGGATGAACAAAGGAACCCCATGCTGACACAACCGACCATCGAGAAACTCAAAGTAATGAAGCTCACCGCTATGGCTCAGGCATTCACTGAGCAGATGCAACGTCCCGACATGGCGTCCCTCACCTTTGAGGAACGCTTTGGTCTGCTTGTAGACCACCAGATGACAGAACTGGAGAACCGTAGGATGCAGAATCGACTGAGAACTGCCAAGCTACGCCTGTCGGCATCAATCGAAGACTTGGACTTCAGAGATGCACGAGGTATGAACCGGTCACAGGTAATGTCCCTTGCCCAGAATCAGTGGGTGCGAAGCCATCAGAATATCCTCATCACCGGACCAACCGGAGCTGGCAAGAGTTATCTCGCCTGTGCACTGGCACAGAAGGCGTGCCGGGATGGACACACAACTCTCTACCAGAGACTGCCACGATTGCTTCAGGACATCTCCATTGCCCGCCACGATGGTCGCTATCAGAAACTTATGGCTCAGGTGACCAAGTGCGAGGTGCTGGTGCTTGATGACCTGCTCATTTCGCCGCTCTCGCAGGATGACCAGCGGGAACTGCTGGAAATCGTCGAGGAACGTTACGACCGGAAAGCGACTATTGTTACCAGTCAGTTACCCATTAAGGCTTGGCACGATGCCATGCAAGACCCAACGCTGGCTGACGCTATTCTGGATAGGCTGGTGCATAATGCCTACAAGGTCGAGCTGAAGGGTGAATCTATGCGGAAGCGACGGACAATTACTTGACCGAAACAGTAGATATGTGACAATTTAACATGAATGCTATAATTGCTATTACAAACCATAATAAACCTGACTAACGGAGCAAGATGACTATGAATAAATTTTTTCTGGTTATTTTCACCATATTACTTACTTCCCCTTGTTATGCTTTTGCTGGGAATGAAAGGATTAATCGATTCGAAGTAGAAGCCGGTGTCCTTGGAACCAAAAACATGGAAATTCATGGATACAAGCAAGAAAATGCGACTTCGGACTGGGACGCAATTGAGCCAACCGCACGTTTTGAATTCTGGTCGGTCAAAAAGGATGGGTGGAATTTTGGAGGCGTCTTACAACCTCTATATGCTCATTACTCTGATACGCTTACTAATGACCTCAATTTTAAAGGCACAGTATATCATGCAGGACAGCATGGAACCCTTGACTATCAATTTCATTCAGCTCGGGCAACAGCAAACTATCCCGTGCTTTCATCAGATATTACCGGCAACTACCTTCGGCTTGGAGGGTCAGTCATCGCACGTTATGCTGATTTAAACTTTAAAACTACGTCGGATTCATTTCATGACACAAACTTTATTGTATTCCCATTGTTCAATATTGAAGGGGAAGCTGCAATTACGTCAAATCATAGTTTCTTCACTCGGGCTGACTTTTTACCATCGCCTTCTGGCAATGTATTTTTGGACGGTCTCTTTGATGTCTTTATTGGGGTAAAAACACATCTTAAGTCAGGTAACTCAGTAGATGCAGGCATTCGATTGTTTTTTGGCGGGTATGACCCAAATAAAGCAGACGAATATGCAAATAAAATATTTTTCAACGCCGCAGTTATCAGATACTCATGGTGACGATTCGGCATTAAGCTACAGACTGTGACACCCCATACCTTGCGACTATAACTCCACTTGGTCGCTTTCGCCGGAACGCTGGTCGGATTCACAGCGGAACACCGGTCGCCATCACGTCAGTTTCCTTGGTCGGATTCACCGGAATACGCAATGACCACCAGGACGGCTGGAGTAATCGGCTTGTTCAGGGGGATAGCTTGCTTGTCATGGCATCACTGCTTGAACGCGAAGGGATGGCTGGCAAGGTGCAGTGTATCTACTTTGACCCACCGTATGGCATCAAGTACGGTAGCAATTGGCAGATGAAGTTAAACGACCGTGAAGTGAAGGACGGCAACGACGAGCACTTGACCGGAGAACCTGAACAGGTCAAGGCATTCCGTGATACATGGGAACTTGGAATCCATTCCTACCTGTCATATCTCCGCGACCGTCTTATGATAGCAAAGGAGCTACTAACTGAAAGCGGTTCTTGTTTTGTCCAGATATCAGACGAAAATGTGCATCTTGTTCGAAATGTCATGGATGAAGTTTTCGGGAGCGAAAATTTCGTCGTTTCGATTATTTTCAAGAAGAAAAGTACTACTGTAACAACAGAATCCGTAAACGATATTATCCTTTGGGCTGCAAAAGACAAAAGCCAGTTAAAGCTCAGGAAACTATTTCTGAAAAGAACCTCTCCTGAAGGTGATTCAAAATTTAATACTCTTATTAATGGCAAGATGGAAATGAAAAGAGTTGTTGAGCTTGAGTCTGCGGAGATTCCATTATTAATTGCTGAGGGTTGGAGATGGGCACGGGTAAACTACCCACTTGTGAGTCAAGACAGAAACGACCGCAGTAAAGATTTTGTTTGGAACGGAAAAGCTTTTTCTTGCGGAGCAAACCGTCATTGGACATATGACCCAGATACCGCGATGCATCGTCTCGCCGGAAAAGGCCGCATTTTTGATGGAGGTGGTAAGTCTCTTGGCGGAGTTGTTTTCTGGGATGATTGGCCTTTTGTCTCAATATCTAATCTTTGGGATGATATACATGGCGACCCAGACCCGCTCTACGTTGTTCAGACGTCCTATAAGGCCATTCAGCGTTGTCTTCTCATGACTACCGACCCAGGCGACCTTGTACTAGACCCTACATGCGGCAGTGGCACCACTGCCTATGTTGCAGAACAGTGGGGCAGACGCTGGATGACTATCGACACATCCCGCATTGCCTTGAATATCGCCAAGACCCGACTCATGACAGCGACCTTTTCCTATTACAAGCTGTACGATGAAACAGGCAGCGACATAAGGCAAGGCTTCATCTACAAGACAGTTCCACGCATCACCCTGAAATCTCTGGCAACCGACGAGCCAACCGATGATGAAACTCTGTACGACCAACCAATTGATGACAAGAAAAAACTTAGAGTAGCTGGCCCATTTACGGTTGAGACACTGCAAACATTTGAACCGGTATCACCGGAGTCCCTTGAAGAATCCGACTCTGAAAGCATGGCGCAATTTGAAGTACGCATTTTTGACCACCTGAAGTCAGCCGGGGTGAAAAATGGAATCCGCAATGAGCAAGCTGTTTTTGTTCGGGTTGAGAGACTGAGCAGCGGTTATCTTCATGCTGAAGGATTCTACAACTCTGTCAGTGGCGAAAAGAAAGCTTACCTGCATATCGGTCCAAAATTCGGCACAGTAAGTAAGCAGGCTGTTAATGAAGCCGTCAAGGAGTGCCGCACCCGTGGGGATGCTGACTGGCTTATCATCTTAGGTTTCTCATTCGAGAGTAATATCACCAATGAAAACGTCACCACCAATCTAGGCAGCTTTGAAGTCACAAAAGTCAGGATGCATGATGATTTGATGCAGGACGGCTTGCTGAAGAAAGACAAGAAAGCCGCTTCATTCGTCACCATCGGTGAACCTGATATCAAGGTTCACCGCACCGGTACAACTGTTCAGCTGGAAATACAGGGACTCGACATATACGACCCAATCAAGGACGTGGTGAATCCCCGCAATATCCATGATATTGCATACTGGATGGTTGATGATAATTACGATGGCAGTAATTTTATTGTAAAGCAGGTCTTTTTCTGCGGCGGCGACAAAGATGAATTCAAGAAGTGGCAGAAGGGGCTATCTGACATGGCGAAGCAGAGCACAAAAGCCAGGGCCGAGAAGACCCTTAAAATTGAAATCGATGATGAAGCCTTTGACCGGTTATACGGTCATATGTCCCACCCAATAGAAGTTGCCAAGAAAGGGCATAAAGTAGCCGTCCGGGTGATAAGCCAGTTTGGGGAAGAATCGACAAAGGTCTTAGAGCTGTAATTTAAATATTGCTAAAAATTACTTTTCAGCCTTTCTCGATGGATTGTTAAGTGATTTAAGCTAGTTATCGCTATACGCAGCTTTTCCATGGACAACATAATTCTGAACCATGGTGACTCAATATTTTAAGTTTAAGTAAACAGGTAGTCTAGCTTTTTGTTTTTTGGCTGTTCATCTAAAAAACTGAATTGCCGAATAAATAAATCAAAATATACCAGAGGGTGGACATGGACGATAATTATGGTTTTTTAACACACTCGTCAAAAAAACTGATGCTGAATTGTACCAAGACCAGATGGACGCAGCCAAGCGATTGTGGCGGATGGCAAACAGTGATACCGGGCAATGTGGAGTTGTAGCAAAGTTTTTGCTCGGTTTATTCAATGGATATCGATACCCGTTTGACCTTACCGAGTTCAGGAGACTGGATACAGCGGTTTATCAAGATTGCATGCTATTGTTGTTGCTGGATAAAAATCCTAGCCAAGAAATTCATCGACATTTAGGCATCGAATCGGAAAAATTTAACTCACTTGCGTCAAGGTGGGGGATTAAACCTAACCCTCACTCTTTGCCAGGCATGACAGACGAATAAACGGAGGTTAACTCAATGAAATTGGAGGGATTAATTAATATGAATCAATTAACAGTGTTAGCATTATTACTCATGAGTTTATTAGTTGGTTGCTCTAAAGGCGACTTAGGCGGCAATGATAATATTGATGATGTTTTGAAAGCCGCAAAAAACGACAAGCCTGAAGCTGTATTTAAATTGGCATATTTATATTTTAAAAAGAATGATTTCAAACTTGGTAGTCGTGCTTTGTATTACGCAAAAGAAAAAATGGAGAATAAACAGACATCTGATAAATATTTAAAGGCTGTGAATTATGTCAAAGATAGAGCCAAGACAGGTGACCCTACTTGGCTGTTTATCTTGGGGTCTATGCATAACCTTAAAATAGGTATGCCAACAGATGATAAAGAAACTATCAGGTTATATATTGAGGCTGCTGAAAAAGGTGAAGGTAATGCTCAGTTACTTTTAGGCAATAATTATGAGTCGGGCTTGACCGTTACAGCAGATAAACAGGAAGCCCTAAAATGGTATCTTAAAGGCGCAAACGCTGGACACCCAGAAGCTCAAAATACTTTAGCAGGGACTTACTTTGACGGGCGATTAGGAGTTAAGGATGCAAAAGAAGGTGTAAAGTGGCTGAAAATGGCTGCGGACCAAAATTCCTCCAGTGCGATAGGGAATTTAGCTAACAAATATTATTTTGGTGAAGGAGTAGTAAAAGATTACCATGAAGCATTTAAGCTGCTTGAAAAAGCTTCGCAAATGGGGAATGCGGCTGCACAGTATAATCTTGCAAATATGTATGAGAACGGAACTGGTGTAAATAAAGATATTGTAATGGCGTATGCTTGGGTAAATATTGCTGCGGCTTCAGGGCAAAAATCAGCTTCAAACTTTAGGTCTGATATAGAACGGGATATGACAAAAACGCAGGTTGAACAAGGTCAGAAAACATCAAATGAGTTAATGGAAAAATATAAGCTGAAAATCTATAAGTCGGAAGGGATATTTTCAGGAGAGATTTAACTGGAAAGAATACATATTGCAAAAGTCGTCCACTTAATTACAAAAGCAAAGGTGGGAGTGAGGAATTGTTACTCTCTCCGTGCATTGTTATTGTATTAGCACTTTAATATCCTAAAAGGCTTTCCAGTAGGGGTCGCGATTAATTCTCCCCTTCAGGATTTGCCGGAATCGATTCTGCCGGTTCATCAAGCCAGGTCTTCAAGATTTTTCTGACATGAGGGCGGTGCAATGAAGAGGCAAGAAGTTTTTGAGGCATCAAGCGAGAGAAATCTACGTCATATTTAACAGTTTCAATTGCATATTTAAGCACGCTAATTAAGGTCCTGTCGGTATAATCACTATTAGTTGTAATACTCCCCTTTTCATGTCCTAGGATATCAGCACGGTGCGCTAGGACTATACCCGCATCATTCATCCTGTTTGATACTGTATGGCGGAATGAGTGGGAAGGAACTTTGCGGTTGTGTCTAATAGGAAAGTGGCGGTCAAACCATTTGAAAGAATGACCAAATCCATCTCGATGGAGATTTAATTCCGGGAACAGCCTAGGTGTCGTTACTGATTTTACGAAATCAAGAAAACCTAGTTCAATTAAGTTTGAGTGGATAGGAACGTATTTGGCGGCATCTGTCTTTATTCGTTTGTCATCGTTTTCAAAATCGTCGTCGGTGTATATTTCGTCAGAAAAATGAAAACATTTGATTCCATTTAGGTCGAGAATGTCTGCTTTGTATAATTGGCAAACTTCATTTTTCCGGGCACCGGTAAACATGGTTATCAGTGGTACCCACAGCCAGGAGGGCTTCCAGTTCTTATTGCTGTCTGGAAGCGGAAGCACATCGACTATTTTCTGAATGTCTTGGTCAGAGAACTGGAGGTAGGATGTTTTTTCGGCTTCAAGGTAGATAGCTTTTGCAGGATTACGGTGAATAACATCTTTTGTCACCGCTAATTCGAGCAAGGAGAACAATTTCGTAAGATGTTTGTTAATTGTGGTATTCGGATTTCCGGCTGGTTTTCTGGGAGTGGCGTTCGGGTTTTTTGATTTTTGAATTTTTGCAATCTGCTTTGCAAGTTTATCTGCTGCCGACGCTTCATGGCTTCTTATTAAAAAATTCCTGTATTCAATACAGTCATCATTCGTAATCATTGCTAAAGGTTTATTGCTAAAGTGCTTGAAGAGCATTTTGTAAGATGAATCATATTCTTGTTGTGTCTTTTTAGTACAGTTTTTGTGGTCGTGAATTATTTGGTATTCGGCTAATATGTCTTCTAAGGTGTTGAAGCGAGGTTTTTGACGTTGTGCTTGCTGCTGTTGCTGACGAGGTAAGAGTTCCGTCACCAGGCTGGCAATTTCCTCCGGGTGTAGATTGGGTTGCCGGAGTCGTGCAAAATTCTTATCGGCAAGCCGCTCAAAATACTGGAATCTTTCGTCGGCTGTGCGTCTGATATTTGTGCGTAGTGAGATGCGGATTAACTCTTGTTCTTTTGGGAAAAGGTGCAGAAGGTCTTTGGGAACTGCAATGCGGAAATAATATCTTTTGCCGCGTTGCTGAAGGTGAGGGGGTAAAGGTTCTTTGCCGTCCAGTGTTTTGCGTGGTGGTGACATGTCAAAACCTCAAATGGTTTGAAATTGTCACTAATCCTGTCACAATTGCACTTTTAAATATATAAAAAAATAAAAAACGCCGCAGTTACGCGGCGTTAGTAAAATTGGCGGGCGGCATGGGATTCGAACCCACGACCCCAGGCTTCGGAGGCCTGTACTCTATCCAACTGAGCTAACCGCCCTTGAGAGATAAGTTATTACACTATTGTTGCCGCAAACTCAAGGACTTTACCTTGAGCAGCAAGCCTACTAAAACAAAACGGGTGAATTTATGCGTTATCTAATAGCAGTGATCTTCTCCTTTACCTTTTTCATGTTCTCACTGGATAGTTCTGCCGCTGAATATGAAATTGTCAAGGTTGCCGACTCCGTCTACGCGGCGATTGCCAAGACTGACGGGAAAGCTGCGAGTAATGCTTTTTTTGTCATTACCGATTATGAGGTGATCCTTGCAGGCGCTCATTTCGTTCCTGAGGGGGTAAAAGAGCTGCTGGCTGCGATAGCGAAGATTACCCCGCTGCCGGTAAGCCAGATCATTCTTACTCACCATCACAAAGGGTTCACTTATGTCGATTTTGATCTTCCGGAAAAAGCAGAGATTGTTGCTTCAGTAAATGTCTGGCAATCACTTAAAGGGGAGTTCCGCGAGTTCAAAAATCCAACAGTTGTGTTTGAGAACAACCTTACCCTTAACAGAGGCAAAACTTCCCTGGTAATAATGGATACCGGCCCGGGGCATAGCTCAGGTGACACAATTGTCTATCTGCCGAAAGAGGATGTTCTCTTCGCTTCTGACCTGCTGTTCAATGATGCAGTCGGTTTTATGGGCGAGGCCTCCATTCATGAATGGGGTGAAAGTCTGGAATTGCTGGAGAATCTTGCGCCTTCCAAGGTGATTCCGGGAGTTGGCAAGGTGTCAGACAGTTCATCGATCGAAAAATTCAGAAAGTTCTACCGGGCGTTCATGACAGAGATCATCAGGAATGTGGAGAAAGGCAATACGCTATCGCAGATCAAAGAAAGAGTTTTCTCTCCAGCAGTACAAAACACTTCCCGGTTTTGACGCTTTTCTGGAAGTTAATCTTGAGAGAGCCTATAAACAGCTCAAATCAAAACGATAATATGCTCCTCAGAGCAATAGTTTGACAGTGTTTGATGTTTCTGCTATAGAAAGTGAAATATTATAATAGGTTACAGTACGGCATCGCTTATTCTTCAAATAAGCCGCTTATTGTGGAGTTTTTCTCAAACATGTCAGTTATCGGAGAGCGGAATGATTATTCAGTGTGATCATTGCAGTGCCAAATTCAGGATGGATGACTCTAAGCTTGCTAACGGTCCGGTTAAAGTCAGATGCGCCAAATGCAAGGAGGTCTTCGTAGTCCGGAAAGAAGAGCCCTCTGTTGAGAGCACATCGCCTTTTCAGCCTGAGGCTGTCCCCTCTGTTGCTAGTTTTGCAATGCCTCCGGAGCCAACGCCTGCACCAGCTGCCGGATTAAGTGCTGAGACGGCAGAGTTTTCTTTTGATTCTCCGGCGAGCACCGAAGATGCTTTTTCACAGGCGTCTGCTGATTTTTCTTTCGATGTTGAGCCGCCACAGGAAAGCAAGCCGGCCGCGAAAGCGGAGGATGATTTATTAAACGAATTTGATTGGCATGGGGCATCTTCGTCAACTGCTGCGGTCACACCTGCAACTGATTCTGATTTTGATATGGCGGCGTTTGATTCGTCTATTGCTGTTCCTCAGGCGTCAACTACAACAGCTGCCGCCACTTCTGCCTTTGACAGCAACGATTTCAGTTTTGATGATGGGGATAATAATACAGATAGTGCCGTAGTTTCAGGGAGTCAGCCGACCGATGACTTCTCGATGGACTTTGGTGACGTCTCCTTTTCTGATCAACCGGCTGTTGCTGCCCCTGCAGAAATGTCAGCTAAATCTGTCGACTCTTTAGCCGCAGATGACTTCCTCCTTTCATTCAATTCAGACTCCTCACCTCAGGCCCCAACTGCTTTTGCGGGCGAGGAAGAGCCTGGAAATGTCAATTTCGGGGAGTTCAGTTTTGGCGACATGGGTGACACTGTTGCCCCTGAAAGCAGCAAGCCTGGTGACCTTTCAGAGGTTAAAGCTCCGGCGGAGTCTGTTCCTGCTGCTGTGGCGGATGAGTACCCTGACGACGAACTCCCCCCACTAGCTCTTACCTCACGAAAAAAAAGCGGCTCACTCTTCCCGTTTTTTGTAATTTTTGGGGCAATCGTCCTTATTATAGCTTTGGCAGGGTCCGGGGTATATTTCTTTGGCGGACCAAAGGCCTTTTCAAAGGTCGGTCTTGGTTTCCTGGTGGATTGGTATGGTGATAAAAGTGGTGATGACGGCAGTATAGTCCTTAAGGGGGTCACAGCTTCCTACACAGTCAACAGTGTTGCCGGTGAACTTTTTGTCGTCAGAGGGGAAGCGGTTAATAATTTCAAGAAACCGCGGGCATCGATTCAGGTAAAGGTTTCACTGCTGGGGCCAGGTGGCGCGACCCTTGTCACCAAGAGTGCATACTGTGGTAATTCGCTTTCTAACGAACAGCTGACTGCTTTGCCGTTGGCAAAAATAGAGGAAATTATGAACAACCAGTTTGGTGATTCTCTGGCTAATCTTGGGCTCAAACCAGGCGGGACGATTCCTTTTGTGGTTGTTGTCAGTCCTGTGCCAAAGGAATCAACCGACTACAACGTTCAGATAGGCGGTTCAACTGTGGCGACTCAGTAAGTCGTTTTATTAATGAGATAGTCAGTGCAGTTGACCAAAAACTAAATCAGCACAAAAAAGACCGATACAGAATTCTGTACCGGTCTTTTTTGTGCTGATGTCAGGCTGATTAGGCGCTGATAGCGTTGACAGGGCATGTATCAACACATGCGCCGCAGTCGATGCAGGTATCTGCGTCGATTGCACGCTTGTCACCCTGCTCGCTGATCGAGCTGACCGGACAGGAATCGTCACATGCGCCGCAGTTGATGCACTCGTCGGAAATTTTGTGAGCCAAGAAATTCACCCCCTTTTCATAAGTTTATAATTGCTGCTTTATGTAGATATTATCGGTGAAACTTCTAGCATGTGTCAGCGTAAATGTCCAGAAGAAACAGGCTGTGTCAGTTGCCGAGAACTACTTCTCCGGTGTCGGTCACAAGTTTAGCCGGCAACATGAATACTCGCTTGAAAATGCCCAAAACCCCTTTACCCAGGGATGTTATCGGAATTGCTGATACCTTTGGGGCAGTAGATTTGCCCTTGACCTCGAAGTAGGTCGTGAACATGGTTTTTTCTTTTCCTGTCAGTATCCAGCCGACAATAGGTATATGGCTGACCACTTTGTCGACCGTCTGCAATGGCTGAATGCCGAGTGTGAGATCCACGTTGTCATTAACAAAGTCCAGCTTGCCGACAAGGGACATATTCATTGCATTGCTGGTTAAGAAAAAATCGTCCGTGCTGACTGTGCCATCCTTCACAGTAAGGACCCCTTTAATTTCTGTGTATGGCATCCCGTCTGAAACCATATCCGGCAGCTTGAATTTGAAAAGTTGCGAAACATTCAGGATTGAAAAGACTTTCGATAGTCCGGAAAACTGTCGTAACATCCCTTTGCTAGAGTGAACTTTAATACTCCCAGCAGCACTCTTGCTGATAGCGCCTGAAGTGTCACCACTCGCGCTAATATTCCCCTCCAGAGTCATGACTCCGGTGATCTCTTTTTTATGAGGATCACCGGAAAGGAGTTCCGTTACCTGGTCAGCTGAAGCGTTTGCAAGTTTAAACTCAGTCTGAAAGCGGGTTGGCACTGGTTGTGATTCAATCTTGCCTTTTGCCGTCAACCGTCCACCCAGCAAATCCGCTTCAAAAAGCTCGATTTGCACAGACTTATTGACCAAGTTCACGGTAGTGTTGAGGTGGCCAAAGCCAAGACCCTTTACAACCCCCTTGTCAGCCTTGATAGTTGCTTTTAGTGCCGGATTTGGAACAGGTCTGGAAGGTTTTATGCCGATTTTCTCAAGTTCTGCGAGGAGGATCAGGTCAGAAATGTCAAGGTATGCAGAGGTGATTGCGAGGTCAGCTTTCAGCTGTTGTATGTCGTTGACCCCCCCTTTGACAGTCAATTGTGATTTATTGAGATTACCTGAGAGTGATCTTATCGTCAGGCTGTTGTCCTTAAAAGAGATGTCCCCTTTGATTTTGGTGATTAGAGGATTATGAGGCGTGGACTTGAAGCCAAAATCAGCAAGTTCAATCCGGGGGGAGGTAAATGAAGTGCTGAATATTAGGGGATCAATACTGCTGATGGCGCCTTTACCTGTGAGGAGTGTCGTGCCGATCTTCGCTGTCAGTTGTGACGATTCCACAGAATCATCACTGAAGCTGATAGCACCGGTCACCTCGGAAACAGGTTTTTCGCTCGGCGAGTAGCGCACGGATGCATTGTTGAGCGCAACTGTTCCGCGCCATTTGAACTTCTCGGCAGAAGGGGCAAAAGTCCCTCTCAACGCGAGTTGGACCTTCCCTGAAGGTTGGTATTGAATCAAAAACGGGCTCATTTTGGCGATATTTTCAATAACGACCTGATTTGTATTGATCAGAAGGTCAAGGGGTTTTGACGGCTCAAACGGATATTTTGCAGAAAGGTCGAGATTAAGGCCGGCGAGTGTGTAGCTTAAGGAGGTCAAAATTGCCTCTTTCGGGCTGATTGAGCCTTTGAATCTCAACTGCGATGGGGTGCCGATCGGTTTTGCAATGAAATTCGCGTAACCGCAGGCTGCCGGTGTCAGGTTCCAATCGCCGGAGAGATTGTACCCGCTGGTAAAGCCTTCGCCAACAAGAGTCAGTGCCGAAGTGCCGTTGTATGTGAGATGGCTCGCCCGCTTTTTCCCGAGGAGCCAGGCTATTTCGCTCTTTGCAGGGCTTATGGCCATTTTAAAAGGGTAGCCGCTCGGTTTGTCAAGCGGGTAGTCGGTTATCTTCCCTTCCAGGGTCAGTGGGGAAGTCCCGAAATTGCCGGACATCCCATGGAGAAAGAAATCCTTGCCTTTCATCTCCAGCGTCCCTTTGACATTATTGAATGTCGGTACTGAACTGCCGTAAGATACGACCCCTTTCTCGACTCGTGCTTTTATGTAAAGGACGTTGTAATTCTCTCCGGTTTCCATGTGCAGGATCTGGCTGACTCTGCCGTCAAGTTTACCTTCATCAAGTTGGTATATTCCACCGGCAAGATGCTGTTCGATCCAATTTGCAGTATCTTTCGCAATGATTCCGTAGGGTATGTACCGCTTGTGTTTTGAAAAATCGAGACGTGAGGCGGTTACCTGAGCAGTGATTCTCGGGTCCTTACTCCGATATTCCTTGATGGCACAACTCCCTTTGAGTGCTGCTCCATCTACGTCAAGTTCGACAGTTTTAATGACCAGGTCTGCCTTGTTCAACTCCAGGTTGTACTTCATTTGAATGGTTTTCGAGCCGAGAGCCTGTTTGAATACCGGTTGATAATCAAGCAGGAGTGAACGGAGGGAGAGTTTCCCTGAAGAAGTGAATTCGTTCAGGCGGCCATGGAACTCACTTTCTGCATCAAAGGAACCCAGAAATTTCTTGAAAGGTACGTGCTGACGGTAGTATGGCCATAAATGACCAGCTTCAAGCTGTTTGACCGAGAGCTTGGCGTCAATGGATGTATTATCCAGTGGTGATTCCTTTGGTGAGAGTTTGATTTTGCCGGTTATCGAAACTATGCCGCTTGCTCCGCCGCCAAGCCGCGTGGATAGTTTGAAGCTCCCCTTGGATCCTCTGGCAAGATTCTCCATAAAAAGATCAGTAGCGGTCAGCTTTGTAATCAACACTTTTTGCTGCAAAAAGCTGTCAGTAAAAGTTATGTCAGCGTTTTTCAGTTTCAGCTGATGGATCTTTAAAGGCGCATCTTTTGATCCACCGCTTTCAAGCAGATCGGTAATATTGAAGGTGCCGTCTTTGTGGCGCAAAAGACGAATGACCGGCTTGTCAGCTACCAACCCGTGAACAACAAGCTGTTTTCTGAACAACGGCAGTAGGTCAAGGCGAAAGGTAAGGTGATCAATTGTTACAAAATCGGCTGAGTTGTCAGGTTCTTTTACTGTGATGCCGTGAAATGAGATGGCAGGTCCAAGGCTGAAAGTGAGATTACCGCTTTTGTATGTTACCGGTCGGTTGATGGTTTTTTGCAGTTCAGCTAGAATCTGCTCTTTGTAAGTGTCAAGGTCTATGGCTTTTATCAGAACAATGTACCCTGTTGACAGCAGCAACAGGATGATTGACAGGGAGATGACTAATGTTCTCAGACGGTGATGTTCAGTTTGCATTCTCTTTCCTGTGGCTGTGTAAATTTGATGGCGTGGTGATTATACTCTGCCGCCACTCTCTGCGCAACTTATAGAAGCCTGAAAAACCGGCCCTTTTATGATTGACCGTCATTTATGATTTGCGATACGATGCTACGATTTTGCTGACTAAGGGATTTGTCAACACCATGAAAATAAAGAGATTGGAAATTTCCGGCTTCAAATCCTTTGTCGAAAAGGCCTCCTTTGATTTTCCGGAAGGTGTTACCGCCGTAGTTGGGCCGAACGGCTGTGGCAAATCCAATGTTGTTGATGCCATTCGCTGGGTCATGGGAGAGCAGTCAGCAAAAAATCTTCGTGGCCGCGCCATGGAAGATGTTATTTTCGGCGGCAGCGAGTCGCGCAAGCCCCTGGGAATGGCAGAAGTGTCACTCATCTTTTCAACTCAAGACGGCAGAGTTCCTGCCAAATATCTCAATTATTCAGAAATTCAGGTGACACGCCGGCTTTACCGTGATGGTGAGAGTGACTACCTGCTTAATAGGACCCCTTGCCGCCTGATGGATATTACCGAACTTTTCATGGACACCGGTGTCGGCGCCAGAGCCTACTCAATCATAGAGCAGGGCCGAATCGGCATGATTCTGATGGCAAAGCCTGAGGAACGCCGTTTTCTGATTGAAGAGGCTGCCGGCGTTACCAAGTATAAATCGCGCAAGCAGGTAGCGCTCAAGAAAATGGACTCCACCAAACAGAATTTGCTGCGTATCGGTGACATTGTCGGCGAGGTAAAGCGGCAACTTGGCACGCTGCACCGGCAGGCAAAAAAAGCAGAGCGTTTCAGGACGCTGCGGGAAGAGCTGCGGGGGATTCAACTCTTTTTTGCCTCGCGCCGCCATGCAGAACTTGGTGAGCAACGCTCAGTTCTCGCAGCTGAAATGGAGACGCTGGAGCGAAACAGTGAGGCTCTCTTTTCCCGGATTGAGCTAAAAACTGCCGATCTTGAGGGTTTGCGCCTCAATCTTGTTGAGGAGGAACAGCGGCTGGCGCTGGCTCAGGAGGATATCTTCAGCGGTAAAGCCGCTTTGCAGGGCGCTGAAAACCGGCTGGAGTTTCAGAAAAAAGAGATGGTGACCCTCGAATCTCAGACTGCCCGGATCGGTAGCGAGCTTGCACTGATTCAACAGCAGATTTCTGCCGCTGAGACTGAACATGGGCAGCTGGAGCTTAAAGGTAGGGGTTTTCTTATCGACTCGCTCGGTGAGGAAGAGGTGCTGTCAGTTAAAGAGCGCCAGCTTGAAGAGCTGTCCGCTGCAGAGAGGGTTGCTGCGCTCACGCTGGAAGAGAGCCGTAAGAGACTTTTCGGGCTCCTGGGCGAAATCAGCCAGGCGTCGAATCAGTTTGCTACCTCGGCAAAGCGCCTTGATCAGCTGGCAGACAGACTGCAACGGAGTGCGAATGAGGAGCAGAGCTTGAAAGAGCTCCTTGTTCAGGCTGAGGGGCGGGCGACAAGCCTTCAGGAGATGCTGGCAGGGGAGCGCGCCAGATTTGCCGGCCTTTCGGAGTCAATTCGAGTGCTTGCCGGAAATCATGAAGCTTTGAAGTTATCACTTGCCGATATTGAACCCGAACTTCAGAAACAGCGTGACGAACTAAGCACGGTTGCCTCCCGATTGTATTCTCTCCAGGAACTTGAAGCACAGTTTGCCGGTTATGGGCAGGGGGTCAGAACGCTCATGCTGACAGATCTTTTTAAAGGGCGCTTTAGCGGGCTGTTGGCTGATGCAGTTGACGCCGATGAAGAGATAGAATCTGCCCTTGAGGCGGTTCTAGGTAACAGCCTTCAGTCTTTGTTGGCTTCCAGCGAGGATGATGTCCTTGCTGCGGTTGAGCATCTTAAGGTGAATAATGGGGGTAGATGCGGGTTTCTGCTCCCTTTTTCCGGGCGAGAAAAATTTTCTGCCGTGCCAGAAGGCCTACAGCCGTTACTCTCCCTGGTACAACTGCAAGGCCCCGAGAACTCTATAATCGAGTTACTTCTTGAGCGAGTCATACTTGTTGCTGAACTTCCCACGGCTATCAAGCTTTCCAGAAAACACCCTGAATTCAGATTTGTGACCAGGCATGGTGATCTTGCATATGGTGGCGGGGTTATTTTCGCCGGCTCACGCGAACCTGTCCAGCAAGGATTGATTTATAAAAAACGTGAGATCAGAGGTCTGGCGGCGC
>CAWBBV010000010.1:0-17605 GCA_963787125.1 uncultured delta proteobacterium
ATCCAGATTGTCAGGCTTTGTGAGTAAATTTGAGAAACTTGCCGATCAGCTCAGCAGCACGGTAAAACAGCGGTGACGCAACTGCAACAGGAATTTCGCTATTCTGGCTGGTATTGCCATAAAAATTTACACCGAATCGGGATGTAAGATTATTAATTCCGCTAAGATCAGCGTCCTCACCAGTGGCGATTAAAAGTGAACCGCCGTTCTGACTGAATGCTAACAGGTCCTTCAGCTCTGAATCTGACAACAGTTTACCTTCACCGAAAAAGAGCCAAACTTGACTCTGTTTTTCAATCAGGGCGGTCGAAAGCAGCGGTGTCTTCTTACGGTTGGTAAATGTAAAGTTTTTGTCCATAAGAGCAGCTCTTGAAGTCATCTGTTGATCATAAAAGATGTTGTTGCCAGCTGAGATGTCATAAACAAGAATATTCCCTTTTATGGTGGTGCTGCTTGCCTGCTCAAGCCATTCAGCGATGTTTTCAATGTAACGGCTGTTATCCGAGAACTTAAGATTTTTCGGGAGAAACCTGGCGCTTCCGGCATCAAAAACAACTCCACCCTCCTTGCCAAGGATGTTGTTATAAGTTGCTATAAGTGGTTTTTCTTCAGGATCCATGACAATCCGGACGCTCTCTCCCTGCTTTCTGATTATGGCGGAGTTTCCGCCGGAAAGTCTGCCAACGCCTTTGAGGAGGGCGTTGCCGGTGTCTATGCCGGGTACGAAGAAGAGCGCCTGGAGGCTGTACGTTATCAGCAGTGTGCCGACAATGCAGATGACCATGTAAAGTACAAAAACCTTTTTCTTAAAGATAGTCCAGAACATCACCATGGTCGGCATTGCGGTCACCGGGCCACCGATCATGAAGGCCAGGGCAGCGCCGCTGTCAAGAGTGCCGTTCAGGGAACTCTTGATGTGGTAAAGAATGCTGGAAGCGCTGATCTGGTGGAGAAAAATCGGTACTGAACCGAGTGTTACCCAGAGCACGTTGAGCGGGTCTTTCCTGCCGAAGAAGTGATAAATCCAGTCTGCTGGCATATATCTTTCAACAATAGCGCCGATGACTACGCCGACAATGACGTACTTGCCGACAAGACCGAGCATTTCAAAGGATTTGGCAAGGAAAATGATAAATTGGTTGCTGGTTTTAAGTGCCACCCTGTTGCCGAATTTCTGCTTGCAGCCGCAGCGAAGACGCTCATCCGGGTAGTCTTCATCGTGAAAGTCGCCCCTGACAATCGCGCCATCAATAAAAACCTTTTTGGTCTCAAATCCCCATGGCTTGAGGAAGTGTGTCACCAGTCCGGCAAAGATACCCATCAACAGGGCTGCCAGCGTCCTTATGACAGTCCATTCAGGGCCGAGGTCATTGAGGGTAAGAAGATATGTCGATGGGCTCATGAGTGGTGACGTGACCAGTAGCGCCATGACCGGGGCGAGGGGGATGCCCGCAAATAGCAGGCTGATCGCCGTGGTAAGAGTGCCACAGGCGCAGAGCGGGGTAATTATGCCGATAAAGGACGCAAGGAAGACGCTCATGACCCCGTAGCGGCGCAGCATCATTTGGAGCTTAACTGCTATTTTAGCGGTGCGGATGTAGCCGGCGAGAAGTATGCCGGAAATGAAGTAGGGGAAGATGTCCCATAGCTCGGCAAGAATGCCGTGCTTGTCGATGAGAAGATTCCAAAGTTCATTGCCGAGATTGACTAAAAATGAGTTGTCAGCTTTTGCAGCTCCCTGTGCATGTCCAGCCGGACCGAAGGTCCAGACATGCCAGACTATGAGCGCAAATCCGGCCAGTATCATTGCCATCAGGGTCAGATTGGCTTTTCTGGCATGGCCGCCATGGACCTGGCAGGAGCCGCTATTTTCTGTTGGTGAAGTTTTAGACAACAAGGTTAGTTACCTTTTGAATCTTCGGTACCATGCTGCAAAAGTACCGATAGAGAGGATGACCATGCCTGAGTAAACCACATATTTGCCTGGATCGCGGACAATCTGGATGCCAGCGTAGGGGCGTTTAGCCTGGTCCAGGCTTATTTCGGTGTTAAAAAAATCAAGACCATTCCAATTGAGCGGGGCGTTAATCTCAGTGACACCGCTTTTGACGACATGACCGTTTTCAAGAAGATCCAGATCTATCCAGAACCTTTTGATAACGGCATCCTGAAAGGCGACGAGTTTGAAGCTGAAAGGGAAATTCGCCGGGAGAGTCGACATCCCGGAAGTGTCGGCTGAGCCGATAAGGTGCGAATCTTTCATGACTACGATCGAAACATTCTCCCGCCATGGATCGAAACGGTCAGCTTTAACTGAATAACCGTCGAGCAGGAAGCTCTCGCCGGTCTTGATCGTTTTAAGATCATGCTTCTGATCACCTTTCATTACCCCGATCTGGAGCGGAACCGGATGAAATTCAGCGTTTATCTTCTTGACTTTTATTTCGTGACTGAAGTCGGTATCCCGCTCGAGATCCCAGCGGTAAACCGTTTTCGAGCTGTCACCTTCATAGATATTAATAGTGGCAACATAGCCCCGGCCGGTCATAACAGCGCCGAGCAGAGTTAATAGAACTCCTGTGTGGACGACCAGCGTTGAAGGAGCGAGAAAGTGCCAGCGTTTGAGAGTACAGACGGTCAGATGGAGAGCAAAGGCGACAATCAGCAGAACAAATAAGGGGTGGCTGTAATACTCCCGCTGTGATTTAAGGAGTGTTCCAGGAATAGCCGCTATTGCAAGCAGTCCAAAGAGGACGATGGTGAGTTGTGTTGAAGACAACCACTGTATGAGCGTTCTGACTGCAGGTGACATCAGGTGGGATAGCGCCTTTTAGATCAGTTTCTTTGACTTAAGGAGATCTTTTGCCAATTTTTTCGGCTTTTCATCACCCTTTGATTTCATGATTCTGCTGTAGCCGGAGTCGCCGGTAATGCCGGAAAGCTTCTGCAGCAGCTTAGGGAGAGCCGGCAAGCTGCTGAGGATTTCGTTGGAAATGACCGGGGCAAGCTGCTGAGAACTGCTGCCACCTTGTATGGCTCCATAAGGTTCAAGCCAGATCAGGTTGAGACTTTTCCGGTATTCAGCCTTGGCTGAGTCAAAGGCCGCTTTGCCGCTTTCGCGGGGCCTGCCGATCATTTCAAAAGCGCGATCAGTGCTCTCGATTACCATCCCGAGTTGCCCCTGTTTAACTGCGCTGTAAAGATCCTTCTGAGCTTTAAAAGTCTCTACCTTCACGGTAGTTCCTGTTCGGGCGGTTATCAGCTGCGAGGTCAGTTCAGCCAGCATCTGCTCATTCGGTGTATCAAGAATGCCGATATGAAGTGTCTTGCCGACACAGGCATTCAGCGGTGCTATGTAAAGTGCTGTAACAACAAGAAAGAGCGCCGTGAAAATTCGCAACATCCTGATTCCTCCCTATGGTGGACAAGCTTTTAATGTTTCATTCTACCGGCATTTGCAAATTAATTGCAACCGGTAATTTCCCGACGGGTACGTCGATTTCCCTTAGGTTGCTGCTGTCTCCAGTCGGCGGAAACAGGTGGTCATAACCGAGAAAATATTTCCCGGGGGGCAATTTCAGTCGGTAATTTCCCGCAGGGTCAGTCCAGCCTGAAAAATATTCAGGGACGGTCACAGTTATACTGCCGATCCGGGCATATACATAGACTCCCGCCACTCCCTTGCCACCCGCCGTGACTTTGCCGCTAATCTCCGCCAGTTCTTCGCGCCCCTTTTCACGGCGCTGCGCCAACTCCTGCATGTCGGCAACGGTAAAATCAACGGTCAGGGCAGTCTCTGTGTCCGGATCAATCCTGACAGGCTCACCGGAATGTTTGTCTCCAGGCATAAGTGGACCGAACCGCTCACCTTTTTTGATTCTGGCAACACCCCAGTAAACGGCTTTGGGCAGAACCAGCTTGTATGAGCCGTTTTTGGCACTTTTCGGAGAAATGAAGTCAGCCGGACGTCTTGTGTTACTGGTTAAATAGAGGTAAATCTCAGCATCCGGGAGCGTTTCACCGCCAAGATTCTTGACAACACCTTGTAGTGCGAACGTATCCTCAGCGCCTTTAGCCGTTAAAGGGAAGAGTATGACAAGGAGAAGAAGCAGGATGAGATTGCGTGGAGAGTTCATTTCACCCCTGCACTTTCGAGGTTTAGTTGCTCGGTGAGGGCGGGTTCAAAAAGGACCTTGCCGACCCCGATTTCCTGTCTGCCATCGAAAAAAGTTGCTACTGGATCGGTAGAACCCCACCAGTTGCCAGTTGCCGGTATGTCCTCGGTGTTGAAATCTCCTGAGCGGATGTTGTAGTCACTGTTGGCGAAAATGTTGTTCCGCTTAATAGTCAGGCCGCTGCCCCGTTCGCGGACGAAAAGACCGATCTCGTTGCGGGTGATTACATTGTCTTCGATAACGGCGTTCCCGATATACGAACGGATGCCGATACCGTTGTCACTGAAAACAGATCGTCTGATAGTTACCGGTCCGCTTCTGAAGCGCATTCCGCCGCCGTTGTGCCGGGCCAGAACATGATCGAGCAACAGGTTGGTGAAGTGACCATGAATACCCCAGGCAGCGTATTCTATGACAGAGTACAAAAATGAACTGTCCTGTGCCTGTTCAAGGACAATCTCATTCCAGGCTCCCGGCTGTTTTGCAAAGAGGGCTGTGAACGTGACCGGTCTTGCCGCTGTGCCGACTGAATTAAACCTGCCCCTGATGGTCAGGCCGGCATTTTCATCAAAACGGACCGTTGTTCCGGGAGAGACTGTCAGCACCGACTCTTGCGGCACCGATGGCTGGCCCTTTAAAATTATTTCACCGGCTAAATCCAGTTTCCCGACAAGCTCATCAACAGGCCAGACGAAAGGGCGTGGAGTTGTTAAGTAGACGTCGGACTTTATCAAACCCCTGGCAGAGTCTTTCCTTTTATCAAAAACCACCGCTGCCGGAGCATCTCCTCCCCACCAGTTTCCGTTGGCGTCTATTTCGTCCGGAGATTCCAGGTCGATTGCATACAGGCCGTTGGAGGCGAAGTTGTTGCCGGAAATGATTCCGGAAAATGAAGATATGCCGATGCCCCGCTCAAAATTGAAGGTGAAAAGGTTCCCCTTTATATCAGCTCTTACATCCTGAAGATTCAGACCATTGGCGCCATTTCTTCCCAGATAGTTGCCGACGACCTCGATGTTATCGACAGTGCGCATGGAAAAACCGGTCTCGCTGCTATTAGCGACGACATTGCCGTTTATTGTGCCGTAGTAAAGGTCAGAGACCATGATCCCCTGACGGTTGGCGATGATACTGTTGCGCTCCACAACGGCGCTCCCCTCACGGATTCTCACCCCTTCCTTCAGGCTCCCTGAGATGCGATTGGCAGCAAAAACAAGACTGTTCCTGAAAAAGTTTACCCCCTGATGATTATCAAAAAGGCGATTGCCGGAAAAACGCACGGAAGAGTCTCTCCCCTGCACAGCACTTTTATTGGCCGCAAACTCCGAATCGAGGATTTCAACGGCTGATTCCTGAAACTGTATGCCGCGGTAATTGTTGCTGAAGCTTGAACCGGTGACCTTGACGGTAGAGTAGTGAAAGTGGAGACCGCGGTAGGCATCTTCAAAAACACAGTTCTCGATCAGATTTTCGGCCTTATCGCTGTTCATGAGGTTGACAGAGTCCCAGTCCCCCATTTTTTTGATTATTTCAGCGGATCGAAACATAATCGGGGCGGTTTTTGTCCCTTTGGCCGTCAGTGTCCCCTGAATCAGGATGCCATTTTCCCCAATACCGTCACCATTGGTATCTTTCCGGGAGAACTCAATAATTGTTCCCGGAGTGATCAGCAGTCTGCTCCCCTCTGGAATTCTCAGGTTGCCATCAACCCTGATCCTGCCGCGCCAGACAGTCTCGCCGACCAGAGCTTCATCTTTGTAGATTCTGGTGAGCGGCAAAATGACTGTTGCCTGATTGGTCACCTGAAAATCACGGGAGACTGGAATATCCTCTTTCCAGAGGTCCTTCTTCCTGTTGCCGGAAATTATTGTACCGCTGAGAGTCGGTTCATTGGAGGTTATTATGATGACGCCGTAGTCGTTGTTGCTTATCCGGCTGTTCTTGATGGTGGCGCTAGCTTTATTGCCGATAAGTGTCGCGCCGTGACGGTTTTCGGTCAGTGTCAGGTTCAAAGCTGTCAGTTTGCCGTCAATCAGGTAGATGGCCGAGTCTGCACCGCTTATGGAGCAGTTTTTGAGGAGAGCCTCGCCACCGTCAATGAGAATACCTGCCCATTCACTGCTTTTGCCTTTCTCGGCAGAGATAAACCTTACAGGAGCTTCACTGCTCCCTTCGACCATGATTCTGCCGCGAACTGTTATCTCGGTGAGTGGTGAGATGAATTCAGGATCTGTTTTAGTGCTTTCAGCCGGGGAGACTTTTATGACCGTTCCCGGACGAATGGTGAGAGTAACCCCCTGAGGGACGAGAGTGTCTTCACTCACCGTTACTTCATTCTGCCAGACAGTGTCTGTGGAGATAACAGCCGCTTCAGCCGGCACCGGGTGGAGGAGGGTGAGTGCCGTTGCCACTACAGATGCGATCGTGAGAAATGTTTTGTATTGTTTAATAAGGCGATGAATCATCCAGTCAGCCTACACTATGTCGAGGGAAAAGTCAGTCTTCTCGTTGCGGTTAATTTACAGTGGTTCAACTTTCCACCAGATCTCCTTGCCGATTTTAACGCTGTAGGCGATTGATTTGCCATCAGGCGTGATTACCGGTTGCCAGACCATGTCATAGTCCGGCTGCTGTTCAAGAGTAACTCCCTTAGCGTCAGCAACCACTACAAAGCGTTTGCCATTCTGCCTTGCACGGTAGATCAACCGGGAAGCGTCTGCTGAAAACTGGGGGGAGACCACCATGTCATATTCGGGACCATTACTGCCATTTATGACTACAAAATGTTTGTCCCTTTTACGTGCCACAAAAGCAAGCTTTGTCCCATCGGCACTGAACACCGGGTCTTTAATGCCGTCGTAGCTGGTGCCATAGCTTTTGCCGTCCATTACCGGGTAAAACTGACCATGCGTCATGCCGGCGATAAAGGTTCTGCCATTTTTGTCGATCAGTGCCTGTGAATGCATCTCATGTTCCGGAAACGGGAGCTCAACTCCGTCTTTGACCAGTAATACAGTCTTGTCTCGCCGGGCTAGATAGGCGAGATGCGCGCCATCATCTGAGATATCCATGGTGAGAACCTGGTCAAAGGGCGCCCCCTCATTCTCTTGCAGGAGGCCGGTGTCGGGGAAGACGACTGAAACTACCGCCTGCTTGCCGTTCGAGTTAATTATGTAGGCGAATCTGGAATTGGTTTTGCTTGCCTTTATTCTGGTAATGGCAGCGTATTCTTTGCCTTTTATTCGGGCTTTCAGGTCCAGATTACAGATGATCAGATTACTTTTCTTGGAATCAAGGTGATGCTCGATATAAGCTATTTTGTTGCCGTCAGGGCTAAGCATCGGCATTTCAAGCGGCATGTCGAAGCCCGGGCTTTCACGGCTGCCGACTACCAGAAACCATTTTTTATTACGCATGGCTTCATAGACAACCCTGCCGTCAGGGGCAAACTGGAGCGTGCCGATACTTTCGTAGGCCTTTTCACTCTTGCCGTTGATAACGACACTTTGCTGGCCCTGATCGGTTGCCTTGAAGGCGACAGTACGGCAATCCGGGCTGAAAACGATCCGACTGATATTTTTATAACTTTGGCTTTCTTTGCCATCGAGCACCAACGCAACTTTATCCGCTTTCATGACAATATATGCCAAATGATGGCCGTCAGGGCTGAAATAGAAATCGTTGGCCTCCTGT
This sequence comes from uncultured delta proteobacterium, assembly GCA_963787125.1. GTDB lineage: Bacteria > Desulfobacterota > Desulfuromonadia > Geobacterales > DSM-12255 > VEOV01. The sequence continues at coordinate 7,869 of CAWBBV010000010.1, forward strand.
CCTTCAGGGATAGTTGCCAGGCGGGTAGATTGCGGGTTGATGGGGGCTTTTTCCTGTTTGACCGGTGTCTTGCTGCAGGAGCTGGCGATAAATACCATAATTGCGACTGTGATTGTCAGCGCACATATCCGTAAAGGTGAAAACATTGTCCCTCCGCAAACCGGGTTCCGTATTAGTCCAAAACGTTGCAGACTGTATATCTATGCCGGTAGGTAAGTTTATGGCATTTGAAGAAAATTGATGGCAAAATTGCCTCTAAAAAAACATTTTTTTTATTCTCTTACAACTGTTAAAGACATTTTCAGCTTTTTTTCGGCTTGGTCAACACGTAAATGAAGTTGATTATGAGTGCTTATGATCAAGCATAACTGGCTATTTTTGTTGAGAGATCATTAGGTGCTTGAAAAATGCGCTGTGTCCCTGTAAGTTGTTTTAGCCCTTTAGATTGGGTACAAGATTAGCGGTGACACTACGAACATCCACGTTTTTTGAGGAGGCAGGCGCAGCATGACTGAAGAACTTAATGAAGTCTACCTCAGCCGGGTTATGGGGAAGACTGTTATTAATGAACATGGCCATAAGATTGGTTCACTCTCTGACATAGTCATGGTGCCTGGCGAAGGGTTCCCCCAGGTTTCCCACTTTATTGTCAAGAAAGGCGCTCTGCATGTCATTATTCCATGGAGTTCAATAACCCTCTTTAATCGTTACGTTGTCTCCGTCAGCGGCAGGGCCGTTGATTTCGACTGTTATGAAGAAGCGGAAGGAGAAATCCTTCTCAAGCGCGACATTCTTGATAAGCAGATTGTTGATGTTGACGGCGCTAAAGTTGTCAGGGTAAATGACATCAAGCTTGGCAGGTACAAGGGGTTTCTCTGTATTCTTTCAGTAGATATCGGCCTTAAAGGCCTCTTGCGGCGGCTTGGTTACGAGCGGATCGGTGAGAAGATCGCGTCATTTCTCAATAAGGAGATCCCCCGTCAGGAGATAAGCTGGGAGTATGTGCAACCACTTGAATTTAACCTCTCCAGGCTGACACTTACCATGGCCCATGACCAGCTAGCGGAGATGCATCCGGCTGATTTGGCTTCAATAATCTCCAATATCTCTCATCAGCATATTCAGACGGTGCTGACTTCCCTTGATACTGAGACCGCCGGTGAGGCAATTCACGAGCTTGATCCGGAACTGCGCAGCAGGGTTATTTCTGAGATGGATAGCGAGCTGGCGTCTGATATCCTCGAAGAAATGGAGCCGGATGAGGCTGCTGATGTCCTTGGCGACCTTTCCGACGAAAAGGCTAAAGAGCTGCTTGATCTGATGGATGCCGAAGAAGCGGAAGAGATCCAGGAGCTAATGGAGCATGAGGATGACACCGCTGGCGGCCTGATGAACAACTCTTTTCTGAGCCTCCCGCTGGATGCTACTGCCGGTGCCGCGTTCGAACTGCTCAAAACCATGGCTCCTGATGTTGAAATGATTCATTATGGTTATGTTCTCGATGCCAAAGAGAATTTACTTGGCGTTGTCAGCCTGCGAGACCTGCTCGTTAGTCCGCCACAGACACCGGTCGCAGAGATAATGGTGGAGAACGTAAAGTATGTCATGGCTGATGCGGAGCCTGAGGATGTTCTTGAAATAATTGCCAAGTACAACCTTGTGTCAGTTCCGGTGCTTGATGGAAACGGGACAATGCTTGGGATTGTCACCATCGACGATATTATCGAGCTTTTCATCCCCTACGCACTGAAACGCAAGCGCCACGGCTGATTTGCCTCTCAAGATGATTCTTCCTCCCCCCCCATGCTACGAATTTTCATTGTTTTTAGAGGTTACCACATGTTTACCGGAAACATTTTTTCCCGCTTATTGCGACCGTTCAAAAAGGTCAACACAAAAAATATAGCGCTATTCCTTGCAATTCTTGGCCCTGGGATCATTACCGCCAATGTTGACAATGATGCCGGCGGCATTACTACTTACTCACTGGCCGCTGCCAATTACGGCAATTCGATCCTCTGGATGATGATCCCCACCACAGTCGCTCTAGTGGTGGTGCAGGAGATGTGCGCCCGAATGGGAGCGGTGACCGGCAAAGGGCTCTCCGATCTGATCCGTGAATCCTTCGGGGTAAAGGTGACTTTCTATGTCATGATCGCCCTGTTTCTTACCAATATGGGGAACTCCATCTCCGAGTTTGCCGGCATCGCCGCCAGTCTTGAAATATTCGGTATCAGCAAATACTTTTCCGTACCGATCTGCGCCCTGCTTGTCTGGATGCTGATTGTCAAGGGGTCCTACAAGACCGTGGAAAAAGTTTTTCTGATCGCCTGCCTGGTTTATCTTGCCTATCCGCTTGCCGCTTTCATGGCCGGACCGAAGTGGGATCTGGTGCTCAAGGCGACGATAACTCCGACCTTCAAGAGTGACAGTGCCTATGTAATGACCCTTATCGGTATCATCGGCACCACCATCGCCCCCTGGATGCAGTTTTACCAGCAGTCGGCCGTGGTGGAGAAGGGGATCACAGCCGAACAGTACGGCTTCACCCGGCTCGATGTCATTATCGGCTGTGTGCTGGCTATCGTCGTGGCATTCTTTATGATGGTGGCTTGTGCTTCGACCATTCACGTACAGGGACTCAAGATCGAGACCGCCGCCGATGCGGCCATGGCCCTGAAACCGCTGGTTGGCCAGCATGCCTCTTCCCTGTTTGCCTTCGGTCTGTTCAATGCATCGCTCTTCGGAGCCTGCATCCTCCCCCTGTCCACCGCCTTCTACATCTGTGAGGGAATGGGATGGGAGTCGGGGGTAGATAAGGACTTTCGCAATGCCCCCCAGTTTTTCTGGCTTTTCACGGTCATTATCGTCATCAGCGCCCTGATTATCCTTATCCCCAACGCGCCGCTCATCACCATCATGTATATCTCCCAGGTTGTCAACGGCGCGGTCCTCCCCTTCGTACTCATCTTCATGCTGATTCTGATCAACAATCGGCGGCTCATGGGGAAATTTGTCAACGGCCCTGTGTTCAACTGCATCGCCTGGATAACTGTGGTCACCATGGTTCTCCTTACTCTGCTGATGACTTTTGACATGATATTCCCCGGCTTGTTTGGCCGTTTATTTGGCAAGTAGTCTGAAACGGCAAGGGGCAGCTTTGTTCTCACAAAGCTGCCCCTTGTTCTACAGATACTGTTATTCTCGATGATTATTTAACCTCGACAGAGATCTGCTTCGGTTTTGTCTCCTTGCTCTTGGGGAGGGTAATGGTCAGGATCCCTTTGTCACATGAAGCCTGCACCTGGTCCTGATTGATAGAATGGGGCAGGGAGAAGCTTCTTTGGAACTGGCCGAAGTAACGTTCCACCCGGTAGTAGTTCTCCTTCTTGACATCGGTTGAGTGTTTCCTCTCCCCTTTGAGGGTCAGGGTGTTGTTCTCGATCCGGACCTCGATATCTTTCTGCTCAACATCAGGGATTTCGGCTTTGATGACAACAGAATGCTCATCCTCGTAGATATCCACCGGCGGTTGCCAGACCCCCTCTCTCAACTCCTCCCCAAACTCCCGGTTCCACGCCATATCAAGCATCCGGTTCATCTGATCCTGCATGGTGCGGAGCTCTCTGAAAGGGTTGTTCTTGACGATTGCCATCTGATATGCACCTCCATGAAATTGTTGAACTTCTGTTGGGAATAAAAACTGGCTTTAAGAAAATCAAGGGTGTGAATATCACCCGTACAGCCGCACCTCATCAACGAGACCGGGGTGTTTATCCAGAATTTTAAGCAGAACAACCGTTGACTTGGCGGGCCTTGTCACGCCGCGTTCGTACTCGGAAAAAGAATTAACGCCCCCGCCAAAAAGCTTTGCTGCCTCTTTCTGGGTAAGGTGCAGCTTACGCCGAATCCGGCGTAATTCATCTGCCAGACGAGCGTCAACTTCAAGCACAAAGCGGTCAATTTCTGCTGCATAGCGGACACCTTCTCCATCGGCAAAGATTGCTTCGTTGCATGACGAGCAGAACCAGCCGCGCACCTGCTCAACCACAACATTTTCATGCTTGTATTCAAAAGGGATGTCTCGCGGTTCAAACACCATATCCGGGCTGCCACATGAAGGACATGCTTTCATATTATTTCTCCTTGAACTGGATCACCACAGCACCTTCCTGGAGAGTGATCTTGATATAGGCGATTCGACCAACTGGAGTCGGAGCATGATAGACATCCTGCCACAGAGTGGAATCATGGTTAGTGGTCATGCTCTTGTAGAACATGGCCGGTGTCAACGACAGAATAACTGCCAGAGATTGAGCGGCTGAAAGCCCCATCAGTCTGGCATTGTTGATAGCTGTCAGGGTAAAAGCGTCACTCCCTTTGAGAGCGACAACTGCTTGAACCTCACGTAAGGAATAATGTGGCCGCCGTTTATCCATGGATGCATAATAATGGAATCCGTTGATTTAGGCAACAGTGATGTTGCTGGCCAGTATATATGATAAGCGACATTTAATCCGTTGCCTTGACAATCGTAGAACGGCATTGTATTGTGCGCGGGCTGTAATGATTCAGTGTGAGGGGTGTTATGGGAAAATCAATTTTGCTGTTAAAAACCGCGGCACCGGTAATCCACCGGCAAGGCGGTTTTTTTTGTAACTAAATCGAGCAACTGATTCAGCGCATCAAGGCAGTCAAAGTCAAATCCCCCCTAACCCCCCTTTAAAAAGTGGGGGACATAAAAGCCTCCCCCTTTTTAAAGGGGGATTGAGGGGGATTTGCAGTAAAGGCCACTTGTACAGGAAAATGCTAAATGGTTACCTAAAACGAGCAACTAAAGGGGGCTTCATGGCCGCAATCTATGAAAAAGGCAATCTCTATCAACTGGAACTGAACCGTTTGATCCCCGACCCGGAGCAGCCGCGCAAATTCTTCGATGAGCAGGCGCTGGCTGAATTGACCGCTTCCATCAGTAGCCACGGCGTCCTGCAACCAATACTCGTGAGGGAGGGGGCGGAAGGGATGTTTTACATCGTCTCCGGTGAGCGGCGCTATCAGGCCGCCAAAAACGCCGGACTGGCAACCATCCCCGCCATCATCACCGATGGCGAACCGGCGGAGATCGCCCTTATCGAGAATCTGATCCGGGAGAACCTGACCGCCATTGAAGAGGCCGAGGCGATTGAGCGGCTGCGGAGCGTGCATGATTACGGGCTGGCTGAATTGGGCGCGGTGCTTGGCAAGGCGGAATCAACCCTGTGTGAGTTGCTTTTGCTCAACAGGCTTCCGGCAGAGATTAAGGATGATTGCCGTAACAATCCCAAAACCTTGCGCAGTATCCTTACTGTCATAGCCCGGCAAAAGACGCCGGTGAAGATGGTCGCCCTTTACACGAAATACAAGGAGAGCGGCCTTACTTACGGTGAGGTCATCAAGAAGGCGGCGAAACCGAAAGTGAAAAGTCCCCTGCTACCGGAGGATCTTGCCGCCTTGGCCGAGCGACTTGACCTGCTGGTAGCTGCTGATCTGACCACGGAACTGAAAGCGGCGTTCATTCCGGAGTTGAACAAGCTGCGTGGCGTGGCGTACCAGAAGATCAAGCTGTTCAAAGTGTGAGATTTTGATGATTTCATGAGAGGAATTGCCTGGAATCTGCAAAAATTTGAGCAAACAGTGTAATGATATCAGTCAAGTTACTCTAAATTCGGACGTCCGAATTTATATGTTTTTTAATGATGTCGCTTGTGTTAAAAGGTCAGTTGAAGTCAAATTTGAGTTAAGAGGTGATCAATGACTAAAAAAGCAGTGGATAAATCCTCGGAACAGAAGACTACCGAAAAAATGACGATTCCAAAGTTCGTAGCACTGTTTATAGCGACTGTGGGGGCGGCTGTTGCTAACTCAATTGCCATTGGCAAGTTTTGGGAATCACTTTCGCCTAAATCAGTTGAACTAAAGATTTTTGGCGTCTTCGCGTCAATTTGTTTATGTTACTATTTGAGCGTAGGAACTAAGGCGAAATTTAAAAATTGGAGACTGGTCAACTGATGTATCAAATTTCACCACAGTTAGACTAGTTTTTATGAGTTTGATTTGAGCAACAACTCGTCAAATTCCAATTAGTAGGATAGTGGTGACATCGCTAAATTTGTCAATATGCTGTTCTTGCATAAGATGTGGTACGTTTAAAATGCTATTAAAGTAGAATGAACAGAGCCCCGATTAGAAAAACTATAAAGCAAGGAGCTGCAAAATGATAAAATTCTGTATTACAATCGCTATGGCAGTTGTTTTAGTCGCAAATAACGCAATAGCGGTACAAGTTAAATTTCCTTTGCCGACCAAACTTGAATCATGTTCACAATCCAGCTTGCAAAAGATTGTTAAAACGTCGAGAGAAATGGCTTTGATAGACAATAGGTCTTTGTGGGGAAGATGGGGGCTGCTTTATGACTTGGCTGAAAATTGTACATTGACTATTCATGTTGCTCCTAACACAGACTTTACTAAAAATTACCAGATGAAGCGCCGCAAAGAGAGCCGACATACAAGATTCATTGATGCTCAATGGAATCTTATAGATATGAAAGTTGACCCAGGAATCTTATTTCAAATCAGTGCCGATTCTATAATGCAGTCCAGAGAAATCTATTTTAAAGAAATAGAGCCTATAATAGCCGATGATTCTGATTATGAAAAATGGAAATCCACCAAGCTAGAAAAGGTAAAGTTAGCCGAATTGGAAGAACAAACAAAAAACGAAAAACGAAAACTCAATTCTATAATAAGCATTCCAAAGCCGAAATACGATAAGGGTGACCCTGTAATTAATGTAAATTTTGATGGTTACATGTTGAAAATAACAAACAAAAGTGCTGAGTTTGTCACAATATCAACTATATCAACCTATTATAATAACAAGATAAATACTTTGTCCGGCCTCAATCTTGAGATATCACCGGAAAGTACCCCTGAAAAAGGCATTCACCACAGTGAATTGTTTTCTAAGGAAATGGAAAAAAACGGCGAAATAAGAGGAAGAGATCTCGCGAGTGCTAAGGAGAAAATTACTAAGTTCGGGTTTGCAATTAAGTATGTTGTTGAAGGAGTAGAAAAGAAATTTTATGCGGTAAATGACTACAATAATAGTGAACTGCTTAAAAACGAGCACTAACCCCTTGTCGTGGTGGTGTGAACACTAAATTAGTGGTGAGGCTTAAATTTGGGGAATGCATACGCAATTCTCTGCACACTAAATGAGAAGCATAATCAAAACAACAAGAGATGAGTGTCATGTTGACTATCTGGCCAGGATCTCAAAAAGTGTTATCATCCGGCACGAAACAAGATTGAATCACACTATCAAATGCCGCATTGGCAAAACTGCGGAGGAGATGCTGATAATGAATAAATCCACTGTTATTCGTCCGCAAGGGACTGTTGCCGTAGATGCATCCGGTATTCTTGCCGATCTGCGCGAGTTGATCAATTCTGCTCGCCGCCGGGTGGCCACGGTTGCCAATGCCGAACAGACGCTGCTTTACTGGCGGCTGGGCAAACGTATCCGCACTGAAGTCCTTGGTGGTGACAGAGCTACCTATGGTGGGCAGATTGTCGTAACAGTGTCACGACAATTAGAGACGGAATTTGGTAAGGGGTTTGGAGAAAAAAATGTTCGGCGGATGGTTCAGTTTGCCGAGGTGTTCCCCGGTGAGCAGATTGTCGTATCGCTGATACAACAATTGGGATGGGCGCACTTTCTAGCACTGCTGCCGATAAAAGCCCCCCTTGCCCGTGAGTTTTACGCCGAGATGTGCCGTTTAGAACGCTGGCCGGTCCGCACTTTGCGGCAGAAGATCGGTGGCATGCTCTACGAACGCTCCGCCCTTTCCAAAAATACCGAAGCGGTCATCAAGGCAGAGCTGGATATTCTGCGCGACGGGCAGATGACCCCGGACATGGTCTTTCGCGACCCCTATTTGCTTGACTTCCTCGGTCTGCAGGGAGCCTTCAGCGAGAAAGATCTGGAAAACGCCATCCTGCGGGAGATGGAAAGGTTTTTGCTGGAACTGGGGAGCGGCTTTACTTTCGTGGCCCGCCAAAAACGGATGAGTGTCGGCAAAGACGACTTTTATCTCGACCTGCTCTTTTACCACCGCTTTTTGCGGCGGCTGGTGGCCATCGAACTGAAGCTGGAATCTTTTCAACCTGCCCACACCGGCCAGATGGAGCTGTACCTCCGCTGGCTGGACAAGCACGAGCGGGCTGCAGGTGAAGAATCACCCATTGGTCTGATCCTTTGTGCCGGAGCGGATGCAGAGCAAGTAGAATTACTTCAATTGGATGAAAAATCAATTCGGGTCGCGGAGTATCTGACTGAACTCCCACCGGTTGAGTTGCTGCGATCCCGCCTGCATCTTGCCATTGAGCTGGCCAGGGAACAGGCAGCGCGGGTAGATATTTATTAAGATCCGCTCCTTTAGGGTTGCAAGCCTAGGTGGAGTAGGTGCTCTTAACCTAGAGGAGCCTGGCCATGCTTAAATACAAGGTAATAGAACTTTCCACAGTTTCTGAAGATCTACTGGAAGAGACTTTGAACGAATGGAGTGTCAAAGGGTGGAAGTTTGATGGTCTCCACTTTGCCATGCGCGAGTCCCAGAAACGCCCGTCCATGGCATTTGTCCTTTTTACGCGGGAAGAGGAGTAGGGCTTGTTTATCTACTGTCTCGAACTGCATCTTTCCCTGCCGTCAACTTCACTAAAGGAGAAACGCGGCATTATCAAGAGTATCCAGCGGCGGGCGCGCAACGGCTACAACGTGGCCTGCGCCGAGGTGGATCGGCAGGATAATCCGCGGGTGGCGGTGCTCGGTTTTGTGACGGTCAGCTCTGATAAGGTGATAGCCCGGTCGGTTCTGGAGCGGCTTGAGGAGTGGGTTTACGAGGGTTGGCCGGATGTGGAGATTACCGCGGTTGATATTGCGGAAATTTGATTTGTTATAACTGTGTAAGTTCCCTTCGACTCCGCTCAGGGAACGTTCGTGTGCTGAGCGGAGTCGAAGCGTTTCCCATTACTTCCCGCAAACCGGACACCCCTGCATGGAGAGCGGTTTTTCCAGGCGACACTCTGTCAGCAGCTGCTGATTCGCGAAAATCTCCTGCGGTGCCCCGTCAGCCCTTACTTTTCCTCTTCCCAGCACAATCACCCGGTCGCACAGCTCCATCACCATGTCGAGGTCGTGACTGGTAAAAATCTTGGTGTGATGGAAATCTTTCATCAGCCGCATTAACTGGCGTCTGGCAAAAGGGTCGAGCCCGTTGGTCGGTTCGTCCATGACAAGAATATCCGGTTCCATGGAGAGGACGGTTGCTATTGCCACCCGCTTTTTCTCGCCTCCGGACAGATGGTATGGCGGTTTGTCGCGCAGATGGCCGGCATCAACCTTTGCCAGAGCGCTAGTGACCCGCTCTTCGACCGCTGCCGGCGACAGGCCGAGATTGAACGGGCCGAAAGCGACATCGTCAAAGACCGTTGGCATGAACAGCTGGTCGTCAGGGTCCTGAAACACCATGCCGACGGTGCGCCGTATCTCCGGCAGGGTCGCCTTTGTTATCGGCGTGTGCCCGATCTCTATCTCGCCGCTGGTCGGGGCAAGGTAGCCGTTGAGATGCAGCAGCAGGGTCGATTTTCCGGCGCCGTTGGCGCCGATGATGCCGACCGATTCGCCGTGGGTAATG
>CAWBBV010000011.1:0-312242 GCA_963787125.1 uncultured delta proteobacterium
GAAGTCGCTGCTGCCGGTCATGCCCAGGGAGTTGATCGTGGCGGCGGTGCTGCCGGTATTGGTCAAGACGACGGAGAGGGTGTTGTTAGTCCCTAGGGTGACGTTGCCAAATGCCAAGGTCGACAAGCTTGAGGTGAATGAAGAGGCTGCGCCGGTGCCGGAGAGCCCTACGGTGCTGGTGGTCCCGGCTGTCCCACCGGTGTTGGAGGTGATCGTCAGGGTGTCGGTCTTGAGGCCTGCTGTCGCCGGCACAAACTGAATCAGGACGTTGGCGCTGGCACCGGGAAGAATGGTTGCCGTGGCGCCGGACAGGACGGTAAAGCCTACTGCGCCGGGAGCGGCTATGTTAGTAATGCTCAGAGCTGCGGTGCCGCTGTTGGTGACCGTCAGGGTCTGGGTGGCGCTGCTGCCAAGGGCTATGCTGCCAAAGCCTATGTTTGCCGGGTTAACGCCTATTATTGGTGTCGCTACGCCGGTGCCGGTGAGGGTGATGGTGGTGGTGACTGCGCCGTTGCTGCTGATGACAAGGCTGCTGGCGACTACGGCTCCTGCTGCTGTTGGTGCGTATTTGATCGCTATTGTCTGGCTTGCTCCGGCGGCTATTGTCAGCGGCAGGGTCGAGGTAAGCGGGCTTACCAGGCTGAAGTCGCTGCTGCCGGTCATGCCCAGGGAGTTGATCGTGGCGGCGGTGCTGCCGGTATTGGTCAAGACGACGGAGAGGGTGTTGTTAGTCCCTAGGGTGACGTTGCCAAATGCCAAGGTCGACAAGCTTGAGGTGAATGAAGAGGCTGCGCCGGTGCCGGAGAGCCCTACGGTGCTGGTGGTCCCGGCTGTCCCACCGGTGTTGGAGGTGATCGTCAGGGTGTCGGTCTTGAGGCCTGCTGTCGCCGGCACAAACTGAATCAGGACGTTGGCGCTGGCACCGGGAAGAATGGTTGCCGTGGCGCCGGACAGGACGGTAAAGCCTACTGCGCCGGGAGCGGCTATGTTAGTAATGCTCAGAGCTGCGGTGCCGCTGTTGGTGACCGTCAGGGTCTGGGTGGCGCTGCTGCCAAGGGCTATGCTGCCAAAGCCTATGTTTGCCGGGTTAACGCCTATTATTGGTGTCGCTACGCCGGTGCCGGTGAGGGTGATGGTGGTGGTGACTGCGCCGTTGCTGCTGATGACAAGGCTGCTGGCGACTACGGCTCCTGCTGCTGTTGGTGCGTATTTGATCGCTATTGTCTGGCTTGCTCCGGCGGCTATTGTCAGCGGCAGGGTCGAGGTAAGCGGGCTTACCAGGCTGAAGTCGCTGCTGCCGGTCATGCCCAGGGAGTTGATCGTGGCGGCGGTGCTGCCGGTATTGGTCAAGACGACGGAGAGGGTGTTGTTAGTCCCTAGGGTGACGTTGCCAAATGCCAAGGTCGACAAGCTTGAGGTGAATGAAGAGGCTGCGCCGGTGCCGGAGAGCCCTACGGTGCTGGTGGTCCCGGCTGTCCCACCGGTGTTGGAGGTGATCGTCAGGGTGTCGGTCTTGAGGCCTGCTGTCGCCGGCACAAACTGAATCAGGACGTTGGCGCTGGCACCGGGAAGAATGGTTGCCGTGGCGCCGGACAGGACGGTAAAGCCTACTGCGCCGGGAGCGGCTATGTTAGTAATGCTCAGAGCTGCGGTGCCGCTGTTGGTGACCGTCAGGGTCTGGGTGGCGCTGCTGCCAAGGGCTATGCTGCCAAAGCCTATGTTTGCCGGGTTAACGCCTATTATTGGTGTCGCTACGCCGGTGCCGGTGAGGGTGATGGTGGTGGTGACTGCGCCGTTGCTGCTGATGACAAGGCTGCTGGCGACTACGGCTCCTGCTGCTGTTGGTGCGTATTTGATCGCTATTGTCTGGCTTGCTCCGGCGGCTATTGTCAGCGGCAGGGTCGAGGTAAGCGGGCTTACCAGGCTGAAGTCGCTGCTGCCGGTCATGCCCAGGGAGTTGATCGTGGCGGCGGTGCTGCCGGTATTGGTCAAGACGACGGAGAGGGTGTTGTTAGTCCCTAGGGTGACGTTGCCAAATGCCAAGGTCGACAAGCTTGAGGTGAATGAAGAGGCTGCGCCGGTGCCGGAGAGCCCTACGGTGCTGGTGGTCCCGGCTGTCCCACCGGTGTTGGAGGTGATCGTCAGGGTGTCGGTCTTGAGGCCTGCTGTCGCCGGCACAAACTGAATCAGGACGTTGGCGCTGGCACCGGGAAGAATGGTTGCCGTGGCGCCGGACAGGACGGTAAAGCCTACTGCGCCGGGAGCGGCTATGTTAGTAATGCTCAGAGCTGCGGTGCCGCTGTTGGTGACCGTCAGGGTCTGGGTGGCGCTGCTGCCAAGGGCTATGCTGCCAAAGCCTATGTTTGCCGGGTTAACGCCTATTATTGGTGTCGCTACGCCGGTGCCGGTGAGGGTGATGGTGGTGGTGACTGCGCCGTTGCTGCTGATGACAAGGCTGCTGGCGACTACGGCTCCTGCTGCTGTTGGTGCGTATTTGATCGCTATTGTCTGGCTTGCTCCGGCGGCTATTGTCAGCGGCAGGGTCGAGGTAAGCGGGCTTACCAGGCTGAAGTCGCTGCTGCCGGTCATGCCCAGGGAGTTGATCGTGGCGGCGGTGCTGCCGGTATTGGTCAAGACGACGGAGAGGGTGTTGTTAGTCCCTAGGGTGACGTTGCCAAATGCCAAGGTCGACAAGCTTGAGGTGAATGAAGAGGCTGCGCCGGTGCCGGAGAGCCCTACGGTGCTGGTGGTCCCGGCTGTCCCACCGGTGTTGGAGGTGATCGTCAGGGTGTCGGTCTTGAGGCCTGCTGTCGCCGGCACAAACTGAATCAGGACGTTGGCGCTGGCACCGGGAAGAATGGTTGCCGTGGCGCCGGACAGGACGGTAAAGCCTACTGCGCCGGGAGCGGCTATGTTAGTAATGCTCAGAGCTGCGGTGCCGCTGTTGGTGACCGTCAGGGTCTGGGTGGCGCTGCTGCCAAGGGCTATGCTGCCAAAGCCTATGTTTGCCGGGTTAACGCCTATTATTGGTGTCGCTACGCCGGTGCCGGTGAGGGTGATGGTGGTGGTGACTGCGCCGTTGCTGCTGATGACAAGGCTGCTGGCGACTACGGCTCCTGCTGCTGTTGGTGCGTATTTGATCGCTATTGTCTGGCTTGCTCCGGCGGCTATTGTCAGCGGCAGGGTCGAGGTAAGCGGGCTTACCAGGCTGAAGTCGCTGCTGCCGGTCATGCCCAGGGAGTTGATCGTGGCGGCGGTGCTGCCGGTATTGGTCAAGACGACGGAGAGGGTGTTGTTAGTCCCTAGGGTGACGTTGCCAAATGCCAAGGTCGACAAGCTTGAGGTGAATGAAGAGGCTGCGCCGGTGCCGGAGAGCCCTACGGTGCTGGTGGTCCCGGCTGTCCCACCGGTGTTGGAGGTGATCGTCAGGGTGTCGGTCTTGAGGCCTGCTGTCGCCGGCACAAACTGAATCAGGACGTTGGCGCTGGCACCGGGAAGAATGGTTGCCGTGGCGCCGGACAGGACGGTAAAGCCTACTGCGCCGGGAGCGGCTATGTTAGTAATGCTCAGAGCTGCGGTGCCGCTGTTGGTGACCGTCAGGGTCTGGGTGGCGCTGCTGCCAAGGGCTATGCTGCCAAAGCCTATGTTTGCCGGGTTAACGCCTATTATTGGTGTCGCTACGCCGGTGCCGGTGAGGGTGATGGTGGTGGTGACTGCGCCGTTGCTGCTGATGACAAGGCTGCTGGCGACTACGGCTCCTGCTGCTGTTGGTGCGTATTTGATCGCTATTGTCTGGCTTGCTCCGGCGGCTATTGTCAGCGGCAGGGTCGAGGTAAGCGGGCTTACCAGGCTGAAGTCGCTGCTGCCGGTCATGCCCAGGGAGTTGATCGTGGCGGCGGTGCTGCCGGTATTGGTCAAGACGACGGAGAGGGTGTTGTTAGTCCCTAGGGTGACGTTGCCAAATGCCAAGGTCGACAAGCTTGAGGTGAATGAAGAGGCTGCGCCGGTGCCGGAGAGCCCTACGGTGCTGGTGGTCCCGGCTGTCCCACCGGTGTTGGAGGTGATCGTCAGGGTGTCGGTCTTGAGGCCTGCTGTCGCCGGCACAAACTGAATCAGGACGTTGGCGCTGGCACCGGGAAGAATGGTTGCCGTGGCGCCGGACAGGACGGTAAAGCCTACTGCGCCGGGAGCGGCTATGTTAGTAATGCTCAGAGCTGCGGTGCCGCTGTTGGTGACCGTCAGGGTCTGGGTGGCGCTGCTGCCAAGGGCTATGCTGCCAAAGCCTATGTTTGCCGGGTTAACGCCTATTATTGGTGTCGCTACGCCGGTGCCGGTGAGGGTGATGGTGGTGGTGACTGCGCCGTTGCTGCTGATGACAAGGCTGCTGGCGACTACGGCTCCTGCTGCTGTTGGTGCGTATTTGATCGCTATTGTCTGGCTTGCTCCGGCGGCTATTGTCAGCGGCAGGGTCGAGGTAAGCGGGCTTACCAGGCTGAAGTCGCTGCTGCCGGTCATGCCCAGGGAGTTGATCGTGGCGGCGGTGCTGCCGGTATTGGTCAAGACGACGGAGAGGGTGTTGTTAGTCCCTAGGGTGACGTTGCCAAATGCCAAGGTCGACAAGCTTGAGGTGAATGAAGAGGCTGCGCCGGTGCCGGAGAGCCCTACGGTGCTGGTGGTCCCGGCTGTCCCACCGGTGTTGGAGGTGATCGTCAGGGTGTCGGTCTTGAGGCCTGCTGTCGCCGGCACAAACTGAATCAGGACGTTGGCGCTGGCACCGGGAAGAATGGTTGCCGTGGCGCCGGACAGGACGGTAAAGCCTACTGCGCCGGGAGCGGCTATGTTAGTAATGCTCAGGTTCGAATAGCCGTTATTTGTTAAGGTCAGCGTCTGGGTGTTACTACTGCCCAGAGCTATCGTCCCGAAGGCGATATTTGCAGGGTTTACACTAATGAGCGGAGCCCCCCCCCCGATGCCTTTAAGTGTCACCGTTTTTGTTGCACCAGTTGTATTGGTGTAAATTGTGAATGATGAGTCGGCATTGCCTACTTGAGTGGGACTGAATCGTACGATAACAGTTTTCGATTGCGCAGTTGCCAGTGACATTGGATAAGTCAGCGGCAGGCCGGTAGCGGAATCTAGTAATGAGTAAACTGATCTAAAGCCAGATATACCTGTGATATTTATGGTTGTTGAACCAAAGTTCGTAATATTCACTGGCAGATCAGCTGATGAGTTGACCTGAACAGTTGTAAAATCAATGATATCCGATGAAACTGACAGGTTGGACGTTACAACCGATGCTTGCAAGGCTAAGGACGTATTCCCACCATCAGAAGTAATAATAAGCGAGTCGGTATATGTTCCTGCGCCTGGATTGGGAGCCGTAAATTCTACCGTAACTGTTTGCTCGGCTAAAGCAGCCAAGGTGAACGATGCGTTGATTGCAGGGCTTGTCGCAAAACTTGTTCCTGTCGCATAGGTAAAAGGCGCTGTTACTGTAAGCGGTGCATCGCCGACGTTTTTCAGCTTGAATGTGCGTTTAACTTTCTGTCCGGGGCTAGTTGCGCCGAAGTCAATAACAGCTGGGCTGATTGTCGATCCATCTCCGTTTAATGCAACCAGTGCCGGATTACCAAGGTCAAAAAGAATCCCGTAGATATCCGCACCGCTCACATTTTGGTTACGGGCATCCTTCCACATAGCAATAAAAACTTGATCAGTAGAATTATAGGCTATTACAGGGGTGTATTGACTACCGGTTGCCGTTGATATGGCATAGTTCTGACCACGAATTGATCCGTCGCCATCTACATACTGTCCATAAATATCCAGACCACTGGAGGCTTGGCTGTTGCGACCATCCTGCCAAGCCACAAAAAAGCGCGAGTTGACACTGTCGTAAGAAACACATGGTTGTGTCTGTTTCGATTGATCGAGACCCGATGCCGTTGTTATGGCAAAGTTGACATTATAAAGGCCACCGGAAGTGGTTATGAGCTGTCCATAGATCTTCTGGTTGGAATTTCCAGGAACTCGCAGATCTTCCCAGGCGACCAGAAATCGCATTGAAACAGGATCAAAACCGATTGAAGGAGCGCCGACATCATACGACGGAGAGGTTGATATTTGTGTTGCGCTATATGAAAAACTGACATTACTCAGTGACATACCATAGACAGCTTTTTGAGGAGTTCCGTAAGTAATTACTGTGTCGACGCTTTCTGTCGCTGATCCATTTATTACTGATGGAACTTCAGTGACATCAGTTTCAGTAGCCGTATTTGCAACAGTTACTGAATTCCTCAAACCTTCCCATGCAATATAGGTTGTGTTCGAATTGGAATCACTCGCAATATCAACGGATGCAACACCATCAAAATATTCATACGTATTTGTTTGCGTGGAGGGTGAAGAGGTACTATGACCGGTGCTACTAAGCAGACGCATTCCCATAGTCTTGGCACCTGAACCGATTTCAGTGGGTGCAACTAAAATTGTTGGTAGCGCCGCACCAGCAGCATTAAGTGAAGCATAGCCAACCGCGGTTGAATCAGATGTTGTGATAACACGAGCAACGGGGGTCGTGTTATCGGGACTATACGGCAAATAACTAAACACCTTAGCTTCATCTCTCAGCTCAACCCAAGCTACGTCAAAAGAGTCCTTGGATAGATTGTAGGCAATTCTTGGTCTAATGCGGGACTGGGTATGATAAGTGACAGCCGGGGTAGCAGTTAGAGTGAGATTGTGAACTGCGATTGTCGCCTGAATTGCTGTTGGTGAAGTCCCTGCGATCAACATAGGAGTAGTAGTTTCATCATGGAGTGCAAGAGCTGGATCTATATCTGCGCTCAAAATCGTACTGAATCGTACATACGGAGTAACAGTGTCCTGCCAGACAATCACAATTTTGCCGTTGGTTCCCGCTTTATATGCTGCACGTGGCAATGTTTGATTGCCAGCAACTCCACCAGTTATACTAACTTCTGCCCCATAAAACTCAAACTTCTTTCCTACGCTGTCATAGCGGATGAAGCGCCCTTTGATTTCGGAACCATTAGTGGTACTGCTCCAGTCTTCGTAACAGGAAAACCATAGATTTTTATCAGAAAGGTAAATCACATGGGGATTCTGCTGATCACCGGCCAACATTGTCCCAGTCCCATCACTTTTATCAATGCTAATAGGCGACTCAGAACCAATCAGCTTAGACAGCGTCTTGCTCTTCAAGGTTGACGTCTGGGGATCAGTTCCGCCCCCACCGCTACATCCCCATATGGCAAAAATAATAATTGCGAGCAAAGCAACAAGTGACGCATGCAGTTTTTTCATTATATAGCCCTCATAGATCTTTTGGTTCAGTGTTACGACTAATGAAGAGTTTTAAAATACGGTTAGCGCTTACCAGATGTCCTATTTTTTAGTGGGCACTTGCACAGTCGGAGCTGCTGGCGCCACAGGCTCTAGCGTTTTCATAACTTCCTGAGTAAGATTTTGCTTATTTTCGGCCTTCAGAATACTGCCGCTCACAACATAATCCCCTTTACGGTCGGTATAAAAAATAATCGGTTTGCCATCAATCTTGATTACAACTTCGACTAAGCCGGGGAAATAATCCAGCTCTTTAATCGAAGTAATCTGCGGTTCGATCGGCATTATTTTCTTTATTGAGGTCTTGATCTTATCCTCACTCGGTTTGCTTGACGAGCAAGCACAAATTCCAAATATCAAAACCGAAGCAGCAACTAGTCTCAACATATTCATCTTATTTCTCCTTAGAATTAGTCATTATTTATCAGCAAAATCCGCAAAACGCACTGTCATACCAGCAGAAATCTGACCGTTTTTTCCGGTCGTCACCTCTGTTGCATCAAACGTAATTACCACATTGTAATTGTAAATGGACGTATTTCCCGTGCACACAAGAGTTGGACCAAAAAACTCCTTTAGTGCATGCGTAACAACCTCAACCGGAACTACTAAACTTCCTCCCGCCGGCACGGTGTATCCAAGAAGACTTTGATATGCCGGTGAATATAGTGGAGGTAATGGAGCGAAAGTTTGGGTTAGCGTGTCAGCAGGTGAAAAAGCAATTGTTGCCCTCTGAAGCATCAATGGCGAAGCAGTCCCACCGCTGCTGCCTTTGGTGGACACAATCGTAAAATTAACAACTTTATCGGTTACTGCATAGGTGGACCCTGTGGCACAAGGGGTTCCTGTCCATGTTGCAATATCGGCCAGGAGTGGATTACTAGTTGAATCCACTGTAGCGATCGCGGTAACAGTTTTAAAAACTGAAACACCTCCAGTATCTTCACTACCGCAAGATTGAATTGAAACAAGTCCAAAACCTAGCAGCATGCAATATATTATGTTTATTCTCTTCATAGTTCCCTCTCATTTTTTATATTTTGCGAAAAAGTTATCCCCAATAATTCGCATTATGCAAATACAGATAAAACCTAGCTATACCATTTCACCCACCATAATTGCTAAAGTCCGACTAATTCATTATCTTAGGTGTAATAAATATAAGCATCTCGTTTTTGGTCTTGCTCTTCGCATTTGACTTGAACATCCAGCCAAGCATTGGGATATCTGAGAGATAGGGTACGCCAGTGTCACCTTCCGTCTCCGAATCAACATAAATACCACCGATGACGGTTGTCTCTCCATTTTTAACAACAAGCTCAGTTGTCGCCTCTTTCTTGTTTATGGGCGGTGGCGAACCGACGCCGGCAGTATTGTTACTCGCTTTTATCTTCATATTAACGCTACCGTCAGCTGTTATGTGCGGAGTTACTTCAAGGCTTAAAGCAGCTTCAATAAACTCTGTTTTGGCACCGTCTGTTGAGCTGGTGTTCTGATAAGGTATCATCTGCCCTTGGGATATCTTGGCAGCCTTATTATTGACTGTCAGCACCTTCGGTGTCGATATTATCTTTACCTGTCCGACCGTAGATGCCGCTGAAAGCCTCATATCCAGCTGTATATTGCTGAGCAGTTTACCAAAACCTATTCCGGCAGCCACGCCACCTGTAGTTGTCGTGGGTAAAACCAGTGAGGTCACACCACCCATAGAACCGGATACGTTGTTTACGTTAGCAACCGAAGCGCTGCCGTCCTGGTAGCCGAAATTCCATTTAACCCCGATATCACGGGCAAAGTTAGAAGATGCCTCGACTATCCTTGCTTCGATCATGACTTGCTTCTCGGGAATATCCAGTTGATCCAGAAGCTTACGCATCTTGTTAATATTAGGATCGATATCGACGACGATAATTTTATTAGTTCGCGAGTCACTTGATATTGATGAATCCGATCGCTTGCTCTTCAGATTTTTGAACTGTGTTTCGATATCGCCAATAGTTGCAAAATTAATATCAAAGATAACTGTAGAGAGCGGCATTTTCTTCTCTTCCGTGAAACGCATCTCGATTGCTTCATCATCAAGCGACTTCATCTTTGTCTTTGGCCTGATCTGAACAATGTTCCCTTCTCTCTGCATCCCTAAAGCCTTGTTCTCAAGAATTACATCAAGAGCTTGATCCCATGGCACATTAACAAGCTTGAGACTGATTGTTCCAGTCACATCATCGGATACCAGGAAGTTCTGATTACTTACCTCTGCAAGAAGCTGGAAGATTTTTCTTATATCAGCATCGGAAAATTCAAGGGTTACTTTCCGCCCGCTATAAACCTTTCCCGACCTTGTAACCGGTTGGGATGCCTTCTCCAGCATGAAAGCCTCTTCCATTGATTTGTCTGTTTTGCTTTTATTCGTCTCCGTTCTGACATCAGGAACATCTTTATCAAGAGTCAGTGTTGGCAATATTTGTGGAGACGCTTTAGCTGCTTTGGTTACTTTGACAGACTTTGATGCCTTGTTAATCTTTACCGGTTCCTTGAAATCCCATTGAAAAATATCACCGTCTCTTCGCAGGGTGTTTGCTACTGAACCTCGCAGGTTAACGGCAATTCTTGCTTGAGGAACGGCTCCGCTCTTCACACTGAAAGGAGCAATAGTTTTGATCACACTCTCAAAGCCTTTCGTATCAAGTTCTCTTTGAAGACTGACCGGCAGTCGGCAGCCTTTAAGCGTCAATGAAAGTCCTTTCACTGTTTTAACCGGCTCAAGCGCAACGCAGTTACCGCTGGTTCTGACAGTTATTCTTGAGATTCCATCGGCCTGGGTAAACTCAACCGCCTCGACAGTCCCACTAAGCGGCTTTTTTACAACAGTTTTAGTCGTAGATGATTGCTTTTCCGTAACCGGCTTTTCAATCTTTACCGGTTCCTGACTGGCTACTACTGACTCGGTCTTTGCTGCAGCTTTTGGCGCAGGTGTTGGCGCAGGTGTTGGCGCAGGTGTTGGCGCAGGTGTTGGCGCAGGTGTTGGCGCAGGTGTTGGCGCAGGTGTTGGCGCAGGTGTTGGTGCAGGTGTTGGTGCAGGTGTTGGTGCAGGTGTTGGTGCAGGTGTTGGTGCAGGTGTTGGCACAGGTGTTGGCACAGGTGTTGGCACAGGTGTTGGCACAGGTGTTGGCACAGGTGTTGGCACAGGTGTTGGCACAGGTGTTGGCACAGGTGTTGGCACAGGTGTTGGCACAGGTGTTGGCACAGGTGTTGGCACAGGTGTTGGCACAGGTGTTGGCACAGGTGTTGGCACAGGTGTTGGCACAGGTGTTGGCACAGGTGTTGGCACAGGTGCAGGTGTTGGTGCAACTATAGGCTCAGCAGGAATAGCAGCTGTTTCCATAACAGGCACTGCAGCCTCCACTTTAACAGCTTCCTGTTTTTCAGCTTTCCCAAAGACTGCTACCTCAGGCACAACTCCTTTTTTTTCAGCTCCGGAGGCGCTGTCCACAGACTCCTGTTTCTTGTTTACGAAAGCAATCAATAGTCCTGAACTGCTTTTTGCCACCGAATAATGAGGAATGGGTCCGAGTGAATCAAAAACTACCCTGAGTTTATCCGCTGAAACGCCAATTCGTGCGTTGCCAAGATTGAATGCTTTAATGTCAACAACTTTTAAGCTCATTGCACTTCTTGTTTTAGGAATATCGATAACAAGCCGCTCCGGCTGTGACAGCTTGAAAGCTTTATAAGAGTCAGCCTCAGCAGAAAGTTCAAGCATAAGCCCGTCATCAATCTTCTTGATAGCAGTAAGTGACCTTACTCCAGGCTTTATTATTGTTGCAACTCCTGACGGCTGCAAAGTCTTGGATTTAGCGACGTTAAGCGGCTCCACTTTTGTTTGTGATGCCTCTTCCTTTACTATTTCAGCCTTTACAGGCTCAGTTGCCAGTACACTGCTGGCGACTAGATCCTTACTCTCAGCTTTCACCGCTTCCTTAGCTGTGACTGGGGGTTCTGGATTGGATGTCGCCTGTTTTTCTGCAACCACCAAAGGCTCAACAACGGGTACAGCAGCCGTAACATTATCCAATTTGGGTGCCTGAACACTTACTGCTGACTCCATCTTATCAGCAACTACCGCATCCTGCTTGCCAGTAGCAGTAAAAGGAATTGTAATAACAAGTTTCTTCTTTTCCAACGGATCAAGCTGAGCGGAAATTTCACTCTTTCCATTAAGCGAAATGTCTATGCGGCTTAACACGCCGCTACCAAATTCATGTTTCGCAACTTCTATCCGCTTCACAGCGCCTTTGTTAATATCAAGTGGGAAAGGCTGCGGACCGGGAGCTGTCTGGGCAAGATCTACTATCACCCTTGGCGGATTTTCCAGCATGTAGTAGGTGTAAACAATCTGCCTGTCAGATATGATTTCGATTCGCGTCCCGTCATCAGTAACGGTGACGCTCTGTATCTGCGCAGTTGCAGACACATCGGGAGCTGGTTCAGCCTGAACTGATTTCATCTGCTGAGCACAGCCGAATGATAACGACAGGATAAGCAGAATGAACGTTCGCAGAACTATTCTGATTTGGCTTTTTGTCATTGATAACTCCTACTTTTTCCTTAATAGCATCAGCTTAACCAGTCTTTTTCTAACCCGACCATTGTCATCTCTGAAAGATTCCTCAACTTCTACAACAGTGTCAGTTATTTTTTTAACATAACCGTCATTGTTGCCTATCTGCATCCCTTCTTTAACAACATATCCCTTACCACTCGGGTCGATAACAAGCGCACTGTTCGCCTTGAGTCCGGTTACTATGCCCGAAACCTTAAATTTTTCAGTGTCGAAGCTTTGAATAGGAAGCTGATCTTTGATTCTGATTTTTCCGGATTTGCCTGCAGAAGCACTTTGTGGTGTCGGTGCTTGCGCAAATGGCTTGAAAGGATCGCGCCTGCTCGTAAAATCGAGATCAACACTCCCTGCCGGCTTTAGCCGCTTTGAAGTTGATACCTGGCTTTGCACAAGACTCTTTGCTGCGCTCTTCCTGGCTGACGAGAGAGCGGGCTGTAAAGGCTTTATGGGGACAACTGCATTTACTCCAGCGCCTTGCTGTGTTTTAGGTGGCAACGGCTTAGTCTGCGGCGGTCGTAGCGGAGGAGTCTCCTTCTTGCATCCTGGCAATATTATGGCCAGCAGTACAATAAAGAGAAGTCCACACCTTAAGAAAGAGGATAAGTTACTTCTTCTTTTTATCATCCTTGGAATCCTTGGTTTCGCTCTTATCGAGGAATCTGAAAGTTGTAGCCTGGCAGGATACCTTGAGAAGGTTTCGCCCTCTATCGTTGCGAATGTCGCTAAAAGCAACATTACTTATATTTACTATTCGCGGCAGATTACTAACTGCCACAAAGAAGTTTGCGATTCCGACATAAGCCCCTGAAACGACTATATCAACAGGAACTTCCGCATAAAACTCCTTCGGTGTCTCACCCTTTGGCCTGAAGGTGAGGAAATCAAGCCCTGCTGATTTTCCGGCACTCGTTATCGTTGTAAGTAGAGACGGGATCTCTTTTGAATTGGGAAGCTCCGTAAGAGCATTATCAAGGTCTTTTTTTAATCCTTCAAACTCAGCTTTGAACTTGGGAAGATTATTCGCAAGCTTGCGTGTTTCAGCAACATCCGCACGGATCTTGTCCAGTTTCGCCTGATGGGTTTTCAGCTCATCAAGTTTTGGCTTTTCCATACCGAAGAAAAAGCCCGCGCCGGTAGTTATCAATAAAAGCAGCAGAACAGCTAATTTCTGCTTCATCGGAAGATTTATGATTTTTTCTACTTGCGGATGCATAGTAAGTCCTTGTCTAGTTGGCTTCGCGCATCTATTTTATTTTTTGGGAGGCTCTTTTGGAGACTCCTCCTTTTTGTCAAACTTGATCACACAGGCAAGATCGAATTTTTTAAGTTTTACGCCGTTGAGTTCTTGCTGTTCTGAAACTTGCAGTTCCACATTCCCAAACTCTTTTGAAGCCTGGATGCTCCTCATAAACTCAGCTATAAGCTCCTCGCTGTAGGCAAGACCTGAGATTGACACGCTTACACCACTTTCCTGATATCTTGTCAGCCACATTTTTTCAGGGACAATGTCGCTCATCCTTGCAAGTCTTATTGCCGGGCCACTTTTCTCTTTCCTTAACTGATTCAGGATATCAAGTTTCTTCTGAGCCTCGGCTTGCAGTTTTTTAAGATTGTCAATCTCACCGATTTTTTTCTTCAGATCAGCCAACTCTTGTTCTGACCTGGTAGCCTCGTTTTGGGTAGAACGAATTTTCCCGAGCGTCACAGAATAGGCCACCACCATAGCGACTAACGCAAAGAGTAAAACAGCCGCCATGATGACAAGTTGCTGATTAGCAGTCTCTTTTTTCTTTGACGCCCGGTAAGGAAGTAGATTAATTCTAATCATTTGTCGCCGAGCCTCCTTGACGCAAGTCCGACAGCAACAGTCATGATAGGTTGAATTTCATCAAGAAACTCTCTCTCGAACTTTTTCTCATCGAATTTTATCCGATTAAATGGATTAATAATTTCGACGGGAAGATTCAGCCGCACGCTTACCGATTCGACAAGGTTATAGGTTTTACAACCACCACCAGACATGAAAACTTTGGTTATCCTCCCTTCAATGGCATTGGAGTTGTAAAAATCGAGGGAACGTCTGATTTCGAGGGATAGGGTTTCATTTACTCTTGCAATAGATTCCAGAAGTTCTGCCGAAGATGATTGCAGAGCAGAAAGCTTCAATTTCTCTGCATCTTCGCTGCTTACGGCCAGTTTTTTCTGGATCTCTTCAGTGTAGAGCCCTCCGCCCATCTGCACATCACGGGTAAACAGGGAAACCCCACTCTTTACAACATTAAGATTCATCATATTCGCCCCGATGTTTACAAGGGCATAAACCTCTTCCGGATCAAGATCATAATTCATCTCAAAAGCATTCTGAACCGCGAAGACATCAACGTCTACCAGAACCAGTTTGAGTCCGGCTTCGGCAAATACGGACTGATAATCATTGACGATATCTTTTTTGCTCGCGACAAGAAGAACATACATCCGTGAAGGATCATTTTCGTCCGGTTCCAACATCTGGAAATCGATATTAACATCGTTTATGTCAAACGGGATGTACTGCTCAGCTTCCCATTGAATCTCCTCTTCAAGCTCCTCAGAAGACATCGCCGGCAGAGCAATCTTCCGTATAATGACTGAATTGCCTGACACTGAACTGGCAGCGTCCTTGAGAGTTTTAATACCTAGGCCCTCAAACAGGGATTTCAGCCCGTCAACCACAGCGGAGCTATCCATAAGCGAGTTGTCTACTATCGCCTCTGAAGGGAGTGGCGCAATACCAATGATCTCGACTTCATAGGCCCCTCTTCCCCCTTTAAGCTTAATGAGCTTTATGGAGGTTGAGCCGATGTCAATCCCGATTAAATCTTTCTTTTTGCTAAAAAACATGGTCTGTTCCTGTCCGCTTATTAGTTCTGAAAGACCTTCTCCCTGTCTGCCAGAGCAAAACCAAGGGCAAGAATTATCTTCCGCTTGGTTTCAACACGACACAACTCTCCACGCTCTATCCGGTCGATTGTTACTGCAGAAACACCGGCGAGTCGCGCCAGCTCAGCCTTGCTCATAAGCTTAGCTTCCCGTAAACTCTTAAGATTGTTTTTTTCTTTCATGTCGGCACGATCCAAATTCTTATAGAATTTCACATCATGTCGTGGAAATTACAGTAAATCAAAGTTTTGTCAAGGAATTTGACATAATTATATTAAATTATGTCAAATTATATAAAATAATGGAATATTTAATTAAATTGATACTGAATTTGTAGCCAACTTTATCGATACATAGACGCAAAAAAGCCGGATACCTTATATCTTTTGATGGATATTTCGGCAACCCGGCTGTCTGCTTGAGACCCTGTAGGCTTTCCGCCCCATCCTCGCAGATGGTTGAGTATTGTCGGTTATCTATTGTGAATTTAATTCAATAAACATCAAAAAGTCAATTACTATCAGTTAACGGTTAATTAACATGCCTATTTAGGCTCAATAGGCATAAAGCATCGTAACATTTGACTTCTCATTCAAGTTGGCTTGAGGTTGCCCCTGAACTTCGATCCGGTACCCATAAGGTATATGCACCATAGAAACCTGCGATCCACCGGCTTTACTGTAAGAAGAGCCGGAAGCAGAAATAAGTCCCTCACCGTCACTCGCGTTAGAGATAAGGGCACTTGTATCTGTATTTCCGGAAGAAGTGTCTACAATTTTTGCATAAACTTTATAATGCTGACCAGTTGCTGCACCTTTTAACAAAAAGGTAAGATCAGGGGTTCCCCTTATGGCCGACAACTGCATATCTTTTTGCTGTGCAGAACAATTTGTCCAGCGAGATGTCGGCGAACTTAATTTTTGGGCTAAACAGTCATTGGATACCGGAACGGCTAAATTAACATTGGCATAACTATTCACAAGTTTAGTTGACATTCCACCGGATGATGAATAGTTCTTCCAAGCAGCGCCAATAAGATCAAAGGCTACCAGTTCAGCACCGCCATAGGTAGCTTCAGTAACATTACGATATCTTTTAGTAGCTGCCGATATCTTGATTGACTGCGTAATCAGATAAAATAATGCCATTACTATCCCCATGGTTATCAATGTAAGCATTAGGGCAGTGACTAAAGCAACACCCTTATTGTTAGACAGAATACTTTTCATCCTGATTACTCCGAGAATCATCAATACAGCAAATTATACGGCTGACCAACTACTGAGTAAACTTTCCAGCGATAATTTCTCCACTCAGGCCCAAAGAAATTAGTCATATCAGTAGCCGTGAACGTACGACCTAAACTTGCATTGCGATCATCCGACACTGAAATCACTTTATTAGCGTCAGTAACCGGATACTGATAAGTTCTATCAATACCACCCTCATGCACCAACAAATAAACCCTGATTGTCTTTAAGCGGCTACGAATATCCTCTGCTGTCAACCCCGCGAGGGTGCCTACTGTCATCGTTATATTAGCATCGGTCGGATGTTGTAAATTGAATATAACCTGCATATCACCGACACAATCTATCAAGGGGTAATCAGTTTTCCCCCAGGAATGACCCTTATCAGACGAGACAAATTGGTTATTAATTACCGTCTTGTAAAGGATTCCTGTTCCTGGATTGCAATAAGCTGGCATGTCACTTACGCTTTTGACATAATAATCAGCCCTGTTAAACGGCATGCGGACAGTTTCGGTACTGCCTACAGCCAGTTTTTTGAGTGCATACACGACCAGCTTCTCGTTATTAATTTTTGCACCTAAAGGATCAACAATATTACCGCTAGGTTTATAATTGTTATCGGTCGGCAGAAAATTACCGGCGGCATTTTGCCCCACAAGAGTATATGCAAAATTTGACGCATCCTGCATCGCTAACTGATGCTGGACCTGATTAGTTCCTGAGAAAGTATTGATATGAGTAATAACAACTTCGTTAGCGGCGAAATCTTCAGCAGAATTAAATTTTGTAATATAGCTGTTATTACCTCCACTGCCAGAATAATTGACGTATCCCCACTTACCAACTGCTGTATTAAACGCCACTGTCGACGATTTAATAACCAGATAAGCTGAGCCTGGGTTAGCATTCATCTTTGCCGACCCACTCGAATTTCTGGTCTGATATATAGTCGCCTGCGAAGCCGGAACGGTTCCCAGGACTACTGCCCTTGGAGGAACTGGTGTCAATGGAGACGCATCATTGTACATAGCGCGTGCATCATTAAAACTATCACCACTAAGACCTTTCACCGGATTATCTGGGCCATAGTCTGCTTCAAGATATGTTGTCGGGTCAGGAGTTATATTAAAAGACCATGGCAGTCCATAACCAGCTGAGTTCAAATCTTTACGCAGTATTTCAAGCCCGACAATCCCTTCCATTTGGCTCTGGGCAGACTTGCTGAGACCAAGACTGACTTTCAACACACTTTCAAACGCAGAGGCGCTGATCAGCAAAATAATTACAAAAAGCCCCATAACAATAATCAGTTCAGCAAGTGTAAATCCATTGACGTTTTTTATCTGCCTTACCATCATTGATAATATTCCTTTAATAGGTCTTCAGAGTTGCAAACTCATGTTGCTTGCCATGCCCCTTGAAATTCCAGGAAACAAGTACAGTCAAAAGATTGGAGGAACCGCCTGTTGTGGAAGACGATAAAGTTGTCGTGTATTTTATTGCTTTCCCTCTCAGCTTACTATTCTGGGTAGTTACGGTAGAAAGGCTCTGAAAAGGGAATGCAAAAGTGGCGGCCTTATTAGACTTTACAATACGCATCTGCTCATCTGCTATCTGCACCGCTTCATCTTTCAGGATATTGTCAAAGTTCAGATCAATGGCCGTAGTCGTAGCAGAAAGCAGCGCCATCATGCCGAACATGAGGATAACAAAAGCTACCATCACCTCCAACAACGTAAACCCGTTATTCTTATTTAATGGTAATATTGTTACTCGCACTCGTGCAGTCCCCCTGAATCCCGTTACTAAAGTAAACTTTGCCAAGATGAACCCGTGTAGAAAAGACTACGATGCTGTCTACCTGGGCATTCTCAACCGTGGGCTTGACACAAATCGAAATATTACCATTATTCGCCAAGTCGAACGCGCCTTGCTCATTAAATATTATCATCATTTCAGTTTCACTTAATGCTTTACCAGTCCAGGTGATAGGCTTCGATAAATTCTTTACTACCGTGCCGCCGCCACCTGAAATTGAAGAGTAAAACGTGAATGCGGTAGGTGTCATTTTCACAATTTTGGTTTTTTGCTGTGTTATGGCAGCGGTTCTAATCGCCATGAATTCAGCGTATAACTCCCTTGTCTGCCGCTCGATTGCACCTTTAGTGACATACGAATTGAACTGGAGCGAACCAGTAGCGAGTATAATTCCGACTATAGTAAGAGTCACAAGAATCTCTATAAGTGAAAACCCACTGTTGTTCATTTGGTTCTCTCTTGGATATGAAGTACTTTTTTAATTGGAGCCAGTCCTGCTGAAGTCATAAATAGCCCGGCATCGGCTGATGCCTTACCGAAAGTGAGGTCAGAGGTTTCCGCAGTCCTCCGGCCAGCCTTATCCGTCAGCGCCGACTTCAGATCCAGCTCGGCGAAACTGCCTGTGGAAAGCTGGATAAGCACTTTACCGCTTTTAGACCCCGCCGGAATGGTGTCGCCTGTATCGTATCTCACACCCCACAGATATGACTTGCCGCCAAATCCGCACGGATCACTTGACGGTTTATACGTTGTATAGAAAACAGTGCCGCTCGTCGTACTGATCGTATCCGTCACCACTCTTTCACCGGCATCGAGATCAACATACCAGCCACTATTAACCGCAACCGAACTGGGCGTGTTCCGCACAGTCAGATCAGAAAGCGTCAACGGAGCCACTGTAGTTTCATCACAGCCATCGATAATATCAGACCTGATAAAATTATTGATGCCATCCTTGACCGGATAACACTTATCCTTCGCCATGAAGATTCTTCTCGCTGAGGCCATATCATCCAAGGGATAAAAGAATCTGCCTGTACCGAAGAACAAATAAAGATTGTTTTTGGACATGAGCTTTGATACCGCAGTCGTTACCGGCCCGATACCACTAACGACCCTTGAGGTCTTCCATTGACTGATATCCATTAAATCCGGATTGGCAGCATCCGGAATAACCAGACGCAAGACACCGCCATCGCTCCATGTTCCATCGGCAGCTTTATTTGTATAACCGATATAAACGACATCATCCTGCCTGAGATTGTTACTCAGCGGGAAAGTCTGTATTATTTCCGCGTCCACAACGGCATTGTTGCTGATGGAACCAGCAAAAGCCTCGGTTATATTGGTATCAATTATCCAGAGCCCGTTTTTCTTCGGATCGGTATCGACCACCGGGCCCTTCTCGATGTCAACAATAAAGAGTTTCAGGTTCTGATCGGACTTGCCTTGGAACTGCTTTAATGAAGTATCAATAGGACCGGTCGGCCCAGAGGCATAAACAGCAAACCATCTGCCGTTCTTATCCTGTAGAGGTGTATAAGGAGAGGCCGCGGTTTTTGCATTAAGACGAACGAAGGCAGGGCCTGAAGTAGAATAGCCAAGTTCAGGATGGGAAAACTCCCACATCAAGGTTGGCTGAGCTCGCAAAAGATTCGAGCTGTCCTGAACAAAATCTTGATTAGATATGTCTATTGCAAAATATGATGAAAATCCATGGACGTTAAATGGCGTTTTTACACATGTTCCCGCTGAGACGTTATTCGTGCAGGTATTATTAAAGTTTTTGGATGCCCCCCCCAACCCCATACCACCAAACAAAAACGTTTTCCAGGTCGATGCACTTCTGGTCTCGTTCCAATAATCACCATCGGATATTCTTGCTGAGTCTGTTGTTATAGTCGAAGCATCAAGTAGCGAATTTGCACCATCCACAAGGTACATATGGTTATCATCATAAGCCGGCAACGTCAGATATTTAAGGTACGGCATAACATTTTTAGGAATAAACCCCCACTCTTCCCTTCCAAGGTTTACGCCGCTCAATGTTGCCTTTTGAGACCCAATATTTTTTACAGTCATTTTGCCTAGCTTAAAAGCATGCATCATGCCGTCGTTGGCACCGACATAAACCATACCACGATTCACATAGTTGGCATTAGTATAGTATTCTTTATAAGTCGTATCGCTATAGCCAAGAGGCGGCGACAGATCGTAGGATTGAAGTGGGTATCTGCCCTGAATTTTAGGTGTTGACGATATAATGTCCCCCAACTTCCACACATTGCTCTCTGCGGCAGAATCTGAAACCTT
Organism: uncultured delta proteobacterium; assembly: GCA_963787125.1. Lineage (GTDB taxonomy): Bacteria > Desulfobacterota > Desulfuromonadia > Geobacterales > DSM-12255 > VEOV01. The sequence goes on from CAWBBV010000011.1 coordinate 20,296, forward strand.
TATGGTGACTGTCCTGTTACGACTTAAATCCGTACATGGTGAGGACGCATCAAGGCACACATCCGCACCCAGCGTATAATCTATTACATTTTCAGCAAAGGTTGTTTTCTCAGCTAAATTTGCACCTTCTGCATTCAGTCGCCAATACAAGTTTCCGGCATTGGCATGAGTAAAATCAGCAAATGATCGGCTATCAGTTGTTGTGTATATTTTACGTGGATCAGCGGTAAGATCCCGTCTCCACAAAAGTTTACCCGCTGTCCAGACAGCTTTTAGCCCCCCTGTCACATTCGGGTTTAATGATGCGAGTTCTGTCGACCCATCGAAATTATAGCGTTTTACCTTGGCCTGCGTTGCAGTAGAATCAAAGTAAAATTGTATCCGCTTGTCAACGGCTATATCCATAGCATGATCGCCGCTTGTATAGTCACTATCCTCACGAATAGTACTTGAGCCAAAGAAAGGATCCACATAATACCAAAGGTTTAACAACTCACCCGACCAGGTAACAGAGCTATTACTTTCATACGTTTTTTTAGGATAGAATATAGCCTGTAAAAGTGTGGCCCCACTCCCCTCGCTATTATTAAGAATTGATGCAGCAGTTCCTGAAGAGAGGCTCAACAGGATGTTTTGAAAAATAGAATCCAGGGAATTATTCAAGTCAGTTGCGTTACTAGCATAATAAGCTGAACCACTTACATCAGTTCCCCCATGAACAGCCATGGAATCCAAATTGGTTTTGGCATCCTCACCCAGCCCCATCCCCAGAACATACGTCTTGACGTCGTATTTAGCTGCCGCTCCACTGATAGTTTTAATGACTTTACAGTTTGCCGCTGTCACCCCAGAACTTGGACAACGTAAACCGTCAAGGTTGGTTAATACTGCGGGCATCAAGTTATCGGCAGTATCAGCTGCACCAGTTTCATTCACGCTGGGAAGACCGTCTGTAACATATATGATAAAGTTTTTGTCACAGCTTTTTTCAATTGGCGTTTTGAACGTCGTTGACCCTTGAGTCAAGGCACCATTAAAGAAGTTGATAGCAGATTTCAATGTCCCTGCAGTGGGGGTCAACCCTGAATTCACTATTTGCGGACAGCTATTGGGGTCAGACGTATTAGTACACGCCATATATCCGGTTTCATCATTTGCAAAGGCTGGCGAAGCATTATTTGCGGCTAGCTTTGTCATCAAGTCTGTAAGTTGGGTGGCATATGGTGTCGTACTGGCATTGGCCGTTGTTGTTGGAGAGTGGAGCCATCCTCCACCCGGAGACGTCTGGGCTAGCCAGGTTTTTGTTGTGTAAGAGTCATACATCCGTTGGCCAAAATTATAGAACCCGAGCGCGTAATCTTCATCCGTAGGGCAAAAAGAACCTCCGGGCATTGAACCGGAGTAGCCGGTAGAGCCATCGGAGGCACCTGTTTTTGTAGTGTAGCCACTATAAGAGTTGGAACCCGTACAGCTCGATCCTGACTTGGTTACATCCTTGGAACTATAGCCTGTAGAATACCAGTACTCTTTCGTTGCACCGCTCGATATACCATAATAAGTTCCTGGCACTTTATAATACCCGACAACTCCATCTGGGGTGGTAAAGCTAGTTGTTTTAGGATACACCGTACCGCAATAGGTTTGTCTGCGGACACTGTTAACCGCTGTACCTGTACCGGTTCCGGTGCCGCTGGTCGTTGTAATCGGGTCACGGTAATTAGCCTGAAAAAGTGCATTCTGTGCAACACATGAATTTTGGCAGGCACTTTCATCAGCCGACTTAACATAGGTACCGGTTTTTGGATCTTCCTTGATGCAATAATTGCTACATGCCGACGGTGGGTTCGGGCAATATGATTTCCTGTCGTATGAGGTAAAGTAGAACGATGGACCAAGAGTGGTTTTAGTTGCAGCAGCCTGTTTATAGCTCATAAGCGCGATATTCATCTTACTTGCATAGGCATTAACAATGTCGGCGAGAGCTCTTCGGGCGATTATTGATCTACTACAGCTGTTTGGGTCAGTATAGTCTGTGCAGTGCGGCGAACCGATTGCCAGCCCGTTCATATCCTCATCCATACTATTTGAGTTATCAAGAATAATAAGTATGTTTGGTTTGACAGTCGACGCAAGGAATGAAGGCATTACGCTATAGTCTGTTGCGCTTAACGCCTGAGTCTGAAACGACCATACTGTGTTAGGGAGAGCATTGCCCGCTATATCGATAATGCCTGACAAGGTAACTGTATAGGTCGTATAATAATCCAATGATGCCGGGGTAAAGGTTGCAATCTTTGTCGTGGCATTGTAGGTAAGCGTACCGCCCACATTGTTAATGCCGTCACTAACGCTGAATGATGTTGTGTTGATGGACGACGCCAATAGACTGTTGGCTTCGGTAAACGTCGCAATAATTTTTGTCGACAAAGGTAAACCTGTTGCGCCGTTTGTCGGGGTATAGGTAACTGTCGGTGCAATGGTATCAACAATAAAATTCCAGGCGATATTGGTCAGCATGGCATTTCCGGCAAGATCGGTTATTCCTGTTGTAAGTGTCGACGTATACGTGCCGTCACTTAATGAACCGGTAGCCAAGCTAACAGTATTGGTAGTAGCGTTAAAACTGGGGGTCGATCCGGTTACGGTTGTTGTTCCCTTTTTCAAGGTGAACGTAGATGTCGTCAGTGTGGCAGGGTCAATATCCTCGGCAAAAAGAGCCGTAATTGCTGGAGTCGAGCTATTAACATACGCCGTATTGGGCGTGTAATTTATTACAGTTGGATTTGTCGTGTCAACTGCCAACGTCCACGAATAAGTGGTAGTCATCAAGTTGGGAGTAGTCGCAGCGTCTTTGACACCGGCACCATCACCGTTTGGCATATTACCTTTGACATAAAATGTATAGGAATGTCCATTTTGTAATGCTGTCGACATGGTAAACGAAGCAACCGTTTTGCCAGAGCTTGTCGTAAAAGTCGGCGCATTGATAGACAACTTGACTCCGGGATTACTGGTATCTTCAGCCCATATCGTTGTACTGTTGATAGTTGATGTTGTCATCAACTCACTAAACGTAACTGACAGCGGCGGATTAACATTGGAAGTAATTCCGCTCGGTGGATTGGGTGTATATGCTGTAACCGTAGGAGGCGTTGTATCAGGTGGAACCACAACAGTAAAGGTAGTAGTGCTTTGAGCTGTCAATGCCTTGTTATTTAGGTCCTTGATGGTTATTTTCGCGCAGGCCGTATATTGGGCACCAGCGGTTAAAGAGCTTGAAGGGGTCATGGAGATAGTGGAAGTCGACTGCGTATTGGTAGGGAGAGTTGGATTTGAAGTTCCTACCGCTGTTCCTGAACAAGCCGCCCCCTTATACAATATAAAAGCAGTGCTTGAAACCGTATTGAGTTTTGAGTTGGCGTTAGCATTGACATTTGTGGTTGTTGCTGTAATGGCAGCTGTTTGCGAGACCCCGGAAGCACCGTTTACCGGAACCCAGCTCGTCACCGCCGGGTTAGTAGCTGCCATTGCGGGGGCAGCACACAGAACTGACCCCAAAAATACGAACAACGCAAGTCGCTTACTGACGTTTTTCATTTGCTCTCCTCCAGCACAATAACATCGATAACTGTCCCTGATTTTGTCAGCACCTTTATCGGTGTCCTCTTTGGCAAACTCAAAAGATCACGCCCGTCGTGCAAAACTACTCTAGCTTTCGGCAGGCCATAAAAAAGCAGGCCGCCCTGTTCCGACAAAATCAATCGAAACTTGCCATTTTGAATCCCACCATAAAAACCAGTTGCAGTGTCATAGTCAGGTTTTGTTTGAGCTGTGTCAGCTCGCGTCATTGCCATAACTGAAAAGTCAAATGCACCAATTGAAATCAAAGCGATCAGCACTATAAAGAATTTTTTATTCATCATCGACCTCCATATTTCTAGCGCTCCATGTGCGAGAGTCTTCTGGGTACAGATAAAGTTTATCAGCAATAAACGTTCCACCAGACACACTTGTCCCTATATAGTTTATAACCAGCTGAAAAAACAGCACAAGTACATTACAGGACTTGCCCTTTCTCTTTATGATTTTGGAACCGCTCAATCATCTGGCCGCATACCACGCATTAATTGCGCGCCGCAGCATAACCATCACGCCAAATCATACTCCTTTATCTTATAAACCAGCGAGCGCAAACTTATCTCGAGAATCCTGGCAGCATGGGTGCGGTTGCCGCCCGTGCTGGCCAGCGCCCGCCTGTTCAGCTCCCTCTCCATCGCCTCAACCGCCTGCTTTATTGATAGCGCCAATCCCCTGAAGCCAGTTGTAAGTTGACTTTACTCTTATCCCCTTGACCGCAAGTATCCCATCAGGTATTTTTCAAGGGACATCATATCAGGCTTACGGAGAATATATGGATAAAGATCATCTTGAGATAATCCTTGAATCGATCGATAACAAATTCCAGCTTGTACTTGAAGGGCACTCCTCACTTGCAAACCAGATTGCAGCAGTCGATCAAAAACTGACAGAACGTGCTGATCTCACTGACTTCAAGATTCAAACGCTTGCAAACCAGATTGCAGCAGTTGATGATAAGCTGACAAAAAGGATCGATGCTGTTATCACTGATCTTCAGGCTACTGATGAGAAGCTGACAAAAAGAATCGATGCTGTTAGCGCCGACCTGAAGGCTCACCGTGCTGACACAGAAGCTCATGGCGGCAAAGGGCTTTATGTGGTCCGGGAAGGGTAGCTCACATTACTCCAACCCGTACTCCTTTATCTTGTAAACCAGCGAGCGCAAACTTATCTCGAGAATCCTGGCAGCATGGGTGCGGTTGCCGCCCGTGCTTGCCAGTGCCCGGCTTATCAGTTCCCGCTCCAATGCTTCCCCTGCCTGCTTTATCGACACAGCTTCGCCATACAGAGATATGCCGGGATCAATGGTGACAGCCCCGGTCATCTTTGCCGGCAAGGCTGAGACAGTCAACGTCTCACCTTCAGCGAGAATCACCCCCCGTTCCAGCACATTTTCAAGCTCACGAACGTTGCCCGGCCAACTGTATCTGCCCAGAACCGCCAACGCCTCAGGGGCAACAACGCTGACATTTTTGCCGAACCGGGCCGAGAACTTGCCTAAAAAATGCTCCAAAAGTAGTGGCAGGTCATCCAACCGCTCCCGCAGCGGCGGCAAAGAGAGCGCAAAAACGTTCAGCCGAAAGTAAAGGTCTTCGCGAAATCTGCCGCCGGCAACATCCTCTTCAAGATCCCGTGATGTGGCTGAGATTATCCGCAGATCGACTTTTTTGGACGTCGCCCCGCCAACCCGTTTTATCTCTTCATCCTGGAGCACCCGCAAAAGCTTTACCTGGAGCGACAACGGCATTTCGCCAATTTCATCAAGGAAGAGCGTGCCGCCGTCCGCCTGCTCAAACAGTCCTGCTTTGTCAGCCACCGCATCGGTGAAAGCCCCTTTGACATGGCCGAACAGTTCACTTTCCAACAGATTTTCCGGGATTGCGGCGCAGTTTACCGCCACAAAAGGACGCTCTTTCCGTACACCTTCAAAATGAAGCGCTCTCGCTACCAGCTCCTTACCGGTTCCGGATTCGCCGGTGATAAGAACGGTCGTCTTGTAATCACACACTTTCTTGACAAGATCGAAGATCACCTGCATGGCAGCATTTCTGCTGATGATGCTGGCAAAGGAGCACCCTTTGCTGATCTCCTGCTTCAAGCGCCGGTTTTCCGCCTTAAGGCGCTCCCGCTCTTCAGCTTTTTTAAGCACCAGAATGATTTCATCATTTTTAAACGGTTTGGAGATGTAGTCGTATGCCCCGAGCTTCATGCACTCGATAGCCGTGTCAATGGTACCGTAAGCCGACATCATGATGACCGTGGTTGCAGTTTTTACTGCCACCAGCGCGCCAAGCATTGCCTTGCCATCCATCCGCGGCATCAGGATGTCGCTGAGGACAAAGTCGTAATCGGCCAGGGCAAGCTTCTCCAGCGCCTCTTTACCGTCAGCGGCGCTGTCAACGGCGTACCCCTGTTTTTTCAGCAGTACCGAGAGAAGATGGCGCAGATTCTCCTCATCATCCACTACCAGGATCCGTTTGCGGCTGTCAGCTTTCACCCTTCACCCCCGGCAATTTCAGCCTGAATTTTGTTCCGACACCAGGTACGCTTTCAACATCGATCCTCCCTCCAAACGACTCCACCAATCGGGCAGAAATGGCGAGGCCGAGACCCGTTCCTTTTCCCGGTTCTTTGGTCGTGAAGAACGGCTCGAAGATTTTTTCGATATTTTCCGGCAGAATTCCTACGCCGCTATCTTCCACCATGATAACGACCGACTCCCCGGCTCCGGCAGTTGCGCTGATTACGATCCGGCCGATGTCAGACATGGCATCACGGGCATTCATCACAAGATTCATCAACACCTGCATAAGTTGATGCCGGTCAAGGTAAAGTGTCGGCAGACCTTCATCGGCCTTCAGACTCGCAGCAATCCGCTTGAAAACCCCTTGCCTCTCCAACATTGCAAAGAGATCTTCAAGAAACTCTTTCACCTCGATCCGCTCTATTTCCGGTTTCACGGGCCGTGCATAGTTCAGCAGATCCCGTACCAACCGGTCTATTCTCCCCGCATCAGCCGTTATCCGTCGCAGATAATCGCTCTTTTCCGGATCAGTAGCCAGCTCTTCCGCCAGAATCCCGCTGTAGCCGATGATGCCGGCAAGGGGAGTGCCTATTTCGTGAGCCATACCGGCAGCCAACAGGCCGATAGATGCCATCTTCTCCGAGCGGATCGTCTCCAGACGTGCCTCCTTGAGAGCTTCGTTGGCGGCTTCAAGTGAGTGCAGATGTAACTCCACCTCCTCACGGCGATCTTTCAGCCCCTGCTGCATGATATTGAAAGAGTCGGCAAGCCCGGCAACTTCCCTGCTCCCGGGCAGATGAACAGGATGACTGTAATCACCCGCAATCACCCGTTCTGTGGCTTTAAGCAGGCGTTCAAGCGGCGCAACAACAATCCGGCGGAGAATAAACGCCCCGAGCGCCAGCAGCAGGATGAAATCAAGGACAAAATAGCCGAGAAAGAGTGTCCGTGAACGGGCAAGCAGGGCATATTCACTGGTCAAAGCGAGTGCCAGCCGAGCACCGCCCTGAATCTCTCCATCTTTTATGACCGGGGCATAACAGAGCAGCTGCAAACCCTGGAGAGCAACCTGACTCTTTGCTGTTGCCTGGCGGCTAACCTCAAGGAGCAAGGGGTCGGCAGGCCGCTCATCGGCAAGCCTGTAAATAACTTCCGCCCGTTCATTAATCAAAATCAGCCCGGAAAAATCCCGTTCCGCAGTAAGGGTAGCAGCGAGCCGCGGTGATACTTTCGCCGGAGCAGATTCAGGCAGCGTCGCAATGATTACTTTCAAAAGCGCCGCACCATGGGCGCTCTTGGCAGCAAGCAGGTCTTTTTCAGCTGTTTTGAATGATATTATGCTTAGAAGGAGCCAGGTCAAAAGGAGCAGCGACGCCAGCGAGGCGAGGATGGCAAAAGTGAGGCTGAATCTGTACGGTGTGGCCATGGCCCCGCCTTTTATCTGCCGATAGCCAGATACCACTGAATGATCTGCCTGCCGTAAAATATGTAAAGCACTGCGCCAAAAGCCAGAAAAGGGCCGAAGGGGATGGCCAGCTTACCATCCTTTTTCTGGATAAGCATGGCGGCAATCCCGATAACTGAACCGACGACTGACGCCGAAAATATTATAAAGAGAATCGAACGCCAGCCAAGAAACGCCCCCATCATGGCCAGAAGCTTGATGTCGCCCCCCCCCATCCCTTCCTTGCCGGTCAGCTTTTCATAACCAAAAGCGACAAGGAACAGCGAACCACCACCGCAAAGGATCCCGAGAAGAGAGCTCTGCCAGCCGCCCCAGGGGAGAAAGAGCGCAAAGATAAAGCCGATAACAATGCCGGGCAAAGAGATTTCGTCAGGAATTATCTGGTGATCCAGGTCGATAAAGGTTATGACAACCAGGCTTGAGCAGAAAATGAACAGGGCAAGAAAGGCGAGTGTCGGCCCGAATTTCATAAAAAGGCAGAGGGTTAAAACCCCGTTCAGCGCCTCCACCAGCGGATACCGCCACGAGATCGGAACCTTGCAGGAGCGGCATTTAGCCCGGAGGAGCAGAAAACTGATGATAGGGATATTGTCAAACCAGCGAATCTGATAACCGCATTTCGGGCAGGCAGATGGCGGAAAGACAATCGACTTGTCCTCCGGCAGCCGGCAGATGCAGACATTCAGAAAGGAGCCGACAACAGCGCCAAAGACGAAGGCGAATATGTAGAAGATGATTGGCAAGGGCATTATTTAACCTTATAGCGTCCTTATTTTCTCCAGACTCCCCACAAGCAGAGCCTTTTTGGCAGCGGCCTCAGTCAGTTTCTCCCGCTCTTTGGCAACAACATCCGCCGGTGCGCGATCCACAAAAGAAGGGTTCTCCAGTTTTTTGGAAAACATCTCAATCTCTTTTTCGATCTTGCCGATTTCCTTGTTAAGCCGCTCTGCTTCTGCTACTACATCGACCATCCCTTTCAGCGGCACAAAAATCTGCAGATCACCGGCAACCTGCAGTGATGCGTCTTCAGGCTTCTCGATATTGATCCCGATGGCAAGATCACCGACCCGGGCAAGTCCGATGATGGAGTTTTCGTTATGCTTCATCAGAATACGGCTCTCCTCGCAAGCACAGGAGAGGATGACAGCGATCTCTTTTGACGGCGGCACTTCCATCTCGCCGCGGACGTTGCGGATGCCGCTGATAACCGCCATGACCTTTTCCATGTCAGCAGCAGCTTCCGGGAAAGAGCGCTGCGCACAAACTTCCGGGTATTCCGCCAGCATGATGGTTTCTGCCTGTACAGTTCCCAGTTCACAGTTCCCGCTTTTCTGGTTCCCGGGCAGCGCCTGCCAGATCTCCTCGGTGATGAACGGCATGAACGGATGCAGCAGCCGCAGCAGATGATCCAGCGTATACCAGAGAACATACTGCGCCGTCTTCTTCCGCTCCGGATCGCTGCCGTAGAGGTCGCGCTTGGAGAGTTCCAGATACCAGTCGCAGAACTCGCTCCAGGTAAACTGGTAAAGCCCCATGGCCGCCTCATTGAAGCGATATTCGGCCAGAGTCTGATTAGTCTCTCTGATTGCTTCGTTAAGGCGATGGAGAATCCACTTGTCAGTCTGGGAGAGATTCAAACCCTCAAGCGTCACTCCGGCAGGATCAAACCCTTCAAGGTTCATCAGGGTAAACCGGGCTGCGTTCCAGACTTTGTTGCAAAAGTTGCGGTAGCCGGCAATCCGCTCCTCCGCCAGCTTGATGTCGCGCCCCTGAGCAGCAAAGGCGGCCAGGGTGAAGCGGAAAGCGTCGGTGCCGTACTGGTCGATGACGGTCAGCGGATCGATGACGTTCCCCTTGGATTTACTCATCTTCTGCCCCTGGGCATCACGCACCAGAGCATGGATGTAGACATCCGTAAACGGGACTTCATCCATGAAGTGCAGCCCCATCATCATCATCCGGGCGACCCAGAAAAAAAGGATGTCAAAACCGGTCACCAGACAGGCAGTCGGGTAGAAGGTGGCAAGCTCGGGTGTCTTGTCCGGCCACCCCATGGTGGAGAATGGCCAAAGGGCCGAAGAGAACCAGGTGTCGAGGACGTCAGTCTCCTGGCGAAGCTCGTCGCTGCCGCACCCGGAGCATTTCGCCGGATCATCCATGGCAACAGTTATCTTGCCGCAGTGGTCGCAAAACCAGGCCGGGATCCGGTGCCCCCACCAGATCTGCCGGGAAATGCACCAATCGCGGATGTTCTCCATCCAGTCGTAATAGGTGTTTTCCCACTGTTTCGGAAGAATTTTAGTCCTGCCGCTTTTGACCGCATCAAGCGCCCGCTCTGCCAGCGGCGCAACCTTTACATACCACTGGAGGGAAAGGTACGGCTCCACCACCGTTTTGCAGCGGTAGCAGCCACCAACGGACATGCCGTGGTCATCGATCTTTTCCAAGAGGCCGGCTTCTTCCAGTTCAACAACAATCCGCTTACGCGCCTCAAACCTGTCAAGCCCCTCGTACTGTCGTCCCGCAGCATTTACAATGCCGGACTCATCAAAAATATTGATCCGGTCAAGGCCGTGACGGACGCCGACTTCGAAGTCATTGAAGTCATGGGCCGGAGTTATCTTGACAACTCCGGTGCCAAATTCACGCTCGACATAATCGTCAGCAACCACCGGAATCTCCCGGCCTACCAGCGGCAGGAGAACCTTACGACCGATCAACTCCTGGTAACGCTCGTCCTCAGGGTGAACGGCCACGGCACTGTCACCAAGCATCGTCTCCGGACGGGTGGTGGCAACCACAACGAACCGCCCCGGCTCGCCGACAACCGGGTAGCGGATATGCCAGAGATGGCCCTGCTTCTCTTCATGCTCGACTTCAATATCCGAGAGCGCAGTATGACAGCGGGGACACCAGTTGATCAGGCGGTTGTCACGGTAGATCAGGCCGTCTTCGTACAGCTTGACAAAGACAGTGCGCACCGCTTTTGACAGCCCCTCGTCCATGGTGAAGCGCTCCCGCCCCCAGTCGCAGGAAGCGCCCAGTCTTTTCAGCTGGCCGATAATCTGCCCGCCTGATTCGGCCTTCCACTTCCAGACCCGCTCGATGAACGCCTCGCGGCCAAGATCGTGGCGGTCCTTGTTTTCAGCGGCCAGCTGCCGCTCGACAACGTTCTGGGTGGCAATGCCGGCATGGTCCGTACCCGGCATCCAGAGGACGTTATACCCCTGCATCCGCTTCCAGCGGCAGAGAATATCCTGGAGCGTATTGTTCAGGGCATGCCCCATATGGAGGGCACCGGTGACATTCGGCGGCGGGATGACTATGGAATAAGGTTTCTTGTCAGACGTTGCGGCGGCAGAGAAATACCCTTTCTCCAGCCACTCGGCATACCATCTCTTCTCAACATCATGGGGTTCGTACCCCTTGGCCAGCTCTTTTGACATAAACAGATCCTTCTGAAAAATTTAACGTCTTAACGGCAGTTGGCTGCCAACTATTTTTTTAGCCAAACAGAAAATGGGGACTCATCATCCCCATTCTCCAAACATATTTCACTGTAAAGACCTAGGCGATCCCGGCTTTGAGCTTCCTTATCTCTTCCTTGATGATCGTCTCGGCAAGATCAGGCACGACCTCCCAGACAATCCGCTCGATCACGTCGCGGGAGAGAGAAGCAAGCAACTCCTTCACCTGTGCCTCGTCAAATGTGGCGATTGCGGCGGCAGCGGCGGCAACAGGTGTTTGCGGAGCCACTGGAGGGACTGCTTCAACAACCGGCGGCAGTGGTGGCGGCTCAGGCGCAGCAAACACAGGCTCAGGCATTGCAAATACCGGCGCCGGCGGCTCAGGAATCGGCGCTGCTGCCTGCACAATCGGCACAACAGGAGGCGCAGTTTCAACAACCGGCGGCAGCGGCGGTGGCAGCGGCGCGACAGGAGCAGCTACCGGTTCATCATCAAAAGATATCGTGGAGAAATCCTCTTCTGCGGGGATGGAGGCATTCTCAATTTCCATAATTGGAGTCGGAGCCGGAGCAGGAGTCGGGGCAGGTTCAAAATCAGCAAAGAATATCTCCTGCTCGCCGACAGGGACAAAACTTGCAACAGCAGCTGTTGCCGCTTGTGCCAGCGGCTCATCAACTATTTCCTCAAGAACAAACTCATCCTCGACGGGAGGGGCAACCTGCACTTTAACTTCAGATTCAAAGGAGAAGAAGTCGTCATCCGCAGAAACGGCAGCAGGAGCTGTCACCTGAGTTGCCTGAGGAGACAAATCAACGCTATCCATATCAAATGCACCCCAGAGATCATCATCTGTGGTTACTTTCACCGCAGTAACACTCGCCACAGCAGCCATGGCAGGCTCGGCAAAAATAGCAGTCTCCGGCTCGATCTCAGAGGCAGGCTCCATGTCGAACCCTGTCGCCCAGACATCATCCAGTGACGGTGACGGCGCTGCCGGAACAGCAACCGGAGCCGGCCCGGGCGCTGCCTGCGAAACTGCGGGGGCGACGGCACGCTGGCTGGTAAGGGCGATCATTCTGTTGGTTGCATCAATAAGCGCCTGGGATTCAAAAGGCTTGGTAATAAACTCATCAGCCCCGCTCTGGCGATTTTTTTCCTCGTCAACAATTTCAAAAGCACCCGTCATCAAGAGGATGGCAATATGACGCAAAGCCGGGTTCTGCCTGATCTCGCGACAGACTTCATAACCGTTTTTACCCGGCATCAGGGCATCGACCAGCATCACGTCAGGTTTTGTCTCATTTGCCTTCAGGAGAGCATCATCGCCTGTAGCAACCGTGGTGAGATCATAGCCTTCGTTTGCAAAAATTATCCCTACCACCTTTTGAATGGTAACACTGTCATCGGCGAGGAGTACTTTGCTGCCCATCATGCCCTCCGTTAGGGGTTTCCATAGTCCGCTACAAATGCGAAAAAACTAGCATAAAGGCATATGGGTGTCAATGAATTGCATACGAGAAACATAGTCAGCCGTCAAGTGTCAGGGATCAGCATAAAAACAGTTTCTCCCGACTCCTGCATTTAATGGACGATTTCCGCCGTAAAGCGGTAAAGCCTCCCCCCTTCCAGCCGTCCGGGGGGAGTCCGGCCTTCAAGGCAAGCTGCCGCAGGTAAGTATCAAGATCCCACTTCTCCTCCAGCGGCACCTGGGGCAGAAAGACGCTGCTGCGACCGCCCGCCTCAAGATAGAGTCCGTGAGCCCCGACCGTTATCTCGCTGATAGCGGCCACCGGTTCCAGTGGTGAAAGAACCGTCACTTCCAGGCTCAGGCCCGCCAGCTCGTCAGGGCGTACCGGCGGGAAACGGGGATCTTTACTTGCTGCGGCAACAGCATTCTGGCTGATGGATCGATGCAGCGCGGTATACGCCTGAATACTGCCGATACAGCCACGCAGGCGACCGTTCTTCTCCTTCAGGGTCACAAACACGGCGCCGTCAGCCTTCATGCGGCGCTCACTGCCGCTCCAGGCAGGAAGTGGCTTCCCGGTCACCTGCGCCTGCACTGTCTCTTTGGCAAGAGTCAGAATGTCAGCACGCAGCGACGCTGAGAGCTCTTTTTTGTAGAAGCCAAGGGCACCATAACCGACAACCTTTTGCCGGTCGCCCGAAACATCACCGGAATCCGCATAATTGTATAGCTGCGCCTCTGTGGCACCGGCGCCTCTAGCCGCAGCCATTCCATAGAGAACCGGCCCGGCGCCGCACGCCTCACCCTCGCCGCTGGAGACGAGCCGCTCCAGATCTCCCCCTGCAAGGCGCTCAATCGCACTGAGGACTTTTCTATCCATGCCCGAGGCAGTGGCACTATCGTGATAATGGGAAAGGTCGGTGCTGATTACGACGATAGCAGCATCATCATTTTTAAGGACCGTTGCCAGGCTGTCGCCAAGGTACTGGTAAGACTCTTTGGTCATCCGCCCGATCAGAATCGGCACAACGCTGAAGTCCTCCAGGCTTTTCTGCAAAAACGGCAACTGCACTTCCAGCGAGTGTTCCCGCTCGAACGGCTCTGCCGCAAGCTTCACCCCCATCTTTTCGTCAGCAAGCCTGCGTGCCAGGGCTTCGTCCACCCTGACAACCCCGAGCGGCGTTTTCATTCCGGCGCCGGGGTAGAGAACGGCCCCGGTTATCGCCGCAAAATGAGTCGGTCCGAGCAGAATGACCTTGCGAATATTCCTCCCCTTCAGCTTTGCATATGAATAGCCGGCAACCCCGCCTGAATAGATATACCCAGCATGAGGGACCACAATCGCCAGGAGCCGCCCGGCGTCAGGGGCATCACCCGGTTTTGCCAGGTATTGGTCCAGATCGGCGGCAAGCTTTTTACTGTCAGCCGGATAGAAACTGCCGGCAACAGCCGGTTCCTTGACAGCTGCGCTGCATGCGCACGGGAAGAGCACCATCAACAGCATACTTTTAAAAATAAATTTAAGTCTGCTCATATTTTCAGTCCTCCGTTGACTAAATCCACTACAGACATAGCAGGCTACCCCCCGGCAGCCTTCGCCTTGTAACCTCTGGCCGCAAGCTCCGTTAACAGGAGTTCCCGGTGATCCCCCTGGATCTCGATAATGCCGTCCTTCACCGTCCCGCCGGTGCCGCAGCGGCGCTTCAGCTCGCCGGCAAGAGCCTTGATGGCGTCCTCGCCGCCGGAAACGCCAACAATGACCGAAACCGTTTTCCCGCCCCGCCCCTTACTCTCCCGCCGGATCCGGACGATGCCATCACCGGCTGGTGAAACAGCTTTTTTGCAGATGCAGGCAAGATGGGGGCGCTCACACTTCGGGCAGATCCTGCCTGTGCCTGATGAATATACCAATCGTGAATTTTTCATGCGCAGTTACTCCTCAAGCTCAATCAAAGAAACCGGTTTCCCGAATGCTTCCACTGCCAGAGTTGACAGCTCGCTCCGCAGCTGGCTGAAATCGGCTTTTTTCCTGAATTCCAGCCTGGTGGTCAGGAGAATGACAAAAAGATCGGCGTCTGTATCAATCCAGACGGAGGCGCCTGAGTAACCGGTATGGCCAAAAGAACTACGGGAGAAAAACCCGCCCCTGGGAGCCGAATAGGGGGAGGAGATATCCCAGCCAAGCCCCCTGGCAACCTTGCCGCCACGGGAAAAGTAAGGCGCCGTCATCTGGTTGACCGTCCGCTCGGCCATGATCTCTTTGCCGGAGGATTTGCCCACGGAGAGCATCATCCGGCAGAAAATAGCCAGATCTTTGGCGGTGCTGAAAAGCCCGGCATGACCGGCCACACCACCGAGCTGGCGGGCCAGATAATCCTGTGGGTCGCCGATAAACTGCAACGTCAGGTCACCAACAGTGGCTGCCGCTCGCGACCGCTTCTCCAGAGAGGGGAGAAAGCCGGTATCAGTCATCCCCATCGGCTTGTAAAAGCTTCTGGCATCGTAATCGTTGAGCGCCTCACCACTGACACGGCGGACCATCTCACCCAGCAGGATGAAATTTATATCGGCATAATGGAAACGATTGCCGATCTCCCCAGTCAAATGTTGCGCCGCCGCCCCCTCCACCGCACTCTGCAGCGGCCTGTCCGGAGCCAGCGAAAAGTCGTTGAGAGCCGAGGTATGGGTCAACAGGTGCATAACGAGTAGCTCGTCCTTCCCCTTCCCCTCAAATTCGGGGAACCACTTTTTTACCGGATCGATCAGGGACAGCTTCCCCCCTTCGGCAAGCTTGAGCACGGCAGGAGTGGTGGCAATAACCTTGGTCAGGGAGGCAAGATCGAAGATCGTATCAACCGTCATCAGCCGGGCATCGACAGAGGGCGAAACCCGGCCATACGCTTTCGCAAACAGGGTCTTGTCACGGCTGCCGATCAGGACAACTCCGCCGGAGATAAGAGCTTTTTGAATGGAACTTTCCATGAGCAGGTCGATACGATACTCCGGAAGGAGGCTTTGCAGCGGGATAACAGTCGGCTCGACAGCATGGGCGATTGTTGGCAGGAGGGCCAAAAGGAGGAGAATTGTAAGTTTAAACACTATTTGCGCACCGCTATAACTATTCAGCTAACATATTTGAGTGGAAACCGTTCAGGGTGGTCAAGCGCTTCGAGCTCAATATCTTCATCAAGCGACTCCCACCTGAGTTGCCCTGGAGCGATCTCTTCCATACTGTAGATCTCTGTCACTGTGGCTTTTTTGAAGCCGGGGTACTTTTCAAACGGTATAAAATATTCAGTGTCATTGGTGATAATCCATAGTCCATCTCTGCCAATCGCCGTTACTTCACTTGGATAGATGTTTTTTCCACGCGATCCTGAAATCATGGGCATTCTCCTCTACAAGTGTTGCGAGTTCACGTAAGGTTCTCTTGTCCAGCCTGTAAGAATCAGCATAGCCGACTATCGGCTCAAGCCAGAATTTTGCGGTTCCTTCCGGGGTCTCAATATGAATATGCATCCGGCTCTCTTCATTACTGTTGAAGAAAAATCTGTATTTTGAGATCCGCATAACCGTTGGCGACATTCAACCTCCCCCGAATCATAAAAGTTCAACAGAGTTTAGTTCATCCTGAACTTGACGGTTTTCAGCAGTGTCCCGTTCTCATCAACGACCTCAACCCGCCAGTCACCTGACCACCCCTTCTGAATGGTCTTTTTACTGTAGGTTCGCCATTTCTCCCCCTTCACCGGGAGTTTATACTCGGCGACCTTCTCATCACCCTTATACCAGAGGTGCTTGACGTTACCTTCAAACCCTGCCGGCGCAATCATGCGGGTAAAACAGTACAGGTTTTTTTCAGTGCCCGAGGAGAGCCGTTTGATTGAATCAAGCGGCTTCCCCTTGACGATTTTGGAAGTTATGACAATCTCGGTAATTTTTATATCACCGGACTCGGCAAAAACAGGCATTGCTGTGAAAAGAAACATTAGTAGAACTGCGGTAAAAGCTCTCATTTATTTTCCCTCTAAGGGTTGCTGAATTTGATAATTTCAAGCTTTTTATGTTCTGTAATCCGCGTTTATTTTGACATAATCGTAGGAAAGATCGCTCGTATAAACGGTTGCAGAGCCGCTCCCCAGATGCAGATCAACCGTGACGGTGAACTCGGGTTTTTGCAGCACTAAAGTCCCTCTCGCCTCGGCATCGCCACCGGCAAAAAGCCCGTCCTTTACCATCTGTACGTCATCAAAAAACAGCTCTGTCTTCAACTGTTCCACCTCTACGCCTGAGTAACCGACCGCCGCAAAGATTCTCCCCCAGTTGGCATCCTGACCGAAGAAAGCGGTCTTTACCAGGGAAGAGTTGGCAACCGCCATTGCCGCCTGCTTCGCCTGGGCAGGAGAAACAGCCCCCTTGACGGTGATGGTAACGAATTTGGTCGCCCCTTCGCCATCTTTCACGATCAGCTTGGCAAGGGAGAGCAAAAGGTCGTTCAAAAGAGCGGCGAATGCTTCGGCTGCAGCTGTTCCTGCAGCTATCGGCGCGTTTCCGGCCGCGCCATTTGCCATGATCAGCGAAGTATCATTGGTTGAAGTATCGCCATCAACAGTAATCGCGTTGAAAGAACTGTCGTTGGCGTTCCGGAAACAGTCCTTGAGGAATGCCGGTTCGACCGCAGCGTCAGTGACGATAAAGGCAAGCATGGTGGCCATGTTCGGCATGATCATCCCAGCACCCTTGGCTACCCCGGCAAGGGTATACGCCACGCCGTCGGCAACGCCTGTGCGGCTCTCCATTTTCGAAAAGGTATCGGTCGTCATGATGGCGGCAGCAATATCTCCAAGGCTGCTGTTGCCGCTTCTTGACACCAGCGCGGGAATCGCCAGGCTAAGCCGCTCCATCGGCAAAAACTGCCCGATGACACCGGTGGATGCAACCAGTACCGACTCCTCGGGGATCTGCAAACCGGCGGCAACCAATCTTGCAGTCTCAAGCGCGTCAGCCATCCCCTGAGCGCCGGTACAGGCATTGGCATTGCCGCTGTTGACAACCAGCGCCTGCACCCTGCCGCTTTTGACCCGCTCTTCATCCAGCAGTACCGGCGCCGCTTTGACCTTGTTGGTCGTAAAAACGGCCGCCACATCAGCCGGCTTTTCGGAAAAGATCAATGCCAGATCAAGTCGGCCCGGCTTTTTTATCGCCGCTTCCACGGCTGCAAACTGAAAACCTTTTAGCTTCATAAATCCCTCATATTTTTTGGAGTTTATTCAATTTGGAACGTGACCGCAAGAGTTAATCATTGTGCAGCCGTTCCCGGAACGAAGTGATTCAATTTATACCAAAGCCGTAAATGATGATGACATAAACACTGTTTTATGGCATTTTAGGCAAAATGTGAGGGCTTCAACCTATGGGAACATATCGTTACAAGTCAATAGGGACAAGATCATCAGGGTTCACACTGATTGAGATCCTGGTAGCTTTAGTAATTATTGGTCTTCTCGCCGCCATATCACTCCCCATGTATAACACTTATCTGGACAAAGCAAAACTCACTGTTTCCATCCACACCCTACAGACTGTCGCAAGAGCCATGGAAGACTACTATACAGAGAACAACAGCTGTTATCCTCCCGCCCTTAACATCACCACAGGTGAAGACGGTAATGGCCATATTGTTTTGGATTCGTCGCTACTTGCCGACTTCAACAAAAACTTCGTCTCTCTGGAGAGCTATTCGGCGCCAACAACCGGCGACTACACCCTTACCGCCCGAGCACAGAACACTCTGCACACTCTTCTTACCCTTAAACCGGGACAGCCTATAACCCAGGGACCATAGCCATGAGAAATTACAATCGCAGAAAGTTTTTTATCGACCGGAAGTTCCAGCTTAAATACATTCTTCTGGTCATCTTCATGCTGCTTCTCTACACGATCGTTTTTGTCGGCATGCTCTTTATCCCCCAACTGCTGCCACTGATCTTCAATGCCCCGACAGACGAGCAGGCCAGAGCTGCCGAGATCCTTCTTCTGTACCATAAAAATGTCTGGCCGGCAGTATTTGTTGTCATCCCGCTCTTCGGTTTTTTCAGCATCTTCTTTACCCATAAAATTGCCGGTCCTGTCTACAGGCTGAAAACCAAACTGGAGCAGATGACTGCCTGGGATCTTGACTCGAAAGTCACCTTGAGAAGTGGGGATGACCTGCAGGATCTGGCTGACTGCGTCAATCTTCTCTCTGATGAGCTGCAAATCTTTACTGCCGCACTAAAGGAGAATTATAAATCTCTTTCAGCTAACATCGACGAAATAGAAAAGCAGATTGAAGCCGGAACATTGAATCGGGAAAGCGGCAAAGAAATTATTGTCAGCCTCAGCTTCAGCAGAAAGAGTATCGCCGAAACCCTTGCCCGTTTTCAAACTGTAGAGTAGGGTTTAAAAAAGCCCCTCTGACAACTCAGAGGGGCTTTTTTTATCAGATTTAGCAATATCAGTCGTTACTGACCACAACACTTTTTATACTTCTTGCCGCTGCCACAGGGACAGGGATCGTTACGACCGGCGCTCTTGGCGCTTTTAGACGGTTTTTGCGGTTCATCAGGAGTCGTGTTGAATGACAGCCGCTGCCGCTTCTTTTGCTGCTCCTCTTCCAGTTTCTCGACCTCCTCCTCGACGTCAGAGTCCCGTGAAAGCTGTACCCAGAAGATCTTCTCCACAACTTCGGCACGGATGCGCAGGATCAAAGCCATAAAGAGGTTGAACGCCTCTTTTTTGTACTCCTGCTTCGGATCCTTCTGGCCATAGCCACGCAGCCCTATCCCTTCTTTGAGGTGGTCAATCGCCAGGAGATGATCCTTCCACTGCTGGTCGATCGTCTGCAGCATGATCACCTTGATGAGATGATCCATCAGCTCATCCCCGAAATGATTGAGCTTGGTGTTGAAAAGCTCCGTAACCTGATCCTTCAGAACCTTCCTGAAGTTGTCGGGAGTAAGCCTGGCGATGGTCTGATCCGGGAAATCAATCTCAACAAGAAAGGTTTTGTGCAGCGTCTCGGCAATCCCTTCCCAGTCCCACTGATGCCCCGGAACTTTGTCTATGGCGTACTGGCTGACAATGTCGCCGATCGTTTCATCAAGCATCTCCGCGAAGCTGGCTCTGATCTCCTGCCCGGCAAGAATCTCCTTGCGTTGGGCGTAAATGACTTCACGCTGCTTGTTCATGACATCGTCATAATCAATCAGGTGCTTTCTGATATCAAAGTTATGCGCCTCGACCTTTTTCTGGGCGTTTTCGATCGCCCTGGAGATCATCCCGTGGGTAATCGCCTCACCCTCCTCTATCTTGAGGATGTCCATAATTTTCGCTACCCGCTCGGAACCGAAAATCCTTAAGAGGTCGTCTTCCAGGGAAAGATAGAAGCTTGACGAGCCCGGGTCACCCTGACGACCGGAACGACCCCGCAACTGGTTATCTATCCGGCGGCTTTCGTGGCGCTCGGTTCCGAGGATATGGAGACCGCCGAGCGCAACAACTTCATCATGCTCCTTTGCACAGATCTCCTTGAATTTTGCCAGATGGGCAGCGTACTCTTCTTCGCCGGCATCAGGATTCTCCCTGCCCCACTGCTTTGCCATGGCATCAGGATTGCCGCCGAGAACAATGTCCGTACCCCGGCCAGCCATATTAGTGGCAATGGTCACCATCCCCAGGCGCCCGGCCTGGGCAACGATTTCAGCCTCTTTTTCATGCTGTTTGGCGTTGAGAACACTGTGGGGAACGCCCTGTTTTTTCAGCAGTTCCGCGAGAACTTCCGACTTCTCGATGGAAATAGTACCGACAAGGACCGGTTGCCCTTTGGCATGCAGTTCCTTGATCTCGTTGATAACTGCGGCAAATTTCTCCTTCTCGGTTTTATAGACGACATCAGGGGCATCGGGTCGCAGTAGTGGCCTGTTGGGCGGAATGACCATGACTTCAAGGCTGTATATCTTGTGAAACTCCTCAGCCTCGGTATCAGCAGTACCGGTCATGCCCGAAAGCTTTGCGTACATCCGGAAATAGTTCTGGAAAGTGATGGTAGCAAGAGTCTGGTTTTCGTTCTCGATAACCACCCCCTCCTTCGCCTCGATCGCCTGATGCAGGCCGTCTGACCAGCGGCGTCCCGGCATGAGGCGGCCGGTAAACTCATCGACAATCATCACCTCGCCGTCTTTCACCACGTAATCCACATCACGCTTGTACATGGCGTGAGCTCTGAGAGCCTGATTAACATGGTGCAGAAAGCTTATATTGCGCGGGTCATAAAGGTTGTCAATCTTCAGCAGCCTCTCCACCTTCAGAACACCCTCTTCAGTCAGAGTCGCTGATTTGGCCTTTTCATCAATGGTAAAATCGCCGCTATACTGCTTGCGCTTGCCGGAAAGGGTATTTGCCTCCACTTCGATGGCTTCACCCAGTTTGAGCTGGGGGATAATGCGGTCGATGATGTAATACTTGTCGGTAGAATCTTCGGTAGGACCGGAGATGATCAACGGCGTACGTGCCTCATCAATCAGAATCGAGTCGACCTCATCGACAACCGCAAAGGCGAAGGGACGCTGGACGTAATCTTCAAGGGCGAATTTCATATTGTCGCGCAGATAATCAAAGCCGAATTCGTTGTTGGTCCCGTAGGTTATATCCGCCGCGTAGGCTTCCCGCCGCTCGTCGTCATCCAGGCCATGAACGATAACACCGACCGTGAGCCCGAGAAATTTGTACAGTCGACCCATCCACTCGGAGTCACGTTTTGCCAGGTAATCGTTGACCGTGACGACATGCACCCCTTTACCGGTAAGACCGTTCAGATAGGCTGCCAGCGTTGCCACCAGGGTCTTGCCTTCACCGGTCTTCATCTCGGCAATCTTGCCGCTGTTCAGCACCATCCCGCCGATCAGCTGCACGTCAAAGTGGCGCATCCTGAGAACCCGCTTGCCCCCTTCGCGGCAGACGGCAAAGGCTTCCGGCAGGATCGATTCAAGCGACTCACCGCGGTTGAACCTCTCCCTGAAAAGCTCGGTCTTGCCTCTCAGCTCATCATCAGAAAGAGCAGCCATCTGCGGCTCCATCCCGTTAATTTTCTCCACAATCGGCCACATCCGCTTCAATTCACGATCATTTTTACTGCCGACGATCTTCTTTAAGAGTGCCCCAAACATTTAATAATTTCTCCTGGAGATGTAATTCCACTTAAGAATTGGAATAGCGATTTTAGAACAGTTATAAATACCATAAAGAGCAGCGCTTGCTCAATAGAAAACGATTTCAGCCGGGGCGCACGGCCGCCTTGAATAAAAAGCCCTGCCTCCGGATCCGTGGGCAGGGCTTTATTGTTACTTAAAACCGGTGAAACTGATCAGTCTTTGCTGCTGTTACCGTGACAGAGGCTGCAATGCCTGGTCGGCCCTGCCCCCTCTTTGGTGTGGCAGCCGATGCAGAGCTTGTGCGCCTTCTGCTTGTTGATGCCGAATGACCGGGGCGGCCCTTCATGGCACTCTGTGCAGGGGTACATGCCCATATGTTTCGAATGATTGAAATCGATGTCGCCGTTGTACGCCTTGAATACCTTGGCCTCTGCTGTCGAGCAGATCAAAAGCGCCAGCAGTAGCGAGTAAATACCGTATTTCATTACCTTAAGCTCCGGATCGTTGTGATGATATGTCGTGTTATACGACAGCAGCTGATAATTCTCCAGAAAAAACTGGCTACTTTAACTTACCACTCCCAACTCAAGACTTGCCATCTTCAGATAGGAGATTATTTCTGCACTGCTTTCAAGCTGCAGAACGGCAGCGGCCAGACTGACTGCCGCCGTATGGGTGGTGCCGAGGATCGCCTGTTTAACCTTCGGGATGGACGGGGAGGACATGCTGAGGTCGGTGATGCCGAGACCTGCCAGCAGCAGCGCGTTGAGCGGGTCAGCGGCCATTTCGCCGCAAAGGGATACCGGGATACCGGCATCTTTTGCCGCGACGGCAACGGCTTTGATCGAGTGCAGCAGCGCCGGATGATAAGGGGTATAGTAACTCTTCACTTTCGGATTATTCCTGTCAGCTGCCAGAGTGTACTGAATCAGATCGTTTGTGCCGATACTGAAAAAATCGGCATTTTTTGCGAGGATCGCTGCGATCTGTACCGCCGCCGGGGTCTCGATCATGATGCCAAGGGGGATATTTTCGTTGAAAAGCGCCCCGGCGGCGCGAAGTTCAGTGACTGCTTCGGCAAAAACCTCTCTGGCCTGAAAAATCTCGTCAACTCCCGAAACCATCGGCAGCATGATTCTGGCATCTCTGCCCGCAGACGCCAGCATGATCGCTGCCAACTGTTCTCTGAAGATATCCCGGCACTCAAGTGAGATTCTGATCCCCCGCCACCCCATGAAAGGGTTGTCCTCCTGCGGATGGTCGAAGTAGGGGAGCCCCTTGTCGCCACCGATATCAAGGGTCCGGATGGTAACCTGCTTCCCGCTGAAGCCTTCCATGATTTTCGAGTAAATAGCCGCCTGCTCAAGGCGGTTCGGAAACTGTTTTCTGGCCATGAACGGGAACTCTGTCCGGTAGAGTCCGACCCCCTCGGCACCGTTCATTACGGCAATCCTGATATCACTGATCAGGCCGATGTTCGCTTTAAGGTTGATGCGGAGGCCGTCTTTGGTACTCGCCTTTAGATCGACGAGTTCATCCAGTTCGCGCCTTTTACTGCTGAAATCGCTTTTCAACCGTTCATACTCACCCCTTACATGGCTGTCAGGGTTAATGTAAATGTGACCACTGTTGCCGTCGATTATCAGCTCGTCGCTCAGGGAAAGCTCTCTGGCAAGCCCCTCTATGCCCACAACCGCAGGAATACCGAGTGATCTGGCAATGATGGCGGCATGGGAATTCAGATCACCCTTTTCGGTGACAATGCCGAGAATATTCTCGACCTCTATTTTAGCCAGATCCGAAGGGAGTATTTCAGTCGCGACCAGGATTCTCTTTTCATTAAACGGGATCTGCTCCCCTTCATGGCCGTCAAGAGAGTCCATGATCCGGCGACCGATGTCCTCCATGTCTGCAGAACGGCTCCGCAGATAAGGATCTTCCATCCGGTCAAAAGCATCCATGTAGAACTGCACGACTTCATGCACGGCTCTGGCGGCACCGTAGTTTTGCTCGATCAACTCATTAATCTTGGCGATAAAGCCGCGATCCTCCAGGATCATCAGATGGGTATGGAAGATGGAGGCGTCAGCGTCAGAGAGCCTCTCCGCCACCCGCTTCTCCATATAGAGCGTCTGGATGCGGGCTTTCTCGATGGCAAGCTGAAGGCGGAGGCGCTCCTCTTCGGGAGAGAGCGGCACCTCCAGCATTGATGCCAGAAGCGGGTTGCGCCTGGTCAGGATGTAGATACTGCCGACGGCGAATCCGGGAGACACCCCTCTGCCGAGCCGGTCGACCGAATGGCGGCCTCTCTGGCCGGGGGGGAGATCGTCACCTGGCAACGGTTTGGCATGGATATTTTTAAGTTCATTCTCAAGGATGGCCCGCTCTTCATCTTTTTTGCGGATGGAGTCGAGCAGCCGGGCGTTCATGACAATGCTGGAAATCTGGTAAGCGATGGTGGAGAGAGTGCTGATCTCGGTTGCGGTGTAGCTGCGCGGCTCGCGGTGCTGGACAACAATTGCGCCGACCGGGCTTTTTCGCTCGAACATCGGAATACCGAGAAAGGAGTGGTAGCGTTCTTCCCGGGTTTCGGCAAAATATTTGTAACGCGGGTGTTCATGGGCATCTTCGAGGCTGACGACACTGCGCTGCTCAACCACCAGACCGGTCAACCCCTCGGAGATGTTCATGGTGATCTTGCCGACAGAAGAGAGAGACAGACCTTTGGTCGCCTGCAGCCTCAGAGTCTCGCCGTCATCATCGAGCAGATAGATGGAGCAGACATCCGACGCCATCCGTCTGGAGACAACATTGACGATGTTGTCAAGTGTCTCCTGCAGATCATGGGAGTGGAGAATCAGGGTACTTATGTCTTCAAGAGTGCGCAGTCCAAGGGATTCGGTTTTTTCAGGCATTATGACTCCTTTGGTACCAACTCCATTAAGCCCTTTGATTTCTCAAAGAGCATGGTTAGCCAGGATTATAGATGAATTCGAGTAGAAGTGAAGCGGCAAGAACGGAAATGAGGTGATAATGAGAATTTATCATGATATAAGTCGGTAACTTTTACAGGGCGCAAGGAGGATATATGAGCGGAAATTTTGAGGAAATTATCGAGAACGTCATTGCAGCAATAGAGTCGGGTGATTTCCAGAAAGCGGCAGATGGCGCAAAAAAATGCATCGCGCTTGAGCCTGAAAACCCCGAGGGACATTTCTTCCTCGGTGAAGCGCTGGCGTCTCTGGACAAGCAGCCGGAGGCAATAGCCGCCTATGAAGCCGGACTGAAACTGGCGCCGGAGGATACTGATGCACTCACCTGCCTGGGCGACATCTACTTCGAACAGGGACAGCACAAGGATGCGCTCAAGCTCTATGAAAAGATCATCAAGATAGATCCAAAAGATGCTGACGGTTACGTCAATATCGGCCTGGTTTATAACAGCATGGAACGGGCGGAAGATGCCATCAAGGCGTACGAGAAAGCGCTCACGCTCGACCCTGACAATGTTTTTGCCTATAACGCCCTTGGCGATGCCTGGTATGGGCTTGGCAATCGGGACAAGGCGATCGAAGCATTCAACAAAGGGATTGCTGTAGATCCCCATGATGCCGCGGCGCACTTCAATCTGGGTGAGCTTTTCTACGATCTTGGCGAACATGATGATGCCGAACGGGAATGCCTGGAAGCGATCAGGCTTGACCCGGAGTTCACCCTTGCCTATCTGACCCTGGGGAGCCTCCATATGGATCGGGAACATCTTGCCGATGCGCTGAAATATCTGAAGCTTTATATCAAACATGAAAAATCTCCCCAGGCACAGGAGATGATTGACGAGGTCAAGGCGGTTATTGACGGGTTGAAAGAAGAGCTTGAGGGGAAGAAAAAGTAGGTTAGTTGAGTTTTTGAGAAATGCCGCTAAAAAGGGTGCCCTGAAAAGGATGCCACTTTCTTTTTCATGGTGAGAAATTACGGATGAAATCAATAAGTTTGCAATGGCTCAGTTTTCGGGGGGAAGGTCAGTAAAGGAGTTTTCTCATGATTGAAGTCGGCAATCCCGAAAATCCGCGAATTCTCATTGTTGATGACGAATGTGAAGTGCTGAATAGTCTTGCTGATCTGCTGCGCAAGGATTTTCACATATTTGCCACTGCCGACGTCGAGGAGGCTCTTAGCCTGCTGGTTGCCGACAACACGTTCTCAATTGTTATCTCCGACCAGCGTATGCCGGAAATTACCGGGTCCGAACTGTTAACCAACGTCGCCAGAACTAATCCCAACACAATCCGCATTCTCCTTACAGCTTATTCTGATATTAACGCAGTAATCGAAGCCGTCAATAACGGCCATATCGCTCAGTACATCAGCAAACCGTGGGATGCCGTCAAGCTGCTTGCCACCCTCAATTCCCTGCATCAGGTTAAGTGTTCGCAACTCGATGATGAGCGGCGCAAGTTTGAGATGGCCAGGTTGGAGGCGGCCAGCCTGGAAGCTGATCTTGAGCGTGACAAACTCGACAATATAGTATCCGCTATTGATGCCGATCTGCTGCTTCTTGACCAGGATCTTACCATCTTGTGGGTGAACCGGCGATTGAAGGAACGGCCACAGTTCAGTAAAGGTGAGATCATCGGCAAACTCTGCAACTTGAGTTACTGCAATGTTGAACAAGCCCCGGAGACCTGCCCCGCCCTGATCGCATTCAAAACCGGAGAACCGGTGCGCCAGGAGCATTCCATAACTCATCCCGATGGCAGTATTCGATATTATAACTTCACCTGTTCACCTATAAAAAACAAGGATGGGGTTGTGGACAGGGTGCTTGAGCTGGTGCAGGATGTGACCGAATACCATGCCATGGTGGAAGCCCTACAGGTAAAAAACAATACATTGGAAAGGCTCAACCGCCTGTTTGTAGACCGGGAGTTTCGGGTCAAGGAGCTGAAGGAGCGGGTGAAGGAGCTGGAAGAGAAGTTGCCAATATGAGCATAAATTCATCAAAATTCAGGAAAACTGTCGATTCCCTGAGAGAGAGCAAACAGTACAACCGTTCATTGTTTAAACATTCTCCCATAGGACTGGCTCTCTGCCGGCTTAGTGGCGAGCTTGTCGATGTGAACCCGTCGTATGCCGCTATAATCGGCCGAGGCGTTGCGGAGACGCTCACAATGTCATATTGGGAGATCACTCCTGAAAAATATGCGGACCAGGAACAGCTCCAACTGGACAGTCTCATGACAACAGGTCGTTACGGGCCGTATGAAAAAGAGTATATCCATGTGTCCGGCCGTCTTGTCCCTGTCAGACTGCAGGGGCAAATTATCGAGCAAAGCGGTGAAAAGTTTATCTGGTCGAGTGTTGAAGACATATCAGAACGCAAGCAGGCGGAGCTGGAACTTGGAAAATATCAGAAGCATCTCGAAGAGCTTATTAAAGAACGCACTGACGGCTTCAAGCAAAAGTCTATTGACCTGGAGCGCTCCCAGACCGCCATGTTGTATCTGCTTGAGGATGTAAACGATATCAATAAACAACTTAATCAGGCAAATGAGAAATTGAAAGAGGTTGACCGCCTTAAATCCATGTTCATTGCTAGCATGAGCCATGAACTGCGCACTCCGCTCAATTCGGTGATCGGCTTCTCCAGCATCCTGCTCAACGAGTGGCTGGGAGCACTGAACGATGAACAGAAGAAGAGTCTGACCTCCATCCTCCGCTCCGGCAAACACCTGCTATCGCTGATAAACGATGTCATTGACGTCTCGAAGATAGAGGCAGGTATGATCGAAGTAAGCCAGGAAGATTTTGAGCTGTCCGAACTGCTTGACGAGGTGGAACAGACCTTTGCAAAAGAGGCCCTGGATCGCAAGCTCACCTTAGCAGTGCAGCAGCTCAGCCTGCCAATGCATACAGACCGGCGTCGCCTGCTGCAGTGCCTACTCAACCTGGTCAGCAACGCCCTGAAGTTTACCGAAAAGGGCGGGGTTATTGTTGAGGTTTGGTACAATGAGAGTGAGAGAGAGCTGACAATTGCCGTGGCCGACACCGGCATCGGCATCAAGACGGAAGATCAGCCCAAGCTCTTCCAGGCTTTCAGCAGAATCCAGTCACATTTAACGGCAACTGTTTGCGGCACCGGCTTGGGACTCTATCTGTCCAGGAGAATAATTGTTGATATTTTGCAAGGAGAGATCAAAGTTACGAGCGAATCAGGTGTGGGAAGCATCTTCACCATAACCATTCCGGTGAGGGTAGAATCCGCCGGATAAAAGATACGTCAGCAGCAATACATAACAGAGGTAAGCCATGAAAACAGTCCTGGTAGTTGAAGACAACGCAGATAATCTGCAGATCATCACCTATGCTCTGCAGAGAGCCGGATATGAAGTTATCAGGGCCGAAACTGGTGAAGATGGGGTTGAGATGGCAATTGCCGACCTTCCCTTCTTTATTATTATGGATATCAATCTGCCGGGGATAGACGGCATCGAGGCGACCAGACGCATCCGTGCATCCAAGGCAGACGGCACAATCCCGATCATTGCCATCACCTCCTACGCCATGCGGGGGGATCGCGAAAAAATAATGGCCGCTGGTTGCAACGGTTATTTTGAAAAACCTTTTGACCCGGTTACCATCGTAGCGCAGATTCATAAAATTATCGGTTTATCGCAATGAAAATACTTATCGTTGACGACAACTCCGATGACCGAAACATTCTTCGCCATTATCTGGCTCACGTTGCGTTAGTGATTCTGGAGGCCGTAAACGGTGAAGAAGGCCTTGCAATCGCAACCATCGAAAGACCGGATCTGATTATTTCCGATGCACTGATGCCCTATGTTGATGGTTTTGAGTTTCTACGGGAAGTCAGGCGTTCAACGGTGCTGCGTGATACCCCCTTCATATTTTACTCTGCTGTGTACACGGGAAATAAAGATAAGGAGCTTGCTCTGTCGCTGGGGGCTGATGCTTTTATGGTAAAACCTCTTGAAGCTGAGGAATTCCTGAGACAACTAAAAAGCCTACTTGAAAAACTGGACAGAACAAAAGAAAGGCCCGTAAGCGAACTCCTTGAGGAAGACGAGAAGTTCCTGAAAATATATAGCCGGATGGTCGCTGCCAAACTGGAAGAAAAGGTGCGAGATTTGGAACTGCTGCACAAAAATCTGGAGTCTCGTGTTGCTGAACTGGTTGCCGATCAGCGCCGTAAAGACCAAATTCTGATCCAGCAAGGACGTCTTGCTGCCTTGGGAGAGATGATCGGCAACATCGCCCACCAATGGCGTAACCCACTTAATAATGTCGCCCTGATCATTCAGAACCTGCAGTTGGAATATGACTCCGGCACGCTCACGCCTGATGATATGCACAGAGAAACCCGCGAGGCTATGGAAGTCATCTTGTACATGTCTCAGACTATCAATGACTTCAATAATTTTTTCCGCGAGGACAAGGAAAAATTGAAATTTTCAATAAACGAGGCAGTCAATCGAGCCCTTGGAGTGGTCTCTGCAAACCTGAAGAATCACAATATCATGGTCAAGATTGAAAGCAGCACAGAGGTATCGGTTGTCGGCTACCAGAACGAATACGCACAGGTACTGCTCAACATCATATCCAACTCTTGTGAAGCGTGCATTGAGCGTCATGTGACGGACCCCCATCTCTTCTTGCACATAGTACGTGAGGATGAGCGTTCCGTGCTGTATATCCGTGACAATTGTGGCGGTATACCAGACGATGTTTTGCACAAAATATTTGATCCGTATTTCACTACCCGCGGTCCGGACAGGGGGACTGGTATCGGACTGTATATGTCGAAGGTGATTATCGAGCAGAATATGGGTGGGGAACTGACTGCTCGCAATGTCGAGCATGGCGCTGAGTTCCGGATTGCGGTGTGATTCTAATGCAAGCATTGATTGGATTACATCTAAAATTGAGATGGAAAGGATGAATACGAATGAAAATACTCATCGTAGACGACAACGCTGAAGACCGGTACCTGTTGAAACTCAACATGGAGCATCATGGCTGTGAAGTCATCGAGGCAGCCGACGGTGCCGAAGGACTGCATCTGGCAAGCGCCGAAAGGCCTGACCTGATTGTTTCAGACGCGCTCATGCCGGTAATGGACGGATTTCAGTTCCTGCGGGCTGTCAAGATGAATGAAAGCCTCAGTTCTATTCCATTCATATTCTATTCTGCTGTGTATACCGGAAACAAGGAGGCTGAGCTCGCCAGAGCATTGGGGGCTAAGATTTTTATTGTCAAGCCCATGGCGCCGGAGGAATTCTGGGCGGAGCTGCAGGGGGTAATCGGCAATTGCACCGGCAACAGAGAGAGAGAGGTCAGCCAAAACCTGATCGAGAGTGAAGCAGTATTTCTGGATCAATACAGCAATGTTGTGGCAACCAAGCTGGAGGAGAAGGTCCGGGAGCTGGAAGCAGCCAAGTTATTAATTGAGGATAAGGAACAGGATTGGCGGCAGACCTTCAATGCAATCAGCGACTGTGTGACAGTCCACGACATTGATTTCAACGTGCTGCTGGCGAATGGCTCTTGCGGGAAGATTCTCGGCGCTTCACCGGAGGCTATCCGTTCCAGAAAGTGTTATGAACTGTTTCACGGCACTGGCGGACCGCATGAGGCCTGCCCGATGCAGGCGGTAGTCCGGACGGGGTTGACTGCATCGGCCGAGCTGTTCGAAGAGAGCCTTGGCAGTTGGCTGGAGATAACCTGCTCCCCGATTTTCGGCGAAGGGGGTAAGGTTCGGGGCGTGGTGCATGTTGCCAAAGATATTACCATCCGGAAAAATATGGAAAAATCCCTGATGAATAGCGAAGCACGTTTTCGTTCCACCTTTGAACAGGCAGCTGTAGGCATTGCCCATGTAGATACTGACGGTCGCTGGTTGAAGGTAAATCAAAAACTATGCGCCATTGTCGGCTATACCCGGGAAGAACTGCTTACAAAGTCATTTCAGGATATCACCTTCCCCGATGATCTCGAAATCGATCTTAAGTATGTGTCGCAGATGTTGACCGGAGAGATCGAAACCTATTCTCTGGAGAAGCGCTATATCCATAAAGATGGATCGCTGGTCTGGATCAATCTTACGGTTTCTCTCTTGCGTGATGAACTGGGGAAGCCGGAGCACTTTATCTCCGTCGTCGAGGATATCACCGAGCGGAAAAAACTCGAAGCGCAACTCCTCCAGAGTCAGAAGATGGAGGCAATCGGCACCCTGGCCGGCGGTATCGCCCATGATTTTAATAACAGTCTTACGGCAATCGTCGGCTATGGCAGTTTGGCGCTAATGAAGATGACAGCTGATGATCCGCAGCGCAAAAACATAGAGTATATGCTCGATGCGTCGGACCGGGCCGCCCATCTTACCAAGGATCTGCTCCTCTTCAGCCGAAAACAGGTCAGCGAGAAGAAGCGCATTGACCTGAACGAAAGAATCAGGAAAGTTGAAAAGTTTCTGAGCCGGATCATAGGGGAGGATGTAAAGTGTACGCTCATGCTTCAGGAAGAGCCAATTACTATTCTGGCAGACCCCTATCAGCTTGACCAGGTGCTGATGAATCTGGCCACCAATGCCCGTGACGCCATGCCCATGGGTGGAGAGTTAACTATTAGAACTGAAGCGGTGATGCTGGATAGTGAGTTCAACACTGTCCATGGTTATGGCAATCCGGCGCGTTATGCGCTGTTGACCGCTTCTGACAGCGGTAAGGGGATGGATGCGGAAACACAAAAGCGGATCTTCGACCCCTTTTTCACGACCAAGGAGGTCGGCAAGGGCACAGGCCTCGGCCTTGCTGTCGTCTACGGCATCATCAAGCAGCATGACGGCTATATCAACGTCTACAGTGAGCCGGGGATGGGGACTACCTTCAGGATATACCTGCCGCTAATTCTGACGACACCGGAAGAAATTCTCCCTGCAAGCACACGAAGAAGTGCCAGTCGGCGGAACGGAGACAATCCTTTTGGCTGAAGATGAT
Organism: uncultured delta proteobacterium; assembly: GCA_963787125.1. Classification (GTDB taxonomy): domain Bacteria; phylum Desulfobacterota; class Desulfuromonadia; order Geobacterales; family DSM-12255; genus VEOV01. The sequence goes on from CAWBBV010000011.1 coordinate 52,066, forward strand.
GAAGCGGTCAGGATTTTGACGAAAGCCGTGTTGACCGAATACGGTTACAGAGTCATCGAGGCGCAAAACGGTGAGGATGCGGTACTGAAATTCAGGGAAAACAGCGGCTCAATCCAGTTGCTGCTCTTCGATCTTATCATGCCGAAGAAGACCGGTACGGAAGCTTTTGACGAAATCCGGAAAATAGCTCCAGATATCAAAGTGCTCTTTTCAAGCGGGTATGCGCCGGAAAGGCTTCAGCAGAAAATATTTTCAGAAGAGGATGCCAAGATAATTGAAAAGCCGGTTTCACCTCAAAAACTGTTGCAAATGGTGCGGAGCCTGCTGGATGTAGCTACATGACAATTTATCGTTAAACGGGCAGTTAACCGCAGATTTTATCTGCGGTTAACTGCCCGTTTATAGGGTTATAGTTTGGAGCTGCCTGATGCGCTACCCGGCGACAATAAATCTGCCGTTCAATCACGAAGCGGTAAAAGATGGCTTTATCCCCATAACACCGGGCTCACCGGTGCCTAGCGCTGACGGTTTCTGGTTACTGCTGCAGGGGAATGCGCTGATTGTCTGCCAACAGGCCGGGCTCTTGCAACTCCCTTGCGGCGCTGCGCCGGCGTTTCTCCCTGAAACCTGTCAGCCTCTCTGCATCGGTCTTTGGCAGGGGCTCCCCCTGCGCATGGCCGCCATCAGTCGTACCGTGGAGATTCCAAAACATTTCGCAGCCGAGGCGTTCAACGCTGCCGGCGACCGCCTCGATGATGCCACTCTGACACTTGGCGGCATGGCGATGCAAATTTTGCACTGGCAGAAAAAAAGCCGCTTCTGCTCTGCCTGCGGTGGAGAGCTGACAGCGATGAGCGGCCACTGGGGGCGGCACTGCAGCGTCTGCAACTACGAGCATTTCCCCTCGATCCACCCCTGTGCCATTGTTCTGGTCCGGCGCGGTGAAGAGTTCCTCCTTGCCCGGAAAAAAGAGTGGCTCCCCGGTCGCTACGGCCTGGTCGCCGGTTTTCTCGACATGAGTGAATCGCTGGAAGAGTGCGCTGCCAGAGAGGTTCTGGAAGAGACCGGCATCATTGTTAAAAACATCCGCTACGTGGGGAGCCAGTGCTGGCCGTTTCCGAGCCAGCTGATGGCCGGGTTTGTGGCGGAGTACGCTGGAGGAGAGATCAAGGTGGAAGAAGATGAGCTGGAAGATGTCCGCTGGTTCAGCCGCACAGCACCGCCTGAGGGGCTGCCACCACAGCGGAGTATCGCCCGGTGGATCATTGACAGGTATATGTTGAACTGAAAAAAAGAGACGCCGTAGCTCCCGGAAGATGATCATAGTTCTGAACAGGCAGGTCAGCCAAAAGTCCTGCGGATTGCAAAACCAGGCGTTAGCCGACGCTAAACCTGATATCCATCCCGTTCATCCCTGTAAAATGTTTTTGGTGTATTTATTCTATTGTTAGGGCGCTGAATAGGTACAGTATTATTCACCATCCAGCGCCTGCCGCACCTTGGCAGTCAGTTCATCAATCCTGATGGGCTTCTGAATGAAACATACCCCTTCTGCCAGGACGCCGTGATGGGCAATGACGTCGGCGTTATAGCCCGACATGAACAGCCGCTTGAGGTGCGGATAAAGCGACAGCAGGTTTTTCGCCAGATCCCGGCCATTCATCTCCGGCATTATGACGTCGGTCAGGAGCAGCTGGATCTCACCGGCATGCTCTCTGGCCAGACTCATGGCCTTGCCCGGCGTACTTGCCGCCAGCACCGTGTACCCCTGGTTTTCCAGCATCATCTTCGTTACGTCCAGGACTGTCGGCTCATCCTCCACCAGCAGGATCGTCTCATGGCCGCGTCTGACCGGCTGTGTCGCTGCTTCAGGCTGAACCTGCCCGCTACTGGCAAAATGGCGGGGCAGATAGATGGTGAAGGTCGTCCCCGCTCCCGGCGTGCTCTCGACTGTGATGCAGCCATCGTTCTGCTTGATGGCGCCAAAGACCATGGCCAGTCCCAGACCGGTCCCCTTGCCGACCTCTTTGGTGGTAAAAAACGGTTCAAAGACATGCTCCAGCACCTCCCTGCTCATGCCGCAGCCGTTGTCACGCACCGATATCCGCACGTAGTCGCCGGGCGTTGATCCGATGTGAGCGGCGCACCAGGTTTTGTCCAGGGTGCAGTTTGCCGTTTCGATGGTCAAGGTGCCGATATCGCTAATGGCATCGCGGGCGTTGACGCAGAGGTTGGCAAAGATCTGGTCGAGCTGGGACGGGTCGGCTTTGATCGGCCACAAAGCTGCACCCGGCTGCCAGGTGAGCTTAATGTTCTCACCGATGAGCCTCCCAAGCATATTGTTCATCCCCGCTATGGTTTCATTCAGATCCAGCACCCGGGGAGTTATCATATCCTTGCGGGCAAAGGCCAGCAGTTGGCGGGTAAGGCTGGCGGAGCGTTCGGCGGCTTTTTTGATTTCAACAAAAGCGGTATAGTTGGGCTGGGACGGCTCCATTTTCATCAACGCCAGTTCCGCGTGGCCGATAATCACCCCCAGCATGTTGTTGAAGTCGTGGGCCACGCCGCCGGCGAGGCGCCCCACCGCCTCCAGCTTCTGCGCCTGCTGAAGCTGGGCTTCAAACTTTGCCTTCTCCTCCTCGGCCTGCTTGCGTTCGGTGATGTCTGTCAGGGTGAGCCGGAGCTCGTCGCTGGCAACCAAACTGTCATGCAGCTGCCCCCAGAAAACGGTGTTATCAGGCCGTTTCAGCCGCAGTTCACACCCTTGCTCCCTATTTGCCGGCGTTGAACCTGCCTGGAGGTCTTTATCAGAGCGTTTGCGCTGCCGGTAGTAGATCTCCTGGTCTTGCGGCAGGATGAAGTCCGTGAACGGTCTGTGCAGCAGATCTTTTCGCGTCACGCCCAACAGGGCAGCTGCCGTGAGATTGGCTTCCCGGATAATCCCCGCCGGGCTCAGCGTCAGGTAGCCGACCGGCGCCAGATCATACAGCTCAAAGTAGCGGTCTTTTGCCGCCGCCAGATCATGGTGGGTACGGTGTAACTCTTCATTTTGCATCTCCAGTTCAACCTGATGCACTCGCAGTTCATAAATGAGACGTTCCGTTTCTTCGGGTGAGAGCGGGTGTACCGCCGCATCATCACCGCAAACCTTTTCCTCGGCACGCTGGCGAAGTTCCTGTGGTGACGCATCTTTAGCTATCATTGGAGCACCCTCCTTAAACCGCTATCCCTGCCAGCCTCTCCGTCGTCGCGATCGCATACACCTGACCGGATTCATTCACCAGTGCGGTGGCGGTCAGCCAGATTGCCACGCTGCTGCCATCCTTGGCGATGCGCCGGGTGCGATACGCCTGCAGCTCATCCTTGTTGAGCAACTGCTGCAGCTGCTGATCATATATTTCCACTTCAGCTTCCGGTAGCAGTTCGTGAATGTTGCGCTGGAGCGCTTCTGCTTCGCTCCAGCCGTACATCCTGGTTGCCGCCGGATTCCACGCCCGTATCCGGCCATCCAGATCCTGCAGAATAATCGCATCGTGGGCATCTTTCACCACTGCGGCCAGTCGGCTCTGGTCAAGGGCAAGCTGCAGTCTGGCTTCGTTCTGCTGCAGTTCCAGCTGCACCCTTTGCAATTCTGTGATGTCCACATGAGCCTTTTTGAGCTCCGTAATGTCCACAAAGGTGATTACCGCCCCCTCGATGACGTTGCTTAAGGTGCGATAGGGGAGAATGCGCATTGTGTACCAATTTTTAGCCGTAGACTGGACGATGACCTCCTTTGCCACCAGGGTGTCCAGAACTGAGGTGATATCTGCGCTCATCCGGTCATAGCCGACCAGATTGGAGACAAAGAGCCCCACCGGCCGGCCGACATCACCGGGAATCAGGTTGATAAGCGCGGTTACCTGCGGAGTAAAGCGGACGATATTCAGCTGATGGTCCACAAAGATAGTGCCGACGCCGGTACCGGCCAACAGGTTGTTCATGTCATTGTTGCTGCGTGACAGTTCGGCAACACTTATCTGCAGTTCATTGTTGACCGTAAACAGCTCCTCATTGGTGGACTGCAGCTCCTCCTGTGACGTTACCAGCTCCTCGTTGCTTGATTGCAGCTCTTCATTGACCGACTGCAGCTCTTCATTGGCGGATTTAAGCTCTTCATTGGAGGCTTCCAGCCCTTGGTTGGCGGCGAGCAGGTCATCTTCCCGGTCACGCAGTTCCTGTTCAAGGACTTCGATATGGGCGTCAGAGATTATCTGCTGCTCGCTGTCTGCCGGCAGATACTCATGGCCGGAGTGTTCAAGCGCTGCTTCCTCCAGGATGGCAAGATAGAGCGATTGCTCACCAGTTCTGCCTGCATCGGCAACGGTCGGACGAATGGTAAGATTCACCCGGGTATAATGGCCGTTTGTTTTCACGTTGAGATCAGGGCAGTGCACCACCTCTTTGGTGGCGACAGCCTTGCGCAGCGATGTTGCCAGCCCGCGCCGCAACCCCTCGCGTGCCATCTTGAGGACGTTGCTGATACCGGCTTCACCCGGCGCCGGTTCCAGATACATCCCGGTGCGGCCGTGCAGATAAAGGATGTCGCCTTTACCGGTGACGAGGGCAGCTGCCTGCCCCACCTGTTGCAGCAGCGTCTGTTCGGTCAACTCGCGCAACGGCATTTGGGGGCGGGGTACGGCTTTAAAGCAGGGGTGCGGGGGGACAATGTCAGCACTGAACGGGGTCTGGATAAACTGGGCTAGCGCCGTGCGGCGAGCACCACTTACATCATCTTTGCGCCGAAACAGCTTTGCCTTGCGATCCAGCGGGGCAAACAGAAAACCGAATTCACCTTCTGTTTCCGAGGTGCCGAGAAAAAGAAACCCGCCCGGATTGAGGGCGTAGTGGAACAGGGGGATGATTTTTTTCTGCAGATCGCTATCCATATAAATCAGCAGGTTACGGCAACCGACCAGGTCAATCTTGGAGAAAGGGGGATCTTTGACAATATCCTGTGCGGAAAAAATCATCATGTCGCGAATGATTTTGTTAATGCGGTAGCTGTTGCTATCCGGCTCAAAGGTAAAGAAACGCGCCAGCCGTTCCGCGGTCAGGTCGGCGGCGATGCTGGCCGGATACACCCCGGCGCGGGCGGTGGCAATCGCCTGGCGATCAATGTCAGTGGCAAATACCTGTAGTGAGTAGGTCTGTTTGAGCGTCTCCATCCGTTCCTGCAGCAGCATGGCGATGGAGTAGGCCTCCTCGCCGCTGGAGCAGCCTACCGACCAGACACGCACCGGCGTGCCTGGCACTTTATCGGCAAACAGCTTCGGGATGACCTTTTCCTCCAAAGCTTTGAACGTTTCCGGGTCACGGAAGAAATTAGTCACGCCGATCAAAAGATCACCGAAAAGCGCTTCCACCTCAACCGGGTACTGCTGGAGATATTTGACATACTGATCGAAACTTTCCAGCTGATGGACGGACATGCGCCTCTCGATGCGGCGCTCAATCGTGCTCAGCTTGTACTGGGAAAAGTCGTGGCCGGTCTGGGCACGCAAAAGGACAAAGATCTTTTTCAGCAGACTTTCGGACTTTGGTACCGACATGGCGGCGGAGCGTGCCTGCTTGACCGCCGGCTGCGCAGTACAGGCAATCAGGCGGGCAGGCATCTCATCCGCCGGCAGGATGTAATCCACCAGGCCGCTGGCTATGGCGCTACATGGCATGCCGTCATATTCAGCGGTTTCGGGGCGTTGCACCAGGACCGTGCCCCCTGCGACTTTGATCTCCCGCAGCCCAAGAGCGCCATCGCTGCCGGTGCCGGAAAGGACGATACAGATCGCCCGCTCGTGCTGATCCTGAGCCAGGGAGCGGAAGAAAAAATCTATCGGCTGCCGGTGTCCGCGCACGTCGACCGGCTCCAGCAGTTGCAGCGTACCATCCAACAGCGCCATGTCCTTGCCGGGCGGAATGATGTAGACATGGTCAGGTTCTACGACAACACCGTCGGTCACCTCAAGAACGTGCATACTGGTGTAGCGCTGTACCAGAGTGGCCAGAATACTGATGAAATCAGGCGCCAGATGCTGCACCAGGACAAAGGCCATGCCCAGCCCCTTTTTTGCAGGAAACCCTGAAAAAAAAGCTTCAAAAGCAGCCAGACCGCCGGCAGAAGCGCCGATGCCGACGATGGGGAAAGGGGCGGTGCCCGGCGTGCCGGCTGCTTTTGAATTCACGACCGGCTTCTTTTTTCTGGCTGTCATCTGGTTCTCCCGGACAAAATTTATGCACCTAACTATAACGAAATTTTAGAAGATTGCAATAATTGACCCGACAGTCAATCCCAGGCTAAAGTTCGTGTAATCATTTTTGCAGGGGTACACGCAAAAGGGGCGACCGCTACGGCGGTCGCCCCTTTTGTACGTTGAGCAGCAAATTTTCCTTTACCCTGCCTTCACCATCAATTCCGAAATCAGCTTGGTAAACTTCAGCGGGTTTTTGATCGGCGACCCTTCGGTCAGCAGTGCCTGATCCAGAAGCAGTTCGCAGTAATCCGCCAGTTTCGGATCGGCCTTGTCGGCCGCATACATTTTGCCCAGCACCTGCATGATCGGGTGAGCCGGGTTCAGCTCCAGAATCCGCTTTGATTCCGGCACGGACTGATTCATTGCCTTCATGATCCGTTCCATGTTGGCATTCATGCCGTACTCATCGGCAACCAGGCAGCAGGCGCTCTCGGTGAGACGGCTGGAGAGACGCACCTCCTTGACGCTGGCGGCAAGGTTTTCCTGGATAAATTCAAGTACCTCTTTGTACTGTTCCTGAGTCTCTTTTTTCTGCTCTTCCTTGGCTTTTTTCTCGTCTTCGCTGTCGAGTTCCACATCGCCGCGGTCAACCGCTTTGAGCTTTTTGCCGTCGTACTCGCTCAGAGCCTGTACCACCCACTCGTCCACCGGATCGGTAAGGAAAAGAACTTCATACCCTTTACTGCGGAAACCCTCAAGATGGGGCGAATTCACTACCATTTCACGGCTGGTACCGGTGATGAAGTAAATCTCTTTCTGCCCTTCCGGCATCCTGGCGACATACTCCTTCAAAGATACCGGCTTGCCCGGCTCACTGGTCGAGCTTTCAAAAAGGACCAGTTCCTGGAGTTTTTCCTTATTGGCGTAGTCGAAATGGAGCCCCTCTTTCAGCACCGGCCCAAACTCATTCCAGAACTTGAGATACGCCTCAAACTCTTTCTCCTTGATCTCTGCCAGGGTGGAGAGAGTCTTGTTTACCAGGTTCTTCTGGATTCTTTTGATCTGGACATCTTCCTGCAGAATTTCGCGGGAGACATTCAGCGGCAGATCGCTGGAATCCACCACCCCTTTGACGAAGCGGAGATAATCCGGCAGCAGCGCTTCACAGTTATCGGTGATGAAAACCCGCTTTACATAAAGATGCACACCCTTTTTCCGGTCCTGGGAGAAAAGGTCGAACGGCTTGTGGGCGGGGAGATAGATGATCGCCTTGAACTCGCTGGCACCTTCGGCAGCATAGTGAATCTGGCGGAACGGCTTTTCAAAGTCGTGGGAGATATGTTTGTAGAACTCCTCGTACTCTTCGTCCGTAATCTCGCTTTTGGGGCGGGTCCAGATGGCTTTCATGGAGTTGAGCGTCTCTTCCGTGGTTTTCTCGATGTCGCCGGCACCTTCGATAACCTTGCCGTCAACCCCTTTGACCGGCTCTGTCCGGGTGATATCCATAACGATGGGGTACTGGACATAATCCGAGTATTTCTTGATGATCGAACGGATCTTCCATTCGTCGAGATACTCTTTCATCTCCTCTTTCAGGTGGAGGACAATCTCGGTCCCCCGGGTAGCCTTGTCGCACTCTTCAACCGTATAGGTACCGTCGCCGCTGGATTCCCATGAACAGCCGGCAGACGTGTTGCCGGCCTTGCGGGTGGTCAGGGTGACCCGGTCGGCAATCATGAAGGACGAGTAAAAGCCGACGCCGAACTGACCGATAAGCTCGGGATTGTTGCTCTCTTTCGCTTCTTTGAGCGCATCCATGAAAGCTTTGGTGCCGGAACGGGCGATGGTGCCGATATTCTCCTCGACATCCCCGATCCCCATGCCGATGCCGTTGTCTGTAATAGTTAGAGTGCCGGCGGTTTTGTCCGGAACGATCTTTATTTTCCAGTCGCTGTTCCCTTCAAGCAGGGCCTCGTTTGAATGGGCTTCATAGCGAACTTTGTCGATTGCGTCAGAGGCGTTGGAGACAAGTTCCCGCAGAAAGATGTCCTTGTTCGAGTAGAGGGAGTGTATGACGAGGTCAAGCAGTTTCTGGACCTCGGTCTGGAAAGGTTTTGTTGTTTTCATGGTACGCCATTCTCCTTTTAAAAATTAGATCTGAACTGCCTGAACCTAATCACTCTTCTCGCTGTTTTCAAGCCTTAATGCTGAAAAAATTCGTAAAAAACCGCAAATTAGAGTTTGTTAGAAAAACATTTCATGATAATATTGCCCAGCCCTGATAAGCAGGATAAGTGGATTAAAGCAGCTGCTTTCTGCCTGACACAGGCCTGAACCAACTGCTAACTTACTAATTTCAGGGGCCAGGGGAGTCGATGAAAAGACAGTTCAACATACGCAGAACCCTGATTCTCAGCGTCTCGATATTGACATTGCTCCCCATGGTTAGCGCAATGATCATCTCTTTAGTGATGTTTCACCATGAGACAACTGTCCGGATTCGCATGGACAATCTCAAGGTGGCTCAGACCGTTGAATCCGCGGTGGAGCTTTTTATCACCAGACCGGTGGTGATGCTGAAACATATCAAGGAGGAGGTGGCTGAGCATCCCGACAAAGATGTAGCTTATTTGAGATCCGTTGCCAACCGGGTACTTGAGGCTGATCCGCTGTTTGAATCGGTCATGTTTGTTGACCCCCAGGGGGCTCTGATCGCGATAGCCGGTGATTATGTTGTGCCGGCGAAAAGCCGGGCGCTAAAGCAAAATTTTTCTACTTCAGCATTTTTCAAGCAGCTTAAAAGTACCGGCCACACGGCGTGGTCTGAACCTTTTGTTTCTCTTAAAACCGGTGAATCTGTTATTTCCGTAGCCTCGCCCTGGAATGGCGGCATGATAACTGCCACCATGAACCTGTCCTATTTCAGCAGACTGGTGGAGCCGACCAAAACATCATTGAACGCTTATGCCTTTATTGTCAGCCCTGCCGGTCGCCTCATCGCCCATCCCGACAAGTCACTGCTGGGTGAACAGGAAACGTTCATCTCTTTGCCACAGATCCTCGCCGGCTTTCAGGGGACCAGCGGCACGTACTCTTTCCGGCTGGCATCCAGGGATGTCATTGGCACTGTCTTGCCGTTCAAGCAGAACGACTGGGTGATAGTCTCGGTTCACGACAAAGAACGGGCCTTCGCCTCTCTTTACCGGATGGAGTGCCTTTTAGGGCTTTTGACAGTTGTCGTTCTGGCAGGAGCTCTCTTCTACTCTTTCCGGCGGGTCAACTCCATCACTGCGCCAATACTGGCGCTATCAGATTCCACCCGTAAAATCGCCTCCGGCGAGCAGAGCATAGAATCGCTGAAACCTACCCCCTACAGTGAGATTCACGAACTGTATGAAAGTTTCCAGACAATGGCAACTGCGGTAGTTGAACGGGAGAGAGATCTCCAGGAGCGCAACGAAGAGCTGGCAATGACCGAGGAGGAGCTGCGGAGCCAGGTTGAAGAGTATCTGAAAACCTACGATGCCCTGGTTTCGGAAAAGGTAAAACTTGAATCAATTCTCGCCAGCATGGGCGAAGGCCTCAGTATCCAGGACAGAGAATACCGGGTCATTCTCCAGAATCTGGCACACCGAAATCTAAGCGGCGATTCGATTGGCAAGAAGTGCTACACAGTTTTCGATCACGACAACGTCATCTGCCCTGACTGCCCAATGAAGCTTGCCTTTGAAGATGGCAAAACCCACCAGGCCCTCCGGCAGGTAAAAAAAGAGGGCCGCGAACTCTTTCTCGAAATCACCGCTTCGCCACTGCGCAACGCAGCAGGGGAGATTACCGGCGGGATAGAACTTGTTCGCGATGTCACCAGCAGGGTTCTGGCTGATCAGGAGATCAGGCGCCTGAATCTGGAACTGGAGGAGAGGGTCGTCGAACGGACTGCTGAGCTTGAGATTGCCAATAAGGAGCTGGAATCCTTCAGCTACTCGGTTTCCCACGACCTGCGCGCACCTATCCGCCATATCAGCAGCTTCACCAGCATCCTTGAAAGCGATTATTCCTCACAGCTTGACAAAGACGGCAAGTACTATCTATCCAGAATAATTGCCGGTTGCAACAAAATGGGGATGCTGATAGATGACCTGCTTGAACTCTCCCATGTTTCCAGTGGAGAGCTGAAAACCGGCAGGGTCAACCTGTCCAGAATAGTGCAGAGTATTGCCGCAACCATGATCGAGAGCGAACCGGAACGAAAAGTCAATTTCAATGTCGCAGAAGGGCTTGAGGTCAACGGCGATGGTCGCCTCCTGGAAGTAATGCTGAACAATCTCTTGAATAATGCCTGGAAGTACTCTTCCCAAAAGGATGAAGCAGTTATCGAATTCGGCTGCGACACTATTGCCGCCAGACCCGTCTACTTCATAAAAGACAACGGCGCCGGCTTCGACAAGAATTATGCCGGCAATATGTTTGCGCCGTTTCACCGGTTGCACAGCGTTGAGTTTGAGGGGACGGGAATAGGTCTCGCCATTGTTCAGAGAATCGTTCATCGCCATGGCGGCAAGATCTGGGCTGACTCGGTGGTGGGTGAAGGGGCAACTTTCTTCTTCACGCTGAAGAGTTAATGAGATATTGTCACAAACCTCTCCCTGTGCTAGTTTTATCTGAATTTTCTCCCCTGGAGACCCGATGTATTTCCCTGACATAAAAACATTCACAACTCTGGCCACAAAAGGGAACCTTATTCCCGTCTACCGTGAAATCATGGCCGACATGGACACCCCGGTGACTGCCTTCAAAAAGATCGATGATGGCGCCTACTCATTTCTCCTCGAAAGTATCGAAGGTGGCGAAAAGTGGGGCCGGTATACCTTTCTCGGCGCCTCCCCCGCCGTTGTCATTCGCTCCCGCGGAGAACTTGTCGAAATCCTGAAGAGCGGCGAAGCACCGCTCGCGACCGTCACAAAAGATCCCCTTGGTGCTGTCAGGGATTATCTTGCCCGCTTTCAGCCGGTTGAGGTTGCAGGGTTGCCACGATTCTTCGGTGGCGCGGTTGGCTATCTCGGCTACGACATGGTGCGCTTCTTCGAGGATCTGGACAGCACTAAACCTGCCGAAATAGGTTCATGGGACTCCTGCTTCCTTATTACCGATACGCTGCTCATTTTTGACACTGTTCGCCAGAAGATAATGGTGGTTGCCAACGCCCATCTGGACGGCTTGTCCCCTGAAGACGCTTATGCACAGGCGCTGGCCAGCATTGACGCACTGATAGCCCGCTTGAAGGGCCCCTTGCCACCGACTCCCCGGGCAATGCCGGCCAAAAACAGGATATCGCTGCAGTCAAACATGGAGCGGAGCGCTTTTGAGGCTGCGGTCGAAAGAGCCAAAGAGTATGTCAGAAGTGGCGATATCATTCAGATTGTTCTCTCCCAGCGGTTTTCCGGCGAACTGACAGTCGAACCGCTTGATATCTACCGGGTGCTCCGCACACTCAACCCCTCGCCTTACATGTTTTTCCTGCGAATGGACGACACTCTTGTGGTAGGAGCTTCACCGGAAGTGATGGTACGCAAAGAGGGTGAGCGCGTTGAACTGCGGCCGATTGCCGGCACCAGACCGCGTGGGGAGACTCCGGAAGAGGATCTGCACCTGGAAAAGGAGCTTTTGGCAGACCCTAAAGAGCGCGCCGAACATGTCATGCTGGTCGATCTGGGCAGAAATGATTTAGGCCGGGTCTGCAAGACCGGCACAGTCAGGGTGTCGGAGCTGATGACGGTCGAGCGCTATTCCCATGTCATGCATATTGTTTCTAACGTACAGGGGGAGATCGCCGGTGGCAGGGACGCCTTTGATCTGGTAAGAGCGACCTTTCCGGCCGGAACCCTTTCAGGGGCGCCAAAAGTCAGGGCAATGGCGATAATCGACGAACTTGAACCTTGCCGCCGGGAGATTTACGGCGGTGCGGTCGGCTATTTCTCTTTTTCCGGCAATATGGATCTGGCAATTGCCATCAGAACCCTGGTCATCAAAGATGGCAAAATCCATCTCCAGGCGGGGGCAGGCATTGTTGCCGACTCCGATCCTGCCAGCGAATACCAGGAAACCGTCAACAAGGCAATGGCGGTGGTAAAGGCGATAGAGGCCGCTGAGCGAGGACTTGACTAGTTGGGTAAAAGCTGCCAGGTCAGAGTCAACTTTTAATTTGTGCGACATATGTTTCATTTTAGGGGGTTGGAACTTACCGATGTACCAGTTTTACGCTCAGATTTAGGTCAGATTTGTCGTTCCTGATTGAGCAAAACCGCAGGCGTAGCACGGCTACGCTGAGGATTTTGTGATTGAAGGGGCGGCAAAGATGGCCTGAAGATGAGATGTAAAACGGTATATCGGTAGGGTCCGAGCCCCTTATAGCAGCCGGGAGCCTGACAGGTGTCCGGCTGTTTTACTATTCGACCAGAAATTTATACACAAGTTGCTGATGACAAATGGGGAAAGACTATCATGACCGCAGAACAATTCATTGCTATCTGGAAAGACAACAAATTGACCGAGCGAGGCGGTGCTCTGGCTCATTTTGACGATCTCTGCGACCTGCTTGGCGTTGACAAACCCCGCGACCCGGATATACAAAGACGCCTATGAAGAAGCACAGCGCATAATCCGTATCAGTGATGAGGTGCGGATTTCTTTGGAAAGGGTTGAAGTCGGGGCTGAGGTTAAGCTTGCTGAGACGGAGGAAGCTTCGGACAAACTGACAACATCCAAGCTTGCGCAGAAGATGGGTGTCAAAACCAATGAGCTGATAGCAAAGCTGGTCGCAGCCGGTTTTATGGAGGCGCGCGATGGTAAGCATTTTCTTGCAGCCAAGGGCAAGGATGCCGAGGGAGAATTCCGTATGAGTCCCAAGTTCGGACCATATTTTTTATGGCCTGAAAGCTTCCGGCCTTGAACGAAGCGATAATAGCGCGGTTAGGATAATTGGTTATGGCACGGCACAGAAAAACAATCCAGGCGGGAAATGTGTGATTGGTTGCGCAGGCGTAGCGAAAACCTTACCACCCCCGGCCCCTTCTAAAAAATATCGGGATCGTCTAGGCGTGAGAAAGTAGCTTCGGTCTAAAATGCCCCAAGGGATAAGACAGAAGTTTGCATTGAATCACGAAACGCGACATAGTACGTACATATTGATATAATACTCAAGGGGGACAACGGTCATGCCAACTATCTCAATGTTTTACGGTATCATCATCTACATGTTCTTTTATGATAACAAGAAACATTCCTTGCCGCATATTCATGCATCTTATGGCGATGATGACGCAATTTATTCCATTGATGATGGCGAGCTGCTTGAAGGTAAATTCCCAAGAAACAAGCAAAAACTGGTGCAGGCATGGATAGAAATTCACAAAGACGACTTGAGGGCCGACTGGCGCTTGGCGGTCAACGGACAGAACCCTCTACCGATCAAGCCATTGGAGTGACTATGAATAAGGTAATCTCCGTAAACCCGTTGGAAGATAAAAAAGTTGCCGTTGTTTTCTCGGACGGCAAGTCAGGGGTGTTTGACGTTGCTCCTTACATCAAAAGTGACTTCTTCAAGCATCTGGATGATGATATCTATTTTAAGCAGGTCCGCTTGTTTTTCACCGGCATCGGATGGCCTGACGGTCAGGACCTCGGGCCGGATACAATAGCTCATGATTTGCAACCGCAAGTAAACAACTGAGGGTTGCGATTGTGGAGGTTCAATATGTTGGCACACACGAAAAAGCACCCTACTGAGAATCTTGTTCCGATAAAATTCATGGTACACCCTGCAAATGTCGCGTCTATTCAAAGCTATGTTGAAACGCTTGAAAACACAGAATCTATTCCATGGCGGGAAGTGGCGGCAAATAGAGGGAACATTCCCGCTTCGGTGCTCAGGGGGGCAAGAAACAAGGCAGAAATTACCCAGACGCAACTTTCAACCCTTACCGGCATTCCACAAAGACATATCAGTGAAATGGAGCAGGATAAAAGACCCATTGGCAAGGAAAGCGCCAAGAAACTGGCAGCAGCGTTAAACACGGATTATCGGGTTTTTTTGTAAGGTTTTGAATTGTTAACAAATCCGCACGGTGTCTATTTGAAAGGGATTCGTTATCGGGAAGAGCTTACACAAGAGCAACTCTCCGAACTCGAATCATGGTAAACCACTTCATAATCTCTTGTATTCAGGCACTTAAACGATTATATTTGCCCCGTCAAAGATGTCAGAAAATAGGTTTTGAGTGATTTTCGCCGTACAGCGCCAATCTCCTTCAAAATTGAGTTTTGCAACTTTCCATTTATACATAAATAAGGTATATTGATGCAGTGGATAGTGAAGCTGACGCGGAAGGCTGACAAGCAGAAGGAGAGGCTGCCGGAGAGAGTGAAAGAAGCCCTTCTCTTTCTGCTGCACGAAATCAGCAGATGCGGCCCTGTCAGGGGCGACTGGATGAATTACGGCAAGCTTTCACCGGGTCGTCATCATTGCCATCTTAAAAAAGGGCAGCCAACTTATGTGGCTGTCTGGGAAGAGATTGGCGGAGAAATCAGACTTGTGGAGATAACTTATGTTGGGACACACGAAAAAGCCCCATACTGAAAATCCTCTGGAAGCAAGATTTATCGGCAACGGGGAAAAAATTGGCAAGCTGAAGGATTATGCAAAGAGAATCGGCTTGCAGGACACATCAGACTCGGTGAGTATTGCCGAGGCTTTCCCTGAATATTTTGCTAATCCACTCGGACTTGCCCTGCGTGGCGCAAGGGGCAGAGAGGGTTTGACCCAGGCACAGCTTGCCGAGGTTACCGGGATACCGCAACGGCACATAAGCGAGATGGAGAACGGTAAACGGCAGATTGGCAGAGAGAGGGCTAAAAAGATTGCTGAAGCTCTTCATGTTGCTGATTACAGGGTTTTTCTTTAAAGCTGACAACAGACTACAGGTGCAAATATGCTCTTGATGATTGATAACTACGACTCCTTTACCTACAACATCGTCCAGTATTTTGGTGAACTGGGTGAAGAGGTGCAGGTTTTCCGCAATGACCGGATCACCATCGAGGAGATAGAGCGCCTGAATCCAGCCCGTCTCGTTATCTCCCCAGGGCCCTGTTCTCCTGAAGAGGCAGGCATCTCGGTTGCTGCCATCCGCCACTTTGCCGGCAAAATTCCGCTCCTGGGTGTCTGTCTTGGCCATCAGTCGATCGGCGTCGCTTTCGGTGGCAAAGTTGTCAGAAGCGCCACCCTGATGCACGGCAAGACCTCGCCGATTCATCATGACGGAAAAGGGCTCTTTGCCGGGCTCCCGACCCCTTTCAATGCCACCCGCTATCATTCACTCATTGTCGAAAAAGCATCGCTGCCGGAGGAGCTTCAGATCACCGCCTGGGTAGAGGAAGGGGAGATTATGGGCCTGCAGCACCGGACGCTGCCGGTCTGGGGGGTGCAGTTCCATCCCGAATCGATCCTGACTGAGGGTGGGATGGCGATTTTGAAGAACTTCTTGGAGATGGGCAACAGAAAGTGAAAAGCTAAAGGCTTTTACCACGGATTACACGGATTTTCACGGATAAAACCGGAAAAACCTGATGCTGTGGGAGAAAAGATTTCGAAGTTATCCGCCTTTATCCGTGTCATCCGTGTCATCCGTGGCTAATGATTTAAAGGCACTTTTTTGGAGTTTGTAAATGATTAAAAAGGCTATTGCAAGGGTTGTCGAGAATTTGAACCTCTCCGAAGGGGAGATGATCGAGGTGATGGAACAGATCATGTCCGGCGGAGCTACCCAGGCGCAGATCGGCGCATTTATCACCGCCTTGCGGATGAAAGGTGAGACGATTGACGAAATCACCGGCGCCGCCAGGGTGATGCGGGAGAGAGCAACGCCGATACGGGTTGGCCGCGGCGTGCTCGACATCGACCGCGACGATATCAACATCGACCAGGAAACGATTCTCGATGTTGTCGGCACCGGCGGAGATGGCACCAACAGCTTCAATGTTTCCACAACAGTCGCCTTTGTCGTCTCTGCCTGCGGTGTCAAGGTCGCCAAGCACGGCAACCGCTCTGTCTCATCCCTCTGCGGCAGCGCCGATGTCCTCGAAAAACTCGGGGTGAATCTCGATGTCAATCCGGAAAAAGTTGAGCAGTGCATCCGGGAGATCGGCATTGGTTTTCTCTTTGCGCCTGCCCTGCACGGCGCTATGAAGCATGCCATCGGCCCGCGGCGCGAGATCGGCATCAGAACAATTTTCAACATCCTCGGTCCCCTTACCAATCCTGCCGGCGCTGAATGCCAGGTGCTGGGGGTCTATTCAGAGCAGCTCGTAGAAAAGCTTGCCCATGTCCTTCACAAGCTCGGTTGCCGCCGTGGTTTCGTCGTTCACGGCATTGACGGCATGGATGAGGTGACTCTGACTGCCGCTACCAGTATTGCCGAGGTTACCCCTGCCGGTGTCAAAATCTCCCTGTTCACACCCGAGGAACTGGGCTTCGATTTCTGCACCATGAAGGCTCTTCGTGGTGGCAATGCCGACGAGAATGCTCTTATTGTAAAGTCTGTGCTGTCAGGTGAAACGGGGGCTCGCAGGGATATAGTGCTGATAAATGCAGCCTTCGGGCTGGTTGCCGCAGGCAGGGCTCCGTCACTGCAGGCAGGGGTGACTCTTGCAGAAGAGGCTATAGATTCCGGCAGGGCAATGCAGCAGCTTGAAAAGCTGGCCAAGATGACGAACTGTTGATGGAGCGAGAATGACCGACACCCCAGATATCCTGAAAAAAATAGTTGCTCACAAGCGCGAAGAGGTGGCAGCGGCAAAAGTCGCCCAGCCGCTCAGTGAGATGATTGCCAGGCTTGCTGATCGCGAAGATCAGCCGCGCGGTTTCGAGCGTGCCCTGCGGAATGCCGCCCAATCCGGCTGGACAGCTATCATAGCCGAAGTAAAAAAAGGCTCGCCCAGCAAGGGTCTTATCCGCCCCGACTTCGATCCGCTCGCTATAGCCGGCATCTATCAGGAACATGGTGCAACCTGCATCTCGGTTTTGACTGATGAGAAGTTTTTCCTCGGCCATCTGCGCTACCTTGCCCTGATTCGTGAGCAGGTGGCACTGCCGCTGCTCCGTAAGGATTTCATCTTTGACCCTTATCAGGTGTACGAGGCTGCCGCCGGTGGCGCCGATGCAATCCTGCTGATTGCGGCCATGCTTGATCTGCCGCAACTCAAAGATCTGCACTCTCTGGCTAAAGAGCTTTATCTGGATGTGCTGCTGGAAGTGCATGACGAGCGTGAACTGGAACTGGCGCTGGCAACCGACTGCCGTCTCATCGGCATAAATAACCGCAGCCTGCACACCTTTGCGACCGACCTTGCCGCTACTGAAAGGCTTGCAAAGCTGATCCCGTCTGACCGGCTGATTGTGGCTGAAAGCGGTATCAACTGCCGGGCAGATCTGGAACGTCTCCAGGCAGTCGGTGCCGGTGCCTTCCTGGTGGGAGAGTCACTGATGCGGGAAGAGGATATCGGGGCAAAATTGCAGGAGCTCTTAGTAAGTTAGAAGTTATTTTCTGCACTTTTCCGGCAGAAAATAACTTCGTTAACGCACTTATCCAGTTTATCTGGGCTAGGGTGAAAAGCGAAGTCCGAAAACCATTAGCCACGGATTTCACGGATTTTCACGGATAAATTCTGAAAACCCTGACTCTCACAGAGAAAGGCAAAAGCGTTTAAAGATTTTCAAGTTATCCGCCTTCATCCGTGTCATCCGTGGCCAAAGTTTTTGACTTGAACGAATTTTCAGTTTAACTACGATCAACATTTTTCAGGAGGTCTACATGCAGACAAAAATTCTTCTCGATGAATCCAGGATTCCCAAGCAGTGGTACAACATTATTCCCGATATGCCGGGGCCGCTGTCGCCGGTTATCCATCCCGGTACCCTTCAGCCGGTTACGCCGGACGACCTGTTGCCGCTCTTCCCCATGGGACTGATCGAACAGGAGGTGTCAACCCAGCGCTGGATTGATATCCCTGAAGAGGTTCGTGAAATTTACCGTCTCTGGCGGCCCGCACCGCTCTTCCGGGCTCATCGGCTGGAAAAGGCGCTCGGCACCCCGGCAAAGATCTACTACAAATATGAGGGTGGCTCTCCGGCCGGTTCTCATAAACCGAATACTGCCATTCCCCAGGCCTATTACAACAAGATTTTCGGCACAAAAAGGATAGCCACCGAGACCGGCGCCGGCCAGTGGGGCACATCAATGGCGCTCGCCTGCCAGATGTTCGGACTTGAATGTACCGTCTACATGGTAAAGGTGTCGTTCAACCAGAAACCTTACCGTAAAAGCATGATGCAGCTCTGGGGCGCGGAAGTGATCCCGTCTCCCTCCGATCGCACCAATGCCGGTCGCTCGATTCTGGCACAATTTCCCGACAGTAACGGTTCGCTCGGTATCGCCATCAGTGAAGCGGTAGAAGATGCCGCCTCAAGAGAGGACACCCGCTACGCCCTTGGCAGCGTCCTCAATCACGTCTGCCTCCATCAGACAGTTATCGGCATAGAGGCAAAAGAGCAGCTTGCCATTGTTGGTGACTATCCGGATGTCGTCATCGGCTGCCATGGCGGCGGTTCGAATTTTGCCGGGATTGCCTTCCCGTTTGCGGCTGACAAGGCCGCCGGTAAGAACATCCGCCTCGTTGCTGTCGAGCCGTCGAGTTGCCCGACCCTGACAAAAGGTGTCTACGAATTCGACTACGGCGATACCGCCAAAATGGCGCCGATCTCACGGATGTACACCCTCGGCCATGACTTTATGCCCCCCGGTATTCATGCCGGTGGACTCAGATATCACGGGGCTTCGCCGCTGGTGTCCCAGCTCGTCAATGCCGGCATTGTAGAAGCACGGTCTGTCGGTCAGAAAGGTTGCTTTGAAGCTGCGGTGCAGTTCTCCTGCTGCGAAGGGATTATTCCCGCGCCTGAATCCTCCCACGCCATCAGAGGGGCTATTGACGAGGCCCTGCAGGCCAAGGAAGAGGGCAAGGAGAAGACCATTCTTTTCTGCCTCTCCGGTCACGGGCATGTGGATATGGCGGCCTATGACGCCTATTTTGGCGGTCAGCTTGAGGATTACGATTATCCGGCGGAAGCGATTAAAGAATCACTGGCCCATCTGCCGAAAGTCAATTTTTAGGGGTATAACAAATCTTTTGCCACGGATGACACGGATTTACACGGATAAAACATGAAAACCTTCTTTAGGGTTAAACCTGAAGGCTTGACTTTTATCCGCCTTTATCCGTGTCATCCGTGGCTAATGCTTTCAGCCTTTCATTTCTAACAGGTGTCTAAAATGGTCAAAGTCAAAATTTGCGGCATAACAAATCCTGAAGATGCCCGTGCAGTGGTCGATGCCGGGGCAGATGCGATTGGCTTTGTTTTTTATGAGCGATCGCCCCGCTGCATCAATCCGGCGCTTGCCGCCAAAATAATCGCAACACTACCCCCTTTTGTGCAGACAGTCGGGCTCTTTGTCAACGAGGAGACTGAAAAGATCAACTGGACTGCCGACTATTGCGGGCTTGACGTTGTGCAACTCCACGGCAACGAGACTCCGGAGGATTGCCTTGAGATAAATCGCCGGGTCATCAAGGCATTCAGAGTTCAGAATATTATCAGCATTGACCCGCTTAAAAATTATCAGGTTTCAGGTTTTTTGCTCGATGCCTGGTCACCGGACGCCTACGGCGGCACTGGCAGAACGTTCAACTGGGAACTTGCCGAAGCGGCCAAACAGTACGGTCCGATCATCCTTGCCGGCGGGCTGTTGCCGGAGAATATCGCCAGTGCCATAAGAATTGTTAATCCGTATGGTGTTGATGTGTCAAGCGGGGTAGAGTCTGCCCTGGCCAAGAAGGATGCCGGCAAAGTGAGAGAGTTTATCAAGCTGGCAAAAGGATTGTAATCATGACTTACCCTGATAAAAACGGCCATTTCGGCCAGTTTGGCGGCAGATATGTTTCCGAGACTCTGATGCCGGCGCTTTTGGAGCTGGAACAGGCTTATAAAAAATACAAGCGCGATCCGGAGTTCAAGGCGGAGCTGGCTTATTATCTCAAGCAGTATGTCGGTCGGCCGAATCCACTCTATTTTGCCGAGAAACTGACAAAAAAACTCGGCGGTGCCAGGATCTATCTGAAGCGCGAAGACCTTAACCACACCGGCGCCCATAAAATCAACAATACGGTCGGTCAGGGACTCTTGGCGAAAAGGATGGGGAAGCACCGCGTCATTGCCGAGACCGGTGCCGGGCAGCATGGCGTTGCCACAGCCACCATCGCGGCGCTCATGGGGATGGAATGTGAAGTGTTCATGGGGGCGGAGGATATTCAGCGCCAGTCCCTCAACGTCTTCCGGATGAAACTTCTCGGCGCAACCGTCACCCCGGTATCCTCAGGGACAGCAACCCTCAAGGACGCCATGAATGAAGCGCTGCGGAACTGGGTGGCCCGTGTTCGTGACACCTTCTACGTCATCGGCACTGTGGCCGGACCTCACCCCTACCCGGTGATGGTGCGTGATTTTCAGACAATCATCGGCAAAGAGGCACGCAGGCAGCATCTGGCGATTGAGGGGAAACTCCCTGATGTGCTGGTGGCAGCCGTCGGCGGAGGGAGTAATGCCCTTGGCCTGTTTTATCCGTTCATGAAGGACAGTTCCGTGCGCATGGTTGGCGTCGAAGCGTCCGGCTACGGGATACCCTCCGGGCGTCATGCAGCGCCGCTCTGTGCCGGCACTGTCGGTGTCCTCCACGGCAACAAGACCTATCTGCTCCAGGATGAAGACGGGCAGATCGCCCATGCCCATTCGATCTCCGCCGGTCTGGATTACCCCGGCGTCGGCCCTGAACATGCCTGGCTCAAAGATTCAGGCCGTGCCGAGTATGTCTCAATAACCGATGACGAAGCGCTGGAAGGATTTCGGGCCTTGACCGGTGAAGAAGGGATCATTCCGGCTCTGGAATCGTCCCACGCCATTGCCCATGTGCTGAAACTGGCACCGACAATGTCCCCGCAGCAGAGCATTGTTGTCTGCCTGTCCGGGCGGGGTGACAAAGATATGCATACCGTGGCAAAATTGATGGGAGTTGAGCTGTAACTGGTGTCAATCAGATTAGATGACTCCTGTGTATCGCCAGAAAAGTTCAGCGCCTCAGTGACTCAAATGTATTTTAATGAGTTAAGCCTCTTCCGCCTGAGAATTATTCTTCATACAAACCTTATATAAATCAAATAAAGCTGGCTTTTAAACTGCCGTTTCATTATAAAAGTTAAGCAAATCTCCAACAAGAGCAAAACCGGGATAACCCGGTGACGCAGAACTGCGGGTCCTGAAAATGGATAGCCGGGTCGCCGAAGAGAGAATCACCTGCTCACAGCCGCTGTGCAGTCACCCCTCTGCTCGAAGCCCCTTTACGTCCGAATTCACTCCTTTTCTCAATTCACACCGATCAAGTCAGTAAAATTCATTATCATCATCACCATCAGGAGGATTTTATGTTGAGAACGATTTTTCGTTGCACTATGGCCTCATCTCTGGTAGCGCTCCTCAGCTTGTCAGCTCTGGCTGCTGACACGGGGGATGTCACTACCGAGCTTACTCATCGCAAAGTCAGCATCGCTGCCAACGGCAAGGAACTGCTCAGCAGTGCCGACAAGGCCCTGCCAGGCGACGTGATCGAGTACAAGACAGTTTACCGCAACAAAGGGAAAAAACTGTTGAAGAGCTTCGTGGCTAACCTGCCGGTTCCTAAAGGGATGGAGTTCGTTCCAGGAAGCGCCAGACCGACCGAGGTACTGGCGACCGTTGACGGCACAAGTTACGCGCCTGTGCCTCTCAAAAAGAAAGTGAAACTTGCTAACGGCAAAGAAGAGCTGAAGGAGATCCCGCCGGCTGAATATCGGGCACTGCGCTGGAACCTGAATGAACTTGCCGCCGGCAAAAGTCTTACAACCAGCGCCCGGATGAAAATCGGTAGCAATGAAGCTCCATCCGGCAAAAAATAGCCCTGCTCATCTGGCTTGCCTATCAATGCGTTTAATTCATTCACTTAAAATACCTCAACCAAGAAAAATATTAATTCGGAAAGGAGAAAGATGAAAGAAACGAATGCTGACAGTTACATTCACCCTCAGAGACACGCAGTTAACCATCGTTCCCACAAAAGGAGGAACCATCAATGAAACCAAGATTTTTTCAACGCGGATGTGGCAAACAGCTGGCAGTGGCTGTTGTCTGCCTCATCACTGCCCTGGCTGTCTTCACCTCTGCCCAGGCAGCCGCCCCACCAGTAAACACGCCGATCGGCAACGCTTCCTCGGCCACCTACAACGACGGTTCCGGTACCCGGACCGTCACCTCCAATACGGTTATTACCACCGTCATGCAGGTTGCAGCTCTCGACCTTGTGGCAGCCCAGACCAAGACTGTCAGCCCCGGCGGCACTCTTTACTTCCCCCACACCCTGACCAACACCGGTAACGGCCCTGACAACTACACCCTGAGCTTTGGCGTTGCAGGTGGAGGTTTTACGCCAACCAGTATCCAGATCTATCCTGATCTCAACGGTGACGGCCTGCCAGATACCGGCTCAACCCCACTGACTCTCGGGGTTACCCCGATACCGCTTGCAGCCGGAGGCGTCTACCGCTTTGTTGTGGTGGAAACTGTGCCGGGCCTTGCAGCCGGAAGCCATGCTGAGACAGTGACCGCCACCAGCTCTCTACCTGTTGCCGTACCGGGAACAAAGACGGCTTCCAATATCGATACTGCTACGGTCAACGCTAATGCCAATATCGTCATCAACAAGGCGATCAGCATTGCTTCCGGCCCTCCGGGAACTGCCGGCGTCAAATATACCCTCACCTATACCAATACCGGCAATACCGCAGCTACTGCCCTGACAATCACTGACACTGTCAACGCCAATATGGCAATAGTGGCAAACTCCGGCTTGTGGAGCGTAACCGGTGTTACGGCGCTAACCAATGCTACCGGTGACGTTCTTCCTGCGGGTGGCGATCCCACTATCGACTATTCCGTCACTGGCCAGGTGGTCACGGCAATTGTCTCCAAAGTACTCCCCGGTGAAACGCGTGAGATCACCTTCCTGGTGAATGTCATCGCAGCCGCACCGGTAGGAATTATCCCGAACAGTGCCGCCTTTACCTATAATGACGGTACCGGTCCGCTTACCGGTTCCGGCGCCACCAACGTTGCCAACTTCACCGTTACCCAGGTGCCGGGCGTAGTCGCTACCGACGTCTCGGTAACTCCTGCCGCCAGTTCATCAACCGACGATGACACCCTTGCCAACGATATCATCAACAAGGCCGGACCGGTTGATCAGGGGACGACTGTCCCCTTCGATGTGGTCATTGTCAACAGCGGCAACGGCTCAGATACCTTTAACATCACGGTAGCCAACACCAATTTCCCTGCCGGCACCACTTTTCAGCTTTTCAAGGCAGACGGCAAAACCCCGCTGACCAATACCAATGTCGGCGACGGCATCCCCGACACCGGTCCGATGGTAAACGGGACAGCGACCCATATTTTTGTCAAGGCGGTCCTCCCTCCCGGCGCCCCGGCGCTAGCCGGACCGTACACTGCCGTTGTAACGGCAACCTCGATCCTCGGCACTGCGCTGGGGGGTACACCAACCGACACAACCACCATCAGACTCGGCAGTATTGCTACTGCCACTGTTGATATCACCAATACCAACGCTCTCGGAGCGGGCGGCTGTACTGCTCTTGCGGCCAATACCTGCGGTGGCGGGGTTGGTCCTGAAGGGACTGCAGTAACAACCCTCTCCTTGGTCCCGGGCACTACCCCTTCGGCAGCCACTGCCCTCAGGCTCAAGATCAACAACACCAGCGGCTTCCCGGATAACTACGACCTGGGTGTTTTCAGCGATGCCGCCGCAACAACAGCACTACCAGTCGGTCTAGTCGTCACTTTCCGGGATGACACCCTTGGCACCTGCTCCGGCAATGTCATCACCAATACCGGCACAATCACCAACGGTACCGCCTTCAGTGTCTGCGCCGTGGTCTCGGTACCGTCCACCTTTGCCGCAGCCACCTACCCGCTCTATTTCAAGGCACTCTCACCGGCAACCGGCGCCCTTGACCGTAAATACGACGCGGTTACCATCACGACAGTTCGTAAACTGGTTGTCTCCCCAAACAGTACCGGCCAGATCTTCCCGGGCGGGGTTAAATACTATGCCCATACCATTACCAACGCCGGTAACGTGACCGAGGGAGCAGCCTTGCTGGACGTCACCTTGGCAACAACTGACACCAAAACCGGCTGGACCTCGATACTCTACCCGGATTACAACTGCAACGGCATCCTTGACGCCACTGAAGCCGGTACGGTTATCACTGACCTTCGCAACATGACCAGTCCGGCCAATGTCCTCATAGCCGGTGCCAGCGCCTGTTTCATCGTCAAGGTGCAGTCCTTTGCCGGCTCCGGTGTTGGTGATACCGATGTCACCAGCATTATAACCACTCCGACTGCCACCATTAACGGTATCGCTCCTGGCGCTGTTGTCGTCAACATAGCAACAGACACCACCACCATCATCGGCGGTTCCGTCGTTATGACGAAAAAGCAGATCAAGGATGATAACTGCACCAACAACGGCGGTGCAGGCTATGCTTCCACTCTCTACACGAGCGCTACCCAGGCCCAGCTTCCCGGCATGTGTGTCCGCTATGAAATTACCGCCCTGAACGTCGGGACTAAAGACGTAACCAACCTTGTTATTAGTGACCAAACTCCACAGGGTACTGTCTATAACGACGGTACTGTGGTTGCGGCGAGCGCTCTTTGCACCGCCAACGGCGCGCCTGTAACCGGCTTGGCTCCGGCAAAAGCGGATGCAGCACTACTCAACCCGGCAGGAGCAGTTGCAGCCGGTAATATTTTAACCGGTGCGAACTGCACGGAAGGGAATCTCTCCTTCACCATCCCGACCCTGACACCAGGACAGTCGGCAGTCATGCATTTTGGTGTCTTTATCAAGAATCTGACCGTGAATTAATCAGCAGATCGCAGCAGGAAGTGCCCCCTCTCCGCAGTCCGGGGAGGGGGCACCCCCTAATCTGGTGATGAGACCCGCAATCACGTGCGGGTTTGACCAGCGGATTTGAGGATTTAAAAACACAGGGCAGTGAGGAAATCAACGCCGCATGACGAAGAGCACGCACAGCACATACGAATCGGCCACTCACGGTGGACGGTTCTTCCGGAAGGGAACGGAGCCGGCCTTCGCCGGTCGCCGCCGCTTCTGGTGCTGTCTGGGACTTCTGTTTTTGTTACTTTTGATCAACCTTCCCGCTGCGGCCGCCCCGCCACCGGCAGGCAGCGTCTTTGAAAATCAGGCCAGCGGCAGTTATGTTGATGATACCGGCGCGATTATAGTCGTGCAGACAAATGCAGTCAGAACCACTGTGCTCCCCCTTGAGGCGCTGCTGTTGACCAGCGACCAGTACGTTATTCGTCCCATTGGCTCAACGGTAACGCTCTCACATAAACTGACCAACACCGGCAACATTCTTTCCAGTTACAATCTAACTCTGGAGAACCTTGCGGGTGATGACTTTGATTTGACAGGACTGGCTCTTTACCTGGATGCTAACAGTAATGGCCTTATCGATCCGGGGGAAAAGCTGCTTACCCCGGCTGACATAATTAATCTCAATCCGAAAGAGAGTGTCTTCATTATCGCTTTCGGGATAATACCGGCAGCGGCCCTTGACGCAACTTCCGCCCAGTTGCAGATAAAGGCAAAGACGATCCTCCAGGGGCTTTCAACCACTAACCGGGACGTTATCGGGGTTATGAACAGTGCCAGCCTCGAACTCCGCAAGAGCGCCTCGCTGACCAACCCCTCTCCGGGAGACGAAGTGTTGTTCAGCGTCACCACTTTCAATAAAGGGGGCGGCGAAGCCTTACCGATCAAAACTATAAAGACTGCGCCTCTTTATATAGACGGCAAAACGGCAGAAGCAGTTCTCATCCAGGATATTATCCCGGCAAACAGCTCGTATGTGCCAGGATCGCTGCGCAGTTTTACTGCCGACAAACCTCTTTATCACCGCAGTGGTGACCCTGCAGGTTCTTATGTAAGCAGTGAACCGGACAGTGTCGACGCAGTTGCCTGCGCGGTTGCCAAAATCGGCCCAGAAGGGCATAATCATCTGGAGTTCAAGGCTAAGATTCATCCGAATGCTGCCGGTTTCATCGTCAATACCGCCCAAGCCTTCTACGATAACGGCCTGGCCATCGGCACCGTTGAAAGCAGATCAAATACAGTCACTCTCCCGCTGCCACAGGCCGCGCCAAAAATCGATTATTTCAAAAACAACCAGTTTGACACGCTGACTCATGTCTCCCACCTTGGAGCGCCACTCTACGTTCAGGCCGATGCAGTCAGATGCAATGCGGATCCCCAAAAAATAGAGGAGCGCCCCATCACCATTACCTCCTCACTTACCGGTGACAGCGAAACTTTTATCGGGATCGAAAGCGGCCCCAATACCGGTCTGTTCCGTATTCTGCCCTCCGTTGAGACTCGCGATGCCAAGAGCTATGTCGTTTCACGAGGAAATGGCATCCTCGAAGTCCTCAGCAACGATAAACTTATTGCCAGTATCGAAGGCTGCGGCTCAGGTAAAGCCTTCAGCGAACTGCTTATCGACCCGGCCGGGGTCGTTTTTAACAGCTCCAGCAATGAGCCTGTGGCTAAAGCCAAAGTTACCCTCATTGACGTTACCGGTGCCTGTAACGGCAACAATCCCGGCGGGCCGGCCAAGGTTCTGGATATTGATGGTGTAACCATCCTGCCGGCTGAAATTACCACCGGCAGCGATGGTCAGTTCAACTATCCGCTGGTGTCTGCCTGCATTTATCGCCTGGATGTCATTGCGCCGAACGGCTTCAAGTTCCCTTCACAAGTTCCTGTGCACCTGTTGCCACCGGGAAGAAATGCCATGGTAGCAGCTTCCTACGGTGCATCCTTCCCGGTAAGCGCTGAAACCGGTGCGATCCGGATAGACATCCCTCTTGATCCGGACGCAGCAAATGGACTCTTCATTGAAAAAACTTCTTCAGTTCTGGTAGCCGGATTAGGTGATTTCATTGACTATACAATCAAAATCAAAAACCTGAGCGGTATTACCATGAAACAGCTGGTACTTACAGACACACTGCCGTTCGGTTTCAGCTACGTAACTGGCAGCACACGTTTCGACGGGACTGCTCATGCCGACCCGGAGGGGGGCCACGGACCGTCACTGACCTATCGCCTCCCCGACCTCCTCGACGGCAAGTCCGCCTTAATGACTTATCGGGTCAAGATCGGGGCGGCGGCCCTCCAGGGTGACGGTATCAACAGGGCCCAGGCGACGGCGGCCAAAGGTACCAGGTCGAATCAGGCTACCGCCCAGGTCAAGGTGGTTGGCGGAGTTTTCAGCGATAAAGGCTTCATCATCGGCAAAATCTTTACTGACTGTAACCGTAACCGTATTCAGGATGACGAGGAGCCTGGCATTCCCGGAATTCGGCTTTATCTGGAAGACGGCACTTTCGTAATCAGTGACAGTGAGGGCAAATTCAGCTTCTACGGTGTTTCGCCCCGAACCCATGTGCTAAAACTTGACACTACAACCCTGCCGGAAGGTGCCGAGCTCATAGATCTGTCAAACCGCAATGCCGCCGATGCCGGGAGCCGCTTCATCGACTTGAAAAATGGCGAAATCCATAAAGCAAATTTTGCTGAAGGCTCTTGCAATGCTACGGTCATGAAAGAGGTGAAGTTGCGCCGGGCACAGGGGGAAATTTTCGTTGCGGAGACAGAACTGCGGGTGAGAGACAGGTTTACCTTTGACACACCAGCTGTTTTAACAGCTGACACCAGAGCTAATCCTCCCAGCGGGATTATCGGTACCGAAGCGAAAATACCCACCTTCACCCCCCTCCCATCAGCGGCGACGAGCACGGCAAATCTGAAGCAACCGGACTCTGTACCGCTGCAAGAGTCAACACTTCAGCTCAAAGGACTTGAGGATCTGCTTATCGGCAAGGATAATAGTGCTGATGTGTTGAATTTGTCTGAGGGGACTGTTCTCCCCTCCAGACAGAGTAATATAGTAATCAAGGGCAAGCTCGGCAGCAGTTTCAGGTTGACCGTCAATGGGACGGAGGTTCCCGAAACCAGGATCGGTAAAAAAATAAGTGATAACGAACGACAGCTCGAAGGGCGAGAGTATATCGGCGTTGAGATGCTTGCCGGTAACAATGTGCTCGAACTGAGCCAACTCGATCCGTTTGGTAATGTTCGCGAGAAAAAGACCTTGACGGTCATTGCTCCGGACGAACTGCAAAGAATCATTCTTGAGATTGGCGACCAGAACATCCCGGCAGACGGGCATTCCCAGATAAAGGTGAAAGTGCGGCTTGTGGATGAACGCGGAGTGGCAGTTGCTGCCCGCACTCAACTTACTCTGGAGAGCAGTCTGGGTCGCTGGCAGGTAACCGACCTCAACACCGTTGAACCGGGAGTCCAGGTTTTCATCGAAGGGGGGAGTGCCGAATTCCTGCTGATCCCGCCGCAACAACCCGGCGAGGCGGTAGTGCGGGTTTCGTCGGGAGTGTTGACCTCTGAAACCAAACTGTTTTTTGTTCCCGAGCTGCGGCCTATAATCGCAACCGGTCTGATTGAGGGCACCATTAACCTGCAGGGAAAGAGCCTCTCGGGAATGCTCCCCGCCCATTCAAGAGACGGCTTCGACCAGGAACTGCGTGAATTCTCAGTCAGTGCTGACAATGGAAAGTTTCAGGCAGCAGGTCGCACCGCTTTCTTTCTAAAAGGGAAAGTTGCGGGCGACTATCTTCTGACACTTGCCTATGACTCCGATAAGGAAACCAAAGAGAGACTTTTCCGGGACATTCAACCGGATGAGTTCTATCCGGTTTATGGCGACTCTTCTGTCAGGGGATATGATGCCCAATCTACCAGCAAGCTCTATGTCCGGGTCGACAAAAACAGATCATATCTGCTTTATGGTGATTTTGTTACCCCGCAAGGGAACGAGTCCCGTACCCTTGGGTCATATAACCGCAGCCTCACCGGCATAAAGGGGCATTACGAGAACAACAAGGTTAATGTGAATGCTTTTGCCAGCGAAGACAGCACCAGGCAGAATATAGACGAAGTTCCCGCTAAGGGGACTTCCGGCCCCTATGGCCTGAGCAATGGCGGCATTGTTGTCAACAGCGAGCAGGTGGCAATTATTACCCGCGATCGCAATCAGCCGTCACTAATTCTAAAAACAGAACCACAGGTGCGGTTCGTCGATTACGAGATAGATGCTGTCAGCGGTCAGATCATTTTCAAGGCACCGGTGGCAACATACAACTCTGCCATGAATCCACAGTCAATCAGAGTCATCTACGAAGTGTATCAGGGCGGCGATAAGTTCTGGGTCGCCGGCGCAGATGCCCAGGTTAAGTTGCTCAATCGATGGGAAGTTGGCGGAGCCTACATCAGGGATGAAAATCCTGTTGACCATGCAACCCTGTCAAGTGTCAACTCTACGGTAAAACTGACTGACAAGACATTCCTCATCGGCGAATGGGCAGCCATGACAAAAGACTCTACCGGCAGCGGCGAAGCACAAAGACTGGAACTCCGCCATGAAGACAACGCTCTCAAAGCCAAAGTTCAGCTGCTTCGTGCCGATCATGGTTTTGATAACCCAACAGCCGGCATTGGCAGGGGACGATTGGAAGCCAATGCCAATCTTGACTATAAAGTTCGTAACGGCACCCTTTTTCATGCCGAGGCACTGCACAGTGAAGATCTGATAAATAACGGCACTCGCGACGGGTTGCTCTTCGGCCTGCAGCAGTCTTTTGGCAAAGCAGCTACCGCAGAACTTGGCATGCGCTTCAGCAAGGAGACAACAGCCCCTTCACAGATTGGCAGCATCGGCGTGACGCCACTGGAGCTGACCACTGTCCGCGCCAAATTGAGCAGTCAACTGCCGCAGTTTCCAAAAGTGAGCCTGTTCGGCGAATACGAGCAGTCAGTGAACAATATTGACCGACAGATGGCGTCAGTCGGGGGTGACTATCGCTTCTCTGAAAAAGGGCGTCTCTATATGCGGCACCAGTTTATCTCCAGCCTTACCGGGCCATTCGGTCTTAACGGCAGCCAGCAACAGAATACTTCGCTGGTAGGTGTGGACAGCGAATATATGAAAGATGGCAACGTATTCAGCGAGTATCGGGTCAGGGATGCCGTCGCCGGTCGAGATTCGGAGGCAGCAATAGGCCTTCGTAACGGCTGGAATATTGCAAAAGGAGTTCGTCTCAATACCACCTTCGAACGGATTGAATCCCTTAGCGGCAAGACCGACACTACTGCCACAGCTGTTACCGGTGCCGTTGAATACCTGCCAAACCCTCTCTGGAAGGGGAGTGCCCGCCTTGAGTTCCGTTTTGCCAGCAGTAGTAACACCACCCTTGCCACACTCGGTGTGGCTCATAAACTGAATCGCAATATTACCCTTCTTGGTCGCAACATCCTGAGCCTGACAGACAACAAAGGTGCCGTTGGTGATAAGCTCCAACAACGATTACAGGCCGGATTTGCCTATCGGCCAACTGATACCGACACCTGGAACGTTCTCAGTAAGTACGAATTCAGGCTTGAGGATGACAAAAGTCTGGCGCTTGCGTCCAACAACAGGGTAGTTCATATAATTTCCAGCCATTTGAACTATCAGCCCCAAAAGTCTTTTACCCTAAGCGGCCTATACGCCGGCAAGTACGTTGCCTATGATGCGAACAGTCTGTCGAGCAGCACGAATACCCACATGCTGCGCAGTCGACTTTTCTATGACCTCACCAACTCCTGGGATCTTGGTCTGAATGGCGGTGTCCTGTTCAATGGTTTTTTCAATACTGCCCTTTATGGAGTCGGTACTGAAGTCGGCTATCTAGTGGCTGCCAATCTCTGGATCTCGACCGGTTACAATTTTTTCGGCTACAATGACAAAGACCTTTCTGCTGAGGAATACACTAATCATGGAGTTTATGTAAGGCTCCGCTTCAAATTTGACGAGGATCTATTCTCCGGCAACGATGCAGGGAAAAACAAGACACTTGCACCAGTGACGCCAATAACCCCTACTGAGAATCGCAGGGCAGGGCAATAGTAACAAAGCCGAATTTATAGAGGAATATCAATCATGAAAAAAATCGGGTTTCTTGTAATCATACTACTCGTGATTTTTGTTTCAGGCACTGCCATGGCAGAGTTGCTGCATTCTGAGGAAAAAAGAATCACTGATGAAGCCATTGCCGCTGACTTGAAAACCATGGACTGGCTACAGGAACGTCTTGCTGAACTTAACCGCAAGGGTGTGCCGATAGCCTCGTATCAATTTGCCAAAGCCCAGGCCTGGATCGATTTTGCCCGCGACGAATACACGGAAAATGACCGTTCCGTTGTCTGTGAAGAAGCGTTGAAGCAGTCGGTCGGAATCATTGCCCAGCTGGAAGCGGAGAAGAAAGATATCAGTATGAGTACCCCGATTATTCCGACCAGTAGCGTCGTTCGTAAAGACCTGTGGGAGCTGGCCGAACGCTTGAAACTTCATCCTGGTTTCCATTGTGGTGAAGACCGGGTGGCACAATTTGAAGTGCAGCTGGTCTGGTCGGGTCATGAAGAGAGTGAATTCGGCTGGCGCCACTCCAAACCCTACCTTCAGGCAGCTGAACGTTTGGCCCGGGAAGCGGTTGATCTGATCAATGCCTGCGTCAAACCGCCGGTTCCGGCTCCGGCTCCGGCTTGTCAAGGGTGTCCGAGTTGTCAGGTATGTCTGCCACCGGTTGCGGTCCTGCCATTGCAACTACCTGCGGCTGAATTGACGGGGACAAAACAGTTGGGTGCTTCGTCCGGGGCCGAACGTGCCAATACGCCGGTTATTGCACTGCCGGATGCGATCCATTTTGCCCTTGATCGGGCAGATATAGGCATCTTCAGCGTTCCAGTCCTCCAACAGATTGTTGCCGCTTTGCACGAATACCCGCAGTTGAAAATAGAGCTGGGCGGTCACACCGATATAAGAGGGACAACCGATTATAATAAGGATCTTTCCGCCAGACGCGCCGCGAGTATCAATAACTACTTGCTGGCTGCCGGAATTGACAGCTCAAGAATCAGTATTCGCAGTTACGGCAAAAGCAGGCCAAAATCTCCGCAAAAAGGGATCAGGGATTACGCCCAAAACCGGCGGGTGGAGCTAAACTACACCGGCATTGACAACCTGCAGGTCTACCAGCAGGAAAATGATCTGCAACTGGAAAAGAGCGGACATTAAAAACTGGCAGATGAATGCCGTTGCGAAGGAATTTTGATAACCATGAACATCAGATCAGTTACTGAAACTCATCTACGTAACAGCTACCGGACAGTAATGTCGGTTCTGTCCGGTATTGTCCTGCTGCTGCTTCTTCCCGGGGCTGTCTGCGCCGGGAACATCACCTCCACAACTTCATTCACCCCTGCCCAGGCCGGTCGCAGCTGGATGGATGTAGGTGGCGTCTGGAACGGCGCGGCTGTTGTCCCTGCCGACACCTTCACTCTTACTCTCAGCAATGCCGCCTCCATATCCTACGACATGCTGGTATTGGTAAACCTGCCGGCCAACTTCAATTATGTCCCCGGTACGGCTTCAGTCAGCGGCAATGCCAGCTGTACGACCGTGCCGACGGTTGCCGCCTCACAGGTAGCAGATATTCTCAACTTCAACCTCGGGCCGGTAGTCGGCCTTGTAGGTTATGACATGCCGGTCGGCTGTGCCCTTACTTTTACTTACGGGCTAACTGTGGCGTCACCGAAAACTGATGGCACATATCTGGTGATTCCTGCCTGGCAAGGGGCAGTTGTGGACGGAGGGGTGCGCAATCTGTCACCGATACAGCCATCGGGGAATACCACGCAAAGCGTGCTGGTACAGAACGGCGCCACTATCATCACCAAAAACCAGAATCCCGCCGGAGTGCCGAAAACTGTCGGCGATGCGGTCAACTGGGATGTGGCGGTGGTTAATACCGCCTTGGGCGGTCTTTTCGATGTCGATATCAACGAAAGCGCCATCAACCCCGGCGCCGCGCTCACCCTGACCGGCATGGCCGTTACCGCTCCGGCATTACCGACTGCATCGTCGCCGTCAGCGGCAGTCAGACGCCTTCCCTATCTTGCACCGGGGGTCACTTATTCAGCAACAGTCAACAGTACGGTTACTGCCTGCACCAACATTGACAATACTGTCACCACTACCGACACGACAGGCGGGACAGCCAAAAACACCAGCGGCCATGTAGCCCTTGAGCTGAAAGAACCTGCCATCTCCGTCACCGTGCCGCCGATTACCGTCCCCTATGGCGGCAGTGCGCCTGTGTCCATCCCGGTACAGAACACCGGCGCCGGTCCGGCGTCAGCGCTCACCCTGCATACCGATCTGCCCTCCCATAACCTGACGGTAAGCGCTGTGGCTGGCGGCTGGACCTATAGCGGCGTCACCGGTATTTTTACCTATACTGCCGGCAATCTGGCCAGCGGGGCGACCAGTACCCTTTCCTTTAACCTGGCGGCAACCTCTGTCTGCACCTTCTCTTCCCAGACGATCCAGTGGACCCCCTACTTCAATAATGTCTGCAATACCACCAACTATGCTGTTCCGATCCAGTTCAGCACGGTCAGCCCGGATCCGGCAGTGCCGACGGTTACCCTCAACAAGACCACTCCATCCAACCGGGTTATCGCGGGACAATCCTCCAGCTACACCCTCAGCCTCTCGGCAACCAACCTGGCCAATATCAGCACCAATCCGCTCGTGGTAACCGATGTTCTCCCGGCAGGCATCACTTTAGTCAACCTGACTATCCCCCCCGGAACGACTGCAACCTGCCCTGGCGGCTGCGACGGCGGTAAAACCATAACCTGGACCGTCACCAAAGCGCAGCTGCCGGTACCCGATCTCGTAGTCGGTTTCACTGTGCCGGCTGGCAGCCCCTGCCTTGGCGGAACCACCATTAATAACAGCTCCTCGGTGGTCGCCTCCTCCACCCAGGCCTGTTCACTCACCACCACCTCCCCGACAGCTTCGATTCTGTTAGAAAACAATCCGACTTCCGTCAGTCAGCTGTTCGACCTGGATTCATCAGTGACCGCCGCCACCAATTTTGAAACCGGCAATGTGGATGCCGCCCCGCTGGGAGTGCGTAATGCCGGAGAAGGCGAATTCATCCCCTTCAAGGCGTCGTACTCCTTTATTGGCGGCAGCGCCACCTGGTCAGGCAGTAACTACAAAGACAATTTTGCCGGCCTTGTGAACAATGTGACTCTTGTCTCCAGCACTCTGGAAGTCTCCATAAATAGCGGCGGCAGCTGGATTCCCCTGCCGAACATCAACTTCCCCGCCAGCAACTTCACCTGCGGCAGCGGTGGCATTGCCACTAATAACTGTGCAGGTGGTTTGACCATAAATCTTGACCCTCTTAACGGCGTGGCATTCTTCAACAACGACGCTGTTGCCGGTACGACGGTCCAGTTCCGTTATCGCCTGTCTGCCTCCGACCAGGCGCTACCGCTGCCAGGAACGTCCCGGAGCTTAACTGAACTGGTAACCCTGCATCTTAATGGAGCCAGCAGTGGCTGCGGGTCAACGGATTACACTCAAGGGGCCTTTTACTCCATCAGCCGCGCCGTGCCGGTGCCAACCTTAAGCGCCACCCACGTCAGCGACGGCACCACTGCTTCGGTCATCGACATCTGCGAACCGCTCAATTTCACCCTCAACGTCGGCAACGGCACTGCCTTTAATCCTTCCAATATCCTTGCCACCATTCTTAACAGTACCAGCAACTACACCTATGCGGATCCGCCCGTGCCTACTTACAGTGGCCTGTTCACTGCCGGCAATATCGTTTACACACCAAACGCCGGGATTGATCCGACCTTTGCCCTCAATCCTGCGATGACAACCCTCAGCGCCAGCGGTGCCATCACCTTCCGCGGCTACCGCAAGGCGTCGTCCGGCGTGTCGCCGACGTCACTCACCGCCCGCATCGACTATGATGATACCCAGTATAATTCAACCGGAGCCCGCGATTTCAGCCCGACCGGGGTCGCCCCCGGGGTGACTGCCGGCTGGACACCGATGTTTGTCCGCAGCGGCAATATTACCGTGCTCACCACGCCGCAGAACTTTACCATCACCTCCAACAAAGCCACTTGGGATGTGTACGTAACCAACGGCGGTAACGGCGTCGCCTACAACGCCCAGTTGAGCAATATCGTCGGTAACGCGTCGGCTCCCTATGGCATGTCACCAAACGCAGCTGCCACCGACGCAGCCAACGCTGCTACCAGCTGTCTGCCGAACCTCAACTGTAATGTTTCGGTCGTCGGGCAGGTGATGAACTGGACTCTGGGGGACATCCCTCCGGGAGCGACCAAAAAAATTACGGTAGTAGTCGATGTCACCGCCGGAATCTGCACCATCGCCATGCCGGCCAACAGCATTACAGCTCGCTGGGGGTGCGGCGGCGTCTGGCAGCAGACCCAGACCTCCAACTCTCCCAGTTTTACCCTGCCGACCGGTCAGATACAGG
Source organism: uncultured delta proteobacterium (assembly GCA_963787125.1). Taxonomy (GTDB): domain Bacteria; phylum Desulfobacterota; class Desulfuromonadia; order Geobacterales; family DSM-12255; genus VEOV01. Next base: position 88,087 of record CAWBBV010000011.1, read on the forward strand.
TAGTGCACGACTCAACTGCTTCCGTCTGCAAGCTGTGCGAAAACGGCACTGACCAGGTTGTGGTTCGTAATACCGGCTCGGCCCACATTTACAATACCATCGCTTCGGAGGTTCTCAATACGGCAACTACCGGCATCGATATAATCACAGGTACAGTCGAGTACCAGACCGTCGGTTCCAGCGGTACCAGCCTCTGGATTGCGGGTGGCAATCCCACCGGAGCGGGCACAGGTGCAAGTCCGTACCAGTGGAGTTCCGCCCAGATCCCGCCCCTGGCAGACCTGGTGCCGGTGGGTGAAGTCGGTGTTTATGAAGTGCGCGTAAGATTTTCTCTTTCCAGCACCAACCTGACCAGCTCTGTCTTGCCGACTCTGACTGCTTCCGCAAGCGGCATCATTGCCTGCGGTACTGCGGTCAGCTCACCCGGCACTCCTTTTAGCGTACCGGTGCAAAAGCCAGACATATCTGTTAACAAAACCGGCATCAACCGGACCGTAGCAGGCGGCGCTATCGGTAGTGGCGCTTTTAGCGATACCACCTTTGCGGGCAACGGTGACATAGTGGAATGGAAGATCACCGTCCAGAACGCCAATACCGTAGTGCCGACACACAACACCCGCTTTGCCGATATATTCACTGCCAATAATGCCACCCTCAGACAGCTGGTACAGAACGACAACGGTGACGCCAACGGTGTCATCAGCAGTGACAGCGGCCTCCTCATTAGTCCGATTCCTCCTTCAACGACGCGGACTTTCTATATTCAGGAAACCGTTGGCAATGCCTGCATCTCAAGCAACAACACCGCCGATGTTACCTGGGGATGCACCGCTGCCGTTGACGCAAAAGGTCGCAATGCGCTGATAAATCCGCCGACAGTTGTGGCTAAAAACCTCGACCCGTCGGCACTGAACATGACCCCGGCCTTTGGCGCTTTTGCTGCTGCCGGCACCCAAACCATAACTAGTCTTCCAGGCGGACGGGCAAGTATTGATGTGCGGGTCACTAATACCGGCGGGACCGCCGCTGGACTGTTTTTGACTGATACTTTTCCGGCCGGGATGCAGCTGGATGCGTCAGTCGCGCCGGCATTTATCGCCGGTTCCACCGGCGTGGCGCCGGCTGCAGGCGGCACATGCCCGGTTACCGTCCCCGCCTCCTGTGTAACGGGAGTAACAACCGGCGGGACTGCAACCGTGCCGATCTTTACCCTTAATGGATTTCTGCGCAACGGCGCTACTGCCATACTGCGATACTTTGTGCTGCCGACAGTCTACGACACGACTGCCGCCACAACCTTTCCGGCACTGGTGACAAATGAACCGAACCCTGCGCTTGATCCAAATCCGCCGGCGACCGCCAACAACAAGGTTGACCTCTCGTATATAAATTCCTGCAGCGGCCTTCCCAGCACTTTGACCAATCTTACCAACCTCGACCTGCTGACTCCAGATCTGGATTTAGTCACTCTGGGTACACCGAATCAAGTGGTGAACACGTTGCCAGTGAACTTCACCTTTACAATCAGAAACAACGGAGATGCTCTTTCGGTAGCCGACCAAATAACCTTTCAGCTGCAGAATGCTCTCCCCGGCCCCCCCCTGCTGCTTGGCGGTGGCTGGAGTGTTAACACTGTACGTGTCACCACTCCGGGGACCGGCGGTATTCTCAATGCTAACTGCATTCAGATCGGCGGAGTCTATACTTGCACTCCGGCACAGATCGGCACTTTGCGATCAGGGCTCATCCAACAAGCCATAGTTACTGTCAATGTGACCCCCCTTGATAACGGGCTGCCGCTGACCATGCCCGGCATGGTTACCGGTGCCCTCTTCGACCAGAACAACGCGGCCACCGGCAATAACTACAGCCTGGATCAGGCCCGTTACCGGGTCATCGGCTTCAATACCACCAAAACCCAGCTGGCGACCAGTGAGGCCTTCACGGTCAACCCCGATGTGGCCATCGGCGAAGAGGTTACCTATCGGCTTCGGGCCCGCTGGTTCGGCGGGATTCCGGGTGAAAATTTAACTGCCGTCACGGTACGCGACACGACTTATGACCCGGGTCCCACTGCGCCGGGACGATTCGGCTATGTATCTTCGGCGCCGACCGGTTCGAACACTGTGACTATAAACAGTACCACTCCTACGTTACTGGCTGGAGCCACTGCGGTACGTGGTGCCCGGGTCGATTTCGGTATAGCTGATATCACGACCGGATCAGGCACTTTCGAGGTGGACATGATCACCCGTGTCATGAATGACCCCCTCAATACCAGCGGCAGCCTTCTTCCCAACAACCTGGGAGAATCCTTCACATACCTTGGGCAGATTTTTCGCTCCAACAGCGCCAACGACGGCTTTGCCGGTGGCACCGCCTTTGCCGCGCTTCACGCCGTGCCGGCAGCTCAACCCAGGGTGCAACGCCCAATCGTTACGGTCGACAAACAGGTGCGCAACGTCACTACCGGCAGCCCCTTCGGCCATGGCGGCGGCGGCAACGGCAGCGATATTTTCGAATTCCGCGTTGTCCTCGCCAACTCCGGCTCGGCACCTGCTTTTGATCTGTCGCTGGTGGACAACCTTCATGCCAAACTGGTGATGATTGACGGCGCAGGCGACGGTGTTGATAACGATGGTGATGGCACAACTGACAGCGGTGACCTGGAAGGTACTTATGTTACCGGTGCCGGTGGTAGCGTCATCTTCAATGAAGCAAATACCGCTATGCCGACTGCCGGGCGGAAATTTGCCCAGCTTGACCCAACGAAATCGATTACTCTCCTTTTCAGAGCTACCGGTGATGTGCTCACTCTGGTTGGCGGAGAAATCCTTCCCAATACCGCCACTGTTACCTACAGTACCCTCCCTGGCGCTTCCGGAAACCAGACCGCTCCGATCGGCGTTGCGGGTGCTGCTGACGGCGAAGCAATTCTGAACGCCAGCGACACCATCAATATCAACATCTCCCGGGTCAGCGGCTACGTCTACAACGACCTGAACCACAATGCTACCCACGAAGGTGCCGAAGGGTATACCGGACTCCCGGTTATTGCCGGACCACTCGCCACCCTCCATGTCAAACTGATCGACACCACTTCGCCGGGCTCAGCCATAGCAGTGGCGACCGTTGATCCGGCCACCGGTGCCTACAGCTTCGGTACGGTTCCACCGGGAAATTATACCGTCATTGTTGACGACAACATCACACTCACAGATATCACCCCCTTCATCCCTGCGAACTGGTTCGGCACCGAAACCCCCACCCAGTCTCGCAGTTTCAGCCTCCCTCTTGGCGGGGCGGCAACAGAGCTGAATTTCGGCTTCTACCAGGGGATCAAGGTGTCCGGTGTCGTGTTTAATGACAACGGTATCGGCTGCGGAATTCCCGGTCCGCCACCTACCTGTGCCAACAACGCAACTCTTGACGGGTCGGAACAGGGAATAGCCAAAGTCACGGTCAAGGCTACCAACGGCGGGGCCACGACTTACGACACCACCACAACTGACGCTACCGGTGCCTATACGCTCTGGCTGCCAAGTATCGCCACCACCACGGAGATAGTCGAAACCAATCCAGGCAACTACATCTCCACCGGCGGCAGCCCCGGAACTACAGCCGGCGGTCCGGGCGGAGTCTACACCCGCGCCACTGACAGAACCAGTTTTACCGCCTCTGCTGGGAGCACCTACACCGGCGTCAATTTTGCCGATGTCCTTGGCAGCGAATTCCTCACTGACGGCACCCAGTCGGGCATGGCAGGCGCGGTACTCTATTACCCGCATACCTTTACCCCTCACAGCGGCGGCTCCGTCCAGTTCACTGCTACATCAACTGCCAGCCCGGCAGTTACCGGCTGGAACGAGATGATTTTTCAGGATTCTAACTGCAATGGGATAATTGATGCTGCTGAACCGCAGATAACAGCGGCAATCAATGTCAGTTCCGGTCAGACCATCTGTATTCTCATCAAAGAGTTCATCCCTGGCGGAGCGCCGACCGGTGCGGAAAACAAAATTACGGTCACCGCCGCCTTTACCTACACCAATGCACCGGCGCCCATGCCTGTTACCAGCATGACTCATACAGATGTGACCACGGTAGGCGCTGCCAAGGGTGCAGGACTGACCCTGGTGAAGTCAGTCGACAAGACAGCCGCTCTCCCCGGGGATACCCTGATATACACCATAACCTACGGAAATAACGGCCTTGGCAATTTGAGCAATATTGTCATCAATGACACGGTGCCTACGTATACCAACCTGTTGTCAAACTGCTGCGTTAACCCCGGCAGTGTCTGCCTTGGAACCCCCGTCACTCCGTGGCCGCTGAATATATCCGCCTGCACCCCCGCCTTCAGCGGCAATGCTGTCTCCTGGGCACTTATCGGCACTCTGGCCCCGGGGAATACCGGTCAGGTTAAGTTCAGTGTACAGATTCAACCATAGGAGGCTATAACGTAACGATCGCGGCTTAGATTCGCCGCTAACTTACTGTATTTACTATATTAACCATAAAAAATGATTGACATCTAATATCTGCTGCGGTATAAACCTGTCAACGCTTATAGCAAGCGTGACGAAAGAGAGGCTCTGAATTCAGGGCCTTTTGGTGTTTCAAGCCTTCAATAGAGGCGGCAGATGCCCGTAAATCCCACTATAAAAGGAGTTAACGGCCGGTATAACATTTTTTATGCATTGAAGTTCTTGCTCCACGGGTCAAAATGACCACCCGGCAAAGCCACCTAATCCTCCCCAAAATTACCTATGAAAATAACTATTCTAATTCTCGCATTCCTCCTACTGATTGCTGTCAATAATAATCAGGCCTCGGTAAGCATGAATCCGGAACCAGTAGTAGCTGCTTCACGCGCTAGTCAAGTTACCGCAATGAAACAGCAGGAAAAAGAAAAAGACCGGATCGAAAGGCAGCAGCAGCTGCCAGCCATCACCTCCATCTTTGCCCGTCATACCAGCAGGGAGCGAGCAAATCGCCTCGCCTACCTTTGCTACGAAACCACCATTGGCACACCATTTAAACCGATTGATCTTGCCGAACTGGCGCTTGCCGAAACCGGTGGTCATTCACTCTCAAGTCATGCCGTCTCCAGCGAAGGGGCTCTCGGTGTCTGGCAACTGATGCCTAACCGGGCAAAGAGCCACGGCTACAAGCCGGCAGAGATGAAAAAAGATGAAAAATGTGCTGAAGCTGCGGTTAAAGAGTTGAAAGCAAAGCTGACCATGGCTGCCGGTAATCTGCAGAAAGCGAAACGTCTTTACTGCGGCACCGGGACTCAGGCACGGGAGTATGAACATAAAACCCAGAAGTATCGCCGGGAGATAATGGCGAAAATGGGGAAATCTTCCGCTGCAAAAGAGATTAAATCCTGATATAAATGACAAAGCAGACTGAAGGGATTCAGGCTGCAGGCTGAAGTAAGGTCTTAACCTTCAGTCAAACTTACCTTTTTGGAGTTTGCATGAGCAGGATAACCAGCAAGTTCGAGCAGTTAAAGCGTGAAGGGCGCAAAGCTCTTATTACCTTCATAACCGCCGGAGACCCGAATCTGGCGCTCACGGAGCGGCTTGTGCCGGAGATGGCTGCAGCCGGAGCTGACATTATCGAGCTTGGAGTCCCTTTTTCGGACCCCATGGCAGATGGCCCGACCATTCAGCTGTCATCCGAGCGGGCTCTGGCAGGTGGCACGAGCTTGAAATCTATTTTAGCTTCGGTAAAAAACATCCGCCTAAAGTGTGCTACGCCGATTCTGCTGATGGGGTATTACAATCCTGTCCTTGCTTTCGGCGTGGATAAATTCTGCAACGAGGCTGCCGCCGCAGGAGTTGACGCGGTTCTGCTGGTGGATCTCCCCCCCGAGGAAGCAGGGGATTTTCTTCGCTCGGCAACCAGGCACAAAATAGATTTCATCCCGCTCCTGACACCGACTTCGGATGCGTCACGCATCGCCAAGGTTAAAGCTATCGGCCGGGGTTTTATCTATTACGTTTCTGTGGCCGGAGTGACTGGCGCCAGAGCGAGCGTTGCCGTTGACATCGAAACTATGGTTGAAAACATCCGTGCGGAAACTGCACTTCCGGTTGCAGTTGGTTTTGGTATCTCGACCCCCCAACAGGCGGGGGAAGTGGCTAAACTGGCTGACGGCGTTGTTGTCGGCAGCGCGCTGGTCAAGCTTTTCGAGCAGTACACGGGTGATGAACTTGTCCGGCAGGTGACCGCTGCTATCCGCGCGCTCAAGGTTGGCATTGAGCAAATTGATTGACTTGGTAGCCGAATTCTGTTACCTGCATTTAGCGAAACTGTAAACGAATCTTTTCAGGGGTGACATATGTCCTGGTTCAAACGAAGTAAAGCTCCAATGGCAGTAATGGATGAAAAGAAAGGAAAAGCACCTGAAGGGCTCTGGTTAAAGTGCCCGGCCTGCGCTGAAACGCTGCTTACCAAAGACGTTGAGACCAATCTCAATGTCTGCCCGAAATGTGGCCATCATTTCAGAATCTCTGCCCAGCAGCGGATTGACCTCCTGCTGGATGAGGGGAGCTTTAACGAGTATGATGCCGGCATGGTCTCGGTGGATTTCCTTGAATTTAAAGACTCAAAAAGCTATAAAGCCAGGATCGATGCGGCTCTGGCCAAAGGTGGCTCCAAAGATGCGATCATCTGCGGTGAAGGAAAGGTCGACGGGCTTGCCGTTCAACTGGCCGTCTTTGACTTCTCTTTCATGGGTGGCAGCATGGGGAGCGTTGTCGGCGAGAAAATCACCCGGGCGATCGAACGCGGTCTTCTCCACGGAAATCCTGTCATAATCGTCTCTGCTTCCGGCGGCGCGCGGATGCAGGAGAGCATTCTTTCTCTCATGCAGATGGCGAAAACCTCTGCCGCGCTTGCAAAAATGAAGGCAAAAGGGCTGCCATTCATCTCCATCCTGACTGACCCGACGACCGGCGGCGTAACTGCCAGCTTTGCCATGCTGGGGGACGTGAATATTGCCGAACCGAAGGCACTGATCGGCTTTGCCGGGCCACGGGTTATCGAGCAGACGATCAGGGCAAAACTGCCGGAAGGTTTCCAGCGGGCCGAATACCTGCTCGATCACGGTATGGTTGATATTATTGTCCAGCGGAGCGAGATGAAAGCAACACTTTCCAGAATCCTCGGGATGCTCTGCAGGGTGGCGGCGTAAGAGCTGCTCCCGTTACAGTTGTTAAAAAGCCCTTCTTGATGTATACGGAAGGGCTTTTTCTTTGGTGCGGCAGGCCCAAATCCCTCGACTTTCACCGCTCTATTACCTATAATTCCACGCTGAAATGACCTATAGTGAAATATTGACACATATCTTCAGCCGCGGCCGTTTCGGCATTAAACCGGGGCTTGAACGGGTGACCGAAATCCTCGTCAGGCTCGGCAATCCTCACCTGAAACTGAAGGTTGTGCAGATTGCCGGCACCAACGGCAAAGGGTCGACCGGAGCTTTTCTCTCGGCTATTATGACTGCTGCCGGCTGCCGGACAGCTTTTTTCTCCTCACCCCATCTGTCGAACTTTTCCGAAAGATTCCGTATCAACGACAGTGAAGTTTCTGCCGGGCACCTTCATGCAGCCGCTGAACGGGTGCTGACAATTGCTCCCTCTGAAGCCACTTTCTTTGAAATAGTTACTGCAATCGGTTATCTCCTCTTCGCAGAGGCAAAAGTTGACCTGGCAATCATGGAGGCTGGCATGGGCGGGCGGTTTGATGCAACCAACGTTGTGGAAAACATTCTGGCGATAATTACCCCCATAAGCCTTGACCACTGCGCTTATCTTGGCAACACCCCTGGATTGATTGCGACTGAAAAAGCCGGGATCATCAATCAGGGAGCGCCGGTGATTATTGCAACCCAGGAACCTGAGGCGCTGCGCCCGTTGCTGGCAGCGGCAGCAGCCTTCAATTCCAGGGTCTATCTTTATGGCAGGGATTTCAGTGCCGCCAGCTCATTGGCAGGCTTGTCCTATGCCGGTGGTGATTGTTCTCTGGAGACTCTCGACCTCTCGCTCAAAGGGCGCTTTCAGACGGTAAACTGCGCCGTCGCCATAACCGCAGCCAGGCTCCTTGGGGACGCCGGTTTTCCCGTAACTGCCGAAGCTATTCGCCAAGGAGTTGCCAGGGCAGTCTGGCCCGGCAGACTGGAACTTTTCGCGGGGAGTCCGAACATCCTTCTCGATGGTGCCCATAACCCGGCGGGGGCCCTCTCTCTGACAGAGTCACTCCAGGATTACAGTTACAAAAGACTTTTCCTCGTTGTCGGCATGCTGGCTGACAAGGCCTGGCAGGAGACGCTCGCCCCGCTGCTGGCAATTGCCGATCAGGTGATAACAGTTGAACCCGCTATTGACAGGGCTCTGCCGGCAAAGGAACTGGCCGGCTTTTGCCGGCAGTGCGTGACCGGCACTTTTTCTGCCGGGGGTGTGATGGCCGGACTTGAGCGTGCCAGACTTTTGGCCGCGCCTGATGACCTTGTGCTCGTCACCGGTTCCCTTTTTACCGTCGGTGAGGCAAGAGCCATTATCACCGGCAAAAGCTATATGCCGATACGCGGCTAAAAAAGTACGTACGCTTTAATAAGGAAATTTGTGCCGATATTTTTATTATCATTAATATTTGCTCTGACTGCCTGGCTGCCGGTCCTGGCTGCCGAACCCGGCCAGTTGGTTATAAAGGCCGACAAGGTCAGTCATGAGCAGAATAATGACGTCATCAACGCTTCCGGAAATGTCGAGATCGACTGGAGCGGGTCCAAACTTTATGCCGATATGGCAGAATATTACCGGGGAAAAGGGACAGTTACCGCCAAGGGGGCTGTCAAACTGCTCAAGGGTAGCGACACTCTTTCCGGAGAGAGCGCCGAATTTGAAGTAGCGAGTAAAACCGGGGTTATTAACAACGGCACTATCTTCATAAAAAGTAATAACCTTCATCTGAACGGCTCAAAAATAGAAAAGACCGGCGATCAGGATTACCGGATCAAGGACGCCACCATAACCTCCTGTGACGGTGACAAGCCAAGCTGGAAGTTCCGGGTGGAAGATCTGAAAATGACTGTTGACGACTTTGCTTACGGTAAGAACGCGCTTTTCTATCTCAGTGACATTCCTGTTCTCTGGCTGCCATACCTGATTTATCCTGCCAAGACCGAAAGGCAGTCCGGCTTTTTGATACCGACTGTCGGGAACTCCTCCAAGAAAGGGGCTTTCCTCGAAATCCCCTACTACTGGGCACCTTCACCAAGCGTGGACATGACCATGACTGCGGATCTGCAGAGCAAACGCGGCATGGGTGTTGCGCTCGAACATCGCTACCTTGGCCTTGACAAAGGCCATGGCTTGAGTAAAGGGTATCTGATCTACGACACCGACAAGGAAAAGTTTCGCGGTGATCTTGAAATGAAGCAGCAGACCAATTTTACGGAAAACACATACTGGCGGGCGGATGTCAGCCTTACCCTTGATCGCGATTTCTTTCGCGACTACGGGGTCATGAGTGGCGATTACAACCGGCAATATCTCGGTGCGACCGCTTTTTTGACTCATAAAAGCGGTGATCTGCTCCTGAGTGGCGGGGTTGACTATCTTAACAACCTCGATGCCCCGAACAACAGCGCCACCCTGCAGAAACTGCCGTTCCTGACCTTTAACGGCACAGGCACTGAATTACCCGGCACCCCTCTTTACTACTCCTTTGCGACTGCCGCCACAAATTTCACCAGAGATACCGGTGACCGCGGACAGCGGCTGCAGTTAGCACCAAGACTGCTTTTACCTCTCAAAAGCGGCGACCTGTTTTACGGCTCCGTCTGGGGCGGCTACAATCAAAGGTTCTACAGTGCCGATGCAAGCGGTGAAGCAAACGGCTCAAGCAAGCTGGGACTGCTTGAGGGTGGCGCCGTTGTGCGGACGGAACTGGCAAGAGTTTATGACTCGCCACTACCGGAATTCGGCAAGATAAAACATTCGATTACCCCGGAAATATCCTACTCGGTGGCAGAAAAACATAATCAGAACGATCTCCCTTTTTTTGATTACGATGACAGGGTTGTTGGCGGGCAACTACTAACCTTGTCGTTGCTCAACAGACTTACCGGACGCTTTGTCAAAGGGGAGCAGACCGAGTACCGCGACCTGGCGAGATTCAGCGTGTCCCAGGGGTACCAGTTAAGCGGAGAACGGCGCGATCTGCTGGTGCTTGTCGATTATGGCCGCCCTTTTACAGACACCAGGCTGCTGCTGGAGCTCTTTCCTGCCCCTGACTGGCGGCTTTATACAGACAACCGGATCAGCCCTTACAACGGCAACGTGACAAACTCATCGCTAACTACCGAGGTGTCCGACGCTAAAGGGTCACGAGCATCGCTGGGATATCATCATGCTGAACGAGTGCTCGACTATATCGAAGGCAAGGTTTCTTACGCTGAATTCAAGCCTTATACTCTCGCGGCAACGGGTCGCTACTCCTTTGACCGGCCCGGATATCTTGAAACTCTCTACTCACTGGAGTATAAACATCAGTGCTGGGGGGTGATTTTTTCCTACAGGGACCGGATTGACAACAAGGAGTTTTCGTTCACTTTTAATCTCTCCGGGTTGGGTAATTTTAAACTGCTATAAAGCTTGAGCCTGAAACCCTTACCTGAACAAAGATCACAACTGAAACTACAGATAACAACTGATTTACATTCATTTAAACAATGGAGGAGATAATGATTTTAGTCATAGGTGCAAACGGGATGCTCGGCCACGACCTCATGAAAGTTTTGGAGGGAGATGTCCGCGGGATTGATCTGCCGGATATCGATATAACTTCACTGGAATCGGTCAGAAGGATTCTGTTGACTCTCAAACCGAAGGTTATTATCAACTCTGCGGCCTATACCGATGTTGACGGCTGTGAGACGAATGTCGAACAGGCGATGGCGGTGAACGGAGAAGGGGTTGGACTGCTGGCGCTTACTGCGCGGGAGATTGGGGCCAAACTGGTACAAATCAGCACCGACTATGTCTTTAACGGTGCCAAAGGGAGCCCTTATCTTGAGTATGATCCGGTCGGGCCCTTGAGTATTTACGGTGAGTCCAAACTGGCAGGCGAACTGAACGCCGCCATGGTGCCGGAGCATCTGATTGTCCGTACTCAGTGGCTTTACGGCATTCACGGCAAGAACTTCGTCGAAACGATGCTGCGGCTGGCACGTGAAAAAAATGAGCTGGCAGTGGTGGACGATCAGATCGGTTCGCCAACCTGGACTTACGATCTTGCCTTGGCAATCAAAGCGCTGCTTGAGAAAAAATGCAGCGGTATCTATCATGCCGCCAACAGCGGCTACTGTTCCTGGAACGAGTTTGCCAAAGCAATATTCGAGGAAGAAGGGCTGGAGATCACGGTCAATGGCATGACAACCAAAGAGCTGAACCGCCCGGCAAACAGGCCTTTGTACTCAACTCTTGACTGCGGTCTGTTGGCGAAGGACAGCGGTTTTTACCCGCAGCCGTGGCGAGAAGCCTTGAAGGCGTATCTTCACTTGAGGCAGAAGTAATTGCCGGGCTCTGCTGACTGCAGACTTTATCTCAGCGCGGTGCTGCTTGTTTTTCTCCTGCTACCTGTATCCTTGCGAGCAGAAACAAATAATTTCATCAACCTCGACGAATTGAAACCCGGCATGAAGGGGCAAGCAGTGTCAGTCTTTCGCGGCACCGCGCCGGAGGCTTTTGGCGTCGAACTGCAGGGGGTCGTTGACGGACCGCTGGCAGGGAGCAGGTACATGCTGCTCAAGGTGAGTGATGAGTCCCTTCGGGTAGGTTCGGGCTTCAGCGGCAGTCCTGTCTATTTTGACGGCAGGCTGGCCGGCGCCATTTCACACATGGAACAGAACCTGGCAAGCCAGATGGCCATGGCCGTGCCGATCGCCCGCATGCTGGAAGATGCCGCCAGACCGGCTTTGACAGCTGTCAGCACCTCTTTGCCGGTCATGAAACTCCCGCCTGGCAGCATGATCGCCATCCCCCTGGTCAGGGGTGATTTCTGGATGGGATCGTCCGGCACCGTAACCTACGTCAACAACGACCTCCTCCTTGCTTTTGGCCACGAAAACTTTTTCTATGGTGACAGCGTCCAGCTCCCCATCCACCGCGCCACGGTGCACGGTGTCATCCCTCGCCTCGACATCTCCCACAAGGAGGCCTCACCCCTCGAAGAGATCGGCAGTGTCATCTGGGACGGCAAGTCGGCCCTGGTCGGCCGCCTCGGCGTCAAGGCCGCCATGGTGCCATTAACGATTGATTATAAAAGTGCCGGTGGCACCGGAAAACACTTCGACCTGGAGATGGCCAGTCACAGTAGAATGGCTCCCGGGATTATAACCCGCGTCTGCCGCGCGGTCATCTATGATCATCTTCCCAATAGTCCTGCTGGTTCCGACCTTGAAATCATCCTTACAGTTACACTGCAGGGTCTGGATAAACCGGTTGTCATCAACCAGCGCTTCAGCGCTGAGCTGCTGAAGAACGACCTGGCTGCGACATCAAATCCACTCCAGGTCCTATTGACGGCGCTGCTCTTCCCGTTGTCCGACAAGCAGGTAATCAAGTCCATAACCATGAGCATGGTTGATCTTCCAGTAGCAAAAACTGCCCGTATCGCCGAGGCTGCCTTTACCACGACCAAAGCAAGAGCCGGGGATACGGTTAATCTGCGGGTGCGTCTCAGCGGGCCTTTCGGAGAACCGCAGGATATAAGCGTGCCGCTTCAGATTCCCCTGGATTACGACCATCCCCGTTTCAGTGTCTCCGTCAATGCCGGGAGATCAGTCCGCCCGGAGGAGACATCCCCGGATTCCATTGAAAAAATCGCTGCCTGGCTCGCCGCCATTGCCCGCAGCGATGAGCTGGTGATTCTTGCGCCGGCAGGCAGCAGAGGCAGTACTTATCCGGAGGCCCGTCTTGACCGTGCTGTTACCCGTACAACCTGGAATCTTGAGGGTGGTGTCGAAACAAGCATTGCGGTACAGGAGTAACTCGTGAACCGGATTGCACCACCATGGGCCGGCCGGTTTTCGCGACCGTTGGCACGCAACCGCTACGCCATTGGTGACGTTCACGGTTGCTGTCTGACCCTGCAGACATTAATCGAGGACGTTCTGCAGTTTGGGCCGGATGACATCCTGTTTATGCTGGGAGATTATATCGACCGCGGCCCGGACAGTAAGGGAGTGCTCGACTACCTGCGGCGGCTGATCTGGGAGAAGGATTACGATCTCCGGCTGCTCATGGGCAATCATGAAGAGCTCTGCCAGAATTCCGCCGGCGGTGATTCTCTTGCAAGAGACATCTGGTACAGCAACGGTGGCGGCTTGACAATGGAACAACTCGGGGTGGAGCGGCCTGAGGATATTCCGAAAACGTATCTGGATTTCATGGCAGCCATGCCGCGAATCCTCACCGAGCCTGATTATGTCTTTGCCCATGCCGGGCTGGACTTTACGACCAGAGACCCAATCAGTGAGACTTCGCCACAACACCTCCTCTGGGCGCGCAGCGGGCGGGTACAACCAAAAAACATCAACGGTCGCACTCTGGTCTGCGGCCATACCAAAACACCCCTCTTCGCCATCAGGGAGTCATTGAGCACGTCGATCATCTGCCTTGATAACGGCTGTTATGACAGAGGGCATATGGGGTATGGCAGTCTTGTCGCGTTGAATCTGGATACGCGGGAGCTGTCGGTGCAGGAAAATTGTGAATAGTGCGGGTCAAAGCAGTTTCTATAAAAATTGAGACTTTAGGGGAGATTGAGCATGAAACGGTTAATGTTGCTGCTGGTAGGAGCTATGCTGATGTCGTTGTGGGGGGGAGCGGTTTTTGCCGCCGATGATCGCTTTGTTGTAGCTGATCAGACTGTGATGGACAAAATCACGGGCCTTGTCTGGACAAAAGATGCCAACCTTGGGAAACGGAAATGGGATGGCGCCTTCACGCTGATCAAGGAGTTGAATCAGAAAAAATATGCCGGATTTGCTGATTGGCGGCTGCCCAGCAAGGAGGAGTTGCAGGCGCTGATCGTCTACGCCAACGGCTTGGGTTACAACGATTCAGACCGTGCACCATACCAGCTTTTCAATGAACTCGGCTTTACCAATGTTCAGGCGGACGGCTACTGGTCGGCCACTCCCGGACCGGACTACACAATGACTAAAGGCGCTTATCTCGCGGACATGAGCTCAAGTCAAGTGGCTAACGTCGCCAAAGGGACCAGCGTCTACGTCTGGCCCGTGCGTGTGGGTGGGAAGCCATTGGATGTCGAAACCCCGGTTGAACTCAACCTGAACTCGATGAGCTTTGAATCTATCCGGAAAGATGGAGTCGTTGATGGAAAATCTCAGCTCATCTTAAACTCTAAGATGAGCAGCAATGAGCGAAAATCAGTGGAGGCGCTACTGAAAAGTAATGACTCGACCGCCAGAAAAGAACGGGAAAAATCTCTGACCGCCAAGGGTAAAGAACTCTACAGCAAAGGGACTGCTGCTTTCATTGCCGATGCCGGATATTTTTCCCAGGTCATGCTGGTAGACTGTGAAAATATGACTTTCGGTGTACGCGGAATCAAAATTCTCAATTGGGGGAAACGGCCTTTAATGGAGGATTTGCAGGAAGCAGGTTCTGTTGATTACATGACGATCCCGCGGGATAAGTTCGGCGACACTCTTAAACATTTTGGCTGTCAATAAACGGTAAAGCTAACGTTCAGCAAGGGAGTTTATAGTTATGCGTCTTCGCGTAAACAGAATCGTTGTGCTGATGGCAGTGATCTATGGAATACTTTCAGTTGCCGGCGTTGAGGCGCGGTCCCGGAAAGAGACTAAAATTGTAGACAACTCACAGATTGTTGATGAAGTCGATGCCATAGAAGCGCGTTTTTTAGATTCTTCCGTCTCTACGGAGTGCACCGCCTTAATGAAAAAAGTTGTTGCCGATGTTCGCTTGGGAAATACTCAAGACAAGTCATTCGCAGGTCATGCAGAGATGGTTAAGAGCTGGAATGTTGCGTATGATGATCCGAATAACGTCAAAACGGCCGGGGAATGGATAAGGATGTTCGGAATTCGGGATTTAAATAGAAACTGCAAATCCGTTGAAGTTCTGTTCATGTCGCAATACGCAGGGGGGACAAAGATGCTTAGTCTTGCTCAGTATGATCTGAGCGGTCTGAATATTGCTCCCGATAGCAAGATATTTGGCCGGGGAATAGTTAGCGGGAACACCTCAACTGAATATGTGTTTAAAATGTATGCCGGTGGACATGACGCCGGCACAAAAGTGCCGGTAGCTACCAATACAGAAAAAGAGTTTGTCTGCATTGGGGGTGAATGTGTTGTTGCTACTCTTGCCGAAGCCTTTGAAAAAGGCTGGCTAACTCCGGAGTCCCCGGTGCCGACGACTGTAAAACGAGACCTGGCCGGATTATTCGAGCAGAAACGCTTGCAAAAGCTGGAAGCTTATCGGGCAGAGTTTCGCATGGCAGTATCTTCTAAGGAGTTCGACGCCTTTATCAGTAAATATGCCGGCAACGACCAAGACAGTTTGCTTCCAGCTGCGCGCAGCAAAAAAACAGCGGCACTGCTGCGGGAATATCGCGAAGCGTTCAAGGCTGCATACTCAACTGCTACCCTGGATGACTTTATGGAAAAATATTCGGCGAACGACCCTGACAAGCTGGTTCCCCAAGCAAAGAAACTACGCGTAGCAGCAGCAGTCAGAGAAAATCGTGAGCGCGAAGAAGCAGAACGCAGATGGCAAGCCGATGCCCCCCGCAGGCAGCATAACGCCATATGTGATGCCAACTATTTCACCTGCAAGGCTGGTTGCAACACTATTGTCGGGTCTCACTACGAAGCCTGGGACGCCCGCAACAAGTGCGAGCAAAACTGTTCGAGTGCCAAAAGTTCGTGTTCGCGCTAGAGGCTTCAGTAAAACGTGACAGAAATTAATCTCAGGGGGTTAAACATGCGACAAGTATCACTGATAATTACGGGGATATTGCTGGTTGTGCTGTGCGCAGGAGCTGTTTTTGCCGATGAAAGCAGGCTTGTATTTTCCAAACAGACGGTAAGGGATAAACAGACTGGTCTAATGTGGACAAGGAATGCCAATCTGGGACAAAAGAACTTGAATGGTGCAGCTGAACTGGTTGAAACTCTGAATAAGCAGAAGTATGCAGGGTTCGAGGATTGGCGACTGCCAAATGTCATCGAACTGAACGAGTTGGTTATGTATGCCGAACATAACGGCGAGGGTTATCCATATCAAATACTCGTCAAAATGGGCTTTGAAGAAGTTCAAAAAGCCTGGTACTGGACATCAAGCAAAAACGAACGCTATACATATCCAAGAGAATTTGTTTACTGCGTTACAACCAACAACGGACAATTCGAAGAAAGAAACATCAATAGCGAGAATTACGTTTTACCTGTGCGCGGTAAAGAAGGTCCGGCAAAATTAACCACTACTCCACTATAAAAAAGATATCGACATGCAGCAAGAGGAGAAGGATTAATGCACTCATATTTTATCGTAATTATACTATTATGTGTGACTCTCGGCGGCTGTGGCAGAAACAGTTATGACATCCAAACAACCAGATCAGATGCCGATAATTACAACAAAATAGTCGTCACGAATAATAAATGCAGTTGGTCGGAAGATCCGACTATTTATGTAGATAACAATTCAGTATGGATCTACTGCACGAATATCTATGAACACATTATCTTGAAAGCCGGGCCGTCAACGGCTACAGCGATTAAAGAAAAGGTTTCTGAACCGGACTTGAGCTCTTTTTCAAATAAAAAGCGCAGTGCCAAAATGGTTAAATGCGACCCCAATATATCCAAATACGGAATTTGTGCTGACGACTTGTTCCCTTTTGCCGGCTTCAAGCTTGAATATGAAGTCCCGATGATAGGCTTTCCAGTCGCCAAATTCGAGTATCAGGATTATTCGGAAGTCTACCGTAAATATTATCAAATAATGTATGGCGATTCCAAGTCGAGCACTTTAAAAACTAATGCGCGCTCAAGGTACGTCGAAAACAAAATTGTTACCGATGTTCTTAACAATGTTTTGTTCGGTTTTAACGCGGAGAACAATTTAAAGCTGTTAGCTTTGATTTATAATACTGACAGCACTGACAGTTATGTGTCAGGCCACGGCTTGGCACTGATAGAAAAGGCCAAGTCAACTGCTGAAAAGCTGGACCTTTGCGAGAAGATTGCCCGTAACGGCTACTTTAATGTCAATGATGCAGAATATTATCGCCTGCTGCTTGACTACATCAAAAGCAACCGGCACGAGTTAATCAACATCCTCCTGAAATCCGGATTGGATTCAAATATTTCCCACTCGAAATCCGGTACTTTGCTGGCAAGCGCCGTAACGATGAATAATATTGCCGTAACACGCAGATTGATCGACAGTGGCGCTTCTGTGCAATCAGAGGAGCTGCTCCTGAGCGCCGTTACTAATAATAATCTTGAAATGATCCGCCTGCTGAAATCGAAAGGCGCCAAATTACCGCCAGTTTATGCAAACGCTCTGGCTGCAGCAAAGAAAAGTGACATTCCCACTACGGATTATTGGCTCTACAAAGCGGTTCAGCTTGAACTCGTCAATAACAATGAAATAAACAATGTCGAACGTGTAATCGGCCCGGAGCGATTAAGAGTGTATAAAATTGTCTCTGCGTCGAATTACGCCCCACCGGGCGGGCGAAATTTCAAGGTGCGGCTCTCTTATAAGGCTTCTGCCAACAAAGCACCGGAATTGGCTGCAAAAATCAGGAGCGGGATGAAGGTCAGGGATCCCTGGGGGATTTTAAATCCATACTGGGTGACTGAATTTCCAGCTGAAGCTGCCTATGAAGCAAATGGAGTTATCATCGGCAGTTGGTACACTTCGTATTATGACGGCTATTCTGCCTGGCTGAATCAGCTCACGGGAGAAATGAACAAACTTGAGGGTGAAGGCGTTCTCAAATCATGGGATGTCACTCTACTTGGAGAGACAGTACGGCCCGATTATTCATCAGGTTCGACATCCTCAAGTTCGTCAAGCTCCTCTAGCTCGGCAAACGCTTCATCGGCAAATAAGCCTCGCCCAGCGGCAATAAAGGGCGTAAAGAGAGTATTCAACGAAGGGAACAATACAATTGTCGAGTGTAATGACGGTGATAAGTTGAAGGTTGCCCGCGACAATTATGGCAAATGCACCTATCCGGGGACTTTCGGCAGTTATGATTGCCAAACAGCAATTGAGTGGACCAGGAAAATGTGTAAATAATTCCAGGACGATCACGACTCCTTAACTCCCCTATGCATAAGCCCCATCCCGGGCAGCCAAAACGGCTGCCCGTTTTTTGTAATTAATTTCATATCCAGCCGACTCATGTTATAAAGTCTGCCAATCTTCCTTTTTCAGGAGTCGCCCCATGCTGGTTCACCGCCACCTGTCATTGTTCCTCATTCTCCTTGTTACCCTTTCCACAACAACCGCTTTTGCCACTGTCACCCGTGAATGGACGGAAAAGAGTCTGGGCGATTCCGGTGCCGGTTCTTATGAAGGGATCATGTATTCCGATCGTGGGCGTTTGGCGCCGGGGATCAAGACAGAAAAAAAGCTTTACAAAGAGGATCTTGCTTTTTGGGCCGGGACCTATGAAAAGTCAGGCACACTCCTGGCCGGTGGTGGTGCGCCGCCATTTGTTGTCCGCCAGAATAAGGAAGGACTGTTTACACCACTCACTATCAACGGTCTGGCCAAAGATGGCCGGGATGCTACCAGCTCGGTTACAGTCCTGCGGACAATTTCTCAGGGTCGGGTCGTGGCCGGATTTTCCGGTAACGGGTTAATCGTCATCAAAAACTACGCCAAACCGGATGAATTTATCCAACTGGCAAAACTGCCGGTGCGCAGTATCTGGGATCTGGTCGAAGGTGGCGACGGTTTTCTGTATACCGCTACCGGGCCACTGGGACAGGTTTACCGTGTAAATCTTACCAGCGGCGCTTTCGAAGTCTGGGCCCAGATCAAGGATACCAACGTCCGCACTCTGTGCTGGGCAAACGGGAAGCTGCTTGCCGGTGGGGGGGACAGCGGCAACCTCTACGAAATCAGAGGGAAGGAACGGGTCGAAACCCTCCACCACTTCGAGGAGGAGAGCCTGCAAAGGATCGTAGCCTACAAGGACGGGTTTGTCGTGGCGGTCAACAAGCTGCGGGTGCCGACCGATGAAAAGGCTGATGACGGCTATAAAAAATACTTCAAGAAACTTACCGATCTGCCGCAAGGGTTCGGTATCGATGAGAAGATGCCTGCCCCACCGGATCAGATGCGCTCCACCACCTCCAATTATGCAGCGGGCGCCGTCTACCTCATCGGCAAAGAGTACCGCATCGATCGGCTGGCAACGCTGAAAAATGAGCATATCATGGATGCCAGGGTGGATGCCGATGGCCGCGTGTATCTGGCCACAGGGCCAAATGGCCGGGTTTATATGGTAAGGGCCAATGGCGACGAGCGGGAACTCTGGACCGTGCAGGAGCTCGAGTATGTCAATGCCACTGCTGTGCTGATGCAGGATGGTTCACCCCGGGCTTTCCTGGCCGCCGGTCATGAAGCGGTCGCCTTTCTCCGCAATGAGAAACAGGGGCGAAGCGGATCTTTCAAGACGAAACCCTATAGTGCCGGTCGACCGGCCAGCTGGGGGGCGCTTTCCTGGCGTGGTGCCGGAGTGAAGGTCTATACCCGCAACGGTCACTCTCCCAAGGCGGACAGCAGTTGGACCAAATGGGTTGAGCGTAAGAACGGCGTTGCCCTTGCGGGGGCGGCTAAAGCCTGGAGCTTTGCCCAGATAAGAATCGACATGACCGGCAAAGCGGAGTTCTACGGTTTCAGTTGGCGCTTTGCCGAAAAGAATCAGCGCCCGGAAATCAAGTCTTTGACTGTCGGCGAGCGCGAACTGGTCAAAAGCGGCGCCCAGAGGCCGATAACGTGGGAAGCGAGCGATCCGAACGGTGATAAGCTGGAATACCGACTGGCCATCAAGGAAGAGTCCGCTGCCGCATGGCAGGAGGTGAGCGGTTCGAGCCCCATAACCGAAGCGAAGTTTTCTCTCCCGGTTGGTCAGCTGCCGGATGGGCGCTATCTGCTGCGCCTGACAGCCAGCGATGCCCCTGCCAACTACGAAGCGCCACTGATATCATCACGCATATCGCCACTGTTCATTATCAATAATGGTCGGCCGGAAATCAGGGATATGGCTTTTGACCCGGCAACCGGCAGATTGACTGCCAGGGTTGTCGATAAACTCTCGATCATCAGTGAACTGGCGATTGCTGTGGATGGCGGTGACTGGAAGAGTATCTCTTCGGCCGATGGTATTCTTGATGAGAAGGAAGAAGAGGTGAAGCTGATCTTGCCGGGGATTGCCAAAGGCAGTCACAACGTGGCACTCAAGGCCGTCACTGAAGCGGGCGGGGAGACGGTTGTGCAGAAGAAAATCTCATTGGACAAAGCGCCACCAGAAGCACAAATTCCACTGCCGATCGTCGATGATGACCCGGCGGAACAGCCGGTTGTTCAAGCTCCCTTGAAGCCGGTGACAAAACAGTAGCATGAGTGTCCCGGAAAAAAATATTCATCCCGTCGTTGAGATCACCGGCGCTGCGGTGATTTACCACAAAGGCAAGGAGGAGGTTGCGGCCTTGCGGGGAGTTGACTTCACTCTGGAGCGGGGAGAGTTCGTCACTGTTACCGGGCCATCCGGGGCCGGGAAGAGCACTTTTTTGCAGTTGTGTGGTGGCATTCTTACCCCTACAGCAGGAGAAGTCCGTTTCATGGGGGTTGACAGGGGCCGGATGCGGGATCGCGATCTGGCAAAACTGCGCAGTCAAGAGATAGGCTTTGTTTTCCAGTCATTCAACCTGCTCGATTACCTCCCGGCCGAGGAGAACGTGGCACTGCCACTGCTTTTGGCCGGCGTGCCGGAAAGCGAGCGGCTGGAACGAGCCCGGCGCAGGCTGGATTCTCTGGGTCTCGGGCAGCGGACAAAGCACTATCCGGCTGAGCTTTCCGGCGGCGAGTGCCAGCGGGTGGCCATTGCCCGCGCCCTGGTGACCGATCCGCCGCTGCTCATCGCCGACGAGCCGACCGGCAACCTGGATCATGACAGCAGTAGCGTCGTGATGGAAATCTTTGCCGCCATCCACCGGGAGGGGAGCGCTTCGATTCTGCTGGTGACTCACAGCCCGTGGGTGGCAGAATTCGGCAGCCGTACCGTCCGCATAGATGCCGGGAGGCTCGAGTGATAACCTGGCGCGACTCTCTTGCCTTAAGCCGCAAACGCTGGAAACGCAAGCGTATTTTTGGTAGTCTGAAATACTCGGCACCGCTCTTTTTCATTACCCTGCTCACCATCGTTTCCCTCAATATCATCTATGTCCTCAGCGTCCGCATCACTGAGGCTACCAGAGACAGTCAATTCCCTCACCCCACCCACTTGCGGGTCTCCGTCCTACCAAAGTCGAAGGACCTGCTCACCACTGTCCAGTTGAAAGCGCTGCGCAATCATCCGGCAGTGCGCTATTCCATGGGGGGACAGAGTTGGCTCGGAAACTTTTTCGCCGACCTGGGTGAGGCCCGTTATGTCCAGATCCCTTTTTTCTGCGGTTATACGCCCGAATTTTTCAGCTTGTACCGGACTCTGCCTCCGGAGAAGAGTGTGCCCGATTGCATACCGGTTCTGCTCGGCCGGGACCTGCTTTCCCTTTCCTGGTCGCCGGAAAAGAAGCGTTTTATCCGCAATGAGCGGGAAGAGATGATTCGCTGGCTCGGCCGGACCTTCACGGTGTACCTCAATCCCTGGGGAACAGAAGGGTTTAAATCTGCCTTTGCCCTGGAGCAACTGGACTATCCCCGTTACCGGCACGGGGTCATGGCAAAGCGTAAACAACATCTGGCCGACCTGGAACGAACCAATCCCGAGCTTGCCCGTCAACAGGACGCCGTTTTTATCAGAATGCAGGTGGTCGGCTTTGTGCGTGACCTGGAAGAGAGCGGGAGCACGTCGGTACTGCCGGAAGATTTCGCCGCCAAAATAGTGGAACTTTCTGCCCTGCGACGGGGTAAAAAAGTTAAAGCGCCGACAGATGACAGTTTGAGCAGTATCAATCTACTGGTGACAGCGGGACGTGAACAGGAAATTTCTGTGCTGGCCAAATCACTGGGGCTGAAAGTCCATGATCGCAACAGCGACGGAGTCATTGCCCGCCTCTACCAGGAGATAAAGGATGATCCCGGCACCCGGCTGGCGGTATACATTCTGTCATCCCTCTACTCGGTGGCAATGATGATTGTCATCTACCAGCTGCTCAGTGGCCAGGTGAAAGATTCTATCAGGGAGATCGGCCTGCTGCGCTGTATAGGCGCCCGCCGGCGCGACATCATGCGGATTTTTATAGTTATGAATCTTGTGCGTCTCGGCAGAATCTACCTTGCCTGCCTGGCAGTCGCTTATCTGCTCCTGCTGGCTGGCGGCTACTGGTCGGCCGGCTTGTTGAATCTCATTGATCCGGAGAGTCTCATCAATGGAAATATCCCCGATTTTCTTATCAGCAAGATTGATCACTTTTCAAACTTCTGGTTAATTGGCCCCCCTTGGATGGCGGTTTTCCCGCTGCTGCTGCTGGTGCCGCTTGCGCTTTCTTCCGCAGCCATCCCCATCTGGCACGCCATGGGAGTGCAGCCGTCGGAGGCGCTTAAGGATTGAGCACCATTGGTTCATGACAGAGATGCTGTTAATCAGGTAAATTTTAGTGTACAAGAAACGGGTCGTATTTCTATAGCAAGTTACGGAGGAGCACATGGAGACAGGCGAGCGCCCCTGGGGCACCTATACCGTTCTCGACGAGAACAGAAGTTACAAGATCAAACGAATTGTTGTCAATCCGGGTGAGAGGCTCTCCCTGCAGATGCATCACCACCGGAGCGAGCACTGGATAGTCGTTTCCGGGACTGCCAAGGTCACGTGCGACGGCAGAGAGTACATTGTCAACATTAACGAATCGACCTTTATCCCGATCGGCATGAATCATCGGCTTGAGAACCCCGGCGTCATCCCGTTGACCATCATCGAAGTGCAGAGTGGCGAATATCTGGGTGAAGATGATATCGTCCGCTTTCAGGATGATTATAACCGTGTCCCCGAAAAAGGGACAAAGCCGGAGGAGTTGGCAACGGAGTAACCCGGAAGACTCCTCTTGCAAATACAGCGGATAAACACCAACAGCCCTGCTCCAGAAGAGGAACAGGGCTGTTGGCGTATCCATATTGGTAAAGAAGCTACCCCATTACCATAACGAGGTCTTCTTTCTCCACTTTATCCCCTTCCTTGAACTTGACCTCAGTAACCTTGGCGTCCGCCTTGGCCTTGATATTGGTCTCCATCTTCATCGCCTCGGTAACCATCAAAACATCCCCGGCCTTGACTTCGTCGCCGACCTTCACATTGACTTTGAGCACCTTGCCCGGCATCGGCGCACCGACATGAGCGGCATTCCCTTTGTCCGCCTTTTCCCGGACAGTCGCGTCTGTCTCTGCCGACTGATCACGCACCGTGACTGAACGGGCATTACCGTTCAGCTCAAAGTAAACCTGACGGGTACCGTCCGGCTGGACCCTGCCGATGGCGTTCAACTTGATGATAAACGTCTTGCCTGGCTCGATGTCTAAAGAGGTCTCCTGACCCGGCTCAAGTCCGTAGAAGAAGATCGGCGTTGGAATGACGGAGATATCGGAATACTCCTGGCGATGGCGGTCAAACTCCGGATAGACGTTGGGGTAGAGAATCGCCGAGATCAGCGCCTTATCGTCGATCTTGTGACCAAGCTTCTCTTCCAGAACAAGACGTTCCTCTTCAAAATCCGCCGGTTCCAGAAGTTCACCCGGACGGCAGGTTATCGGCTGCTGATCCTTGAGAATTATTTTCTGCAGCTCCTGCGGCCAGCCTTGATACGGCTGACCGAGCATCCCCTTGAACATGCCGATAACAGACTCGGGAAAGGCCAGCTCTTCCTTGGTTGTGAAGACATCTTCAGGCTCAAGGTTGTTTTTTACCAGGAACATGGACATGTCGCCGACAACCTTTGATGACGGCGTCACCTTGACGATATCGCCGAACATCATGTTTACCTTGTGGTACATCTCCTTGCATTCGTCCCAGCGTTCGATGAGCCCGAGTCCGGCAACCTGCGGCTTGTAGTTGGAGTACTGGCCGCCCGGAATCTCGTGATGATAGACCTCTGCAGTTCCGGATTTGAGCCCGGATTCAAACGGGGCGTAGTAGTCACGGACAGTCTCCCAGTAGTTGGCCAACTGCTGCAGGCCGGCTGCATTGACGAGGGGATCGCGCTCGCTCCGCTCCAGGCTGGCAACGAGAGCGTTCAGGTTTGGCTGGGCTGTTAGGCCGGAGAGTGATGACAGCGCCGCGTCGACGATATCAACACCTGCCTCGCTTGCCTTGAGCAGCATGGCGCTACCGTTGCTTGAGGTGTCATGGGTATGGAGATGAATAGGAATGCCGATATTTTCTTTGAGCGCCTTGACCAGTTTGTAGGCTGCCAGAGGCTTCAAGAGTCCCGCCATATCCTTGATGGCCAGGATATGGGCGCCCATCTGCTCCAGCTCTTTTGCCATGCCGACATAATATTCAAGAGGGTATTTGTCTCGTTTCGGATCGGTGATGTCACCGGTGTAGCAGATAGCTGCTTCGCAGATTTTGCCGCTTTTGCGTACCGCCTCCATTGCCACCTTCATGCCTGTTGTCCAGTTGAGAGAGTCGAAAACGCGGAAGATATCAACCCCGGAATTGGCCGCCTCTTCAACGAATTTCTGCACCACATTGTCGGGGTAGTTAGTGTAACCAACCGCATTGGAGCCGCGCAGCAGCATCTGGAAAAGAATGTTCGGGATCATTTCCGAAAGCTTGTGCAGCCTCTGCCATGGGTCTTCTTTGAGGAACCGCATGGAGACGTCGAAGGTTGCTCCACCCCAGCATTCGAGAGAGAAGAGGTCGGCGCCCAGATATGAGGTCGGCTCGGCAATTTTGAGAAGATCGTAGGTTCTGACCCGGGTCGCCAGATTCGACTGGTGGGCATCACGCATGGTGGTGTCAGTAATAAGCAGCTTTTTTTGGTCGAGAATCCACTTGGAAAGCCCCTCTGCGCCCAGCTTCATGAAAAGATCACGACTGCCGGAAGGGCGCTGCCGGGTCATGTCGATTTCCGGCACTCTCGCCTCGATCAGTTCGGCAGATTTAAGCGGCTTGGCAACCCCGGGAGAACCGTTGACGCTGACATCACCGAGGAAGGTCAGCACCTTGGTAGCCCTGTCCTTTTTTTCACGGATATGGAGGAGTTCCGGATGCTTATCGATGAAAGAGGTATTGCACTTCCCTTTCAGGAACACCGGGTGAGTGACAACATTTTCGAGAAAGCCGATATTGGTCTTGACCCCCCGCACCCGGAACTCCTGGAGTGAGCGGTGCATGATGTTGGCAGCCTCGGTGAAAGTAAGCCCCCACGAACTCACCTTGACCAGGAGCGAATCATAGTGCGGCGTGATCTTGGCTCCGGTGGAGGCATTGCCTGCGTCAAGCCGCACTCCGCAGCCGGCAGCAGAGCGATAGGTCGTGAGAGTCCCGAAATCGGGGGCAAAGTTATTGGTCGGATCTTCGGTAGTAATCCGGCACTGGATGGCATAACCGCGCATATCAATGGCGCTCTGGGAGGGGATGTTGATCTCCGGGTCGGAGAGCTTGTGACCGGCGGCAATCAGAATCTGGGTCTGGACAAGGTTACGACCGGTTATCATCTCGGTAACAGTATGTTCAACCTGAATCCGCGGGTTCATTTCGATGAAATAGTGATTTCCCTCCGCATCAACAAGGAACTCTACCGTACCGGCATTGCGGTATTTCACCTGCCCGGCTATCTTCAGCGCAGCGGTGCAGAGCTCCTCACGCTGGGACTGGGTAAGGGAGAGCGAAGGTGCAAATTCGACAACCTTTTGATGGCGGCGCTGCACCGAGCAGTCACGGTCAAAAAAATGGACAAGGTTACCGTAGTTATCCCCCATGACCTGCACTTCGATATGCTTGGGATTCTCGATGTAGCGCTCAAGGAAGACATCGGCATTGCCGAAAGAGGCTTTTGCCTCGCTGCTGGCAGCTACCAACCCTTCAAGCAGCTCTTTTTTATTATTGGCAACTCTCATCCCGCGGCCACCACCACCGGCAGACGCCTTGATGATGATCGGATAGCCTGCCTCCTTGGCAAACTTGAGAGCTTCTTCCTCTTTAACGATCGGGTTTTCAGTCCCCGGCACAACCTGCACACCGGCAGCTACAGCGGCTTTACGGCCAGCCACCTTGTCCCCCAGGGCTCGCTGCATTTCGCCGGTCGGGCCGATAAAGGCGATCCCGTTTGCCTCACATTTTTCAGCGAATTCGGCATTTTCCGCCAGAAAACCGTAACCGGGGTGAATGGCATCAACCTCAGCTTTGAGTGCCAGGGCAATAATCTCGTCAATGCCAAGATAAGCATCAATCGGCGCTTTACCTTTGCCGATCAGATATGCCTCGTCAGCTTTGTAACGATGCAGGGAGAGTTTATCCTCTTCCGAATAGATTGCCACAGTGCCAATCCCCAACTCCGTACAGGCGCGGAATATCCGGATTGCAATCTCGCCGCGGTTGGCTGCCAATATTTTTCTGAATTTTTTCTTCTGCATCAAAAATCCCCCTGACTGTTTTATGGAAAATTAAACTGCGAAAACCTGAATAAATTATTTTAGGTAAACTAAAATTATTTAGTTATTTTAGATAGTTACGCTATCAAACACAGCGCATAAAAACAGACTAAAGGCAAATTGTCAATAAGAAATGAAGAGCGCACTGTCAGGATTGAAAATATGCTTCGCTTGTGTATAATGGAGCGCGGTTTCATATCCAAAAAAGCTGATTCTGGCTCTGGTTGATGACGCAACCATGAAAGCTTTACTTAAAAAGGAGAAGTTAATGCGTAAAAGTATGTCTGTTTATTTCATCTGTCTCGGCGTTGCAGCTCTTCTTGCCGGGGGGTGTGCCGGTGAAAAGAGCGTCGTCAAAAGCGATCCGGCACCAGTGGCGCTCAAGGAAGCTCCTGTAGTGCAAGAGGCGGCTGTCAAAACCACTGAATCTGCTAAAGCGCCTAAACCTGTTGTAACGCCAGCCACATCTCCGGATGACACAGTTGCAAAGGTCGGCTCTACCACCATTACCCGCAAAGAGCTTGATAGAGCTTTCAATGTTCTTGTCGCCCAGAACAGGATTCAACCCGGGTCGACACCAGAAGCAGTCAAGGAGGCTCAGAAAGCTGCCCTCGACCAACTTATCTTTGCGGACCTCATCTATCAGCAAGGTCTGAAAACAGCTCCGGCAGACCTGGAAAAGCAGGTTGAATTCAAAATGGCGCAGAATAAGGGTAAATTCGGGTCACCAGCTGAATTTGAAGCTGCCCTGAAAGATTCCGGCGTTACGGAAAAGGATCTCGTCGAGATAAGCCGTAAAGATATCGTCATCTCTCACTATATAGAGACTAACATAACCCCTTCCATAGCCGTAAGCGATGAGGAAATCAAAAAATTCTACGATGAAAATAAAGCCGGACTTGCTGAAGAGTCACAGATCAAGGCAAGTCACATCCTTATAGGGGTGGATTCTTCGGCAACACCAGAGGTCAAGGCAAAGGCTAAGGCTAAGGCTGAAGGCATCCTTAAAGAGCTGAAAAACGGCAAGGATTTTGCTGAAGCTGCCAAGGCGGATTCGACCTGCCCAAGCAAGGATCAGGGTGGCGATCTCGGCTTCTTTGGGAAAGGCCAGATGGTTCCGGCATTCGAGCAGGTCGCCTTTTCTCTCAATCCCGGCGAAATCAGCGATGTTGTTGAAACCCAGTTCGGCTACCACATAATCAAGCTTATTGAGAAAAAAGGCGCCGAGCCACCGAAACTTGATGAGCTCAAAGAGAAAATAGCTGTTTTCCTGAAAGGGCAAAAAACGCAGAAAGCTGTTTTTGATTATGTCACTAAATTGCGGAAAGAGACTAAAGTAGAGATCCTGCTATAGCAATACCACAAACTGTAAAACAGACTGAGCCCGGAAAGATTTTCCGGGCTCAGTCTGTTTCGGAACTATCTCCCTGCTTACGCTGCGGTTGCCGGCGGCACAAAGACCCTCACACCAAGCTCCTTGTCGAGCATTAGCAGTCCATAGCCGTTGTCGCCTATCATCTTCAGCTTGCCCAGAATCTCGCGATCATTCTCCTCTTCCTCTATCTGCTCGGTAATAAACCACTGCAAAAAGATCTGGGTGGCATGGTCCTTCTCCTTGACGCTCAGCTCCGTCAATTCGTTGATACATTTGGTAATAAACTGCTCATGCTGCAGCGTCTGCTGGAAGCAATCAAGCAGCATCGGGAAACTGCTGGCAGGCTTGGCCATCTTGTCGACAATCGCCTGTTCCCCCTGGCTATTTATGTACGTGTAAAACTTCATGAAGTGGACCATCTCTTCCTGATACTGGACATTGAACCAGTTGGCCACCCCTTTAAACCCCATTTCATTGGCAGCCGAGGACATGTTCAGGTAGAGGTATGCCGAAAAAAGCTCAGTATTCATATGCTTGTTAAGTGCCGTGTAGACTGTTTTTGAAAGCATTGCTTTCCTCCTTAAAAATTATTTTTCTACAAGCTCCATCAAAGTACCGCCATGAATAAAAGTAGCACAACAAGCGCTATTTCTCCATAGCCGTATTTTGTTCTGTTAACCATACAACAAATTTGAATCACGTCAATCTCGCTACTTCTTGCCAGCAAGAAGTAATCCATGTTAATAATTACACCATGAAAGATAAACCTGCAATTCTGCTGATAGATGACGAAGAGGGGAGCAGGCAAGCGCTCACCCTTTTGCTTAAAGCCAACTATAATGTCACCGGTTCGGCAAGCGGCCATGAAGCCAGGCAAAGACTGGCAGCAGATAAATTTGACATTGTCATCACCGATCTGCGCCTCCCGGACTGCAGCGGCATCGACCTCCTCAAACAGATCAAGAGCTACCATCCGGCAACGGAGGTCGTCCTGATAACCGGTCACGCCTCAGCAGAAACCGCGGTAAGCGCCATGAAAGAGGGGGCATTTGACTACATCACCAAACCGCTCAATATGGACGAGCTGCGGATCATCCTTGCGAAAGCTCTTGAGAAGCGCCGCCTGCTTACAGAAAATATCTACCTGAAGAAACAACTCCGGGAGAAGTACGGTTTTGCCAACATCATCGGCAACTCCCCGGCGATGCAGAATGTTTTCAGACTCATGCAACGAATCATCAAAACCGACTCTACCATTCTTATCATGGGAGAATCGGGTACCGGCAAAGAGATCGTCGCCAAATCGATCCACTTTAACAGCCCCAGACAGGACAAGCCTTTCGTCGCCGTCCACTGCGGAGCAATACCGGAAACACTGCTTGAAAGCGAGCTTTTCGGTCATGCCAAAGGCGCCTTTACCGGAGCGATCAAGGAAAAGATCGGCAAGTTTGAAAGCGCCCACCACGGCACTATCTTTCTCGATGAAATCGGCACCATGCCGCTGCACCTGCAGATCAAACTTCTCCGCGTCCTTCAGGAGCAGGAGATTGAGCGGGTCGGCTCCAATACAACGGTCAAACTTGATGTAAGGGTTATCGCAGCAACAAACCTTTCACTGGAAAATGAGGTTAAAAACGGTCGTTTCAGGGAAGATCTTTTTTACCGGCTCAATGTTATTCCGCTGATTGTCCCCCCCTTAAGAGAGCGCAAAGAGGATATCGTCCCGCTTACCCGTTTTTTCCTGACTAAATACTGCCTGGAGATGAAACGAACCCCCATGAATATGACCAGACAGGCTCTTGAAGCACTGGAACTCTATGAATGGCCGGGAAACGTCCGTGAACTGGAAAATGCTATCGAGCGACTGGTAGCCCTGACAGAGACCGATGCGGTCCATATCGCCGATCTCCCTGACAGCATCGGCAGGCAGCATGGCAGCATGGTCTCTTTCAGTTACGAAATCAGCGAAAACGGCATGGATCTGGCTGCAGCGGTCAGCGAAATGGAGGCAAAAATCATCACTCGCGCCCTTGTCGGATGCGACGGGGTCAAATCCAGAGCAGCAGCCCTTCTGAAGATGAACCGGACAACGCTGGTGGAAAAGATGAAGCGCCTGGGGGTTGAGTGATAACATGTAAAATTTTACCAGATCTTCTCCCTTCCAGCTAATCCTAACGGCGTTTTAATTTTAATATTAGTTTTATTGACAACCACCAACAATACCATTAATATCCCGCCGTACATTAGAAATATTCCCAAAACACACACCATAATATTCCGTAAGATTAGATACTTATCAATTTAATTCATATTTTTTAATTAAGCTGAAACGTCTTGCTAAAATCAATTCGTCATCAGCCAAAACCAAAGGAGGAAGTAAACATGAAGAAGATTGTTTTAATGTTAGCACTGGGATTACTGGCGGCATGCGGGGGAAGCGGGGGGGGGGAACACCGGTAACCGGAGCTAATGGGACACCGGCAACCGGCAACACACCTTACCAGACAACAACCTTGAATATAATAGTCAAGGATACAGCCAAATCGGCACCTACGCCGACTACAAGCTTAAAACACATGCGCAGACTGATGGTCACATGTCCGAGTATCGTAGACGACCAAAACAGAATAGTTCAGTTTACAACGCCCGCTGACTTCATGATAGGTCCAGGCGCCCCCGCCGCCCCCGCCAGTTTAACAGTGCCTGTTGCAAACAATTGCGCCATTGAACTTCTCGATTACGATGTTGTTGGCAATGGCTTCTCAAATTACACCAGCGTCTGGACCGAAACGCTAACCAATGGAACATTTAAAAACCACTCTACGCCAATAGCTGCAACTGAAACCATTACCAAGCCTTACTCATTGGTAAAATATGCACGTCAAGTCATGAGCATAGTGGCAGGAGGCCCCAATACTGTCACTTTACAAACTGGCACCGTTACAGCACCAGTTACAAATGTTCCCGCTATCACCGCCAATATGACTAGCGCTGGCACCAACACTTGCACTATCGGCGCGACTATTCCCGTAACGACACCTTTCGATCCTGCGAATTGGCAGTACACGAGGGGCTATACCGCAAATCTCGCATCAGGCAATTTAAGCCCGAAAATCACAACAGCTTCATCTACACTGACATCACCATTGGCTTTTTACAATAGAGCTCTACAAACCGAATACTTCGTAGGGTTTAAATTTTTCCTTAAAGATTCACTAATTCGTACAACAGATGCCGGCGCATTCTATCTGGTTATACCGCCAGCATCAGTGTCATTAAATTCAGACACATTCACCATACCTCCATATCAATAAATCTCAATAGTTAAGGCGGGGAGAATGCTCCCCGCCTTTTTATTCACCTCAACAATCAAACCCATCCGGATCATTCTCCCGCGGAACCACACCCCACTCCATTGCAACCTGATCAAAATCGGCGATCTTCTCCAGTGGCACTTTCATATACCTGCCCCGGGCAAGCACGGCAATGCTGTCGTCAGGAAGGATGATCTCCCCTGTTCCGGAAAAGATCCGGCTGTTCTGCTCCGTTATCCGGCCGATAACCCGCAGTTCGACCTCCAGGGGAAGCGGTTTTTTGTATTCGACGGTCAACTCAAGAGTTACCCCCCAGACCTGCGCTTCACTACCGATCATTATCGCCCGCCCTATCGTCTCATCAAGGATCGTGGCGGCTATCCCGCCGTGAAGTCTGCCCGGGTAACTCTGGTGTACTTCCCCGGGGGTAAAGGTTGCCACAAGCGCCCCGTCATCGGTTTCGTAAAAAAATGCTTGCAGACCAGCCACGTTCTTGAGGCCGCAGACAAAGCACATCTTTGAATTGTGCTGCTTTTTAGTAACTTTTCGTTTCATAATCTCCACTCTTGCTTTTTTATAGCGGCTCTCTATAATTCCAGACTCTTGCTGAGGATGCCACTATGCCTGCAAACTGTTTACCCCAGATAAACTGGATAAGTGCGTTAACGAAGCTATTTTCTGCCAGAAAAGCGCAGAAAACAACTTCTAACTTACTAACAGTTCCATCACTGAAGTTATGGGGGGTGGTAATAATCTGCTCTTTCTCCGTTTGCGCTTTTTTGGGGGCAAGCTGGGAACAGCGGTTTATTTCGGCTCGGCCGGGCGTACTGCTACGCGCCGCTTCCCAGCAAACACCACAGATACAGATCTCAAAACAAGGCGCCAAATCCCAGGCATCCCAGAGGATAAGAGAAACTGGCGGCGTGCTGGCGGCGGACTATGGTTTCACCAATTTTAACAACGACCAACTGGCCCTCACCTTTTCAATCCCGTCCAGAGAACTTGCCTCTTACCGCCTTGAATACGGTTTCACAGCTGCAGAAAGAGCCGCAATCGACCAGTGGCAGAAAACAGCCATTGAAGATGCTTACAAAGCTGCGGTAAAAAACCGCCAAAGCCAGGCGCAGCTCAATAGCGCCGGCGAGAAGATCGCAGCAGAGTACAGAACAAGGCTGGTGAATTTTTATCGGTCGCGGGGATTTGCACTGCTGGAAGGGAATATGCTCGTTGCCGACATCCCGGAAATTGTCAGGAGAAACGTCAGAAAAGTTAAAAGTGTGGCGCTTTCAATCAATAGCTCAGCGGAGAGACTCGGTTACGATTCCGACAGTATCATTGCCGCCGCTATCTCGTTTATTCAGACAGCAGTTTTATATGAAAATGTCCCGATGGAGATCAAAGGCCGACAGACGGGTGGGGTTTATCCGCCGCTGGAAACTCTGGCCGCCGGCAAAGGTGACTGCGATACCAAAAGCGGGCTACTCGGCTCAATTCTCCTTAATTGGGACAGAATCAAGGTAGTAGGGGTCGGTGTTCCCGGACATTACCTTGTCGGCATTCTCAGAAATCCGGCAAAAGGGGATGTCTTTGTCGAGTATAAAGGTGCACGTTACGTTCTGGCTGAACCGGCAGGACCAGGATGGCTCCCGCTAGGCACCGTGGACAAAAGAACCCTGGCACTACTGAGTGCCAACGACAAAGTTAAAATAGAGCCTTTCACAGCCAATTGACCCAACCCTGACAAACAGGATACGTGCGTTAACAAAGTTATTTTCTGCCTTAAACGCGCAGAAAATACCCTCTAACTTCCTAAGGAGTGTAAAAAATGTTTTTCATCCAACTGATGGTAAGCCTGTTCGAACTTGTCCTGATGGTGGTCATGTCCGGCGTCATTATCTACGCAATCTACCGGATGTTCATAAAAGCCAACAAAGATTTTGACATGGAAGAGGCGATAGCCGAGGGGAATGTTGCTGTCGGCATACTGGTATCGACCATAATGGTGTCCGCTGCACTGCTGCTCGAAAAAGGGCTGGCCGCGTCGGTGAGCATGTTTAAAATCTCCATATCGGCACCCGATGAGATATCTCTACCGCTGTGGCAAATCGGCCTGTTGACGTTGTGCCACCTGATCCTTACCCTTGCCATTGCCCTGTTCACCGTCTCGGCAACCCTGCGACTCTTCGGCAAAATGGCTCGTGGCATAAATCCGCAGATGAAGCTCGGTGAGCATCTCAAAAAAGGGAATGTCGCTGTTGGAATCCTTCTGGCTGCGGTTGTCTTCATTGCCACACATTACGTCGGTGAAGGGGTAAGCTCCCTGACCAAAGCGCTGGTGCCGCAACCGAAAATCGGGAAAATTGAAATCATGAAGTGATCAGAAATATTTCCCTACCAGAATATCCAGATCGGCTTTTGTACTTTCAGGAATCACTCTTCGGTCGGTAATAACGGCAAACTGCATGGCAGAAGCGCACGAGCAGCTTCTTTCAGCAGAGATACTGTTTACCGCCAGGCGAATGATATTTTTCGCCATGGCAACATTCTGATGGATTATCTTGATGATCGCCTCGACAGTCACATCTTCATGGGAGTTATGCCAGCAGTCGTAATCTGTTGACAGGGCAATAATGCCGTAGCAGATCTCTGCCTCCCTTGCCAGCTTGGCTTCTGTCAGGTTGGTCATGCCGATGACAGAGGCTTCAAGCCCTCTATACATGAACGACTCAGCCCTGGTTGAAAAAGCCGGCCCTTCCATGCAGATATAGGTTCCACCCCGGTGAACGGTCGCTCCGGCGCTTCTGGCAGCACTCTCCAGCGTAGCAGAGAGGCAGGGGCAGACCGGATCGGCAAAACCGGCATGGGCAACAACACCATTGCCAAAGAAGGTATCCTTGCGCACCCCTTTTGTTCTGTCGATGAACTGATCCGGAATGACGATATGCCCCGGCACGATCTCCTCTTTAAGGCTCCCGACCGCAGAAACAGAGATGATCTGCTCTACCCCGAGTTTTTTCATCCCATAAATATTCGCCCGGTAGTTGACTTCAGAAGGGAGGAGACGATGCCCTCTGCCGTGACGGGGGAGAAACACCATTTTCACGCCGTTCATGACTCCGGTTATGTAGAGGTCTGAAGGCTCGCCAAACGGCGTTGCCACAGCCTCCTCCCTCACCTCTGCAAGCCCTTCCATCTCATAAAGCCCGCTGCCACCAATAACACCGATTACCTTTTCAGACATATTACCCCTCTTTCATTGGATTGATCTGCTCCAGTCGACCTTTGAGCTGCCCACAGGCAGCTGAAATATCTCCGCCTCTGCTATCTCTGGTAATAACAGTTACATGCCGGTCTATCAGATATTTATGAAACGCGTCAATCGCGGCTCTGGTCGGAGCCTTGAAATCACACCCTTCATGCTCGTTGAACGGAATAAGATTCACCTTGTTGGGGATGTCGCTGATGAGCCTGAGCAGCCTTCTGGCATCATCGAGAGAATCATTCATCCCGCCGATCATGACGTACTCGATAGTGATTTTTCTGCTCGCAGGGAGTGGGAACTCCCGACAGGCTTTAAGCAGCTCACTCAGTGGATATTTACGATTCACCGGCATTATCCGGTTGCGAAGCTCATCAGTTGTAGCATTGAGAGAGACTGCCAGGTTGACGGTTACGCGCCTGCCAAGCTCGGCCATTTGTGGCACCAGCCCACAGGTTGAAACTGTGATCCGGCGATTGGAGAGCTGCAGACCGTTGCCGTCGAGCATTATCTCTATTGTCCGCACCAGGTTTTCCAGGTTCTGCAGCGGCTCACCCATCCCCATAAAAACGATGTTGCGGATCTCTGCATCACGCTTGGCAGCAGTGAGCTGATTGATAATCTCAGCTGTCGTCAGGTTTCTCTTGAGTTTGAACGTCCCGGTAAGGCAGAATTCACAAGCCATTGCACAGCCGACCTGTGTGGAGATACAGAGAGTATTTCTCCCTTCATCAGGGATAAGTACAGATTCGACCGATTCACCATCTTCAAGGGTAAAAAGATATTTCCTGACGCCGTCACCCCCCTCCTCTACTGCTGTGGGATGAAGATCGCTGATATAAGCGATGCTCTCGAGCTCGGCCCTGAACGCCTTGGAAAGATTTGACATCTCTGCAAACGAAAGCGCTCCCAGCTGATAGATCCATTTGAATATCTGGGTGGCGCGAAAACGCTC
Organism: uncultured delta proteobacterium; assembly: GCA_963787125.1. GTDB lineage: Bacteria > Desulfobacterota > Desulfuromonadia > Geobacterales > DSM-12255 > VEOV01. Next base: position 123,893 of record CAWBBV010000011.1, read on the forward strand.
TTTCCCTTTGCCGGAAAGAAACTGTTCCAGTTCACGCAGATTGAAGTTTTTGAGGTCGACTTTTTGCATAATGCCCCTTTAAGCCGTCGGAATAGACTAATTGTTACAGCTTTCATGGCAAGAACGGCATAAGAAGTCGTAACGAAACAACAGCAATATGTAACCGTTATTTCGTAACAGCTCCTTAGAGAAATTGCATACTAAGACAAACAGAAGCGGCTATCAAGTGAAAGAAGCTTAAGCCAAGGCACGCTGATTGACAACTAACTGTAATTCTGTTACTTAATCCATGTTTGCTAATTTCTTCCAATCTGCCCTGAACAGCGTGACTTCAGGAAGGTGACATTGTGAAAGAGCATATTTCAAGGTTTTTCCTGTATGCGGCAGTTGCGCTGATTTTTTCCGGCTGTGCTCTCGGCTCTGCATCGAGAAAACAGGCAACATATCACTTTCAAATGGGGCTCTCCTACCTGGGAGAAAACAACGTCACCGGCGCACTTGTTGAATTCACTGCGTCTGAAAAGATCGACCCTGACAATCATGAGCTGCAGAACTATCTTGGGCAAGTCTACTTCAGAAAAAACAAGCTCGACATTTCCGAAAAGAAATATCTTCGCGCCATCGCCCTCAAGCCTGATTACTCTGAAGCCAGAAACAACCTTGCCGTTACCTATCTTGAAATGAAGCGTTGGGACGATGCAATTTACCAGTTAAAACTTGTAACTGAAGATATTTTCTACCAGAATCAGTCTGCAGCCGGGATCAACCTGGCGCTGGCTCTTTACAACAAGGGTGAGTTCAAACAGGCTATTGATATCTTGAGGCCGCTTGCGGCCGCCTATCCTCTTGATCCAATGATTCGCTACAATATCGGCAGGATATATTACGCCTCAGACAAGATAGACCTTGCTGTGGTTGAGTACCGAAAAGCGATTGAACTCTACCCTGATTATTTGCAGGCGCACTATAGCATGGGGCAGGCAAACATGAAGCAGGGCAACCGGAAAGAGGCGATCAAACAGTTCAAAGAGGTTGTCAGAATTGCTCCTGACAGTGAGATGGCGCACCTTTCGCGGGAACACCTAGACCTTCTGAAATGAAATCACCCGGGTCAGAAATCAGTGAGTCTGTTGCAGCTTGCGACATGGGCGGCGTCGGTGCCTGGCTGAAAAAAGTCAGGGCTGAAAGAGGCGAAACCCTTGACGATGTTTCAAAAGTAACCAGAATTGGAAGAACCTATCTTGAAGCCATAGAAGAAGGTGCTGCCGAAAAACTTCCGAGCCAGGCCTACACAAGAGGCTTCATCCGGCTGTATGCAGCACATCTCGGACTCCCCCCTGAAGAAGCGGTTGCCATGATCAACGGTACCCGGGCCGAACCTGCAGTTATCAATGCTGCGCCCCTGCTCCAGTCCCAGATTGAAAGAAACCCTCCCCTTCCATATCGACGTGGATTGATATTCAGCACCCTCCTGGCGCTCGTACTGGTTGCTGGCTATCTGCTCTTTAAGCCGACAAATAGCCAGACTCCAAAACAGCTAAACCGGCTTGAGCCTGCACCGGTAAATCAACCAGAAAAAACAGCAGCCGTAATTCCGGAGCAGTCGACCCTGAAGAACGATCCTGTGCCGGCAGCCAACTCTGAGCCGCGGACCGGTGAAAATGCTCATAGCGAAGCGCTCGTTCTGCGCCTGAAGGCGATTAGCGAAGTAAAAATTCACATCATAATAGATGGCTCTGCTTCACAGGAATATGATCTGGTTGCCGGCGATCTGGTCGAATGGAAAGCAGAAAGCACCATCGCACTCGATCTCGACAATGCAGCTTCAGTTGAAGGAGAACTGGACGGCAAGCCACTTAAACCTTTCGGTGCCCCTGGAAAAGCCGCCCACCTTGTACTGAAGACAGACGGAACCCACCAGGAATAACTTTAGCAAGTGCGCCACTCACCTATTTTCTGTAGATGGAATTTATCCATGTATCAATAATTGCCAGCCTGATCCGGACCGCAGTAAAACCAAGATAAAAATTTCAAACTCACGCTTACTTGACAGCTTAAAACTCCATGATAAAGTCTTTACACCTATAAACAATCATGGAGTTTAGCTTGGATACAGATGCCAAACGAATACTGCTCGTAGATGATGAGGAAAACGCCAGAGTGGCCCTCTCAAGGCTTTTGTCGCGAGAAGGTTATATCGTTGATACGGTAGCCAACGGCTATGAAGCACTTGATCATCTCCGCGAGCATGAGGTACACCTGATTGTTACCGACATAAATATGCCGGAAATGGACGGGATTGAGTTTCTTCGGGAAGTGAACCGCTCATTCCCTGGCAGTAATGTAATAATGATAACAGCTTATGGTGGCGTGGAGTCGTACATAGAGGCAATCAACCTTGGAGCTTTTGAATACATCAATAAACCGGTAAAAATTGAAGAGTTAAAGTCTATTATGGACAAGATTTTTTCCCCTCAACAAAGCCAGAAGATGGAGGAAGTATGAAACAGTTCGCTACTATTCTTTTTGCAAACGATTTTTCTGAGGGCTCCGACCATGCTTTTGATTATGCCCTGTCACTGGCAAAGCAGTTCTCAGCAAAACTGCTGATTGTTCATATCATAAACGAGCCGGTTGATCTTCGTGGCTTTTATGTTCCGCACATCTCTTTTGAAAATCTGGAAAAAGAGATTGCCGACGGAGCGGAAAAAATGATGACTCGTTTTTGCAACGAGAATCTGGAGGAGTTCAAAAATTTTGAGCACTATACCATCACCGGGATTCCATATGAAGAGATTGTGAGAAAAGCGGTAGAGGGCGGCGCAGACCTGATAGTCATGGGAACTCACGGCAGAAAAGGGGTTGATCACCTTCTCTTTGGCAGCACCGCAGAGCGGGTGGTCAGAAACTCCCCCTGCCCTGTCATGACGGTACGGCTCCCCTGAAAATCACTTTCATATTAATAACTACCCCATGGAGAGCAGCAGATTATCTGCTGCTCGTTTTTATTGGTGCCCATGAAAAACCGGATTAATAGAAATGAAGTTACAATCCTCGCCATAGACGATGAAGAGAGCATTCTCAATCTGGTCGGGATCATCCTCTCCAATCGAGGCTACACAGTCGTCAAGGCAAGCGACGCATTCAAGGGACTGGAACTTGTTGCCAGCCTGAATCCGACTCTGGTTATCCTTGACTACATGATGCCTGGAATGGACGGACTGGAACTCCTTAAGCTGATAAAAAGCAGTTTTCCCGACACCTACGTCATTATGTTCACTGGCAAGGGGAGTGAAGAAATTGCCGTTGAGCTTATGAAGGCTGGCGCTTCAGATTATATCCTCAAGCCTTTCAACAATCAGAATCTCATTGAAAGAATTGAGAACGTCCTTAAAATCAGGACGGTTGAGATTGAAAACCGCGCGTTGGTGTCAGAGCGTGAACAACTTCTCTGTGAAATAAAAGCCTGGAACGAAGAACTAGAGCTTCGAATCAGAAAAGAATCGGAAGCGCTGCAGAAAGCACATGCTGAAGTTGTGCAATCTCAGAAACTGGCGACTCTCGGCTACCTTGCTGCCGGCATGTCCCATGAGATCCGCAATCCACTGAATTCAATATCTCTCTTTGTGCAACTTATAAAAGAAGGGGTTGATGAAATAGACAAGCTCGAATATGTCGACAAGATTCTCAAAGAGGTTGATAGAGTCGATGCAACCCTGCGAAAACTGCTCGACACAGCCAAAAGACCTCGATATGAACTGACTGAAGTCGATATCGAGGAAATTATTGAGAAAACCTTTGACAACTTCACCCCGCAAATAACCGCACAGAAGATCGTCCTGAACTTCTCCTCAGAGAAAAAATTACCCCTGCTTAAGGCCGATCCAGGCGAACTACAGCAGATTTTCACTAATCTTTTCCTGAATGCGATTGATGAAATGCCAGATGGCGGCAGCCTCGGCATTGATCTTGATCATGACAACCGGGACATTGTTATTCTTGTCAGCGACAGCGGCAAGGGTATCCCGAAAGAGAATCTCCCTAACATTTTCGACCCGTTTTTCAGCACAAAAAACAGAGGAACGGGCATGGGACTTTCGGTTGTGCTCAGAATCGTTAAAAATTACGGCGGCAAAATAGAGGTCATTGACAGTAGTAACGCAGGCACCACCTTTCTTGTGCGTCTCCCTGTATCCTTATGAACCGACCCTCGCAACAATAAACCCTCCTTAGCCCTTATAAACAGGATAAGTGCGTTAACGAAATTATTTTCTGCTGACATGCGCAGAAAATAATTTCTAACTTACTAAAGACAACAGCGCTCTTTCAATTTCAATTAAAATTAGATAGTATTACGCTTCATATTTACAGAGCTACATGAGGACTTGATGTTGCAGTCACCCACTACTATCCTGCTTATTGATGACGACTCTTTCTTCCTGAAAGTCCTTGCAGAAGCGTTCTCCGTTTGCGGTTTCTCGGTATTTACCGCAGCTGACGGCAATGAAGGAGTCAAAGTTTTCATTGAAAAACGGCCGAAAGTTGTCATCTGTGATCTTATCATGCCCGGCATGGGAGGAGTCAGCACCTGCATGAGTATTCGAAAGATTGCAGAACCAGACAATGAGCCTATCATAGCCCTGCTCACCTCCATGTTCAAAGGTCCACCAAGACTACTCGAGTCGCCTGAAATGGGCGCACGGATCCATATCCCGAAATCTACTCACCCGCTGAACGTTGTCGTTCTGATCGAACAGCTGCTGCAAAGATTCGGCAAAGGCAACGCAAGTGCCTGCTGATAACCACCATTTCATCCTTCGGAATATAGCTCTACCTTATGACGAGGATGAAGCTCAGCTTTTGTTCCTGATTGCCGGGCGTTTTTCGCTCGCCAGCGAGCGTATTGCAAACTTCAGGATTTTACGAAAAGGAATCGACGCCCGTAAAAAGCCCCGCATCAAATTCGTCTATTCAGTAGAATTTACGGTCACTGACCCGGAAGGATTCTGGCAACAACACTCGACAGATTCTGACCTTGAAATCGCGGCAAAAAACTGCTCGTCAACGCCAGCCCGAATTGTCAGCCAAAAGAAAGTAGTTATTGTCGGCAGCGGCCCGGCAGGGCTTTTTGCCGCGCTGAGACTGGCTGAATACGGCATCACGCCACTGCTGCTTGAGCGGGGCAGCGCTGTAGAAGAGCGGGTTCATGCCGTCAACAGCTTCTGGAAGAGCGGCCTGCTTGACGAAGAGAGTAACGTGCAGTTTGGCGAAGGCGGCGCCGGCACCTTCTCTGACGGCAAGCTGACAACAAGGGTAAGAGATCCGAACTGTGGCTATGTGCTGCAAAGGCTTGTCGAGTTCGGGGCACCTGAAGAGATAACCTGGCAGGCAAAGCCCCATGTCGGCACTGACAGACTCAGATCAGTGCTGATAAACATCCGCCGTTTTCTTCTGGAGCGGGATCTTGATATCCGCTTCAAGGCAAAACTGACCGGTATCGACATAACTGACCGACAGCTGAAATCCATTGTCATCAATGACCGGATTGAAGAGAAATGCGACGCTCTCCTTCTTGCCCCCGGCCATAGCGCCCGGGACACCTACGTCATGCTCGACGCTGCCGGTGTTACCATGGAGCAGAAACCTTTTGCCGTGGGCTTCAGGGTAGAACACCCGCAAGAGCTTATCAACATGATTCAGTACGGGATGGCAGTCGACCCGCGGCTCCCGGCGGCCGATTACGCCCTTGCCTTCAATGATGACAAAACCGGCCGTTCGGCCTATTCGTTCTGCATGTGCCCGGGTGGAGTTGTCATCGCCGGCTCTTCAGAAGCTGGCGGTGTGGTGACAAACGGTATGAGCGACCTGCAAAGGGGTAGCGGCCTGGCTAACAGCGCGCTGGTGGCAACGGTAAAAACGACTGATTTCAAGAACAGCTCACCACTTGCCGGTATTGATTTTCAGCGGAACCTTGAAAAGCTGGCCTACAAGGCAGGAGGGGGAGACTACAAAGCTCCTGCACAGGGGCTTATGGCTTTCTTGAAGCAGCGCGGGACTTCCGGCCTGAAGTCATCATACCTGCCCGGAGTTCGGGAAGCTGACCTGGAAGCGCTTCTACCCGACTTTATTTCTGCAACCATCAAGGACGGGATCAGAACTTTTGAACGCAAGCTGCGAGGTTTCATAACCTCGGAAGCGACTCTTGTCGGTGTCGAAAGCCGCACATCTGCCCCTTTGAGGATCTTGCGGGGTGATGATTTTCAATCACCTGCAGCCAAAGGCCTTTTCCCGTGCGGTGAGGGGGCAGGCTATGCCGGCGGAATAATGAGCGCCGCCCTTGACGGGATCAGAGTGGCAGACGCAATTGCAAAGGGACTTGCCTGACATGAAGATATCCGTTGTAATCCCTGTGTACAATGAAGCTGCCACCATCGAAGCAATTATCTCTGCGGTAAGGGCTGTTCCCTACGAAAAGGAGATAATCATCGTTGATGATGGCTCTAATGATGGAACCCGAGAAATACTGGCAAGCCTCCGCCTGCAGGATTTGAAAGTCATCTATCATGAAAAGAATCAGGGGAAAGGGGCGGCCCTGCGGACAGGATTCAAAGCGATTACCGGGGACTTTGTCATTATTCAGGATGCAGATCTTGAATATAATCCGGCAGAGTATCCAAAACTTCTGAAACCACTTATGGAAGGCAGGGCTGACGTTGTCTACGGCTCACGCTTTGTTGGCGGAGAAGAACACCGGGCAATATTCTTCTGGCATATGATAGGCAACAGATTTCTCACCCTCTTCTCAAACATGTTATCCAATCTGAACCTTACCGACATGGAAACATGCTACAAAGCTTTCAGAAAAGAGATCCTGGATAATGTCACTATTGAAGAGAACCGCTTCGGCTTCGAGCCGGAGATAACTGCCAAGATGGCTAAACTTGGTGCAAGAATTTACGAAGTTGGGGTATCCTACTCGGGACGAATGTACAGCGAAGGGAAGAAGATCGGTTGGCAAGACGGCATTTCGGCTTTAAGATGCATCATCAAATACAATCTGTTCAAGGGATAATCACCAGTGAGAAAAATTTTCGTAAAAGAGCTGAAAGACAGGGATCAACTCAAAGCGGTCTTTCTTGTCAAAGAAAAAATCACTGCCATGGCAAAAAACGGCAAGCCTTATCTCACCATCCGCTTGATGGACAAGAGCGGCGATGTGGATGCCAAAGTCTGGGACAATGTTGATGAAGTGGCCGGCAGATTCGATAAGGATGATTTTCTTGAGGTTTCGGCAAAAGCTTCCGTTTATCTGGGGAAGATGCAACTGGTCATTTCGGATCTGCGCAAAATGCCGGAAGAAGATGTCAACCTTGCCGACTTCCTCCCTGAAACCGAAAGGGATATCAAGGAGATGGAGAGCGAACTTGCCGCCCTTCTCACCACACTCTCAAACAGCTGGCTAAAGACCCTGCTGGACGACTTTTTTAAAGACCCGGAGGTAATGGCTCTTTACAGGGTTGCTCCGGCAGCCAAAGGGATGCACCATGTCTACCTCGGCGGACTCCTGGAACACTCCCTGGCAGTCGCTTCGCTGGTGGATGCTGTCGTGCCGCTCTACAAAGGCTTTAACAGAGACTTGCTGATTGCCGGGGCTCTCCTGCATGATGTCGGCAAAGTCCGCGAGATGAAGTTCTTCAGATCGTTTGACTACAGTGACGAAGGCAAATTGATCGGCCACATAACCATCGGTGTTGAGATGATTCATGAAAGGGTCTGTCAGATTCCCGGCTTTCCGCCGGGACTTGCCATGCAGCTGAAGCATCTTATTCTCTCCCACCATGGCCAGTATGAATACGGCTCTCCCAAGCGGCCTAAAACTATAGAGGCAACTGTGCTGAACTATCTCGACGATCTTGATTCGAAGATAAACGGCATAAAAACACATATCAAAAAAGAAGGGGAGATGCAGGGGAATTGGACAAACTATCATCGCCTCTATGACCGCTATTTCTACGTTGACCGGACTGAAGAGGTTCTTGCTGACGAGCCGCCACAACCGGTGATAGCACCACCACGTGAAAGGGTCCGCGAAAAACAGGGGTTTGGCAACAACCCTTTCGAAAAGCTGAAAACTGAGCCCGCCAGAGCCGAGAACCTGGATCTTTTCTCAAGATGAAAATAACGTACCTTGCCGTGCTGCTGATATTTCTCTTCACAGCCCTGGTCGGTTGCCGGAAAACAAATTTAAAGCGAGGCGATATGATTTTTGAGACAATAGTGGTCGGGGATTTGGGGGTCAATTGCTACCTGCTGGCTGACAGCCAGACAAAAGAGGGTATCGTTATAGATCCAGGTGCAGAGCCGGAACGGGTTCTCGCTGCAATTAAAACCAATGGTGTAAAAGTGGTTGCAGTCCTCAACACCCATGGCCATTTTGACCATATCGGCGGTAACCGCAAGGTTACCGAGACAACCGGCGCCAAACTGCTGATCAACAAAGAGGATGAACCTTTCCTTTCGAAAGCGGCACGTTCGGCATCAATGTACGGCCTTAAAGCTGAAGATTCGCCGCGCCCTTCAGCATACCTTGCCGAAGGGGATCTTATCCGCTTTGGCATTCAAGAAATCAAAGTTATCCATACCCCGGGGCACTCACCAGGAGGCTGCTGTTTCTATCTGGCAAAAGAAGGGATCCTTGTCAGTGGTGACTCACTTTTTGCTGAATCCGTTGGCAGAACCGACCTGCCTGGCGGCTCGCAGGCCCAGCTTGTCGGCTCAATCCGCACAAAGCTGCTGGTCTTGCCTGACGATACAAAAGTTTATCCTGGACATGGACCGGCAACGACAATCGGTCACGAGAAAAAGCATAATCCGTACCTTGGAGGCTAAAAATGCTTGCAGGAAAAACCATAATTCTCGGCGTCACCGGCGGCATAGCTGTCTATAAGGCGGTGGAACTGCTCCGCCTGTTAACCAAAGCCGGAGCATTAGTCCATGTCATCATGACAAAGGCCGCTACGGAATTTGTCACCCCTTTGACGTTTCAGACTCTCTCCGGAAACCCGGTGCACACCGAACTCTTCAATCTGATTACCGAGCAGGAAATCGGCCATATCTCTCTGGCTGACCGGGCAGACCTTTTTATCATAGCACCGGCAACAGCCAACTTTGTCGGCAAACTGGCAAACGGCATGGCTGACGACCTCCTGTCAACTACCGTCATGGCGACAAAAGCACCTCTGCTTATCGTCCCGGCAATGAACGTGAACATGTATGAGAACCCGCTCTATCAAGATAACGAAGCAAAACTCAAGCGTCACGGTTACCATTTCGCAGCGCCTGTAACCGGCTGGCTGGCCTGCGGCTGGGAAGGGAACGGCAAGATGCAGGAGCCAGCTGTTATTGTCGAAGCGGCGTTGAATCTCCTTACAGCCAAAGATCTGGACGGCATAAAAATCCTGGTTACAGCCGGACCGACACGGGAAGAGATCGACCCGGTCAGATACATAACCAATCACTCCTCCGGGAAGATGGGGTTCGCCATCGCCCGGGCAGCAAGACTTCGCGGCGCCAGCGTCACCCTGGTGAGCGGGCCGGTGGCTATTGCCCCCCCCTTTGGAGTTGAGCTGATAAAAACAGAAAGTGCCGCAGAAATGCAGAGTGCCGTTATCGCTTGCGCCCCTGACTGTGACGTCATCATCAAGGCAGCGGCAGTGGCAGACTACAGACCGATTGAGCGCGCAGGACAGAAGATAAAGAAGCAGACCGGCGAAGTCGGAATTTACCTGGTGAAAACAGCGGATATCCTAGCTGAGCTGGGGATGATGAAAAGGGGGGGGCAGATTCTTGTCGGCTTTGCCGCTGAAACTGAGAACCTGGCCGATAATGCGGCGGCAAAACTGCAGGCCAAGAATCTGGACATGATTGTGGCCAATGATGTCTCTGCCGCTGGCGCGGGCTTTAACGGGGATACCAATATCGTCAGGTTTTTCTGGCGGAGCGGCAAAAGTGAAGAGTTGCCACTTATGGCAAAGGAAAAGGTTGCTGGCGAGATTCTTGACCGAATAATTCTATTAAGGCAATCAGCCGTTTGAGAGTATCCTGATCAGCTCTTCCGGTTTCCGGATGGCACTCTCAAGCCGTTTTTTCATCTCATCAAGCTCTTTTCCCGCCACTTCTTTGGTGATTTTACCGCTTTTGTAAAGAAGCCGCAGATTTCTCCGGACAGTTTCAGCAGCTTTCAGCGCCTGCTCTCCGGTCGGGTCAGCTGCCAACCAGGATGATGAATCAACATCGGCAAGGGTTTCAAGCACAGCCTGTCTGGAGAGACCGGCAAATTCCGCGACCTCTTCTTCATCAAGCTGGAATCTTGAGACATCATGCATGGCTGTGATCAGCTGCTGCCACTTTTCCAGACGGCTGACAAGCAGAATAGAGTTAAAGATCTTCTTGTTTGTCCCAAAAGAGAAAAGAGTATTTGAAATCTCCCGGCGCAGCAAGGCATCGTTTTCCTGATAATGTTCCAGTGCGACTCTTCGCCCCCGTTCCCAGATCTCCGGCGGGGTGAAACTGTCAAACCGTACCTCCCAGTAGGCATGCTTCATAACTATACTCTGGTAACTCCGCATGATGCTTAGCGGCACGTAATAGCAGTGGGCAACGGTATCAGCAGCAAGGTGGGAAATGTAGCCGTATGCACAGGACCTTTGGGCGTCAGTCTCCCCCTTTTCGAGGAGGTTTCTGCCGATATGCCAGCGATGACAGTGCAGCAGGTAGCCGGTATATTTCTTGCCCAGAGTGATGTCGGCCGAGATGCAGCCATAAAGAAAATCATTCGGGAAACTACCGATGAGTGAGGCAACAACTGGTGGCAGTGACTGAAGATTGCCAAGAACTGTCAACCCTAACTGCAGGTGGAATCCGGGCCCCCAGGCAAAAGAGCTGTCAGGCAGCAGCAGCAGAGTAATTACGGCAAGAGCGGTCTGGAACATTTTCTTATCTTAGGGATACAGGCCTCAAAAGTAAAGGGGATTGGGAATGGATGAACCTGATGAAAGAGCCTTACTTGCAGGTGCATTGCGGAGTTACCTGGAAGAGCTGCGGGCCACTGGAATTGATGAATTGCCGCTTATGAGAACAGCGCCGGAGATAGTCAAGGCGGCTGGACCAGCTATTGTAAGCAATACGCCGCCGCCAGCCAAGCCGGCTGAAACTCTTGAAGATATTCGCAAAGACCTTGGAGATTGCCGCAGATGCAGCCTCTGTGAAACCAGAAAGAACATAGTCTTTGGGGTCGGCAGTCACAACTCCGGACTGCTTTTTGTCGGCGAAGCTCCCGGCCGCGATGAAGATCTTCAGGGAGAGCCTTTCGTCGGTGAAGCCGGCCAATTGCTGACAAACATGATCAAAGCAATGGGGCACGAACGTCAGGATGTATATATCTGCAATGTTCTCAAATGCCGTCCTCCCGGGAACCGCGACCCTGCCCCTGGCGAAATCGCTCAGTGCAGCCCTTTTCTCCTGCGCCAGATTCAGGCGATTGCCCCCAGAGCAGTTATTTGCCTCGGCGCCTTTGCCGCCCAGACCCTGCTGCAGAGCAATGAACCTATCGGCCGGCTCAGAGGACGCTTTCACGATTATCATGGCATACCGCTCATGCCGACCTTTCACCCCGCCTTTTTGCTCCGCTCTCCGGAAAAAAAACGGGACGTATGGGCTGACTTGCAGCAAGTCATGAAACTTCTGGTATAATAGATTACTAACATTCAATTGGCCATATATGGAAGATGCCATGACTCAGGAGGAATAGTATGTACAACATCGGTAGCGCTGAAAGAAATACCGTGGCGATGGTTCTTGCCGGGGGCAAGGGAGAACGACTCAGCCCTTTGACTCTCAACAGGCCCAAGCCTGGCGTCCCCTTCGGAGGGAAGTACAAGATCATAGACTTTGTCCTCAGCAATCTTTTTAACTCGGGCATCAAGCAGGTCTACATCCTCACCCAGTACCGGGCCTATTCCCTGATGAAGCATATTCGCGAATCATGGGCCAAATGGACCGGCCTGGGCGAATTCTTCGTTGCCATCTCCCCGGAAACACGCAGTGAATCCGAAGAGTGGTTCAAAGGTACTGCTGACGCCATCTACCAGTACATCCGCTTCATAGAATCTTCTGACGCGGAATATGTGGCAATCTTCGGCGGGGATCATATCTACAAGATGGATATCAGCCAGATGATTAACTTTCATCGCATGAACAGATCTGACATAACAGTGTCATCCATTGAAGTCCCCATGGATGAAGCGTCACGGTTCGGGGTTGTTGTTGTGGACGATGACAACCGCGTTATCGGTTTTGAGGAGAAACCCGACAAACCGACACCGGTTCCGGGCAAAAACGTCTGTTTTGCCTCAATGGGAAATTATATTTTTTCCATCAGGAAACTGATCGAGGTGCTGCAGGAAGGGAAAAAACTTCATGAGGATCTGGACTTCGGCAAACATGTCATCCCGATGATGCTGGAAAGCGGCGATAGAGTCTTTGCCTACAACTTCAACGACAACCTCATCCCCGGGATGAAATCGGAAGAGCGCGGCTACTGGAAAGATGTCGGCACCATCGAATCATACTACGAAGCCAACATGGACCTGATTCACGTTTCACCCCAGCTGAATCTCTACAACTACAAATGGCCGGTGCTGACCAATCAGGGGAATCTCCCGCCGGCAAAGACAATCTTTGATGATGAAGAGCGCCGCGGCTTGAATATCGACTCATACGTTTGTGCCGGCTGCATAACCAGTGGCGGGATTGTCAGGCGTTCCATAATCGGCCCGAAAACAAGAATTAACAGCTACAGCCTGGTAGAGGATTCTATTGTCTTTGAAAACGTCACCATCGGCAGACATACAAAGATAAAGAAGGCCATAATTGACAAGAATCTTGTCATTCCTGACAACACTGTCATCGGTTACGATCATGTAGCCGACGCTGCCAGAGGATTTACTGTCACAGAATCAGGGATTGTTGTTGTTTCAACACAGGAGAGCCTGAAATAATTAAAAGTGCGAGTCAATCCCTTTAAGCCCCTCCACCGCCCGGGCAGAGATAGAAATCTGCCCGGGCGGTGCTTGAGCTTCCCGGGGATTAATCCGGATCAGAACGGCACTCCTCCGTTCAGCCAGACTCTCTCCCAGATAACGGATCGTCGGGATTGACGTTCCTGCCCCCATCTCCAGCACAACAGTCCGCCCCCCGCCATGATCAGTGAGAAATTCATCAAACGCTCTACCCTGCCGCCGCGTCCGGTCTGATAGCCAGGAGCAGTCGCCGAACATCAGGATATTCGGCCGGGCAACGCCACCGCAGCGGCTACATTTCGGAATGGTCTGCGCTCTCATGGTGCCTGAATCTACCGGGATCTCCTCACAGTTGGCCCAGATCTCATTCGAGCAGGGAGAAAGGCACTGCAGATGGTGAATCGAGCCATGCACTTCCTGAATGGAATCTTCGGCAAAACCGGCCTTCTGGAATTGACCGTCCACATTTGAAGTCACAACAAAGTGATTGAGCGCAAACAGTGAAATCCATTTCCTGATGATCTGGAACCCTGCGTGCGGCACTGTACTTCGATAAAGGTTGGTTCTGTGCCCATAAAATCCCCAGCCAAAGGCTGGGTCACGCTCGAAATGCTCCGGATTGGCTGCCTGGACAAAACTTAAACCGAGACGGCGATAAAGCGGATAAGCGTTCCAGAAACCGTGATCACCACGAAAATCTGGCAGACCTGAATCGACCCCCATGCCGGCGCCGGCAGTTACGATAAGGGTTTCTGCACCCCTAATAGCTGCGGCTGCCTTTGCCAGCTGCTGTTCCAGATCCATGGCATTCTCCTTTTAAGTCGCCATTATTTCAATTTGCAGATTATAACAATGAGGCGGGAATACTGCTTGTAATTTTATAATTTGACGCTCATTTAATTATCGTATATCCGTTTATCTTCTGATGTGGTTGCATACGTTAAATCAACCGGAGCCGGCTGGCAGTCACGCATTGACTGCGCCCTGCGTGAATGGATGTCCGGGCATCCGCTCAAACGAGTATAGGCGGAGGATTCTGAATGTCTGACAAATCATACGATCTTATAATAATCGGCGCCGGCCCTGGCGGCTACGTCGCCGCCATCCGGGGCGCACAGTTGGGGATGAGTGTTGCGGTGGTGGAGAAGCGGGACACCCTTGGCGGGGTCTGTCTGAATGAAGGCTGTATCCCGAGCAAGGCACTGCTTGATTCTTCAGAGCATTTTGCCACGGCACGGGACAAATTCGCGGGTCACGGCATCCTTATTGATCCTCCCCGGCTCGATCTGGCAAAGATGCTGGCTCGCAAAGATGAGGTGGTTAGGAAAAACACCGACGGCATTGCCTGGCTGTTCAAAAAGAACGGCATCACCCTGATTCAGGGGAGCGCCAGTATCGGCAGAAAAGATGGTGATTTGCATGTCGTCGATGTCATTATGCCCGGCCACGGCAAAGCTGAGTCTATCAAGGGGAGCAGGATTCTGCTGGCCACCGGCAGCAGCGCCATTGAGCTGCCCGGACTGCCGTTTGATGGGGATAAAATCGTCTCAGCTCGCGAAGCTCTCGCTTTCGGTGCAGTGCCGCAGCATCTCCTGGTGATCGGCGCCGGTTATATCGGCCTGGAGCTCGGCTCTGTCTGGCTGCGGCTGGGAGCGAAAGTCACTGTCGTCGAGATGCTGGACAAACCGCTTCCGACAATGGATGAACAGGCAGCTGACACCCTGGTCAGGTCCTTGAAAAAGCAGGGGATGAGATTCATGTTCGGCACAAAGGTAAACTCAGCGATCAGTGAAGGGGATACGCTGAGAGTCGCCCTCTCCGGGCCTTCCGGCGAGCAGGAACTGTTCTGCGACAAGTTGCTTGTCGCTGTCGGTCGCAAACCGCTATTGGCAGGGTTGGGACTGTCAGAGGCAGGCATTGTGCTGGAGGATTCGGGAAGGATCAGCGTTGATGAGAATTATCAGACCAACGTCACGGGAATCTATGCCATCGGTGATCTGATTCACGGCCCGATGCTTGCCCACAAGGCATCAGAAGAAGGAGTAGTCCTGGCAGAGCGATTGCACGGGGAAGGCTCAACGGTAGAGTATGAATATCTCCCCGGTATCTGCTATACTTGGCCTGAAGCAGCAGCAGTCGGCAAAACCGAAGAGCAGCTCAAGAGTGCCGGCTTTGAGTATGCGGTGGGTAAATTCAATTTTCTGGCAAACGGTCGTGCCCGCTGTATGGACGAAACTGACGGTTTTGTGAAAATCCTGGCAGAAAAGGTCAGCGGCAGGCTGCTCGGAGTCCATATCGTCGGCCCGAGAGCCTCTGACCTGATTGCCGAGGCGGTCATTGCCATGACCTTAGGCGCGACTGCCGCAGATATTGCCATGACTTTCCATGCCCACCCGACCCTTGCAGAAGCTTTGAAGGAGGCGGCCCTGGCCGTTAACGGCCAGGCTATCCATGCCTGAACAGGAGCACAACAGATGCTGACCAATGAACTTTTGAGATCCATAGTAGATAACCTCCATGAGGGGGTTTACTTTGTCGACATGGATCGGCGTATTACTTACTGGAACAAGGGTGCCGAGCTGATCACCGGTTACTCAGCGGCAGAAGTAGTGGGAAACCACTGCGCTGATAATCTGCTGGTGCATCTGGATGATTGCGGAAAGTGCCTCTGCACAGACGAATGCCCCCTGGTGGACGTTATCAAGCAGAAATGCAGTCACAGGGACGACCATATTTACCTGCATCACAAGGCTGGTCACCGGGTGCCGGTAACGGTGAGCATTTCCCTCATCCGTAATGAGCATGGAGAGCCCATCGGGGCAGCCGAGGTCTTTCACCAGACAAAAGCATCCGATCAGGATGCCAAGCTGATCGAGTCGTTGAAAAAAGAGACTCTTATCGACATGCTGACAGAACTTCCCAACCGCCGCCACCTGCAGATGAATCTTACCGGCAGCCTGGCGGAATACGAACGTCATGGCAACGGTTTTGGCCTGGTGTTTGCGGATGTGGACCACTTTAAACAGTTTAATGACACTTACGGCCACGACATCGGCGACAAGGTGCTGCTGCTGGTTGGCAAGACCATGGCGAACTGCGTTCGAGCCTACGATATTGTCGGTCGTTGGGGGGGAGAAGAGTTTCTGGCAATCATCCGTTTTGCCGATGAAGAACAGTTCATTCAGGTCGCAGAAAAGCTCCGCTACATGGTGGAGAAGTCTTTTCTCATGCATGGCAATGAGCAGCTCAATGTCACTATAACTCTCGGAGCAACCCATGTCCGCTCCGGAGATACGCTTGAATCGCTGGTAAATCGCGCCGACCGGCTCATGTACGAAGGCAAGCGCGCCGGCAGAAACAGAGTACATTTCTACTAAAAAGAGGCCGAGCTGCCGCCGCTTAGAGCCTCCGGGGAGCACTGAAAATGGCTGAAAACCTCGCAACAAAAATCCTGGCAGCGCATCTCGTTGAAGGTGAACTGGTCCCCGGAACTGAAATAGCGCTCAAAATAGATCATACACTGCTGCAGGATGCTACCGGCACCATGGCAATGCTTGAATTCATAGCCATGGGGGTTGAGCGTGTCAAGGTCGAACTGGCGGCCCAGTACATCGATCATAACCTGCTCCAGACTGACAACCGCAATGCTGACGACCATATTTTCCTGATGACTGCTGCAGAGCGCTACGGCATTCATCTTTCCAAACCCGGCAATGGCGTGTCACACCAGGTACATCTGGAGCGTTTCGGTCTCCCCGGCAAGGTGATGATCGGCGCAGATTCCCACACGCCTTCTGCCGCCGGTGTCAGCATGATCGCCATTGGCGCCGGTGGACTCGATGTCGCCCTGGCAATGGCCGGCCACCCCTTCCATCTCCCTTGCCCAAAAATCTGGGGCATCAAGCTGACCGGCACTCTGCCTGCCTGGGTCTCGGCTAAAGACGTCATTCTGGAAATGCTGCGCCGCCACAGCGTCAAAGGTGGTGTCGGCAAGATCATCGAATATTACGGCGCCGGAGTAAAGAGCCTTTCCGCTACGGATCGGGCGGTTATCGGCAATATGGGGGCAGAGCTGGGGGCGACCACGAGCATCTTCCCCTCAGACGAGCGGACGCTGGAGTTTCTTCAAGCACAGGGGCGCGCAGACGGCTGGATACCACTGCAAGCTGACGAGGACGCAACCTATGACGAATATGACGAAATCGACCTGACAACCCTGGAGCCGCTCATTGCCCAGCCGACCTCTCCGGACAACATTGTTCCGGTCAGGGAGCTGGCCGGGCTGAAAGTCGATCAGGTACTGGTAGGCAGCTCGGCTAACTCGGGCTACCGGGATCTGATGAGCGCCTGCCTGATACTTGAAGGGCGCAAAATAGCGCCGCACCTCTCCTTTAACGTCAATCCGGGCAGTCGCCAGGTGATCGAAAATGTTGCCGCCCAGGGTGGTTTTTTGATGCTCCTCCAGGCTGGAGCGCAGGTTCACCAGCCCGGCTGCCTCGGCTGTATCGGCATGGGTCAGGCGCCCGGAACCGGCCAGGTCTCGCTGCGGACATTTCCGCGCAACTTCCCCGGACGGAGCGGCACCAAAGGAGATCAGGTCTACCTCTGCTCCCCCGAAACTGCTGCTGCTGCCGGCATCTTCGGTCAGGTGACCGACCCGCGGGAGTTGGGCAAGCTGATGCCCTATCCTGACGTGCAAAACCCGGTCAACTATCTGCTTGACGATTCCAGCATCATCTTCCCTCTCCCGGCAGCCGAGGCGACAAAAGTCAAGATCATCACCGGACCTAACATCGTGCCGTTCCCCGATTTTTATGAACTGCCGGAGAGCCTCTCGCTGGAGATTATCCTTAAAACCGGCGACAATATCTCCACTGACGCAATCATGCCTGCAGGGAGCAGAGTGCTGCCGTACCGGAGCAATATCCCGGCACTCTCCCAATTTGTCTTTGAGCAGCTCGATCCTGGTTTTGCCGAACGGACAAAGGCCAAAGGGGGGGGGGCTGTCATCGGTGGTGAGAACTACGGCCAGGGCTCAAGTCGTGAACATGCCGCGCTGGCACCACGCTATCTAGGCATCCGCCTGAAACTTGCCAAAAGCTTCGCCCGTATCCACAAAGCAAACCTGGTCAATTTCGGCATCGTCCCTCTCACCTTCAAGGATCCCGCTGACTACGATCTGCTGCAACAGGGTGATACGCTGCAGATCCCCCATCTTCGAACTCTGATAGTCAGGGGTGCCGCAATAATCCCTGTTGAAATCGGTGAACGCACCTTTCTGGCAATTCTTGACATTTCCGACCGCCAGCGCAGAGAGCTTCTTGCAGGCGGCACGCTCAATTATGTCAGAACCGCCGGGAAATGGGAAAGTGACCCCCACGGCTGTCTTTGAAACTTGCCTGTAACTCCTTGATGCTATATAGATAATTCAATGAAAGATTTATTACCAAGATTCAAGATTTCTTCCCTTTTTAGTGGCAAGCGAAAATGGCTGCTCATAGCCGTTCTGCTTGTGGCAGCGACGCTGTCGGCACCGCCTGTCTTATCTCTTTATTCCCCCCATGGCGAAGGGCAGAATGTCAGAATTGTTGATGTTGCCAAGGGGAGCTCCCTGAAGAAACTTGCTGACGATCTGGAAAAAGAGAGGGTCATCGGCAGCGCGACTCTTTTTACTCTCTACGCCAGACTCAGCGGCGCTTCAGGCAGAGTTATGGCCGGCACCTACCAGTTAAGTGATGCCATGACCACCCCGGAAATTCTCCGCAAACTTATAACTGGCGACGTCTATGAAAAGCGCTTTGCCGTTCCGGAAGGTTACTCGATCTTTCAGTTGGCCGAAATGCTTGATAATCGGGGCTTTTTCAAAAAGGAGCTTTTTCTCAAGGAGTGCAGCAATCCGGCTCTACTGCAGGAACTTGGCATCACTGGGACGACTGTTGAAGGCTATCTTTATCCCAGCACCTATAATCTGGTTAAGATCGCTGCTCCTGAGACGCTCATAAAGCAGATGGTCGGGCAGTTCCGCAAGATTTATGGCGAGCGCTTTGCACTCCGGGAGAAAAATTCGCATTTGAGCAGAAACCAGATAATCACCCTGGCCTCACTTGTGGAAAAAGAGGCTGTTGTCCCCCAGGAAAAACCGCTGATAGCGTCGGTATTTCTTAACCGGCTGAAAAAGCAGATGCCGCTTCAGAGCGATCCGACTGCAGTTTACGGTACCCGTGCCTTTGGCGGTAAGGTTTCCGGCAGTGATGTCAGACGCAACTCAGCTTACAACACTTACTTGATCAGCGGCCTGCCGCCCGGCCCCATAGGCAATCCCGGCGCCGGTGCAATCGAGGCGGTATTGACCCCGGCAACGACCGGTTACTATTATTTTGTGGCAAAAAATGACGGCACCCATCACTTTTCCGCCAACCTTGATGAGCATAACCGTGCGGTGCATCACTATCTGAAAAATGGCGCAGCCCATACAGGGACACCCGAGTATAAAAATGACCGTCCGAATATTACTGGCAGAAGATAACGAAAATCTGGCAAATATCCTTGCTCGATTAATGGAGTCCAAAGGGCACAGCGTCACAACTGCCAAAAGTGGTGCGCAAGCAGCCAGGCTTCTTGCCGCCGAGCCGTTTGACATTTTGCTCCTCGATCTGGGTCTGCCCGAGATAAACGGCGTAGAACTGCTGCAGAAGATCCGCAAATCCTCCAGATTCGCCACGCTCCCTGTCATCATCATCACCGGACTCTACAAGGGTGAAAAGTACTCTCAGGCAGCAGTGAAACTCGGCATAAATCATTATCTTGAAAAACCTTTCAGTAAAGAAACGCTTGAATCTGCCCTCAACGACACAATCGCAACTATCAAGCCATCCGGAAAAATAACAACCCTGCTGGAGCAGCTGCTTTCAATCTACAACAACAGACTGAGCGGCCTGTTGACAATTGGCGAATCGTCCCCGGTCGCCTTTGTAAAGGGTGAACCATCGTCATTTCTGGCAAGAGGGCGGACAGACTTTGCTGATTTTCTCCTGGCAAAAGGGAAGATCAACCGCGAAGACCGGCAAACTTTTCTGGAAGGAAATGGAGAGCGGATCTTCTTTACCGAAGCGGGAATCCTGACCTTCGACGAACTCCAGAGCGAATCCCAGCTCTTTTTAACGAAGTTGCTGCTGGATCATCTGCTTAAAGCTGAAGGGGTTGCGTTTGCCCAGGGAGCCGGAGTGGACGAACCACCTCTGCTGCACCTGTCTGTGCCCAAGCTGCTTTACGATGCAGTCAAGCTCTTTCCCGAACAGTTTCAGGCGCAAAAGTTCCTCACGCAAAAAGCGGACCTGATTCCCGCCAGGACAGCCCTTTTTTACCGCCGCGCCAACCTGATAACCATGCGTGAGACCGACATCACTCTCCTTGAAAAGATTAATGGGCAGAGAACCGTTACCGAGCTGTTAGGCGCCGCTGACATGGCCCATGACGCCGCCATTTTCATGCATTTCCTCCACCTGATGGGGATGATATCCCTGAGGGAAACAGCCGGAGACGAAGCTTCACCGGACTTCCCCCTCAAGGCTCTTTTCAACCGGCCCATCGATGAAGACAGCCACACAGAAGAGCTTTTAATAGATTTCGATGACATTGTTGATGCGGTCGCTGATAATGTCGTCATGGCAATGGGGAGCAATGACATGGCCGCCCCGCTCTCTGAAAAAGAGATCGGTTTTGAACAGGCTGTCCTGAGGGAGTACTCCCAGATCAAGGACAAGGATTATTATGCAATTTTCGGAATGACCCCGGCAAAATTCAGCTTCATTACTTTAAAAGAGGCTTATTTTGCCAAGGCCAAAGCCTATTCACCCGAACGCTTCATGGAGCTCTCAGGCCCGACTTCAGCCACGGCGCAGGAGATCCTCTCCATCTATGCAGATGCCTACAACACCCTCTCAAACATAGTTGCCAAGGAGCGTTATGACGAAATGCTCCATGACAACCAGACTCTCGGCATTGACGGCAAAAAGGACGGCCAGCTGCATGCAAGAATTCAGTTTCAGTCCGGCAAGGTCTTCCTCGAAATGGGCGAGTATGAAAATGCCGAAAAGGCCCTGCAGGAGGCCTACACCCTTGCCCCTGACAGCAGCGGCCATGCAGCATTTCTGGCCTGGGCTATCTACAACAACAAAGCTAACAGCCGCTCTAAAGCCGCGCTGGAAAAGGCCCGGTCGCTCCTGACAAAAGCACTGCAGATTGAAAAAAGCGCCGAAGCCTTTGCCTTCAGGGGCTGGATGCTTTTTGACGAAGGGCGCGACGGTTTGGCGGAAAGCGAATTTCTCAAGGCTTTGCGGCTAAACCCGAAGGAGCCGACTGCGCTGAAAGGGATGAAGCTGGTAAATGAGAAGCGTGACGGTGAGAAGAAAGGTGTTTTGCGAAGATTTTTCAGCTAACCAAGCAAAAGGGGGAATTATGTCAAACGTACTTGTAATAACTATAGTTACTGCATCCCTGACTCTATTCGCGGGGCTCTCGCTGGCCGAAACCATGCCGGTGCCGACTGCCGGTCGTGGCCCGGCAGTCATGAAAAAATCGAAAGGCGAACTGGCTGATCCGGACAACAGACTTAAGCTGATGAAGGAGAGTCTTGCCCTTTCAGACGAGCAGGTAACAAAGATCAGACCACTGATTGTTGCCGAACAGGCCGAACTGGAGAAACTGCGCGGTGACAGCACTCTTAACAGAGATCAGCGCCGGGCAAAACTGCAGGAACTCAACAAGAGCACTTCAGAAAAAGTCAGAGAGCTGCTCACTCCTGAGCAGCAGAAAAAACAGGATGCCATCAAAGCCAAAATTACTGAGAACCGCGCCAAGGCTCGCAGCTCTAGGCCGGCCGGAGGGGTGCCGGCAGAATTCACCCCGGAAAAGAGAATTGTCAGACTGACTGAGCACCTGGCGCTGACAAAAGAGCAGCAACAGCAGATCATGCCGCTCCTTCAGGATGAGTACACGCAGCTGAAAACTCTCCCTGCCAATGATAGCTACAATCGCGACCAGCGCAGGGCAAAGCTCCAGCAGATCACCCAGGAGACCAACGCCAGGCTGATGCCGCTACTGACCCCCGAACAACAGAAAAAATATAAAGAGACCAGAGAAAAAATCATAGACCGCCGTTCACAGAAGAAAAGAGGCGGCGAAAAAGGGCAGGAAAGAGAAAAACAGTAAACTGACCGGTTATTCCAATGCCAGACCAAGAGTGATATCAAGGCGGCGAGGATTGCGGACAGACAGTACCTTTTAGGAGCCGAAGACGAGCCAACGAAGGTAGCGCCTTGATCTGGAATTGGCATTACGAATTGACAGCAGCAGTTTCAAAGTGTAATAACTACAGTTCATTTTTCAGGAGGATTTCATGATTGTCCATATAGTTCTATTCAAGCTGACTGAACCAACCGCCGCCAATGCTACCGCTGTCAAAGAGATGCTGCTCAGCATGAGCGGCAAAGTCCCGATGCTGCGCCACCTTGAGGTCGGCACCGATGTCGTTCACTCCGAGCGCTCTTACGACGTTGCCCTCTACACCAAGTTCGACACCCTTGCCGAGCTTCAGGCTTATCAGGTTTATCCGTATCATGCCGAAACGGTTGTGCCGTTCATGAAAGCTAACTGTGCGGCTATTGTCGCTGCAGATTACGATATTTAGACACATAGGGAGAGATTCAGATGGCAGCAGAGATCTGCCCATGCGGCAGCAAACTAACTTTTGATAAATGCTGTGAACCCCTGATTAAAGGGGCTTCCCAGGCGACTACCGCAGAGAGCCTCATGCGCTCGCGTTACACCGCCTACGTCAAAGCCGAAATAGACTACCTCTACGCAACCACGCACCCGGATCACTGCAAAGGCTATGACCATGAAGGGACGCGCAAATGGGCAGAAAGCTCGGAATGGCTGGGGCTTGAGATCGTCAGCAGTCGGGGGGGGGAAGATGATTCTCTCGGCGAAGTGGAGTTCATCGCCAGATTCAGCGATGAGGGGGCTGAGACGGTCCATCACGAACTGGGAAAATTCAGAAAACTTGAAGGGAAATGGTATTTCACCGACGGGAAGATGGTGACATCCAAGCCGCTCATCAGCACCAAGATCGGCAGGAATGACCCCTGCCCTTGTGGCAGCGGCAGCAAGTACAAAAAGTGCTGCGGTAAATAGCTGAAAATCCCTTTTCTGAAGAAGAGCTCCGCACCAGCTGCGGAGCTCTTTTTTATTGAACCAGCTTCAAAAGCTGCTTCCACTTGAGCAGAAAGCCACGTTTAAGGCCGGCCTGATTAAATCTTGCCACTTCATCGCCTGTGCTGATAACTTTGAGCACCTGAGCTGACGGCAACACGCCACCCTGCTTTTTCATCTCCCCGCCAACCAGATCGTTTCTGACCGGAAAAAGATTACAACCTGCCGCTATCAGCTGCTGTGCCTGGGCAGAGCGGATGAATTCAATCCAGAGCATTGCCGCATTAGGGTGGGTGGCAACTTTGGTGATAAAAGTAGTCTGGGGGATTAACAGCGTGTAGTCAACCATGTAGATCCAACCGATATTTGCATCCGTCCCGACTACTTGCAGAACCACGGCCAGGGGCAGATTGTAACCTGCCAAAACTTCGCCACTGCCGATCCGCTCAAGCAGCGTCCGGTAATCCGGATAAAGCTTCAGCCCGGCATCACCGAACTTGCGCACCAAACCCCAGAAGTTCTGCCCATAAGCCAGATCCTGAGTCAGCAGCAGAAAAGCCCGGCCGCTTTTTTCCGGGTCGACGGTGCCGAGCTTCTCTTGCCAGCGCTTATCGGCAAGAGCTTTAACCAGAGCGCTGCGTGTTTTTGGCAGCTCTTTTTCAGCCAGCAGTTTTTTGTTGTAGGCCATCACCACCGGCTCAAAACCGGTCACATAGGCCACGTCCCCCAGATTTGCCAGGGCGGCGATATTACTGCTTTCTGTCGGGTGATATTTGAGGGAAAAGCCGTCTCTTACCAGCGCCGCCTGCAGGGAGATCTCTCCGCTCCAGAGGATATCGGCAGATACTTTTCGCGCCCCCAGATCGCGCTGATAATGATTAAAAACCTCCGCACTATCCATATCGATATAATCGACCTTTACCCCCGGATACAGCGAATTGAACTCTTTTACCAGCGCCGCAGCGACCTTTGGGGCAATCGCCCCGTAAATATAAAGATTCCCCTCTTTGACGGCAGCAGCAGTAATTTCAGCAGTCACTGCAGCAGCAAAAACCGTGGAAGTCGGCAGGAACAGGATTACCAGCAATGCCAGCGGCAGAAAAGTTTTACGCAGAAACATCAGCTCACCTCTAATAATTTATTTCCGGGTTTACTCTCCCAGTGTCCCCATGGTCCAGTCAAGGTTAATCCTGGCGACCAGATAGTCGGTGGCAGCCCTGGCCCGGTTGATCTGGGCCTGGAGAAGATTGGTCTGGGCGTCATCGACTTCGAGACGGATCTTCACCCCGTACTCGTAACCTTTCTCTGCCATCTGCAGCAACCTCTCCGCCTGCTTGACCGTTCCGGAAAGCGCCGTCAGAATCTCGGACGCCTCCTTGACGTCGTTCAACGCTGTCCGGACCTCCAGTCTGATGCTGTCGATCAGCTTCAGTTTTTCTATCTCCCCGGTTGCCAGATCACTTTTTGCCTGGGTAACTTTGCCGTCTGTCCTCATGCCGTCGAAAAACGGAAAGGAAAGATGAACACCGATGCTCCAGGAAGGACCGTCGCTCCTGAGATTATCCAGTTCGAGCTGATGCCAGCCGGCCCCACCTTTCAAGTCGAGTCGCGGCTTATTGTCTGCGGCAGCAATGTTTACCAGTTCACCGTAGATACCGATCCGATAGCCAATATCTATAAGTTCCGGACGACTGGTAAGCGCCGTTTTGATGGCATCTTCAAAGACAGCTGTTGCAGAGACAGTGGGATCGAGGCTACCGACAGCATCAACCTCTTCGTCGGCAATTGCCAGGTGATAGCGCAGTCTCTCCCTGGTCAGCTTGAGGAGATTCTCCCCGCGGATAACTGCCGGGAGAGAATTTTCAACCGCGACTTCTGCGGCGAGGATGTCGTAGTCAGTGGCAACACCGGCGGCAAACCGTTTTTGCGCTTCCTCGGCATGCCTCTGTTTCTGTTTCCGATTCTCACCGGCAACACGCAACAACTCTTTCGAGAGGAGGAGGTTATAAAACGTCACCGTCACATCCCGTCTGGCAGCCTGCCGCGCCATTCTGAGCTGCTCTGCAGAAGTTTTCATGCCGATTTCGGCAGCACGGATGGCAGCACCGATTTTCCCCCAGGTATAAAGGGGCTGGGTAAGCGACAAGCCGACGAGGCTGTCATACTGGGTTACTTCTCCACCTCTTGCTTTTGGCTGACCATTGTCACGCAGCGCGACATAGGAGCCGTTAAGGCCCAGCTGGGGAAGGGCTGCCGCGCGTTCTTCGACATATTTCCCCTCCACATAACGGGCATACTCTCCGGCCTTGGCAATATCGCGGTTCTTCTCCAGAGCGATAGCAACTGCCTGATCCAGTGTCAGGGTGCGGGTTGCAGCGGCTGCGTTTGAAACAAACGCAAAGAGCAGCAGAAAGATTACAAAGTATTTCAAGGTTGATCTCCTCTAAAGTTCATATCAAACCTTAATGGAACACGGAAAAGGCGGAAAAAACGGATAACGGCGGATTAACCGTAAAATCAAAGGGAATGCTTAAAAACTGCATTTATCCGCTGTTTCAGATTTGATCCGTGTCCTATTAAGATTTATTGTTGATAAAACCGCCCGCCGCAAACCGCGCACCGAGTTTATCAGCCAGATTTCATCTGCCTTGACCAGATCGGCAGGGACGAGCACTGCCTCTTCAGTTGCACCTTTTTCCAGCAACTCCTGCCGCATGACTCCTGCCAAAAGCCCGGAATCCAGCTTCGGCGTGAGCATCCTGCCGTCAATCTTCAAGAGCAGATTATGGTAACTCCCCTCGGTCAACTCACCACGTTCATTGACAAAAAGCACTTCATCCAGATCAGGTCGCTCTCTTCTGGCGGCATCAAGCGACTCCCGGCGGGTTGTCTTGTGGTAGCGGAAAGTGTCGAGTGAATTAACCACCTGATCACTCACGGCAAGCCGTAGCAGGTCAGCGGTAAGGGTTAGCGGTTCGGCTGAGATGGCAAATTCACCGTTTTTATCCAGCAGCAGGCGCACCTTCTGCGTTCCATGCATATCAGCAGCATGACCTTCGAGAGCATTTTTTATCGCCGCCACATCAAAAGTAAAACCGAAGTAGATCGCTGAGTTGCGCAGTCGCTCCAGATGGCGCTGGAGCAGGTAATAGCTGCCGTTTTCCAGTCGCAATGATTCTATCAGACTGAAATCTGCAGCATCTTGAAAGAGAAAGGCCGACTTGGTCAGGCACTCCTGGTACTCCTCTGCTGCTTTTGAATCAGTGGTTATTCCGCTGCCGATACCCAGGGAGAGCGTCTGCCTGTCCCGGTCGAACAGCACGGTTCTGATGGCAACCGAAAAGAGCGCCTCGCCACCGGGGGCGACATACCCGATTGCGCCGCAGTAGACGCCGCGCGGCCTCGCTTCGAGTTCGGTGATAATCTCCATGCTCCGCCGTTTGGGAGCGCCGGTGATCGAACCGCAGGGGAAGAGGGCGCTAAAAATTGCGGCAAGGCCGACCCCCTCCCTGACTGAAGCGGTCACCGTGGAGGTCAGCTGATGGAGCGTCGGGTAGGTTTCAACATCAAAAAGTGACTCAACTTTCACCGACCCGGTTGCAGCAATTATCCCCAGATCGTTTCTGAGCAGGTCAACAATCATCAGGTTTTCAGCCCGCTCTTTCGCACTGGCCTTAAGAGCAGCTATCTGTTCCAGATCCTCTGCCAGCCAGCGCCCTCGCCTGGCAGTCCCTTTCATTGGCCGGGTCCGGAGCAGTCCGTCCTTGAGTGAAAAGAACAGTTCCGGGGAGGCGGAAGCAACAGTGAACCTGCCGGTATCGATATAGGCGCTGTAGGAGGCGTGCTGCCCACTTGACAATTTACGGTAAAGCTCAAGCGGCCCGGCGCTGCAAGCACCGCTCAAGTTAAAAGTGTAGTTGACCTGATAGCAATCGCCGCAGGCTATGTACTCCCGGATACGTTCCACATTGCGGAGATAATTTTCACGGGAGATGTCCGGCTCAAATCCTACCCCATCCCCTGCCGAGGGATCGTTAGGATAGTGGTGGGGTTGAGCTTCAACCCGCTCGCTGAAAAGGGCGAACCATGCCAGGGGGAAGTTCTCCAGCGGCGGGACTGACCAAAGATCCGGATTCAGTCCGGCGGCAGCCTCGTAGGCGATGAAACCGACAGCGTGTAAACCGTCTGCAGCCGCTTTTTCAATCCGTGCCAAAAGCGGCAGAACCTCTAACGGTTCCAGCGCCTGCAGAGTTTCTACATAGCCGCTGAAACGCCAGGAGCGGCCATAATCACCGCCGCCGTATGCGTCGAGCAGGATCAACGGCGCAGTTTCAGACATTGCCACCTTTCCATTTGCGCTTCACCCAGCCGCCAAGATCATCCATCAGCGTATACATGACCGGCACGACCAGAAGGGTCAGCAGGGTCGAGGTCAGCAGACCACCGACGACCGCCCGCGCCATGGGGGCGCGCATCTCGGCGCCGGCGCCGATGGCCAGAAACAGCGGCATCATCCCGAAGATCATGGCCAGAGTGGTCATAACAATCGGCCGCAGCCTTGTCCGTCCCGCCAGAATAACGGCATCCCTTCGACCCATGCCGTCCCGCCGCTGCAGCACCTTGGCGTAATCGACCAGCAAAATCGCGTTTTTCGTCACCAGCCCCATCAGCATGATCAGACCGATAAGGCTCATGATGTTGACGGTGTCACCGGTCAGTTTCAGCATGCCGGCCATGCCGACGATGGAGAGTGGCAGGGCAAGCATAATGGCGAACGGCTCGAAAAAAGATTCGAACTGGGCGGCCAGAATCAGGAAGACAAAAACGATTGCCAACAGGAGCGATTCGCCCATATAACCGAACGACTCCGCCATATCTTCAGCTTCACCGGAAAGATTGAGCGCATAACCAGGGGGCATATTGATCCTTTTGGCTGCCGCCTCCACATGCTTGACAGCTGTGCCGATGGGCAGATTATCCAGATTGGCGCTGACCGTAACCTGGCGGGCAAGATCCCGGCGGTTGATCTCGGTCGGCGAAGCGGCCGTGTGAGGGGTGACCAGGTTTGCCAGCGGAATCAGCTTCGTCCCCCCGGCCCCGTCCGGAATCGAGACTTTAAGATTGCTCACCTGGGCCGGATCACGGCGCAGACTCTCCGGCAGCCGCACCCGCACATCAATGGCATCACCATCCTCATCTTCGAAAGTGCTGATCGCCTCACCACCCACCAGACGGCTCAAACTGGCGACGATCCCGCTGGTGGTCACTCCGGCAGCCAGAGCCCGTTCACGATCAACCCGCAGGCGGTATTCCGGAATATCATGCTCCAGCGTCACGGCCAGATCAACTATCCCCGGAACCTTGTACAACTCCTCTTTCAGCTTCAGGCCAAGTGTTTTAAGGGTTGCCAGGTCATCACCCTTGAGATTGACGTTGAGCGGTTTCTGCGCCCCGCCGACCTGGCCGACCTCTTCGATGGAGAAAGTTATCCCGGCAACGGCCTGGAACTTTTCCCGCACATCCCGCTGAATCTGAAACTGATTCCGCTTGCGTTCGCTGCGCTCCTTGAGCTTCAGGTAGATCAGACCGTCACGGACAGTGCCGTTATCGCCGGCACCGATAGTTGCATAGTTGTGGTCGATTTCCGGGATTGCCTTCAGAGCCTCAAGCAGGGCGTTCAGGCGTCCTTCCGTCTCTGCCATGCTCGCATCGGGGGCGGTCTTGAATGATACCTGGAACTCCCCCTTGTCGTAGATCGCCATGAAGGAGGATTCCAGGGTGCTGAAGATAAACAGCCCCAGGACGAACGCGCCGAAAGCCATCGCCATAATGCTCTTTCTGTGATCCAGCGCCCAGCCGATGGCGCCCCGGTAGCGATCTGCGGCCAGGTCAAACCAGCTGTTGAACTGCTCCAGCCACCTGGCAAGCCCTTTACGCCGCCCCTGCATATGGATCGAGGGGTCGTGCCAACGGGAGGAGAGCATCGGATCAAGAGTGAAGGAGACAAAGAGCGACACCAGCACGGCAAAGGCGACGCTGATCCCGAACTGGTAGAAAAAGCGGCCGACAATCCCTTTCATGAAGGCGACCGGAATAAAGACGGCGATGATTGACATTGAAGTGGCAAAGACCGCCAGACCGATCTCGGCAGTACCAAAACGGGCCGCCTGGAGATGATCCTCCCCCCGCTCCAGATGGCGGACAATATTCTCCCGGACAACGATAGCATCATCAATCAGCATGCCGATCGCCAGGGAGAGCGCCATCAGAGTCATAACATTCAGGGTCATGCCGAGGGCGTACATAATGATAAAAGCGGAGATGACCGAAATGGGGAGGGTGATACCGGTGATAACGGTCGAACGCCAGGAGTTGATAAAAAAGAAAACGATCAGAATCGTCAAAATTCCGCCGATGATAAGGGTGTCCTTCACATCGGTGAGGGAATCGCGGGTCATGATGGTACCGTCACGCACCATAGTCAGGGTCACATCAGGGGGAAGCTCCTTTTTCACCTTTTCCATGGTCTTTTTGACTGTGTCTACCAGCTCCACCTCATTGCCGCCGGACTGCTTGTACACATCAAGGCCGATTGCAGGGGCACCGTTGACGGCAGCGAGCTTGCGTTTCTCCTCAGTACCGTCTGTGACCCGGGCAATTTCGGCTAACGGGATAGCTCTGTTGTTCCTTGTGACAACCGCCATGGCAGCATAGCCATCAGCCCGTTCCGGTTTACCGTCAATCCGCATGGGATACTCTGCCGTCCCTTTTGTCAAGCGGCCAAGCGGGGTATTGGTGTTTTCGGAGCGGATACCGGCAACAACATCATTAACCCCAAGGCCCAGACTGTCCAACTTTGCCGGATCAAGATCGACGCTGATTTCCCTTTTTCTGCCGCCGACCATCTCCACCTTGCCGACACCGGCAACACTCTCGAAGCGTTTCTTGATCCGCTTTTCCACCAGGATCGTCAGGTCGCGGGGCGACAGTGTCGTTGATTGCACCGCCAGCGAGGCGACCGGAGCAGCATTAAAATCCATCTTCTGGATAATCGGCTCGTTGATCCCGTCGGGCAGGGTGCCGCGGATGGAGCCGATCTTGCCGCGGATCTCCTGGGCGCAATCGTTCACCTTCTGCTCCAGCTGAAACTGCACCATAACCGTCGAGACCCCTTCGCGGGAGGTTGAAAAGACATGCTTTACCCCGGCAATCTGGTTGACCGAATCTTCAATCCGCTTGGAGATCTCCCGCTCCACCGTTTCCGGAGAAGCTCCGGGGAAGGTGGTAATGACCGAGACCAGCGGGAATTCAACGTTAGGGAACATCTCCAGCGGCAGCCGCTTGTAGGAGAAGAGCCCGAGGGTAACGAGCGCCAGCATCATTACCGTGGCGAAGATGGGGCGTTTAATCGATAAATCGGAGAGGATCATATTTATTCAGATTCCTTGTTAAACTAAAGAGAAGATTGACATAGTGCTACACAAGTGGTACGCTTTTACGCAAAGGAGTATAGTCATGCCTGCAAAAAATCCGCGTATAAATATTGTCTGTGAAGCTCCGCTGTATTACGAAATTTCTCAACTGGCCGAGGCTGAGGGGATATCTCTTTCAGCTACCGCTAACGACCTTATCCGTGAAGCACTGGAGCTACGCGAAGATCGCGCCCTCTCTGCTCTTGCAGACCATCGGGCAGCAACCTTTGACCGGAAAACTGCATTGAGCCTCGATCAGGTCTTCGGCGAGTGAGTTTTACCTTAATCTTTCATCCTGATGTTGCCAGGGACATTGCCCCTCTCAACACA
Organism: uncultured delta proteobacterium; assembly: GCA_963787125.1. Lineage (GTDB taxonomy): Bacteria > Desulfobacterota > Desulfuromonadia > Geobacterales > DSM-12255 > VEOV01. The sequence goes on from CAWBBV010000011.1 coordinate 154,986, forward strand.
ACCTTGAAGGAGCGGCTGAAGACTGCTATCAGTGAGCGACTAACAACCGAGCCAGCACTCTACGGCAAGCCGCTTCGAGCAACACTTAAAGGTTACTGGAAACTACGTGTCGGCGATTACCGGGTTGTTTTTGCCATATGCGGAGACGAGGTCACTGTTTATGCCATCTGCCACCGCAAAGAAGTCTACAACCTCATCCACGGCAGGATCCAATAGCTATTCCCAGACCAGTGTCTCCCCGACCTTCATCTGCCGCAGCAGCATCTCCAGCCCGAGTTTCTTCAGCTCAGCCTTAAACTGCTCGGCAGTTCCGGTCAGCGCCGGGAATGTGCCGAAATGCATCGGCACCGCCATCATCGGTTGCACCAGCTTCACCGCCTTGGCAGCATCGACCGGCCCCATGGTAAACTTGTCGCCGATACAGACCAGCATAATGTCTACCTTCCCTTTCAAAAGCGCCATGTCGCCGAACAGATCGGTATCACCGGTATGATAGATGCTGGGTCCCCCTTTCACAGAGATCAGGAAGGCACCCGCCCTGCCCGCATAGAGCGGGCCTTTGTCCGTATCCATACTGTCGCCATGAACGGCAGGGATGAATTTAACCAGAACTTCGCCATCCAGAAGGCGCAAAATACCGCCGAAATTACCGGTTGTCTCCCTTTCAGCCTGTTTTTCCGGGAAGCCCTTATAGGCTACCATTGTCTTTTGCAGGTCGAATGTCGCCACCAGCTTTGCCCCGGTTTTTTTGGCTATTTCAACAGAATCACCGATATGATCGCCATGGCCGTGGGTCAGAAATATCAGATCAACTTTAGTGAGCGACTCAAGATCTTTTTTACCATTAGGGTTGGCTGGATTCGTGATCCAGGGATCGACAACCAGAACTTTCCCTCCCGGCGTAACCACCTTGAATGCTGACTGCCCGTACCAGGTGATTTGAGCCTTTTCTGCTGCCAAGAGCGGCACCGCTACAAATAGCAGCGCCAATACCGTGATCACGACAAACTTAATCTTTTCCATGACTCCCCCTTTTATAGTTTTTCTCTACTTACCTCTTTTCGGCCTTTGCAATTGCTACCCGGTCGCCATCTTTCAGATTAAAACCGCCACGAACGACATACTGCTCGCCACTTTTAAGTCCGGCAACTATCTCTATCAACTCACCACTGGCAGCGCCTGTTTTGATCTCCCGTCTCCTTGCCACGCCTGCGTCTACGGCGTTGACGACCCCTTTACCGGCAGCAAGGTCAAGCGCGGTTATGGCGCTGCGCGGGATCAAAACAAGATCTTTGCGCTCGCCGGTCACAATCCGCCCCTTGGCAAAGAGTCCGCCCTTAAGGAGTTCCGGCACGTTTTTTACCTCGGCGATAACCTTGAGCGAGCGGTCAACAGAGGAGAGTTCCGGGTTGACAAACATGACCCTGCCGGTAAAGCTTTTGCCGGGTTGGGAATCAACCGTAAAGTTGAGTGGTTGTCCGGTCTTTACCCGGGCTGAGTCAATGGAGGGGACGGTAACGGTGAGATTGAGGAGACGATTGTCGACAATCCTGAAAATCGGTTTGCCGGCGGCAGCATCGCTGGCAAGATCGCCGACATTGACATCTCGCATGGCAACAACCCCATCAAGGGGCGAGCTCACTGCACCCTTGGCAAGACGGGCCTTTGTCTGGCGCAGATCCTCCTCTGCCACCCGTATCTGGGCTTTTGCCGACTCCAGCCGCGCCTTGGCAGCATCCGTCTCGGTACGGGAATCATCAATAGCCTGCTGGGTTGCCAAACCTGACTCCTTGAGTTTCTGAGTTCTTGCCTGCTCACGTTCGGCACGGCTGATCAGTACCTGAGCCTGAGCCTGCCCGGCTTTGGCGGCTTCAAGAGCAGCCTCGGCCCGCTTCACCAGCGCCTCCGTCTCGGCAAGATCGATCCGCGCCAGCGGTGCCCCTTTGGCGACCCTGACCCATTCACTGACATATACCTGCTTTATGAGACCGGGAATCTGGGTCTTGACATCAGCCCAATACTTCGGATCAAGGGAACCGGTAACATCGACCCCTTCGGAAAGGTTCTGCAGCGTCGCTACCGCTATTTCCACGGCAACAGGGGGTTTTATACTCTGGGCCTTATCGTTCTTCCCTGAGCAGGCACAAAGAGCAACCAGACAAAACAACAGCGATACAATCCTGACCATCTTCATCTCTTTACTCCTTATTTACGAACGCAAACGCCGGCAAGAATCAGCTCCAGGACTTTTACCAGTGAGCCGGCATCCATTCTTGGTGGCGTCCGGCAGATCTGCTCCTCCAGTATTGTATTATAACTACCTACAAGCGCCCATTTTAAGATACCGCGATCAACCTCCAGAATTTCACCGCGTTCGATGCCTTCGGCAAGCAGTGCGTCAACTATTTCCAGAGTCCGGTCAAAGAAACTGTTGAAGTCTATGAAAGGTGCCCCTTGGGACGGACCATAGTAGATCGAAAAAGCAAGCCTGACAGAGGCCAGGTTTTCATGGGCGCCGGTGAACATGCCGGCAAAGAAGTGAATCAAGCGCTCCTTGACACTCCCGGACAAAACCTGCAGCTCCATGACCCGCTGCTCAAAGATTTGACTGATCCCCCCCATTATCTCCAGATACAGCCCCTCTTTACTGCCAAAATAGTAGTACAGCACCGGCTTGGTAACTCCGGCAGCCGCGACTATCTCCCGCACCGTTGTCGTCGCATACCCCTTGGAGGTAAAAAGCCGCAACGCCTCGGCCAGCAGCCGTTCGCGCACCGCCGGATTCTCCTGGACATCCTGTAGCAAAATTTTTTCCATCAACCCTCGCAGACGCTAAACATATTTACCTACCGGTAAGTACACCACTTGAATCTTCTCCGTCAAGGAAGAAATTGCATTTTTAATTTCAAGTCAATATACTCACAGGATTACAAAGAAAAGGTCTGCCATGATACAAACCATACTCACCTACCCTGATCCCGAGCTGAAAAAGAAATCAGCCCCCGTAACCATCATTAACGAAGCCATCCGGCAACTTGTCCTGGATATGGCGGATACGATGTACGCTGCCCCTGGCATTGGCCTGGCCGCGCCGCAGATAGGCGCCCACCAAAGGGTCATAGTCATTGACATTGCCGCTAGCGACGAACCGCCGGCGCTCATCGCGGCAATTAATCCTGTTATAGTCCACGCAGAAGGCGAGACTTTTGAGGAAGAGGGGTGTCTCTCTGTGCCGAAATATGCGGCGAACGTGCGCCGCCACGCAAAAGTCGTCGTCAAAGGCCTGAATGTTGATGGCGAGGAGATGACCTGGAAAGCGGACGGCCTTCTGGCTATCGCCTTCCAGCATGAAATTGACCATCTGGACGGCATCCTCTTTGTCGATCATATCTCCCAGCTAAAACGTGACATTTTCCGGCGCAAATATCGCAGAGGCCTGGACCCAGAGGGTAATGACTGATGCAGCCACTGCGTATTGTCTTTATGGGAACGCCGCAGTTTGCCTGTCCAACCCTGCAGATGCTTATCGACCGGGGCGAAAACGTCATTGCCGCAGTTACCCAGCCTGACCGGCCGAAAGGGCGCGGCCAGCAGCTGCAGCCGCCACCGGTAAAGGAGCTGGCGCAGAGGCATGACATCCACGTCATCCAACCGCTGAAAGTCCGGGCCGCTGAGACAGTTGCCGAGATTCAAGCACTGCAGCCCGATCTTATCGTAGTTGTCGCCTTCGGTCAGATCCTCCCCAAAGCGCTGCTCGACATCCCCCGCCTCGGCTGCATAAACATCCACGCCTCCCTGCTCCCCAGGTATCGCGGCGCCGCGCCCCTCAACTGGTGCATCATCAACGGCGAAAATGAGACCGGCATAACCACCATGATGATGGATGTCGGCCTTGATACCGGCGACATGCTGCTGAAGAAGACAACAACCATAACGCCGGAAGATGATGCCGTCTCCCTGCATGACCGGCTCTCGCTCCTCGGTGCTGAAACCATGGCAGCAACACTTGACCTGCTCAAGGAAGGGAAACTGGCCCCCGAAAAACAGGATGATAGCTGCAGCTGCTATGCGCCGATGCTGAAAAAGGAGCTGGGAGAGATCAACTGGAACGCCGCCACTGACACAATCATCAACCTGGTAAGAGGCATAACCCCCTGGCCCGGTGCATATACAAAGAGCGATGGGAAAACCATCAAGATCCACAAAGTCAGGGCAGCTTCAGGCTCGGGAGCACCTGGAGAAGTTTTGCGGGCAGACAAAGACGGGATAGAAACAGCGACTGCCGACGGGAGCATCATCATTGAAGAGCTGCAGCTTGAAGGAAAAAAACGACTGAAAGCAGCAGAGTTCCTGGCCGGCTGCAGGCTTGAGCCCGGGAGCTTTCTGTTTTGACCCCCCGTAAACGCCTTTTTGTAGGACTTATGGGGGTAACCTGCCTCCTGATTGTCGGCATCATCTACCTGGGCTGGTGGATTCCGACAAAAGGTCTTGCCAATATCCACCCGGCTCTCCCCGGCTATGTCGGCTTCACCTTTGCCATCCTCTCCGGACTTGCCATCCTCGGCACTTTTCTGCTGATTCTGACGACCGCCCTTGGCAAAGACATCTTCTTCACCCGCTTCATGCGGCTGGTGGTTATCAAATTCCTGTTACCGGCCATAGAGCTTCTCGGCAGGATTCTGGGGATATCAAAAGATACCATCCGCCAGTCTTTCGTAGCGATGAACAACAGCCTGGTAGAATCACAGAAGCTGGCCGTAAAACCCGACAATATCCTGATTCTTCTCCCCCACTGCCTGCAGTTGGTAGATTGTGATATCAAGGTTACCGGCGGGATAGAAAAGTGTGTGCGCTGCGGCAGATGCGATATCAAAGGTCTGGCCGAACTCGCCGAACGCTTTGCGATAGACATCTCGGTTGCCACCGGCGGCACTCTGGCAAGAAAAGTAATCGTCGAGAAACGGCCAAAACTGGTCATTGCCGTTGCCTGCGAAAGAGATCTCACCTCAGGCATAAAAGACTGCTATCCGCTCCCGGTTCTCGGCATTTTCAACGACCGCCCGAACGGACCATGCTTCAACACCCAGGTCGATGTTGCAAAAATCGAGCAGGCTCTCCTCTCTGTCCTCCCATCACCCTGATGGAACCTTTAACACTCCTTCACCGCGACGAAAAAATCGCTGTCTTTAACAAGCCGGCGGGCCTGTTGATTCACCGCAGCTACATCGACCGCACTGAAACCCGTTTTGCCCTGCAGATGGCCAGGGACATTCTGGGCCAGCGGGTCTACCCGGTTCACCGCCTCGACAAACCGACCTCCGGCGTCCTGCTCTTTGCCCTCTCTCCCGAGGACGCAGCCATACTCACCGCCTCTTTCACTGCCGGCGAAGTGCGCAAGAAATACCTGGGTATCTGTCGGGGAATCGCGCCGCAGGATAGTGTCATCGACTATCCGCTCAGTGAAGAACAGGATCGCCTTGATCCGTACCGCCAGGAAGGGAAGGAGCCCCAGAGTGCAATCACCGCCTTCCGCCGTCTGGCCACAGTCGAACTCCCTTTTGCGGTCGGCCGCTACCCCACCAGCCGTTACTCGCTGATCGAAGCCGAACCTCTCACCGGCCGTCGTCACCAGATCCGCCGTCACTTAAAGCATATCTTTCATCCGCTGGTCGGCGACGTCAACTACGGCGAAGGCCGCCATAACCGCTTCTTCAGGGAAGAGATGGGCTGTTCTCGGCTGCTTTTGCATGCCGCTGAACTGACGCTTCCCCATCCGGCGGATGGTCAACCGTTCACTTTCAAAGCGGCGCTAGACTCTGATTTCTTGAGAGTCACTAGCTCTCTGGGGTGGAGTGACATGATCTCCTTATAACTCGTCAGAATCGGGACGGATGGGGAGTGAAGGTGGCTAATAGCATAAAACCGATCCATTGATTTGCTTGACAACGTGACATGAAAACACGATATTATCTTGAGACAAATGGAGGATTTCGCATATGCAGACTATGACGGTAGGTCATTTTAAATCACATTTTTCCCAAGTGCTTGATATCGTTCAACATGGCGAGGATGTTGTCATCAGTTACGGCAAGAAGAAAGAAAAGATTGCCGTGCTGGTCCCCTATGACCGTTATGATGGCAAGCCTCTTCGCGTTCTTGGTCTTTTAGCCGACAAGGCATCGTTTTCAATTGCGCCTGACTTCAAGGTCAGTGATGATGAACTGCTGTCGCTATGAACTGCCTGCTCGACACGCATACCCTCCTCTGGACGCTGTTCGACCCATCCCGTCTCGGCAAAAAAGCGGCGGAAAGTATCCGCAACCCGGAAGTGACCGTCTCTGTAAGCGTGGTCTCTTTTTGGGAAATCTCTCTCAAATATGCCACCGGCAAACTGGAACTGTCAGGCGTAACCCCGGATGAATTTCCAGCCATAGTCCGCCAATCCGGGTTCTATATACTTCCTGTTGACGCTGCTGACGCTGCCACCTTCCATCACTTGCCTCGCATGGAACACAAAGATCCTTTTGACCGTTTGATTATCTGGCAGGCCATCTCCCACAAACTGACACTCATATCCCAGGATAAGGCTTTTGCAGCCTATCGAAAACTTGGGCTAAAAGTGCTCTGGTAACGGGCGCTGCGGGAGAATATACCGCCTGCCGAACATATTATTGAAGTTGAGAAGCGGATCAAGAGCGCACCACCGTTTCTTGAGCTTGGTGGCAGCGATGCAAAAGGGTTGATTGGGACGGATGGGGAGTGAAGGGCGGGTGGTTGATCGTGAAGTGGCAATGGTGATGCTGGTGTGCCGGCGGCTTCATTAACCATCACACCGAAACAACGGAATTTTTTGGAAGCACTATTGTTGTAAATCAAAGAGTTAAGCCCGAAATTCTGCTGGCAGAATTTCGGGCTGTTTAATAAAGTGACGTCTGTTGATGCGAAATTTGTAACACCTGTTCGTAACGATGGAAGCGATGCATGAGTAATAACCAGGATGCTACATTAACGGCAAACAGAACTTTGCTGTATGTAATTAGAAAACTTGTATTTGGGTAAATTTATTTATACATTGCCGCCATGAAAAAGATACTAATTGCCTGGCTGGGCAAAACCGATATTCGCGCAATTACTGAATCCGACTCAGTCGGCCTTGGCCCCTGTCAAGGACCAGGTTAATTTGCCACCCCCAGGATCAAAGTTATTTGCCACTTTAGGATTTTCAGGGGTAGCGTTGTAGTTAATCTGCTGACGGTTTTTGAGGTCTTGTTTTCTTTCTAAATGACTCTCCTTTCATAGCAATGTGATGAGCCCGGTGTGCCAGTCGGTCCATTGCCGAATTGGCCATCACCTGATCCGGGAAGAGCGACAGCCAGTCACCTGGCGGACGGTTTGAAGTGATAATTATAGAGCCTCGCTGGTGGCGTTCGGCAATGATTTCATAGAACTCCTCAGCCTGTGGCATGGTCATGGCGCTGAGGCCGAAGTCGTCAATTATCAGAAGGTCCGGAGCGAGGAGTTTTCTCAAGGCTTTCTCCCAAGTGCCGTCAGCCCTTGCTGTGTTGAGGTTTCGAAACAGCTTGGTTCCCTTGATAAACAGGGTGGAATGACCGATGCGACATGCCCGGTTGCCCAGTGCCTGAGCAAGGTGGGTCTTGCCGACTCCTGGCGGGCCGTAAAGAATCACATGCTCTTTTTTCCTGATGAACAGACCGGTCGCTAGATCCTTGATGGCCGCCACATTGACCCCGGTCAACTGGGCGAACTGAAACTCTTCGATACACTTCGGCTCTTCAAAGGAAGCTTTCTTAAGCCGCTGATTAAGGGTATTCGCTTCCCGGCGTTCAGTCTCATCCTGAACAATCAGTTCCATAAACTCCAGATAACCGAGATTGTTGCTTCGTGCCTGCTCAAGCCGCAGGTCCAGTGATTCGAGAATGCCGGAGAGTCTGAGCAGCTTCAAGCGGGACGTTAGTAGTGGGGAGATGCTCATGCTGCCACCTCCCCGAAACTGGTTGCCGGATGCAGGCACTGTTCACCTTCAGTGGAAATGGCCGGGACGGTCGGCAACTCCTGTTGCCTGGGGATACCGTTCTCCAGAATCCTTTGCAGGCTCTGTCTTGATGTGGAGCCAAAAGAGAGCAGATGCCGGCAGGCATCATTGAGTTTGGCAGCACCATACTTATCGGCAAATCTGAGGACTGCCTGAGCCTTGCGTAGATTCTGGAGAGAGTGAGGTTCCAGAACTTCTCGCACCATGCGGCCCACATCTTCGCCGAATGTCTCAGCCTGCTGGCGGCACCAGGTGGGGTGAGCAAAAAGAAACGCCTTGGCTTTTTCCGGATAATCGTTTTCGTCTGTACGCCATGTGCCGGGTTTGTGTGCCCGAACATGGCACTTGATCAACTCTCCCTCAAGGAAGATCTCGGTCAAGCGGAAGGTGCCCCGCGCCCAGACTTTTTTGCCCACATATCTGGTCGGAACAGAATAGTAGCTCTTGTCAAAGACCAGATGGTGATCAGGGTGAACTGTGCACTCTTTCCAGAGTGGGGTCTCGAACCTGCTGCCCGGCAAAGGGATAAGGGTGTTCTTCTCGTCCCGCTCAAAGCGCAGCAGCGGTTCTTCTTTAGTGGTGCCGTGCTTTTCCTTGCCAATGCCGGTTAGTGACCAGGCAAGCGCCTTTTCGTTGGCGTCGGCAAGATCCTGATACTGCCGCCCGGCAGCCAGCTGCTGCCGCACCGTGGGCATGGAGCGCTCAACTTTCCCTTTGTGCTCCGGAGTTCTCACTTTGGCCGGATCGGCAACAAAGCCGTAATGCCGCTCTAGTTCTGCATACGCCCGGTTGATGATCGGGTCATACAGGTCGGCTTTGACAACACCAGCCTTGAGGTTGTCCAAAAGGACGGTTCTGGGGCAACCGCCAAAGAATTCAAAGGCCCGGATATGACAGTCAAGCCAGTTCGTTGTGTCCTGGCGTTCAACGAAGCGGACAAAGCGATGGCGACTGTAAGAAAGGGTCATGACAAAGGCCCAGACCCTCTTCTTCTGGTCACCCAGAGTAAGGGCTACCTGACCAAAGTCAACCTGGGCCTGTTCTCCGGCGGATGTTTCCAACCGGACAGTTACTCTCTGGGAATTATCCGGTTTAAGCTTTTTTACGTATCGTTTGAGACTGGAGTAGTTGAAAGGGTAGCCCTGTTCTTCAAGTAGGCGACAGATCTGCTTGGCAGTCATATTCGGCTCATCGAGCCAGCTGATTATCTGCTCTTTGTGCAGGCCTATGACCTCCTGCACCGCACCGACAGCAGATGAAGCAGGTTTGGCTGCCTTGGCTACTGCGGCCATGACGTTCTCCGCAATGGCAGCGGGTGTTTCACCATCTTCTCTGGTAAGACCGGCAGCCTTTGCCGCGTCAAGATACTTTCTGACGGTTGGCCGGGAAATGCCGAGACTTCTGGCAATTTGACTATTGTTCTGCCCTTTTTGCCAGTGATAGACAACTTCGTTCAATTCGATCATGGGGATTCTCCTTCGCGACATAGCAGCTCCTGTCTGGAAATAATTCCATGCAGAATACTGTCATGCTGGTTGGCTCCCCTAAAAAATCCAAAGTGGCAAATAACTCTGGTCCCGGTATCGACTAAACTGGCAAATTAAGTTGACCCAGGGGGTGGCAAATAACTTTGGTCACACCTTGTCTAAAGTGGAAATTTACCATGGTCCTCGACAGCCCCATTGCCCAGGCCCTACTCTGGCAGAAGTTCGACTCCCTGGAGCTCATCAGCGACGCCACGGACACGGAAGTCAGCGACTATTGCCGCTGGCTCAAAACTATTGCCCATACACCAGTAATCATCCACCCCGTTCAATTAAGCAGCCCCACCGATTTCAGTGACATTTACACCGCTGCGGTCAAGTGCATCACTGACGCGCAGAAGACTCACGGCCCACAGGCAGCGCTTTACTATCATTTGAGCCCAGGCACCCCAGCCATGGCTCAGGTCTGGGTTTTGCTGGCCAAGACTATTTATCCGGCCGAACTGATTCAGTCGTCACGAGAGCAGGGTGTGCAACTCGCCCACATCCCCTTTGACATAGCAGCGGAATTTATCCCGCAGATCGACCGGCACCGCGATCTGCAATTAAGCGGCATGATTGCTGCCCTGCCTCCAGAGGCCCCCGAATTTACCGACATCCTTTATCGCAGTCCCCAGATGGAGCGTGTGATTGCTAAAGCAAGACTGGCCGCAGCCAGAACTGTTCCGGTGCTGGTTGAGGGTGAATCCGGCACAGGCAAGGAACTGCTGGCCCGCGCCATCCACCGGGCCAGCCCGCGAGCGGGCAAACCTTTCATCGCCGTCAACTGCGGTGCTATACCGGCGGAGCTGGTCGAGTCGGAATTTTTCGGTCACAGGAAAGGAGCCTTTACCGGCGCGGCGACCGACCGTAAAGGGTATTTTGAAGCGGCAACCAGCGGCACACTCTTCCTGGACGAAATCGGCGAGCTTCCGCTTTCCGCTCAGGTCAAGATTTTGAGGGCATTACAGGAAGGTGAAGTGACGCGGGTTGGCGACTCGCAGCCGGTTCAGGTTGACGTCAGAATTGTTACTGCCACCAATCGTTCATTAATTGAAGAGGTTGCTGCCGGACGTTTCCGTGCCGACCTCTTCTATCGCCTGGCAGTAGCAGTGCTGCACATCCCGCCGCTACGCGAGCGGCAGGGGGACATGGGACTGCTGATCGATCATTTCCTTGAGGGGGCAGATGATATTGACCATGTCCCCCGGAAGAAACTTTCTGCCGGTGCAAAAAACCTTCTCCTCTGCCACCCCTGGCCCGGTAATGTCCGCGAACTGCTCAACACCCTGCGCCGGGCGACCGTCTGGACGACTGCAGACACCATTCAGACTGAAGATATCCGCGAAGCGCTGTTCCCGGTGACAGTGCAGCCGACTGCGCATGTCCTGAACCGGAGCATCGCTGAAGGCTTTAATATTCAGGAAGTCTTGAGTGAGGTAGCCCGGCATTACCTGCAGCGGGGGATGACTGAGTGCGGAGGGATCAAGTCTAAAGCCGCCAAACTGCTCGGGTTGCCGAACTATCAGACGCTGACGAACTGGCTGCAGAAACATGGGCTGGAATAGCGGAGATTGACAATATACCCGAAAAAGGGATATAAACAGATATGAACTGGACAGTAGAATTTACCAACAAGACACGCAAACAGAAAGAAAAACTCCCGGCGCGTGTCCGGGAACTCCTGTTTCAGCTTGTCATGGATATTCAGGCAACCGGTCCGGTTCGCGGCGATTGGCCAAATTATGCAAAGCTGTCGGACTGTGAGCATCATTGTCATATAAAAAAAGGCCAACCAACGTTTGTTGTCGTTTGGCGCGAAGACAAGGGCAGAATAAGGTTTGTGGAGGTTTCCTATGCAGGCACACACGAAAGAGCACCTTACTGAAGAGATGGTTGAGTTGCGGCTGAAGGTTCACCGCCACAACGTCCCGCTGGTACGGCGCTATGTGGAAGCTGTCGAGTCAGAGGAAGAGCGTACTTATACCGTTGCCGAAGTGTTCCCGGAATACATCGGCAAAGAATTACAAGTCGCCTTGCGGGCGTACCGTACCCGTGAAGCCCTTACCCAGAAACAGCTATCAGCATTAACCGGTATTCCACAGCATCACATCAGCGAGATGGAAAACGGTAAACGCAGCATTGGCAAGGAGCGGGCTAAGAAACTTGCCGAAGCTCTTCATTGCGACTATCGGCAGCTGTTGTAGCAACTTAAACCACCTCTTAATGAAAGGAGCATTGTGTCCAGGGAGCGCGACTGGGGGCAGGAGGCTATCGATAAGCTGGGCTGTTATTAAATTGATGCTCGATAAAGTGTAGTGGCAAAGCGACCGACCGGATAAAAAGCAAAAATACAGGTTAACAGCTGAATGATATCATGAAGTTATGCGAATCCTGCCGGCAGAACTTTTGAAGTTATTGATGAAGGGCGGCATGATTCGCCGTGAATTGGTGGAGTAGCTTTTTTAGATTTAAGTCATAGGGGTCTACTCTCGATTCTCGATTCTTCAAACGCCTGAATTTTGTCTTAGCAAATTATTATGTAATCATAGCATTTTAAGTTACAGTATCTTTCAGGCGTTTCGCCTTGTGGCAACCGGAGGCAAACCATGCTGACCAGATTGAAAATATCCGGCTTTAAAAACCTCGTCGATGTGGATGTGAGATTTGGACCATTTACCTGCATCGCCGGGGTTAACGGAGTTGGTAAATCGAACCTGTTCGATGCAATCATGTTCATGAGTGCCTTGGCGGACAAACCGTTACTGGACGCAGCAAAGTCGGTGCGTGATGAGGATGGTCGGACTGCAGATATACGCAGCCTGTTTCACCGAGTTGGAAATGAGTATGCCAAAGAGATGATCTTTGAAGCAGAGATGATCGTCCCTCGAAAAGGGATCGATGATTTGGGACAGGAAGCTGAAGCAAGCATCACGTCTCTGCGTTATCGTGTAAAAATCGGCTTCAAAGCTGAAAACGGACAAAAATCCGGAGGCATGGAACTGCTGGAAGAAGAGCTTACGCCAATTAAATTGGGTGATGGAGCGAAGTGTTTTTTATTTCCCCACAAAGTTTCGACATGGCGTGATAGTGCCGTAAAAGGGAGGAGAAGCGGAGGGCCGTTTATTTCCACGGAATATTCCGATAATAAACGAATTATCAAACTTCACCAAGATGGTGGTAGCCGAGGGAACCCACGTTCCATCCTTGCTACCAATTTGCCGCGTACCGTATTGTCCACCACCAATGCAGACGAAAACCCGACTGCCCTGATTGCAAAGCGGGAAATGCAATCCTGGCGATTATTGCAATTGGAACCGGCATCCCTTCGTAAGCCTGATGATATCTCAGCCCCCACAAAACTCGGCGCTGATGGCTCTCATCTCGCCTCAACGCTTTATCATTTGCCTAAATTGAAGCAATATGCCGACCAAGAAGATATCGAGACTGTTGACTCTTCTGTGCGTGTATATGCGCAGGTAGCCAACCGTCTTGCGGACCTTATTTATGATGTGAAGAATATCTCTGTCGATTACGATGAAAAGCGGGAATTATTAACAGCTATTGTCACCGGACGTGACGGCACACCGCATTCAGCACGGTCTCTTTCTGACGGCACACTTCGCTTTCTTGCCCTAGCGGTGCTGGAACTTGATACGGAAGCATCCGGTTTGATCTGTCTGGAAGAACCAGAGAATGGTATTCACCCTGAACGTATTCCGGCTATGCTGAATCTGCTTCAGGATATTGCCATGGATACGGAGGAACTAGTTGGACTTGATAATCCGCTCCGCCAGATCATCATCAACACCCATTCGCCGGCAGTTGTTGCCCAAATACCGGAAGACAGTCTGCTGGTAGCCGAATCCATTGAGTTGAACGAATCAGGTAAACGCTATAAAGCGGTCCGCTTCAGCCCACTTCCGGACACTTGGAGGCATAAAAAAGCGACCGGGGAGACATCGGTTGTTTCCAAGGGCAAACTTTTATCGTACTTGAATCCTGTTGCACCAGAGGAACCGGAATCAAACTACTGCGTTTCTGATCGGAAAAATAATGTTGTTCCTCTGAAGCGTCGTGTCATTGATCGATTGGACATGCAGCCATATCTTCCAAATACTTTGGTAGCGGAACCGAAATGAAGATGCTCCGTTACACCCTTTTGTCCGACGGCAGCTCCGACAGGATGTTGATGCCGATCCTTGACTGGCTGTTGTGTCAGCACTGTGTGGAACACGCAGTAGAATCCGCTTGGGCCGACCTTGGCAGACTTCCACAGCCGCCGAAGACATTACCGGACAAAATAAGAGTGACACTGGATCTATATCCATGCGACCTTTTGTTTATTCATCGTGACGCTGAAAAAGTACCTTTTGAAACACGCCATGCCGAGATAACCAAAGCACTTGACGGACTAGAAATACCACCCGCAATTTGCGTGATTCCGGTCAGGATGCAGGAAGCATGGCTCCTGTTTGACGAGTCGGCATTACGAAGAGCGGCGGGTAACCCGAACGGCAGAAACGATCTGGTTCTCCCGGATACAAGATCAACGGAAAGCATTCCCGACCCCAAGGGGCTTCTCTTCAATATTATCCGTGAGTCGAGCGGTCGCCACGGTGCCAGGCTTAAAAAGTTGAATCTTCATAAATGCGCATTTCTCGTATCTCAGTCCATTGAAGATTTTTCTCCCCTCCGGTCAATTAAATCATTTCAGGCCTTGGAAGCTCAGCTCAAAAATGATCTTGTCGCCAATGGATGGACGTCTGGTTCATAACCGATGTTCTTCTGACTTTGTTCCTTAACCGCAACCGTTAATTTTAACACTACTGTCTGTGAAGAACTATATCCATGCCCAGAAAAACAACCAAAGCAATCATTCCGCCCCATAAATCCACCTTCGAACAGATCCGCCACGCCAACAACACCGGCAACGAATACTGGTCAAGCCGGGATTTCGCCAAGGTTCTGGATTACAGCGACTACAGCAACTTCGAACAGGTCATCGCCAAGGCCCGTACTGCCTGCTTCAACAGCGGTCAGCGGATATGATCAAAACAGCAGTTGCTCTCAGCCTCCTTTTTTCTCTTTACGCAAGCGCTTATGCGGCTGAGCCGCTGTTCGCCGTTGCCGTGACGGCTACCCCGGTTCTTAACACTTCTGACTTCAAAGCAGTTTTTGGCGGCATTGACGGCAACTCGCTCCAAAAGGATAACTGCGGTCAGCTGCGCGCCCTTGAGTTTATTGCCCTCCCCGGCACTCTTTTTACCATTGAAGCTGAGTTAAAGAACCGCGCAGGGAGCATTTTCAAGGTTACCAGCGCCGATTACCCCTATCCTTCAAAAAGCGGATATTACATTGACAGCCGCTCGGTGCGGATCGAAAAGACCAAACCGGCTGAAAGAGTCGCAGAACTCCCGACAATAAACGCGATAATAGCCACTCTTAAAAAAAGGGTCGGCAGCCGTTATGTGTGGGGAGGCAACAAGCTTGATGGTGTTGCCGAAATCCCTTTATGGTATCCTCCAACAGCAAAAGCGAATCTCAGTCGTGCCGATATAAGCTTTTGGAAACTTGCCGGGGTCGACTGTTCCGGGTTACTATATGAAGCGACCGGCGGCTTCACGCCGCGCAACACCAGCGCTCTGATCAACTTCGGGAACGGGGTAGATATAGCCGGCAAGAGCCGGCAAGAGATAGCTGTCGCACTTAAGCCGCTAGATCTGATCGTCTGGCCGGGGCACGTGCTGATCGTCATTGACGGCGGCAACGTCATCGAGAGCCGGCTCGTCTGCGCTGAACCGGACAAAGGGGTACGTATCCGCCCCAGTAGTGAGGCATTAAGGGATATCATGAAGCAGCACAGGCCTGTTGACAGCATTAGAAACAGCGGGAAAGAGTTTGTCGTCAGAAGGTGGTATCTGCAGCAGTAGAGCTATCTTTTAAGCCGCTCCTCTATGGCCTTTTTCTGGGCTGATGAAAGCCGGTTGGAAGAGAGCAGCCGCTTGATATCAGGGGCTTTCATCCCCGGCAACCAGAGTGTAAACCAGATCAGGGGCGTTTTCGGGTTGGTCAGAATTGCCTCCCGCAGATTGGGCCGGTTCTGCCAGCGGGGATGACGGGCAATCATGGAGATTGTTTCAGCGGTTGCTGAGCCGCTGCGCAGGAACTGAAACAGCGCCCCCTCTTTCAGCCGTGGATTTGAGAAGCATATTTCCAAAAGATGTGGATCGCTATCCTTTAAAAGCGCCTCCAGAATTGCAGGAGTGGCCCGCCTTGCCAGGGTCAGCTTGTTGCCGAGCGGCGTCAGCGGCAACCGCTGGATGATTACCCGTTCGGCGGCGAACTTCTGGTCAGGGGTGATTTCGGGGAGATAGCAGAGATTCAGCAGTTCGAACAGGTAGAGTTGCGGCAGTAATGCAATAAGCTGGGAAGCGGGGGTGTTTGGATGCCGAGCCAGGGCGACTTTCAGGTTGTGGCTCGACTCTGCCAGCGGCTGCCTGCAGATACTCTTTAAGACGTCTTCGCCCAGATCCCGCCGTTTCAGGATGGCAATGAGGTGATTTTCACCAGTAACCGGATTTTTCAATACAGCCTGCAAAAGATCGGGAGAAGCCTGGGGAATAATCCCCAAGAGCTCTTCACCAGAACCTTTGAGTGCTTTCTGAAACAGCTCAACAGTGGTCTTGTCAAAATTCATTTCTAGCCCTGACAAACAGGATAAGTACGTTAACGAAGTTGGTTTCTGCCTAAAATACAGAGGAAATAACTTCTAACTCGCTAAAGGATATCATTACTATGGAAAACCTGCAAACCCTCCGCAAGTCACTCCTCTTCTCCGGACTGGATGAAGAGTATCTCCTGCAAGTAGCCTCAATCTCCCACCGCCGCAGCTTTGCCAAAGGGGAAACAATCTTTGCTGAAGGGGAACCGGCCATCGGCTTCTATCTCCTGGCAAAAGGGGGGGTAAAACTCTGCAAGATATCCCCTGACGGTCGAGAAAAGGTGCTGCATTTTGTGCACCCCGGAGAAACCTTTGCTGAAGCGGCGTTTTTTGGTGATGGCCGTTATCCGGCCGAAGCCAGGGGCCTGGAGGCAGGTGAGCTCCTGATGTTCCCCAAAGAAGGTTTTATGGGCCTTTTGGAACGCAATCCGAAGTTTTCCCTCAACCTGATCATCTCGCTCTCACTCCTGTTGCGCCGCTTCGCCAGACAGATCGAGGAGCTCTCTTTTGCTGAAGTTCCGAACCGTCTGGCGACCTATCTGCTTGAACTGTCAGAGCGGAAATCGACCTCATATCAGGGGAAAAATTACATTGATCTTGATATGAAGAAAGGTGAACTGGCATCCAGGCTCGGCACTGTCAGCGAAACCCTGTCGCGTGCCTTCAGAAAACTCAAGGAGGAGAATATCCTGGAAGTTGACGGCAGCAGGGTCGTTGTTCTGAATATGCCGGCACTGACAAGGCTCGCCACAACAAACTCAAAAGGGTGATGGACTTTTCCTGTGGGCTTTGTTAGTTTGATCCAATTTCAAGCTTTCAGGACTTCTCATGCTGACTATTTCCAGATTTTTCGGGTTCAATTTCACCAAAACCCTCAGAGCCAGCTTCAGGGTCAGGCTCTTTACCGGCATAACTACCGTGATTCTGGTGGTCTGCAGCGGCTTTGCATCCCTGCTCGTCTACCAGCAGTACCAGTCGCAGTTGGACAAAAGAGCCAGTGAAGGGAGCCTGATGGCAAAGCTCCTGGCACGGGATGTCCGCTTGGCTGTTTTTTCCGGCAACAGGGACGAAGTCCTTTTGGCAGCAAGAGGGACGATGTCGCTCCCTGAAGTTCAAAGTGTCGAGATATATGATCGCAACAATATGCTTATCGCTCGACTGGCGACACCGATGGAAGCTGGGGGGCGTTACTCCACCTTTAAGGAGCTGATCCCCGGCCTGCTCAACATAGATATGGAGAAATCCCTATTTGTCGGTAAAAGCTGGGGAGGCAATCCTGACGCCGCTGTCGGCTCTGTCAAGGTGGTGGTTGACGAATCAAAGAGCGGCAATCGCCTGCAAAAACTCATCTACATGATGGTTCTGGCAACAACGCTCTTTCTGGCCTTTGGAATTATTGCTGCTTTTCTGCTTGCCAAGAGCATGACCAGACCGATTTCCGAGCTTTCCGCCTGTGCCGCAGCGCTAAAAGATGGCGACGACACTGTGCGGGCGCCGATTGAGACTTCAGACGAAATCGGCCAACTGGCGGCCTCCTTCAACAGCATGGTTGAAGCTATAAGGATGCGGACAAAAGATCTTGAAGAGGCCCTTGAAGAGCTTTATCACCTGAATCTTGTTCTTGAAGACAAGGTGGATAAAAGAACCGTCCAACTTGAAAGTGCCAACCGGGAACTAGAGTCGTTCAACTATTCTGCCTCCCACGACCTTAGAGCCCCCCTGAACCGCCTTGCCGGCTTCTGCACAGCCCTCAGGGAGGAGTACGGCGACAAACTGGATGAGCAGGGACTTCACTATCTCAGCAGAATAGCTGCTACCGGTGAACAGATGAATCTGGTTCTCTCCGCAATGCTGACGCTCTATCAGGTGCAACAGCGGGAAATGAGCCCAAGAGCTCTTGATATCAGCGAACTGGTCGGTGCGGTGGCAGCGTCACTGAAACAGAGAGAGACCGACCGGCAGGTTCAGTTCCTGATTCAGGAAAATGTGGCAGTTTACGGTGACATGAAGCTTATCTGGCTGGCACTGGAAAACCTGCTCGGCAACTCCTGGAAGTTTACCAAAGAAAACCCGGACGCACTGATTGAATTCGGCGAGACGATCCAGAACGGCGAAACGGTCTGTTTTGTAAGGGATAATGGCGCAGGATTCGACATGAACTATTACGACAAGCTTTTCACCCCCTTTCAGCGGCTCCACAACTACGAAGAGTATCCAGGAACAGGCATCGGCCTGGCAATCGTCCAGCGGATAATCTCGCGGCATGGCGGCAAAATCTGGCTCGAAAGTGCTGTAGGGGCTGGTACAACCTGTTTTTTCATTCTTCCTGGAATGAGCGCTATGGCGCACACGCCAGCTGAAGGTAACGGCTAATGAGTGCGATCTCAATACTGCTTGTGGAAGATAATGAAGACGACCGCTTTCTGACTATCAGAATGATCAAAAAACTGCCGCTATCGCTAAAAATAGAGATCGCAAAGAATGGCAACGACGCCTTACAGCGAATTCTGGGGGATGAATCATCGCAACAGGCTCTCCCGGCATTGATCCTGCTTGATCTTCAGCTTCCCAAAATAGGCGGCATAGACCTGTTGACGAGCATCCGTGAGAAATTCAACACCAGGCAGCTGCCGGTTATTATTCTCAGCTCTTCTGACAATCCGGGCGATATCGCACTCTGTAAGGAACTTGGCATCAATGGCTATCTTTCGAAGCCGCTCGAACTTGCCTCCCTTGATGAAATCAAGAAAACAATCACCCCGTTATCCTGCTGAAGCCACCCATAGCAGCCCCAAGCCAGACATACTGATCAGTTCAGAGATCAGTGCCAGGAGGATTTTTTATATGCAGTTGACAATGCAGGCATTTGCGAAGGACTAAAAATGTCATCCCGTTAAGATGGAAATAGTTACCACAGCGCGGACATTTGCTTAGTGCCACAAGAAAAGAGACTATAACTAAAACCAAAACCCAGATAACAAACAGGGTCCCCATGGCTCTGTTGGATGGAGAAATCTCGTAGGTAATTAATAAAGCCGGTATATATACCAGCACAGTGACGAAAAAATATTTGCGGCGCCTTCTTGTCTGTTTCATCACTTTCCGGTACATAACCGGATCTACCTGACCATTATCCACTCATACCCTCCAACTGTTCTCTCAAATATACCCCATCTACCTTTTCTTTCTGAACAGGAAATACCAGATCGAAAAAATAGAACCGCCAAGTGCTATAAACAGGAGATACGGTATAACAATGGTTATGCGGTGATCAACCAGTAATCGAAATACATCAGGAAAGTACGAGGGGACAAGACAGACAACAATAATACAAACGCAACAAACAAGCGTGATGAATGAACTTACGACATGAGACTTTACATAGAAGCTTTCGTCCGACTTCCACATGACAAAACCTCTCCTTTAACCCTCATCGCATCAGGGCGCGAATCTTACACCGATTCGCACCACGTAGCCGATGACTACTTCACCTCAGTTTTCACCTTATCCTTGGTAGTGAACCCCTTAAGCAAACCAATGATCAACACGACAGCCGGGACTAACTGGCCGACTACAATCATTGCGAAAAAACCGAGGAAGATCCAGACGAAAACCCCATCATCTCCCGGAGGGGCAGTTTCAGCCGCAAACAGCGTAGCGGGGGCCATTGTTCCCATCAATATTGCTAATGCTCTCATGACGTTCTCCTTTTAGAAAGTTGGATTTTTCTTCCTAACCTACTCTTTTGTTTTCCGGAGCAGAGTTCCGAACTGTACTCATCTACTCATCTAAACAGCATCAATTGTGCCGAAAGATTCTCGACAGAAAACATGAAGCTGGAGTGCAATAATTTCAGCTTGTTAAGCACTACCATGAAAATAAAATAATTTTTTTGTTTTCTAACGCCGGTGTAAAGTATAGAAAAGTTATACTTAACCTAATTTTCCCGGGGTGGGAATACCTGCTTGAAAAGCCTTCATCTACCACTGAAAACAAGATAATGGTGCCAGCAAGCTGATTTTACAGTACATCAACGCAGTAAATTAATTCGGATTTGCTCATAGTACCAGCGAAAAGCATCTGTATATGGTTTCTAAACATGCCTTCTAACCGATGAATTACATGGGACTTGATGCATGAAAATTCGCATTTCACTTATCGCAAAACTAACCTTTGCCACCTCACTTATCCTGCTTGTGTTCATGGGATTGCTGGACAATATCAATCTTAAAACCGTCAGAAAGCTCATGATAGATTACGCTGCATCGAATGCGGAAGAAGTCGCTGACGTAATCACACAGAGCGCTTATGACGCCATGATGAAGAATGATAAAACAGCCATCCATCATATGATTGGAAGAATTGCAAAAAGTGTCAATATTGATCATATCCGCTTAATTGATAAAAAAGGGAAAGTGGTATTTTCAAGCTTGGACGAGGAAATCGGGTCCTTCATAGGCAAGCATACTGAAGAGTGCGTCATCTGCCACTATTATGCAAGTACCGACGAAACTACATCTGCATCTAACAACAGCCGGATCATTGTTAACAGCGCCGGGAAAGAAACTCTCGGCTTTACAAAGGCAATTTATAATCAATCAGCCTGCTTTACTGCCCCTTGCCATTTTCATAGCAAAAACGACACGGTACTGGGACTCCTCGATATATCAATTTCCCTGGAAACGCTCAGACAAAAATCCCGAGAATACCGCCTTGTATTTGTAATATTAACATGCATGCTCCTGTTGTTGTTCGGCATGCTGGTAATCATTCTGACTCATTATCTTATCGATGTTCCGGTCGGAAGGCTTGTGCAGCAGAGCACACAAGTCGCTCTGGGAAATTTTGAATCACGGGTTCCAGTCACAAGCAGGGATGAATTAGGAGAATTAGCCGAAGCGGTAAATGAAATGACCGAAAGCCTTGGGAGGGCAGACAAAGAATTGAAGGGCTGGGCGGACAGCCTTGAAAGCAAGGTCGAAGAAAGAAGTAGGGCAATAATGCTAATGGAAGAACAGTTACGGCACTCGGAGAAAATGGCTTCTATCGGTACTCTGGCAGCCGGAGTTGCCCATGAAATCAACAACCCTTTAACCGGCATCCTGCTGTATGCCTCAATCCTTAATAGTGACAAAAGACTAGATCCAGCCTTGTTACCCGATGTGGAGAGAGTCATTTCCGAGACCCGAAGGTGTGCCGGCATCGTTAAAAATCTACTTGAATTCAGCCGGGAATCTTTGCCTGAAAAAGAAGCTATTTCCCTTGAAACAATTCTGGATGATGTGATCAATTTTTTTCACAATCAGCCGGAATTCAGCAAGATCGCCATCCGGAAAAATTACGATAGTTGTCTGCCGCAGATATCAGTTGATCCCAATCAGATTCGGCAAGTGTTCATGAACCTGCTTATTAATGCCGGCCATGCCATGCCAGCGGGAGGGGATCTGGAGATATCTACGTTTTGGTCGGCAGACGGTAAGTATGTATGTGCGGATATTAAAGATAACGGTGATGGTATTCCTGAAGAAAATCTTGCCAGGATTTTTGATCCATTTTTTACAACCAAACCTGACGGCACTGGACTCGGACTGGCAATTTCCTACGGTATTATTGAAAACAATGGCGGGAAAATAGAGGTAAAAAGCACACCGGGTTGGGGGGCAGAATTTATTGTCATGCTCCAGGCCTCAAGATGACGATAATCCAGTTTTGAATCGGAACTGTACGCTACTGTCAGTGCTGTCCTTTTACCGAAATACCCAGTTTTTTCATCATACTCTGGAAATTAGGCCTCAGTATGCCCGTCTGTTCGGCCGCTCTGGTGACATTCCAGTTGTTACGTTCGAGGGCCTTTTGTACGAATACGCTTTCCAGTGAGTCCATAGCATGCTCTCTGATATGACGCTTCATCTCCTTGAGCTCTTCAGTGTTCAATGGAACGCGGTCTACAATGCTGTCCATGTTAGTTGAACTCGTCTCCTTACTGTCCCAAAGTTCAAGATCTTCATTACGGATAATATCAACTTCTGCCAGCACTACTGCACGCTCGATCATGTTTTCCAGCTCGCGTACATTCCCCGGGTAGGAGTAATTTTCCAGAAAGCTCATTACATCCGGCGCAACTCGGCTGATATTCTTACCTATCTCCGCGGAATACTTTTTCAGAAAATAATGGATCAATACCGGAATATCCTGCCTGCGCTCACGAAGCGGAGGTAATTCGATTGGAATTATATTGAGCCGAAAGAAAAGATCTTCCCGGAAAGAGCCTTCGTTTACCATAGTTCTGAGATTTTTGTTTGTCGCCGCAACAAGATGAATATCTATTGGCACTAGCTGTGTACCACCAATAGGAGTGATTTTCCGTTCCTGCAGGACTCGCAGGAGTTTTGCCTGAGTTGACAGGCTGATATTTGAAACTTCATCCAGAAATAGAGTGCCGCCGTCAGCGACTTTGAACAGGCCGGTCTTTGTCTGCACAGCGCCGGTAAAAGATCCTTTAACATGGCCGAACAGTTCGCTCTCCAGTAATGTTTCTGCCAGTGAGGAGCAATCTACTGCAACAAAATGCTTTTCTTTTCTGGAACCGGTTTCATGTATTGCACGAGCGGCCAGCTCCTTGCCTGTGCCGCTTTCGCCGCTTATAAGCACTGTACTGCTGGAGGCGGCAACCCGCACGATCCTTTGATAAACTTTCTGCATCTCCTTGCTTTCACCTATAAAACCATGAAACCCGAGGTGCAGACTAATCTCATTTTTTAGACACGGTTTATCCGGAGAACGACCGCGCTGTTTAAGGGCGTTATGCACCATTTCCAGTAAAAGGTCGGGGGAGAACGGCTTTGAAATATAATCGGCCGCTCCGTTTTTCATGGCCTCTACAGCGGTGTCAATTGAGGCGTAGCCGGTTATTATAATAACCGGAATATCTGATTGCAGGGTTTTGACCGCCTTAAGTACCTCAATGCCGTCCATGCCTGGCATCTTCAAATCCGTTATTACCAGTCCATAGTCTTTTTTCTGAAGCTGTTCAATTGCCTTATGACCGCTGCTGCAAGTCTCCACCTCAAAATTATCCCCCTCAAGAACGCGTTTTATGCCATCACGGATCACCGCCTCATCATCAACAACAAGGAAGACTATCTTATCCATATAACTTCCCCCAATTCAGCCCTATAAAATCAAGATACTTAAGTTTACTAAACGTTATTTACGGATAACATCTTAAATAGTCGCCCCGGTTTCACAAAACCTGGTGCATGCTTTACCCGACCAATCGTACTCCTTACTGAAACCCCCAGTCAATAGTTTACATATTTTAATTTTACCAAAGCACATTTAAGCTTGCCAATGAACTCTATTGAACCAACATCGCAAAATGAACCCGTGTCTCCACCCAGCATAAAACTCATTTTATGATGTTAGCTAAAGTTTCGAACCTTTCTGAACAGACAGTTATCCCTGTGAGATTTCAACATTCACCGTGGCAAGTGTATACATTTAATATGCATTAGAATTAAACCAACATGACGTTTTAATGCACGATATCGAAAGGTTGCACATTAATGCAATTTAATTGCATTAATGTGCAATTGTATACTGTCAGCATACTGCAAATTCCCCCTCCGTCCATTAACACACACAAACATAAACGACTGCAAAGATTATTTACTTTAATTACGGCCAGTTACAGCTTTGCATTCCTGCATTTTCGAGCTATTGGCACGCCATATGCACACATAACTGCATATACATTAATTTTTACTTATACAACCAGATTTACACCTGACATAAAAGGAGGATGCCGTGAAGATCATTTCAACATTCGGACTGCTCGTGCTGGTATCCATATCTTACGCATTGGCCTCAGGGGGCACTGAAGTAGAAGGATTGGGGCCTATGACAGCTTTTTTCATCTCCTTTGGGGTAATGATCGTCATCTACCAGTTCATTCCCGGCCTTAAGCTTTTTGCTGAGATGATTCGAAAGATATTCCTGTCAGCAGCGGGAAAAGTCACAGAAGTCAGCAGAATTAAGTAGCGACAAAATATAACCCGTCAACAAACTAAAAAGGAGAACGCCATGAACGCAAACAAAACCTTGACAGCAGTCTTTAGCGCTTTAGCCATCAATCTTGCTACCGGCAGCGGAGCCATTGCCTCATCGGGCGTTACCAACAAGGTCTTTATAAGTGGTCCCTTGATTCTGATCTTCCTCGGTTTCTGTGCTCTGGTGGTGGTTGTCCAGTGCGTCCCGGCAATCATAATGCTTTACGGCATGATCAAAGGTGCCGCGAGCAAAAGAAACGCATCAAAGGCGAGCGCCAAGTACTACTAATCTGATTTGAAAAAGTGATTTTTCAAATTCAAACTTCAGTTTCAGGATTAAAAATAGCGCGATATTTGATTAATGGAGGTTCGTCATGGATTTATCAGCAGTGGGAGAAGTCAAAGAGGTTTTCACTCTGGTCGATTACTACACATACATTAAAAGCATGGAATACCTCATCTGTGTGGCTTTTTTTGTCGGGTTCCCCATTTTTTATCGCTACATCAACAAAGAGGAAAAAAACAGTTCCTCCGATACCGATAACTAGACAATGCTTTCTGGTGCAATCGCTTTCTGGTGCAATCGCTTTCTGGTGCAATCGCTTTCTGGTGCAATCGCTTTCTGGTGCAATCGCTTTCTGGTGCAATCGCTTTCTGGTGCAATCGCTTTCTGCTGAATTAGCCGCAGGCTGAGATGCCTGGAGTCTGCGGCTGAGTAGAATTAACTAATCATGTAAAGGAGGATTCAATATGCAGGCGAATGGGTTCTGGCTCGCTGGTGCGACAGTTTTTTTGCTGCTGACTACTATACCTGATATTGGTCGTGGCATAACCGTTCCTGACACGGTTACCTTGAACACTCAAAGTAAACTGTATAAGCCGTTCGATTTCAGTCATGCCAAACATATCAAATTTACTAATGAATGTTCCTACTGCCATCATCATACCACCGGCACGCTGGTGCAGGATGCCAACTGCATCAGGTGTCATCGTAACAGCAGTGAGACGAAAACGGTTTCTTGCAAGGGATGCCATCTGACGGATCCTTTTTCAGCTGCCGCGATTAAAGAAAAGGATCCGAAAAACTACCATCACGACAAGCCGAGCCTCAAGGCTGCAATGCACAGGACATGCATAGACTGCCATGAAAAGATTTCGGGACCGACCGGTTGTCAGGATTGCCACCAACGGACAAAAGCAGGGGACGCCTTCTATAACTCGGGTGAATTTACGCCCAGGGACAAGACCGCCAAAGGCGGTCATGGCGGTCACTGACAAACAGCTGATTTGGTAAAACGTCATTCTATCCGAAGGAGAAAACCATGAAACGTAGAGACTTCCTTAAAGGCTGCCTGCTTGGTGGAGCTGCTGCTTCACTTGGAGTACCGGCCAAGAGTTGGGCTGTAGGTTCCTTCGATGGATACCCTGACGCAATGGGGGTCCTGGTAGACACGACCCGCTGCATCGGTTGCCGGAGCTGCGAAGCAGCATGCAACAAGGAGCAGCAGCTCCCTGAACCTGACGTTCCGTTCGATGACACCTCGGTTTTTGAAGAAAAGCGCCGAACCTCTGAAAAGGCGTACACCGTTGTTAACCGCTATGATGCAAGTGACGGGCAAAAACCGCCCTTTCGTAAAATGCAGTGCAACCATTGCAACGAGCCTGCCTGCTTAACCTCGTGCTTCGTCAATGCCTACACAAAGACCAAAGAAGGCGCAGTGATCTACAACGGTAAGGTCTGTGTGGGATGCCGCACCTGCATGGTCGCATGTCCCTTCAACATACCGGCCTACAGTTATTCCAGCTCCTTTAATCCGGTCATTAAAAAG
This sequence comes from uncultured delta proteobacterium, assembly GCA_963787125.1. Taxonomy (GTDB): domain Bacteria; phylum Desulfobacterota; class Desulfuromonadia; order Geobacterales; family DSM-12255; genus VEOV01. The sequence goes on from CAWBBV010000011.1 coordinate 181,163, forward strand.
TGCGTTTTGTGCTATCACACTCGTTTGAAATTCGGCAAACCGCCGGCATGTGTTGAGATCTGTCCACGGGAAGCGCTTACCTTCGGCCTGCGTAAAGATCTGATCAAGTTGGGTCATGAACGGATCAGAGCAACTCCGGATAAATATTTCGATCATATCTATGGCGAAAAAGAGTTGGGCGGGACCAGTTGGCTCTACCTCTCCAGGGTTCCGCCAGAACTTATCGGCCTGGATGAAACTGTCGGTAATGAGCCGATTATCTCCAACGTCAAGGAGTTTCTCGGCATGGTGCCGATGGTGCTGACCATCTGGCCGGCTCTGTTTACCGGAATTCACCTTCTCGCTACCAAAAACAAAGACCACGGTGATGCTCACCATAACCATTCTGAGCAGGAGGATGGCAAAAAATGAAAAAACTAATCGCCAGCGGTGTAGTAACCGTAGATTCTCTTGAAAAGTCAGCCGGACGTAACTGGACTATTATGGAGAAGCTTTTTCTCGGACTGACCCTCCCCCAATACATCGGGCAGGCCCTTCGTAATCCTCTCAACTGGTTTTTTGCGCTTATTTTAGCTGTCGGCATCCCGATCATTCTTGGCCGTTTCACTTTCGGCCTCTCCTGGGTCACCCATAGCTCCAATGACTACCCATGGGGGCTGTTTCTTGGATTCGGCCTCTTCGGCATGGTTCCGCTCTCTTCGTCCGGCTTTCTGCTTGGGACAGCGTGCGAGGTTTTCGGCCGGCATGATCTGGAACCGATGGAACGCCTTGGGCTATTAAACGGTCTTTTAGGCTATTTTTTCGCCGTCGTGTTTTTGCTGATTGACCTGGGACAACCGTGGCGTTTACCGTATCCGATGGTGGTAGCATTTGGGCCGGCATCAGTACTTTTTCTGGTGGCCTGGCACGTATCCACCTACCTGTCAGTGCAGATAGCCGAAGTTTCCAAAAGCTTTTTTGAATGGATAGGTTTTCCCATCGGCATTCGTGCTATCAGGAAAATCACCCTGGGGCTCACCGTATCCGGCATCATCCTCTCCACCCTTCACCAGGGAGCCCTCGGAGCACTCTTCACCTACGCCCCCGGCAAGGTCCACCCTCTCTGGTACTCATCATCATTCCAATGGATACACTTTTTTGTCTCCTCCATCCCCGGCGGACTCTGCATGGTAATCACCGTCAGCACCATTGCCTGCAAAACCATGTCCTGGCGCTTTGACCAACGCTTCAAAGAGAGCCTGGACCGGATAACCATCTCGCTGGCAAAAGGCGCCAGCATGGGTTTGGCAACCTACCTCACTATTAAACTGCTGAGTATTGCCCATGACAATAAATGGGGCTACTTAACAACTGGTTGGGGGCAATGGTATCTGGTTGAAATCATGATTGCGGTAATAATTCCAATGGCATTATTCGCCTTTGCCATCCGCCATAAAAAAATGGCAGTCATACGCTTCAGCGCTTTCCTTGTCGTCATTGGAATATTTCTGAACCGGCTTAATACCTCAATGTTTACCTTCAACTGGAAACTGCCGTACAGAGAGATTCCCCACTGGCGTGAAGTTGTCATCTGCCTGACTGTCTACTCCATCTATATAATGGTCTATCGCTTCATTCTCTACAGACTGCCGATATTTTATCAGTGGAAAAGCCAGGAGGAGTTTGCCCCGGCATACGCCACTGAAACTGCAGCGGCTTTGCCTGTTCCTGCCCTTGCGCCGGCATATGTTCCAAAAACTGAAGCGGCTACGCCTGAGCTTGTGCCGGCATACGCATCTCAAACTGAATCAATGGCTCTAGGCAATAGTGATGCGTAACATCTTGATATGCAGGCAGTGTTGTTTTTGCTATGGGGGTCCACCCTCCTTGCTGTCATGAATTCTCAGAACTCAAGAGCTGCTGACAGGAGACAACCATGAAACTAATCTGGATAACGTTCACCGCTGTCATCTTTTATTCAATCCCCGCTGCAGCGCTGGAGATAAAGGACAAAACTTTTATTACTGAAAATGCCGGCAAGGTTGTATTCAGTCACGCCTCGCATCTTAAGAAAAAAACCGCCAAGTCCCCGAACATAAGCTGCAAGGCCTGTCATAACAGTGTTATGGAAAAGGGGAGCCATTACACAATGGCCGAGATGGAACAGGGGAAATCATGCGGCCAATGCCACAACGGCAAAGCGGCTTTTCCACTGGCTAAATGCACGGTCTGTCACAAAGTTAAAGACATCACCTTTAAGGTAAAGGCAACCGGTCCTGTACAGTTTAAACATTCTGTCCATCTGCAGAAAAACTGTAGCTGCAGCGACTGCCACAACACCCTTTATAAGACGGCTGCCAACCCTCCGGTAGGCATGGCCGCCATGGAAAAAGGAAAATCATGCGGCGCCTGCCACAACGGAGATAAGGCTTTCGCATTAGCTGAATGTTCCAAGTGCCACCCGAACGGGGAAATTACCTTTATCGGCAAGAATTCCGGCAACATCAGCTTCAGCCATAAAAACCACACCGCTCTTTACAAGTGTGGAGAGTGTCACCCGCTGATTTACAAAACTTCCCGGAGTAAGACCAGGGTCAGCATGAAGGCGATGGAAGCGGGGAAATCATGCGGTAGCTGTCATGATGGAAAAAACGCTTTCAGCGTTAAAGCGAACTGTGCGTCATGCCATAAATTATAAGTTTTAGGCCGGTTGATTTGCGTTGCCGGCAGGAACGGTGGAGGATGATATGTTTACCACACTCGCAGGAAAAGCCCTTGTACCGGTAGGCCTTGCCGTTTCGGGATTCATGGTTGTCTGTTGCCTTATCCTTTACTCTGTTATCCGGGAGGACCTCCATCGTGACGAGATAGTTCATGCCACCAATCTTGCCGGCACCATTCTCAAATCAACCCGCTATGCAATGCACAAATCCGATCGTGAAATGCTGTCAACAATTATTCGCAACGTGGGGGAACAGAAAGGCGTCGATCATGTCAGAATATTCAACAAAAAGGGGGTGGTGACTTTTTCAGCCAAACCGGGTGAGATAAACCGTCAGGTGGATAAGAACGCTGAAGGCTGCATCGTCTGTCACAAAGGAGCCGTTCCTGTCACCAATCTGGGAACGATGCAGCAGGTCCGTACTTTTAAAAATCCGGAGGGTATGGATGTCATGGCAATTACCGCACCGATTTACAATGGACCGGACTGTTCAACTGCTACATGTCATATCCATCCCCCCGGCCAGAAAATTCTGGGCACCCTTGATATCGGACTGTCAAGGGAGGAACTTGAAAGATCGCTCACAATGCTTAGCATCCAGATGATCGTCTTTTCATTGATGTGCCTCATCCTTACCATCGGCGGAGTGACCGCCTTGTTGATGAGAAATGTCTTTATCCCTATCCAGAGGTTAAGCAGCTACATTGAATCAACAACAATCAAGGCCGATATTCCGGCTCCCCCGCCTCACCTGCCTCATGATCTTGATATTATAGCCGCTAATTATTACAAATTAACAGTTAGCATGAGCGGCAAAAAAGAAAATTCTGAATAATCAGTTGCAGACTTTTATAAAAGAAATTAGTTTGGTAACTTAGAATCTGTTTTCTGCCATTTCTGGCACAAAACAAATTCAAGCTTTATTGTGCTTGTTATCTTGACGAAAGGGTATCGGGGATTGCATGATTGACATGCGAGGGGATCAACTGTCAACTGTTGTGAATGAAATCAAGGATAGTGCAGACTTACTTCGACAAGAATTAATAAAGGATATGGACCGCTTAAACCGCTTTTCCACCCGCGGACTTCTGGCACTTTCGCTGTTTATTGCCGTCAGCATTTTTGCCTGGTGGGGGTTTTCCTTTCTGCCGTCTCCTGACAGGGTCACCGCTATTTTAGGCAAACCGCCTTCGGCTCAGATTGTCAGCATCGCGCTCATAGTTTATACTTTTTCTGCAATAATTTTAAGTCTTGCTCGCATGTCCACAGGTATTGAGCATCGCAGCAGCTTCAGCCATGTCGGCTATCTGACAGCTTTTTTTCTCTTTTATTATTTTGGCAAAGCCCTTGAAGAAAATTACTGGGCGGTCTTCGGTTCTGGCATGACAATCCTGGGAGTTGAAAGCTATCGGATCTGGACCTATTGCGCTGAAAATATTTCCAAAATCAAAGAAGACATCGAATTTGTGACCCGAACCGGCAGACCTCCACCCAAGGATTAAAGCAGTTGTTCAATCACCCTTCAACCTGGCACTCACCGACTTGCCATGAGCTTCGAGCCCTTCAAGAGCGGCAATCCGGACAATATCATCTCCCAACCTGTTCAATCCAGCGCGACTGAAGTAGACGATTGATGATTTTTTCACGAAATCATCAACGGAAAGCGGCGAGAAGAATCTGGCTGTGCCGCCGGTAGGCAGAGTGTGGTTTGGCCCGGCCAGATAATCGCCGGCAGCCTCGGGGGTGTAGTGACCCATGAAAATGGCGCCGGCATTTTTAATCTGCGGCAAAATCGCAAACGGATCGCTGACCGCCAGTTCCAGATGCTCCGGGGCAATCCTGTTGGAGAAAGCTATCGCCTCGGAAAGATCACCGGCAATAATAACAGCGCCGTAACTTTCCCACGACTTTCTGGCGATACTCTCACGGGAGAGTTCTTTCAGCTGCCTTTCGACCTCCAGAGTAACCGCCTTGCCAAACTCCTCATCAGTCGTTATCAGGATTGATGAAGCGAGTTCATCATGCTCAGCCTGAGACAGAAGATCCGCCGCGATATGAGCAGGCGTGCCGCTGCCGTCATTAATAACCAGTATCTCGGATGGCCCCGCAATCATGTCGATTCCGACCTGTCCGAAGACCAGTTTCTTCGCCGTGGCAACATAGATGTTACCCGGTCCGGTGATCTTATCGACTTTTGGTATAGTTGCAGTGCCGTAGGCAAGCGCGGCAACAGCCTGAGCTCCGCCAATCCTGAAAATCCTGTCAACCCCGGAAAGACGGGCCGCCGCCAGAACATGCGGATTTATCTCCCCATCCGGAGTAGGTACAACCATGATCACTTCAGGCACTCCCGCCACTTTGGCAGGGACGGCATTCATGATGACGCTCGACGGATAGCTCGCCTTGCCGCCGGGGACATAAATACCCACCCGCTGCAGCGGCGTCACCATCTGGCCGAGCATGATGTCGGGCTCCTCAGTGGAGAGCCAGGTCTGCTGTTTTTGTTTCTCGTGAAACCGTGCCACCCGTTCGACCGCAAGTTTTAGTGCGGCCAGATCTTCTAAAGCACAGCGGGCAATGGCTTCGTCTATTTCAGCAGCTGTTACTTCAAGTTCGGCGACCGAAAAGACATTCAACCGGTCAAAACGACTCGTATACTCCAGGACGGCCGCATCACCGCGCTCTCTGACAGCGGCGATTATCGCCAGAACGACCTGCTCGACCTCCCGGCCAGACTCTTCACCGCGAGCAAGAATCGTAGCGAATTCTCTGTCAAAATCTTTGTCTTTTATGGAAAGAAATTTCATAGCAGCTTCTCCAACCCTTCAATTATCCTGGTTATCCGCTCATGCTTAATCTTAAGGCTTGCCCTGTTCACCACCAGCCGGGTGGTGATTTCAGCTATTGATTCAACCTCAACCAGACCGTTCTGCCTCAGGGTCTCACCGGTTGAAACCAGGTCAACAATCCGCTCTGAAAGGCCGACAAGGGGCGCAAGCTCGATCGAGCCATAGAGTTTTATTATCTCCACCTGAATACCGCGGGCAGAGAAGTACTTTTCAGTGATGTTAGGATATTTGGTGGCAATTCTGATATTAGCCCATCGTGACGGATCATCCTTCGCTGCAAGTCCGACGGGCTCAGCAACCATCATGCGGCAGTAACCGAATTTGAGATCAAGCGGTTCATACAGATCTTTCCCCTGTTCCAGGAGCGTATCTTTGCCGACAATTCCCAGATCGGCAGAACCGTATTCCACATAGGTCGGCACATCAGTGGCCCGGACAATCATATAGCGCAGCTTTTGGGCACTGTTTTCGAATATCAGTTTTCTGGAGTTGCCGAGAAGCTCGTCGCAGTCAAAACCGATTTTCTTGAAGAGTTCGACCGACTCTTCGAGAATCCGCCCTTTCGGGATTGCTATAGTTATATAATCGTTCATTCCTTCACCCGCACTATATCTGCACCGAGCCCAGCCAACTTTTTCTCAATCGCCTCATAACCGCGATCAAGATGGTATATTCTGGTTATCTCCGTTTGCCCCTCGGCTGCCAGTCCGGCCAGAATGAGAGAAGCTGAGGCGCGCAGATCAGTTGCCATTACCGGAGCGCCGGAAAGTTTTTTGATCCCTTTGACAAGCGCGCTTTTGCCGTCAATGGTTATATCCGCACCGAAACGGATCAGTTCAGAGACATGCATAAAGCGATTTTCAAAAATGTTTTCGGCAATTATGCTCGCACCGTCGGCAACACACATAAGCGCCATGAACTGGGCCTGCATATCGGTCGGGAAACCGGGATAAGGCCTGGTTTTGATGTTCATGCTCTTCAGTTTTTTAGGCCCCTTGACACAGACAACACCATCTTTGTTGAGTATCTCCACCCCGGCATCCTGAAGTTTGAATACCAGCGCATCAAGATGCTCAAGCTGCATGTTGCTGATCCTGATGGCACCGCCGGTAATAGCAGCCGCAACCATGAAAGTACCGGCCTCGATCCGGTCAGGCATAACCCGGTAATCGACAGCGGAGAGCTCCGCTACTCCGGTTATCCTGATGGTATCAGTGCCGGCCCCTTCTATCCGGGCCCCCATAAGGTTCAGCATGTTGGCAAGATCAACTATTTCCGGCTCTCTGGCCGCATTCTCAAGGATCGTCTCCCCTTTGGCAAGGGTAGCAGTCATCATAAGATGCTCTGTGCCGCCAACAGTCGGCACGTCAAAATTGATCCGTGCCCCTTTGAGCCTCTTTGCGGTCGCTTCCACATAGCCATGAGCAAGATGAATATCAGCTCCGAGCGCTTTCAACCCTTTCAAATGCTGGTCTATCGGCCTGGCGCCGATGGCGCAGCCACCCGGCAGCGAGACCCTCGCCCTGCCATGCCGTGCCAGGAGAGGACCAAGCACAAGTACGGATGCCCTCATGGTTTTGACGAGATCGTACGTTGCCTCAACGTTGTTCAGGTTGGTAGTGTCGATTCTGACAATATTACCATTCCCCTCAATCCTGGCACCGAGTGAATCAAGCACCTTGATGGTGGTATTTATATCGCGCAGAAACGGGACATTACTAATTTCAAAAGTTCCCGGAGCGAGAATGGTGGCAACAAATATCGGCAGAGCGGCGTTCTTCGAGCCGCTGATCGACACATCCCCTTTTAGCTTTTTGCCGCCGTTTATGATCAGTTTGTCCATAATAAATCCTTGTTCCTTACTTTTATATACGTCCGCCGACAACTCGTTCAATGCCGGCATGATCTTTCGCGGAGAATATAGCAGAAAAACCGCTGACGGCGAACATTTCTGTCACCGCCGCAGACTGTCCGGCACCGACTTCAAGCAGCAGCCAACCGCCAGGCAGCAGATAATCCGGAGCCGCCGGTGTGATAAGGCGATAAAAATCAAGCCCGTCAATACCGCCATCAAGGGCTGCTCTCGGTTCAAAATCCCGGACTTCAGGTTGGAGGCTTTTAATATCTGCCGCAGGGATGTAGGGGGGATTACTGACGATAAGATTGAAGCGCTCACCCTTGACCGGATCGAACAATGACCCATGCCTGAATTCTACAGAAACAGAGTTCAGCGCCGCATTCCGGTCCGCAAGTTCGATTGCCTCCCTGGAGATATCGACCGAAATCACCGTTGCCTCAGGAAGATTTTTGGCGATAGAAATAGCGACGCAGCCGCTGCCACTACCGATATCCAACACCCTGCCTGTGTCAGGAGCAGCCTTGAGAGCTTCATTGACCAGCACTTCCGTATCGTGTCGCGGAATAAGCGCCGCGGCTGTTGTTCTGTACTCAAGCCCCATGAACTCCTGGCTCCCCAGAATATGCTGCAGCGGCTCACGCCTCGCACGACGGGATACCATGGAGCGGAACGTCGCGAGCTCTTCGTCCTGAAGAGGTTTGTCAAAGTTCAGATAGAGCCCGACACGGTCAAGGGAAAGCGCTTCGCAAAGCAGCCATTCAGCCTCAAGGCGGGCATTCTCAACACCTTTTCCGGTTAGGTAGCTTTTTGTCCAATCAATAATCTTGAGTACGGTCCAGATTTCACGATCAGTCATAATGACGCTATTCGCGGTCCCCTTCGGGCTTTAGCCCGCTTCAGACTGGGCTTTAAGCGCCTCCATCTGGTAAAAAGCCCTGAGAGCATCGGCAATCTCGCCGATCTCCGCCGGCCATGATCATATCAAGCTTGTAGAGTGTCAGCCCGATCCGGTGATCCGTCATCCTCCCCTGGGGGAAGTTGTACGTACGGATCCGCTCGCTCCTGTCACCACTGCCTACCTGCTGCTTCCGTTCGGCAGCCATGCGACTGCTCTGCTCCTGCACCATATTATCAAGGATTCTGGTTTTGAGAACCTTCATCGCCTTGGCACGGTTCTTAATCTGACTCCGCTCTTCCTGACAGGCAACCACAGTTCCGGTCGGAAGATGGGTAATCCTGACGGCAGAATCGGTCGTGTTGACATGCTGGCCGCCAGCACCGGACGATCGGTAGACATCGATCTTCAGGTCATCCGGGCGGATGTCAATGTCCATGTCTTCCGCCTCGGCCATGATCGCCACAGTACAGGCACTGGTGTGAATCCGCCCCTGCGCTTCGGTCTCCGGAACCCGTTGCACCCGGTGGGTGCCGGATTCGTACTTCAGCTTGGCATAAACATCAACCCCTTCGATGGAGGCGATGACCTCTTTATAACCGCCCCGCTCAGACTCTGAGCAAGAGAGCATCTCCACTTTCCAACGATTCTTTTCGGCAAAACGGGAATACATTCTGAAGAGATCACCTGAAAACAGGGCCGACTCATCACCCCCAGTGCCGGCACGGATTTCCAGAATAACGTTGCGGCTGTCATTTGGATCTTTGGGGAGCAGAAGCAGCTTTATCTCGTCATCAAGCCGAATTTTCTCCTCTTCCAGAGACTTGAGCTCCTCTTCCGCCATCTCCTTCATGTCGGAGTCAGAAAGCATTTCCCGGTTTTCATCAATCTCGTTAATAACTTTTCTGTATCTGCGGTAGGCATCAACAAGCGGGGCGAGATCAGAATGTTCTCTGGAAAATTTCCTGAATTCCGGCTGATTGGCTATTACAATCGGATCGGATAAGAGCGCTTCCAGTTCCTGATAACGCCGCTCAAGTTCTTCAATTTTGTCGAGCATCTATTTAAGTTCCTTTAAATTACCAACCGGTCATCCCTGTACCCGGCGTTTACCGCCAGTGCCTCTTCCATGGAGCGGATAGCAACTTCGAGCTGGCTGTCGTCCGGCTCTCTGGTGGTGAGTTTTTGCAGAGCAAGACCCGGAGTAATAATGAGTTTAACCAGTGGCGACTGATCGTTTTTAGCGCTCCACTTGAGGAATTCGTAGGAGATTCCGGCAATGAGCGGCAGGAAAACTACCCGTGAAGCAGCCTTCAGATAGAATGGCCAGAGTTTGGGGATAAGCGAGAAAACAACGATACTCACAACCATGACGATCAGGAGAAAACTTGTACCGCAACGAGGGTGCAGGCAGCTGTACTTGCGCACATTCTCTACGGTCAGCGCTTCGCCGGCTTCGAAGGCAAAGATCGATTTGTGCTCTGCACCGTGATACTGAAAAACCCGCTGAATATCCTTCATGCGGGAGATCAGCCAGATGTAGAGAAGAAAAACCAGTACCCGGATCACGCCATCAACAAGATTGAAGATAATATTCGAATCCCCGATCACCGGTGTCATCAATTTTGTCAGATAAAGCGGCATGATGAAAAAAAGCAGAATCCCGAAACCAAAAGCAAATGCCATTGTGCCGGCCATCGCCCAGGGAGAAAGCTCCTGCTTCGCCTCACCCTCCTCCTCAACCATCGCTTCATTGGCTGAAAAATTCAGGGCTGTCACCCCCATGACAAGGGAGTGAAAAAGCGCCACGGCACCACGGATAATCGGCAGCTTTACCAAGGGAAATCTTTCCGAAAGAGGGATCATCTCCTGCTTTTTAACAACAATCTCACCGGTGGGACGCCGGACCGCTATCGCCATTGCGCGAGGAGCACGCATCATGACGCCTTCAATGACTGCCTGGCCACCGACATTAATCTTTTCCATGTTTTCTCCGAAAGGGGTGCTCTGGGACGATCAATTGATTGGGCTAAGAGCGCTGAAGCGCTCACGGACTTCCCGCATATGTCCACACGTCATGGACCCTTCCGGACAGCCGCCGGAGACGCAGCCAGGACCGGCAGAGCTGAAGATGACCGGCGCCGCAGGTTTTACCAGCCGCAGCATTTCAATGGCCAGTGCTCTTATTTCCCACTGGGCACGCTCACAGCAGCGAAGTTCAAAAAAGTGCAACAGTTCGCGGGCATTCATGGTGACGATAATTTTTGTCTCAGCCGCATTCGGAAGAACAAACCTGGCATCTTCGGCAGGAACGCCGTCTTCAACCAGCTCCCGGTAAACTTCTGCCGCCGCCTTGACAGCCCGGTTAAAGAGCTCGCTCCGTTTTGGCGACAACGAGATGCTTTCCGGGATTACCAGCGGGAAATCGTCACCTTTAAAGGTCACATACCGCTGTGACTGCTGGGAATAGGACGCCAGACGATGCCGTACCAGCTGGTGTGAACAGGCTCTCGATATCCCTTCAACCCCGAAGGTAAAAACAGCGTGTTCAAGCACTGACTGATGGCCGAGCGACATGATCTTTTCAAGGAAAGCGACGATATCGTTTTGGGAAAGCTTGTCGTCCAGCTCCGCTATCGACGCGGAGGAGTAGCAAAGCCTGGCAGCAAGGGCAACGCTTCGTTCAGGATCAGATGTGTGCTGGAGAAGAGATACTTTCATTCAAGACTCCGATTCAGACGATAAAACGCAAGAGGGGGATTTTTGTCCAAGACAAAATCCCCCTCTGCAAAATAATCGCTAGCGATGTTAAACCTGACCGTAGCGCCTCTTGAATCTTTCAACGCGACCGGCTGTGTCCATAAGCTTCTGCTTGCCGGTGTAAAACGGATGGCACTGCGAACATACCTCAGTGCTGATCTCCGGCTTGGTTGAACGTGTTTCAAAGATGTTGCCGCAGAGACATTTCACTGTGACATCAACATATTTAGGGTGTATTCCTTCTCTCATTCTTTCATCCTCCTATAAATACTGGCAATTCACCAATTTATTTTGCTGTAAAGTATAAAAAGTAGCATTTACGAATAATTATTACAAGCAGTTTTTACTACTTGCTCATGGCATCCAGAAATGCCTGGTTGCTCTTCCTTTCCGAAAGCTTGTCGAGGAGGAACTCCATACTGTCGACAACATTCATAGGGTGAATCACCTTGCGGAGTATCCAGATGCGGTTAAGCGAAGTTTTCTCGATAAGAAGTTCCTCTTTACGGGTACCTGACTTATTGATGTCGATAGCCGGAAACGTTCTCTTCTCGACGAGTTTGCGGTCGAGATGGAGTTCCATATTGCCGGTCCCCTTGAACTCCTCAAAGATTACCTCATCCATCTTGCTGCCGGTATCAATAAGCGCCGTGGCAATAATTGTCAGCGACCCACCCTCTTCAATATTCCTTGCCGCCCCGAAAAACCTCTTCGGCTTATGGAGAGCATTGGAGTCAACCCCGCCGGAAAGAATCTTGCCGGATGGGGGGATGACTGTGTTGTAGGCACGAGCAAGACGGGTGATGGAATCAAGCAGAATCACTACATCCCGCTTGTGTTCTACGAGACGCTTGGCTTTTTCGATAACCATTTCCGCCACCTGCACATGGCGAGAGGCAGGCTCATCAAAGGTGGAAGAGATTACTTCCCCCTTGACCGAGCGCTGCATGTCGGTAACCTCTTCTGGACGCTCATCAATAAGAAGGACAATCAGATATACTTCAGGGTGATTCACGGCGATGGAGTTGGCGATATTCTGCAGCAGCATGGTTTTGCCGGTGCGGGGAGGGGCAACGATGAGGCCGCGCTGGCCCTTACCGATAGGCGAGGTAAGCTCCATTACCCGCATAGGCATATTATCAGGCTCTGTCTCCAGATTGAGTTTTTCATCCGGGTAAAGCGGGGTCAGATTGTCGAAGAAGATCTTGTCGCGCGCCACCTCGGGAGCTTCAAAGTTTACCTTCTCAACCTTCAGCAGGGCAAAGTAGCGCTCTCCCTCTTTCGGTGGCCGTATCTGGCCGGAGACGGTATCCCCGGTATGCAGATTGAACCGCCTGATCTGGCTCGGCGAGACATAAATATCGTCCGGCCCCGGCAGGTAGTTGTAGTCCGGCGCCCGCAGAAAACCGAACCCGTCAGGAAGAGTTTCAAGCACCCCCTCGCCGTAGATCATGCCGTTCAGTTCGGTCTGGGCATTAAGAAGCGCGAATATCAACTCCTGCTTCCGCATCCCGGAAGCCCCTTCAATGTTCAGCTCTCTTGCAAGGGTATTCAGCTCGCTGATCTTTTTGCCTTTAAGTTCTTGTAGGTTCATCTTTTCTCCTGAAAACTAAATATACATGTTACCGAATGATTCGGCGTGATTATGGCGAAAAAAGGTACTCTCGAAAGAATTGCAAAAGCGTTCATGGAAACATTGAGTAAAAAGATTAAATGGTCTGGAGTTCCTGCTTAGTCGGATGGTTAATTGATAATGTTAACGTGCGGATTCAGAAAGGATATTTCGTTGCTATCTTTATAGCTTCGCTGGAATTACTTTGTCAATAAAAATAAACCGATGGGCGCGTAGCGCTGCTCTTTTACAAAAAGTCGTTTTCAGACACGAATAAAACACCATAATTCTCCGGCAAATCAGCCAGTTGACACTGTTTCACCGGCACATTAACACAAATAATTTGACAGCAAACTAATATTGTTCTAACAATTTAGACAGTTTGCTGTTCATGCTTTTCAGTTGAAGCTTCGCATAAATCGCAGCCATGACAGCTCTACCTATAAGTGAGCAGCCACGATATGATCTCTCCCTTAATCCCGATAATTACAGGCTCCATTCTAGCGGCAGTGGCCGGCCTTCCGCTCTTGTACCGTAATTCAAGGAGAGGAGAGACTTTTTCTGTCGCCCTCCAGGTTGCTGCCGCGCTCTTCGGCATTGCCGGAGCCCTGCAGACCCTCATTACCGGCACGGCAGAAAGATGGCTCCTTTTCTGGGGACTCCCGTTCGGACCGGCAGAAATTGGTATCGACCCACTCAGCGCCATCTTCCTCATCCCGATTTTCCTCATCTCTGGCTGCTGCGCCATTTACGCCCAAGGCTACTGGCCGGCGGCGGAAAACAGTGATTCAGCGCCAAAACTCTCCTTTTTCTTCAGCATCCTGACCGCATCCCTGGCAGGAGTCGTAATCGCCCGCCACGCAGTGGTTTTTCTTTTTGCCTGGGAAATCATGGCAATCGCCTGTTATCTGGCAATGACGATTGACAGCCGCAAGAAAGAGGTCAGGGAAGCCGGCATCCTCTATCTGGTAACCGCCCATTTAGGCACTCTGGCACTTTTTGGCTTCTTTATCCGGATTCACACCCTGACCGACTCCTGGTCATTTCCTGCAGCAGGGGCACTGCCGGGATCATCTGCCGCCGCTGGAGCAATCTTCATTGCCGCGCTGGTCGGTTTCGGCATGAAGGCAGGTGTAATGCCCCTGCATATCTGGCTCCCTTCAGCACACGCCAACGCCCCCAGCCACCTTTCAGCAATCATGTCCGGCGTCCTGATAAAAATGGGGATATACGGCCTTATCCGGACAGTGTCGCTTTTCAACACCATCCCCTTCTGGTGGGGGGTGCTGATACTTGCCCTGGGGAGCATCTCGGGGGTTGCCGGAGTTGTCTTTGCCATCGGCCAGCACGACCTGAAGCGCCTGCTCGCCTATCACAGTATCGAGAATATCGGCATCATCCTTATGGGGATCGGTGTCTCACTCATGGGACTCAGCAACAACATTCCGGCACTCGTGCTTCTTGGCATGTCCGGAGCGCTACTGCACACGCTCAATCACGCCGTTTTCAAGTCACTCCTTTTTTTGGGTGCAGGAGCAGTTATCCACGCCTGTGGCACTCGTGAAATCGACCGAATGGGGGGCTTGATAAAGAAGATGCCCTTGACGGCGTTCTATTTTCTGACTGGAGCAGTTGCCATCTGCGGACTGCCGCCCCTGAACGGTTTTGTGAGCGAATGGCTGATCTATATGGGTTTTTTCAGGGGGATCCTGGATACCGACACTCTCAATGACCCCTACCTTGCCCTGGCAGTTCCGGCACTGGCTCTCATCGGTGGGCTGGCGTCAGCATGCTTCGTCAAAGTTTTCGGCATAGCTTTCCTCGGCACCCCCCGCACCGACTCTGCCGCTGAAACCCACGAATCACCGTTGTCAATGTTAATCCCCATGGGGCTTCTTGCCACGATCTGCATTTTCATCGGCGTCATCCCCCAGAGCATCGCCCCGCTCCTTGAAACCGCAACCGACTCTATCTTCCCCGCTGTTGCAGGCAGCACGAAGCTTGCTGACAATGTCTCTCTTTGGATGATTTCAGCCGGGTCTGTCATCCTGCTGCTGCTGATTGGCTGCGCGGCTGCCATCTACCGCTCCCGTCTCACTAACTCCCCGGTGACAGCTGCTGAGACCTGGGGGTGCGGTTACCGGGCGCCTTCGCCGCGCATGCAGTACACAGCATCCTCCTTTGCCGCCATACTTACTTCACTTTTTGGCGGCATCCTCCGCACCCACATAAAAAATCCGGAAATAACCGGGTATTTTCCTAAAAACGCCTCCTTCAGAAGTCATGTTCCCGAAGCTCTGCTTGAAGGAGTATATCTGCCACTCTTTAACAGTGCCAACAGCCGTCTTTCCCTTTTACGCAGGCTGCAGCACGGCAAGCTGCATCTCTACATCCTTTACATTGTTGTGACCCTGATAGCGCTGCTGGTTTGGAGCCACTTCCGGGGCAGGAGCTGACATGCAGCAGCTTGCCAACATAGCCATCCACCTTTTGCTGGTAGCTCTTTTCCCGCCACTGCTCCTTGGCGTGATCAACAGAACAAAAGCGCGCTTTGCCGGCAGGACGGGCGCGCCTATCCTGCAGCCTTATTACGACATCATCCGACTTTGGCGCAAAGGCTCGGTATTCAGCCCGACAACATCCCTGATTTTCAGAGCCGGGCCGGTGGTAACGGTAGCCACAACACTGGCAGCAGCGCTGCTGATGCCGCTGGGCAACCATCCGGCACCGCTGTCGTTCAACGGCGACATGATCCTGTTTGCTTACCTGCTTGGCCTGGCGCGTTTCTTCACCGTTGCGGCGGCCCTTGATACCGGCTCAAGCTTTGAAGGGATGGGGGGGGCCAGAGAAGCAACCTTCGCCTGCCTGGCAGAACCGGCTCTTTTCTTTTCACTGGTGGTTCTTGCAAGAATCAGTCACTCTTTGTCGCTGACAGGGATGCTGAACGACTTTCCGCCAACTGTCTGGTTTGGTTCAGGTGCGGCGCTGCTCCTGATGGTCGGAGCGCTCTTCATCCTCCTGCTTTCGGAAAACTGCCGGATACCTTTTGATGACCCCAACACCCACCTGGAGCTGACCATGATTCATGAAGTCATGGTACTTGATCACAGCGGCCCGGGGCTTGCTGCCGTTCTTTACGCCGCCGCCCTGAAACTTCTCCTGTTGGGAGCCCTGTTCATTCATATAACCGTTCCTTTCAGAAGCGGCAATTTTCTCCTGGACTGGTGCGCTTTCAGCGGGGCGATGATAATTCTCGCCATCACCATCGGCATTGTTGAATCTTCCATGGCACGGCTCAAACTGACAAGAATCCCGCAACTCCTGATTGCCGCCTGCATTCTCGCCGCTTTTGCCATGCTCCTGGTTGTGAGGCAGACATCATGAACACTTTTGCCGACCAGCTCCTCGTACTGGTATTTCTCCTCAACTTCATGATTCTGGGGACAAGCCGCATCAACATCGCCATCCGGGTCGTAGCTGTGCAGGGGGTAGCACTGGGGCTCATCCCGTCAATCCTGCATGATTTCTCCTGGCATCTGTTTCTGATCTCCGCCGGGATGATTGCGGCCAAAGGTATTTTTATCCCCCTACTCCTGAGCAAAGCGGTTCGCTCCATCGGCATTAAAAGGGAGGAAGAGCCTTTTCTCGGCTACATTTCAATCATGCTCATCGGTGCTGTTGCCACCGCGCTGGCATTCATCTTCGCCGAGCAGCTCCCTCTGGCCCCCCAGCACAAAGGACTACTGTTTGTCCCGGCAGCCATAGCGACATTCATGACCGGCTGCCTGCTCCTTGTCAGCCGTAAAAAGGCGATCTCGCAAGTCACCGGTTACCTCATTCTTGAAAACGGCATCTTTATTTTCGGCCTGCTCCTGACAGAGGCGATGCCGGTTATGGTTGAGGCAGGGGCGCTGCTCGACCTGCTTGTCGGCATATTTGTCATGGGGATCATCATCAACCAGATCAGCCAGGAGTTCTCGTCAATTGACACCTCACGGCTGACGTCACTGAAAGAGTAGCCATGATAGCCATTCTCATCATGATTCCGTTTCTTGGCGCCATAGCCGCCTGGATAATGCCTGACAACCGGCAAAGACCACTTATCCTCCCACTCATTGGCGCTCTGCACCTGATGCTTGCACTTACCCTGATCGCGTCTCCCCCTCCACTGTCCCTGAATGGCTGGATTTTTCTCGATCCACTGGGAAAACTTGTCCTACTTGGCGTCAGCACTCTTTTCTTTTTCTGCTCAATTTACTCCGTAGGTTATCTTGCCTACCGGCAGGAGCGCAGCAACCGGACCCTCTGCATGGGG
Source organism: uncultured delta proteobacterium (assembly GCA_963787125.1). Taxonomy (GTDB): domain Bacteria; phylum Desulfobacterota; class Desulfuromonadia; order Geobacterales; family DSM-12255; genus VEOV01. The sequence goes on from CAWBBV010000011.1 coordinate 198,153, forward strand.
CTCCTCCTCTGCCTGGCGGCAATGTCCCTGGTCACCGTTGCACAGCACCTGGGGCTGCTCTGGATCGCCATCGAAACAACCACACTTGCCATGGCCCCCCTTATCTACTTCAACCGCAACGCCCGCTCAATCGAAGCAACCTGGAAATACATGCTCATCTGTTCTATCGGCATCGCCATGGCACTCCTCGGTCTCTACTTCCTCGCCTATGCGACAGTCGTAGCAAAACATGAACCGACTCTCCTTTTGGCGCCACTTTTGGCCGGAGCGAAAACACTCTCACCGGCATGGCTGAACGGTGCCTTCATCTTCCTCCTGGTCGGTTTCGGCACAAAAATCGGCCTGGCACCGCTGCACACCTGGAAGCCTGATGCTTACGGGGAAGCGCCGGGTCTTGTCGGCGCCCTGCTTGCCGGAGGATTGGTAAATTGCGGTTTCCTCGGCATCTGCCGGATCTATCAGATATGCCTGGCCGCCGGCAATTCGCTTTTTTACCAGGAAGCGTTGACTGCTCTCGGCTTTCTCTCCATGCTGACCGCTGCTGTTTTTGTTCTCAAACAGGCCGATTTTAAAAGGCTGCTGGCCTACTCAAGCGTCGAACATGTCGGCTTTATGGCAATCGGCCTGGGGATTGGCAAAGGGGCTACCTACGGAACACTTTTCCACCTGTTCAATAACGGCCTGACAAAGGGAGTTCTCTTTCTGACAGCGGCAAACATTCACCGTTCCTACAAAAGTAAACGTGTAGAGAGGGTGCGTGGTGTCATGGAACGGCTACCATGGTCCGGCTGGCTCTTCATGGCAGCGCTTTTTGCCATTACCGGTTCACCCCCTTTTTCGACCTTTATCAGTGAATTCCTGATTCTGAACGGCATTTTCGCCGCCGGTGAAAACCTGGCGGGGATTGCTATCATAGTTCTTTTCGGCATTATCTTTATCGGCATGGCGACCACTATTCTCCCGATTCTGACCGGCCGCGCCGGCAAAGAGCTTGATGACAGCGGCTACCGGGACAGAGTTTTGACTGTTGCGCCACCGTTTATCCTCATGCTGCTGACCCTGCTTTTCGGTATCTGGATACCTGCGCCGCTCCATTCAATCCTGACTGACGCAGCAGCGATGCTCGGGGCAAAACCATGAACAGATCACTAAAAATAGCAAAAAACGGTGAAGCCTTCCCACTTGCGGACATTCCACAATTCGAACCAAACGATTTCCTCCAGAAGATAATAACTGAAACCGGCGCCGGTTGGCGGGTTCTGAGTATGTTTGGCGCACCGAAAGAGTGCGGGGTGGATCTCTATGCCGTCCTCGGCGCCAGACTCGAACACCAGCTCGGTGTCATGAAGTGCACTGTCACTGAATCGTTCCCTTCCATAAGCGAGTATGTGCCGCAACTGCACCTTTTCGAGCGGGAAATCGCTGAAAACTGGGGGGTAATTCCGGAAGATCACCCCTGGTTCAAACCGGTCAGATTCAGCCGTACCCGCAACGGCGGGATAAACACCTTCGCAACTTCAGCTGACGAGCCGATAGCGCCCGGGGTTACCGATTACTTCCGGGTCAACGGTGAAGAGGTCCATGAAGTTGCAGTCGGCCCGGTTCACGCCGGCATCATCGAACCGGGACATTTTCGTTTTCAGTGCCACGGTGAGACGGTTTTTCATCTGGAGATTAGCCTTGGCTACCAGCATCGCGGCATTGAACGGCAGCTGACGGGCGGACCTCACCCCGAAACAGTTCATCAGATTGAGGCGGTTGCCGGTGACACGACCATAGGGCACACCCAGGCTTACTGCATGATTATGGAGGGGCTCGGGAGTTCCCCGGCAGCGGAGCGCGGTGAGTCGATCAGGGCAATAGCGCTGGAGCTGGAGCGGCTGGCCAATCACTGCGGTGACCTCGGCGCTCTGGCAGGTGATGTCGGGTATCTGCCAACCATGTCCTACTGCGGCCGCATCCGGGGCGACTTCCTCAATATGACGGCGCTGCTTTGCGGCAGCCGTTTCGGCCGCGGGCTGGTGAGACCGGGCGGGAGCGCTTTTGATATCGATACCCGCCGGTTGATGGAGTTGCAGAGGCGACTGGCCGCTGCCAGGGCTGATCTGAAATGTGCCGTTGATCTCCTCTGGCACTCTTCTTCAGCCATGGCCCGCTTTGAAGAGACCGGAAAAGTGTCGCGTGAGGCAGCGCTCGAACTGGGACTGGTCGGCCCGGCTGCCAGAGCCTGCGGAATCCAGCGTGACGTGCGCAGCAGTTTCCCCTTCGGAGCTTACAAGAGAGCTGACTGGCAGCCCGCTACCGACCCTCACGGAGACGTGTTTGCCCGGGCAATGGTCAGGTGGCTTGAGTGTGAGAAATCTATCGAATTCATTGCCGCAGAACTGGACCGCCTGCCTCAAGGACCATGTCGCAATCTGGTTGCCGCCCCGGCGCCTGAAACCATGGCAATCGCCTTGACAGAGGGGTGGCGCGGGGAGATCTGCCATACTGCCATCACTGATGCGCACGGCAGCTTCGCCGCCTACAAGATTGTCGATCCATCATTCCACAACTGGACCGGCCTTGCCCTGGCGCTCCGGGGCGAGCAGATCTCCGATTTCCCCCTGTGCAACAAGAGCTTCAACCTGTCGTACTGCGGCTTCGATCTTTAAGGGTAAAGGCCTGACTGTTTTCTTGCCAGCGGTAAAATCAACTACTCTAAACTGCTTTGAAGTTTGGCTTCTACGAGGGAGATAATCCGGGAGGCAGGGACACAGAGCCCCTTGGAAAGCTGAAATATGGTCACGAGGGATGGTTGCTGACGACCAGTTTCAAGAAGGGAAATAAAGGAGCGATCCAGAAAGCATTCATGGGCGAGATCTTCCTGAGAAAGCTTTTTCTGCTTTCTCAGTTCTTTTAAGACTTCGCCGAATGCCTTTTCGATGGTCACTGATGCCCCCTGTTACGAGGCGGACGCTACCATGAAAGGCGGTTATTAGCTGTTGACAGTAGTCAACAAAAAGTGTTGACAAGATAAAGTTCGTTTTGCATGATTCGGCCTTAATGGTAAATTGGCTTAATTATAGGTCCGTAAGCTGATGGGCTGGTTAAAGGAGATTTAAAATGAAACAAAGCGCAATTTTCAACAGATTCATGCTGATTCAGTTTGTAGTAATTTTAGTCCTCATGTCTGCCGGGACAGTATTAGCAGCGAATGCCATCTCGCTTCCGGCATCTGAGCCGTACACCATCTACTACACGACCAACGGAGCAACGCCGACTGCGCCAACGAGCAACATCACAGCCACTTCAACCGCTGCTATAGAGACATTTTCTCTCGTCCCTAACGCAGGCAAAGGGAAGAGCTATAAAAAACCGGAAAAACTCAAAATCCATGAGTCGAAACGTGAGTTTGAAAAGCATGTTAAAGAGAAGCATGGCAAGCGATTTAATGTTATGGATTATGGTGCTAGACAAACAGAGAATGGCTTAGAAGGTAATATTTTTATTGCCGAAAACAGGGACCCAGCCTTCCTACAACTTGGCGACACATGCAACGAAGGGGAGCGGGCGCGGCGGGTAGCAATAGCTCAGGAGTTCTTTCTAAACAACTCGGAGTTGATTGGGTTCACGGAAAACGAAGAGCTGCAGGTGCGTGGAATTGAGCGTAATTACTGTGGCAGTCTTTATTTTGACAGATACATAAACGGATATAAATTAGTCGGTTCTGTCATTCATTTTGGATTTGAACCACAATATAACTATAGCATTATTGCAACATTAAGGGTTATTACCCCCGAAATGTACACAGCAGCGCAACAGAAAGGGCTTAGCGAAGAAGAGATTGCCGACATAGTTTACCAAGACCTGAATATCCCTACTACCGACAATAAAAGTAAAAGATTAAAAAGTCTGCCAAAGTTGGAGATGCGCAAGCACCTGCGCAACGAGAAGCCTTATGTTATCTGGGAGGTAAGGGACAGGTATTTTTACGAAATTGACGCTATCACCGGTGAGATCGTATTCAAAAAACCGAATGTAAAATATTGATTCCATATATTTATTAACTGAAAACTTCATTTCAATATCGGAAATCTTGATGACAACAAATAAATACAGAATTTACATACGCTTGCTTACCACGGTTGCGACAATAGTCCTCTTGACGGTCGCCATCAGGTCAAATGCTGCTGCGGAGCTGTATGGCTCGTATCCGGTTGGTAACGTTGCCGGATTAACTATCGGTTTTCGCTGGTTCGATGCCACGCATGCCCCTTCATATACGCTTCAGGTTGCCTCAGACGTCGACTTCAATGACAAGCTCTACGATAACCCCAACGCTCCATCTTCACAACTTATCTACGTATCTGTTTTTACTGACGACGGTCGCACCTACTACTGGCGGGTCAGCAGGAACGACACCGGATTAACGTCGACAACGCTCTCTTTTGTCAATGGGCCAAGTGCAGCTCCTGGTATGCCATCTGTTTATGGACCGACCGATGGCACATACCTTGGCGGCAAAAACGGTTTTTTCTGGATGGAGAGCGACAGAGCCTACAGCTATAAGGTAACTGCCGCGAACAACAGCAGTTTTAATAACCCTATTATCGATGGGCCACTTCTTAACAGTTATGTTATTTTGACAGACAAGCTTCCTGGCGATGGTTCAACGATTTACTGGAAAGCACAAACCTCGAATTCAAAGGGGTGGAGCGCCCCTTCTCCAGTCATCAGTTTTATCAATGACTGTTATATGGCGTCAGTAGGCTCCGGCGGCGGACTCGACCATATTGACACCTGCACTGACGATTACACTGCCAGAAATGCCAGCTACTATCTGCTGAAAGACATCAGCCGCCGTGCAAACAATAATCCTCACTTTCATGCAGGCGAAATGGCTGACACCGCTTCGATCATCACCGGTCTCAACAGCGATAACTTGCGGATTGAGGCCGGAAAACTCAAGGGTACACCTATTGTGCCGCTGGCGGATTTTGACAATAAGTGGGACGAAACGGACAATTCAAAGCGGGACGCAATCAAAGCTCACGTCTACACCGGCAGATTTTATGACTATCTTCTCGGCACGTTCCTGAAAACAGCCGGCGGTAGTCCTCTCAACTCCTTCGACGGCAGCGGCAGATCCATGTACAACCAGATGAACGGCGGGTTGGAATGTAATACGAATACAGCCGCCTATTGGAGCCGTTATACTTGGAATGTGCATTTTTGTACGGCTGGCGTCAGCCAGTATCCAGAACTGGTCGGGCACGAATGGGGACACGGAGTTGCCGGTACGGCCTCAGACCGGGGATACACCTCATTAGGCGACATAAAAGAGCCCGGCGCACTTGATGAAGCCTTCTCCGACTGGCTGGGGCTAGCATTCAAAAACGCATTTTTCGGTAGTTCGTGGAATTTCATGTCAGTCAATTTTGGGAATCTGACTCCAAATTACTATTACGGTAATGGGTATGTGCTGCCAACCTATTCATGCAATTCCGACAATGACTATTGCGGCATTCATACCAATGCCAATGTGCCAAACACCATGTTCTACCTCCTTGCCAATGGTGGTGAACATCCGTTTTCGAAGATCAAGGTTGGGAAGCTTAATGGCGGAGTGTTGCAAGGGATCGGCATCGAAACCGCCATGAAGATAGCTTTCCGTGCGAATATGGAATATTGGTTAAGCGGGGTTTCTTTTTTAGATGCAGCAAGTGGGATGTCTAATGCTGTAATTAAACACTATTCCCAAGACCCCAACCTCCTTCACCAAGTCAAAAACGCCTGGGCAGCAGTTGGAGTTGGTGGCCTGCCACAACTGACCGTAACCAGCGCCGACAGCAACAAGGGTATTGTGAACAACCCGGTCAAAATAGCCACAGACGGGGCAAAGAAGCAGTACGAGCCGGTCTGGGGCGGAACCGTGACTGTAGTGGCGACCTCGAATCCAGGGCATGTATTTGACAGCTGGTTGGAAAACGATTCGGTTGTCATGATACAGGATGATTCATTGATGAAACCCGCGCCTAAGCAGTACACTTTCCCGGTAACAAGTGACAGAACTCTCACCGCAAAATTTGTCCCTGTTGGCACAATCACGTTCGACACTGTCAATGTGGGACAGAGCTCGCTGGAGAAGACCATCACCATTACCAACAGTTACAAGCCGATCATAAAATTCGGTCAGGTGCAGTTGAATGGCAGTGGCGCAGCTGATTTCAGAATAATCGCCGATACCTGTTCCAATCAGGAAAAATATTTTAGTGAAAGTTGCTCGATTCAACTGGTTTTTACCCCGCACTCCGCAGGACTTCGTGAAGCAACCCTCGATATTTCCGCAACAGATAATAAAACTGGTCTGAACGCCTTCCCCCCCGCAAGTTACCAGTTAAGCGGTAATGGCGTATATACCGGAGTCTCGGTCACATCTTCTTCCACATCAGGCGGCACAGTCGCCCTCAGCGGCAGCCAGCTCTGGGGAGGCACAGCGACGGCTACAGCGACACCTAGCAGCGGCTATGCTTTCACCGGCTGGCTTGAAGACGGAGCAAACGTCAGCTCAGCATTCAGCTACAGCTTCACTGTGACATCTACACGATCTCTGCTCGCCATGTTCTCATCAACCCCGGCGGTGATGACCGCCACACCGATGTCAGGCAATTTCAGTGCAACGCCAACCGGGGTAACTTCACCGGAGCGCACCTTCACCATCACCAACAACGGACAGCAACCCCTGACTTTTACCTCAATCACCGTCTCCGGGGTCAATCTCACCGATTTCGGAAACACTTACAACAGTTGTGGCGCTGCATTGTCGCCAAACGCTTCCTGTTCGATTCGCATAAATTTCACCCCGGCTGCTGCAGGCGTTAGAACGGCAATGATCAACATTGTCACCAACGACCAGGCTACACCGACATATGTTATCCCGCTCTCCGGCTACGGCGGAGCCTCGGTCATGCGCTATGAAGGCGGCTTCTCCGCCAAGTATTACCCTACGGCTCAGAGCGCATACGATGAATCCCTTGACGGCAACGAGTTACGACTCTGGGCTGCTGATTTCAACGAGTCGTTGAATCTCAACCGGTCTGTAAGCACCACCATTCGCGGCGGCTACAACGGCAATTTTGTTGATATCATCGGCAGATCGGCTCTGCAAGGGGCCTTGACGATCAGCAGCGGCACAGTGATTGTTGATGGATTGCAAATCGGCGGAACAAGTTATCAATCCACCCTCTCCATTAAGGTCGATTCCCCCGGTTCTGGCACTGTCACCAGCTCGCCTTCTGCTATCAACTGCTCGGGAAGCTGTGCGGCTACACTGGGTTACGGCGACATGATCACTCTCACCGCCTCCCCGGTCGGCGATGCAACATTCACCGGCTGGTCCGGAGGCGGATGCAGCGGCACGGGCAGCTGTACAGTCACCATGACCGGCGACATGAGCGTAACGGCGCTGTTCAGCGCAGCCAAGATATCTGTTGTGCCATCTTCAGAAAGCCTGGGGAGTGTTTATGCCGGGACTGCTACCTCACCGCAGACAATCACCGTGTCAAGTTCAGGGTCTCATGACCTGATACTTGGAACTCTGTCTCTGACCGGAACAGACGCTGCCGAGTTCATCACTTCAGGTGATACCTGTTCAGGCCGCACCCTCGCACCCACAGCTACCTGCACTATTCAGACTGTATTTGCGCCAACCTCAACCGGAGCCAAAACCGCAAGTATTCTCATCCCCTCCAATGATCCGCAAACACCGGTTTTCAACGTTTCGCTGAACGGCATCGGCACGCTGCCGACTATCTCAATTGCCAAGGCCGGAAATGGCTTTGGAACAGTAAGCAGCTCACCCGCCGGGAACAACTGCGGCAGCAGCTGTACAGCTGCTTTTACGCTGAATTCAACCGTCGCCCTCACCGCAACTCCGGACTTCGGCTATAGCTTCAGCGGCTGGTCAGGCGCATGCAGCGGTACAGGAAACTGCAATCTGATCATGAGTAGTGATTATTCTGTAACCGCCACCTTTATTGAAATTCCGATTGCTGCCTGTAGCGCCAACCCGACCTTTGTAAATGGCAGCGTCTATCCGTCGATTCAAGCTGCCTATAATGCCGCGCCGGATGGCAGCATCATCAAGCTCCTGGCAACGGATATTTACGAGAATTTTATCGCCGCCAGACCCATAGCCGTGACCCTTGATGGCGGCTATAAATGCAGCTTTACCTCAACGCAGACTGAAACAGTCATTCACGGGTCACCGCAAATAATTGACGGTGCAGTCAATATGATGAACATCAGCGTAGTTGAATAAGGCAACAGATTGGTGGCAGTCGTAAGAGAATTAACTGATAGAATTCTGATATAAAAGGGGTATAGAAATGAGAAAGCTGAAACTGCTGATCTTCGCCGTTATAATCACAACAGCCGTCACCGCCAATGCAGGCAACGGAGATCTGAAGGTAAACGGCACAATCAATGCCGGAGTAGGCGGGATCAGATTTCTGAACGGCACAACACTGCATGGCGGAGTAACAGGGGTGCTTGACGCCAAAGGCTGGACAAAGCTTCCAAACGGTCTGATTATGCAGTGGGGCACTTTTATCATAGGTATCGGAACAGGGCAGGTGGCAGATGAAACCTTTTCTATACCGTTTCCCAATGCCGTAACATCCGTCACATTCACACCTTTATTTCCGCAGATGTATGTTCAATCATATGTGATCTACTTGCGAGCTCTGACAAATACAAACTTCACTGCCGGGGTATACAGCTGGTCGAGCAGCCAGAAAGTCTACTACACGGCGATAGGATATTGAAAGCAGCAGGCTGATCCTTCACAAGGTCGTTAGCTTCGGTTCTGACGCAGATGAAGCAGGGAGGGCGGCTCTGTGACGGCAGTAAGAATCGATCCTCTGAGAAATCAAGCCAAGCTGGTTAATTTGAGTGACGGTTCCGGGAAGATTCAGGGGGTGGCTGTTGACGGCTCGGGCAACATATACCTGACCCGTACCGACGGTAGCAGCAGGGCCGGAATTGTTACCCGCAAAATGGGTCAAGTTCGTTAACAGCAATTCAGCCACGAGCTACATCAATGATATCGCCCTTGATAAAGCTGGAAACTATATACGTAGCGGCGAGGTCGGTAATTCTCCCGACTCCGGTTACCTGACGATAAAATACTTGAAAATTCCTACGGAAACTGACAAGAACAAGTTATAGGGCAATACCTGAGTTCAGCTAAAAAGACTTGCCGATCAAACAAAAGGGACAGTCATGTTAAAAACCATACTCGCCCGCATTCAGCAGAAGCACCGGACAATTAAATACCCGGATGAACCGGCGGAGCTGCCTGATCTTTTCCGCGGCTATCCGAAGATTGAGGCTGAAAAGTGTCGGCCTGGGTGCAGTGCCTGTGCGTCAGCGTGCCCATATGGAGCAATAAAAACAGGGGTCAGTAGTCTGGGGTCGGGGGTCAGTGAAAACCCTGGAATTTCTCTGGATATGGGGCTTTGCATCTTCTGCAATGAGTGCGCTCTTGCCTGTCCGCATGGCGCGATAAGTTTTACAACCGAGCATCAACTTGCGACCAGCTCGCGCGATGAACTGGTTGTCATGGCGAACCATCGCCACAACCGGGCAAGAGCCCTTGAAGAGAAGCGGCTGAAGCTTTTCAGTAATTCCCTGAAACTGCGGGAGGTTTCGGCCGGTGGCTGCAATGCCTGTGAAGCTGATACGAATGTCCTTAATACGGTCGGTTTTGACCTGGGGAGATTCGGGATCCAGTTTGTTGCCTCGCCGCGCCACGCCGACGGCATCTTTGTCACCGGCCCGGTCAGCGAAAACATGCGGGAAGCGCTGCTTAAAACCTGGGAGGCAATCCCGGAGCCGAAGATCGCCATTGTCTGCGGCGCCTGTGCCATCGGCGGCGGGCCGTTCCGGGGCAACCCTGAAGTTCATAACGGCGTTAACACCCTCATTCCAGTGGATCTTTATATCCCCGGCTGTCCACCTCACCCGCTGACCATTCTTGATGGGCTCCTGCGTATGATCGCCAGAATTTGACTGGCTTTTGCCGTGGATTCCATTCCAGCCCCCCTCCAGGCTTCACGCCGTGATAAAAGACTTGCATGAATCATATTGACATACAATAATGGTATCAGTATTTGATTGCGGAGGTAACAGTCATGAAAAGTTGTGTGCCATGTACCCTGAGGCTGGAAGAGAGTATTTATACCCGCGTCAAGGAGATTGCCCGGCAACAGCATACATCCTTTACTGCCTTTGTTCAGGGAGCTTTGGCTGACGTGCTGAAAAAAGAGGAGCAGAAAGCGCTATACGAAGCCTTTTCTCTTGCCGGAGATGACTCTGATGTTGATTTTGCCGCAGCAGCCCAGCACGAGGTAATCGAGCGCCATGAGTAAACTGCCAAAACGAGGTGAAATCTGGCTTCTTGACTGGTCGCCTTCCCGAGGCTCCGAGCAGAGCGGCTTTCGACCGGCGCTGATTATCCAGACAGATGCCGCCAACCGCAATCCCGGCTACCCCAACACGATTATTCTGGCAATCAGCACCAAGGGGAAATCTGTCCCTTTTCATGTTACCATTCCGCCTGATCAGAAAAACGGATTGACTGAAGTTTCATATATAAAATGTGAGCAGGTTTTGACTGTTGCCAAGGAACGTCTGGTGAAAAAGCTCGGCGCAGTTGATGAAAAAACCATTGGCCAGGTTGCGCAGGCTGTGCGACTGGTGCTTGAGATCGGATAGATTATGGATAAAACAGCAGCAAAAGAACGCATAGAGTCTCTCCGCAAGGAGATAGAGCGGCACAACCGGCTTTATTACGAAAATGATAATCCGGAGATTACGGATGCAGAGTACGATGATCTTTTCCGGGAACTGCAGCAAATAGAGAGACAGTTCCCAGAGTTGAAGATACCAGACAGTCCAACAATTACAGTTGGAGCAGCTCCCTCTCAAGGATTCAGCGAAGTACATCATAAAGAACCGATGCTCTCACTCGACAACGCAATGTCCGTCGAGGAAGTTAAGGACTTTATTTGGAAGATTAAAAATAAAATTAAGGAATTGAAAGGTTCTGCGGATGATATTGAAATGGTTGCAGAACCTAAAATCGACGGTCTATCCTGTTCGCTGCGCTATGAGAACCATAAGCTTGTTCAAGCAGCTACCCGTGGAGATGGTTATGTAGGAGAAGACGTAACTGCAAATGTCATGACAATCGGGGACATCCCGAAGCTACTACCACCAGATGCTCCTGACGTACTAGAAGTTCGCGGCGAAGTTTTTATTAGTGATGCTGATTTCGTTAAATTTGTTGAACAACAGGACCAAGCTGGAGAAAAAAGACCCGCAAATCCCCGGAATGCCGCGGCTGGAAGTCTTCGTCAGCTTAACCCTGAGGTAACAGCGTCTCGTCCTCTCAAGTTTTTCAGCTATGCTTGGGGTGATGTTTCACGCCCTTTTGCCTCTACTCAATGGGAGGCACGGCAATGCCTTGCCAATTGGGGCTTTAAACTCAACGAACCGGCGAGGATTATAAATGGTATTGAAGAGATTACTTCTTACTTCGACGAGATTGAAAACAATCGCTCCTCGCTAGGGTTTTCCATAGATGGTGTTGTTTATAAGGTAAATGACTTTTTATTGCAGCAACGGCTGGGATTTTCAGGGAGGGCTCCAATTTGGGCTATCGCACATAAGTTCCTCCCAGAAAGAGCTCATACGCACATCAATAAAATATCCATTTCCTTGGGAAGAATGGGCACTCTAACTCCAGTAGCTGAACTTGAACCGGTTAATGTCGGAGGCGTTTGGGTTTCCAGAGCAACACTCCACAACCAAGATGAAATTGCCCGCAAAGATTTCCGTGAAGGGGATCTGATCATTGTTCAACGGGCTGGAGATGTAATCCCGCAAGTCGTTTCGGTTGAATTGGAAAAACGACCGTTGGATAGCGTCCCGTTCTCTTTCCCGACCGAATGTCCTGCCTGTGGGAACAAGGTAACCAGAGATGAAACGGAAGCCGCTTGGGTTTGCACAGCTGCCCTAAGTTGCCCTGCTCAAACTTTGGAACGCCTGAAGCATTTTGTTTCACGAAACGCATTCGACATTGAAACGTTGGGCGGGAAAAATGTTGAGCTGTTTTTCAAAGAAGGTCTCATCAAAACCCCTGCAGATATCTTTCGCTTAGAGCAGAACCTTTCTTCCAAAGATCTATTTTCCATCACTACAACAGACATATTGCCCTTACAAGACAGAGACGGCTGGGGAGAAACTTCTGCGAAAAAACTATTTGATGCTATTCGCACAAAAAGAGAGATCTCATTTGAGCGGTTTTTATTTTCTTTAGGAATAAGCCTGATTGGTGAAACTCTATCCAAAAAAATTGCTCGGCAATTTGTATTTTTTCTAAACCTTGAACAGTCAATTGATAAAGCTATCCATGGGGATATAGATGAACAAGAGCATTTGAAATCGATATGCGGAGCAATTGCCTCAACCAATTTATTAAATTTCTTCAAAGACTCTTTTAGTAGGTCTGTTGTTACGGACTTGCTTTCATTATTGACAATTATTAGCCCTAACATATCAACTAGCACCAATAAACCCCTATCGGGAAAAACAATAGTTTTCACCGGAGAACTAAGCACAATGACGCGCAGTGAAGCGAAAACCAGAGCTGAATTATTAGGTGCAATTGTAGGGAGTACTGTTACACAAAAAACAGATTTTGTTGTCGCAGGAGAAAAAGCCGGTTCTAAACTTAAAAAAGCAACTGCCTTAGGAGTTAAAATTTATTCGGAAACTGAATGGAAAGGAATCAGCGATGGAAGGCTCGATGTCGAATAAGACAGGTAGAAATTTGAGGTCTGACGAACTGATTGCATCTTTCGTTGATGGCTATGCTGAAGAATGGTACATGGCTGTTGGGGAACAATACCGAAATGAACTTGACATCAAATACACTAAACGTGTTGTAAAAAAAGTTGATTACTACAAATGGACTCAAGGGCTTTATTACTGCTTTGCTGAAGGCCACGTTTTTTATGATTCGCCGCATGGTTACAGTCAATGGAACGATGCACTGAAAAAGATAAATCTGGCCTGTAAAATAACTGAAGCGAAGCCGAATTCATTGTCAACAGATGATCTAGTCGATTCCAAACGGACAATGAATAAAGGCTATGTGAGGTTCATTTTGTATGAACCAAACAGTGAAAGAACTTCCCTAATAACAATCAAAGAGTGTGTACTGTCTCAAGACGACTTTGTTTTTTTTCTTAAAACTGGCGAAATTAATGATGTCTCTACCAATGCAACCCTTGAGGTATGACATATGAATATTATTAAATTTCTTGTTCAAGGATCAGCATCGGAACCATATAAAGTGACCTTCCAAAAGAAAGACAACAACTTATCAGCCTTCTGTACATGCCCTGCTGGAGATAACGGACAGTACTGCAAGCATCGTTTCAGCATTCTTGGCGGCTTTAATGACGGGATTGTTAGTGGAAATATAGCAGACGTTCAGATTGTCGCATCATGGTTGCCAGGTACTGACGTAGAAACAGCATTGAATACTGTGATGGATGCAGAAGAGAAAAGTGAGCATGCTAAAAGAGAATTATCTGAAGCAAAAAAACGTTTAGCAAAAGCATTCAGAGACTAGCCATTTTTAACAGGAGATTCGGGATGAATCGCAGGGTAAGGATTGTAGTCACCGGCATTGTCCAGGGGGTCAACTTTCGCCGTTATACCCAGCTGACGGCCGCAAAGCTCGGGGTAACCGGCTGGGTGCGCAACACCCCCGGCGGCGCAGTGGAAGGGTGTTTCGAAGGGGAAGTAGCTGCTGTCAGTGCCCTGATAGAATGGTGCCGCACAGGTCCACCGAATGGCCGGGTCGACTCTCTTGAATTAGTGGAAGAGCAGTTCGCCGCCGAGTTTAACAGCTTCAGCATAAGGCAGTGAACCTCGCTCTTGTCATCCTCCACAAAAAGGTGTATCCATAGCCTCCCTCTACATAATCAATAAAGGAGTTTCTCCATGGGAATACTTGCAAACAGTGTCAGCATCTGCCAATTTCAGGTTGTTGGCGACCAGCCTGAAGGGAATATTTTTGACTGGATCGCTGCCTGCCTCGATAAATACGCCTTTGGCAGTATCGAAGAGTGCGCTGATGAACTTTCTATCGGCTGGGTACAGACCGATGACTATCAAAAAGCCGATTTTTCCGGCAGGCAGCCGTTTCGCCACGACCACTACGTCAGCTTCAGTCTGCGCCGTGACCAGCGCCGGATACCGACTCCTCTCCTGAAAGCCTACCAGCAGATTGCCGAACATGAATTCCTCAATGCCAATCCCGGTTTTTTCAGGGTTCCAAAACAGAAGAAAGAGGATATCCGTGACGCTGTCCGCCTCTCTCTTCTGACAAGAACACTCCCCTCACCGGCCATGTACGATATTGTCTGGGATACCAGAAACGGCCTTGTTACCCTGGCTTCGCTCAGTGCAAAGATCATCGATCTCTTTGAGACCGAGTTCAAAAAGAGTTTCCCCGGCCTGCGACTGCTGATGATCCATCCGTTTGCCCGCGCACAGCGCGTCGCTCCCGAAGGATTGGCCGAGGAACTTGAGAAAGCAAATCTTGCGTCAACCGAATCAGTCATCGACCTGATCAGGACAAACAGCTGGATCGGGCAGGATTTCCTCCTCTGGCTTTTACATCAGACAGTGGAAGGCTCCGGTGAGCACAGGGTTACGACTCCCGGGATCTTCCTTAAAAACGAGCCGTTTACGGCTTTCATGAATGATCGGCTCATACTGCAGGCAAACGGTGAAACCGGATTGCAGCGCGTCACCGTTGCCGGGGCTCAGGACGATTTCCGCGAGGTGCTGGCGGCGCTGCGCATGGGGAAGTGCATTACTGAAGCGACTATTCATTTTGAAAAAGATGAAAATGCCTGGAAACTGACCCTCAAAGGTGAGCTTTTTCATTTCGGCTCATTCAAGTGCCCGGCAGTTCAGCTGGAAAAGGATAGCACTGTTGACAGGGATGCCGAGATTGAGGCCGTTTTTTTCGAACGGATGCATCTGCTGGAAAGCGGCAGTCAGCTTTTCGACTCACTGTTTGCTGCGTTTCTGGCAGAGCGGCTTGCGGAAAAATGGCAGGGTAAAATGGCGCTTATAAAGGAATGGATAAACGCGGTTGATTAATTCCAAACGGCCTCTCACCCACCGACAGTTGCAAGCGAAGCCTTCTGATGGGTAAGCAGTTCATCAACGGAATGGAGTGATTGGTCAAATTCCAGACCAACATAGATTAATTCATCTTTACGCCTGACCTGGCGGACTTTTGCGGTCAGGTGAATGTTTTCGGGCCAATAAGGGCGAGTCAGCCGGAGCATAAGCGTCGCCCCTTCCTCGAGCAGGCTCTCACAGCCGAGCCCCATCCCCTGCTCACTGATGTCAGTGGAGAGCGCAGCCCGGTAGATTGCACCATCAAATGAAGCATACTCCACCAGAGATTTCACCGGACGCCGGGAGTTACGCCGCCTGTCCTCAGAAAAAGAGTAAATACAGTTTCGCCGCTCTTTTGCCTTGTAGAGCTCCTTGTCAGCAGTTTCAATGATCTCTTCAGCGGTATTACCGCTATCCGGGAAAAGGGCAATCCCCCCGCTGATTGTCAGATTGCCGCTGTCAAGCAGCTCCTGCCGGGGGAAAAGATACTCCTCAACCCCCTTCCTGACCCGCTCGGCAACGGCAAAGGCTGTATGCCTGTCGAGCCCTGGCAGCAGCAGGGCAAACTCCTCCCCGCCGTATCTGACCGCAACATCCCCATCCCGCAGGTTCTTCGTAATTATCTCGGCACACAGGCGGATCGCCTCATCCCCAAAAAGATGACCACAGCGGTCGTTGTACTGCTTGAAATGATCGAGGTCGAGGAATACCAGTGCAAAGCTGTTGTCCCTGTCGCGGCGCTGGTTATGGATCG
Organism: uncultured delta proteobacterium; assembly: GCA_963787125.1. Taxonomy (GTDB): domain Bacteria; phylum Desulfobacterota; class Desulfuromonadia; order Geobacterales; family DSM-12255; genus VEOV01. The sequence continues at coordinate 214,159 of CAWBBV010000011.1, forward strand.
TCTTTCCCAGAAGTTTCTTAAAATAGGTCTGGTTATAAAGGCCGGTAAGGCCGTCTGTCACTGAAGATCTGGTAATATTGTGGAGATAATCCCCTTCGATAATCCTTGGATCACTAAACTCCCCGGCAAAGCAGCGCAGATAATCCATCAGTGCCGGTCGGAATCCTCTGGGCACATATTCAGGCTTGAATATCTTCTCGCAATGATTGATTGCGCCGAGCCAGTACCTACTGGAAAGCTCACCGCCGAAATACTTGCCGGTCAGCAAAAAAAGCATCTCCTTGTAAACAGAATTGCCATGCGCACCAGCAAGTTCGTCGACCTTTGAAAGCAGCTGTGCATCTTCAATATCGGCAGAAAGAAGCGGCAGGAGTTCTGAGGAAAATCTGTTTATAAGGGGGTGCGGAGTGAACACTTTACCTCTGAGAAAGCAGAGAAATATAAGATCGCATGAATATATATATTTTAATTTTACATTGCAAATAAAAACTTGCGACTAGGCTTTATCCTTAAAAATAGCACCGTTACGACTGCGGACTCAATAAACCATCAGGAACAATCACAGCGCTCGTTTTGTCACACCCCCTATTTCTGGCTCTTGCGGCCACGCTCACCTCGGCGTCAGAGCCTCCGGCAAAAGCGGTCCGTTCGGCAACCTGTGCGATCCTGATGCACTAATTACAAAACTGGTTTCCAGACCGAATGTGATAAGGTATAAAGAAGAACCGGGAACTAATTCTTCGGTCCATTGTCTGATGAGGTAAATCAACTTGAACGATGTCACTGCCGCCCACTTCGCCAACCCTGGCGGAATCCACATGGAAAAGGTCTGCTATTCTATCGGCGGTCGCAAAATTCTGCACGACTTCGACCTCTCGCTATCTCCGGGTGTAAACAGAACCATTCTCGGAGTGAGCGGAGTCGGCAAGACCACCATTCTGAAACTTATCCTCGGCCTTTTAAAACCTGACTCAGGCAACATCTCCATTGATGGCACGGATATAATCAATCTGGCTGAAAGCAGGTTGACTAGTGCCCGCAAGCATATCGCCATAGTCTTTCAGGGGGGAGCGCTCTTCGACTCAATGACCGTCGGCGAGAATGTCGGCTACCGACTGCTTGAGGAAGGAAACTTGACCGAAGTTGAAATCGAGGCCATTGCCAGAGAAAAGCTCGGATTCGTCGGTCTTGAAAAGGCAATTGACCTCTACCCCTCCGAGCTTTCAGGCGGAATGAAGAAACGGGCAGCCATTGCCAGGGCGCTGGCAGCCGATCCTCAATACATTTTTTTTGACGAGCCGACCACCGGCCTCGACCCGATTGGCGTTTACAACATCCGGCAGCTCATGTTAAAACTGCAGGCAGAGGGGAAGACGACCCTTATGGTTACTCACGATATGGCAACGGCGTTTGCCGTCTCAGACAGGTTTTCGTTCATACACGATTCCCGTCTTGTTTTTGAAGGCACAAAGCTCGAACTTGAGAGTAGCCGTACCAAAGCGATCCTCGAATTTTTCTCTCCAGGGGAAGAGTCGCTCTTCAGATTTGTTGAAACGCAGGAGAACACATGAAGCGCAGCGATAACCTCAGATGGTCACAGGTAAAAACCGGCATATTTATCCTGTTGGCGATCCTTCTGTTCGGCGGTGGCGTGCTGATGATGGGAGACAAGACCAAGATGTTCATCGACAAAGGGACTCTTTCGGTCATCATGCCTGATGTCGCCGGGCTAAAAATAGGCGCCCCGGTCTGGCTTGCCGGCGTTGATGTCGGTCTGGTCACCAATATCGGCTTTGAAACCCCGGAAAAGAACAATGAAATCACCGTGACACTGCAGATCGACAAGAGTGCGCTCAAAAAAATAAATTCCGACTCAAGAATCACCATCAAGACCCGCGGCCTGATGGGTGAGAAGTATGTCGACGTGACCCCGAGCAAGAGTTTTTCTACTACGCCGCCATCGTCAATCCGCGGCGAAAACGTCGCCCGCCTTGACGATGTCATGGTAAAGGCCGGCGCCTCCTTTGACCGACTGAACCGTGTCATGGAAAAGGTTGAAAATGGAGAAGGCTCGCTCGGCAAACTGATGACCGATAAAAAGCTCTATGACAATCTTGCGACGCTTTCACTGGAGTTGAAAGTTCTTGCAGATACTATCAACCGCGGTGAGGGCTCTCTCGGCAAAATGATGCGCAGTGATGAGCCGTATAAAAAGATTATCGCCATCCTCAACCGCGCTGATGCCACCCTGACAGACATCCAATCGGCTGACGGCACACTGGGAAAACTTGTCCGTGATCGGGAACTCTACGATAAAATGGTAAAGCTTGCGGACAAAAGCTCTCTTGCTGCTGATGACATGCGGGAGTTGAAAAAAATCCTCACTTCTAAAGAGAATACCATTGGCAAACTCCTCACAGACAAGGATCTTTACGACAGAGGCGTTGCCCTGGTAACAAGTGCTGACCATGCAGTCAAAGCCTATGAAGCCGCTGCCACCAAACTGCAGACAAAAGAGGGTACTGCCGGAAAACTTCTCAATGATCGGGAAGCTTATGATAAACTCGTCGTCATGATCGAAAGCATCGACGCCCTCATTAAGGACATCAAGGCACATCCAACAAAATACGTTAAGCTTTCAATTTTTTAGCAAGGGGTCGTGCATGTCTTCATTAGAACGAATCCTTACAGCCATCATACTGCTTGGACTTATTGTCTCATCACCTGTGGCAGCTGCCCAGCCGGAAAAAATCATTATCGGAGTTATTCCGGAGCTGAATCTTGTCAAGCAGATGGATCGATTTGTGCCACTATCCGATTATCTTGACAAAAAAACCGGTTACGATGTGGACATAAAACCGATGTCAAATTATGGTCAGCTTTACGAGGAGATGCGTGACGGCAACATTGACGCCGGGTTTTTCGGCAGCCTGGTTTACGCCATCACTCAAGCACGCATCGGTATCGAACCGCTTGTCAGACCGGTGCAGCTTAATGGCAAATCCACCTACACCGGTCTGCTGTTTGTCCGGAAGGATGCGGGCATAAAAAATATTGCCGCCATGAAAGGCAAAACCATCGCCCTGGTTGATCCGGCAACGACTGGCGGCTATCTTGCCCAGAAAGATTACTTTGCCCATCACGGCATAAACATCGACACCGACATGAAAATACTCTGGACAGGGAGCCATGAAGCGGCAATCAAGGCGGTTCTCAGCAATCAGGCAGAGGTAGGCGGCGCAAAAAACACTGTAGTCGCTAAATTCCGTAAGGAGAACAGCGTCTTTGATACTGTTGTAGAGATAATCAACGAAACCCCGAAACAGGGTGTTCCTGACAACACCCTGGCTGTGCGTAACGGGCTGGACCCGGCAAAGAAAGCTCGGCTCAGGAAGGTGCTCCTTGCCATGAATAGCGACCCGGAAGGGAAAAAGGTACTGGCAAGATTCGGGGCGATAAAATTCATCCCCACCACGGATGAAGAGTTCAAACCACTTTACGACTTAGTCAGACACCTTAAGATAAACCTCAAAGTCTACCCTTACAAAAAAGAACCGACCACACCTACTATCAATAAAGCGAGTCATTAAGATGTCAAATAAAGCGGTCATTCTCTACAGCGGCGGACTCGACTCGACAACCTGCATGGCGATTGCTGCCAGTCAGGGATTTTCGCCTTATGCCATCAGCTTCTCCTACGGTCAGCGCCATTCTATAGAACTGGAACTCGCCAAAAACAACGCCCTGGTAATGGGAGCAATCGATCACCTTGTCGTCGACTTTGATTATCGCAAGGTTGGCGGCAGCGCCCTGACTTCCGAGCTGTCAGTCCCCAAGGATGGCGTCGGCGACGACATTCCGGTTACCTACGTACCGGCAAGAAACACCATATTCCTCTCTTTTGCCCTTGGCTGGGCAGAAGTGCTCGGAGCCAAAGACATCTTCATCGGTGTCAACGCCCTTGATTACTCAGGTTACCCTGACTGCCGCCCGGAGTACATCGCCGCCTTCGAGAAAATGGCAAACCTTGCCACAAAAGCCGGGGTTGAAGGCAACAGTTTCCGCATTCATACCCCCCTCATCGCCATCACCAAGGCTGAGATCATCAAAAAAGGGCTCGCTCTGGGAGTCGATTATTCCCGAACCCACTCCTGCTACGACCCGACCCCGACCGGCCTGTCCTGCGGTCTCTGCGACTCATGCCGCTTAAGGCTTAAAGGGTTTGCTGAGGCGGGTATGAAGGATCCGGTTAAGTATGTAGCAGAAAAGGTCGGGCTGTGAAACCTATGCCAAGCCGAATGCCTGACATGCAGAAATCAAGAGATACCCGTAATATTCCCATCGACAAGGTAGGGGTCAAGGATATCTCCTATCCGATCGTTGTCATGGACAGGAAGAAAAAGTTCCAGCATACAATTGCCCGGATCAACATGTACGTAGATCTTCCCCACCAGTTCAAGGGGACGCACATGAGCCGTTTTGTTGAAATTCTCAACAGTTACCGGGAAGAGATTGCGTTGGACAAGCTTGAGATCATGCTGGCGGAGATGAAGAAAAAACTCGGCGCTTCAACGGCGCACCTGGAGATGGAATTCCCTTACTTCATTGAAAAAAAGGCCCCGGTTTCAAAGGCCAGGAGCCTGATGGAATACACCTGCTCATTTGCGGCAACGCTGGCAGACGAGTTTGACTTCGTCCTCGGCATCAGAGTACCGGTAACCTCCCTCTGCCCCTGCAGCAAGGAACTCTCTGCTTACGGCGCTCACAACCAGCGCTCTATCATCTCAATCAAAGTGAGATACAGCAGCTTTGTCTGGATAGAGGATCTTGTCTCTGCCGTCGAAGAGTGCGGTTCAAGCCCCGTCTACTCCCTATTGAAACGCGTCGATGAAAAACATGTGACTGAGCAGGCCTATGAGAACCCGAAATTCGTCGAGGATATTGTCCGCGAAGTCACTGAAAAGTTGCTTGCAGAGCCTTCAATAACCTGGTTCAGCGTTGAGGCGGAGAACTTTGAATCGATTCACAAGCACTCTGCTTATGCCTTTATTGAACGGTCAAAAGTTTAACTTTCCCCTGATCAACACCCACTGTGGATAAGACTGTGGATAACTGGCCAAACTGTGGATAAAGCTAAATATTCGGCTTTCATTTGCTTTTACCAAGCCACGCTAAATTTTGCTAACTACCTGTAATCAATCAATGTAGTTTCTCGGAGCTGAATTTGACCTTAACCTTTTCCCACCGGGAGCCAGTGCACTCCCGCGCCCTGATAATCTTTGCAAAATCTCCGCTTCCAGGGAGCGTAAAAACCCGCCTCACCCCCCCCTTTACACCTGAACTAGCCTGCGAAATCTACCGCGCAATGCTTTTGGACACCCTGGAGATAAGCCGTTCGCTTACCGGTGTGACCATCTTTCTGTTTTTTGAGGATGCGCCGGACGCTGCTGATTTTTTCGCGACACTTTCTCCTGACATCCTCTCCCTTCCACAAACAGGCGTCAATCTTGGCGAGCGGATGGAAAATGCCTTTAAGGAAATCTTCGGACGCGGCTTCTCAAAAGTGGCGATAATCGGCACGGATTCACCGGATCTGCCGCTTGAGCATATTTTTGAAGCTTTCAGCCTGCTGGAGTATGAGCATACTGATGTGGTGTTTGGCCCTGCTGAGGATGGCGGCTACTACCTGATGGCGCTTAAGAAGGTATGGAAAGAGCTTTTCACGGGACTGCCATGGAGCAGTGACACATTGCTGGAAGCAAGTGTACTGGCAGCGAAAGATTCGTGTCTGGGGGCGTCATTTTTGCCGGAATGGCATGACATTGATAATGTCACTGATCTGAAGCACCTGCAACAATGGGAAGGGGATGGTCCGGCAGCCAGGACGAGGGAATTTCTTACTTCAGTACATCTACCTGATAACTCACCTCTTTCAGATAGTTGACAACGTCATTGATATGTTCATAGCCGCGCGTCTCAAGTTCGATCAGGACTTCGGTCTTGCCGATGGGAAGAGATTTTGAGCGACGGTCATGGGTGATAATGGAGATATTCGCCTTGACGGTGGCAATCTCTGCAGCCAGTTTCGCTAAAGCGCCCGGAACGTCGTCAAGCTCTATTCTCAATTTAAGGTAACGCCCAGCCGCCACTAAGCCGCGCTCGACAACGACTGAAATGGTTTTGACATCGATATTGCCACCTGAAAGCAGGCAGACGGTCTTTCCTGTCAGGTTTTTCGCCGCGCCACAGAGAAGCGCAGCCAGCGGCACTGCTCCGGCCCCTTCGACAAGAAGTTTTGTCCGTTCCAGGAGCGCCACGATTGCCAGGGAAATATCCTCTTCATCAACAAGCACAACATCATCAACCAGGCTCTGGACTATCGGGAAGGTGTTCATCCCGACTTTCTTTACAGCTATACCGTCAGCCAGACTGACAGCCAGGGAGGTTTCCCTGACCTTCCCCTTTTGTAAAGAGTTGTGCATGCCGGGAGCGGCCTTTGATTCAACGCCTATAATCCTTACGTGAGGATGGGTCTCCTTGATGGCCGTTGCTACCCCGGCGATCAGACCGCCGCCGCCGATAGGGATCAGGATATTGGCAACGTCCGGCATCTCCTCAAGTATTTCCAGACCGATTGTCCCCTGTCCCGCCATGACCAGATAATCGTCAAAAGGATGGACAAAGAGCGCGCCGCTCGCCTTACCGGCGGCAACGGCAGCTTCATAGGCTTCATCAAAATTCCGGCCGGCCAGGACAACCTCTGCACCATAATCACGTGTGGCGAAAACCTTCTGCGGAGGGGTGCTCTCAGGCATGTAAACAGTTGCCTTAACACCAAGAAGGTCAGCCGAGAAAGCAACTCCCTGGGCATGATTCCCTGCAGACGCGGTAATAACACCGTCTTTAAGCTTCTCCTTCGGCAGGGAAGTCATGAAATTCATGGCCCCGCGAATTTTGAAGGCACCGGTGCGCTGCAGGTTTTCGCATTTGAACCAGAGTGGAATGCCGAGCCGTTCACTGAAATGATGGGAGTAGATAAGCTCGGTTTTGCGTATCCGCTTTTTCAGGCGATAAGCTGCTTCGTGGATAAGAGCGTAATCAAGGAGATCAGTTGACATGATAGGGGGAAAAGCTGCCGCTCCCTGCAGCAGGGAGCGGCAGCAATTAGATAAAGGCTAAAAACTGACGCCGAGTTTCAACGAATAGATAGGACGGGCAGCATATTCAACCTCGCCTGTAACACCGATAAGCGGAATAGGGGTGAACTTCAGGCCGACAAAACCACGCGGCTGCCACATGCTTTCACTCTTGAGAGTTGCCAGGCTACCGTTGTACTTACCATCAATATAAAGCATGCCCGCACCAGCATAGGGGGTCAGGAAGAGAAACCCTTTACTGATTGATGCATCAAACCCCGCCGTTTGCAACTCAACATCACTTACTCCGGAAAGCTTGGTATAGGTGGCACGCACACCAACAGCCGGGGTTGCAATGCTGCCTTCCAGGATTGCCTTACTGATTTCAGCACCGTACACCTGAATATCAGTACCGGCAATGTAGGTATACATGGCGCCGACATCGATTCCGAATGGAAGCCCTTTTCTTACTCTTACCGAGGGGTAGGTTATGTAGCTCGGGGCATCATTACCTGTAGCCTTTTTCCAGTAGCCGCTGTTGTCCTGTATTTCGATCAATGATGTCTGGACTGCAACATCAAAACCGGTAATACCGAGTGGTGCTGCAGGGGCAAGGTTTCTGTAGCCGATAGCACATCCAAGTTCTTTGGTCATATCCCTGAACTCATCCTGACCATAGCCTGCAGGAAGTTGAATATTCCACGCCATCGCTTCCGTTGCTGTCAGTATTACGAATAGAACAAGTAATAAAGCTCTCTTCATGTTATTTCCTCCATAAATTGAAATTTGCCGGAGTTTAGCAGAGCCGGACGCCCCGGTCAACATCGCTTTCATCACTGCGGGCTGCCGGCGGCAGTCTTTGTAATGACCTCTACTTGCAAAGGCCTGATCGTATCAAGATGAACGTCACGCTGCGGGTAGGCAATAACGATCCCCTCAGCAGACAGTTGCTTCTCGATCATCGTTCTCAAGTCACTGGCAATGACCCGCGGATCGCCCCCAGCATCAAGGGCAAGCCAATAAAACAGGCCGAACAGCAGAGCATCACTGGCAAAGTCATCAAGCGTCGCTATCGGTTTCGGCTCTTTCAGTACCTGTTCGTGACTGGAGGCTACCTGAAGCAATTGCTTCTTTACCATTGCGATGTCGGAACCATAGGCGACACCAACGGTGACACTGTACCTGACCTGATGTGTAGAATACGTCCAGTTTGTGACATTTTTTTCAACAAAAGTGCTGTTCGGGATCAATGTCTCAATGCCGGTAACATCGCGAATGGTACTCGAACGGATACCGATACTGGTAACCCTGCCACGAATACCATCAACATCGACCAAATCACCAATCCTGAAGGGGCGTTCGGCAAGCAGCATCATCCCGCTCATCAGGTTCTTCATCAGAACCTGCATGCCGAAACCGACCCCGATAGCTATGGCACCCCCAAGAAAAGCAAAAGCTGTCAGCGGAATTCTGACAAGATTCAGACTGGAAAGAAGCAGTATTATCAGTATTCCTGCCATTGCCCACCTTCGGGCAAGCATTGCAGTACTCTCCTGAATATCATAGCGCGCCACAATGTAGCGAACGATCTTCTTTGTGACTTTAGCGCTGGCAATATAACCGAATATCAGGATCAACAGGGCGATCATCAGTTTGCCAACGGTAATCCCCCGCTTTCCTCTGACCTCTCTGCCGTCAACTACGACGATGTCCTCTGTGGTAAAAAGCTCATATTTCCAGAGATTGCTTAATTGTTCAAATATGACAACCTTCCAGTATTTGAACTTGGCATCGGCTGCCGCTTTTTTTGTAGACTCCGAATATTGATCTCGCAATCGGACGAAAATGCTTTTTACCGCTTCTACTTCCCGAATCTTTATCAGCAGAAGTTTTTCACGAAGTTGGTAAAGTTCGATTAATCGTCTGGTGCTATCCTGCTCCGCGTCAATTTCCGGCTGTGCAAGCAGCGACTCTCTTTCGTTAAGCTGGCGCAGGACAAGCTTGAGACCTGCCTCGGATGACTGTCCCAAACGGTCAAGTTCGGCAATGACTTTCGGCAGGAGGCTCACGATACTACGAATACTGCTTACATTTTTTTGCGTTTCAGCCGTATATCTCATCTCCCAGATCAGTAGTTCAAGGCGATTAAGATCCAGGAGGTCCTGGTATACCTCTATTTTCAGATTACTGTTCTCAAGCTCCTCTTGGAAAAGGGTTTCACGAACTTTAATTGTGTTGTCTTTTTTGGAGGCGGCAGCACCGGTAATTTCGCCTAAAACTATTTGTCGCTCTTCAAGCGTTTTTCGCCCCTTTATCAGAGTTTTTTTCCTAAGGGATTGATTCTCGGCCAGAGCTTTTTCAACCTCCAGTTCAAACAGTCGCTTTCGCCCTTCAAGTCGTTCTTTGATATTTTTTAAATCATTTTCGGTAAAGCTTGAATCTTTTGAGGCGACCTCCAGCCTTTTCTCAAGAAAAGCAAATTCTTGTCTGGCGACAAGTAGTTCCTCAACTGCACGTTTTTGTGCTGCCTGGAGAGAACTAAATGTTGTGGCATGCACTTTGCGGCTCAGGTCAGTGAGCCCTTTTTGCCATTCAAGTGAGACCACCACGGTTGGGTCTGACTCCTTTTCAATCTCTTCTGCCAGTTTCCGCTGCCGCTCCTCCGCCTTTTTCAAGCTATCCGCGGCATTCTTGATTTTTACAGCTATGACATCAACGGCAATCTCGGCATCCTTTACCCGGTAAAAGCCGACCTGTACCTGCTCTCGCAGGCCTTCTATCATCATTACCGAGTATGGCGGCTTTTCTTTGAATCTGACACCTTCAGCGACCCGTTTATCCAGCTCCTTTCTTTTTTGATGCCAGGTCGCAATGTTTTCCAGTTCTGTAAGTTGTCTGTCATAGTTTCGAGTGAGCATTCTAAGGAGGAAGCGTCTGCGAAAAAGTTCGTGCTCCGGAGTTCCAGGAGGTGCGCCTATTGCCAGACCACCCGGACTGTCAATTTTGTCAAAATCAGCCTTGGCAGCTTTGAGAAGTTCTTTCAGTCGTTCCGGTTCATTTTCATTTTTTAAAGGGGCTGCAGCTATTACACTATTTTCTGGGAGTACAACTCCAGGGAGACCAGGTATGCGTGCTGCATAAAGAGGCGAAGCAGGTAAGAGCGCGGCAAGCAGGGTTATCAGCAAATGGCAGGATATGTTCTGGACGTTTCTGGTAAAAATTAACTTCGTTAGCCAACTGATCCTGTTTATCAAAGTTATGATTAATATAAACCGACAATACATCAAAGGTCTCTCCCTCTCACACATTTCTGTCAAGTATTCCACTGGTTTAACTAATTAGCAAGTATCTGAATTCAGCCAAGCATAAAAAACTTTTTAACGCCGTCAATCCTCGACGAAAGCTGTGCCTATAATCGCTCATTGCGCTTAACCTCTGCCTATGGTATATGAATCTATCTGAATTTATTAGAAAAGAGCGTACACAACATGAAATTTTCCGAACTCTCCCTGCCGGAAACTCTCCGCAAAGGAATTGAAAGCGCCGGCTTTACCGACTGCACCCCTATCCAGGAGAAGACTCTCCCTATCACTCTGACCGGCAAAGATATCGCCGGTCAGGCACAAACCGGCACCGGCAAGACCGCTGCCTTTCTCATCACCCTCTTCGCTAGACTGCTCGCCCAGGAGCGCCCTGGCGGCCCTCACCATCCGCGAGCCCTGATCCTCGCCCCGACCCGCGAACTGGTTGTGCAAATTGAAAAAGATGCCCAGCAACTCGGCGAGCAGTGTGGCTTTACCATTCAGGCAATCTACGGCGGCGTCGATTACATGCTCCAGAAGAACGCCCTGCGTGCCGGAGCAGACGTCATAATCGGCACGCCTGGTCGACTTATCGATTACCTGAAGCAAAAGGTCTATTCCCTCAGCCATATCGAAGTCCTGGTAATTGATGAGGCTGACCGGATGTTCGATATGGGCTTTATTGCTGATCTCCGCTTTATTCTCCGGCGCCTCCCGGGCTATGACAAACGGCAGAACCTGATGTTTTCCGCCACCCTTAATCAACGGGTAATGGAACTTGCCTACGAGTTCATGAATCTGCCGGTAAAGGTTGAAGTCTCTCCGGAACAGATGACGGCCGAGAAGGTTGAGCAGTTGATCTATCATGTTGCCCGAAAGGACAAGTTTCCTCTTTTGCTCGGTCTGCTCAGGAAGATGGGCATTTCGCGGACAATGATCTTTATTAACACCAAGCGCGAGGGGGAGTACCTCCAGGATCGTCTCAACGGTAACGACTTCCACTGCCGCATTATCTCCGGCGATGTGGAGCAGAAGAAGCGACTGCGGATCCTCGAGGACTTCAAAAGCGGCAAACTGCCGATCATGATAGCAACCGATGTTGCTTCCCGCGGACTCCATATCGATGGGGTATCGCACGTCATCAACTATGATCTGCCCCAGGATGCCGAAGACTATGTCCACAGAATAGGCAGGACAGCCAGGGCTGGAGCAGAAGGGATAGCAATTTCTCTGGCGGATGAGGATGGCGCTTTTTACCTTGAAGCAATCCATGAATACATCAAAGAGAAAATTCCTGTCGAGTGGGCAGAGGATGATCTGTTTGTCAGGGATTACAAAAGAATAAAACCTAACCTGAAAAAGTTGGAAAGCCGACCTCATGGTGGGCTCAAAACAACAGAAACTGCTACCACAAAACGCCGTCACCCACCTAGCGGCAGAAAACCGGTTAACTCCCCGAAGAAGACTCCCTGACAGAATATTAAGCAGATGCCTTTTTTTTTGCAAATTACCATGTGTATTCTCTTTTTATTTTAGTCTGCTTATGGTAATTAAGTCAGAGTAAAACTCTGTTTATCTTCAAGCAGTGGGCCGAAGCCATCGGTGCACTGCTTGGCAGGTGAAATATAAAATTTACTGGAGGTAGTCTGTATGGGGTACGAGGTAACCAATAAGCAACTGCTAAAATGGGTTGAGGAAGTTACGGCTCTTTGTCAGCCGGCCAGCGTTCACTGGTGCGATGGTTCACAGGCAGAGTATGACAATCTCTGCGATCTTCTGGTGCAGAGCGGCACTTTTAAGAAGCTTAACGAAACAAAGCGTCCCAACAGTTATCTCGCCTGCTCCGATCCGATTGATGTGGCGCGAGTTGAAGACCGTACCTTCATCTGTTCCCTTTCAAAGCATGATGCCGGCCCGACCAATAACTGGATGAATCCGAAAGAGATGAAAGAAAACCTTCACAAACTCTTCAAAGGGTGCATGGAAGGTCGAACCATGTACATCATGCCATTCAGCATGGGTCCTTTAGGCTCCAATATCGCCAAGATCGGCGTAGAAATTTCCGATTCCCCTTATGTGGCCGTCAACATGAAAATAATGACTCGTATGGGCAAACAGGTCATTGATGTTCTTGGCGAAAACGGCGAATTCGTTCCCTGCCTGCATACAGTCGGTGCGCCCCTCAATCCTGGACAAAAAGATGTCCCCTGGCCGTGCAACAAGGAAAAATATATTGTCCACTTCCCTGAAGAGCGCTCGATTTGGTCGTTCGGCAGCGGTTACGGCGGCAACGCCCTGCTCGGCAAAAAATGCCTGGCTCTGCGAATCGCTTCCAAGATAGGTTTTGACGAAGGGTGGCTGGCAGAGCATATGCTCATTCTCGGCGTCGAATCACCGACTGGAGAGAAGACTTATGTCGGCGCTGCATTCCCGAGCGCTTGCGGCAAAACAAACTTCGCCATGCTGATTCCACCCAAACCACTTCAGGACAAAGGGTGGAAGGTTACCACCATTGGTGATGACATTGCCTGGATCAAACCGGCAGCCGATGGTCAGGTTTATGCCATCAACCCTGAAAACGGTTACTTCGGCGTTGCCCCCGGCACCAATTACAAGACCAACCCCAACGCCATGATGTCCTGCGAGAGCCAACTCCATCTTTACCAACGTTGCCCTGACCGAAGATGGCGATGTCTGGTGGGAAGGGATGACTGACGAAGCTCCTGCCAAACTGACGGATTGGCAGGGACGGCGAATGGACTCCGGGCTGCGGCCGTGTGGCAGCCCACCCCAATTCGCGTTTCACCGCTCCGGCCTATCAGTGCCCCTGTATTGATCCTGACTGGGAAAACCCCAAAGGGGTGCCGATCAGTGCCTTCATCTTCGGCGGCCGCCGCAAGGATACCGTACCGTTGGTCTACCAGGCCTTCAACTGGAACTTTGGCGTTTATCTGGCCTCCACTCTCGGTTCAGAAACCACAGCTGCTGCTGTCGGCGCTACCGGCAATGTCCGCCGCGACCCGTTTGCAATGCTCCCCTTCTGCGGCTACCACATGGCTGACTACTTTGCCCACTGGCTGCAGTTCGGCCGCAGTGTGGCCCGTCCGCCACGTATCTTCAGCGTCAACTGGTTCCTCAAGGATGCAGACGGCAAATTCGCCTGGCCGGGTTACGGCGATAATATGCGGGTCCTCAAGTGGATAGTCGACCGTGTTCAAGGTCATGCCGGCGCAGTGGAAAGCCCGCTGGGCTGGATGCCACGTTACGAGGATATGGATTGGGACGGGCTGGATATGCCTCGCGAGAAATTCAACGATCTCATGTCAGTCGACCGCGATGTCTGGCAGAACGAAATCCTTTCCCACGAAGAGCTCTTTGTCAAGATGTATGACCGGCTGCCTAAGGAGTTCCTCCATATCCGTGAACTGATCCTCTCCAGCCTCTGGCGCTCACCTGAGCACTGGGAACAGATAGGTGATGTTCATCCTGAGGGATGGAACGAGTAATCTTTTTATCAACAACCAAAAGCCCTCCAGCGGAATTCCTCTGGGGGGCTTTTTTTAGGATTTCACCATAAATTAATGCTTGCATATAGTAAAACAATTTTCTATATTCACCGACACTAGATTCTTGACTAAAAAAGTTGTTCAACGATCATTTGCAAGTTACCACTGCATGAGGAGGTAATTATTTATGGAAAAAAGGTCTGACGACGAAAGCTTGACCGGCACAGAACAGCATTTTGATTTATCGAGGCAGTTAACAGAGAGAGGGGTTTCACGGCGAGACTTTATGAAATTCTGTTCCGCCATGTCGGCGGCACTGGCACTGCCGGCGACCTTTGCGCCGAAGATTGCCCAGGCGCTTGATGAGGTGAAAAGGCCGACGCTAGTCTGGTTGGAATTCCAGAGCTGTACCGGTGATACTGAAGCGCTGCTACGGGCATCCAGTCCTACTGTGGCCGAAATTATTCTGGACATCCTTTCGGTTGACTATGCTGAGACCATAATGGCTGCGGCAGGACATCTTGCAGAGGAGAACCTTGCCAAGGTTGTCAAAACAGAAAAGGGTAAATACATCGCCATAGTCGAAGGCTCCATCCCGATGAAGGATGGCGGAATCTACTGCTGTATCGGCGGCAGAACTGCTGTTGACATTTCGAAAGAGGTCTGCGGCAACGCCTTCGCAACAATTGCGGTCGGGACCTGTGCTTCATACGGCGGACTGCCGGCAGCTGCACCGAACCCGACCGGCGCTGTCGGTGTAAAAGAGGCAGTTCCCGGGGCAACGGTGCTCAATCTGCCCGGTTGCCCGTTGAATCCTGACAACCTGACTGCAACGATTGTCCATTTCCTCCTCTTCAAGAAACTCCCTGCAACAGACAGCTTCGGCAGACCGCTGTTTGCTTATGGCAAGCGGATTCACGACAACTGTGAGCGCCGGGCTCACTTCGACGCAGGACAATATGTCGAGATATGGGGTGATGAAGCACACAGAAAAGGACACTGCCTTTACAAGATGGGGTGCAAGGGGCCTGAAACCTTCCACAACTGTCCGACCCAGAGATACAATGAGAAAACCAGCTGGCCGGTCGCTTCCGGCCATGGTTGTGCCGGTTGCTCGCAGCCGCAGTTCTGGGACACTATGACCCCTCTTTACAGACGTCTGCCAAATGTCCCGGGATTCGGCATTGAATCAACTGCTGACAAGATCGGCCTCGGTCTTGCTGTCGGCACAGCGTCCCTGTTTGCCGGTCACGGCATTGTAAGCGCTCTTCGCGGCGAAGAAAAAATGGAAGGTAAAAAGAGGGAGGATCTGACAGATGACAAGAATCGTCGTTGACCCTATTACCAGGATCGAAGGACACTTACGGATAGAAGCTGAAATCAGCGGCGGCAAGATTGTCGACGCCTGGGCCGGCGGCACAATGTTCCGCGGCATTGAGAAGATCCTCAAGGGACGAGATCCCCGTGATGCCTGGTACTTCACCCAGCGTTTCTGCGGTGTCTGCACAACTGTTCATTCCATTGCCTCAGTCCGGGCGGTGGAAAATGCCCTCGGCATCAAGATTCCACCCAATGCAGAGCTTATTCGTAACATTATCATGGGTATCCAGAACGTGCAGGATCATGTCATCCATTTTTACCATCTCCATGCGCTCGATTGGGTTGACATCACCTCCGCCCTCAAGGCTGACCCGGTAAAAACTGCCTCCCTGGCCGCTTCCATTTCCGATTGGCCACTCAACTCCGCCACCTATTTCAAGGGAGTTCAGGACAAGCTGAAAGCCTTTGTCGCCAAAGGCAGGCTCGGACCTTTTGCCAACGGCTACTGGGGACACTCGGCCATGAAGCTGCCGCCGGAAGCCAACCTGATGGCAACTGCACACTATCTTGAAGCACTTGAGTGGCAAAAGGATATCATCCGTATTCACGCTATTCTCGGCAGCAAAAATCCGCACCCGCAAACCTTCCTTGTCGGCGGTATGGCAATACCGATCGACCTGGATTCGCAAAATGCCCTTAATGCGGACAAGTTGGCCGAAATTACCAAGCACCTCAAAAAGGCGAAGGATTTCGTCGAAAAAGTCTATATCCCCGACCTCCTTGCCATCGCTTCTTTCTACAAGGATTGGGCAGCCATCGGCGGCGGAGTCGGCAACTTCCTCTCCTACGGCGAATTCCCGGATCCTGCCAGTGGGAAACAGTTCTTCCCGTCGGGAATCATTCTCGGCAAGGATCTCTCAAAAGTTCACCCGGTTGACCAGAAGAAGGTCGCCGAATATGTCGATCACTCCTGGTTCGAATATTCGGGCGGCCAAGGGAAAGGCGCCCATCCGTGGGAAGGCGAAACCGAAGCTAAATATACGGGGCCTAAGCCACCTTATAAAAATCTTGATACCGACCGTAAGTACTCCTGGGTCAAGGCTCCTCGCTACGAGGAGAAGCCTATGGAAGTTGGCCCACTTGCGAAGCTGCTGGTTGCCTTTGCCTCCGGACACAAGGAGACCAAGGATGCAGTGACGCTGGTACTCAAACATCTTAACGTGGGCGCAGAAGCTCTTTTCTCAACTCTCGGCAGGACAGCCGCCCGGGGAATAGACTGTTTGATTACGGCCCAGCAGCTGCCAATTTGGCTGCAGCAGCTTGAGGACAATATTGCCAAGGGCGATCTGCGTATCCATGAACAGTCAAAGTGGGATCCTTCAACCTGGCCGACTGAGGCCGCCGGTTTTGGCTTGCACGAGGCTCCCCGCGGAGGCCTTGGTCACTGGATCAAGATCAAGGACAAACAGATACTTAACTACCAGGCTGTCGTTCCCTCGACCTGGAACGCTTCACCACGTGACCATAAAGGCCAGAGGGGACCTTACGAAGAGGCTCTTATCGGTACACCAATTGCTGACCCGAACAGACCAGTAGAGATTCTAAGGACGATTCATTCGTTTGACCCTTGCCTTGCCTGTGCGGTTCATGTTCTTGACGCAACCGGCAACGAAATCGTCAGAGTCCAGGTCAAATAGTCTTTTTCGGAGTCTTTTGGAGGTGTGAAAATGTCAAAGCTCTCGATAAAGTATGTCTGGGAAGTTCCGGTACGGGTAACCCACTGGGTAAATGTCCTGGCCATGTCAACTCTCTGCATAACCGGAATATTCATCGGGCATCCGCTGTCAATCGGCGAATCGGCGTCAGCCTATACAATGGGGTGGATTCGTTTTGTCCACTTCACCGCAGCCTATGTTTTTTCAATCGGCCTGGCTGTCCGGGCTTACTGGTCGTTTGTCGGCAACAAATACAGCAACTGGCGGGCTTTCTTCCCCTTCCTTAATAAAGCTGACCGGGAGAAAATGATTGCAACTTTCAAGTATTACCTGTTTCTCGACAGGAAACTCCCCCATGTAGTCGGCCATAATGCTGTCGCCTCTACGGCCTACTTTCTGGCTTTTCTGCTTTATCTCGGCATGATCGTCAGCGGCTTCACCCTATATTCGGAACACGCTCCGAACGGAATGATGCACAAATTACTCGGGTGGATAACCACAATCTTCAGTAACCAGTCGCTTCGGCTGCTTCACCACAGCTTCATGTGGCTGCTGATAGGATTCATGATAAACCATGTTTACAGCTGCTGGCTGATGGACATTAAAGAACGCGGCGGGATTATCTCCAGCATGTTCAGCGGGTATAAGTCCGTAGAGGAGGATTAGCACCCTGCGGACACTACTGCTTGGTATCGGTAATATCCTGATGAATGACGATGCAGCCGGAGTTATGGTTGTACAAGCTCTTGCAGAAAAGTTCACCTTTTCGCAAGACCTTGTTGTTCTGGATGGCGGCACCCTCGGACTTGACATCCTCCCTTTTCTTGAAGGGGTTGACAGACTATTGGTGGTTGATGCAGTTGAAACAGGCGGAGCGGTCGGCTCGCTTGTCAGGATGACCGGGGACGATATACCACTTGCCCTCGCAACCAAGGTTTCACCACATCAAATGGGACTCAAAGACCTTTTACTGGTTGCCGATCTCCAGGGATATGCGCCACCAATCATGGTGCTTTGGGGGGTCCAGCCTGGTTCGATCGAGATGGACATCGAACTGACACCGGCAGTGGCAGGCGCCGTTGAACTACTCAAAGTGAAGGTACTTGAAGAACTGAAATCCTGGGGGATAACCGCCACTCCCAAATCAAACAGATAATTATAGAATTTCTTTGACACAAGCAACAGCGATCTGCTAATTTTCAAACAGATTTTAACTTCAGGAAGCCCTGCAATAATAGATTTGCAGGGCTTCTTTTGCTGTAATCTAGTAGGAGAGTTGATGTCCAAATCAATAACCATCATCGGCGGCGGTCTAGCAGGTTGTGAAGCAGCATGGCAGGCAGCTTCACAAGGAATTAACGTCACCCTTTGCGAAATGAAGCCGGAAAAGTTCTCTCCTGCACATGAACTGGAAGGGCTAGCCGAGCTTGTCTGCTCCAACTCTCTCCGCGGCGACTCGCTCGACAACGCAGTCGGCCTGCTGAAAGAAGAGCTGCGGCGCACCGGTTCTCTTTTCATGGAGGCTGCAGAAGCGACTCGTGTTCCTGCTGGGGGGGCTCTGGCGGTTAACCGACTTGAGTTTTCCGCATACATCACGCAGAAAATTTCAGCCCACCCGTTAATTACGATTTCCCGCAAAGAGGTGACCACTATCCCGCCTGACGGCATTGTCATTATCGCTTCAGGCCCATTGACAAGCCCGACCCTGGCAGAGGCTATCACTAACCTGGCCGGCGATTATCTCTATTTTTACGATGCTATTGCACCGATTGTGACCGCTGAATCAATCGATAAGAATATTGTCTACGCGGCGTCCCGTTACGGTAAGGGTGATGGCGATGACTACCTGAACTGCCCTTTCAATGAGACTGAGTATCTTGCTTTTATCGAAGCAGTACTTGCCGCTGAAAAGGTAACGCCACGGGAGTTTGAAAAGGTTATTCACTTTGAAGGATGTATGCCGATAGAAGAACTCGCATCAAGAGGGGTCGATACACTTCGTTTCGGAGCAATGAAACCGGTAGGCCTTGACGACCCGCGCACCGGACGTGAGCCTTATGCAGTCGTGCAGCTTCGCAAAGAGAACCTGGCCGGCACGCTGCAGAACCTGGTCGGATTTCAGACTAAAATGACCTGGCCGGAACAGAAGCGAATCTTCAGGATGATTCCCGGTCTGCAGAACGCAGAGTTTGCACGCCTGGGATCGATGCACCGCAACACTTTCATAAACTCCCCTGCCCTGCTGCTGTCAACCCTGCAGCTGAAAAGCGACCCGCGCATCCTGTTCGCCGGGCAGATTACCGGTGTTGAAGGTTATGTGGAATCTGCCGGAAGCGGCTTTATTGCGGGATTGAATGCAGCGTATTTTGCCAAAGGTGTCTCTATAAGCCAGCCACCGTCTGAATCTGCACTCGGTGCACTTTTACACCATGTAACAAATGCCGAAGTAAAACATTTTCAGCCGATGAATGTTAACTACGGGCTTTTCCCCGAAATAGCCGGAAAAATCAAAAAGAAGGAACGCCGGGGAAAGCTCGCAGAGCGCGCTTTGACTTCAATAGACAAATGGAAGGAAGAGGTGAAGCATGACAAATAACGAAAATCAGAAAAAATCACTCATTCAGAAGATATTCTCAATGGAGACGATGATCTTCCTCGTCGGACTATTTTTACTCGGATCTGGATTCCATCGAGGCGAACCGATGCAGTACTTCTTTGGCGGAATGATCATCAGCGGTTCGATCGCTCTTCATTTTGTCAGGAAAAAGGACTGGAAGAAGCACTGGGAAGAACAGGAAGCGATGCAACGCCGCTATGAAGCACGCCGCAAAATGGAACAAGAGGATAAAGATGAGCTGTAACAGCGCCATAGTCCTGGCATCAGCATCACCCAGGCGCTCAGAACTGCTTGAGTCTGCCGGAATAGACTTCACAGTTGTCCCTGGAGATATCGATGAAACTCCTTTCCCGGGAGAAGACCCGACTAACCATGTGCTGCGCCTGGCAGAGGAGAAAGCCCGTGAAGTCGCCTCAAGAGCTGAAGGCCGCTTCTTTGTCGGTGCCGACACCATCGTACTCAGTGACAATGAGATCATGGGGAAACCGGGCAACAGTGACGATGCAATCAGGATGCTGCGCAAGCTCTCCGGTCGGGCGCATCAGGTGATAACAGGCTTTGCCGTTTTGGATCGTCACACCGGCAGAATCGAGTCACAGGTCGTCAGCACTGACGTCTCCTTCAAGACCCTTAACGATGCAGAAATTTCTACTTACGTCGCTACCGGCTGTCCAATGGACAAGGCAGGAGCTTATGCAATTCAAGGTGGCGCGGCCTACATGGTAGAACGCATCGACGGTTCATACACCAATGTTGTCGGACTGCCTCTGTGTGAAGTGGTCGCCACACTCAGGCGGATGGAGGCATTAAATAAAAGTTAAAAGTGTATTTTAATACTCGGCCATGATATAAAATAACTTATGGAATTAGCATCTGCATCATTTTCCAAGGTTGCCGGATTTTTTACAAAAACCGGCAGCAGGCGGCTTTCATCAGCCTTTCTGCTTATGTTCCTGATTTTTACCGCAGGTTATACACTCGGGGACAAAGATCCGCCTGCACCTTCTTTTCACAACATGATAGTGAATCACGCTGACGACCTCTCAAACCTGATAACCCCCGAAGACAGTCGAGTTAAAGCCCTGGCAAAACAGCTAAAAACGCCGAGAAATGCTTATGTCTATCTGCGTGATTCAGTTGCTTTTGACCCTTCACTGCCCGTGTTGACCGCAGGCAAAATAGCCGAGCAGCGGCAAGCAAGCTGTCTGGGCAAAGCTGTTCTTCTCACCAGTCTCTACCTTGCCATGGGTATGAGTTCAAACCAGGTGAGGGTGGTAACCGGCGAAGTTGAGGCTGGCCAGGGGATACTGGATCACGCCTGGGTTGAACTGGAAACAGAAGGGAAATGCCTGCAACAGGATAGTACCGATCTTCTCGGTAAATTTTCCTTTGACCAGTTCCAGGGAATGGCTTATACAAATGCATTCATACGCCGGGAGAGTTACGCGTTTAATGATAAAGGGCTGGCAATTATATCCAGACTGAACATTATGAAAGACTCCGGGCACCCGGTCATGACAAAAGGTCTTCAATAGAGAAACTCTCACCCATGGCACTATCCGCAAACCTTAAAAATATCCATTCTAAGATTGTCGCAGCTGCGCTCTCCGCTGGACGTTTCCCGGAAGAAATCCGTCTTGTAGCTGTTTCCAAGACTAAACCGGCAGTAGTGGTTGAAGAAGCTGCGGCGGCGGGGCAATTGCTCTTCGGCGAAAATTATGTGCAGGAGTTTGCCGCCAAGGCGACAGAAATCACCTGCCCCGTAGAGTGGCATTTCATTGGGCATCTCCAGAGCAACAAGGTTAAATATATTGCCGGTCTGGCCGTTATGATTCACTCTGTTGACCGGTTGTCCCTGGCAGAAGAGATTGACCGGCAGTGGGGCAGGATTAACAGAGTATGCGACATCCTGATTCAGGTAAACCTATCCGGAGAAACAAGCAAGAGCGGCACAACCTTCAAAGAAGCTCAAGAACTTGTCAGACAGGTCTCCATGCTGCAAAACATCCGTATCTGCGGACTTATGACCATGCCACCTTTCTTTGACGACCCTCAAGGAGCACGCCCCTACTTCCGCGAGTTGAAACGGCTTGCGCAAGAGATTGAGTCGCTCGCCATCCCGAGCGTATCGATGAAAGAGCTGTCCATGGGGATGTCAGGTGATTTTGAAGTCGCTATCGAGGAGGGGGCTACTCTGGTACGCATCGGTTCAGCAATTTTCGGTTCCCGCTAGAACCCTTTGGAATTCGAATTCCGAGACTTAAAATCTAGTTACGCAGTAAAAGCGCCACTGGAGTTAAAAAAGCTGTTTGATCAGAAATACTGCTACAACCGACCCAGATTAAACCGATTACGTTAACATCGGCATCGTACCGGATCAGCATTGAAAAGCCCTGCCATACTCCCGCGTCAACAACTCGATTGACACACCCTCGATAAACCCCCATGGCAACTCCTCCTCCAGCGGGATCTGCCTGGTGACCGCCAGCTCCACGTCGATGCCGACCGCTTTTGCCCCTTTTTTCCAGCTCCCAAGTTCATCACTTTTAACAAGAAACTCTGCCAAATCCCTGTCGCCCCTTGAAAGCAGCGCCTGAAGCATCGCTTCCTTGAGACTTTCAGCATGCACCGTGACATTCGGTACCCGTCGCAAGGCCCCCTGAATCGTTGCCAGCCGCTTCTCCAGAATCTTTAGCGGCATCATGCCACACCACTGAAACGGAGTAAACGGTTTGGGGACGAACGGATTAATCGACAGGGTTATCTCCCCGAGACGCTTGTTCAGCTTGGCACGGGCAACCACAATTTCCCGGATTTTCCCGACAAGGGCGAGCAGCTCTTCTATGTCGGCGTCAGTTTCTGTCGGCAGGCCGATTATGAAGTAGAGTTTGAGATTGAGAATATCCTTTTCGATCAATCTCTCACATGCCGTAATAATCTGTCCTTCCGTAATCCCTTTCTTTATCAGGTCACGTAGCCGCTGCGAACCACCTTCCGGCGCGAGAGTTGCGGTTTTGTGGCCGCTTTCTACCAACAGAGAGGTCATGGTTTCGTCAAGCCCATCTATTCGCAGTGACGACACGGAGAAACTGCCGCCGCTGTCCATAATATGACGACATAGTTCGCCGATCCCCTGATAATCACCCACTGCCGCGGCTACAAGTCCGATTTTCTTCCCTTCAGCTATCCCTTTGCCGATGTCCGCTTTGACAGCTTCAAGTGAGCGCTGTCGGTAGGGAAGATAGATGAATCCGGCCGCACAGAAGCGGCACCCTCTCGGGCAACCGCGCGACAGCTCGACAAGGTGCAGATCTGAAAACTCGGTCTCCGGCGTACTTATGGCTGTGGCGACCGGATGTCTGTCAAGTTCCTTCAGGTAAAGCCTGGCAACAGCCCCGCCGCAGTCGCCCCTGCCAAGCGAGGGTATATACATTCCGGGCAGCCTGGAAAGGGCCCTATAAAGCTCGCTGCGGCCAGCTGATGCCCCCATGAGGCCCTCCAACAGGCCTGGCAGAAGCTCTTCAGCCTCTCCGAGACAGATTGCATCCATGAAATCTGCCACCGGCTCAGGGTTCAGGAATGTAGCAGCGCCACCGGCCAGGATAAATGGATCTTTTTCGGATCTGGCAGCAGTGTAGCAGGGGAGTCCGGCAAGGCGGAATATGGCAGGGATGTTGAGGTAGTCACTCTCAAAGGATATGGAGAAAGCTACTACGTCAAACCCTGAAACAGGCTGTTGCGATTCAAGGGAGAGGAGAGGGGTACGGCTGTCCTGATGCTCGCGCATATCTTCCTGATCGGGCAGAAAGGCACGTTCACAGAGGATGTCCGGAGCGGCATTCAACATCGCATGAACTGCCTGAAAGCCCAGATTGCTCATGGCTATGCGATAGCGGTTCGGATAGACCAGACAGATTCGCAGAGCTGCACCGCGCTTGCTGATCGAACCGCCTGACTCTGCAGCCAGTCGATTTTTAAGTTTTGAAATTATTTTCCAGGACATTGGGGAATATCATAAAAAGAAAACCGGCTCCCCAAGGGGGTGGGGAGCCGGTGATCAATCAATCTACTGACTTGCGGAGGAAAGTCGGGATATCAAACTGGTCTTCCTCGTCTATGAGGAAGCTCGGTTGCCTGCTGACAGGCGCCCGACGCGGGGTCTGCTGCTCGTTCTTGCGCTCAAAGGTAGGCCGTTCCAGATCGATTCTGGAAACATCCTGAAGTCTGGTAACCTTCTCGGCTTTGACACTCCCTACATCAAAACGATCACCAAAACCTGTGGCAATTGCCGTTACCTTCAGCAGATCACCCAACTCCTCATCAACCCGAAGGCCGATGATGATGTTGGCATCCTCATGAACCCTGTCATGAATAATCCGGCTGGCAACGTCGAACTCATCCATTGTCATACTGGAAGAGCCGCAGATGTTGACCAGAACACCCTTGGCGCCAGAGATATCGATATCTTCGAGCAGTGGGCTGGAGATGGCTGCAGTAGCCGCTTCAGTGGCACGATTATCACCGCTGGCAACGCCAATCCCCATCATTGCCATACCGCGGACACTCATGACGGATTTGACATCGGCAAAGTCGACATTGATCAGGCCTGAAGTGGTGATGAGGTCGGAAATCCCCTGAACAGCCTGACGCAGCACGTCATCAGAAGGTTTGAAGGCATCGAGAATGGAGGCATTCTTTCCTGCCAAACCGATAAGACGGTCGTTAGGGATAACAATAAGAGAATCGACATGTTTTTTCAGTTCGCGGATACCGTTTTCTGCCTGCTCCTTGCGGCGTTTCCCTTCGCGGGTAAACGGCTTGGTGACAACGCCGACAGTAAGAGCGCCAAGCTCCTTGGCTACATCGGCTATAACCGGGGCAGCGCCGGTACCGGTGCCACCGCCCATTCCGGCAGCAATAAAGACCATGTCGGCGCCATGAAGGGTTTCCAGCAGCCGCTCCCGATCCTCAATTGCCGCATCACGTCCAACACCCGGTTCAGCACCGGCGCCAAGTCCCTTGGTAAGCTGGGAACCTAGCTGTACCTTGGTTGTAGCCTTGGAACTCCTGAGCGCCTGCGCATCAGTATTTGCCACGATGAACTCGACATGGTGGACATTCTTTTCTATCATGGTGTTGACAGCATTACTGCCACCGCCACCGACCCCGACGACTTTAATTCTTGCTGGCTGCTCTATGGTCTGGTCAATATCAAACGGCATACCGTTCCCCCTTCCGGTTATCATATTTAAAACGAAACTTAATT
Organism: uncultured delta proteobacterium; assembly: GCA_963787125.1. Classification (GTDB taxonomy): domain Bacteria; phylum Desulfobacterota; class Desulfuromonadia; order Geobacterales; family DSM-12255; genus VEOV01. The sequence continues at coordinate 239,021 of CAWBBV010000011.1, forward strand.
AGTTTAGAAAAACTCTCCGAACCACTCTTTCATCCTTCTGCTAACTTTCCTGAAGAGGCTGTCATCGCTCTGAGTCGTCGGAAAGTGAGTGACGCTCTCCATGTGCCTGCTGCCGTAAACAACAAGACCGACGCCGGTCGCATATACCGGAGAGTTAACCACATCAACAAGTCCGCCGATCCCTTGGGGAGAACCCCTCCGCACGGGGAGATTGAAAACCTGCTCTGCCAGCTCCGGCATCCCTTCCAGGATTGTGCTGCCACCGGTGATAACGATGCCGGAGGCGATCACATCTTCAAAACCTGACTTTACTATCTCACGGTTTACCAGGGTGAAAATCTCTTCTACCCGCGGCTCCAGAATTTCTGCCAGAAGCTGCCGTGAAAGTATCCGCGGTTTTCTGCCGCCGACACTGGGAACTTCAATGGTCTCATCCTTGCCTACAAGCGAGGCAAGGCAGCAACCGTACTTTTGTTTGATCTTTTCTGCTTCAGCCATAGGAGTTCTGAGGCCCACGGCAATATCGTTGGTGAGGTGATTGCCACCAAGAGAGAGCACGGAAGTGTGTTTTATCGCCCCGTCGACAAAAATGGCGATGTCGGTTGTGCCGCCACCGATATCAATAAGCGCCACGCCAAGCTCTTTCTCATCCGCAGAAAGCACCGCCTCGGAAGAAGCCAGCTGCTCAAGAACAATGTCGGCAACATCGAGACCACCGCGGTTGCACGATTTGACGATATTCTGGGCACTTGCCGCGGCACCGGTAACGATGTGAACTTTGGCTTCAAGGCGGACACCGCTCATACCGAGAGGCTCACGGATGCCGTCCTGATCATCGATGATGAACTCCTGGGGCAGGATATGGATGACTTCGCGGTCCATGGGGATGGCTATCGCCTTGGCCGCTTCAATAACCCGCTTCACATCATCAGGAGCGACTTCACGGTTCTTGATGGCAATGACACCCTGGGAGTTGATCCCTTTGATGTGTCCACCGGCAATACCTGCGAAAACGCTTTTTATCTCGCAACCAGCCATCAACTCCGCTTCTTCTACTGCCTTGCGGATCGATTGAACGGTGCTGTCTATGTTAATCACGACACCTTTACGGAGACCGCGAGACGGGCTGGAACCTATGCCGACTATATCGATCCCTTCTTCGGTAACAACACCGACAATGGCGCAGATTTTTGTTGTGCCGATATCAAGTCCTACTATGAGATTGTCTCTTCTTGCAGACATTCATACCCCCACTTGGCTTTTTGCTTCTAAAGTGAATGGCGCCAGGCCATTATCAGGTTTTTTTAACGACTATCCTGTCGCTGTAATCAAGATCGATATATTCGAGCGACGGAATCTGCGGCTGGAGCAGGCTGTACACTTTTGCCAACCGGTCGAGTTTATCGCTGAAACCCTCTGTCCCTAGACGTATCGGCAATCCTTTGTTCAGCGTAAAGAGGGTGTAACCAAAACCCTTGTCGTAATGCAGCTCGGAAATATCAGCCAGCGAAATCCCGGAGCGCTCTTTTTTTAACTGCTGGAGCAGCGCCAGTATCCCTTTAAGGGTCTCTTTTGCGCCGGTTGGATCACGAATCAGATCATCCTCTGAAAGCCCGGTTATAACCGGGTAATCGAGGCTGTCACCCTCCTGAAGCGGCTTGAATATCTCTCCCCGACTGTCAAGATAGTAAAGATAGCCCATACTGACGACACCTACCGGCTGCCGCTCCTGCACATCAATGGAGAGTGAATGCGGGAAAGTACGCCTGACTCTGACAGAAGCCACCCACGGGTTTTTTGTCAACTGCTCACCCATACGGGAAAGCCTGATCCCAAGGAGGTCATCGCCAATCTTCACCGACGCAGCTGACATGATCTCATCTCTTGTCAGCTTTTTAAAGCCGGTAACGTCTACCCGTTCGAGCTTTAAAAAAGTAGTCTTACCTATGAAACCATACAGTTCGAAACAGACTAAAAAGACAAGAGATACTACCACAACCGCGGCCGTCACCCGCACAGTTTTTTTCAACAAACCGCGCACGTCAATCTTTTTCCGCTGCTTCTTGAAGCGGTTTCTTGTCGCCGGTTTTTGATTGTTCAGGTTAAGTTCGCGCATAGGCCCCTAAAAGCGCTTTGCCCTGAAAAAATATCCTACTGAGCACTACAATTTTATTGAAAATAAATAGCATATATGAGTCTCGGTTTATAGTGGAATCTGCCCTTTAAAGTAATTTTTACTGCCTGGTCAAATCTTAAGGGAAGCAGATTTTACAATCAGTTCGACAAGCTCTTCAAAGCAAATCCCTGAGTGCTGGGCAATCTCCGGGAGAAGACTTAAGGCCGTCATCCCCGGCAGAGTGTTCACTTCGAGAAGATACGCCTCTTTTTCTGCCGTAACAATAAAGTCGACACGACTGTAACCGGAGCAGCCAAGGGCGGCATGGGCCTCTTCACCAAGGCGCAGCAGGGCGTCATACTGATCTGAAGGCAACGGCGCAGGCATGATGTGAGTCGCCATACCATCGGTGTATTTTGCCTCAAAATCGTAGAACTCGTTTTTCGGCACTATCTCTATCGCCCCGATTCCCTTCTCGGCCAGAATACCGACCTGGATTTCACGGCCTTTCACATATTTTTCAACAAGAATCTCGCTGTCATACCTGAAGGCAACTTCGATGGCATGCGGCAGCTCTTCTACTGACTTGACAATGCTGACTCCGACTGATGAACCCTCCCGCGAGGGTTTCACAACTACCGGAAAAGCGAACGGCAGTTGCGTGACAGCAGGCAGAGCCCCTTTTTTAAAGACCACATAAGGGGCTATTGTCAGGCCGCTTGCCGCAAAGATCTTTTTTGCAAAAACCTTGTCCATGGCCAGAGCGCTGGCAAGAACACCGGAACCGGTATAGGGGATAGCCAGCAGTTCCAGCAGCCCCTGAACCGAACCGTCCTCGCCATAGCGGCCATGGAGGCAGACGAAGGCGATCTCGATCTTTTCAGTCAAAAGAACTGCGGCAAGATCACGCCCCACATCTATGGTTACGGCGTTGTAGCCCCTTGCAAGCAGCGCTTTATGAACAGCCGCGCCGCTTTTTAGCGATACTTCCCGTTCAGCGGAAAGCCCCCCCAGCAGCACACCAATTTTTTTCGACTTCATAAGTCCTCCCCGACAATCCTTACCTCTTCTTCAAGCAGAATAGCGGAAGTTTTGAATACTGCCCCCTTGACGACTTCAGCCAACTCAAAAAAATCGGCGGCAGTGGCGCCACCCCTATTGACAAGAAAATTTCCGTGCAGCTCTGAAACTCCGGCGCCACCAACCGTCAGCCCGCGCATTCCGGCTGCGTCTATAAGCCGCCATGCAGCCTGACCTGGCGGGTTTTTAAAAAATGAACCGGCACTTGGGAAGCCGACATTATGTTTGGTGCGGCGCAGTTCAAGATCTTTTCTGATCTCCGCTTCGGTCAACGCCGGATCACACGCTTCCAGTTTTAACATGACGGCTAGAAGAATATCGACGGGTTCAAGAGAAAGTCGCCGGTAACCATAATCAAGCTGGCTGACACAGAACTCTTTTATTTCGCCACCACGCAGCAGTGTCAGGCAGGCGGTCCGCTCAAGAATACCCACTCCGTAGGCGCCGGCGTTCATTCTGATTGCGCCGCCAACAGTGCCAGGTATGCCGGCAATGAAGCCGATGCCGCCAAGACCGTGCCGCTGGGCAAACCTGACAACATCGAGATTCTCCGCTCCAGCTTCAGCCATGAGCTGCCCTTCACCGCAGAGCTCTATCCTGTTGAACCGCTCCAGGGAGATCACCGCCCCGCGGATGCCGCCATCTTTTACCAGCAGGTTATAGCCACGCCCGACAGCCAGCCAGGGCAAACCGGCTGTAGCGAGCTGAGCAATGAGCGCTTGCAGGTCTGCAACATCCTCAGGGATCGCAAAAAGATCTGCCGGGCCGCCTACCTTGAGTGACGTGTGGCGGCTCATCGGCTCATCCGGCAACAGAGCGCCGCGTATGATGATTTCGGGGGACTTCAGCTCACCCCTCCAGAATCCGGACTAACGCCTCACCCTGCTGCCAGATGTTCCCGGCGCCGAGCGTGATAACAATGTCGCCTGCCTTGACAATCCCGGCCAGGTGTTCCGGAATCAGTTCCCGGTCGGCTATGTGGGTCACATCCTTCTGTCCGTGCCGCCTGATCTCCTTGGCCAGGCGCTCTGAGGTCGCCCCTTCGATCGGCTGCTCCCCGGCAGCATACACATCGGTCAATACCAGGAGGTCGGCATCGTAGAAAGCGGTGACAAAATCCGAGAAAAGTTCGTGAGTCCGGGTATAACGGTGCGGCTGGAAAGCGGCTATGATCCGCCGCTCCGGCCACCCTTGCCGGGCAGCATTGAGCGTGGCTTTTATCTCGGCCGGGTGATGGCCGTAGTCGTCCACGACCATGACCCCTTTTGGCTCACCCTTGACAGTGAATCTCCTGCCGACGCCGCCAAACAGGGCAAATCCTTCCTGAATAGCAGTGAACGGCACATCCAGCTCCAGAGCAAGAGCGATACAGGCCATGGCATTGAGGACATTATGCGCCCCTGGCATATTGAATGAAACCTCGCCGAGGCGATAACCTTTGAAATGAGCGACAAATGACGTCCGGAAGCCGTCATGCTGCACATGGGTGGCACGAATATCGGCCTGGGCGGACAGGCCATAGGTCATGTAGCGCTTCTTCACTAAAGGCAGGATAGAACGGATATTGGGATCATCAAGACAGAGAATTGAAAGGCCGTAAAACGGCACCTTATTGATAAACTCGACAAAAGTCTCCTTGATTTCTTCTATGCCGGAGTAATGGTCGAGGTGATCGGCATCAACATTGGTAACCACGGCAATCGTCGGCGACAGCACCAGAAAAGAGCCGTCCGACTCATCCGCCTCGGCAACCAGAAATTTCCCCTGCCCCAATTGGGCATTGGTGCCGATGGCGTTCAGCTTGCCGCCGATGACGATCGTCGGGTCGATGCCGGCATGACCGAGAATGGAGGCGGCCATGGAGGTGGTCGTGGTCTTGCCGTGGGTGCCGGCAATAGCAATGCCGTATTTCATCCGCATCAGCTCGGCCAGCATCTCCGCCCGGGGGATAACAGGAATGTGCAGCCGTTTGGCCTCCACAACCTCCGGATTGTCATCATGCACCGCCGAAGAGATGACCACAACATCGACGCTCTGCAGGTTCTCGGCAGTGTGACCGATGCCGATCTGTGCGCCGAGGCTGCTCAGTCTTTCCGTAATTTCGCTGCCGCGAAGGTCAGAGCCGGACACCTTGTAGCCAAGATTAAGGAGCACCTCGGCAATGCCGCTCATGCCGATGCCACCGATACCGACAAAGTGTATTTTTTCTATTTTTCCGTACATAAGTTGATCCTTTTGTTTATAACCTGAAATTAGTTTATACAACTTCGATCCCGCCCATGGTTATGATAATCCGCCACTCAGCCGCACTGACCGGTTGGATGGAGAGTCGGCTGCGATTGACGAGCAGCATAGACGTCAAAAGAGGATTCCCTTTTATCGCCTCAAGGGTGACTTCCCGCGGCAACGCCTGCTGATAGCGGACATCCACCATATACCAGATTGGCTTATCTGCCGAAGCTTTCGGATCGAAATGCTCACTGTCCGGATCACGGGCAGTGAAGTCAGGATACCCTTCCCGGACAACCTCTGCAATCCCTACTATAGCCGGCTGCGGGATATTGCTGTGATAAAAGAGGACTTGATCGCCAAGTCTCACAGAGTCACGCAGAAAGTTGCGCGCCTGAAAATTGCGGACTCCGTCCCAATGCTCAGTCATCTCCGTCCGATTCTTCAGGTCTGCAAATGAAAAACAGCCCGGTTCGGTCTTGAACAGCCAGTAGTTCACTATTCTGCCGCCACTACAGACGCTGGCTGAAGCGACTTCAACATCTCATCCACAATAATCCTTGCCGCGTCAAGTCGGGCAGCTCCTCTGGCGTTTAGCTCTGTAGCTCTGAGCAGATCTGGATCAGAAACCAGCGCCGCTATCTGCTGCACAAGACTAGCTGCTGTCAGCTCCCTTTCCAGGATCATGAATCCGGCACTGCATTTAAGCAATGCCTCCGCATTTTTTCGCTGGTGATCGTCAACTGCATGGGGAAACGGGATGAAAATACATGGTTTACCGCAGGCTGTCACCTCGGCAATGGTTGTTGCCCCGGCACGGCAGATAACAAGGTCGGCGGCGCGGTATTCAGCGGCCATATTGTCTATAAAAGGGATTACTTTCGCCTTTACGCCGGCGCTGCGGTAAGCCGCAGAGACCTCATCGAAATCCTTTTCGCCGGTCTGATGCGTGATTGTCAGCGCCCCCCCGAACTCTGACAACCGCGGCGCTGCTGCCGCCATTGTCATATTGATGCTGTGCGCACCAAGACTGCCACCAAAAACCAGCAGCTGAAATCCCCCCTGCTCGCTTCCACCCTTTTTGAAAGGGGGGACTGAGGGGGGATTTGCCACTTCATCCAGAATCTGTTTCCTGAGAGGGTTGCCTGTCAAAAGTGTCGTATCTTTCGGAAAGAACCGCCGTGACTCTTCCAGTGAGATAAAAGCCTGCTCGGCAATACGCGACAACAGCTTATTGGTCATCCCAGGTATCGCATTCTGCTCATGGACAAAACGCGGGATCAAAAGGCCCCGTGCCGCCAGAATGACCGGAGCAGAAGCATAACCGCCGACACCGAGCACTAGATCCGGCTTGAACCCTTTCAGGATCTTTCGCGACTGGGAATAGCCGTAGAGAAGCCCTGCAACGCCTTTAAGCTGACCGACCAGGCTTTTCCCCCGCACTCCGGCAGCAGCTATCAGTTCAAGGCGATAACCTAGCTTGGGGAGGAGCTTTGCCTCAACGCCACGCTCTGTGCCGACAAAGAGCACTTCATTTTTCGGATCACGGGCAAGAAACTCTTCAGCCACCGCAATTCCAGGGAAAAGATGCCCTCCGGTTCCACCTCCGGCGACCAGCAGCTTCATGGGACCCCCCTCATCTTGCTCGAAATATTAAGAAGTATCCCGACCGCTGTCAGACTCAAAATCAGAGAGCTGCCGCCGTAGCTGATAAACGGCAACGCCAGCCCCTTGGTTGGTAAAAGCCCCATGACAACGGCAATGTTGACGAACGCCTGGGCGCCGATAAGGACAGCGATCCCCAGTGCCAGAAACCGCCCGAAGTTGTCCTCAGCATAAACTGCCACCCTGATACTGCGGTGCACCAGCAGAAAAAACATGGCGGCAACAGTGACCGTGCCGATAAAGCCGAGTTCCTCACCAATAACCGAGAGGATAAAATCTGTATGAGCTTCCGGCAGATAAAAAAGTTTCTGTTTCCCCTCGCCAAGCCCCTGACCGCTTATGCCGCCAGTACCGAAGGCAAGCCACGACTGGATTATCTGAAAACCGGTATTCCCCGGATCAGCCCAGGGATTGAGGAAAGAGGTTATCCGCCGCCAGCGGTACTCCTTATGCCTGATTGCGTAATAAACGAAGGGCGAGGAGAAGAGAATTATGGAGATGACATGGGAAAGGCGCATCCCGGCAGCAAAAAGCATAACCATGGCGACGCCGGCAAGCGTCATGGAAGAGCCCATATCGGGCTGGATCATCAACAGTCCGATCATCAGCATCAGCACCAGCATATACGGGATCAGCCCCTTGACCCCGCGGATCTGATCCTGCTTCCGGTCAAGGGAGAACGCCATAAAGATAATCAGGGCAAGCTTTGCCAATTCGGCAGGTTGAAAATTAAACCCGGGGAAGCGGATCCAGCGGGTTGCGCCTTTTACGTTGCCGCCTACTCCGGGGATAAAAACGAGGACCAGCGAGATAAAGCAGATTATAAGCACCGGCACCGCCGCTTTTTCCCAAAAATGGTAATCGGTTTTCATGGCCGCATACATGCAACAAAAACCGAGAACCGCAAACAGACCCTGTCTTTTCAGGAAGAAAAAGCTGTCATGAAATTTTTTCTCGGCCATTATGGACGAGGCCGAATAGACCATCACAACCCCGAAGCAGGTAAGCACCACCACCATGGTCAGAATTATCAGATCATAGCCCTCCAGCTTTTTAAACATGATTACAGCGCCTTGACCGCGGCAATATAACGCTCTGCCCGCTCTTCATAATCGCGGAACATATCAAAGCTTGAGCAGGCCGGTGACATCAACACCGTGCCGCCGCCAGCGGTAATTTCACCGGCGAGTTTCACTGCTTCTTCCATAGACGCCGCTCTTCGGGTATCGGTAAGACCACCAAGCTCAGCAGCCATCCGCTCCGCCGCCTCGCCAATCAGGACAAGGTGACGCACCCGCTCTTTCACAAGCGGCACAAGCGGAGCGTATGAGCCACCCTTATCCTTACCCCCGGCAATCAGGGTGATATTTTCAAAGCTCTCCAGAGCCTTTACCACGCTGCCGACATTAGTCGCCTTACTGTCCTCGTAGTAACTTACCCCGCTAACTTCCCGGACAAACTCCATCCGGTGATGCAGCGCTCCGAAATCGCGGACGCAGACAAAGCTCTCTTCGGGACGGCAGCCGAGAAGAAGCGAGCAGGCAAGTGCCGCCATGATATTTTCGAGATTGTGAACCCCTTTGAGGCGAAAATCAGCGGTCGGGAAACGTGCTTCAGTCCCGTCATGCCGGTAGATGATTTCTTCGCCCTTACAGAAGACGCCTTCATCCAGCTCGTATCTCCTGCTGAAAGGGAATACTTTTGCAGTCAGTTTTTGGGCATACTGCCAGACAAGCGGATCATCCATATTAAGAACAGCAAAATCCATTTCCGTCTGGTTCTCGAAAATTCTCAGCTTTGCGTCAATGTAATCCTGATACGACCCATAGCGATCAAGATGATCTTCGCTGATATTGAGCAGCGCCGCCACCTTGGGCCGGAAGCTTTTAATCCACTCCAGCTGGAATGAGCTGATTTCGGCAACAACCCGCTCTGCTTGTGAATCCGCCTCTATCAGGGGGTCGCCGATATTGCCGCCAACATAGGTTTCAAAACCGTTGGCTCTGAAAATTTCACCGCAAAGAGTCGTTGTGGTTGTTTTTCCGTTCGTACCGGTAATGGCTACCAACGGCGAAGTTATAAATCTGCTCGCCAGCTCAATCTCGCTGACAATCTCCCGATCTGCAGCTTTGGCGAGTAACAGCAGCGGATGATCCATAGGGACACCCGGGGAGACCACGATCAACTCCGCCGCGAGGAAATCCGTCTCCTCATGTCGTCCGAGAACAAACCTTACCCCAAGTCCGTCAAGTTCTGCCAGAACCTCGGCCAATGCAGTTTCGTCCCGCATATCGGTTGCGGTTACAGCTGCGCCTTGAGCCGCCAGCAATCGGCAGCAGGCAACACCGGTTCGCGCCAGTCCCATGACAAGAATTTTTTTGCCTGAAACGTTCAAATTCTACCTCAACTTCAGTGTCGATATCGCGACCAGCGCCAGGATTATGGAGATTATCCAGAATCGGACAATGATCTTCGGCTCGGCAACACCCTTGAGTTCAAAATGGTGATGAATCGGCGCCATCCTGAAGATCCGCTTGCCACGGTACTTATAGGAGCCGACCTGGAAGATTACCGACAGCGCTTCAACAACAAATACTCCGCCGACTATTACCAGCAGAATCTCCTGCTTGGTCAACACAGCCAGCGTCCCGAGGCCGCCACCGAGGGAGAGAGAACCGACGTCCCCCATGAATACTTCGGCCGGATAAGAGTTGTACCAGAGGAAACCGAGTCCGGCGCCCACCATGGCGCCGCAGAGGATGGCAAGCTCTCCGGTGCCGGCGACATAAGGCATTTGCAGATAGGTAGCAAGCTTGAAATTACCGGCAATATAGGCAAAGATCATATAGGTTGCCGCATTGATCGAAACCGGACCGATGGCAAGCCCATCGAGCCCGTCCGTCAGATTCACGGCATTGCTTGCCCCGACGATGACAAGTGTAACAAAAGGGATGTAGAACAGGCCAAGATCAGGGTGAAGTTTCTTGAAGAACGGGAAAAAGAGCTCTTCGGAAAACCCTGGCAGAGCGTAAAGGACTATCCCTACAGCCGCAGCCATCAGCACCTGCCAGAACATTTTCTGCCGCGGGGTCAGTCCTTTGGGATCTTTCTCCACAACCTTCTTGTAATCGTCCACAAAACCGATAATCCCGTAGCCGCTGATAATGAAGAGCGCCAACCAGATATATTTGTTGGTCAAATCACTCCAGAGAAGCGTCGGAATGATAATGGACGCCAGTATCAGCACTCCCCCCATGGTCGGAGTTCCCTGCTTCTTCAGATGGGACTCCGGCCCGTCGGTTCTGATCACCTGCCTTGCCTGCAAGCTTTCAAGCTTGCGAATCACCCAGGGGCCGATGATAAAGGCTACCAACAACGCCGTTATCATGGCATAGATAGTCCGGAAAGTCAGGTACTTGAATACATTGAAAAGTCTTATATCAGCTGCGAGTGGATATAAAAGATGATAAAGCATCAGCTTCTCCCTCCGGTGTAATCCGCACCACTGAAAATCTCACGCAAAGAGGCTGCGACTCTCTCCATCTTCATTCCTCGTGACCCTTTGACCAGAATGTAGTCTCCATCCAGATGGTCTTTAATAATATCCTGTAAAATCTCATCGTGGGAAGCAGCTAAAACAATCTCCCTTTCGGCCAGACCGGCTTCCAATGCAGCTTCAGCAACAATTCGCCCCATCTCGCCAAATAGATAGAGCCGGTCTACACAGGTTGCGGCCAGATGACCGACATCCCTGTGAGCGGGCAAGCCCTCCTCTCCCAGCTCAAGCATATCGCCAAGGACGGCAATGCCGCGGTTCTCCCCTTTTAAACCATTTAAGGTCAAGAGGGCTGCGCCCGCAGAGGCCGGATTTGAGTTGTAGCTGTCATCAATCAGAACTATCGCTCCCAGATCAGCCAGTTTAAAGCGCTTGTCAAAAGGGGTGAAGGCTTCAAGTCCGGCAACTATCCTATCAAGAGGAATACCGAGTGAATCGGCTGCTGCGGCGGCGGCCAGAGCATTATAGATATTGTGCAGACCGAAAGCCGGGAGCAACAGACGAGCTGCTTGTTCGCCGATTTTCAGGGTGAAGCTCTGCCCCTGATTTCCGCGCGGCTTGATATCCAGTGCGGTTATCTCCGCGCCGTGCAGTCCGAAACCGCGCCGTGAAACCCCTGGCGGAGTTTTGCAGGCCGAGATAAGCGCATCATCAGCATTATAGATGGCGGTCGCGCCTGTCGACAGCCGCAAGAACAGCTCACCCTTGGCTCTTGCTACTCCTGCCACGCTCCCCATACTGGCGAGATGGGCGGGGAAGGCATTAGTGATGATGCCGATCTGCGGCGCAGCTATCTCCGCCAGACGATCAATCTCACCGAATTCGCTCATCCCCATCTCGAACACCGCCCACTTGTAATCTCCTTTAAGCTGAAAGACCATTTGGGGCAGACCGATCAGATTATTGAGATTGCCGGATGTTTTCAGCCCTTCACCAGTTGCAGTCAGAATGGCTGACAGCATCTCCTTGGTGGTTGTTTTGCCGTTGCTGCCGGTTATACCGATCACAGGCAACGAAAAGCGGCGTCGATACGCGCGGGCAAGATCGCCCAGTGCAACCAGAGTATCTGCTACCGATATCAGGGTGACATCAGCAGTGAAGGCCAATGAGGCAACCCGGCTATCATTAATCAAGGCAACCGTAAGCCCTTTTTCAAACAGCCCGCCAAGGTAGTCATGCCCATCAAAGCGCTCACCGCTCAGCGGCACAAATAGCTCCTCTGGAAGGGCAGTCCGTGAATCTGTAGAAACACCTGAAACCCGGCGCTCCCATGAGCCGTGAACTTTCCCACCGGTTGCAGCTGCTATTTCGCTAATACTGAACATTAACCCAAACCCCTTAACGCTGCTGCCGCTTCTTCCCGGTCATCAAAGTGATGCTTTGTCGTGCCGATGATCTGGTAGTCTTCATGCCCTTTGCCGGCTAAAAGGAGGATATCTCCCGGCCTTGCCAGACTTGCTGCGAGACGGATAGCTTCACGCCGGTTTTCGCAGACAATAAACCCTTTTTTTGTAATACCGCCGCCAAGCTGTGCCAGTGAATATTCGTGACCCCCACGAGGAATTATCCCCGCCCTTATCTGTGCGAGGATTGCAGCAGGATCTTCCGTTCTGGGATTATCCGAGGTAACCACGGCAAGATCAGACCACTTGGCCGCTATCGCCCCCATTATCGGGCGCTTACCGTTATCGCGATCACCACCGCAGCCAAAGACTGTAATAATTCTTTCTGTTGCGATTTCCTTGAGTGTCAAAAGGACATTCTCAAGAGCGTCACCGGTATGGGCATAGTCCACCAGACATATGACACCTCGATTATTTTCAACCAGTTCAAGCCTGCCGGGAATCGGCAGATGCTCCTCTATCCCGGTTTTTATGGCTGGCAAAGGCAGGTCGAGCGCGACTCCTGCCGCAACTGCTGCCAGAATATTGGATAAGTTGAATCTCCCCAGAAGCTTCGAGGAGAATGAAAATCCGCCTTTTGGGGTCTGAATGGTGCCACTGATGCCGTTAACCGAAATGCTCAAGTCAACGCCATGCACATCGTTTGCGGCCGAGGTCCCATAGGTTATCACCGGACAGACCGCACACGCTCTGATTTCAGCACCGTAAGGGTCATCCATGTTTACGGCGGCGCGCCGTACCGGTTTCAGCTGATCAGGTTTGAGCAGTTCCGCAAAAAGTCGCTCTTTTGCCTTTAGATACTCCACCATACTGCCGTGATAGTCGAGGTGGTCGCGGGTCAGGTTGCTGAATATGCCTACGTCAAAATGACAGCCATCAACTCTTTTCTGCTCCAGCGAGTGGGAAGAGACCTCCATTACAAAGGACTTTGCGCCCACATCAGCCAGCTTTCTCAGCGCCGCCTGCAGGTCGGTTGATTCAGGGGTTGTATGGGTTGATTCGATATGAAAGTCGCCGCAGCGGTAGCTGATAGTGCCCAGCACGGCTGCTGGGAGTCCGGCTGCCGCCAGCACTCCTTCGAGCAGATACGTTGTTGTGGTTTTACCGTTTGTCCCGGTAATGCCTATCAGCGGCGCTGAAGCGGTCGGATCGCCATAAAATACCGCCGCCGCCTTTGCCATGGCAAGCCTTGTGTCAGCAGTCTTGACCGTCACAGCCCCGGGAGTAATTGCGCCGTCAGCTTCCACAACCAGAGCAACAGCCCCGTTGATTAAAGCTGACGGAATAAAAGCATGCCCGTCAACTGACGCCCCTTTCAGGGCAAAAAAGAGCCCGCCAGGCTTTACCGTGCGGGAGTCGTAATGAATTCCGGAGATTTCAGGATCGGAACTGCCGTTAATCTTCTCGTATTTAATGGACTGCAGCAGTTCGGATAGTTTCATGTCTTCAACCTTTTTATTTTTTCATGCCGATGGTGCCAACCTGACCCAGACGGGATCGGTGGGGTTTATTTTCCTTCCTGGCGGCGGACTCTGTTCAATGACTCTGCCGCTGCCTATCAGGCGGATGTTCAGCCCTTTCTTCTCCATCTGCTGAAGGACTTGCCGCATACTCATCCCGCGGTAATTTGCCATTAACAGCCCGCCGGCCTGCTGGTTCTCCTGAGTAACCTCTTCCTCTTCCTCGGCAGCAATTGCAATCTTCGGCGCCTCTTTCTTTACTTCTATAACGCCAGGCTTCTTTTTAAGCGGCTGATTGGGAGAAACCCGCAAATAGCAAAGACTCTGCCTGGCTATGGCACTAAAAGCAGGCGCTGCTACCACCCCGCCGTAAGAGCTTGTTCTCGGCTCGTCCACAACCACAATAATCGCCAGCCTCGGCTTATCCGAAGGGATAAAGCCGGCAAATGAGGCTGTCCGCTTGTCCAGTGAATACCCCTTTGTCACCGGGTCTGCCTTCTGGGCCGTACCGGTCTTCCCGGCGACCTTGAAACCATCGACAGATGCGGCTGTGCCTGTACCGCCTTCGGCAACAACCCCTTCCATAATTCTCGCCATAATTGCAGCAGTTTCCGGCGAAATAACCTTCTGTTTGCTTACCGGTGAGAACTGCTTAACAGGGTTCCCTTTGGCATCTATGACTTTATCCACCACGTATGGCTGCATCAGGGTTCCGCCGTTAGCTATGGCAGACATGGCGGATACCAGTTGCAGAGCACTGATAGAGATACCCTGACCGAATGAGATCGTTGCAAGGTCAACTCCGTACCATTGACTTTTACTCCGCAAATAACCTGAAACTTCTCCAGGGAGGTCAATATTGCTCTTTACGCCGAAACCGAAGCCACGTAAATAGCTGTAAAGTCTCTCCGGTCCTAGCCGCGCACCGATCTTGGCAGCACCGATATTGCTGGAATATTTGAGAACTTCCGCCACTGACAAGCGTCCGTATCTGTGGGTATCATGGATAGTCCGACCGCCAATATTGTAACTGCCGTTTTCACAGTTGAAGGCGTCATCTGCCTTTACAGCCTTTTCTTCCAACGCTGCAGCAATGAGAAACACCTTCATTGTAGACCCTGGTTCAAAGCTGTCGGTTATCGCCCTGTTTCTGAGTGCTTGCGGTGAAAACTTCCCGAACGAATTAGGATTAAAAGTCGGGTAGTTCGCCATAGCCAGCACTTTGCCGGAGGACGGGTCCATAACTACGGCAACTCCGCCTTTTGCCTTACTGGACTCAACTGCTGCAGCCAACTCCTTCTCGGCTATGTACTGAATGTTTTTGTCTATCGTCAAGACAAGATTTTGTCCGGTAGAGGCATTCTTGGTCATCATGCCGCGGGTGCCGATATCCCGGCCAAGAGCATCGCGCTCAGTTACCATAAAGCCGGTGTTGCCTAGCAAAGTGCTGTCAAACTTCCGTTCGACACCTTCCAGACCTTCGGGGTCAAGACCGGTAAAGCCGATAACATGACTACCTATCTCGGCATTTGGATAAAAACGCTTCGGCTCTTTGATAAAGCCGATGCCATCTATTTCCAGTTTCCTGATCTGTGCTGCGACTTCCGGAGTAAGCCGGCGAGCCAGCCAGACAAACCCCTTGCTCCCTTTCAGCTTCTTCTCAAGGAGCTCTTTACTGCTGCCAAGAAGGGGCGCAAGCTGGGCTGCGGCTGCGGCGAGATCATCCATATTGCGAGGTTCGGCAAAGAGTGAATCCATCTCTATTGATACTGCCAGAGCTGAATTGGTGGCGTCGTAAATTGCTCCACGGGATGGGGTAAGCTGAACGACTTTAAGATGCTGCTTTTCCGCTAAATGGGCAAAGCGCTCCTGCTCGTATATCTGTAGATAAAACGCCCGTGCAACGGAAACGGATAGTAGCAGGATAAATATTCCACCGATAAAGCGGATCCTGTACCGCGTCCATTTGTCCCGATCATCCCTCACTTTACCTGCACCACCTGCTGCTCGGTTGGTAACGACATCCCCAGTTCACCTTTTGCCAGTGTTTCTATCCGTGCCGGCATCTTCAGCGAGGCAACTTCCAGCTTTAATCGCCCCTGCTCCTGCTCCTGGCTCTTGAGTTCGCGGCGCAACTCACCGACCTTGAGATTAAGATCCATCACCTTGACCCGTGACCAGACATGGAAAACTGAGACAGTGGTAACTATAACAATGATCCCGATTATGTAGACAAGGAGATCATTCTTTTCCTCATTAGCTGCGGCATCAAAGCGTCTCGGATCTGCTACCTTGTCCATTGTTGCCCGAATATTTGCCATAGCTCCCTCCGGCTAAAGTTTTTCTACTGCGCGCAGCTTTGCACTTCTTGACCGCGGGTTATTTGCCAGCTCCTCGGCTCCAGCCATAACCGGTTTTCCCGTAAGAATCCTGACCTCCGGTTTGTGGTTACAAACGCAAACCGGAAAACCTTTGGGGCAGACACATCCGGCAGACATACCGCGAAACATCTGTTTTACAATTCTGTCTTCGAGGGAGTGGAAAGAGATCACAACTCCGCGACCACCCGGTTTTAGTAGCTTCACTGCTGCTGTCAGCCCTTTTTCAAGACTTGCGAGTTCATCGTTGACCGCGATTCTAAGACCCTGAAATGTCCGGGTAGCCGGATGTAACCGCTCTTCCCAGGCGTTGCGCGGGATGGCGCCCTTTATCAGCTCGGCTAACTGAAAGGTTGTCTCGATAGGACTTTCTTCTCTCGCTTTACAGATAAACGCCGCAATTCTGCCTGCCCAGCGCTCTTCACCATAATCTCTTATTATCTTTGCCAACTCGCCGTGCGACAACTCTGCAAGCAGTTCCGCAGCGCTTGGGCTGTTCTCCCGATCCATCCGCATGTCCAGAGGAGCATCCTTTTGAAAACTAAAGCCGCGCTCTGCCGTATCGAGCTGATGCGATGAAACCCCCAAGTCAAGCAGGAAGCCGTCTATGCCGGTAACGCCGTATTCAGCAAGCGCAGCTTCCATCTCGGAAAAAT
Source organism: uncultured delta proteobacterium (assembly GCA_963787125.1). GTDB lineage: Bacteria > Desulfobacterota > Desulfuromonadia > Geobacterales > DSM-12255 > VEOV01. The sequence goes on from CAWBBV010000011.1 coordinate 255,564, forward strand.
TACTGTTTACCGCGATGAAACCAGAACCGAAAGCCGCCAGTGAAACGGTTGCAGCCTGGATAGCAGCAAGGTCACGATCAAAGCCGTAGAGGCTGCCGTTTACCCCGGCGGCCTCAAGGATAAGGGCTGAATGACCGCCACCGCCGAGAGTTCCGTCAACATAGGTACCTGAACTAACAGGGGCCAGATATTTCATCACCTCAGCCGGCAATACCGGAATATGACTGAAAGTAGCCACTAAAGTCCCAGTTCCGCGGCAGCTTCACTCCCGGAAGGGAAGTTTCTGATATTCTGCACCTGAACCTTCTCCCATTCGCTCTGACTCCAGATTTTTATCTTATCCATCGCCGCGACAAAGAGAACATCGCGTTCAAGCGCAGCATTTTTCCTTAAGTGAGGAGGCACAAGGAATCTGCCAAGCTTATCGACCGAAAGCTCCACCGCCGGATTGATGATAATATTGATGATGCTTTCCCTCTGGGCAGGAGTGAGTCCACGGCTGTCCTGGAATCTCTCCTCAAAGAGCGAAAACTCTTTATGAGGGAAGATAAGGAGGCCGGAACTGTGAATTCCACCGCCAAGATCGACTGGTGAGGAGTTGGTAAGAAAGAAACGGTCATCGCCAAAGCTCTCGACGAGAATCTCCCGAAACCTTGCCGGCAGGCTGGTACGCCCCTTGCCATCTATGGTTGTCGGATAAACTCCTCTAAACTTTGCCACTCTTAGCCACCATTTCCCACTATTTTCCACTTCGTGGGAAAACTATAAAGGGGGTCAATGTAGCTGTCAAGTTAAAATGCCGGTTTGTTAAAGCTTTTTACAAAAAATGAGAAGCGCTTCGGACAAAAAAGAAACGGGCCCTTTTTTGTAAAAGGCCCGTTTCCAGATAGCGCTATAAATGGTATTTATTAATGAGGCTATTTTTTCTTTTTTCGATCCAGCAGAGAGACGACTTTAGGTCGCTCCGTTTCACTGCCCCCTGTTGCATTTGCAGCCGGCGTAACCTGAGTTGTTGCTTCTGCTTCGCGATGAATTACGGGAGATTCAATCTTCTCCAGCAACAGCGGCGTCCCCCCCATTGTAAAAGAGGCACCGTCAATCTGGCTCTCATCAAGTATCCATGTGTAGACCTGCAGAGGAAAAGTCAGCACCAGCAGTTTAACCACCCACCAGCCTCTTTTAACATCAGGAGAAATGTCATCGATTCTGGCATAAAATCCGGGTTTATTGTCAACATGCACTAGTACAAGATCGTTTATTGTCGCCATAATATCCTCATTAACTTTTGACGTTGAAAAGCGAAGCGCCTGAATCAAGCGCTCTTTGGTAAGTAATCAGAAGTCCGTTAGCAAAGCGGTTGCCAAGCAACTGCTCGAACTCTTCGTAAAGCTGTCGAAGTCTCACTTCAATCAGGGCAAGCTCTTCCTTGCCCTGCCTGTTCAAACAGTTTTCCAATAAGTCGCAAATAAAGATCACGCAGTTGAACGGGCGGAAAGCAGGTGTCATCAGGCAACTGCAGCCGCCAATATAGGGGCAGACTGGATTTTCGAAAGAAGGTTTGAAAAGCTCTTGTCCGGTTGACAGGTATGCTATCAAGTCAACTGCTGTGAAATGATGCTTGCCGAAGCGGCAGCAGAGCCCAGCGCACTCCGAACATAACCGCTCAGCGTCAGACAGGGTGATTAAAGTCTGGTGAGCGACCTTCAATGTTCTGATTTCAGCGGAAAGTACGGAAAGTTTCTGTTTAAGAGCCGACGGCAGAGCGTTGTAGTCAATTTTGACTTGCTCCAGCGCGGCAGACCATAACTGCAAATCCGTCACTGTTTCTCCATCTATACATTTGGTAAGGACGCAGCCAAATTGATAAAATGAGTTTTAAAAGAGGTGCTTGCCATAACCTTAAAAGCTCTGTTTTGACAAAGGGTTTAACTGATAAACCGTTCTAAACTCCTGATATAACACTGTTCAACACAAAGATATTCTTTGTGTTGAACGTCAAGTATGCACATATTTTTTAAATGTGGCAATATTCAATGCGCGCCCCTTCATTGACACAAACAGAAAATTTTCCTATACTGGCGACTTCCTGTTCCCGGATGCGTGTGACAAAACCAGGCACCACAACCGACAAAGGACTCAACATGCCTATATTCAAAACTCTTTTACTCTTAATCATACTGCCGGTATCGCTATCGGCAGCCACTGCGCCATCCCCTCTGCTGAAAGAATTCACTGAACCGGTCAAGCTGCAGGGAAAAACTGTTTCTTCAGCTTCGCTTTCCCTGGAAAGATCTCTTGACCTTCCTGAAGCTGATCTTTTTGAGACAGATGCTGGACCTGCCGCCAACATCGACGTTTCGCTCCTGAATGAAGCACTCCCTGACTCTGACATCCCTCTCACTTTGAACAGCAAGGTCAACTATTTCATCAATTTCTTTCAGTACAGAGGTCACGGTTCTTTTGCTAAATGGTTATCTCGTTCAGAACGCTATATTCCGATCATGAAAGAGATCCTGCGCAAAGAGGGGATGCCGGAGGATCTGGTTTATCTTGCCATGATCGAGAGCGGCTTTACTCCCCATGCCGTATCAGTGGCAAATGCAGTCGGTCCATGGCAGTTTATATCCGGGACAGGGAAACGTTATGACCTGAAAATAAATGACTGGATCGATGAGCGCCGTGATCCGATCAAATCGACTGTTGCCGCAGCTCTCTACCTTAAAGAGCTGTATGCCATGTTTAACAACGACTGGTATCTTGCCGCAGCAGGCTACAATGCCGGAGAAAACAAGATCCTGCGGGCAATAAACATGTACGAAACCAGGGATTTCTGGGAGATCTCCAAAGGATCCTATCTAAAGAAAGAGACCAAGGATTACGTTCCCAAGCTCCTCGCTGCAGCGATTATTGCTAAAGAGCCGGCAAAATATGGTTTTGCGGATGTTGCCTACCTGCCGGCGATGGATCTGGATACGGTTGAAATCCAGTCAAGGACAGACCTTGACCTGGTGGCAAAAATAACCGATGTTTCCTATCAAGCTCTCAAAGAACTCAACCCTGAGCTGCGCCGATGGTGTACCCCTCCCAACTACCCCAAGTATCTATTAAAACTGCCTAAAGGGAAAAAAGAGCACTTCATTGCCGAATACGCAAAGGTTCCGGAAGATCAGCGCTACACCGAAAGGATTGCCTATAGCCACTATAAAGCCAAAAAACAGGATACCATGCAATCTGTTGCCGCCCGTTTCAGCACCACACCTGAACGGATTGCAGAGCTCAATCACCTTAAAACCAATTCGAAACTTCGCGGCAAGTCTCTCCTTGTACCGGTACAGAGTTCGGTATCCATGAAACCTGCCCACAAAAGCGAGCCTGAGCAGGCAGCTTTAACCGGAGGAGAGGAAAACCGCTACTATACTGTCAAAAAGGGTGATACCCTGTACTCCTTGGCAAAAAGGTTCAAGGTAACAACTACAATCCTCTCCGCCTGGAACAATCTGACCGAAAAAATGACTCTAAAGCCGGGCAAAAGAATAATCGTCGCCAAATACTCAAACAAAGATAACGGATAACTGCTACTGCAGCTTATCAAAAAGGATCTCGCTTAATGTATAACCTCATAATTTCACTGTCTCTTGGTCTTGTCACTTACGCTCTCTTCGCTTTTGCAGCCTCTCTTGCCTGGTGGATAGCGCTAGTCGCTGCGACCATTGTCATGCTCGGCACGTTCTATCTGATTTCCCGCATAATAATGAAAAAGATTGAAGCAATAATGTCCGGCGCAATGAAGGATCTGCAGACCCAGCGGGTGACAAGCAAAGAGATGCAGATTCAGCTTGTTGATCGCGCCATCAAAGAGATGCAGGCCGCCTTCCAGTATGAAAAATGGCAGATATATGTCAGCGGACAGATTAATGCCTCAATCGGCATGCTTTACTACATCAAGCGAGACTTCAATGCCGCTTTTCCCTACCTTGAAAAAGGTTTTTTCAAGAACTGGGTGACAATGGGAATGCTCGGCGTTTATTACCTGAAAAAGAATAAAAAGGATAAGATGAAGGAGACTTTCGAGAAGGCTGTTCTTGGAAGCCCGAAAGAATCACTTGTCTGGGCACTTTACGCTTACTGTCTCTGCGAATCAGGTGATCAGGACAAAGCAAAAGAGATCCTTGAAAAAGGACTCAAGAAGATTCCCGGCAATGAGCAGCTTTTCCTGAACCTCGATCTTCTCAAAGAGGGCAAACGGATGAAGATGACCGGTTACGGCGAAATGTGGTATCAGTTCCACCTGGAAAGTACCGCTGCTCTGCAGAAGCAGCACCAGATGACGTCAATGACCGGGGGCATGAAGCGCAAGGTAGTCAGAAGGTGATAGCATCTCTGCGACTGAAGGCTCCGGCAAAGGTAAATTTCAGGCTGGATGTGCTAAAAAAAAGGCCGGACGGCTATCACGAACTACGGATGATAATGCAGAGAATCGACCTCTGCGATGAGATTAATATTTCCCTCCGTCAGGAACCAGGCATTTCCCTCTCCTGTGACCATCCATATATACCTACAGACAAACGCAACATTGTCTGGAAAGGCTGCAGACGAAATCCTCAAACACTCCGGTCAAAAATCCGGCGTACGCATAAAACTGAAAAAAAACATCCCGGTTGCCGCCGGCCTTGGTGGAGGAAGCTCAGACGCAGCTACAACCCTGATGGGACTCAACGAACTGCTTAAAACAGGTTTGACTGACGAGCAGTTGATGACCATCGGAATCAGACTGGGCGCCGACGTACCCTTTTTTATTTTCAGGAAAGCTGCGTTAGCCGAAGGAATCGGAGAAAAACTTTACCCGCTGGAAAAGATCCCCAAACTCTGGCTCTGCCTTGTTAATCCTGGAATTCATGTCTCTACATCCTGGGCGTATCAAAGTTTGAACTTGACAAGCGAAAAAGTCGCGGCTAAAATTCCTATTCTTTATAATTCAGCCATGGATGTATCCGGTATCCTTTCAAACGATCTGGAGACAGTGACAATAGCTAAATTCCCGCTCATCAGCCAGATAAAGGAAAACCTCCTTGCAGCTGGAGCAAATGGAGCGCTAATGTCAGGAAGTGGTTCTACCGTTTTTGCTATTTTTGAAACAGAATCAGCTGCCCGCAGCGCCATGGAATCACTCTCGTTTGATGACCGGTGGTTCAGGGCAGTAGTAACCACAATCTGAATCACCGTACGCCCGGCACTGATGCCGGTCGATTATTGGGGTGTCGCCAAGCGGTAAGGCACCGGATTTTGATTCCGGCATTCCCAGGTTCAAATCCTGGCACCCCAGCCACTATAAGAAACAGGGCGGCGATATGCCGCCCTAAAAGTTGGTACAATCATGCAAGACAGAATCAGGATTTTCAGCGGTAACTCGAATCGCTCCCTCGCAGAGAAGATCTGCTGCGAACCTTTCCCTCCCTCTTGGCAAGGCAAAGGTTAAAACGTTCTCAGACGGCGAAATTATGGTTGAGATCGAGGAGAATGTCCGTGGCAGAGACATCTACATAATCCAGTCAACCTGCGCACCGACAAACAACAACCTGATGGAGTTGCTCATCATCATGGATGCTCTTCGCAGAGCGTCGGCCGCAACGATAACTGCCGTGATCCCTTACTACGGTTATGCCCGCCAGGACAGAAAAGCAGCCCCGCGAACCCCTATTACTTCAAAACTCGTCGCCGATCTCATCACCTCAGCCGGCGCTGACCGGGTTGTGACGGTAGATCTTCATGCCGGCCAGATTCAGGGCTTTTTCAACATCCCGGTAGACAATCTCTATGCGGCGCCAGTCATGCTTGAACATCTAAAGACCAAGTTCAGCGACGAAGAGATTGTCATGGTCTCTCCAGATGCCGGCGGGACAGAGCGAGCTCGTGCTTTTGCAAAAAGGCTTGGCTGCACCCTGGCGGTTATTGATAAAAGAAGAACCGGCCCAAATGTTGCCGAGGTTATGCACCTTATTGGCGATGTAAAAGATAAAGTTGCGATTATCCTTGACGACATGATAGATACTGCCGGAACCCTGACCCAGGCTGCCGGGGCCCTCAAACTTCACGGAGCGAGTAGAATTTACGCATGCGCCACCCATGGAGTACTTTCCGGACCGGCAATTGACCGCATCAACGACTCGGCCATTGAAGAGGTTCTCATCACCGACACTGTGCCTCTTGTTGAATCCGGAAAGGATCTTGGCAAGATCAGAGTATTGACTGTTTCCGAACTTCTTGCCGAAGCAATTCGTAGAATCCATGAGGATGAATCGGTAAGCTCCCTCTTTGTATGACATTTTGTCATTTTGTAGCGATGAATAATTTCTTTTAGAAATTTAACTTATTTAAGATTGAAGGAGATCACGAGCATGAACGAGCTTAATGTAGAGATCAGAAATAAAACCGGTAAAGGCGTCTGTCGCCAACTCCGGATTGCCGGCAGGATTCCCGGAATTGTTTACGGCAAAGGATTCACCTCCACCGCAGTGAGCATCAACCAGCGTGAGTTCCTCAAAACAATTGAAGGTTCACAAAACTCACTTATCACTCTCAAAGGTGATGGCGTTGTTAACGATGCCGTTGTCATTGTTGCAACACTGCTCCGCGATCCACTCAAAGGGACCCCGCGTCACGTTGACCTTCACAAGGTAAACATGGATGAGAAAGTCCGAGTAGACGTCAAGATAAGACTCAAAGGAACCGCAAAAGGGGTAAAGGATGGCGGCATGCTGGAGTTTGTCAAGCATACCGTCGAAATAGAGTGCCTCCCTGCCCTGATCCCGGCGCACATCGATGTTGATGTAACCGCCCTTACTATCGGTCACTCTATTCATCTGGCAGACATCCAACTCCCTGCAAACGTAAAACTGATGGACGATCCTAAAACATCTGTTGTCAGCATTCTCGGCAAGGTAAAAGAGGATGCCCCTGCTGCAGCATAGCAGTCTGCTTCTTCAGGGATAGTATATGGCAGTAAAACTCATAGTGGGGCTGGGTAATCCCGGCCCCAAATATTCTTGGACCCGCCACAATGCGGGTTTCCTAGTTTTAGATCGGTTTGCTCATCTTTCCGGAATCCCGCTCACTAAAAAAAGTTTCGGCGGACTGTACGGTGAAGGTGAATTTAAAGGGAATAGACTTCTACTCCTCAAACCACAGACGTTCATGAATCTTTCCGGTCGCTCTGTAGCAGAGGCACTCCGTTTCCATAAACTTGATCCGGCCGATAGCATTGTAATCCACGATGAACTCGACATCCCTTTCGGGCAGCTAAAACTCAAAGCAGATGGTGGCCATAGCGGGCACAACGGTCTCCGTTCACTTCATCAGGAACTGGGCTATGGCGGTTATAACCGCCTGAGAATTGGCATCGGCAGGCCTTTGCACGGGAATATGGCAGACTACGTGCTGGCCAACTTCGGAAAAGATGAAATGACAGCACTCCCCGCGGTTATCGACGGTGCTGTCGACGCACTGGAGATGCTGCTACTTGAAGGTCTCCCAAAAACCATGAGTCTCTATAACAACAAAAACCTTATCTGAAAACCCGCTTAACAGTCCAATAAGACAGCATTATCCAGTAAAAGGAACTAATCCATGGGATTCAACTGCGGCATAGTAGGCCTTCCGAATGTCGGAAAATCAACGATTTTTAACGCTCTAACGGCTGCAGGCGCAGAGTCGGCAAATTATCCTTTCTGTACCATTGATCCTAATGTCGGCATAGTCCAGGTTCCTGACCCGCGGATGCAACAGCTCGCAATCATCGTCAAACCGGAGCGAATTCTGCCAACGACTATTGAGATTGTGGACATTGCCGGACTCGTCAAGGGCGCCAGTCAGGGTGAAGGTCTCGGCAACAAATTTCTTGGCCATATCCGTGCTGTTGACGCTATCATTCATGTTGTCCGCTGTTTTAACGATGACAATGTTGTCCACGTCGATGGCAGTGTCAATCCCATCAGAGATATCGAGGTGATTCAGTTAGAATTGGCGCTTGCCGACCTTGACACGGTTGATAAACGGATTCTGCGCAGCGAAAAACTCGCCAGAAGCGGTGACCGAAAAGCCAAGGACGAAAACGACTTCTGCCTTCGCGTCAAAAAAGAACTGGAAGCTGGCAGACCCGCACTCGGGCTGGCAGAGGGCGATGAGGAACAGATTATCCTCAAAGAAATGTGCCTGCTTACTGACAAGCCGGTGCTTTATGTAGCCAATGTCGCCGAGGATGACCTTGAGGGGAAACACCCTTTCGTTGCCCAGGTTGCGGAAATAGCAGCCAAAGAAGGGGCAAAGATGGTCACCATCTGCGGCAAAATCGAGGCTGAAATATCCGAGCTTGACGGTGAAGAAAAAGCCGAGTTTCTCGCCGAAATGGGTCTGCCCGAGTCAGGACTGGATAGGCTCATCCGTTGCGGTTACGGACTTTTGGGACTAATAACCTACTTCACTGCCGGAGTGAAAGAGGTGCGAGCCTGGACGATTACCAAAGGGACAAAAGCCCCCCAGGCAGCGGGAGTCATTCACAGTGATTTTGAAAAAGGGTTCATTCGCGCCGAGGTAATCGCCTTCAAGGATTACATCGCATCAAACGGTGAGTCGGGAGCCAAGGAAAAAGGTCTTATGAGGCTTGAGGGGAAAGAGTATATAGTTCAGGACGGCGACGTCATGCATTTCAGGTTCAACGTATAAGGCAGAGTCTCACTTCGGGCTCCATATAAACAGGAGGTAGTAATGAGTATTCTTGTGGTAGGTTCTGTGGCGATAGACTCCGTCGAGACCCCTTTCGGAGTCGGTGAAAACGTCCTTGGCGGCTCGGCAACATATTTTTCTACCTCAGCGAGCTTTTTTACCGATGTAAACCTTGTCGGGGTTGTCGGCGATGATTTTCCTCAGGAGCATATCGATTTCCTTCAGTCACGCAGCATAGACCTGCGTGGACTGGTGCGAGAGAGCGGCAAAACCTTCCACTGGAAAGGGCGTTACGATTTCAATCTCAATGAAGCCCAGACCCTCGATACCCAGCTTAATGTTTTCCAGACATTCAGGCCGCAAATACCGGCAGAATATGCTGACACCGAATATCTTATCCTTGCCAACATCGACCCGGATCTTCAGCTTGAAGTTCTAGCTCAGGTAAAAAAACCGCGTGTCATAGCATGTGACACTATGAACTTCTGGATCTCCTCAAAACCGGACGTCCTTAAGAAGGTCATCGCTAAAGTCGATTTTTTTATCATCAATGAAGGTGAAGCGCGGCAATTAACCGGAGAGGTAAATCTGGTCAAAGCCGCGAAACTGATTCTCGCCATGGGAGCAAAGAACCTGATAATCAAACGCGGTGAATACGGCGTCCTGCTCTTCACCAGTGATTCGATTTTTGCAGCACCGGCCTACCCGCTGGAAAACGTATTTGACCCGACCGGTGCGGGCGATACCTTTGCTGGAGGCTTTATGGGTTACCTGGCAAACACCGGCAATCTTTCCGAAAACGGGGTGAGACAGGCGATCATTTACGGCAGTGTCATGGCCTCTTTCAATGTTGAGGATTTCAGCCTGGACCGGCTAAGGACCCTGACTCACAGCGAGATAGAAGAGCGTTTCAAAACCTTCAAAAATATGACCCACTTCGAAGCTCTCTGACACAAAGCAGTATTCAGCAGGAAAAAAAGAAGGCCGCCGAATTCCCTGGTGGCCTTCTTTTTTTATTGCGGACACGAAAAGAGCAGGTACGATTTAAAGTCATGTGAGTTATAATGCGGACCAATACATGGAGTCAAAAATGAATCGTGTAACACTTGACGGCATCATACTGTCTCTTGCCAGGCCGGTTGAACTCAATCTGCAGTGGGTTGGTCAGGACGAGTTACTCCTGCAGCTGCTAGCGGCCTGGATGGTAATTGATGAGCGGGATATCCCTTTCAATCCCCGTCTTATAGGCAAACCTGGCGTCGGCAAAACGACTTTGGCATATGCTGCGGCCAAACGTCTGCAGCGACCGGTCTACCTTTTTCAGGCTACCATGGATACCCGCCCTGAGGACCTGATTGTCACACCGGTAATCGGCCCTGATGCAAAGATTCAGTATGCTGCATCATCACTGGTGTCGGCCATGCTCACTGGAGGGATACTTATTCTCGATGAAGGCAACCGCATGAGCGAGAAAGCCTGGGCCTCTCTTGCGCCGCTCCTTGATGACCGCCGCTACGTTGAGTCTATTGTTACCGGCTTGCGAATTTCAGCCCAGAAGGATTTTCGCATTGTGGTCACCATGAACGAAGACTCCTCAACTTTCGAGATACCAGAATATATCCACTCACGCCTGCAACCTCAGATTTATATCGACTTTCCTGAAGCCGACGAAGAGTTGACTATTCTCAAAGAGAATCTGCCTTTTGCTGACAGCGCAATCCTGAAGTATGTGGTGAATTTTCTGCAGCGTGCCCATAAGCACGATGAACTGTATTCTGTCCGAGACGGGATCAACATCGCCCGCTATGCTCTCAAAATGTCCGCTGCCGGCGGTTCACCCCCCATAGAGTTGCTGCGGCTTTCTGTGGCACGAATCCTCGGGAACGAAGCGCTCCCCTACCTCGACTAATAACATGCCTGAACGTCTCTATCTGGAACGATTCGGACCGGTGCATGCCCTGCCGATGCTGCATTACCGGCTGGAATTCGCCCAACTGGTGCGCATGGCAGTTCATCAGGTGCGACCAGATGCCGTTGCCATAGAGCTCCCACCAACCCTGGAAGTCCCCTTTCTAAGAGCAGTGCGACGACTACCGCAAATCTCGGTGATCAGTTATCAGCTCGAGTTAACGAAGGGCTCAGGGCACGACAATGGCGAAACGGTCTATCTGTTGGTGGAACCGGCAGATCCTCTGGTAGAGGCCGCCCGGTTGGCGCTGGAATTGAAACTGCCACTGTATTTTATTGATGTTGATACCGCCGGCTACCCCCGCCATTATGAGCGACTGCCTGACTCCTACAGTATCCGCCGGATTGGCCTGGCAGCCTACTACCGCGCATACAGGGAAACCTGTGCCGAGCAGCCCCCCTGTCGTGAAGACCGCCGCCGTGAACAGGGGATGGCTTTCCGGTTACAACAACTAGGTCAAAAATATCAGCGTATTCTCTATGTCTGCGGAATGGCCCATCTGGAACGGGTCAAATGTAATTTCGCAACTCCGCAAGCTGCGCCGCTGGAGCGGATCCGGCGGGAGGGCATATCTGTCCGGAACCTGCACCCTGATTCCTGTGGTGAAGTACTGGCCGAGTTCCCCTTTCTTGCAGCGAACTACGAGTATCGTCGCGGCCCTCTACCGCCTGAACCGGAGGAGAACGGCAGTGGTCTGCGCAAGCGATTCCACGCTCTGGAGTTGATCTCCGGGGGCAAGAAAGAGCTTTCCGAAGAGATCCTCATGGATAATGCCATTAGCAGAGCCATTCGCCGCAGTGGGCATGAAGGCGCCTTTCCAGACCGGCAACGCATCATCTACCAGCTCTTCTGCGAAGCGTCCCGCCACTACCGTCAAGAGACCGGAGAACCACTGCACATCTGGCAGAAACGTAGCTTCTTCCGTTTCTCCCGAAACTATGCCTTGCAGAGCGGTATGCTGTTGCCTGACCTCTTTCAGCTTCTGACAGCGGCTCGCAGCTGTGTTGACGACAATTTTGCTTATGCGCTCTGTCGTCTGGCTACTTTCTATCCATGGCAAACAGAAAGTAGCGACCTTGCCACTGTACGCATTGCCCCGGAAGATATTTGGGGCGGCAGTCGCCAACTCCGCTTCAGGCCACGCCAGAAAAGAAGTAAAGGTCTCTCTCAAATCGGGCTTCTCAAGCGCAAAAAGGAACACCATCCTGGTGAATGGCTGGCAGGTTTCGATGATCCGTCCATCTGCTCCTACCCGCCGGAAGATATTGCCATAGAAGATTATGGCCGCTTTCTCAAGCGTAAAGGGAAGCAACAGTTGTCAGAAGAACTCAGCCGCAGTGAAAAATTCAGTGCCTCGCTGCTGGACGGTATCGATATGCGGGAAACTCTACGCAATCTTCACGATGGCGCCATCTATGTCAAAGAACAGCAGCGCGCAAAGGGCAGTGTGGGGTGTCTTGTGGTTATTTTTGACGAGGATCGTCGCACGCAGCGTTATCCGTACCGAATGACCTGGCTCGGAGAACATGAGCAGGAATCGGATATGGCCTTTTACGCCACCGATCCGGCAGAAAACATTGTCGGCCCCGGCATCTGCCGTTGCGAGTACGGTGGCTTCCTGCTTTCATACCCACCCCGCCGCATGATGAATATCTGGCCGGATCCGGATTATCGCCAGGCATTAACCAGTGCGGAGGTACTTTTACTGGCAGCGCTGGACTACTCTATCGAGAAGCATGTGGTTTATGTGGCATCTAAACCCCCTCGCAGTATCTTTAAACAGGCGGCTTCACGGCGTGATCGAAAAATAGTTTATATCCCCATAGGATCGCTGTCTCCCCACAAGCTCAAGCAGTTACGGATTCTCCATATCCTCTCCGGCAAGGATAAGCGTGATATTGCCAAAGATTACGTCTGGTGATTAATGGGGAACGTGACCATCTAATACCGTGTGAAGTGGATTTCAATTTATGGCAATCTTGACTTAAATTTGAATCAGGGGTTAAAAGAGAGTTAAAGAACTGATAGTTGATATTTAAAAAGATGTTACAGACAGCCACCGGAGCTGAGGTTCACTGAACTTTTCCCCCAAAGCAGCAGTCTTGCATTATTTACGTATACCAAGGAGTTTTTCATGGAAGCGATCAAATGCATAACGACAAGAAGCAGCGTCCGAAGATTCGCACCTGACCCTGTTTCTCGGGAGGCCATCGGTGATATCGTGCGGGCGGCACAATGGAGTCCTTCCTATAAGAACAGCCAGCCGTACGTAGTTGTGGCTGTGTCTGGTAAACGGAGAGAAGCCCTCACGACGATGCTCCTTGAACTGCTCGACACCAAGGCAGCGTCTACCTGTGACCTGCCGGCTCCCACACATTGGCCTGAACCTATCGCCTCCCGGATTAATGATCTCATGGCGAAACGCTCTGCAATTGCCGGGATAGACCTGAATGCTCCTGATTCTATCCTTCGCTCAAAAAAAGCCAATTTCAGATTTTATGGTGCCCCCTGCGCGCTCTTCATACTTCAGGACGCATCGCTGGGAGAGTGGTCTATTCTTGATGCCGGCATCTTTGCTCAGAGTCTGATGCTGGCAGCTCATGCGCAGGGTCTTGCAACCGTTCCCCAGGCGTATCTTACCGATTATGCCAAGGAGATAAAAACCTTCCTCGACATACCTGGAACCATGCGTATTGTCTTAGGCATATCGATTGGGTATCCCGGAGTTGCCCATGAAGATCTTCCTCCTCGCCCCGAAAGAATTCCACTTGAGGAAATTCTGAGTTTCGTTGATTAGAGGCGACTCTTCATGAAGCCATTGCAAAAAAAAGCTGTAACCCCCTAAATCATCATCCGGGGATTACAGCTATATAAAATTGGTCGAAGCAGACCATAAGCCGGGTTCTGTTCCTGCCTGCGGTTACCCGCTGAAAGGTGGCAGCCATTCATCTAGGATCGCTGTTACCAACGATCTCAAGCAACCAACCCGGAAGCACGGACGGGCCGTCCTTAACGCTCCCCTATTTGGTCTTGCTCCTGGTGGGGTTTACCTGGCATCCGACGTCACCGCCGAACCCGGTGAGCTCTTACCTCACCCTTTCACCCTTACCTGTTAAAGCCAAAGCTATGACAGGCGGTCTTCTCTCTGTGGCACTATCCCTGGGGTCACCCCCGCTGGACGTTATCCAGCACCATACCCTGTGGAGCCCGGACTTTCCTCCCCAATGCCACCAATCTGATAATCAGAAAGTGGCATGCGGCGACTGCCTGTTCTGCTTCAACCAAAGCCTCTGACCTTTGCTACAGTTGTATCGACGGTTTAAGAATCAGTATTCTCTGGCAATGAGGACAGGTTATCAGCTCCTCGCCGCGATGAAGATTGTTGTACATCTGGGGGGGAATCTGCATATTACAGCCAAGGCAGCCACCATCTCGCGCCTCAACCACAGCAACCCCCCTGCGGCCTTCACGCAGCTTTTCATAACGTTTGAGCAGTCCCGGAGGGATCGCCTTGACATGCTCAGCCCTGAGCTTTGCATCAGAAGTTACCGAAGCTTCCTCACTCAGCATACGGGCTTTTATCTCCGTTTTTTGAACGCCAATATTCTCGTCAAGAACGGTCATATCTGCTTCCATGGAAGAGAGCTCAGTCTTTAGCTCTTCAAGACGACTTATCTTCTGGAGGATCTGATCCTCCAACTCTAGAATGAGCTTCTTGGCAGAAGCTATCTCCTTGTTTACTGCCTGATACTCTTTCTGTGTGGTAATGCCTTTGAGGTTAACCTCAGAACGGATAATATTGGCATTCTCTGCTGCCAGGTTCTCTTCCAGAGCCAGTCGTTGAGCTTCTGTATCCTCAATTTCAACGTTTTTGGCATCCACAGCAGCTTTCACGTCCTGCTGACGGCTATCAAGTGCCTCAATTTCAGCAAGTGCTTCCTGTATTCTTGTCTGGCTGCCGTCAGACTTTAGATCCAGCTCCTGCAGATCTTCCAGTACCATTAGCTTTTCGCGCACAAATTTTCTCCTTGTTTGTAATATACCTATGTAATGACTTCAGATAACTTCGAACGGGTCACTTTCTGCAGTGCATCTCAAAACTTCAACATTAACCTTTCTTTTACTGAACTCTTTTTCTAGTTGTCCGGAAAAACCCTCCACCATAAGCTTTTCAGTGGCAAAATGCCCGGCATCAATCAATGCAATCCCGAGAGCCTGGGCTTCCCGAGCATCATGGTATTTAATATCGCCGGTCAGAAAAAGGTCAGCGCCCTCCCTGACCGCATCATGAAGAAGAGATGCGCCACTCCCGCCACACAGTGCCAGCGTGGATATCCGAAGATCCATATCCCCTACAATCCGCAGGGATGAAGCCCCAAGCCGTTGCTTTACAATTTCGGCAAAGTCCCCCAGCCGCGGTTTGGCTTCGAGCGTGCCAATCCTGCCAATTCCTGACAGCAGCCCCTCATTGAGCAGAGGAATAATGTCAAACGCCGGCTCTTCATAAGGGTGAATCTTTCTCAGCGACTTGATGGCAGAGCTGAGATCAGCTTTAGACACGAGTATTTCCAACCTGGCTTCATCGACAACTGCCCTCTCACCAACCCTGCCGATGAAAGGAGATGAGCCCTTAAGAGGTCTGAAGGTGCCCTGCCCCGCAGCAGTGAAGGAGCAGTCAGCGTAACCGGCGGACTTACGGCTGAAGGGAAGCAGCGCATTCATAACCGCTTGATAATGAGAACCCGGCACAAAAACCGTCAGTTTCAACAACTCTTCACGGCAAGAAACCTTTAGTGGCTTGCAATTGGTCATCCCGAGGGCGTCTGCAAGCAGGTCATTTACTCCGTTTGAAACAACATCGTAATTTGTATGCAGCGACACAATAGCAAGCTTATTTCCAATGGCACGATGGATCAAACGGCCGGTCTCATCATTGGTGGATATTCGTTTCAGCGGCTTGAAAATTAAAGGGTGATGGGTAAGGAGGAGTTGGCAGGAACTGTTTATTGCTGCATCAACTGCAGCTGGCGAAGGATCGAGGGCCACCATGGCCCTTTCTATCTCCTGGGAAGGGTCCCCGACCTGCAGACCGACATTATCCCAGTTTTCCGCCATAGCCGGCGGGGCAATTTTATTAATAATTCCGACTACATCAGAGAGTTTTATCCGCAAAGTGCCTACAAAAGAAAAAGAGTGCAACCTTTTGGTATGCACTCTTTTTCTCCCCTTTTATGGGAATTTTCAGACGTAAAGCGCTTTATGGGCATCTCCACGTAAACCTTGGAAAATGGTGGGCCCACCAGGACTCGAACCTGGGACCGACCGGTTATGAGCCGGTAGCTCTAGCCAACTGAGCTATAGGCCCGTAAAGCGAACGTTCATAATAAAACCTATGCAGACAGGATGTCAAGCTTTTGTAGTAACCTGGCGGTTAGTTTTCTTCAACAACACTAGCCTCAGCCACTGTCATCAATCATCCTGGCTGTTAGAGTTTGCATTTTCGCTTCAATCACGTAGAATACCGGCGAAAAGGAGCTTGCCATGCACCTCAAAGAAGAGCAGGTTCACCGCCTGGCCGAAAAGATTCTGAACGACCTGATAGCAGCAGAAGAAGTTATTCTCAAGGCAGAAAGGGGAGCAATCCTTGCTGCCATAAAAATCGCCATCATGACTGACCTTAAGGCTGAAGAGTCGCTTGAACGTGATGCGGAGCGAATCCTTCAGGAAAATCTTACCGCACTTGGCAGAGGCGCCCTTGAAATTGATCGCCACAAAATGTTGCGAATGATTAAGGACAGACTGGCAAAGGAACGAAAGATAACTTTATAGGGGCTAGGGCACTTACATGATTATTTCTGAAGATCGCATCTCCCATATATCCCACCTGATTGTCGACAAAATCTGGCAAAATGATCTTGTCGATTTCCCCACCGAGCCTCGTGCCCTGCAACGAATCAAGCTCAGCATCTCCGAGTTCTTCACCAATACAGAGGAGCTTGATCAGGCCGTCAGGCGCAAACTCGCATCCTACTCACAATCAAAGGTCCCCGGAAGCCGCGAGTGGGAGATCCTTTACAAAAAATTCTATGAAGAAGAGTCTGCCAAAAGGAGATAAGTATGTTCAGGCCTGCTTCATTTCCGGCAGCTCTCTCCATATTGCTGCTGCTGTGTACTCTTACAGGGTGTGCCACTGCAAATGTTCGGATATCCCCGGCGTTCACAATTGCTCAGAATCAGCTGATGGTGCCGATTGTCCCTTTTACTAACACGCTTGTTCCTGAAACTTTTTCGGAAGCAGTTTTTAATGATTTTGTCGATATTCTGAACGAAAATCAGTTAAAGTCCGGGTTCTCCTGGTTCGGGATCGTCAAAGATGACATGAAAACCTTGGAGAAGGTTCTCTCTCCTGGCCACATCTACATCACCGGCGAGGTCTGGAGCTATATCGAAAACTCGGGCTGTTGCTCAACCGAAATAAGAGTCAAGTCCAGGCTCCGCATCTCCAGAGTTGTCTCCCAAGAGCTCCTCTGGGAAGCGGAGATCCCGATTGACAGTTTTTTTGAACACGACTCATCAACCTTCCCCATTGAACGCGAAAAGATCGCCAAGCGCCTCGCAACTGCAATGACCATGGAAATCCTTAAGGCCCTTCAGGGTGCCAAACGAATATCAATCGACTAATCTCCATGTTGACCGACCACAATACTCTCGAAATTGCCATTCCGCTCCCCCTTGAGCAGACATTCTGCTACAGCGTGCCGCAAGCGCTCAAGGAGCTGGCGGTTGCCGGTACAAGAGTGCTGGTCCCTTTTGGGAGAAGAACTGTTACCGGCTACATTCTCGGTCCGGGGGAAGGCACCTTTAGTGGCAAACCGAAAGAGATCATCGAACTTTTGGACCGGGAACCACTCTTTTCATCGCAGCAGACGGTTTTTTATCGCTGGATAGCAGCTTATTACCTTCACCCCCTTGGCGAGGTCATAAGAACGGCACTCCCCTCCGGCCTCACGGTCATGGGGCGCCATAAACATACGCTTTCAACTGACGGCTCACCTGTTTCAGAAGAGGTGCTGTCAAAAAGCACTCGGTGTCGTGAAGAGAAACACTTTACACCGACCGATAAAACTGTTCCCGTTTCTCTTAAAGGAAAGGCCGCGGCTATCCTCGATTTTATCAAAGCAGGCTCCGCACCCTCTACCGCGACCATCAAAAACAATTTCGGCGATTCACTGCCACAACTGAAACGGCTTGAAGAACTCGGGTTGATCCAAAGTTTCAAAAAAGAGGTATACCGCGACCCCTTTAACGACAATCCGATCGAACGCGACACCCCCCGCATCCTGAACAGTGCTCAACAGAAAGCTCTGGACGCCCTTCTGGAAGGGATATATTCGCATAAATTCAGTCCACACCTTCTGCATGGCGTGACCGGCAGCGGTAAGACCGAGGTATACCTGCAGGCAATTGCAGCCACCCTTGAAAATGGGAAGGACGCCATGGTACTGGTGCCGGAAATTGCCCTTACCCCCCAACTGGTCGAGCGCTTTCGCCGTCGTTTTTCATGCGGCATTGCGGTACTGCACAGCGGTCTTTCAAATGGTGAACGCTATGACGAGTGGCGCAGGATAAGGCGCGGCCAGGCGAGAATCGTCATCGGTGCCAGATCCGCAGTTTTTGCCCCGCTTGTGAATCTGGGGATAATAGTCGTTGATGAGGAGCACGAAGGCTCTTACAAACAGAGTGACGGGCTCCGCTACAACGCCCGTGACCTGGCGCTGGTCCTGGGAAAACAGCACCACGCGGTTGTCCTCCTTGGCTCTGCAACCCCCCTTGTTACAACTGTTTATGCAGCAAGAGCAGGCAGGATGAAAGAGCTGAGTCTTGAGGCGCGGGTCATGGACAGGCCTATGCCGGAGACGCAGTTAATCGATCAGCGAGGGAAAAAAAGCGAAACTCTCTCCCAGAAAATTGTTGGGGCGCTAGCTGAAAATCTTGAAAACGGCGGCCAGTCCCTCCTTTTTTTAAACCGGCGCGGCTTCGCGCCCTGGCTGGTATGCAAAGAGTGTGGCTTCATCCTCCGCTGCCCGAACTGCAGCGTCACCCTCACCTATCATCAGCACAAAAAGCGCCATATCTGTCACTACTGCGACCACTCCGTCCGTGCACCGTCATTATGCCCTGAATGCGATGGCGGCGAAATCGGCCTGTTTGGCATCGGCACCGAGCGCCTTGAAGAGGAGGTTGCCGCTCTTTTCCCTACTGCCCGGATCGCCCGGATGGATCGAGATACAACCGGCACCAAAGGTGGCCATTCCCGCATCCTGAAGAAACTAGAAAACGGTGCAATAGATATCCTCATCGGCACCCAGATGATCGCCAAGGGGCACGATTTCCCCGGAGTTACACTGGTCGGGGTCGTCTCGGCAGACACCACCCTCAACCTTCCTGACTTCCGTGGCAGTGAACGGGGATTCCAACTGGTCAGCCAGGTATCCGGCAGAGCCGGGCGGGGTGATGCGCCTGGCAGGGTCTTTGTGCAGACGCTCAACCCGGAGCATTTTGCGTTGAGGACTGCGGTTGCTCATGACTATGAAGCATTTTACCTGCAGGAGATTGCTGATCGCAAAGACGCCGGCTATCCGCCTTTCTCTTACCTTGCGGCCATTCAGTTTTCCAGCAGTTCCGCAAGCGTAGTGGAAAAAGGGGCGGGAGCAGCGGCAGCGCTATTGCGGGAGTTGCGCAGCAAGAGTGGCATGCGCCTTGAAATACTTGGCCCGGCAGTCGCGCCACTCGGCATGATTCGTGGCCGTTACCGCTGGCAGATCCTTCTTAAATCCAGCCGCAGAGACCAGCTGCACAAGCTGTTGCATCAATTCAAGACTGAGCACTCCGCTCCTGCAACACTCAGAATGGTGATAGATATTGACCCGCTTGAGCTGCTCTGAGAATTTTGTTTATAACAGCTATTGACGCGGTTAAATCTTCTCAATATACTTCTACCCCAGATAAACTGGATAAGTACGTTAACGAAGTTATTTTCTGCCAGAAAAGTGCAGGAAATAACTTCTAACCTACTAAAAAAATCACCTGTAGTTGCGTTTGATCTTTTACCTTCAACCATGCAGCATGAACAGAAAAGGGGGGTCTAATCATGCAGAATGTCAACACTCTGGGAAAGAACGGGCATACGCCGCTCATGGATGCAGCAAAAGAGGGGGATCTGGAGGCAATAACAGATCTGCTCCGCCGGGACGCTGAAGCAAACGCAAAAAGCGATAAGGGTAAGACCGCGCTCCACTACGCGGCAGCTTATGGCCACGTAGAGGCTGTAAAGCAGCTGATTGCCGAAGGAGCAGAAATCGATGCCCGTGATCGCGATTGGCGCACACCTCTGATGCATGCGGCCATTTACGGCTGCAACCATACAGTCCAGGCGCTTATTGTCAACGGTGCTGATGTTAATGCGAAAACCCTAACTGGCAACACTCCCCTTGTTTACGCCGAGAATAACAATCATCCCCTGACTGCTGCACTATTGAAAAAAGCCCAAAGACCAAAGAACTGAAAAAGTTGCCCTGATAACCAGAATAAAGTGAGTTACCGATATTTCCAGAGTACAAATCAATAAGGGGCATCCGGAAAACTCCTGATGCCCCTTAACTACTGACCACCACATGGGACCCCTATGAAATCTTTGCTGATAACATTTTGTTATCTAACCTTCTCAGCCATGGCACTCCTTTCTTCGGGCACATTTTCCTGCGCTGCTGAGGAACCTCGTTCCTGCTCAGTAAAAGAGATTCTTAAAGGGGGGATGTATGTCTACCTCCGCTGCCAGGAGAAAGACAGGGACATCTGGCTGGCAACAGTGGCACGTGAGTTCAAGAATGACGAGATTGTCAGTTTTGTCGATGCGCCGCCAATGACCGACTTCTATTCCAAGTTTCTCAACCGGACTTTTCCCGAAGTGATCTTCACAGACCTTCTTCCGCCAGGGCCAAAGAAGAAATAGCAAAAAAGTTATCCTTTGACTTTCGTTCACGAGATCCGCTAATCTCTTCAAATGCACGAAATACTTGCAGCTTACGGCCTTCCTGCCCTTTTTATTCTTAGTTTCCTTGCCTCCACAATGCTGCCACTCGGCTCTGAATGGCTACTTGTCGCTATCCTGCTCCAGAAACATGATCCGTTTCTGGCTGTATTTATTGCAACCGTTGGCAACTATCTTGGTGCTTGTTCAAGTTATGCCATCGGCATTTACGGCGGCGACTTTCTCATAAAAAAACTGTTGCGCATCAGTGACGCTGACCGGGATCGCGCCGAGCGTTTTTTCGCCAGATACGGCAGCTGGTCGCTCTTTCTTTCCTGGCTCCCGATTATAGGTGATCCGCTCTGCCTTGTTGGCGGCATACTGAAAATCCCTTTCACTAAATTTTCACTCCTTGTTGCATCAGGCAAGGCTCTCAGGTACTCTGCAGTTGCATGGCTCACCCTCAAAGGGATCCGGAGTGTGACAACATGACTGCAATAAGGCGGCTTACTCCCTCATGATTAATAGATCACTGAACAGTCTCCAAAACGGGCTTCGGGTTGTTTCCATCAACATGCCCCATCTCCACTCTGCCGAGCTGGCTCTCTATATAAAAGTCGGCGGCAGAAACGACCCGGCGGACAAAGGCGGCCTGGCTCATTTCCTCGAACATATGCTCTTCAGAGGAACCGCAGACTACCCGACATCAACAGACATTGAAAACGCTTTCGAGACTATCGGTGGCTCTGTCAACGCTTCAACTGATGAAGAGTGCACCTGCTTCTTTTCTCGCATCCACCCTGATCATCTCAAAAAAGCGGTAGAGATTCTCGCCTCCATGATCCTGCGACCGCTTTTGACCGACATTGAAATTGAAAAGAAGATCATTGCGGAGGAGGCGCTTGATGATTTGAGTGAAAAAGGGGAAGAGATCAACCCTCATAACCTGGCCAGCAGGCTTCTCTGGCCGGATCATCAATTGGGGCAGCCAACAATCGGCACACTGGAAAGTATCGCCTCCTTTACCACAGACGACTTGAAACAGCATCTGGCGACGTACTTTCTGCCGCAAAATGCTGTGCTTGTTGCCGCCGGGAATTTTAAACAGGAGCTCCTTTACGAAGCAGCCTCCGCCTGCTTTGCTTCATGGAGCGGCGGCACCTTACCAATCGTGCCTCCACCCGTTGAAGAGCAGACCTCCCCGCAAAGCACCTTTGTCTCTGATTCCGACAGCCAGGCTCACCTGCAGATCTCTTTCAGAAGCGTTGCCCGTAACGATGAGCGCATCATGGCACTTCGCCTGCTGCGCCGTGTTCTCTGCGGCAGTGGCAGTGCCAGACTTCATCTGACCTTGAGAGAGCGCCTCGGCATTGTCTATTCAGTTGATGCCAATATCGCAGCCTATGAAGAGACCGGTTACTTCTCTATCGAACTTTCGACCGCTCCTGAAAACCTCCGGACAGCTGTAGCCGAGGTTTTCAAAGAACTGCACAACCTGGCACGGGCAGAAATTCCTTTGGACGAATTTGTCAGAATCCGGAGAAGCTACTTCTACGAACTGGAGTACAGTCGCGATTCATGCTTTGAAATGCAGGTGCGTTACGGTTGGGGAGAATTGATGGGGATAGTTCGGGAAATTGAGGAGGATGAACTCCAGGCGAACTCTCTAACTCCGGAGGCGCTTAACATAATCGCCGCAGAGCTTTTCCGGCCAGAAAATCTTAACCTCGTAGTCGTTGGCGCCTGGAGCGAAAAAGAGAAAAACGGGGTACTGGAAGAGATGGAGAAATACTCTGCGGGACCTGCTGCAGTCTGACGCGCGCGGAAATTGGCGCCGGTTGACATCCATACATTCCAGGATATACTCACAGAGTAGAAGCAGTGAGTCACGCAGACAAAGCTAATTTGCGAGGGTCTTATGACTCTCATTAAGCCCTGGCAACCGCCCTCCTGGTTACCAGGGCGTTTTTTATATACATCTCCGTTACTCCATTTACTTCATTCAAAACAACCACCATGCTGTCTGCTCCTTATATATCCGGCCTAGGTCAAACTCTCCAGAAGTAAACATAATCCGTAGTTTAAACCGTTGTTTAAATGGAAAGATTGCCGAAATATTTTCTATTGGAGTGAATGCCCGCTGTCCTGATAACATTCAGCTAACAATCGAAGAAGATTAGTGAAAAACCCCTGATGGCTTATTGCAAACATAACAGGAACTGCGGTATACCATTGAAACTCACACGATCTATCGGAGAACCTATGCCAGCCGCACCATTCCGCGAAATTCTCATCCTAGTAGCCGGTTCCACCCCGCAGATTATTACCGAAACCATTCAGGCTCTCGCCATGCAGATCCCACCGATCTACATTGATGAACTTTTCATCATAACAACAGCAACCGGCAGGAGACTGATTGAGCAAAAGCTGCTTCGGGAGGGCATTCTTGCGCAAATGTGCAAAGAGTGGGACATAAAGCCCGTTAAACTGGACAAGAACTCTTTTCATGTCTTCACCGATTCCCAGGGGAAACCACTCGAAGATATCAGGAGCGCCGAGGAGAACGAACTTGTCGGCGACCAGCTTGCCGACTTCCTCTGCAATCACGCTTCAGAGCCCGGAACACGCCTGCACTGCTCCCTGGCAGGCGGTCGCAAGACCATGTCCTTCTACATGGGCACTGCCTTCCAACTTTTTGCCCGCCAGTGGGACAAGCTCTATCATGTAATAGTCAGCTCGGATTTCGAAAAAAACCCTTCATTTTTCTATAAGCCAAAGGTAAACCGCACCCTCACCGCCCACTTCCACGACGGCTCAAACAAACAGATCAACACGGACGATGCCGAGATTACCTTGACGGAACTGCCACTTATTTATCTGAGAAACAAGCTGACCCTGAGCGGCGGTAAAATCCGGGATATGGTGGCCGAAGGGCAGAAGACCATCGATAGCGCCGCCATGCAGCTTCCTGTTCGGGTAGATCTTGCCGAGCGTACCATCTATATAGGCGAGACTTTGATAGAGCTCCCCCCTGCCCAACTGGCGCTCTATACCGGTTTCTTGCGCCTGAAAAACGACCCTTGCAAATTCAGCAACAGAAATTACTGCCAGGAGTGCACCGCTTGCTTTGTACCGGTTGTCGAGATGAGTTCGGAGCCGTTTCTGGAATCCATGGCTGACGATTATCAGGCGATCTATTGCGGCGACATCACGAAACGCGAAGAGCAGTTGGGAAAGTGGCAAAAGAGCCTGGACGCCAGCAACATGCGTCAGCAGATCAGCAAGGTCAACAAGGTGCTAAAGGAAGAGATTCGGGATGAAGCGCTGCACCCGTTCTACCTGATCTCCTGTCTGAAAAGGTATGGTGGCAGCCGTTACGGGGTGCGGGTCGAGAAGGGTAAGGTCTGGATTGAGGGGTGATCCGCTATTGCGTTGATTCTGTAGTTGCATTACAATCCATAAAAGTAATGCAATGTAGCAGTGGAGGATGATATGTCAGAAGCAGCCATAATCACAAGCAAAGGACAGGTTACGCTACCCAAAGGGATCAGAGCCATTCTGGGGAGCAGGGTTGTGCAGTTTGAGGCAACTGCTGCTGGCATTCTCATCAAGCCGGTGAACAGTGTTGCCGGTTCCCTGAGCGCCTTTGCCAGAGGGGAATCAGAGGATTTTACCGCCGTGCGTGATGCAGTCTGGACGGAGGTTGCCGATGAAAAAGAGCGTCTGCGTCCTGCCTGAAACCAATGTGCTGCTGCGCTATCTGTTGAACGATGTGCCTGAGCAGTATCAGGAGTCATTTGATTTCTTTGAAAAGGTGCGCACCGGAGAAGCCGAGGCGGAACTTCTGGAGAGCGTCATTGTCGAAGCGGTGTACATCCTCACAAAATTCTACGCCGTACCGCGAGCCGCCGCCGCAGAGTCGCTTCAGGGGGTGCTCCGCTACAAGGGTGTCATCAATGCCGATGGCACCCAGTTGCTGGCTGCGCTGGGGATGTACGCCACCACCTCTTGCGATATAGTTGATTGCATTCTTGCCGCAAAAGCTTGCGGGAAGGGGCTGTTTACCTTTGAGAAGAAGCTGAGGAAAGCTGTTGAGAACTGAATCATATGAACAGTAGCACTTCTCCAATAACCTTAATTTTCCGGGAGTTGAAATGTCATCAGTCAGTTCTGTGCAAAAAGATTTTTTTGTGTCATACGCCCGTAAAGATAATGAAAACGGGTGGATTAAAAGCTTTGTTGAAGAGCTCAAGGTCGAGCACAGTAAATTTACAGCCGGTCGAGAATTAACATGTTTTTTTGACAAAGATGAGATTTATGCAGGAGCAGATTGGCAGCATAAATTAACTGAAGGAATCAGTAACTCCAAGCTTTTCGTTGCGTTCATATCTCCAAATTACTTTGCTAGTATTGAGTGCCGCAAGGAGTGGCGTGCCTGGATAGATAACGAAATTGGCAAACATATCCTTACTGCTGGAATGCGGCCTGTCTATATTGTTGAAGTCCCTGGACTGACTGACGGGAAAATCTGTGAGGATGAGCTTTCTGCTCAGTTAGCCTCTTTTCTGAAACTTGCAGAAACTGATAGCGCAAGTTTTCTTAGGGAAACGCCCGGCGTGGTTAAATATTTGCGAAGACGCCAACTGACTCACAATCAGCCTTTCAACGACGTGCAAACCTTTTATTCAGAAGGAGTAGCCGCTCTCAGGCGTAATGACCTGCGAGAGGTGCTTGACAGGCTGTCTAAAGATCTGGAACTTCACAGTGAGCTGATTGCCAAGGCTGATGCCAGTATAACAACCATTCCCCCATATAACAGGAACTTTTCAGGCCGTCTCGATGAACTGCTTCATATGCGTAATCTTCTGCTCAAAGATGATCGTACTGGCGTTGTCTATGGTGTGCATGGACTCGGCGGCATCGGCAAAACAGAACTTGCTCTTACCTATGCTCATGCCTTTGCCAGCGCCTACCCTGGCGGTCGTTTTCTGATAAGTTGCGACGGTAAAAAAACACTGAGAGATGCCATTCTGACGCAAAGTGATTTTACCAGCCTGTTTGCTGACCATATCAGTGACGAACAGCGTAAAAACCCTGATGAATACTTTGCCGCAATTCTACGGCAACTCGGTCATCGACTGAATAGCCTTGGTCATGTGCTTTTGCTGTTGGACAATGTTACCGACACCGGTCTTCTAAACCGGGAGCAGAGTGATCCTGTTGCTGCACTCGGTTCAAATCTGCATTTGCTGGCCACTACCCGTTTGCCTGCACCACCTGCAAACAGCCGCAACTGGATCTCTCTCGATAGATTACCAGATGAAGCTGCACTTGAACTGCTGGAAAAGCATCGTCCATTTACCGGGGACGAAGACAGGATTGCGGCGGAAGAAATTGTTCGGCAACTTGGAGGTTTTCCCATTGCGGTTGAATTGGTAGCTGCCTATCTGGCTGTCCATGAAAGTTCAAGCTACTCCAGGGTAAGTAGTAATATTGGGTTGGCAGGGCTTGAGGAGATGGCGGGAGATGACGGAGTTGAGCTGCGGCGACATAATCACGAGCGTAGACTGTCTGCGGTTCTTGAGCCGGTTCTGGCAAGTCTCACACCTGCTGAGCGGCGCTTCATGGAATATATTGCAATGCTGCCGCCGGATCAGGTGCCGCTACCGTGGTTGAAACAGCTGGTAACGCAGGAGTTTCCTGATTTGACAGTGGAAGGTGGGTTGAAAGATCCGTGGGCAGAAATATGGCTGAAGCTGGAAAAATACTCGCTGATTCGCAGAGCAATAGAGGGGGAAAAAGAACCCCGACTGTTTCGTATTCACAGGTTAGTGCAGGAGCTGGTGATTAGGGAAACGTCCAGTGATTTTGCAAAACATTTACAAGATGGTTTGTATAACCTAATTTCAGAGCGTCTTACTCTACTTAAGAATGTCGTCCAATGGAAGGAGATGAGTTGGGAACTTGAGCCGCTCATCGCATTAGCAAAATTATGGCCGGATGATGTTGTTTATGTAGCACCATTGTTAGCTATCTTAGGTTCGTTTTTGAGCGATTTAGCGCAGTGGGCAGAAGCAGAATCATTACTGAGTCGAGCGCTAGCAATTAGTGAAAAAACACAAGGAGTCGAACATCCTGATGTAGCCAAGATATTGTGTATTTTAGTTGGTGTACTGCATCAAACTAACAAACTAGATGAAGCAGCTCCGTTACTTCAACGCGCATTAGCCATAGAAGATAAATGCAGAGGATCTAACAGTGCCGAGGTTGCCTCAGCTCTGGTAAGAATTGCAAGGATTTCTATAGACACAAATCGGTTGGACGAGGCCACAATATTAGTCAAACGTGCTCTTGATATATTTGAAAGTAGTATAGGTCTCAACCATCAAGATGCAGCTACAGCTATTAATTGTCTTGCACAAATTTGCTTCAGTAAAAATAGAAAGAATGAAGCTGAAATGTATTTTAAAAAATCATTGAAAATTTACGAAGATTGCTTTGGATCATGCCACCGTGAGGTGGCTACTGGGTTGAATAATCTAGCTACATTCTACCTTGTTTCAAATAAATATGCTGAAGCTGAACCATTGTATAAAAGATCATTGGCAATCAGTGTGAAGATATTTGGCATAAAACATCCAGATGTAGCAACAGGGTTAAACAATTTAGCAAGTTTGTATATTAACATTAAGCGATTTAAGCCAGCTGAGAGATTCTTGCTAAGAGCTCTTGAAATTAATGAGCAAAGTTTTGGCAATGAACACCCATATGTCGCGTCAACATTAAATAGCTTAGGAAGTTTGTACTATTACACGAAGCGCTTTACAGAAGCAGAACAAATGCTACGGCAAGCACTTTGTCTTTATGAGAAAGTATCGAGTTCTAATATTGAAAGTTGTCAGAAGACCCTTGCGGCAGTGCTTGTTGAGGTAAACAAAACACCAGAGGCAAACAATATAATCAAACAATTGAATCTTCAAGGGGAAGATTTACACACGAAGCACTTACCTAAAGTTGGTCGCAACGATCCCTGCCCCTGCAACAGCGGTAAGAAATTCAAAAAGTGTTGTGGGGCGTGAAATGAACAGATCTGATCAATCAATTCCTGCTGCCATCCCCTACAACATCCGCCTTGGCGTAACCGGCCACCGGACTCTGCATGACGAAGCCGCTCTTGATGCCGCTCTGCAAAGTATCCTCAACTCCGGCTATCTTGACGCATTCAGCCCTGAAGCCAGACAATCACTGACTAAAGCTACAAATACCCCCATCTCATTTACCCTCGTCTCCCCCCTTGCAGAAGGGGCTGACAGGCTGGTCGCCCGTGCTGTGCTGGCTCACGGCGGTTTGCTGGAGGCGCTGCTTCCGATGCCTCGGGTGGAGTATGAAAAGGATTTTGATACTCCAGAATCTCTGGCTGAGTTTGCCGGTCTGCTCGCCAGGGCTCATCGGCTGGAGACTCTCGACTGTTCCGGCTTGATGGCGGGTGCTGATTATCGCCCCAACGCCTATCGTAACGTCGGGGTAGAAACGGTTAAGCGCTGCGATATTCTGATTGCCCTGTGGGATGGCAAACCTTCACGCGGTGTGGGGGGGACGGCGGATATTATGGCACTGGCGCTGGAGCAGCAAAAACCGGTGTTTATCCTCTCCACCGAGCGCATCGGCATGGTGGAGCTGAAAAACGACGGCCAGTTAACTGCCGATTTTATTGAAGAGCTGGAGAATTTTAACTCCTTCAGGATTGATGATGCGGAGCTGCAAACCGCCTGTGATCGGGACTTCGCAGAAGTTTTCCCGTCACATCTGGCAGAGCGGATCCCTGAGCATTTGCAACAGAGCGTGAAGAAGCATCTTATCCCGCCATACAGCCGAGCATCAATAATCGCCGGCAGTCATCAGAAACGCTATAAACAGACCGGCAAACGCGGCTATCTCTTCTCGACACTGGCAGTCGCTTTCATGGCCTTTGCTGTTATCTTTGCCCGGTATCCGTTTTTCTCTATTCCCGGATATGTTGCTGAACTCTGCCTTTTGATTGCCCTGTACCTGATGATTCATCGTGCGGAGCATGCCAGGGTGCATCCGGGTTGGCTGGAAAACCGGGCGCTTGCCGAACGGTTGCGAACCGCCTTTTATTTTGTGGCCTGCGGCGAATCGCCGGAACATACTCTGAAAGGGCGCTCCATCTACCTTCGCAGCCAAAGCTGGGTTGATCTGGCCTACCACGGAATACTCTCAAATCTTCCTCAACTCGCCAAAACTGATGCCGATAAGGTGCGACCATATCGCCAGTTTATCGATGCTGCCTGGCTACAGGGACAGATTGACTATCACGGAAAAAATGCAGCCAAACTGAGCAGAAAGAATGACAACCTGAAAAGCTGCGGAATGTGGTGTTTCAAGTTTGCCATCGTCATCTCCTCTATTCATCTAGGCTTTTCGATTTTCGGTGTTACAACCGGACATCATCCGGAGGGGGCGCTGCTCTTGTCTGAAGAGCTGCTTTCAATCATTGCCATTACCCTGCCAGCGGCTGGCGCGGCTTTTGTCGGCTATCGCTCGCTTCTGGAGCAGTCACGGATTGCCGCCCGCAGCAGAGCCATGGTGTATCACCTGACGCGCATCAGTCAGCAGCCTTTGGGTGATGCCGCCGGACTGCGCCGTTATCTGGATAAGATTCAGGAGATCATGCTGATTGAGTCGGAAGACTGGCTGGCGCTAATGGAGCATGCTGAACTGGAGAAGATTGCATGAACACTTTTATCGATAACCTGCGTCAGGAAGTGCTCTCCTGCTCCATCAGCGGGGTGAAACTTCAGAATGACCTGCGCAAGATTTCAAAGGTGTACTCAGTGGGGGCAACCGAGGCGGTTGTCTTCTACTCCGCCCGAATTCTTGAAGCTGTTATGAAGGATGCCCATCTCCGTTTTTTCGGGGATGATGGCGCGAGCAAACAGGATAAGTCGAGTTCCCTCGTTGACATGGAAAAGCGTCTCTATGAGTACAATCAATTGCCGCAGCAGGCATATTATTGGTCTGAGGGGCTCCGTCTTCTTGGCAATGATGTGCGGCATACGCTGCGCAACATTGGCAGTGACGAAGCAGATTGCGCGCTGTTGTTTCTTGAGTTTATTCTCAAATGGTATTTCTGTGACTTCCCTTTGGGGGCACGGCAACCGGCCATCTACAAAATGCAGGCAGGTTCCGGACGCAAGCAGGGGCAACTTCTGCTTGATCTTGCCTGGGAGCTTGGGCGAAGCAAGCCGGATAAGAGCAGACTTTTGGTTATATTCGGCAGCCAAAAGCAGGAGTACTTGGCGGCGTTTTCCAAAAATCTTGCCTTGCCGATACTGATGCTGGAAATGTTCATTGATTCCGCCGATCACTCTTCGGCGGTGCAGCTTGTTGAAACCTTAACGCCTTATATCCGGAGGACGAAAGGTGCTTTGGCGGGACGATTTAAGCAACTGAAGGCACTTGTGTTTAGACGTATGAATAGGCTGGACGATGCACTCAAAGTAATTGAACCGACCTATAATAAGCAGCTTGCAGAGCATCCCCGCTGGATTGAAGATGAAACTGCCGGTATTCTAGCCGGTATTTACAAGGGTTTCTGGGAGCAGCAACAGGATTCAGGTTTTCTTGCTAAGAGCCATGCGACCTACTTGCGTGGCTGGAAGCTGAACAAAAACCCGTATCTTGGGATAAATGCCGCGACCACAGCGCTCTGGCTCGAAAAACCAGCGGAATCAGCTTCTATCTCCAAGGAAGTGAGAACTGTCCTTGAAAAACGGCAGCGCCTGATCCGGCAGAAAAACGGCGACAAGTTCGATTTGAGTTACTGGGATCTGGTGACACTTGCAGAAGCCTGTCTACTGCTGAAGGAGCTGGATAAAGCTACGGAGCTGTATGACCTTGCGTTCTCCCGACACAGCAGTGAAAAAGGGCGTGTTGGCGCAACCCAAAAGCAGTTTGCCGGGCTTGCAAAAAAACTGATGTCAGGGGCTGCGTTGAGTGAATTTATTCAGAAAGTCGGGGTGAATGATGAAAGCTCGCATCAGTGAAATATTGGCTGTGATTGGCGATGACCAGAACGGGCGCAAACTGCTGCTGGAGGTGATTACCAAAGCTGGAGACTATGTCCGGGCGGTAACGGTTATGGAGTCAACGCTGCTTGTAACCAAGGCAACCGGCGAAGAGCTGCGTGAAATGTCGACACTGCTGGATCGCAACCGCAGTCTAGCCCATGACGCGCTGATCGACAGCCTGAATATCTCATCCCGCTATCTTGCCAAAAACTTTCCCGCAGCCCCTGCCGGCGGCATTTACCCGGAACCATCACATCTGCTTGACCGCAACCGCCGCGCTATCGGCCACTGGGCAGGACAGCTGGTGAACGAACTCTTTACTGAACGCCGTTAGCGTTTTTTCTGCCGCTCCGACTGCAGCAGGAAACCTTTTCGCAACATTTCTTAACATCACGCCAACTCAAAATTATTTTATCGTTTCTCTGACGGATACTAATTTTCCAAACGGAGATAACGATGACAAATTTCAAGCTGCTGACTGTTGCTGCCCTGTTACTAACCTCAACCCTTAATTTTTCCGGCTGTGCAGCCATATCGAACAGAAATCTCGACGTACAGGCAAAAATGAGCGAATCGATTTTTCTCAACCCGGAAATTCTTGAGGCGGGCAAATCGATTTATGTGCGAGTTACCAATACTTCAGACTTTCAGGAGATTAATTTCAGCCAGCTCCTTAAAGATAAAATCACTGCTACCGGACGGAAATTGACATTGAATCCGAAGGAGGCCGGTTATCTTCTCCAGGCCAATCTCCTCTATCTTGGCGAGCAGAAAAAAGATATGTCCATGGAAGGCGCAGTAGCTGGCGGAGTCGGCGGCTTACTCGCCGGTGCCGCAATTGCAGACTCCTCAGGACTAAACAGCTATGGCAGCGGCTTGACTGGTCTGGCTCTTGGAGTGGCCGGCGCAGGCATTAGCGCATTGGCCGGTTCACTCGTTCATGTTGACAGTTATGTGGGTCTTGTTGACGTTTCCATTAAAGAAGCTGTCGAAGGCGGCGTTAGCGGCACTGAAGTCTCCAATATCAGCCAAGGCTCCTCAAACAATGTCCATACAGAGCGTGCAGTCAAGGATAGCCGCCAGGAGTTTAGAACCCGGATTGGTGTTAAAGCTATTCAGACGAATATTAACCGGGAAGAAGCAACCAAAACTATCGCAGAGCGACTTGCCACCCAGATTGTCGGTTATTTCAAGTAGGATCTGAAAGGAGAATAGCGATGCCCCCTGAACGCCTGCAAAAACCGTGGTTCTTGGTTCCACTCTGTATCTTCTCTCTAACAGTCGGACTGATGCTGCTTTCGTATCTCGTCTTCCCTGAGATATCCCCGAGAGCGCATCAGAATCTGGTCGAGCGAAATCTTGCACCTCTGGCAGGGTTCTTTGGGCTGCTCTGCGTGCTGCTGCCGGTTGGCATGCTCTTCTGGGCGACACGAAAAGAAAATGAAAAAGCAGAGGGGTCGACGGAAGATGATGAGAGTTTCTATTAAAAAACGACTGCCAAAAATACACTGCCTGGAAAGAACCTGTCAAACGAACTCCAGGCCCTGAATAATTTCAATAGCGAGTCGATCTGTTGTAGCAGCAGGATAGTGTCAAAAGTTTCATGAAAAGCCGGGATATTGAAATGGAAAGTACTCGAAAGTAAACGATGCCCTTCATCTGCATCTTTTCCGAGTCTGTCCAGACTGTGACTTCACTACTTTGTGGTCACTGGCTTGAATTTTGGGCAAGCCACTCTGTGACCAGGCACGTGAGATAGTTGGTCAGATTAAAACAACAATCAGTAAATTGATCTTTGAAGACGGGAAGTCAGGCAGCTAGCGAGAGGATCTTGGTCCATCTAGCCTGAATGGTCGGCAGTGCCTTCAACTCCTGCAAAGGCACCGGTGGTAGATATTTTAGCGACATGTGAGGCCTGAGGAAGTTGTAGTGGGTCACAAACAGCGTAGTTAAAGATACCGCACCGTTTGTGCTGTTGAATCCTGCTGCTGGCCTTACATGATACTTGAAGGTTCTGTTGAGCCGCTCAACGAGCTGCTTGAAGGATCTGTACTCTTCGGACTCGGCATCAAGGTTTTGGAGGCCAATAACCTTTTTGTGCTGAATCGTCTGGGAATCATCAGTCTGGGCATTGATGAAATGAATGCCAGCTGGATAAGAAGGGTTTCCGTCGCTGACAAGGGTTATTTGCTGATCGGCAGAAGCAGTCCTGATGGCTTCATTCATAGCGATAATGGCAGGCTGAGTGCCCCTGTTATCGGCCACGTGATAGGCGGAGATTTTCAGGTTCTTTGCCGAGATAAAAAAGAAGACATAATGGTGCTTGCCCAGGATCTTGATGTAGGTCTCATCACCTGCAGAGATATTATCGATATGGCCTTTATGCTTGAGATTGAATCGGTGGCAGTGCCAGGCGGCGCCAGCGGCATAATTGAGAACTGTCTGATGAGAAACCTTGATACAGAAGACTTCGCGCAGGATTTGAGCAGTTTTTCTGGCCGGAACGGCGAATGAAACATAGAAAGTCAGAATCAGGCCAAGCACGTTTTCGCTGTTATGGATTCTCGCCAGTTCGACCGGCGGTTTGTCCGGAGAAGAGAGTTCCAACTCTTCCGGTTTGTAGTGATATTCGCGGTACTGGTAGTTGATTTTGAACTGAGAACTTTTCTTTTTCATCAGCTCTTTCTCGGCTTTATTGAGCTTGGCAAGCGCCTGGATACGGTGAGGACAGTTATCATTTGGGCACTTGTGGATGGTCACTTCCTTTTGCGACTTCCACCTGAAGAGAGCCAGCCCGCAATGGGGACAGAAGAGCTTTGACTTTCTGTTGGTTCTGAAGCGCTGTTGGAGTTGGAAGAGTTGAGAGCAAACCTTGCAGAGAACTTGAGAGCGCTTCTTTCCGTCGTTGAAGTAGAGATAAGTATTTGGCGCTCCGCAGCAGGGACAGGTGACATGCACTGGAACCGGTGATGAACCCGCCCGGAGCTTGACCGGAGCAAGAGACTTTCCGTGAAGTGTTTCGTACTCAATCAGGAGTTGCCGGTAGTCTTTTTGATCGAGGTCTTTTTTTTAAACTTTGGGGGCTCAGTCAGTGGCGGCTTGGGATCGACAATAAAGTTTCTGTAGTTCGGATGTTTCTCTTTGAAATCGTCCTTTGGCTTAACTTCAGGATTACGATTTTCGAGGACATCTGACAACCCGACGACGATCTGTTCAATCTCGGTCTTTGTAAACTTGGAGCAAATCCAGACAACAAACCGGGCAGTTTTGGATAGGTACGACATGAGCTAGCCCTCCATAACTGGCATTCTTAACCAGAATCACGGGGGGAGGCAAGACTTTGATTGGTAATGCATTGAAATTAGAACTGAAAAGCAAAAAGACATGTCAAGAAGTTTGACACAACGAGCAGCAGCATAGGGAGATGATAAATGGAAGAGATTTTGAAAAGTGTTCTTATACTTTTAATTTTATATGCGCCGTTTTATCTGATTTGCAAACTATACGCTCCAAAAGGCTCAATTGATGACGGCATTCCACACAGAATAGATGCGTCTCAACACAGCAACATACCAGTGGGTGACCTGATGTCTGCGGGAATAATAGCAAGCAGTTTTGATTCTTCAGATGATTATAACCACCTGGAGCATTCTGTAAAAGCTTTCTGCGTCCTGGAGATGGATTCAGATTGGCTGACTGCAAACGAACATAGCGCCATTGGCATTAGTTCAGATATGTTAGCGGATGATTTTAACATTACCAACACCAACTCAGACTGGGCTGTAAATATCGATGGCTCACCGATGTGCGGTGATCTAGATATTCATGGCAACCCCTATGGCGTTACCAGTGACTTCTAATCCTTATGTTTTTACTTCTCACTGGATCAACATCTCTGCAGCTAAACCCGATCGATGTTCAAACAAAAAAGACCCCCCGATAACCGGGAGGTCTTTTTTTGCTATTACCAGCCAAGAAGTAAACGCTCTATTCTTCTTCCTTCAAAATATAACCAACGCCACGAACGGTATGAATCAGCTTAACCGGGGCATCGCGATCTATCTTCTTGCGGAGATAGTTGACATAGACGTCGATTATATTGGTGAAACTGTCAAAGGTGTAGTCCCAGACATGATCGGCAATCATTGTCCTGGTCAGGACCTGGTTCGGATTGCGCATGAAGTATTCCAGCAGACCGTACTCTTTGGCGGTCAAATCAATCTCTTTTTCACTGCGCCAAACTTTGTGGGTGACCGGATCAATACGCAAGTCGGCAAAACGGAGCTCTGCACCACGATCCATTTCACTACGGCGAATCAGCGCTTTCACCCTGGCAAGCAGTTCGGCAAAGGCGAAAGGCTTGGTCAGATAGTCATCCGAGCCGGTTTCAAGGCCGACAACAATATCTTCGACAGTATCTTTGGCGGTGAGCATCAGAACCGGCGTAGCCATCTTCCTGTCACGGAGCTCTTTGAGGAAGCTCATGCCGTCCCGCTTCGGCAACATCCAGTCAAGGATGATGAGGTCAAAATGGCCGGCAAGAGCCATAGTCAGCCCCTCTTCACCATCTCCGGCTGTTTCGACTTCATAACTCTCTTCTTCCAACCCGCGCTTGATAAAACTTGCAACTTTCTTTTCGTCTTCCACAACCAGAATTTTCATTTGCTCCCCCTTTTGTTTTTACTTTTCAGACATCGACTATCGGTTTAAGCAAGACCTACCCCAGTAAGCTTCTTGATGATTTCGCTGGCAGACTCCTCAACTGACTTGTGGGTCACTTCAATCACAAGCCACTGAGGATTGCGCCTGTACAGCTGTTTGCAGCAGATAAGTTCATCGAGGATCTCGTCATAACTGGCATATTTGCTTCTCGGGCTCTGTTGCAGCTGGATAAGCCTGGCAGAGCGGAGTTCAACAAGCCGCTTGGCGTCAATAATCAGTCCGACGACCCTGTTCTGATCGATGTCAAAAAGCTCCTTTGGCGGATCTATCCCCTTTACCAGCGGGATATTGGCAACCTTGAAGCCTTTATGGGCAAGATACATGGACAGCGGAGTTTTAGATGTCCTTGATGCGCCGATCAACACAATATCGGCCTTGTACAGATACCTGAGTTCCTGACCGTCATCCTGTTTGACAGTGAAATTTACCGCTTCGACCCTTTTATGGTATTCAGCATTTATTTCGTATAAAAGCCCTGGCTCCTGTTTCGGTGCCAAGCCAAGAATATCGGAAAATTTGTAGAGAATCGGGCCCAAAAGATCGATGACTTCCAGCTCCCGCTGTTCCGCTTCGTGCTGCAGGTACTGTACAAGTTCAATATTGACGAGAGTACAGAGTATAAGCCCCGGTCTGCTGGAAGCGGCTTCAATAGCTTTAAGCATGTCCGCCTCTGAGCGGAGCTGATTGAAGCGATGCAGCTTTACATCAGCTGCACGGAACTGTGAAAGCACAGCACGGACGACTCTGTCAATCGTTTCGCCGGTAGCATCTGAAAAGAGATAAAGGTTCTGGATGGTAATCTCTCCCTGTTACTTCATGCAGTGGTCGTACCCCTGATAAACAGGATAATTACTTTAATGAAGTTGTTTTTTTGATGGAAACGCACAGCAAGCAACTTCCAGCGTCCTAATAATAACAGGCTATAATTAAGATTCAACCAGTTTTTTAAATAATTTCATGAAACTCTTTAATGATCGTGGCCCGTATAATCGGGGAATATATCAGCTCAATTGCCGTCAGGGCCAGTGCTGTCGCCCCTTCAACCGCAGCCATCTCACCCTGCAGGGAGACGGTCGCTACGGCAAACCCCTCTGTATGAATATTGATGCCGGCACCGATCGGAACATGAGGATGAATAGTCGGTATAACCTGCGACAGATTTCCTATGTCTGAGGAACCTTTATTTCTGTCCGGCCTGGAATCAGATTCTTCCAGCCCCAATAGGGCCAGCTGCTCGGAGTATATCCGGTAATAGGAAGGGAGAATCTTCAGCGGTGCAATGACCCTTGGATCAGCGGCCGTTTCCAGACGACAGCCTGTAGCCAGAGCAGCACCTTCAGCGCAGGCAATGACTTTCGCTCTCGCCATCTCAAGCTCATCAAGATCATCCGCCCTGACATAAAAGTAGCAGGATGCCTTGGCAGGGATGATGTTGGGCGCTATACCACCATCCGTGATTATACCGTGAATCCGCACATCCTGCCTGCTTTGCTGGCGCAGGGCGTTAACGGAATTGAAAGTCTGAATGACCGCGTCAAGGGCGTTTACCCCTTCTTCTGGGTAGGCTGCCGCATGAGCCGGCTTACCGTGAAAAGTAAATCTGATCTTTGCCAGACCGAGAAAATGCTTGATCACCTGTCTGCGGGAAGAGGGGTGCACCATCATGGCAAAATCAACACCGCTAAAACATCCGGCTTTTATCATCTCGACCTTGCCTATGCCGAGCTCTTCTGCAGGCGTGGCAAAGACGAGAAGTGTAGCCGCATCTGCCGGTAGAAGCCTGCGCAAAATCAGCGCGGCGCCAATAGCTGCGGCAGCAATTATATTGTGCCCGCACGCATGGCCCAGCTCAGGAAGGGCATCCATCTCGGCAATCAGGGCTATTTTCAGATCACCGCAACCACTGCTAGCGGCAAAAGCGGTGTTCATGCCGGCAAGCCCTGCCGTGACTTCAAAGCCTTCACGCGCAAGAATCCCCGTGAGCAGAGCGGCAGCTTCCACCTCCTGAAGTGAAACTTCCGGATGCCCGTAGAGACGGTGGACTATACTGATAATTTCGGGTGAAACTGTTCTGGCAGCAGCAATGACCTGCTCCAGGCCGGGACGTTCGCTCATGAGATTTCCTACATTATAGATCTAATGAAAACTACAATTTTACCAGCATACTGTCAAGGTTTTTATTGCGATATTCTGGCTGTTTTGCTAGCTTAACCGAGCTGTTGGGAGAATAGTTTCATTAGAGGAGCGGAAATGACAAATACAATCTGGGCAGAGATAACCTGCACCGTACCAGCAGCCATTGTAGAAACAGTTGCTGATTTCCTTTTGGAACTGACCGGCAACGGGGTCAGCATTGAAAACAGAACCGTCGACACATTTAATGTCGAAGATATTGCCGAAGAAACGATAAAAAGCGTCAAGTGCTATCTGCCATCCGATGAACTGCTCAAAGACTCTCTCGCACAAATTACAGCATACCTTTCAGTCATCGGTCCGGACTTCCCGGATTTTTCCTTTCCTGTACCGACAGTTTCCATTCTTAAAGAAGAGGATTGGGCCAACTCCTGGAAAGCTAACTTCAAACCGACCCGTATCGGTGAGCGGCTTGTTATCAAACCTTCCTGGGAAGAGTTTGCAGCATCGACCGGTGATATAATCCTCGAACTTGACCCCGGCATGGCTTTTGGCACCGGAACACATGCAACCACCAGGCTCTGCCTTGAATCACTGGAACTGTTGGTTTTCAAGGAAAATGCCTTTACGGGTAACAGTACCGTTCTTGATGTCGGCTGCGGCTCAGGAGTGCTTGGGATTGCGGCGGCTCTCTTCGGGGCAAGCAGAGTGGTCGCCGTTGATATCGACCCGATTGCAATTACGGTTACCCGCGAAAATGCCGCTATCAATGACGTCAGCGAAATTGTTAGTGCGTCTGAAACTCCCCTTGCTGAGCTCCCGGACCAGTATGCAATAGTTCTCGCCAACATTCTCGCTGAAGAGCTGGTCAAAATGAGTCTGCCGCTGACTGAAAAAGTCACGGCAGGCGGCTTTCTCGTCCTCTCAGGAATTCTCACCGAACGGGAAAAGTTTGTTATCGCCGGTTTTTCGCAGCAACCGCTACGCCTCCACGCTGTCGTCCACCAGGAAGAGTGGTGCTGCATTATTTTCCAGAAAACCTGCTAACATGAGACGCTTCTTCGTCGAACCGGAGTTTCTCCTTCGGAGTTCCGGCAAAATAAGCGGTGACCTCCACCGGCACATAGCAACTGTTCTTCGCCTGAAGATTGGCGCTGCACTTTTGTTGGCAGATGGCTGCGGTCATGAAGCCGTTGCCGTGATAACCGCTATTGAGCAGGGGGAGTTATGCGTCAGTCTGGAAAAGGTTCTCTCAGCCCCGGCAGAAAACATAACCCTGCCGGTCACACTCTGCCAGGGGCTTCCAAAGGGAGAGAAGCTTGACCTGATCCTCCAAAAGAGCACCGAACTGGGCGTCAGCCGTATCGTCCCGTTCAATGCACAGCGCTCGGTTGCCAAAATCGACAAGGTGAAGCTTGAGAAAAAAATGGTCAGGTGGGGCAGGATTGTTCAGGAAGCAGCACGACAGTCGGGACGCAGCAGCATCCCGACTGTCGACTTCCATGAAGATTTAAGGGAGCTATTGCTTAGGGAAAAGGCGAGTTTAAAACTGCTGCTCTGGGAAGGGGAAAAGGAGCAAGGGCTCCGTGAGCTCATCGAAACAGTCGAAAAACCAATGTCCGTTGCCATAATCATCGGCCCCGAGGGGGGTCTCAGCTCAGAAGAGGCAAGGGGCGCCGTAGCTGCCGGGTATATACCGGTCAGTCTCGGCAGCAGGATACTGCGGACCGAGACGGCCGGGTTTGCAGTTCTGGCGATCCTTCAGTACGTCTGGGGAGATCTGGGCTGAACAAAATCAATCTTTAAGCAGTTGAAACAGCTCCTCGCCAAACACGGCTGCATGCCACCCTTTGCTAACCTTGAGATCTGCAGGAGTCGGCGGGGCTGCTTCTGCCAGCGTTTCAAGGAGCGCATTGTTCGCCAATATCCCTGAATCTATCCCAAGCTCTGCAGACTTGGCAGTCCGCCACTCCTTCAGCTTTTTCAGCCGTTCTTCCTGCAGCAAAGTCCGTTCTGCCCTTCTTTTCGACTCAAAAACCGGCAAAGAATCCTTGGGAAGAGCCCTGCCGTCTCTGACGGCATGAAGGACCGCCCGCCCATATCTTTCGACAAGCCTCGGAGAAAAGCCGGAGATGCCATTAAAATCAGCCACTGAAACCGGGTTTCTTTCGGCAATCTCACGGATCGTCTCATTGCCGATAATTTTGAAGGGGGGCAGATCTTTTTTCTGCGCCTCCTCATCACGGAACCTCAGCACCCCTTCCAGAATGCCCAGCGCCTGCGGTCTCATTTTAGAGGCGCCCTTGAAGCGAGCCGAAAGCGGTTCGTCGCTCCGCTCAGAGCTGCGCACCCGGCTTAAGAGTTCGCACTCTTCCAGAACCCAGTCAAGCCGCCCCTTGGCAGTCAATTCGGCAGTAAGTTCTTTATGCAG
This sequence comes from uncultured delta proteobacterium, assembly GCA_963787125.1. Classification (GTDB taxonomy): domain Bacteria; phylum Desulfobacterota; class Desulfuromonadia; order Geobacterales; family DSM-12255; genus VEOV01. The sequence continues at coordinate 295,658 of CAWBBV010000011.1, forward strand.
CGGGATTAACAGCGAGGTGTCCTTGGCAGCATAATCAAGCATCTCCGGCGGCAGCGGCCTTTTGCTCCAGTCCGCCTGCTGGTATTTTTTGTCCAGATCGACCGAGTAGCGCTTTTTCAGTACCGCAGCAAGGCCGACTGCAGGCTCACCGAGAAACTGGCAGGCAATCATGGTGTCGAACAGATTGGTGATCTCGATACCGAAGCCGCGATGCAGCATCCTGACATCGTAGTCAGCACCGTGGAAAATCTTGACGATTTCCGGATCGGAAAAAATCGGCACGAGGGGGGAGAAATCCGGGCAGAGCAGCGGGTCAACGATATAGTTCTTCTCGGCAGTGGATATCTGCAGCAGGCAGACCTGCTCCCGGTAGTGGTGCATGGAATCCGCTTCGAGGTCGAACGCTACGATTTTTTCGTTTTTCAACAGAAGTGCTGTCTGCTGCAGTTGGTCAGGCGTGGTGATCATTTCGATCAATGTCATATTTTATCTTTCTTCAGGAGCAGTAGTTTACAGCTCCTTAACAGTATTCCCGTACAATTTTATAGGTCGTGGTTCGCTGCGCCGCTCTGAATCCGGCCCCGTGAATAAGATCAATCATCTCGGTGCGGTCCATCCTGAAACTGCAACCGGCAGCAGCAACTACATTCTCTTCAAGCATGGTTCCACCGAGATCATTTGCTCCGAAAAAGAGAGCTGCTTGCGCCATTTTTGCACCTTGGGTCACCCATGATGCCTGAAGATTGGGTATGTTGTCCAGTATAATGCGGGAGAGCGCCAACACTTTAAGATATTCCACCCCGGTGGCGGTCGTGCCGCCAAGTTCCGTGTTCCCAGGCTGGTATGTCCAGGGGATAAAGGCTGTGAATGAACCGCCGGCGGCCTGCAGCTCGCGCACCCGGAAAATATGTTCTATTATCTCAGCCTCGCTCTCTCTGCTGCCGAACATCATCGTCGCGGTTGTCGGCATCCCGGCAGCAGCAGCAGCGGTCATAACCTCTGCCCAGCCGGCCCAGCCGATTTTTTTGGGCGAGATTTCCTGGCGAACACGGTCAACGAGAATCTCCGCGCCGCCGCCGGGGATGGAGTCGAGCCCGGCAACCTTTAAACGGCAGATCGTCTCTTTTATCGATAACCTCGATAGTGCGGCAATCTGGGTGATTTCCGCCGGAGAGAGCGAATGGTTTTGAATCTCCGGGAAGCGCTGCCTGATCTCCCGGAAGAGCTTTTCAAACCAGTCGATACCGAGATCCGGATGGAGCCCCCCCTGCATCAGCAGCTGTGTTCCGCCGACGGCGACCAGTTCCTCTATTTTGGCGTAAATAGCCTCTTCCGCCAGCAGATACGCGTCAGCTGCACCCTTATCGCGATAGAACGCACAGAACTTGCACTTTGATTCGCAAATATTCGTATAGTTGACGTTCCTGTCGACCACAAAGGTGACAAGGTTGTCTGGATGAAGCCGCTGCCTGATCAGGTTCGCAGCCTTGCCTAGCTGAAGCAGATCGCCTTTTTGCAGCAACAGGAGCGCCTCTTTTCTGTCAAGTAACTCACCACGATCGACTTTTCCAATGACGCTTTCAAGATTGATCATCATGTCAGTAAACCCTCAACTCGTTGTAGAGCGTATCCCGCTCGACCGGAATCCGCCCGGCCTGGCGAATCATTTTCACGATTGTCTCTTTTGTCATGGTCTGGGGCGAAGCTGCGCCGGCATCATGGCCGATCCGCTCCTCTACAACGGTCCCATCCAGATCGTTGACGCCGAAACAGAGCGAGGTCTGGGCAATCTTCTCCCCCAGCATGACCCAATAAGCCTTGATATTGGCGAAATTATCGAGGTAAAGACGGGCTACCGCAAGGGTTTTGAGGTCATCTACCCCGCCGCTCAAGGGATTTTTCAGATGTCCCAGCGGGTTGTTCTCCTTCTGGAAAGCGAGGGGGATAAAGACCTGGAAGCCCCCGGTTTCATCCTGCAACTCCCGCAGCCGCCGCAGATGATCGACCCTGTCTTCATAACTCTCCACATGGCCGTAAAGCATGGTTGCATTAGATTTAAGCCCGGCAGCATGCACCTCCCGCATCACCGCCAGCCACTCTTCACCGGAAATCTTCTCCGGGCAGAGACGATCGCGCACAGACTTGCCGAGAATCTCCGCCCCACCACCCGGCAGCGAGCCAAGCCCCGCATTTTTAAGCTCCAAAAGAGTAGCGGCTATGGAAAGCCCGGCTATCCTGGACAGATATTCTATCTCCACGGCAGTGAACGCTTTTACATGAAGATCCGGCGAAGTTCCGCGGACGGTCCTGAGCATTTCCAGGTAGAACTCAAACGGCAGGTCGGGATGAAGTCCGCCAACAATATGAATCTCGGTCGCCCCCTGGCTAGCGGCTTCAACAGCCCTGTTACGAATTCCATCCATATCAAGGCAGTAGGCGCCTGCCTCATCAGCTGTCTTGGAGAAAGCGCAAAAACTGCACCTGTTGACGCAGATATTTGTGTGGTTGATATGACGGTTAACGTTGAAAAAAACCCGCTTGCCGTTTTTACGCTGGTTGGCAAAAGCGGCAAGTTCGCCGACTCCAATCAGGTCTTGATGATTGAAAAGGAACAGGGCTTCTTCGTCGTTAAGACGGAGGTTGGCAATAATTTTTGCTGCGATTTTTTCCATGGTCATAATCTGTCCTGAAAATCTGGTTAATGGTAATACTACAGTACCTCTATCTCTGCCCTGATTTCCTGCTCCTTGTGCAAGGCCGCATAACGCCCACCTAGTTGCAGCAGCTCCTGATGACCCCCCTGCTCGGCAATCACACCGTTATCCAGATAGATTATCGATGCGCAATTCCGCAGGGCTGACAGGCGGTGAGAGATGATGATAACCGTTCTTTCGCCGTAATAGTCAGCCAGGCTGGAGAGAATCTCTTCTTCGGTAGCGGCATCAACCGAGGAGAGCGGGTCATCCAGAATCAGTATGGCCGGGTTTTTCAGTAGCGCCCTGGCGATGGAGGACCGCTGTTTCTGCCCGCCTGACAGGGTTATCCCCCGTTCCCCGACCAGGCTTGCATACCCCTGGGGAAATCGCTCCACATCACCATGGAGACTGGCAGTCTCTGCCGCCCGGCGGATCTCATCGTCAGTTGCACCATTGCGGCCAAAGGCGATGTTTGCGGCAATGCTCCGTGAAAACAGGAACCCTTCCTGGGGGACATAGCCGATTGCGTCCCGAAGAGTTGCCAAAGGCAGACGGTTGATGTCGTTGCCGTCAATAAAAATAGTGTTGGCGGCAACCGGGTAAAGCCTAGCAATAAGCTTGACCAGTGTCGATTTGCCGGCGCCGATGGGGCCGACTATTCCCAGCCTTGATCCGGCCGGGATAGAAAGAGAAATGTGAGTCAGTAAAGGCTTTGCTCCGAAGGAAAAGCTCACGCCTTTAAGCTCGATGCCTCCCTTCACTCCCTCTGGGATAATCGGGGCTTCGGTCTCCATGATCTGCGCTTCCGCCTGCAGCACTTCGTTCAGCCTGGACATGGAGGCAGCACCCCGTTGCAGCAGATTGAGAATCCACCCCATCATGATAGTCGGCCAGATAAGCATGCTCAAGTAGCCGTTAAAAGCGACAAAATCTCCGAGAGTCAGGTCGCCGTTGACGACCTTCTGTCCCCCCAGCAAAAGGACGATCAGGGTGCCTAACGCTCCGGTAGCGGCCATGACCGGGATCATCAGCCCGCGGAGTCGGGCGACCCGCATATTGCTTTCCATGTAACGACTGCTGACTGCGGCAAAGGCGGCTATGGACGCACCTTCCCGACAGTAGGCTTTGATCACGGCAGCAGCGGAGATATTCTCTTCAATATTACTGGTGAGAGTTGCCAACTCTTCCTGAGCCTTTTTGGAACGCCGGAACATGGCAGCGCTGATCCGCTTCACAACAAAAATCATCAGCGGGAATGGCAGAGTGGCACAGACCGTCAGGAGCGGATTTATCCGTACCATCAGGGTAAGCGCAGCAATGTAGACAATGAAGGTGTTGATCAGGTTGAGGACGCCAAACCCGAGCAGCATCCGCACGTTGGTCAAATCGTTTGAAAAGCGGGAAATGAGATCGCCGGTCCGCTCCTGGTTAAAATAGTTGAGATCAAGGCCAAGCAGGCGGGCATAGAGGTCCTCACGGATGCGGTATTCGATCCGCCGGGCGTTGTGCAGCAGGGTTGTGCGGGAAAATATCCGGATAATGCCGTGGGACAGGGCCGCAGCAATGATTGCCGTGCCGAACCAGGCAGGGGAGTGGAGCGCTCGCGCGGGCGCCTGGATACTTTCTATGGCCAGCTTGAGCAGCCAGGGGATCAGCAGGGCGCAGCCGCTGGTGCCGGTAAGGAGCAGCGCCCCAAGCAGGTAGCTACGCCAGTTATCCAGCAGATAGGTTTTAAGAATTAATAGCTCGCGAATAATCGGCCTTGTGTTACCCGGTTCAGGCGGAGCCGGTCGGGACTGGTGCTAGCTCTGCTGTTGCAGGGTTACATAGGCGCTGCTGCGCAGCTCGGCAAAAGTCAGGTGCGAGAGCATCGCTTCCCGGGCCCGCTCTGCGTCCCGGTCGCGGATAGCCTCAAAAACAGCCAGGTGATGCTGAAAAAGCTGGCGGTGATCCTCTTCAGTCAGGTAAACAGCCCGCCACACCCCCCGCTGAAACTCTTTCATGGCGTCAAAGATGCTCTGCATCAGGTGCAACCAGACCACATTATGAGTTGCCTGGGCAATGACAATATGGAAATTCGCATCCAGATCCTGTGAGGGCTTCATCCCTTCAAGATTGCGCTCCATCTCCGCCACCAGCTTCTCCATCTTGCGGATATCTTCCGGGAGCGCCCTTTGAGCGGCGTAATACGAGGTCCAGGCTTCCATGCATTTACGCACTTCGATGACATCCAGCGCCCGCTCCTGCTCACCTTTGATCAGCTCTGACAAAGGGTTGCCGGTGGAAAACTCCACCAGCGACATCACGACTGTGCCGCCCCCCTGATAGGACATCACCAGTCCGGATGAAGCGAGCAGGTTGAGCGCTTCGCGGACAGACGGCCGCGATACGCCGAACATTTCAGCCAGCTCCCGTTCAGGAGGGAGCTTGTCACCAGGGGTGAATTCACCGGCCAGAATTGAAGAGCGGATCTGCTCGGCGATCTGGCTGGAGACTTTTTTCGGCTTGATGGGTTGAAATGGCATAATGCTCCGATCTGAAAACTATAAAGGGGGTAGCTGGCCGCCACCCCCTTCTATCTACTACATTTACGCTTTCATTGCAACGGTATCACCCCCGAATCCGGGTGATAGGCGCGTAAAGCACTGTTTTGTCGAAAAAAACCGCATCTGTTTTCACCGGCACCTTTTTTACGGTTTATAGATCCTCATCAGCGCCTGGGCCATATCCGCCGGAGAAGCAGCAACACTGATACCGCACTCTTCGAGGATGGCGACCTTTTCTGCCGCTGTCCCTTTGCCGCCGGAGATGATGGCGCCGGCATGACCCATTCTTTTGCCGGGGGGGGCGGTGCGGCCGGCGATGTAGGCGGCTACCGGTTTGGTCATGTGTTCTTTGACGAAGTACGCCCCTTCTTCTTCGGAGGTGCCACCGATTTCGCCGATCATGATGACGGCTTCGGTGTTCGGGTCTTCTTCAAACATTTTGAGGACGTCGAGGTGGTTGGTGCCGTTGACCGGGTCACCGCCGATGCCGACGCAAGTGGATTGTCCAAGACCTAAGCAGGTGAGCTGCCAGACGGCTTCGTAGGTTAAGGTGCCGCTCCGGGAGACGACGCCGATTTTGCCCGGTTTGTGGATGTAGCCGGGCATGATGCCGATTTTGCATTCGCCGGGGGTGATGACGCCGGGACAGTTGGGTCCGACGAGTCTTGTGTTCTTCCCCTGGAGGTACTGTTTGACTTTGACCATGTCGAGGACGGGGATCCCTTCGGTGATGCAGCAGACGAGTTCGATGCCGGCGTCGATGGCTTCCATGATGGAGTCGGCGGCGAAGGGGGGCGGTACGTAGATGACGCTGGCGGTGGCGCCGGTCTGTTTGACTGCGTCTCTGACGGTGTCATAGACGGGGAAGCCGTCTATGACCGTGCCGCCTTTGCCGGGGGTGACCCCGCCGACCATGAGGGTTCCGTAGTCACGGGCTCCCTGGGCATGAAAGAGGCCGGTGGCGCCGGTTATCCCCTGGGTGATGACGCGGGTGTTTTTGTTGACGAGGATGCTCATTATCTGCCTCCCTTTACTGCGGCTACTATTTTCTGGGCGGCGTCGGCCATGCCGTCGGCGGCGACGATGTCAAGACCGCTTTCGGCGAGCATTCTTTTGCCGATTTCGACGTTGGTCCCCTCTAGTCTAACTACAAGAGGGACGCTTAGGGAGACCTGTTTGGCGGCTTCGATGACGCCGGTGGCGATGATGTCGCATTTCATGATGCCGCCGAAGATGTTGACGAGGATGCCTTTGACGTTTTTGTCACTGAGGATGAGTTTGAAGGCTTCAGTGACTCTTTCTATGGTGGCCCCACCCCCGACGTCCAAGAAGTTGGCCGGGTCGCCGCCGTAGTGTTTGACGATGTCCATGGTGGCCATGGCGAGTCCGGCGCCGTTGACGAGGCAGCCGATGTTGCCGGAGAGGGAGATGTAGGAGAGGTCGTGCTGGCTTGCTTCTATTTCGTTGGGGTCTTCTTCGTCGAAGTCGCGCATGTCGCCGATTTTGTGGTGGCGAAAGAGGGCGTTGTCGTCAAAGCCAAACTTTGCATCAAGGGCGAGGAGGTCGTTTTCTTTGGTGACGACGAGGGGGTTGATTTCCAGCATGGAGCAGTCACAGGCGATGAAGGTGGTGTACAGACCTTGGAGGAGGGTGACGGCTTTGGTGATGGTTTTACCGCTGAGGCCAAGACTGAAGGCGATGTTGCGGCACTGGAAGGAGGTGAGGCCGACTAACGGGTCGATGACTTCGGTGAAGATCTTTTCGGGGGTGCTGGCGGCGACTTCTTCGATGTCCATGCCCCCTTCTGTTGAGGCCATGACGGCTACTTTGGAGGTGGCGCGGTCGACGACGAGGCTGACGTAGAGTTCACGGGCGATGTTGCAGCCGTTTTCGATGAGGACGCGGGTGACGAGTTTGCCTTCCGGGCCGGTCTGGTGGGTACGCAGGGTCATGCCGAGGATTTCCCGGGCGATGTTGCGGACTTCTTCCGGGGTGCGGGCCAGTTTGACCCCGCCACCTTTGCCGCGGCCGCCGGCGTGGATCTGGGCTTTTACGACCCAGGGGCCGTCCCCGAGACGTTTGGCCCATTCCCGGGCGCTGGCGCCGTTGTAGCAGACGTGACCGTCCGGTACACTGACGCCGAATTTACGCAAAATCGCTTTTGCCTGGTATTCGTGGATGTTCATTGTGCCTCCCTGACTGGATTGTTGTGACAGCGGCAGGTTTGGCCTGATCAATTATATGACCACGCACATACCAGCATTCAGTCAAACGTATGTAACTGTATACAAACAGCAATAACAACTTGGTATTACCAATTATCCTTTTAGCCTTTCCATGTCAATCAAATTTTATCAAGTTAGAAGTTATCCTGTTTATCAAGGATAGGTAGTTGGATAAATTACTGGAATACCCTTAGTTCTGGGCATCAACAACCGCCAGGGCAGCCATATTGACAATGTCATTGACATCGTCGCCACGTTGCAGCACATGTACCGGCTTGTTCATCCCCATAAGGATCGGACCGATGGCTTCAGCCTCGCCAAGGTGATGCAAAAGTTTGTAACAGATGTTGCCCGAGTTGAGATCGGGGAAGATCAGGATATTGGCGGCCGCCTTCAGATTGGCAAAGGGAAAACTTTTCTGGAGAATTTCGCTGACAACGGCTGTATCTGCCTGCATTTCACCATCAACCAGCAGCTCCGGGGCGCGCTGCTTGACTATTTCCGCGGCCCTTTTGATCTTGCGAGTCTGCGGGTGGTTAACCGAACCGAAGTTGGAAAAGGAGAGCATTGCCACGGACGGCTCGATTTCAAGCATCCTGGCTTTTTCAGCGGCAAGAATGGCGGTTTCCGCCAATTCATCTGCAGTCGGATCAATACAGACAGTCGTATCTGCCAGGAAGTAGATCCCTTTCTTGAACACCATCATATAAAGACCGTGGACACTGGAGAGCCCCTCCTGCTTGCCGATCACTTCCAGCGCCGGACGGATGGTTTCGGGATAGTGGGTGTCTATGCCGGAAAGCAGACTGTCCGCGTCTCCCTGACGCACCATCATGCAGCCGAAATGAGTGCGGGATTTACGGGTGATGATCCGCCGTGCCTCAGTCAGGGTAAGCCCTTTGCGTTGGCGCAAGCGGAAGAGTTCCTGAGCATACTCCTCTGATTTTTCATAACTGGCCGGATCTATAATGCTGACACCGTTCAGGTCGATGTTCAATTCAGTCAGCGTAGTCCGGATTTTTGTTTCGTTGCCGATGAGAATCGGGATGGCAATCCCCTCTTCAATAAGGGTCTGGGCAGCACGGAGGATCTTCTCGTTCTCACCTTCGGGAAAAACGATCCGCTTCGGATCGCTTTTGGCCTTATTGATAATCTGGCGGATAATCTCTTTGGATTTTCCCTGGGTGGATTCAAGCTGCTCGATGTATTTGGCCATGTCTTCAATCGGCTGACGGGCAACACCGGAGCTCATGGCGGCCCGGGCAATGGCCGGAGCAACATGAAGGAGGACTCGCGGATCGAACGGCTTGGGGATGATATAGTCACGACCGAAAGCAAACTTGACATTGCCGTAGGCTTTGCAGACCGAGTCCGGCACCTCTTCACGGGCAAGATTTGCCAAAGCATGGACAGCAGCGAGCTTCATCTCTTCGTTGATGCAACTGGCACGACAATCCAGGGCCCCCCGGAAGATAAAGGGGAAGCCGAGGACGTTATTTACCTGGTTGGGGTAATCGGAGCGACCGGTAGCGATCATGACATCGTCACGAACCGAATGGGCATCTTCCGGGGTGATTTCCGGATCGGGATTGGCCATAGCAAAGATGACCGGATTGGGGGCCATGCTGGCGACCATCTCTTTGGTGAAAGCCCCTTTTGCCGAAAGGCCAAAGAGAACATCGGCCCCGGCAGCAGCCTCCTCCAGCGTCCGGAACGGGGTGTCGGCAGCAAAAAGCGCCTTATAGGGGTTCATCCCCTCCACACGTCCTTTGTAGATAACCCCCTTGGTGTCGCACATGATCATGTTGTTCGGCTGGACACCGAGGGCAATGGCCAATTTGGCGCAGGAATTGGCCGAAGCGCCGGCGCCGTTGACGACGATACGGATATCTTCGATCTTCTTGCCGACCAGGTGCAGGGCATTCAAGAGCGCCGCTGACGAGATGATGGCCGTGCCGTGCTGGTCATCATGGAAGACCGGGATCTTCATGGTCTTTTTGAGGGTCTCCTCGATATAAAAACATTCCGGCGCCTTGATATCTTCCAGGTTAATGCCGCCAAAGGTCGGCTCCAGCAGCTGACAGGCCTTGATGATCTCATCCGGATCTTCGGTGTCCAGTTCGATGTCAAAGACGTCGATGTCGGCAAAACGCTTGAAAAGAATACCTTTCCCTTCCATGACCGGCTTGCCGGCCAAAGCGCCCAGATTACCGAGGCCAAGGACAGCCGTGCCGTTAGAGACGACTGCGACCAGATTTCCTTTGGCAGTGTATTTATAGGCATCTTCGGGATTTTGCTGAATTGCCAGGCAGGGTTCAGCCACCCCCGGCGAGTACGCCAGTGACAGATCGGCTGCTGTCTGGCACGGTTTGGTAGAGATGACTTCAATTTTCCCTTTTCGTCCCATTGAATGGTAATCAAGGGCGTTCATTTTCTTGTGCATACGCTGGTTTCTCCTGTTTTTTTGTAAAAGATGTCGTTTCAGGTTTGGTGTCTACGGCGGTTGCAAGTCTGTTGAACTGAAGAAGTGGACGAATTACCGGAATTCATTTCAACCCATTACATATTTTATCGTGGCTGAAGTTGTCAAGCTTATATTTAATTTTAGGTAAATAATTTTACTTCAAATAAAAAATCTGGCGTGGTCGGCTTATAAAAAAACCGGGAGATTGCTCTCCCGGCCCTCGAAAGGAGCACACATGGCAGGATGTGCTCGTTCAACATCGTTTGCCGGAAACAGGTGCAAGCCTGAATCAGACCTGCTCAGGCGCCGGTTCACCATCAGCAGTCAGCAGCCCTTCCAGGATCGCTTCAGGCTCGTCAGCCTCCACGTCACTTTCGTTATTGAGAATCCGCGCCATTCTGGTCATGTCCAGCTCATTCTCCCAGCGGGAGATCACCACTGTCGCCACCCCGTTGCCGACCAGATTGGTCAGGGCACGGGCTTCGGACATAAAGCGGTCAATCCCCAGAATCAGGGCCAGACCGGCAACCGGGATGGTCGGAATAGCGGCAAAGGTCGCAGCCAGGGTAATGAAGCCGCTGCCGGTAACCCCGGCGGCACCTTTGGAAGTCAACAGCAGCACCCCGAGGATCGTCAGCGTCTGGGTCATGGTCAACGGTGTATTGGTCGCCTGGGCAACGAATACCGCGGCCATGGTCAGGTAGATGGAGGTGCCGTCAAGATTGAAGGAGTAGCCGGTGGGGATGACCAGACCGACTACTGACTTGGTACAGCCGAGATTTTCCAGCTTGGCCATCATGCGTGGCAGCACTGATTCCGAGGACGAAGTGCCAAGAACGATCAGCAGCTCTTCCTTGATATACTTGATGAATTTGATAATGCTGAAACCGCACAATTTGGCAATGGTGCCGAGCACGACAAAAATGAACAGCAGGCAGGTCAGGTAGAAACTCCCCATGAGCATCCCCAATTTTGTGAGGGAGCCGAGGCCGAACTTGCCGATGGTAAAGGCCATGGCGCCAAAAGCGCCGATGGGGGCGGCTTTCATGATGACGCCGACAATGCCGAAAAGCACATGGGAGACTTCGTCAATGAACTTGAAAACCCCTTTGCCCCGCTGTCCGAGCATGGAGAGGGCAAAACCGAAAAGAATGGCAAAGAAGAGCACCTGGAGGATGTCCCCCTTGGCAAAGGCATCAACCACGCTATTGGGGATGATATTGGTCAGAAACTCAACCGTGCCGCTTGCCTGCGCCTTGGCGGTATAGGTAGCCAGGGCCTTTGTGTCAAGCTTGGTGACATCGGCATTCATCCCTGCCCCGGGCTGAACAATGCTGACTACCAACAGGCCGATTGCCAGCGCCATAGTGGTAACAATTTCAAAATAAAGCAGCGCCTTGGCGCCGACCCGGCCGACCTTTTTCATGTCCTCCATGCCGGCTATACCGGTGACAACGGTGCAGAAGATTATCGGGGCGATAATCATCTTGATCAGTTTGATGAAGCCGTCACCAAGGGGTTTCATGGCAGCGCCGGTTTCAGGATAAAAGTGGCCGACGCAGACACCGATGGTGATGGCGGTTAAAACCTGGAAGTAGAGATGATTGTAAAAACGTTTTGCTTTCATGATGGCTCCTTTGCTTGATTGCTGTTATCAGCAGATACGATTGCTAACGCCTGGGTTCTCAGGGAGCGGGAACCAGTGGGTAAAAATCGGCTTTTTGCCCTTCCCCCGGCTGATGCCGCAGCTTCTGATGCTTTCCGAATTGCCGACACATGAGTGCAGCTCACCGAAGTAATCAAACGGCGTAAACAGAATAACGGCTTGATTCTCTGCGGGCAGCTGCTCTTTGATGCTGATCCACTCCATACGACGATCCCCTTATGAATGACTTACATTGATACATGCGTAATACAATGACATATCAGCAAAAGGAATACCAAGTCGCGCGATTCGCTACAACACCCTTGAATCATTAGTGAAAAAACTGTTTTATTGCTGATAATGCGAGTGAAAGGTATTAACTTTGGTGAATGGTCGTCGGGGGGCAGAGCGCAGGCAGGTCGTAAATACAGGCAGTTGAACAGGCTTAACCATGGTTAACGGCCTTAACCATGGTTAAGCCTATTGGGTTTTAAAGGAGTTTTTATGGGTTTACCCACTGCGTGGCCGATTTATCCGCAAAACAGGAAGCTCCGGATGAGCAAAAATATATTGACAGTGGTTCCGGGCTAAATTAAGCTTGCATACAAGTATATTGCATACAAGTTTATTAGGGGTAAACCAATGCAACAGTTCGAATGCATCTTTTTCAAATTCGCCAAAGCCAACCAGCTTGCCGGGAAGTTCCTCGGCCAGAAAGTGGCGGAGTTTAACGTTACCCCGGTTCAGGCGCTGATCCTGGCAATCCTTACCAAAGAAGACCGGATCACCTCGGTCGAACTCGGCAAGCGTGCCGAACTGGACAGTGCGACCTTGACCGGAATTCTGGACCGACTGGAGTCAGGGCAGTACCTGAGCCGCCAGAGTAATACTGAAGACCGACGCTCAATCCGGATTCACCTTACCGATAGCGGCAAAGCTACCGGCAAACAGATAAGTAAAACCATCGTCGCGGCGAACCGGGAATTTCTGGCACGGCTCTCAGCAGAAGAAAAAAGTGCACTGCACAGCATCATTAACAAGCTGCGGGACACGGTTTAAGGGAGAGAATAATGGGAACTGTACATAAAACAGGCTGTGTCCTCTGCGCCCAGAACTGCGGGCTGGAAGTAGAGGTTGAAAACAACCGGATCATTAAAGTGAGCGGCGACAGTAGCAATCTGAAAAGCAACGGCTACCTCTGCCGCAAGGGGATGAACATCGCCTATCACCAGCATAACGCCGATCGTCTCAAACAGCCGCTGAAAAAGGTCGATGGCAAGTTCATCCGCATCAGCTGGGATGAGGCAATTTCAGAGATCGCGGCAAAGCTGGGCGCTATTGTCGAGCAACATGGCCCCCGCGCCCTCGCCTTCATGGGTGGCGGCGGCCAGGGGAGTCACTGTGAAGCGGCCTTTGGTCTGCGCCTTTTGAAAGGGCTCGGTTCCAGTTATCACTACAGCGCCCTGGCGCAGGAATTTTCCGGCGCTTTCTGGGTGGATGGCCGCACCTTTGGCCGCCAGAACCTGCGGGTCGAACCTGATCTGGAAGAGACTGATCTACTGCTGGTCTTCGGCTGGAACGGCATGCAGAGCCACCAGGTGCCCCAAGCGCCGGTTCAGCTGCAACGCCTGGCAAAAGATCCGCACAAGCAGCTGATTGTCATCGATCCGCGCCGCTCGGAGACCGCCCGGATTGCCGATATCCATCTGCCGATCAGACCGGGAACCGACGCGCTCCTTCTGCGGGCAATGATAGCGATAATTCTGGAAAACGGCTGGGAGAACCGCGCATATCTGGAGAGCAGCACCTCAGGCATGGCGGAGATAAGGGAGCTGTTCAGCGGTTTCGACGCCCGGGCTGCCATCAGCGTCTGTGAACTTGATTATGCACGGGTAGTGGAGGTCTCCCGCCTCTTTGCCACGAAAAGATCATCCCTGCGCAACGATCTCGGCATCTTCATGAATCGGCACAGCGCCCCCGCTTCGTACCTGCTGACCATTCTGCTGGCGATCTGCGGCAGGATCGGTGTCCGGGGTGGCAACGTCTTTCACGGCAACCTCATGCCGATCGGCAGCCACTCCGACGAGCGCCACCCCAAAACCTGGCGCACCGTCGCGACTGACATCCACCCGGTGCTGGGGACCTTCCCGCCAAATGTCATGCCGGAAGAGATCAGCTCCGAGCACCCGGAGCGGCTGCGCGCAGTGATCGTTTCCGGTGCGAACCCGCTTCGCTCCTATGCCGACACCAGCGCCTTTGAAGAGGCCTTCGCCAAACTCGACCTGCTGGTGACAGCGGATCTGGTCATGTCGGAAACAGCCGCCGCCTCCCACTATGTCCTCCCGGTAAAATCAGGCTTTGAGGCCTGGGACGGCACCTTCTTTCCGACAACCTTTCCCGGCATCCACTTTCAACTCCGCCCGCCAATCATCGCCACCGAAGGTGAGGCGCTGGAGTCGGGGGAGATCTATCTCCGCCTGGCAGACAAACTCGGTCTTATTCCCGCTATCCCGGAAAAACTCTATCTGGCGGCGGCACAGGGCAATACCCCGTTCGCCATGGCTCTCATGGAGTACGCCATGGCCGAACCGGCAGCAGTGAAACAGATGCCGTTTATCCTTGGCAAAACCCTGGGCAAGGCCATGGGCTCTGTTCACAAGGCGCTGATCTGGGGATTATTGCAGACCGGGCCGAAGAGCTTTCGCAAGAACGCTGTTCGGGCCGGTTTTGCTGATGGTTTTGACCTGGGGGAACGGGTGTTTCAGAAAATCATCGCTAATCCGCAAGGCTGCTGGGTCGGCGCCGTCGCTCCCGAGGAGAACCTGCAAACCATCCGGACGGACGATGGCAAAATCAACCTCCATATTCCGGAGCTGCTGGAAGAGATCAGACTTATCGACGCCCCCCATGAGCAGGCGGCGCTGACACCTGACCCGCACTTCCCGCTGGTGCTGATGGCCGGACGGCACACCGCCATGAATGCCAACACCCTCATGCGCAACCCGGCCTGGAACGACGGCAAGAGAGCCTGCACCCTGGCCATGCACCCGGATGACGCCACAGCGATGGAGCTGCACGACGGCGAGACGGTCAGAATATTCACCGCGGCAGGAACCGAGGAGATCGAACTGGAGATAACCGCCAGCGCCCGCAAGGGACATGTGGCGATCCCCCACGGCTTTGGCCTCGTGTATGACGGCAAGCAGTTTGGGGTGAATATCAACCGGCTGACCAAAAACAGTCACCGGGATCGCTTTGGCACGCCGCTGCACCGCTATGTGCCGTGCCGGGTGGAGAAATTGTTGTAGCCGTTTCTGCTGATTTTTTTTTAGCAGCGTCTTACAGCAAAAGGCGGCCCAGCGGTCGCCTTTTGCTGTTTTTAAAGCAGGTTCAGGTTTACAGGTATCTGCTGCAGCCACAGCAACGACAGTTTACGGGCGGCTATTCTCTCACAAAGATATCCATATCGGACTCGTGTACCATTCCCATGATACGCGCATATTCCGCTTCAATAAGCAGATAGTGGTTATGGGTTTCCTGCACATTCAGCTCATAGACAGCACGCACTTCAGGGTCGGTCATCTTTGTGGCCATATCCCGCAGCGCCTCTTCAAGGTTTTTCTCTTTTTCCAAAGCTATTTCAAGCGCCTTCTGCTCACTCAAGTCCGCACCACACAAGCTTTTAGCTGTGACAATCCAGCTGGTTTCATTGTCCGGGGGGCTTTCAAGAAAAGCTTCAAGAGAAGGGATGTCATCGCCTTTATAGATCCGGTAAAAATGACCGGCATGCTCCCGCTCCTCTTTGGACAACAGCTCAAAGGTCCGTTTGGCTGCGGCATCCTTGAACTGCTGGGCGCCGTACTGATAAAAGAGCATGG
This sequence comes from uncultured delta proteobacterium, assembly GCA_963787125.1. Classification (GTDB taxonomy): domain Bacteria; phylum Desulfobacterota; class Desulfuromonadia; order Geobacterales; family DSM-12255; genus VEOV01. The sequence continues at coordinate 311,112 of CAWBBV010000011.1, forward strand.
CATTCTTTTCCGTCTGAAGCGAGCGCTTGATCGCTTCCTGAACATTTTCACTCATTGTTGTCTCCTTTTTCCGTGTTTTATTTTTCGAGCCGACTCACCTGCTGTACCCGCTTGTGACGGATAATTACCAGCGGTCATGTAAACGACGGCAGATCTCATTAGTAAAGTATACCAAAAACCTCAGAGAGTGCCACTCTATTTCATTATCCGGGTGTATTCGGACATTAAGGCCGTAGATACAAATATGAAAGAAAAGAGCTCGATTGTGGCGAGTGAAATTCAAAGGATCTTGACCAAGTGCTTCTCCCGCTCAGTAAGCGGTACAGGGAGACATTCATCGAGATGGGGAAACAGGCTTTGCTGTACTGTCCCCATAAGCCATGATATTCTTTCCTTGAGCTTCATCGGTATCCTCCTGTTATTGTTTGTCTCGCAAACCAATAATATCAGACAGTTACCTTTGAAGCTCGACTTTTATTCAGAATTGTTGGCGTATTCAGTTTATTACATACACTTTTGCAAGAGGCTCAATACGTTTCGATATTCCGGCAGTTGGAGTTGTTCTGAAAAAGCTGTTGGAATCTGGCAGGCAATTGATACTGTTGGTGATTATAAATACTACAATGGTGGTAATAATTCTGACAAGTGTACCTGTATCACTTCCGGCGGATCACCTATGGTATTTAGCCCAAAACCAAAGTCGTAGTCCGCAAAATTGATCTCATGCTCTCGTTACCGGTTAATTGAGCACCTGGAGGCTCACTGAGTGACGGGAGAATTAACGTTGTTTGCTAATTAACTATTGACATAATTAGTTGAATAGTGAGCAATGTCCCCCAAGCTTTCCCATAAAGGAAGACAATGGCGTTGAAGTTGGCATTAACAGGAGGTGGAAGTGATTGGATAGCAGCGCCCATGCATAACAGCGGACAGCGTTTTCGGAGAGCAGTTTCGCGAAACGATCAATAAAGAGTTGCCGGTCATGATCATCGTTGAAAATATCGCACCGCTCGATACCACGAACGATAACGTGTTGGAGGAGACCGGCAATGTCAAGACGGGCTAAACGTGACATGGGCAAAATGTACCATCTTGGCAAACAGTGTAAATAGCAAAATAACAAGCAGCGTT